>CP011265.1:0-1900000 GCA_000972765.1 Verrucomicrobia bacterium IMCC26134 | reverse complement strand
CA
Source organism: Verrucomicrobia bacterium IMCC26134 (assembly GCA_000972765.1). GTDB lineage: Bacteria > Verrucomicrobiota > Verrucomicrobiia > Opitutales > Opitutaceae > IMCC26134_A. The sequence continues at coordinate 1,899,998 of CP011265.1, read as the reverse complement.
TTACCGGCGTCGGCTCACGACGCGGGTAGGCACGTTGGAGTTGCGGGTGCCGCAGGACCGCGAAGGGTTGTTTTCAATCGAATTGTTTGCCCAGTATCAGCGCAGCGAAAAGGCGCCGCTTTTGGCGATGGCGGAGATGTATGTGCAGGGCTTCTCCACCCGCAAGGTGCGTTCGGTCACCGAGGAGCTGTGCGGACACAGCTTCAGCGCGAGCACGGTGTAGGCGGCGACTAAACAGCTCGACGAGGAGCTGGAGCGGGTGATGAACCGGCCGCTCACCGAGGAGTATCCCTACCTCATCCTCGACGCACGATATGAAAGCGTGCGCGAGAACGGAGTGGTCCGATCGAGAGCCGTCTGGTGGCCATAGGGGGGGGGATTGGGAGGGCCGCCGTCGGGTCCTGGGCGTGCAACTGGCCAACCGCGAAAGCACCAGCGCGTGGCGGGAGTTTTTGATTGGACTCAAGCAGCGGGGATTGACCGGTGTTTACCTGACGGTGACCGATCAGCACGAGGGCCTCAAACAATTCGTCGCCGAGGTGCTGCCGATGAGCTTGTGGCAGCGTTGCTACGTGCACTTCCTTCGCAACACTCTTGATCACGTGCCGCGCTCGGCCGATCCGGCCTGTCTGCTCTACGACCGGCGCGACATCAACGAAGCCCGTCATGACCTGAGCCAGTGGCTGGTGCGCTGGCAGGCCAAATACGCCAGACTGTGCCTGTGGGCAGAGTAGGCCATCGAGGAGACTGTTACCTTTTACCGATTGCCTCGCGAATACCACAAGGACCTCAATTCCAATAATCTACTCGAATGACTTAACCAGAAGTTTAAACGCCGCACCCACATCGTGCGCATCTTCACCACGAGGCCTGTTGCCTACGGCTGATCCGCGCCCGCGCTGTCGAACAACATGATGAGTGGATGGACGGCAGCCGATACCTGAACATGGAGCCATTACGGGATACCGCAAACCCACCATAATCCACACCGAAGCCGCTTAAATCCGCGAGGAGGGTGAGGTTGCCCCGAATCGACGGACACGAGTTGAGCCACTAAAGAAAGACTCAACGATGAAAGAACAAAAGCAGACAGGAATGAAGCCACCAAGGCACGACGAAGCGTTTCGTCAGCAAGCAGTGCGCATGTGGAAGCAAAGCGGGAGGTCAGCGGAGCTGACTGCCCGGGAGCTGGGAATCAGTGTGTTTCAGCTCTACGACTGGAATCGGACGGGGCAGCCAGCCCGGGCCGCCGGGCTGGCTGCCCCGTCCGATAGCAAGGAGGTGTTGCAGGCCGAGAACGAACGACTGCGGCAAGAGCTGGCGAGGATCACCGAGCAGAGGGACATCCTAAAAAAAGCTGCGGGCATCCTCTCCGAACCATCGCACAGCGGTATGCCCGGATTAAAGCGATGAGCCACGAACATCCGACCAAAACGATGTGCGAGGTGCTGGAAGTCTCGCGCAGTGGTTACTACCAATGGCAAAGCGCGCGGGCCTCGGCTCATGCACTTAAAACCAAAGCGATCAGGGCAAAGATCGCCAGGGTGCACGAGGACTCGCGTGGCACATATGGGAGTCCGCGGGTGACGGTGGCCCTGCACAAGCAAGGCGAAGCGGTAGGCCGCAACCGCGTGGCCCGCTTGATGAAAGAAGCCGGACTGCACGGTCGACAGGCCCGCCGGTATCGGGTTCGAACCACCGACAGCGCGCACAACGAGCCTATCGCCCCAAACCTGCTGCCAAAGGCAAGCGTCCCCACCAAGCCCGACGAAGTGTGGGTCACCGATATCACCTATGTCGAAACCGGCGAAGGCTGGTTATACTTGGCCGGAGTGCTCGACCTTTATAGCCGCCGATTGATCGGCTGGGCCATGGGATCGAGCCTGGAGACAGCGCTCCCGCTGGCCGCCCTGCACATGGCCTTGCGAAAACGCCGGCCGGGCGCAGGCCTGCTTCATCACTCGGATCGTGGCTGTCAGTATGCCAGCGCAGCCTATCGCTCCACCTTGTCCGGCCACGGTTGCATCGCCTCCATGAGCCGCCGGGGTAACTGTTACGACAACGCTACAATGGAGTCGTTCTGGAGCACGCTCAAACATGAGCTGATCTACCGCCGCCGCTTCGCCACCCGCAGCGAAGCCACCACCGCCATCTTCGACTACATCGAGAGCTTCTATAACCGAATACGCCTTCACTCGTCCCTCGGCTTTAAAAGCCCCCTCGACTACGAATCCAACCTCAACTAACAAAAGTAAAATCTAGCCCAACTAGTGTCCGTTTTATCGGGGGAAGCCCAATCCTTCCATTCGGAGCAACCCCACACCCCATGGAACGATGGGGCATACAACCATAAATGGAGTTTTAAAAAATGATATGGCGTCGGATGCATTTGGCTTATGGGATTTCAACTCCCATGAACCCTGTTCTCAAGTTGTTGCTCGAAGGTGGCCGTCTCTCGACCGCGCAAATGGCGCAGGTCGCTGGGCTCTCAGTATCCGAAGTCGAACAGCATCTGGAACAGTTGAAGAAGGATAAAATCTTCCTCGGCTGGCGTCCGGTGCTCGATCTTTCCCGCGAGGCGGTAACCGGTGCCGCCGTGAGAGCGGTCATCGAGGTGAAGCTCACGCCTGAGCGCGGTGGTGGTTTCAATCGACTGGCGGAGCGGTTATCTAAATTCGACGAAGTTGAGTCCTGCTATCTAATGTCGGGCGGCTACGACTTGCTGGTCTTTGTCAATGCCCCTACGCTGCAGAAGGCCGCCGCATTTGTATCAGAAAAACTTTCCACTCTTGGCGGAGTGCTATCTACTAGCACCCATTTCCTGCTTCGCTCCTATAAAGAAGGTGGTTTTCAGCTCGAAGGTTCCGATGGATCTAGCGATCGCCTCAACGTTAGCCCTTAAGCTAAAACAATTCCCATGAGCACTCCCAGCAACCGCTGGGTGGCCGGCCACGTGGCCAGCCTCCCGCGCAGCGGTATCCGTGATTTTTTTGAATTAGTGGCCAAAATGAAGGGCCAAGACGTCATCTCACTCGGTGTCGGAGAGCCCGATTTCGTGACGCCTTGGCATGTTCGAAAGGCCGCCATAACTGCCCTCGAAGAGGGCAAGACCTATTACACATCGAATCTGGGTATGATCGAGTTACGCCGCGCGGTCTCGACCTACGTGACCGATCACTTCGGAGTGAACTATCGTCCAGAGGACCAGGTTATCATCACGGTTGGCGTATCAGAGGCGCTCGATCTCGCCTTTCGCGCTTTCTGCAACATCGGAGACAAGGTGATGTATCATCAACCTTGTTACGTGTCGTATCACCCGAGCATTTCGCTTGTGCATGCAGTGGGCGTGGCGGTGCCTACCTACGCCAAGGATAATTTCGCTCTGACCGCCGAGGCCCTACGTGCAGCGTGGGTTCCTGGCTGTAAAATCCTTATGCTAAATCTCCCGTGTAATCCCACGGGGGGCACATGTGACCGCACTCAACTGGAGGCCATCGCCGCCTTCTGTCGCGAAAAGGATCTGCTCGTATTGAGTGATGAGATTTATTCCGAGCTGACCTTTGACGGCACTCACACTAGCATAGCCAGCCTACCCGGCATGCAAGAGCGCACGATTTTCCTGCATGGGTTTTCGAAGGCCTTCGCTATGACCGGCTGGCGTATTGGTTACGCCTGCGGCCCCGAAACACTAATCGACGCGATGATGAAAGTGCACCAATACTCCATGATGTGTGCTTCGATTATCGCCCAAGAGGCCGCGCTTGAAGCCTTGCAAAACGGCTGGGAAAACGTGTGTGAAATGCGTGACCAGTATCATTGTCGACGAGATCTCGTTGTGCGCCGTTTTAACGAGATAGGTCTCACCTGTCACTCGCCCCGCGGGAGTTTTTACGCATTCCCGAGCACGCAGGGTATTGGCATGACTGAAAAAGATTTTGCGGTCGGCTTGTTAAGGGAGCAGAAAGTTGCGGTTGTGCCGGGCACCGCTTTCGGGGTCAACGGCACTGGCCATGTGCGCGCTTGCTTCGCTACAGGCTACGAACAACTCATCGTGGCTTGCGACAGGATAGAGCGCTTCGTGCAATCTGCAAAAAGCTAATTTTTTTTAAATAAATACTATATCAGTAAGGAGTGCACTATCCAGAGGCATTTTGAGGTGTGACGCGGGCCAAGGCTGAGGCGAAGGCGACGAAAAAATCCGGTCTTTGAGTGCCTTAGTCTTGTGCGGGTTAAGCGCCACCTTGCTGCTCACTATCTCGATGGGATTAAAGTTGGGTGAGTAAGTTTTAATGAAGTGGACCGCGGAGACGGCCTAGTCCAATTAAGTCGCATTTCGCCACCTAGTTTGACGGCGAAACGGTGCGCGCTACCGCGAGGACGGCGTCCACGGCACCATCACCGGTCTGGTCGCCACCCGCCCGTTTCAATCCCAGAACGCCCACCACCACCGCCGTCACTAGCTACCAGCACTTCTTCAACTTAGCGCGCAAAAAACGCTCCGCTACAATCTCGCTTCGGTCGCGATCATCGACCTTTGGGCTGCTCATCTTACTCCCGAAATCTTCTTTTACCTCACCTGCTTCTTCGCCCCGACGCGGGGTGGTATTTCTTAAAATCATTTTCTTTAATAGGATATGTTGGTTCGGCTCAATCGTGCAAGCGAGGCCGAGACGCAACTTAACCTCGGCCAACATAGTATGCGGCTCCCTTGCTACCAAATATTTGAGTTCCTTAATGGGCTTGGGTAGGCAAATGCGGCCTCCTTTCGTAAACCGATGTCGCGCTCCGATCTCCTGTCCGGCGCTTTTGGCTTCGATAGCATCTTAACCATATCTAACTAAAGTCGGAAACGCTTCGCCACCTCATCCTGAGTCCAATTGCTTTTATCTTGGGTAAGCACGATCCGTTGCCTCAAATTCAAGAATAATGTATCCGTTATTTCGGCCCGATTAATGCACCCTAGAATATCCATATTTTGATTTAAATTTTTGGTGCCTGTTTCGGCAGACCCTGGTCGTTTACCATAAAATCGAGTTCTTAACTGAGTCTGAGTTTATGGTATCTAATTGAGTTTTGAAAACACGTCTCGTAACGGGAGCGTATCTCTCTTTTATTGGGCACTAAACCCTATCTTCCATGAATAACTTTCAAACAGTCCGTTGGTTCACCCTCATAGCAATGAGCTGTCTTTGAGGTTGCCCCGAATCGACGGACACGAGTTGAGCCACTAAAGAAAGACTCAACGATGAAAGAACAAAAGCAGACAGGAATGAAGCCACCAAGGCACGACGAAGCGTTTCGTCAGCAAGCAGTGCGCATGTGGAAGCAAAGCGGGAGGTCAGCGGAGCTGACTGCCCGGGAGCTGGGAATCAGTGTGTTTCAGCTCTACGACTGGAATCGGACGGGGCAGCCAGCCCGGGCCGCCGGGCTGGCTGCCCCGTCCGATAGCAAGGAGGTGTTGCAGGCCGAGAACGAACGACTGCGGCAAGAGCTGGCGAGGATCACCGAGCAGAGGGACATCCTAAAAAAAGCTGCGGGCATCCTCTCCGAACCATCGCACAGCGGTATGCCCGGATTAAAGCGATGAGCCACGAACATCCGACCAAAACGATGTGCGAGGTGCTGGAAGTCTCGCGCAGTGGTTACTACCAATGGCAAAGCGCGCGGGCCTCGGCTCGTGCACTTAAAACCAAAGCGATCAGGGCAAAGATCGCCAGGGTGCACAAGGACTCGCGTGGCACATATGGGAGTCCGCGGGTGACGGTGGCCCTGCACAAGCAAGGCGAAGCGGTAGGCCGCAACCGCGTGGCCCGCTTGATGAAAGAAGCCGGACTGCACGGTCGACAGGCCCGCCGGTATCGGGTTCGAACCACCGACAGCGCGCACAACGAGCCTATCGCCCCAAACCTGCTGCCAAAGGCAAGCGTCCCCACCAAGCCCGACGAAGTGTGGGTCACCGATATCACCTATGTCGAAACCGGCGAAGGCTGGTTATACTTGGCCGGAGTGCTCGACCTTTATAGCCGCCGATTGATCGGCTGGGCCATGGGATCGAGCCTGGAGACAGCGCTCCCGCTGGCCGCCCTGCACATGGCCTTGCGAAAACGCCGGCCGGGCGCAGGCCTGCTTCATCACTCGGATCGTGGCTGTCAGTATGCCAGCGCAGCCTATCGCTCCACCTTGTCCGGCCACGGTTGCATCGCCTCCATGAGCCGCCGGGGTAACTGTTACGACAACGCTACAATGGAGTCGTTCTGGAGCACGCTCAAACATGAGCTGATCTACCGCCGCCGCTTCGCCACCCGCAGCGAAGCCACCACCGCCATCTTCGACTACATCGAGAGCTTCTATAACCGAATACGCCTTCACTCGTCCCTCGGCTTTAAAAGCCCCCTCGACTACGAATCCAACCTCAACTAACAAAAGTAAAATCTAGCCCAACTAGTGTCCGTTTTATCGGGGGAAGCCCACTTGTTCTGCACGCAACCGACTTTGAGGGCACGTTGCGTTGGACCATGTCTATAGAGATTACCGACCCTGCCATGAAGAAAGAAATGGTCGACGCCGAGAAACAGGTGAGCGACCCGAAGATGCTGGCCCAGATGAATGACGCTCAAGGAGCCATGGCGGATCCTGAGATGCAGGCGATGATGGCTCAAAATCCGCAGATGAAGGCCATGATGGAGCAGCAAATGGCGATGATAAATAAATCGAAGTCAGGCAGCGTAAACCCATTCGATAACATGTTTCCGAAGGCTTTTTTATTACGGACAAAGGCAGGTAAAACACTATCCGTAGTTGATGGAGGCCCCATGCCAGTCGAAGTCCTGAATCTGCCTGCAATTCCTGTTCGCTACATGATAGATCGCAAAGCGCACACCTATCTTAAACTCCCCGAGGATAAGGCGCTAGGATCAGCAGAAAAGACGACATACAAGATCACGAAAACCAACGACTCGCTGACAATACTCGGATACGCATGCACAAAATACGTCGTAGTTTTGAATAAAGATTCAACTACGCATGAAAAACCTTCTACCTATGTGGTGTGGGCCAGCACGGAGGTTGATGGGATCGATACCAGCGCATTGGCTAAATTGAAGTTCAGCGAACACGGCAGCGAAAATGCTTTTATGCGCGATATAGTCGGTGTTCCCTTAAAGATGGAGGTCACGACGACTCAGGCTCGGGTTACTATGCAAGCTGTCACGCTTCAGGCGGAGTCGCTTGCCGATGATTTATTTCGCTTGCCCGCTGGATTTACCGAACGCTAAAAATACATTAATACTTTACTGGTAAAGTTTAACGGAATTAGGGTTCGGAAAGGCTCGGGCAGTGGAGTGCCAAATCGATAAAGTAAATGCTAGCGCTCCGAGTTGTAGTCTCGAAGCAATGCGTAAATTTATAATATCTGGTGGCGTGTGCACGTTGACAAGCACACCTCAAGCAAGATTGGCCTCCCGCCCTCGGGGCTCGTGGACTAAGCGAGTCTTGTTATGGACAGACCAGACCGTTCAGGGTTTGCGATAGGGCAGGGGGTATTTAGTCGCCAAGCTGGCCACCAATGCCTTGGCCTCACCTAAGGCTGCCGTTTCCCGGTCGGTGCCTATAGCTTTGAGCACCGTATCGATTGCTTGTGCGATCACGGGGGCATCCGCTTCGACCAAGCCTCGGGAAGTGATGGCGGGCGTGCCTATGCGGATACCCGAAGCTTGAAACGGAGAGCGCGTTTCAAAGGGCACCGTGTTCTTGTTTAAGGTAATATGTGCTAGATCCAGGGTCTCCTGAGCCTTTTTCGCTGTGAGCTCAGGAAGATTATGGCGTAGATCGATCAGAAAGAGGTGATTATCGGTGCCGCCAGAAACGATCTTGTAGCCTAATCCGAGGAACGCGTTGGCCAAGGCGCGACTATTTTTTATCACCTGCTCGGAATAGGTCCTGAAATCAGGCTTAAGCGCCTCTTGAAATGCCACGGCCTTAGCCGCGATAACGTGCATGAGCGGACCTCCCTGACCGCCAGGGAAAACGGCAGAGTCAATTGCCTTGGCGTGGGCTGCCTTGCAAAGAATGAGCCCGCCACGAGGACCGCGCAGAGTCTTGTGGGTGGTGGTCGTCACGAAGTCGGCGTGAGGGAAGGGCGAGGGGTGAACGCCTGAAGCCACTAGACCGGCGATATGGGCGATATCAGCGAAAAGAAAGGCGCCGACTGAGCGGGCGATGTCGCCCATGCGCGCAAAATCGATCACGCGGGAGTAGGCGGATGCGCCAACGGTAATCATGGCCGGCTTCTCGCGCAGGGCGACGGCGGCGAGTTCCTCATAGTCAATAAGGCCGGTATCCTCGCGCACTCCGTATTGAATAAACTGATACTGTTTACCGGAGAAATTGGCCGGATTACCATGGGTCAGATGGCCACCGTGACTGAGATTCATGCCCAGTATCTTTGCACCAAGCGGCAAGACGGCAGTATAGACGGCAAAATTCGCCTGGGAACCCGAGTGCGGTTGGACATTTGCGTGCTCGGCACTGAAGAGAACCTTTGCCCGGTCGATGGCGAGTTGCTCGACTTTGTCTACAAACTCGCAGCCGCCATACCAACGTTTCCCCGGATAGCCCTCTGCGTATTTATTCGTTAGCACGCTTCCCTGTGCCTCAAGCACGGCCGGGTAGGTGAAGTTTTCCGAAGCGATGAGTTCAATATGGCTCTGCTGGCGATTGAACTCTGCGACTATGGCTGCGTAGATCTCTGGGTCGAGATTCTGGAGGGAGGTAGCGTTGAGTGACATGGAGAAGGTAATGAGTCGATGAGTCGGCGGAGTAAGGTCAAGCTGCCTGCTTCCGAATATCGGATTACTTAAGCGGCAATGTGCTTCGGAAAATGCATAATGCCTAGGGAGTTTACATGCTTCGCAGGAAGGCGAGAAGCGAAGGCAATGCTTCGACCATCTCGTCGCGACACGCTTCATAGTGTGCTAATGAACCGCCGTAGGGGTCGCCAATCTCTTTTTCGACCCCTTTGGGCATGAATTCACGCCATAGAAAAATGTTGTTGGGCGGAGATTTGAGTGAAAATTGGATGACTGCGCGGTGGCTCTCGGTCATACAGAGGATCAGGTCGGCACGGTCGGCGAGGTCTTGATTAAGTAACTGACTGCGGTGTTCATCTACCCTTAGCCCTACTTTTTTTAAGGCACTGCGGGAGTTTTCCGACATCTTGGTTCCTGTTTGGGCGGCGACACCCGCCGATATAACCTTGCAGGAGCGGAGCGGCTCGGGTTCGGCACGTAACGCGTGTCTTAAAAGTGCCTCGGCCATGGGGCTGCGGCAGATGTTGGCGGTGCAGACGGCGATGATTAGTTTTGGCGCAGGCATTCCGGGGAAACGATTTAAGAGGATTTCGTTTTAGTCGTGTTGGCGCAGGGGCAGTGCTGCATCAGAGCGGGAAACTTGTGCCGTTTGGTGGCCGGAGTCTCTAATGAAAATGGTTTATTGATCAGGTAGTGGAACTCTGATTCGCGCAGAGGTGCCAGATCATGGGCGTGGAGGAATCTTGTCATGATAACGACTGGAAGATATGGGCGAATAGTGCGTATGACGTTCGCAAGTTCGAGGCCGTTCATACCCGGCATACTGAAATCTGTCAGCAGGCAATTGAGGTCATTCGGGTTAAACCGGTCGAGCGATTCCGGTGGATTTGGGACTGCCGTCGCATGGTAGTTGGTGAGATAAGTGCAAGCGGCGGGCGGATTCCCGGCAAAAACGAATACTATGACCAAGAGCTAAGTGGGTGATCTCGGAAGTCGTTGCGCGAAAAAGGTTGATTTGGACGTCGGCGTTAAAATGGACTCGCTGAACACCGCCAATCAGTCTGGCGCTTAAGTTGATAGATCGCGGATGCGGGTGAGGCGTCCGCCCTTTTCGATTCCACAAGCACTACTCCGAGGTGTTCGAAAATTAATCTGCATCGCCCGCCAAGCTCGTAGTTGCGGCAACGATTTCGAAGCACCCTTGCCCGACTTTATCGGACAAAGTCTTGTCGGGTGCATATCGTGCTTATGAAAACACGAACATGATGGATAGAACTTGGGACATGAAACAACCGATAGCGCAAAAAAAGGACTCCGATTAAGGAGTCCTTTCGTTTGCGGCTAAGCGGCTTACCGATGTATTAATTAGAGGCGGCCGGCGTAAATGCCGGTAGATCCGAGCTCTTCCTCGATGCGGAGTAGCTGGTTGTATTTTGCTACACGGTCGGTGCGCGAGGCGGAACCGGTTTTGATCTGGCCGGCATTGGTCGCAACTGCGATATCTGCGATGGTGACGTCTTCCGTCTCGCCTGAGCGGTGGGAGATGACGGCGGTGTAGTTGTTCTTATGCGCCAACTCGATGGCGTCGAGAGTCTCGGTGAGGGAGCCGATTTGGTTGACCTTGACCAGGATCGAATTGGCAGTGCCGGTGGCGATGCCCTTCTTTAGGAACTCTACGTTGGTCACGAAAAGATCATCGCCGACAAGTTGGATTTTGTCGCCCAGGGCGTTGGTTAGTTTCTTCCAGGTCGCCCAGTCGTTTTCGGCACATCCGTCTTCAATTGAATCGATCGGGTATTTGGCGCAGAGATCCTTATAATAGGATACGAACTCATCGCCGGTGAACTGCTGACCGTTGGATTTTTTGAAGACATATTTACCGGTCTTCTTGTCGTAGAATTCGGAGGCGGCCACGTCGAGTGCCAGAGTAATATCCTTGCCGAGCTTGTAACCTGCACCCTTCACCGCCTCGGCTATGGCGTCGAGAGCGTCGGTCGTGGAGGCGAGCTTGGGCGCGAAACCGCCCTCGTCGCCCACGGCGGTGGCAAGCCCCTTGGCCTTTAGGACCTTCTTTAGGTTATGGAACACCTCGGCGCCGGCGCGGAGGGCTTCGGAAAAGGTATCGAAGTTGATCGGACGGATCATGAACTCTTGGAAATCGATAGGGGCATCGGAATGAGCGCCGCCGTTCATGATGTTCATCATCGGAACGGGAAGGACCTTTGCATTAGGGCCGCCGAGGTATTTATAGAGGGGTTGGCCGAGTGCGTTTGCGGCGGCGTGGGCGGTGGCGAGCGATACACCCAGGATGGCATTCGCACCGAGCTTAGACTTGGTCTTGGTGCCATCGAGCTTTAGCATGAGTTGATCGATGTAGATCTGATCGAGGGCATCATGACCGACAAGGACCGGGGCGATGACCTGCTTTACATTGCCAACAGCGCCGAGAACGCCCTTGCCGAGAAAACGGGTTTTACCGTTGATACCCTTGGGTAGTTGCTTTACTGATACGTCGGCGTCGCGCAGCTCGTGGGCCTCGTGCTCTCCGGTTGAGGCGCCGGAAGGAACGGCGGCGCGACCAAGGGAGCCGTCGGCGAGAATGACGTCGACCTCGACGGTGGGATTGCCGCGGGAATCAATGATTTCGCGGGCAGTGATGCTGGTGATGGTTGTATTGCTCATGTGGAAGGAAAGGTTGATGGAAAACGGGCAGGGGAAAGGAGGGAAGCCAAATGAAGTGGCTAGGGCACATATGCGTGCGTGTTACGCAGGGCTCAGGGCCTTAGCGGGCAGGCCTTGGTGCAACTTGACGACGATTTCCTATGCAGCTTTTTGCCCGAACAATCGGCCTGTTATCGCCGGCAGGCGAAATTAAATGGGCGGTGTGCTGCTGGTGCCGGGAAAGCCATGGTGAGTATAGCTTTTCACAGGTGCGGACTCTGATGGTCGAAGATGAGGCGGTATCTGATTCAAGTGGTTTTTTAACTTAGCTACATCCACCGGAGTGAGTCCGGATTGATTCTTGCGGGCCAAAGCTTCGGCGGTGATCAGTTCAGCAGGGATTTGATCGATATAACCTTCAGCTGCGGCTGCGTGTAAAACGGTATCGCCTAGAGTGGTGCATGCGGCCAATGTTTCTGGTGTGAGCAAGGCCCGCGGGACCTGGTTCAGGTAACCATTAATCGCGGCCGTATGCAGAGGTGTTTCACCTGCGATATTGGTCAACGCAAAGGCTGCTTTGTTAAAGAACACTGGCGGAACCTCTGCGAGGTAGCCTGCCTCCGCGGCCTCATGGAGAAAGGTGTTCCCCAAGTGTGTTCGAATAGTCAGGAGCTCAGGGGTAAGGATCGAGTATGAGAGTAAGCCAAGGTGGCCATGGGCTGCGGCTACGTGATAGACTGAAAAGCCTGCATTGCTGGTTTGCTTAAGCAAATCATGCATGAGCAAGCGGGGGGGCAGCAAATCAGGCGTTTGGCTGACCATGAAAGCATGGTGAAGAGGGGTGTAGCCTGCTAGGTTCCGTATTTGGAAGGGCTCCGGGGTAAACAGTTCTTCGGGGACCAGATCCAGTCTCGCATGCCTGGCGGCCAAATGAAGCGGGGTGTTTCCCGCATCGTTTGGGGTTAGCCAAACAGCAGGGGCGGCTAAAATATCAAGCGGTGTGAGTTGTCTACCGGAGATTAAGGCGACAGAGAGTGTAGCGGCATCCATAACTGGTGTAGTTTATAAGCAGACTTAAGTGCTGGGTGCAATGGCGGACAAGCGTTGGAAAGAAATATTCTTAACAGATTGCTTCACACCTACAAAATGTATTATGTGCTGTCTGTATGATTCAAGGCAACCCTACCGTTTCGGCACCTGTTAAAGATGCCATACTGCTGGTCGATGACGAAGTCCCGATTCTCGAAATGTATCGTTCGGCATTGTCGCCTCATTTTGAGGTAAGCACAGCTTCTTCAGTCAAAGACGCGCAGGCCCTGTTACATACTCGTAGCTACAAAGTAGTGGTTGCCGACCACATGATGCCCGGCGGAAACGGTCTGAGTTTCCTGGTTCGGGCCCGCGAGGAGTATCCGGGGATGGCCCGCTTGCTTCTGACCGGTTACATGAAACCAGAGATGATGTTGCGTGCGGTGAATGAGGCGGCGGTCTTTCGTTATCTTCTCAAACCTGTTCCGCTCGCTGATTTCATCGGCGCGGTAAAAGAAGCGGCTAAAAGCGTGGCGAATTGAGCCTGCCTTGTCGTTTGCGTCTAAACCACGCGTTTTTTCCAAGCACCGATCGGAGATGTAGGCTGGTTGTCCATTCGATTGGCAGCTTGGTCATCTAAGTCACTAGATAACGGTAATAACGTTTTTTGGTGGTATCGCGCAGGACGGCTTTCAAACCGGCAAAGATCGCGGTCCGCAGATCGTTGGTCGTGAATGTTCGGAGCCACGCTTAGCTGATTTATCGCGTGCCACAGAGGAAAAAGCGGGGCGCATGTTTCTCCATTTTTCTAAAGGATCAGCTATATTCGCGTTCCTATGAGCTGCTTTTGACATTGAGCACTAGCACAATGTCCTGGCGGGCCTAGCTATTTGCCCCTCTCAGTCGACATCTCTCGGCCGAACGTTGTCTGTAGGTTTTAAAAGCGATCGGGCGCTTCAATCGAGGCGCTGTGCGATAAAGCGTATTCAATGAATGAATCGTTTACGGGATTCCATTAAGAAACCATCTCTAGGCTAGGGTTTTGTCTAAATATAAAATGGACGTCCAATGCGCCCGCTCTCCGGGCAGCCCGTGCAGGTCCAACTGATTGGCGATAGTCGTTTCGTTTGGCTCAATGACAGTGTGCCGTGCGTCCGGAGGCCATTCGGGATGGATCGACCTAGCGAGCGCCCAGCAGGCCCACGCACGCCAACGACGTTGCTCGCGACGGGGTTCATTCATCCTGTCGGCGTAGTGCTGGAAATGCACGCGCGGGTTGCCGATGAAGACATGTGGCGGAGTGTGGGTTAAAAACCATGCCATCGCCGCGTAGGGGATCGGGTTGCTTTGCAGCTCGGATTCATCCCCGCGCAGATCGGCCCCCATCGCACGATCCAAGCATAGAACGGCTCGGGCGGCAAAGCCGCGCATCCACAGAACTTGTCCGTATTCCAAGCATGCCATATAAAACGCAGCATTACGCGAAGTGCCGTGAGCTCGCAAATGGCGATGATCTATCTCTTGCGGAGGAGTGGGTAGGTAAGGGCAGGACGGAAGTGACTCGGACATGGTAAATTGACCATGAATCAAAACGAGTTCGCCAGTTTTTATCGAAATATTTAACCCGAAATCCGATGATGGAGCCGATTTGATGGGGCATTAGGCTGAAGTAGAGGGGTGTTTGTGAATCCCCGAGTTGCACTGACTGGTGCATCGACTGGGTGAACGATCGCGCAGATGCCAGGCGGCTTGCGCCTGATCACGACGATGGACTTCGAATTTCGGGTTTAAAATGTGAAAACACCATGCGGAGGCGCGTATTTTAAACGGGCCTAATTTTGCCAGTGCCGCGACATTTACCGGGTGACGCTCTCCTCTATGAGCATACTCTAGCTAACAATCCCTGCGGCCCACTCCGCTTTCGCACTATGCTTCGGTTTTTTATCGGCTCCATTTTTAGACGTTTGTCCGGTGTGATCGGTTTTAGGCATGTCACACGTGCGGCAGAATTAGCCAGGCAGGATATAAGGTTCGCTAAAAAATACCGGCGGCGGCGATTCTCCGCCGGCACTCGTCCGGTAATTCGCTGGATTAAGGCTGACGGGCTGGACGATGTTGTCACAAAGGCGGCGATCGGTCAGGCGACACGACTATTTGGAGCCGAAGTCGACTACTGTATCTGCACCATAGGAATAGACGCGGCACGGGTGAGGTCTATCATGGAGTGGTCGGTGCAACCAGTCGAGTGGTGGCCGCTGGCGAAACGGGATAATCCTGATTTGGCGCGACTTTTAGAGCGGGCAGGGTGTGCGCCGGAACGATTTGGTTATTGGTGGAAATGGTTTCCCGAGCGTGTGCGTCCGGATGCGCCGGAGTGGGTGCTAGACGGTGACATGGTGATCACTGGAAAACCAGAATGGTTCGATGCCTGGGCGCGAGGAGGAGATCGATTAAGGGTAAGTCAGGACGACCTTTGCCGACCTGACCTCATGTATGGCCGTTACGTCGCAGAGGTTGAACAGAAACTTAAGCTCTACTCCGGGCTGATCTCATTAACTCCAAAGTTGCGCTACATGAGGCAACTGCTCGACGTGCTCAAGCGTCGTCCTTTGCACCCGAAGCACGATGGCTGCCGTGATATGTGTGAGCAGGGCGTTATCGCCGCCACTTTTCAGGTGCTGCGGCCACAGCCCATTCCTCTGCATGAATTTCCTTTTGGACGGGCCTTCGAAGAGCATCTCGATTTCGGAAAGAGCGGTGATTTGAAGCGGGCATGGGGTTACCACTTTGGGCATGCGTTTCGCATGACTAATCCGCACTTTGAAAAACTTACTTCAGAAGGCGTCGTGTTCTCCGCAACTAAGGTTGATGAGATTGCGCGATTTCACTGGCTGGGTGCCAAGGGGCAATGGGGCGTGCCCGGTTGGAGTATTCCAGACGAATGCGCTCGGATCATCGTAGACCGGGCGAGATCATTTTCGGGCAAATCGATTCTTGAGATCGGCACTTCGCGCGGTCGCCTCACCGCCATGCTGGCCGCCACAGGGTGTTGTGTGACCACGGTGGATCATCAGGATCGTGGTGCAGCAACCAATTTGGCAGGGATGGATGTAGTGGTCGTCGTTGATGATGCGATGCGTTATCTTGCGACTCCCGGTCCGGACTTCGAGCTGATCGTAGTGGACTTTCACGGCAACTCGACGGCCGATTGGAAAAGATACTCAACCCCGCTACTTAACCGACTCTGCCCGGGCGGTATTTTGATCATAAACAACGCTAAACTCTATGAGATACCCGAGTGGGATGAAGAGAACGGTGTATCATGGTTTGTTGCCCAATTGTCCTCCGACTGGAAGGTCGAGCACCCATCTGCTGCCCCTCCGGGGATAGCGATTATTACGAGGCCTTGAGGGTCGAGGAGGGAAATGGTGAGCCGGGCGAGAGTCGAACTCGCGACCAGCGACTTAGAAGGTCGCTGCTCTATCCAACTGAGCTACCGGCCCAAAGCATACTTTAGATGAGCCAAAAACTGGACCTTCCGCGCAAGGCAATTCCTCCGGCATCTTTCCGATGGCGCATTCCAATGGCTTTTGCATGGGATTTTGCGGCTTGGTTAAGCAGCCTTAGCACCTCCACCCCAACACCAGTCTCTTGACCTCACGGTTGTTTTCAGGAACTAGGGACCGCAACCACGCCTCTGCCGGGCGTGGCATTCTTGCTCGCCATATTGGCACGGCGGCAGGAATTTCCGCGTATGATAAAAATCACCGGAATCTATGAGGGCGAGCTACACTGCACCGCCACGCATGAACCCTCGGGCAACACGCTCGCCACCGACGCTCCGTGTGATAACCAGGGACGCGGTGCTGCTTTTTCGCCGACTGATCTGGTGGCGACCGCTTACGCCACTTGCATTGCCACCACCATGGCTTTGATGGCGCGCAAACACGGGCATGAGCTTGGTCTGGTTCGTTACGAAGTGACCAAAGAAATGACCGCCAATCCGCCGCGTAGCATCGCCCGCCTCGTAGCGACCTTCTGGTTGCCTGCCAGTGCACGTTCGGTTCCGGACGGCGAGTTGGAGCGCGCCGCTCACGGTTGCCCTGTGCACCGAAGCCTCCACCCGGAGGTGCAGAAAGAAATCGTGTTCCATTGGGAGTCCTGACGCGACTTGGCGCACCTCACATCTTATCGTCAACGTCTTTGTTAATCATTGATTGACTATTGGCCGGTCGAGAGTGCCGTTCGTATGGAATACCGCTCAAGATGGGGTGAGGGCTGGATTTCGCGTTGCCGAGGGGAGCTCTGGCGCGTGTGCTCGGCGCTTTATGGCGAAAAAATCTCAGGCTACATGGGGCGGGCGCTTCTCCAGCGGTCCGGCGGCATTGATGCAGAACTTCAGCGAGTCCGTATCCTTCGATAAGCGGCTAGCGCCCTTCGACATCGCGGGGAGCAAGGCACACTCCGCCATGCTTGCTCATGTCGGACTCATCACCGCCAGGGAGCGCGACGCGATTCACGCCGGACTCGGGGCCATTCTTGCCGAGGTGAATGCAGGAAAGTTCGAGTGGAGCCTGCAGCTCGAAGATGTGCACATGAACATCGAGCAGGCGCTTACCCAGCGCGTGCCTGCCGCAGCCAAGCTTCACACCGCCCGCTCACGCAACGACCAGGTCGCGACGGATATGCGGCTCTGGTTCAAATGGGCCTGCGCCGAAGTCCAGCTCCGCATCCGTTCAGCCCAGCGCGCCTTGCTTGCTCTCGCGGTGCGTGACGGCGCCGTGCTCATACCCGGCTACACCCACCTCCAGCGCGCGCAGCCGGTGTTTCTGGCCCACCATTTATTCGCCTGGATGGAGATGCTTGACCGCGACTACTCGCGCTTCGTTTCCGTCGCCAAGCACGCCAACTGGTGCCCTCTTGGCGCCGGAGCCATCGCCGGCACCACCCTGCCCATCGATCGGGAATTCACCGCCGTGCAGCTCGGTTTCGTAGATGAAAAAGGCCGCCCGCGCGTCACCCAAAACTCGATGGACACCGTCGCCGACCGCGATCTTTTCCTTGAATTCGCATCCGCCGGAGCGATGTTCGGCATTCATGCCTCGCGCATTGCGGAGGACCTCATTCTTTGGTCGAGCGCGGAGTTTAAGTTCATTGAGTTGCCCGATGCGTTCTGCACCGGTTCCTCGCTGATGCCGCAAAAGAAAAACCCCGATTCCTGCGAGCTTCTGCGCGGCAAATCGGGTCGTCTGGTGGGTAATCTCTCAGCGCTACTGACCATGGTGAAGGGTCTGCCGCTCACCTATAACCGTGACCTCCAGGAGGACAAACCGCCGGTGTTCGATACCTTTGACACCGTTGCCATCTCGGCCGAAGTGCTGGCCGGCACCCTGGCCGGCATCACAGTCAACCCGGCCAAGTGCGCCGCCGCCGTATCTGATCCGGCCTTACTGGCGACTGATCTGGCCGATTATCTCGTCGAGCGCGGCGTGCCTTTCCGGGAGGCCCACCACGCCGTCGGTGCGGTGGTTAAACTCGCCGAAGTGCAGGGCAAGCCACTCAACCAGCTCGCTACTGCCGACGTGAAAAAATGCCATGCCGGTTACGGTGACGATTGGGCGGAGGTTTTTGACCTCAAACGCGCGATGGCCAAGCGGCGCGGAACCGGCATGCCCGGCCCGGCGCAAATCAAGAAGCAGACTGCACGCTGGACCAAGCTCCTCGCAGAGTAGGCCGGCCTGTCGTCATCTCCGTGCATGGCCAAGGTCCGCATTCTTCCCGACCGTGTCGCCAATCAAATCGCCGCCGGCGAGGTGGTGGAGCGACCCGCCGCGGTCGTTAAGGAACTGGTGGAGAATGCGCTCGATGCCGGCGCCACGCGTGTCGAGGTCGAGTTCAGCCACGGCGGACGGGCGCTCATGCGCATCGAGGACAATGGCATCGGCATGACGCGCGAGGATGCGTTGCTCGCGCTCGAGCGCCATGCGACGAGTAAAATAGCGGAGGCTGGCGACCTTGATCGGCTGGCCACCTTCGGCTTTCGTGGCGAGGCGTTGCCGTCCATCGCCAGCGTGTCGCGTTTTTCGCTGCAGACTTGTGAGGCCGGCGCGGCCGGAGGCACCGAGATCGTGGTGAACGGCGGACGTATCGTGCATGTGCGCGATTGCGGGCGGGCTCAAGGCACGCGCATCGAGGTGACGCAGCTTTTTAATTCGGTTCCTGCTCGTCGTAAGTTTCTTAAAGCCGACGCCACCGAGGCCGCGCATATCGTGGCGGCGGTGCGTCTGCACGCTCTCGCCTCGCCGCTGGCGGCGTTCACTTTGATCGAGGATGGCCGGGTGGTCTTCCGTTCCCCAACCTGCCCCGGGCTGGCGGACCGGGTGGGCGAGATTTTCGGCCGGCAGCTGGCGGAGCAACTCATGGTCATCGACGCGAGCGAAGGGGGCATGCGCTTGCACGGCCTCATCGCTCGACCCGGCACGGGCGGACGCTCCACCCGCCACGAGACGATCACCTATGTAAATCGTCGTCCGGTGGATAGCCGCACACTCAGCTACGGTTTGATTGAAAGTTACCACGAGGTGCTCCCGAAGGGACGCTATCCGGCCGCGTTCGTTTTTTTGGAAATCGATCCGTCGGCGGTGGACGTGAATGTGCACCCGTCGAAACGGGAGGTGCGTTTCAGGAGCGAGGCGTCGGTGCGTTCTTTTGTGATTAGAAGTGTGCTGGCACGACTTCGGGCAGAGGCCGGAGGCGAGCGCGAGGCCCCGCCGCCCGTGGTCAGCTCGGGCGAGGAGCGCAGGGCTGAGGTGGCGGTGGCGAGAATGATGAGTGCGGCCCCATCCGCATCCTCTGCACCGGCGGCTCCACCGGTCGCATTTTCCGCTCGTCCGCCTGCCGTTTCAGTTTTTCCCGCGGCTGCCTTGCCGGTGGCACCGCGTCATATCGCGACGGATACAACGCTGGCTGCGAGATGGAAGCCCATCGGGCTGGCGCACGGCGTATATGCGCTGTTTGAAACCCCTGCGGGACTGGTGCTGCTGGACCGGCGCGGAGCGCAGGAGCGCATTGTGTTCGAGGAGTTGGGCGCGCAGTTTTCGGCCGGTGCGGTGTTGACGCAACGTTTGCTGCTGCCGGTCGTTTTGGAGCTGGACCCGGTGGGCGCTGCGCTGCTCAAGGACCGGTTGCCTTTTTTGGCCGCGCACGGGTTTGATGTGGCTGAATTCGGCCGGCATACGTTCCGGTTAGAGGGGGTGCCGGCGGTATTGCCGCCGATGGATGCGGAGGCGTGCCTGCGCGATTTGCTGGACGGATTTCGCGACGGCGTTTCACCGGAGCGCAATGTGGAGGTGGCTCGCGAGCAGCTGGCGCGGTTGGCGGCGGCGCGGGCGGTGCGTTTGCCGGCGCAAGCGGGGCCGGAGGAGTTGCGCGCCTTGGTTACGACGCTCTTTGCCTGTCGTGCGCCGCATACCAGCCCCGGTGGAAGGCCGACGCATATCGAGCTAAGTCAGGGCGAACTGATGCGGAGATTTGGTAAAAGCTGAACGCGGCGCGGGCGGCTTACGGTTTCTTCGCGATGGAGCCGGAGGCGTTGCCGCGATTCAACGCGCGGTCGAGGTTCAGGGTGCCGCGACCATAATCGGGATCGGGTCCGGCGGGACCGGCATCGGTCGAGTAGGTGGCGAGCAGATCGGCGGCCTGCAGGGCGTTGAGGCCAGGGGTGAGCGAGAGCAGGGCAGCGATGGAGCCGGCTACGACCGGGGCACTGGCGGAGGTGCCGCTGAACAAAACCCGCGAACCTCCGGCACCGACGGTGCGGATGGCGTAGCCGGGCGCAGTGAGTTGGAGCGAGGGGCCCGAGTTGGAAAAAATCGCTTGCCTGCCGATGCCATCAACCGCGCCTACGGATACGACTCCGGTGTAAGCGGCGGGCCAGACGAGGTGCGCGGCCTGATCATTGCCGGCGGAGGCCACGACGGCGACGTTGGCGGCGAGTGCGTAGTCCACGGCTTCGGAGAGCACGACCGAGGTGGCATAGCCGCCGAGACTGACGTTGATGACGCTGGCCCCGGCATCGACGGCGGCGTAGATGCCGCGTGCGACCGAGAAGATATCACTGGCACCATCTGTTCCGGTGACCCGTATGCTGAGCAGCGAAGAGGACGGGGCTACGCCGGTAGCGTCGGAGGAACCTCCGGCGGCGAGGGCTGCGACCGAGGTGGCGTGCGAGCCATCGGTGCCGCCGCCGATCAGGCCATAGCCGATGTCGAGCTGGCGCAGGCGTGCGCCGAAGGCCGTGTCGTTCAAGACGCCGCCATCCAACACCGCGATGGTGACACCGCGGCCCCACGCGGAGTTATCGGATCTCACGCCTAGGCTGGCCAGCAGGGAGCCACCGACGGGCACGGCGTCTCGGGCGACGCGGTCCTCACGGGGCGGAGTCGGGGTCGCGAGAATGGCGTTTGAGGTGATGGCGACATAATCACGAGTCGAGGAGGAGAGCTCGCGGGCGAAGGCATCGTAGTCGCTGACGCGAATGCGCACGGCGTGAAGGGCATCGAGACGGTCGATTACAGCGATCCCGGCGTCGCGGGCGCGGGCAAGGAAGCGATCCAGGGCGGCGGCGTCCTGGAAGGTGAGAATGCCCTCATTGCTACGAACGTGGCGGCGGTTGAATTTGCGCTTCAGCAAGTCCTCGAGCTCCGAGGGGGCGGGGGAGAGGGAAATGGTTTCTTCGGCGGGTGGCAGATCGAGCGTAGGGACGCCAGATGGTGCGGCTGGTGCGGTCGTGCGAGTGCCCTCGGGCGAAAGGGGGCAGGTCTTGGGCAATAAGCGCGTGATACACCAGACCAGTAAAAGGCCGGCGATAAAAACAGATAAGCGTGCGAGCAAACGGGACGTCATGTGGCTGTTTGGCAGCTATACAAAAAGACGGGGCTCAGGCTGGATAGTTACCGGTGAAACCGGCCTGCGCGGAGCCTAAAAAAACCCCGGCGGAGGGGCCGGGGTTTTCGAGAGGCTTAGACGCCAGGGAGGAGGTCGCGGCTCAGAGCTTTTTAACGATCTTGTCGGCGAGGCCGTAGGCGATGGCTTCCGGGGCGTTGAGGTAGAAGTCGCGGTCGGTATCCTGGTTGATGCGCTCGATGGGCTGGCCGGAGGCACGGGCGAGGATGTCATTGAGCTCGGAGCGCAGTTTTTCCATCTCCTGGGCCTGGATATTGATGTCGGTCGCCGGGCCGATGAAGCGCCCGCTGATGAGGGGCTGGTGGATCAACACTCGGGCATGAGGGAAGAGCAGACGCCGTCCTTTGCTCGCACCGCTGAGCAGGATGGAGCCCATCGACGCAGCCATGCCGGTGACGATCACGGTGATCGGCGAGGAAATGAGCTGCATGGTGTCGTAGACCGCCATGCCGGCGGTGATGGAGCCGCCGGGGGTGTTGATGTAGAAAAAGATTTCTTTACCCGGACCGTCGGCCTCGAGGTAGAGGAGTTTCTCGGTGATGTCCTTGGCCGAGGCGTCGGTGACGGGACCCCAGAGGAAAATCTTCCTCTGTTTGATGAACTTGTTCTGGATGCGGGCAGCGAGCGGGGCGGCGTCTTTTTTCACGTCGGCGTCGGCTTTGTCGTCGTCCTTGTCGTCGTCATCATCGTCATCGGCGCGAGGAGAGAGCGGGGCTTGGAGACCGGGTTGGAGATTGTCGAAATGCATTGTGACGGAAGGTGGGCGGGGGGCGGGTGCTTGGCAAGTCGCGGAGTGGAAAGATGGCGAAGGTGAAAAACGGCGGCTGCGGGATTATTGTCGCGGCTTACTTGTCATCGTCCTCGTCGGTGTCGGCCTCAGGCGGGTTTTCGGCCTGTTGTTTGAGGACGCGCTCGAGGATCTCGGTCATGTCTTCGACGGCTTCGTAGACCTTGTTGGCGACGAGGATGGGGCGCTTGTGGGTCAGGGCGAGCACGATGGAGTCGCTGGGGCGGGCATCGAGCTCGACGATTTTTTTGCCCAGCTCGTTTTCCATGCGGAGGAGGATACGGGCGAAAAAGGTGCCTTCGTTGACGTCGTTGATGACGATGTGCTCGAGGGTGGCGCCCAGACCGGTGAGGATGTGGGCGATGAGATCGTGGGTGAGGGGGCGGTCTTTTTTGACACCATCGAGGGACATCTGGATGGCGTTGCCCACGGCGTGGTCGACGTAGATGACGAAGGTCTTGCCTTCGTCGCCCAGGAAGACGGCGCACCCGTTGGCGGTGGGCATGAGCCCTTTGACGATGACGAGACGGACGAGCGGTATGGCCATGGCGGGAATCGGGTGGATTAAAGAGGCAACGAGGAGAGTGGGAGACAGAGGCTTACTCTGCGCCCAAGAGACTGATGCCGAGAGCGTCGGCTCGGGCGAGCACGGAGGGTTTGTCGATGAGGATCACGCGACCGGCCTCTAGGGCGGCGGCGTGGATCGAGGCGGCGTGCATGGTATCGAGGGTTTTGAGGCCAAAGCAAGGGACGTCGAAGCGGTAGTCCTGGCGGGCTTTGACGGTTTTGACGAAGAGGGTATCGTCAGTCTTGAGCGTGCCGGCGCGGGTGAGCATGGCGTCGGTGCCTTCATAGGCCTCGACGGCGAGGACGGTGCCTTTGCGGACGACACAGCCCTGGCCGATATCGAGCCGGGCGCTCTCGCGGGCGATGTGCAGGCCGTGGTCGAGGTATTCGCGATCGATGGGGAATTTTTTGCGGGTCATGGCGCCGGGAGTGGCGAGATGGGCGTCGATGAAGGCGCGGGCATCGAGCAGATGCACGCCGATGTCCTCGATCTCGCGGGCGATGGCGCCAAAGATGGTCTCGGCATTGCGGCGCTTGAGCGTGGCCATGATGGCGAGGGCCTTGAGGTCGGGATGGAGGCCGGAGAAGAGGCGGCGGGGGGAGACCTGGCCGGCCATGTAGGCGTAGCCGGCGTCGAAGCGTTTGAGGGCCTTGAGCATCGCGCCGATCTGCCCGACTTTGATCAGGACGCGTTCGGATTCGGGAAAGGCGGCTTGGAGTTCGGGCGAGGTTTCCTCGTCCATCGCAATCAGGCGCACGGGGACTCCGGCGGCGCGTATGCCCTCGACCACGAGCGCAGGGTAGCGTCCTTGGCCGGCGATGAGGGCGACGGGGCGGCGAGGATCGAAACCGGCTGGCAGGAACTGGGAGAGCGGGGACGGCATCGGACAGAGGACAGGGAGGCAGAGGTCGGAAGGACTAGGGGAGGAAACAGTAAGATCGGAGTGTTTAGGGCCGAAAGTGATCGAGATGGGCCACAAGATGGAATGATTGATAAGCCAAGGCAATCACGGCGCTTGTGGCGGGGACGCAGTTTTTGAGCCGCGAAACAACGCACGGAGCGCAAAGAACACCCTGACGGTCGGCTGTGGTGGCGACGAAGAGCTTTTGGAAAACAAAAAGGGGCGGGCTTTTGGCCCGCCCCTTGTGACTAGCGCTTACTCAAGCGATCAGGGAACAAGCGCGTTATTGGTGACTTGCAGGCGGAGGAAACGACGGGCGCCGCCGACGGAGAGATCCACCGTGTCGGTGTAGGTCTTGGTCGTGCTGCCGGTGGTGCTGCCCGCACCGGTCGTGAAGGCGGAGGCGAGGTCGTTGGTGCCCTGCACGGTGTAGGTGATGCCGCTATCCGAGATCACGGGGTAGGACAGGGTGAGGAAGCTGCCAGACTGGACGACGGTGACAGGGGAGGTGTTGGCGACCCTGGCGTCGGTGCCGGTGGCGTATTCGATCAGGTTGGCGATGCCGTCGCCGTCGAAGTCGGCGGTATCGGCGCCGGTGCCGGTGGTGGCCGTGCTGCCTTCAGCGGCAGTGCCGGCGAAGGTGTTGGCGCGCCAGGTGTCGAGCGCACTGAGGGAAGGAGCGGTATCGCCGATGGTTAGAACGTTGGCGCTGTCTGAATAGGTAAACGTTTTGTTGCCACTGGTCACGGTGGTTCCGCCCGTGAGCGTGCCGGAGTAACCTCCGCCGAGGTAGACGGCACCAAAGCTGCCCGAGGTCGTCACGTTTCCTCCTGTGGTAATCAGGGTATAGTTGCCTGACGATGCAGGGGAAGATACGTTGAGCGTCAGCGAGCCTCCCTTGGTCAGTGTGGAGGAGGCGATGGTGCTGTTACCGCCTGGCAGCCTTACGTCCAGCGAGGTGTAGCTGGTGTTTCCAGTGATCGCGAGGGTCGTGCTTGAGCCGGGCGACAGAGTTAGGTTTGTAAGGAACTTCAGGTTGCCGGAGGGGGCCAAGGTGGCGCCGGATTCTACCGTGATCGTGGTGGACTTATACACCTCGTTAATGACTTGGGTGGCATTCCCGGATACAGGGAAGATGTGATATCCGGTGAAGGTGCCGTTGCCGGAGAGGGTCGTTCCATCCGCGACTTGTATGGTATCGGAGCCAAGGTTGCCGTTATTCACCACGGTTACGGCGCCATTGATATTGTTGATATAGAAACGATCATAGATCGCGGCCGCCTGGGCATTGAGGATGAGGGTTCCATTGCCGCTGAGGTCAATGTAGGTGACGGGCAACACGAGCTGGTTTGCATTAGTAGCCGGCACGGTAGCAGTGAAGTTGCCGTTGAGGGTGGTCGTGTTATTAACGACGAGAGCCAGGTCGCCACTCGCCCCTGCTTGGGCGAAAAAGCTATTGTTGCCCGTGAAGGTGATGGGGCTGCCGTTTAAGGTGGGACGTGAAGCGACGCCCGCGGTGCGACCACCGATCGAGAGACCGGAGGCGATGCTGAGGGGGGCGGCGACGTCGAGGGTGCCGGAGTTGAACTGGAGGACGGTCGCCGTGCCTAAGTCGGTCGTATCGTTAATCCGGATCGTGCCGCCTTCGATGGCTGTCGCACCCTGAACACCAAAGCGGAAACCGGCGTTGGTGCCGTTTCCGGTAAGGGTGGTCGAGGTCAGGTCGAGCAAGCCGGCACCGGTTTTGATGATGCGGTTAGACGTGCTGATAGCGCCGCTGGGGGTGAAGGCGGTTCCGTTCACCTGCAGGGTCGGTGAAGCGCCGCCGAAGTCGAGCGGACCTGAAAGCGTGGTGGTTCCGCTGAGGGTGAGATTTGAGCTGATGGCGAGCGTGCCGCCGCTGACACTAATAGCAGCAGGTTGAGTAATGGTGAGCGATCCGACGCTCTTGCTGGCGCCGTTCAGCGCGACGGTGGTCGCGCCATTTACGGTCAAGGTTGTTGTGGATAGATTTCCACCGACGGTGAGCGATTGGGATGAACCGGTCTCGATTGTGCCCGAGCCGGTGAGGCTACGACCAGAGCCGAGGCTGATTGAACCGGTGCTGCCAAGCGTTGCACTGCCGAGAACAACTCCATTCGTAGGTGCCCCCAGATTGCTATCAGAGTTGATATTCAAGCGGCCGGCAAAAACGCCTACGCTGCCTACAAAGGTATTATTGCCTGAAAGAGACAATGTCCCTGCGCCCGTTTTGCTTAATCCGGTAAGACCCGCCAAATCAGCCGTGATGGATGCACTTACGCCTGCGGGCGTAGCGATCGAACCCGCCGTGAGAGTGAGGACATTGCTGCCTCCGCCTGTCAAAGTGTAGCCATCGGTATTAAACTTGAGACCATCGGCGGTCACGTTTCCGAGAAGGTTAATCGTGGTGCCAGTCGAATTGAAGACGGCATTATCTAGGTTGGTGAAGGTCAAGTTCCCACCAAAGTCATTTTGCGAGAACGTTGTGCTGCCACCGATCGGCACATTTTGTCCCGTGAAGAGGCGACCGGTCATGGTGAAGTTATCTATCGCAAGGCCCGCGTCATTTCCGGCATCGTTCACATCACTCCAGCGGATATAAAGTGAAGTGCCTGGCGCCCATTCAATTCCGTTGATAGTCGACGTAAACACCGTCTGGTTTCCTGATAGATTACCGTTCAACACGCCGTTTGATGCAATAGGCGAGGGACCAACTAGGTCTAAGCCACTCAGGGCGTTTAACGATGAATCGCTGAGGTAATTAGAGGAAGTCGCGTTTCCACCTGAAAAGCCATAGCCAAAGGTCAGGACATTTTGCACCGATGTGGATGACCGCCAGAACTCACCCGTGTAGGCGATCGTGAGGCTCGTGATGGTTGCATTGCTGGTGTTGGTAAACGCTGCACCTACTGCAAAGGTGTTACTGCCAGAAGCGACCATGCCCAGCGCGCGGTCGGTGGAGTTGCTCGAACCGTAGCTATAAATTGCGCCACTGACGCCAGTTCCGGTGTCGGCGTTCAAGTTGACATAAGCGATACCACTTTGAACTATACGCGCGCCTGACCAACCGGTGGTGCTATTATTCGTGCTTGGAATAGCGTATTGAGTGAAAGTGCCATTCCCGAAGACGTTCGTCGCATTTCCACTGCTCACAAGTCCATCAAAGTTTTGCGAGTAATTGCCTGTGAATGAAATCTGACCGTAGGCAAATGGACCGACTAGGGTAGCCAAGAGCAATGCTCCGGCGTAGTTTTTCAAGATGGTTGATGTTTTCATGGCGTAGGTTTTGGGCTGCGAATGTTAGTTAGCGGAAAGTTTGTGGATGGATTTATTGAACGTCCCAGATGGGACCGCCCTTGAGGCCTTTGAGGTCGCCGCCTTGGGTCAGAAGGTCGGAGGAACTGAAGCTTTTGACGCTGCCATCGAAAAAGGAGACGAGGGATTTGCCGCCCCAACGCGAACCGCTGAGGGCACCGGTGGCTCCCAAGTAGGAAGGATTGCAGGTGCTGAAGATACCAGTCTGCCCAGGGGCGTGATTGGTCGTTTCGGCGAAGAGCACGGTGCGCGAGGGCTCTTGGATTTTATTCACGTTGCCGAGGAACTTACCCTCGGGCGCTCCGCTCACGGTATCGCTGAGCTTGTAGGCGGGGGCGTAGCAGAGCCAGGCAATGCCGCTGGGATTGGTGGTGCTGGTGCTGGCGTTGGGGCAGATGAAAATAGAATTCTGAGTATCCAAGGTCGGAACCTGTGACGGACGTTTTGAATCCAACGCGGCCAAGGTAGGCGCTCCGATATAGGGAGGAATGGCGTTCCACCACGGTATCACGGAACCGCCGCGCAGCCCCGGCGTGATTTGACCGGCAGTGGGTGTGGCAGTGAACCCATCGTGCGGAATCCAGCCCTTGTTGTCCTGAGCAAAGAGCAGATTGCCGCGGGCGATCTCCCGCAGATTGCTGGAACCTTTGGAGTAGCGGGCGGTCTGGCGGACCTTGCCCACGGTGGGAATAATGATCGCGGCCAGGATGCCGATGATGGCGATCACCGTCAGGAGTTCGATGAGCGTAAAGGCTCGGACACCAACCAAAACACGACGAGGTGACGAGGTGACATTTACTAGGTTCATACGCAGAACTAGCAAGCGGCGCGCCAAACTATGCAAGCCGTCAAGGTTACGTTAACGTGAAAGAATGCTGTAAAAAATTACCTAGGTAATAATGCTCATTTATGGTTGTGGATTTCCTTATACAATTTGTGGCTAACAACTAGTGGAAAAAAAGAGTTGAAACCCGGTGTTCAGAAAGCGGAAGGAATAAGGGCGCGGACTTATAGATGGACGGGTGAAGGTGGCGGGCGGGGGCATCTCAGCGGATTTGAGCGCCTTCGGGGGACTCGATGCGGAGGTGCAGGGTCGTGCCGCTGCGAGGGGTGATGAGGACGTCGCCGTCGGGCAGCGTGATGGCAGTCAAGAGTGGCTTATCTGCGGGCTGGAAAACCCAAGCATTCGTCACCGGGCCCTCCAGGCGCTGGGTGTAGACCGCGCAGGGGGCGGGTTCGCGGAAGTTGAAGGCGGCGCTGAACCAGCCCTGAACGGCGGCGGGAGGCTCGACACCGCGAAGCTGGCGCCACGTGCCGGGCGCGAGGGCTGGACGGGAGAGCGTGAGGGCCAGCGAGGCGGTCGAGGAACGGGCGATGAGACGGACATCGGGCGGAGATGGGAGCGTGAGGTTTACGGCGGGCGCCCAGTGCCAGAGCGTTTGCAGTTCGGGAGAGCCAAAGGCGATGACGCGATCGATCACCACCCAACCCGCGCTCTCGGCGTGGACGACGATGCGCCGCCACTCGCCGGAACGGGCGTTGTCGGCAGTGGCGAAGGTGGCGTCGCCCCAAGCGAGGGCGAAGGATCCGGCGCGAAGAAAATGCGCGGGTGAAGGCGGGGCGGACACGGCGCGTGGAGCCGGGACGGTGCCCTGGCCATCGAGCAGAAGGACGTTGTGCCCGGCGGGACCGGCGAAGTAGTCGCGCCACGGGCCGGGGGCATAGGTGTAGCGGCCGTTGTCCACGAGGAAGGGTTTGCGACCGAGCGTGAGCGAGAGGTGGAGCCGGTCGGCGTGGTCGTGATCGGTGCCGCGCGGACCGGCGTCGAAAAAGGCCCATTGTTCGCCGGCGCGAAAAACCGTCTGCCCGGCCCACGGGAAATGCGTGGGGACGGTCGGCAGATCAACCAAGTCGGGCGCGTAACGGGCGAGCAAAGCGGAGTAGTCCTCGCGGTCGGAGTCGTTGGTGAGCGGATTGGTGCCATCCGGCTGGCGGACGGCGGCGACGTAGCGCCAGAGTTTATCGACCCGGGGCCGCCAAGCATCGGCGAGAGCGGGGTGATTATGCGAAGCGAGCAAATCCACGAGCCGCGTGTAGTTGAGTGCGACCACGCGCTGGTAGTGGGTGGAAAGTTCCTTGTGCGCGCCGTCGGGGTAGATCTGATCGGCGAAGGCGCGGTCGAGCTGGTCAAGGCCGTAGGCCAGCCAGTCGGCGGAGCCGGAGAGGGAGGACGGAGCCGAGCTGGAGCTCGGCATTCCCCCGGAGGTTGCGGCGCCGGGCGGGGAAGGCTCGGCGAGGGCGAGGTGAACGAGGGCGAGCATCTCGGTGACGAGGTGGTTGCCGCCGAAGGCGTGGTGGTGGCGCAGGTGTTCGCCGTGGGCGACGAGGCAGGCGCGGTAGCGGGCGAGGAAGGCAGGGGTGAGTGCGGGAGAGCCGCGCAACTCGGCGAGTGCAGGCAGCCAGCTGTCGGTGATGCGGCGGGCGGCTTCGAGCGGACGCCAGGCGGCGGAGAAAGTGATGCGGCCGGGGGCAGGATGGGCGGCGATCCAGTCGTCGAGCGTGGCGACGAGGGCGGCGGCGTAGCGCGGATCGCCGGTGGAGCGGGCGGCGAGGGCGAGCTCGGGAAACCAGCCGTGGCGGTTGAAGAACCAAGCCCACTCGGGGTCGTCGCGGGGGCCGCGCCATTCCCAGTCGTAGCCTCCGGTGGCGAGGCGGGGTTGCATGGCGGACAAGCCCTGCAAGGTAAAGGTGTCGCGCAGGGCGTCGTCGGCGATGTCCAGGGTTTCAGCCGGAACGGCGGCCCGGGATGGAAGGCCCGTCAAAAAGGCTGAAAGCGCCAGCAGGATGGCGAGACGGAAGGGGGAAGGGCGCATGACGAAACCGCTCCGAACTCGCGCTAAGGGCGGTCGAGCCAGCGGGCGAGGGGGCGGGAGGCGGCGAGCAAGAGCCAGGAGACGGCGAGTCCGGCGAGCGGGCGGGCGAGCTGCTGTTGCACGTAGTGGTTCCAGTAGGCCGGCGAGAACGTGTCCCACGTTTGCCAAAGTGCGGCGCAGAGAGCAGCGACGAACCAGGCGAGGCCGGTCAGGGCGAGGAGGCGAATGCAGGAAAGGGGGCGCATGGGGAAATAGGGGGAAGGGTCAGGGCAGGAGGAGACCGTCCTTCATGTGGAAGACCTGGTCACAGCGTTTGGCCAGCTCGGGATTATGACTGACCATGAGCAAGGCCTGGCCGCGGGTGTGGGCGATCTCCTGCAAGAGGGAAAAGACCCGATCCGCGTTGGCCTGGTCTAGATTACCGGTGGGCTCGTCGGCGAGGATGAGGGCGGGATCGTTGGCGAGGGCGCGGGCGATGGCGACGCGTTGCTGTTCGCCACCGGAGAGCTGGTTGCCGAGGCGGGCGGCCTTGTCGGCGAGACCGACGGCGGCGAGCAGCCCGGCGGCCTTGTCGCGCATGGAATCGACGTTGAGCCGGCCGAGCTTGCGCATGGGCAGCATGACGTTTTCCAAGGCGGTGAATTCCTTGAGTAAAAAGTGAAACTGGAAGACGAAACCCATGTGTTCGTTGCGCAAGGCGGTGCGGGCGGCGTCGTCGAGATCGTGGGTGGCGCTACCCTGGATGGAGAGGGTGCCGGCGTCGGGCAGGTCGAGCAGGCCGAGCAGGTAGAGCAAGGTGGATTTGCCGGAGCCGGAGTGGCCGGCGATGGCGTAGGTGCGGCCCGGCTCGATGGAGAGACTCACGCCACGCAAGGCTTTGACGCGGCTATCGCCGGTGCCGAGGCTACGTTCGAGTTGATGGGCGACGAGGACGGGCATGACGGATCAAGTGCTGCTGCCCCGAATGACATCGCCCGGTTCGAGCCGGGCGGCGCGGCGGGCAGGGAGGTAACTGGCGATCAAGACGACGAAGGCGGCGATCAGTGCGGCCCAAAGATAGTGCGCGACATCCCAGGTGACGATGAAGTGGTCGCTCGCGAAGATGCCCCGGATGCGGATGGGGATGCGCGAAAGCGAGTAGGTCCCGGCGGCGGCCAGGACCCAGCCGAGGAGAATGCCGATCACCAAAATGATGCCGCCCTGAAGCATGAAAATGACACCGATATCGCTTCGCGTGTAGCCCATCGAACGGAGGATGGCGATCTCGCGGGTCTTATCGACCACGATCATGACCAGCGTGTTGAACATGCCCAGGCCGGAGATCAGGATGATGGTGGAGATGGTGAGCGCGGAGGAGATGCGGAGGACGCTGAAAACCTGGAGCCAGGTTTTCTCCCGTTCCTGCCAGGCCATCGTGCCGTGGCCGGTGAGCTGCTGGATGCGGTCGGCCAGCTCGGGGGCGCGGGCGGGATCGGCGAGGGCGATCTGGATAAACGAAGCGCCGACGGGCCGGTTGAGCAGACTGCGGGAGGCGGCGAGATGGACATAGACGCGCTCGCGATCGACCTGATCGATCCCGGTCTCAAAAAACGCGGCGATGCGGAAGCGGGTCGGCGCGCCGCTGTTCTGGAGGAGAATGGAATCGCCCACGGCGAGCCCGAGGCGACGGGCGATGCGGAGACCGACGATCACGCCGTAGGGATTGTCGGCGAACGCCTTCAGGCTGCCATCGACGACCTGGGTTTCCAAATCTGAGACGGCGACGAAGGACGCGAGGTCGATTCCGTAGGGCTTGCTGTCGTATTCGCGAAAGTTGGCGAGCAGGACGGCGTTGCCACGGATTACGGGCGAAGAAGCGGTGACCCCGGGAACCTGGGCGACGGCCTCCTGAATGGCGGACGGGTATTCGACGCCCGGGATATAGCGCACGCCGCCCTCGATATTGACCGCGAACGTGGAGTCGGGTGCCGCGGGGAGGGTGCGGCGGGTGGATTGGATGCGATCCTCGATGCGGAGCATGCCGTTCACCCCCAGAATGGTTTTGATGAAATGCGACTGGAAGCCGGCGGTCTGGGCCTGGGTGACGACGAAAAACGCCACGCCAAAAACGATGCCGGCGAGACTCATGAGCATGGCGCGACGGCGATCGAGGAGGAAGCGGACGGCGATCTGGAGATTCGGAGGCAAAGGAGGAAGCGGTCGGCGGGCGTGAATCCTGGAAACAACTAGCGGGCGAGGCGGACCCGCTGGCCATCGCGGAGCGTCTCGACATGGGACAAGGCGACCTGCTGGCCGGTGGAGAGGCCGCCGGTGACCTCGACGACATTGCTGCCGCGGAACCCGGTTTCGACGGTGACGCGGCGAGCGGTGTCGCCCTCGATGACGAAGACGACGCCATTGTAAACGGCGGCACGAGGAACGACGAGTGTGTCGGCGCGGCGGTTGCGGATGATGCTGGCCTCGCCGCTCAGGCCGGGGATGAGGCGGGCGGGATCGATCTCGACGGAAAGCAGGGCGCGGTATTGCTGCGTCTTGGCGTCGGCATTGGGCAGCACGCTGGTGAGGCGGGCGGCATACTGTTCGGAGCCGTAGGCGAGGAAACGCACGGAGGCTTCGAGGCCGGGGCGGATGCCGGAAAAATCCTCCTCGTTGACGCGGGCCTCGACGAGAAGGGAGCGGCTGTAGAACGTGACGAGCGAGGCGCCTAGCGAAACAAGTTCACCGGGGTGGAAAAACACCTCGGTGACGGTGCCGGCGGCGGGCGCGCGGACGGCGCAGTCGGTGATGAAACGCTTTTGCTGGGAAATGGAGAACTCGAGCTCGGATAGCTGCTGCTGGCGGGCGAGCCGGTCCTTCTCCTGTTTTTCGGAAAGGATGCGAAACTCCTCGCGACGGCGGCGGAGTTCGACCTCGGGATAGTTGCCCTCCTTGAGCAGACGTTCGAAGTTGGCGAGATCCTCCTGTTGGCGGGCGAGGGTGGAGGTTTGCTCGAAATCGAGGGCGTATTGGCTTCGGAGATTGGCGAGCTGGGCGGTTAGCCGTTTGAGCTCGATCTGGTAGAGAGAGGGATCGAGCTCGAAGAGGAGGTCGTCCTTCTCGACGGTGAGGCCGGGCTTGAGCGCGGACGTGAGCACGCGACCGGCTACGGTGCTGGTGAGGGTGAGCTGGAACTCGGGGCGGACATTGACGACGGCGGGCACGGCATCGAGGGCAGCCTCGCGACGGACGGCGGCGGTCTTGATGAGAGGTGAGTCGGCCCGCCAAAACCAGAACGCTGCGCCTGCGATCAGAAGGACGGGAAGGAGGTAGCGAAGGGAGCGCATTTTTTTAAGCGGGAAAGGGCCGCAGATTACAGACGGGGAATAGGAATAAAGAAGCGGCACGCGAAAGGCCGGTGTGCGGCGGTGAGCCGCGTATACAACCGACAGGCCGGGCTCACGGGTGGGTTTTGGTGATGGGAATCGGGGAGGTGAGATCGAGGTAGTCGGTGAAGGCCATCAGCAAGGCGGCGTGGTTGCGGAGGGCGGCGAGCTCGGCGTCCTGAAGGGCGAGAGTTTTTTCACGGTAGGACTGGGCGGCGAGACGGCCCTGTTCGAAGTCGAGCTTTTGGCTGGCGAAAGAAGCGCGGGCGAGGACGAGGCGGCGTTGCTCGAGGTCGAGCCGACGGGTCTGGAACGAAAGGGTGTCGAGGAGGGTGGCGGCCTCGGCGGCGAGGGCGGCCGCGAAGGATTTTAATTCGGACTCGGCGCGGCGGCGGCGAAGATTGGATTCGATGCGGCGGTGGCGGGTCTCGAAGCCATCGAAAATATTCCAAGAGACATCGAGGCCGGCGAAGGTGGTGAAGGTGGAGACGTTGTCACGGACGGCGGTATTGGCCTGACCCTGACCGGCGGAGGCGGAGACGTTGAGCAGCGGACGTTGTTGGGACGTGATGCGGACGAGCTCGGATTTTTCGCGTTCGATGAGATTGCGACGGCTGAGGACCTCGCCGTGGGCGTCGATCCAGTCGTCGGTGCGGGTGGCGCGGGCGTTCTCGAGCCAGGCCAGGATGTCGGCAGTGGCTACGGGAGGGAGGGAGGCGTCGAGGGCGAGGGGGGCCTCCCAGCCGATGGTGCGGCGGTAGGTGGCGAGGATGCGGGCCTGGGCGGCTTCGAGCTGCTCGATGTCGAGCAGGGCGGAGGTGAGGGAGAGGTCGTTTTGCTCGGTTTCGGTGGAGCTTTGCAGACCTGCGGCGAGATTGGCGCGGAGGGATTTGCCCTGCCCGGCGAGTTGTTCGCGACGGAGGGTAGCCTGGCGGAGCGCGGCCTGATTGACGAGGAGGGTGAGGTAGTCGGCGCGGATGCCGCGGTTGATGGAGCGGAGGGTGAGCTCGCGGGCGAAAGTCTCGTTGGCGAAGTCAAGACGGGCCTGTTTGATGCGGGCCTCGATGGCGCCCCAGTGGAAGAGCGGGCGGCGGAGGACGGCGTTGTAGCCCAGGCCGAAGTTATCGGTGTCGGGCTGGGTGCCC
This sequence comes from Verrucomicrobia bacterium IMCC26134, assembly GCA_000972765.1. GTDB lineage: Bacteria > Verrucomicrobiota > Verrucomicrobiia > Opitutales > Opitutaceae > IMCC26134_A. The sequence continues at coordinate 1,865,565 of CP011265.1, read as the reverse complement.
TCGTAGACATTGCGCTGGTAGCCGAAGTTGGCGTGGAAATCGAGGCGCGGGTAGTAGCCGGATTTAGCCTGATCGAGGCGGGCGCCGGACTCCTGTTGTTTAAAGGCGTTGACGATGAGCTCGGGGGCCTTGGCAGGCACGGCATCGAGGATGGCGGCAAGCTCGGGGAGCTGGGCCTCGGGGTAGGTGACGGGACCGGCGGCGAGGCAACCGCAGTTCACGAAGAAGAAGGTGGCGGCGGCGAAGACGGTGGTTTTCACGAGAAGGACGCGGACTGTTGGAGAAATGGAAACGCGGAAAATGGGAACGCGGTGAGGTTCAGCGGGCGAAGCGGGGGAGGCCAGCGAGAACCAGCAGGGAGCGGAGAAGTTTTGGGGTGTTGACCCGTTGAGGCTGTGCCAGGGCGCCGAGGACGTAGCTGCGGGCGGCGGGGCGCGCGTCGCGGGGCACGAAGTCGCGGTGGAGGGTAGCGGCCCAAAGGGATTTGAGGCGGGCGAGGTTGGCGTCGTTGCGGGCGCGACGGCCGGGCGAGGATCCCTTGTGGTGCAGGATCTCGCTGCGATTGGCAACGTAGTGGCGGCGACCGAGGCGGTGCATGCGCAGGCAAAGATCGATATCCTCGCAGCCATTGACATAAGCCTCGTCGAAAGTGCCGGCGGCGAAAAACGTCTCGCGGGCAGTCAGGCAACAGGCGGCGGTGACGGCGCTCCACGGGCGGACGGCCTCGGTGAAAGGGTTTTGGTGCCGGTGCTGGCCGTAGTGGACGGGGACAAGCCAGGGCGGGAAGACAATGCCGAGGTGATCGAGCCGACCGGTGGCGGGGATGCGTTGCACATTGCCGATGAAGCCGGCGTCGGGCCGGGTGGCGAGGGCATCGAGCAGGGGCGGGAGCCAGTCGAGGGGGAGCTCGGTGTCGTTGTTGAGGAGCAGGAGCAAATCGCCGCGTGCGAGGGCGGCGGCGCGGTTGTTGTTGATGGCGAAGTTCCCCCGGCGCTCGTTGAGGATGACGCGGTAGGGCGGGCGCAGGGTGGCGAGGAAGTCGCGGGTGCCATCGGTGCTGCAGTCGTCCACGATCAGGATCTCAGGGGCCAATCCCGGGCATGCGGCGAGAGAGGCCTCGAGCGTGGGGAGACAGAGCCGGGTGAGATCGAGACGGTTATGCACCGCCATGAGGATACTGAGCTTCAAGCGTGGTGAGAGTTCACACGAGGAGAGGGGGCGAGGCGAGAGGAGCCAAGCACGGAGTCAGGCGAGCGGAGGTCCGCCGCCTGAGGTGAAGTCAGACTGACCTCACTTTTGGTTATAAACCGGCGAGGGGCGGCCGGTGGCGAGGGCATGGATCTCGGAGCCGGCAAGGAGGAGGGCTCCGACGCCGAACGCGTCGGTGTGGGTGGGGGAGAAGTTCGCCGGAGCACTTCCAACAGGTTGGACGTGCTCGAGCCTGCCATCAGAGTTCACGCAGGCAGCGAGGGCGTTCCACGCACGACGGGTGGCGGGCTCGAAGCGCGTGCGGTCGAGCAGACCGTGATTGAGCCCCCAGGCCAAGGCGTAACAGTTGAAGCCGCTGCCGCTGGACTCGATGACGGAGTGGGCGGCGGGGTCGAGCAGGCCGGGGCGCCAGAGCCCGTCAGACTGTTGAGTGGCGAGGACGGCTTCCATCATGCGCTCGTAGAGGCGGACGTAACGAGGATAGTCGACGTGGTCGCGCGGGAAGCGGGAGAGCACGCGGGCGAGGCCGGCGACGACCCAGCCGTTGCCCCGGGACCAATAAATGCGGCGGCCATTGGGTTCACGGAGGTCGAGGAAGCTTTCATCGCGGAAAAAGAGTCCGTCCGCAGACGAGAAAAGGGCGTCGGTGGTGAGCCACCACTCTGAGTTCATGAAGTCTAGGTAACGGCGGTCGGCGGTGAGCAGGTAGGCGTCGAGCCAGGAGGCGGGGGCCATGAAAAGGGCGTCGCACCAAGTCCATCGGTCCTGGGCGAACTTGTAGCCCCAGTCGAGCGGGGTGAGTGCGGGCTTGGCCAGAATTTGATCGAAGAGGGCGAGGGACGGAGCCATGGCGCTACGATCGCCGCTGCGACGGTGCAACTCGGCGTAAGCCTGAATGACGCAGTGATCATCAGCGTGGTAGCGCGACGAGCGAGTGCTCCATTTCAAGTCCTCGAAACGCGCGGAGAGAGCGGAGGCGAGGCGTGGGGAACTCGAGAGACGGGAAACCTCAAGGGCGCCGATGTAAAACGGCGCTATTTCCCAGCCGCGCAAATCGCGCTTGTAAGGAGCTGCGAGCTGCCAGTCGGCGGCACGCTCCAACAGCGCGAGAATATCGACGGGCACAAGGGGTCGGTCGAGTTTAGCGTCGTCCGAACTTAGCGGGATCGGATCAGGGTTCGAGGCACGGACGGTGGCCATGCGCTCGAGGTAAGGGCTCCAGATGAGCGAGGCGAGCGGACGGGACGCCAGGGAGCCGCCAGGGGTTGGCGCGGCTGCTGAGACAAGAAGGTGGAGCTGTTTAAAACGACGCCAAAGCTCGGGATCCGCCGCTGGTTCGCAAGTGCCGAGGGAGGAGTCGTTGAGTTTTTTGACGGTCCAGACTGGCGGAGTGGCGGCGATGTTTTCGCAGCTGGCTATGACCGTGCGACCAGCCTGTTCGTCGTCGCGGTAAACGAGGTAGGCGGCGAGGTCGTTTTTTACACCGCGTGAGCAATAAAGCAGGGGACGCGGAGAAATCGGGGCGGCATTTTTTTCGCCGGTGAGTCGGGTCTGGCGGTGAGTCATGGACTGCAGCTGCCATTCGTTGCCATTGTGGCGAAGGAGGTGAAGTTGAGGAAATGCCGAGCCGTCGGAGGCCCACCATCCGGCAATGAGCGGGTGGCCCTCATTGTCGGCGGCGATTGTGGACTGCGTCAACGGGCCCGCGTTTTCCACTAGGCTAAGGGCGCGCTCGGCGGTGGCGGCGGTGAGGGGGAGCGCGAGTGGCTTGAGGCCATCGCTGCCTGTCCATGTCTCGCCACCGTCGGCGGAGCGGGCATAAGCGATATCGCGGGGCGTGGAAGCGGCGCCGGTCGCCTGCCAAATCCAGGCAAGATGCAGCATGCCGTAGCGATCGAATGCCAGAGTGGCGGAGGCGGCGCGCCGGGCGTCGTCAGCAACGAGCTTTTCCTGGACACTGGACCACGTGCCGGTGGAGATGGCGTAGCGATGGAGGGTGAGACCGCTTCCTGCGGTGGTGTCGCGGTGGTGGAGAAAAAGTAAATCACCATTGGCCTGGAGGAGAAAGAAAGGCGCCGTCAATCGGGAGTCGGACGATCCCGGCAGCGGTTGAAGCGGGCCGAGCTCCAGTGATTCCGTGGATACGGAACGAGTATAGTTGAGCGTGTCGCCGGAACCCGTCCATGCCACGTGCAGAAAGCCTGCGCCATCGACGACGAACGCAAGGGCGTTGGCGGTATCGGAAGCGGTGATGGCGTGTCGAGTGGAGTGTGTTTCCCAGGTGTCGGAACCAATCGCGCGGCGAGCGAGGACCAGCGTGGAGTCGGCCGCGAAGAAGGCGGCGTATTGAGTGCGGCGGTGGGTGAACAGTGCGTGACGCGTGCCGACGGCGGTATCGCCGGATATGGGCAGGATACGCGTGGAATCAGGCACAGCAGCGCGAACCGGGATGGAGGACGGCTGAGCGCTGTGCAGGGCGCTGAACGCGATAGAAAAGAAAAGTGTGAGCAGGGCGCGGGCTGAGTTCATGAATGAATTCGGTCGGATGATCGCGACGGCGAGTGGGTTGAAGGAAGGGCCTATTTCACCTGCTTGCGGGCGAGGGCGGCGAGATCGTCGCCGGTGCGGACGAGTTTGAGACGGTAAGCATAGCTGATCGGGGCGGGCTTGATTATAAAGCCGCCGTGTGGCTTTGCGCCCCAGCTGGTGTCGCCACCCAGGCCGCGTTGAGCCAGATCCAGGTTGAGCGTGACGGTCTCGCGGTGAGGCAGCTGATACGGGTAATAATTCTCCATTTGGGTGGCACAATAGAGGTCATCGGTCGAGGAGTGGAGCGCGTTGGCGCTCAGGAGCGGAGCCCCGACGGCGAGCAGTCCGCAGTCGTTTTCGTTGAGCAGAGCGATCCAGCGCACGGCCTCGTGATTGCCGGTTTCCTGTGGCTTAATGTAGGAAGTGAACTGTTCGCGCACCGTGCTCTTGTAGACACTCACTCTGGCGTCTTGCCGGTCGCGGTAAGTTTCATGTGGGCCCTTGCCATACCAGACGAGACGGTCGTAGCCGGCTCGGAGCGTGGTTTGCATACCGAAGCGGGGCAACTCGGGGAGTTTTTGAGCACCCGGCTCAAAGTTTGCGGAGACGAGCACGTCGCCCGTGCCGAGGACGGTCCACTGGAGCGTGTAGGCGGAGCCAGTGGAGGCGAGTTGGCCCTTCGCCATGACGGTGACGCGATCAGGCGCCGGTTGGCGGGCTGTGACGGAACTGGTTGTCCAAAATTCGTGGGCCTTGCGCCATACCGAGAGCTCCTTGTCCATGTGGTTGCCGCGATCGTTGTCGGTGGGGGCGCGCCAAAAGTCGGGGCGTAAGGGGCTATCCAGCAGTTCGTCACCGTTGTTTTTGAGTGAGATCAACAAGCCGGTTGAGACGTCGAAACTGGCGGAGAAACCCTCTCCTGAAACGACGATTTTGACCGGAGACTGCTCAAGAACCAATGCGGCAGGCCGGGTGTTTTCAGACGCAGGCGCGGCTGCGATGGGGAAAGGGAACTGCGCCCAGGCTACCTCGTGCCCTGAAGGGGCCCACGGAGTTTGGGTTTTAAGGCGCAGGCTGAGATTCAGGAAATACTCGACGCCCGGTTCGGGGCGGAAGGGCTTGTAGGGAAGTTTCACGACGGCCCGGTCGCGTGGGGCGATGGCAAGGGCGGCGAGCGGTAAGTTGCCGGACTGAAGCACGCGACCCTCGGCCGCCAACTCCCAGTGGGCGACGAGCCACTGATCGAGGGATAGAAAGTCGTTCCAGTTTTGGAACTCTACCAGACCTTCAGCGAGGTTAACGGCGCGGAATTGAACGGGCTGGTAAACCTTTTTGACCTCATAAAGGCCGGGGTGAGGAATGCGATCGGCGGAGACCAGACCGTTGGCGCAGAAGTTGCCATCCGAAGCGATTCCAGGGGGGCCAAAGGTGCCGCCGTAGGCAAAGAACGTTCCGAGCTTCGCGTCGAGCGGGAGTGACTTCGGGTTTTCGATTTGCTCGACCTTGCGCGAGGTGGGGATCGCAGTTTCCAGACCCTGGTCAACCCAGTCCCAGATGAAGCCGCCCTGGAGGGATTTTGCGCCGGCGTAGATCGGGTCCCAATAGGATTGGAGGTCGCCACTGCTATTACCCATGGCGTGGGCGTATTCACATTGGATGAAGGGACGCAGTTGCGGTTTCTCGGCGTATTTAAGGGCGGTTTCGGGACGGGCATACATCGGGCAGACGATGTCGGTGAAGGCGCTATGCCCGGCTTGTTCATACTGGACGGGACGGGAAGGGTCGCGGTGCTTGAGCCATTGGTAAGTGGCCTCAAAGTTGATCCCCATGCCGGCTTCGTTGCCGAGCGACCAGATGATGATGGACGCGTGGTTCTTGTCACGCTCGACCATTCGCACCGTGCGGTCGAGATGGGCGGCTTTCCAGACCGGGTCCTTGGCGAGAGACTTGTCGCCATAGCCCATGCCGTGGGACTCGATATTAGCCTCATCCACCAGATAGAGGCCGTATTCGTCGCAGAGGTCATACCAGGCGGGCACGTTCGGGTAATGGCAGGTGCGGACGGCGTTGATGTTGTGCTGCTTCATCAAGCGTATGTCCTGGATCATGCGCTCGCGAGTGACGACCTGGCCGAGCTTGGGGTCGAACTCATGCCGGTTTACGCCGCGGATGAGCACGGGCATACCATTTACGAGCAACTGTCCTCCTTTGATTTCGCTGGAGCGGAAGCCGACGCGCCAAGGTATGCACTGGAGGATTTCACCGGCGCCGTCCCTGGTGGTGATAACGAGGGTGTAGAGGTGGGGCGTCTCCGCCGACCATTTCAGGGGATTGGCGAAGGGTTTCTTTGTGTCGAGGGTCTGCTCCGTGCCCGGGGCGATGCTGGTGGAGCCGACGGGGAAAGAGGCGACGGGCTTTTGGCTCGCGTCATAAAGGGTGGCCTCGACGGAGATTTTCTTTGGGGCGGAATCAGAGTTGGCGAGCACGACGCTTACGGACAACACCGCGTCCCGGTAGGCTGCGTCCAAGGAGGTGCCCAGCTGGAAATCCCGGATGCGCACGGTCGGGGCGGACCAAAGATAAACATCGCGGAATATACCGCTGAGGCGCCAGAAGTCCTGATCTTCGAGGTAGGAGCCGTCGTTCCAGCGGTAGACCTCGACGGCGAGAAGATTGTCACCGGTTTTAAGATACGGGGTGAGGCGAAACGTTGCGGGCGTGCGGCTGTCCTTGCTGAAGCCGAGCTTCTGCCCGTTGACCCAGAGGTAGAAAAATGAATTCACGCCATCGAAGGTGACGTAGGTTTCCCGACCGGCCCAGGAAGCGGGAACGGCGAAGGACTTCCGATAGGAAGAGACCGGGTTGTTGTGGTGCGGGATGAAGGGTGGTTTTACCGGCGACCATGGGTATGTTGCGTTGGTGTATATCGGAACCCCATAACCCTCGACCTCGACATTGGCGGGCACGGGAATGCTTTTCCAGTCGTGGTCGTCGAATGAAGGATTCCAGAAGTCTAGCGGACGTTGATCTGGCCTGGGCACCCAGTGAAATTTCCAAGCGCCGTTAAGACTTTTAAAATACGGGGATTCGGCGCGGTCTAGTTTCAGCGCGGCTTTGGGATTTTTGAAACTTGCCGCGGTGGCGGAGGGTGGTTCGGTGCCTTCGTGCAAGAGCGCCGGGTTTTCCCAATCGGAGAGCGTCATGGCTGCACTCGAAACAGAAGCGACAGCGGGTTGAGCTGAAGCCGATGAGAACGAAGTGAAAATGAGGCAAACGAAGGGCAGGAAAAGTTTATTCATAGGGGTGAGGGTAGAGGGGCATCCGAGGGCATGAACACCATGCACGTTCTATCTGTAAAAAGGGGGGCAGGAAGTTTTTCGAGCGACATCAAAGTTGCCTGTAAGAATTAAGCGTAGGCACGAGGGCGATGATGCCGGAGCGGCTCAACGGCGAAGCAGACCGGCGCCGCGGCACTTCTTGGGGGCGAGCGGGGGTGCAAGCTATCTTAAACCGATCGCTTAGCGTAAACCCGGGCGATGGTTTCCTTGACCAGGGTGGGACGGATGGGTTTGTGCAGACAGGCATCAAAGCCGACGGCGAGGCAGGCGTCGTTTGTCTCCACCTGGGCGTCGGCGGTGAAGGCGATGAGTCCGATCCGCGCGCCCACGTTGGGAATGGCACGGATGCGACGGGCGGCCTCGAAACCGTCCACCGTTGGCATATGCAGGTCGAGGAACACAAGATCGGCGGGCTTGGTTTGAACGTGTTCGATCGCCTCAAGGCCGGACAGATAGGGGGTGACGGTATGACCCATGCGGCAGAGGATAAGATTGAGAACGTCCACGTTCGTTTTGACGTCGTCGGCGATGACGATGCGCAGCGAGTTTACATCCTTTGGAATGGAGAGCGCGGAGGGTGCTGCATGGTGGCCGACGATAAGCGCTTCTGGCAGAGTCAAAGTGAAGGTGAAAACCGAACCGATGCCGGGCCGACTCTGAAGTTCTAGCTTGCCGCCGGCCAGCGTGACGAGGCGTTCGCAAGTGACCAGACCAAGGCCCGACCCACCTTTGCGATCCGCGGGATTACGGCCAGCCTGCGAGTAGGGTTGAAACAGGCGTGCCTGTTGCTCTACGTCGAGGCCTGGACCCGTGTCGGCCACGCTGAACTGGTAGCGTGAAGACTCTCCCGGGTTGCGAGGCTGGGGCTCAACGGTGAGGGTTACCTTTCCGGTGCGGGTGAACTTGACCGCATTGCCGACCAAGTTGACGAGGACCTGCTGGAGACGTAGCGTGTCGCCGACAACTAGTAGTGAGTCGGGTAGCCGGCAGGACAGGACTAGCTCCAGGCCCTTGGCCCGGGCACTGGGTCCAAAAAGTTCACCGCACCGAGCGATTACGGACGGAAGGTCAAATGGCGCAGGAAAGAACTCGAGCCGTCCGGACTCTATTCGCTCGAAGTCCAGCACATCGTTAACCAGTGCGAGCAGGATATCGGCGGAGGAGGTGACGGTATCGATCAGGGTGAGGTGCTGGGGGTGAGTGAGGTCGTTGCGCAGCAAGGCGGCGGCACCGATGACGCCGTTGAGCGGAGTGCGGATCTCGTGGCTCATATGGGCGAAGAACTCGCTTTTGGCCGCACTGGCTTTGACGGCGTCTTGGCGGGCGACCTCGAGTTCATGCGTGCGCTCGGCAACGCGAGCTTCGAGGCGGGTGTTGAGCTGGGCGAGGTCCTGATTCGCGAGATGGAGTTCGCGGGATTTCGCCTCCAGCAAACGCTCGGACTCCAGTCGGGCACGGCGCTCCCGGTCAAGACGACGGGCAAGCAAAACGGGATCTGCGGGCGTATGCTCCTGGGGGATCACGCGGAAGGCTGAATCGAAGAAGTCGTTTTATCTATGAGGAAACGCACGCAAGGCCCATGCTCACCCTCAATCGAATCGTGCGTGACGACGGCGTATTCGTTATAGAGCTTCAACGTGCCCTTGATGAGTCCGGCGGCGAGGTTCTCGAGATGGCGGGACGAGTAGTAGTCGAAGCGGAGTCGGCCAGGTCCCATGCGGTAGGTGGAGAAGCGGGGCAACTCGGCGTCGGGGTAAAGTTTTTTCACCTCGACATGGACGTAGGTCTCCACGCTTTCGAGAAAAGTAAAGGCGTCGGGACAGGTGCTGAAGAAAGCGGGATAATTGGAGTGGAAAAAGCGCAGCATGTGCTCGCCAAAGCCCTCAAGCAGTGCGGGGACTGGCACGCCGGAGGCCTCGCTGAATGCCCCCACAAGGGTCACGGCTTCGGAGTGGGGATAGTTGCCGACGGCAGTATAGGCGCCTCCGGAGGGAAGGTCGGCTTTGGCAATGATTGCCTCGACCTGATCCGGGCCGAGCATCGTGTCGGCCATTTCTATGAGCTGGGTAAAAACCATTCCTTTCATGATTCGAGAAGATTAAAAGTTACAGAGCGGTTGCGGGCAATATGAGTTGGCTTAGCGACGGACGGCCAGTTGTTCCTTGGCATAGGCGAGGGCCTTGGCCAGTGAGCTGCTGTTCATGGGCTTGGCGAGGTAATCGTCCATCCCTGCGGAAAGACATTTTTCTCTGTCTCCTTGCAGGGCTTGGGCGGTCAAAGCGATGATCCACGGACGGTTGCCGACCGGGAGGGCGGCGCATAGCCGGCGGGCAGTCTCGAAGCCGTCGAGTCGAGGCATCTGCACATCCAGAAGTATGACATCAAACGATTGGGCGAGGGTGGCCGCCATGGCTTCGACGCCGTCGTCCACAATGGTGCAAGTGTGGCCGAGTCGATTGAGAAAGAGGCGAATAACACCCTGGTTTGTGTGGTTATCCTCGGCGACAAGGATGCGCAGTGGCGCGGAGGCAACCGCATTACAATCGGTCATGGAATGAGAGGTGGAAATGCCGTCAGCAGCAGAGCCCACTTCTTTGTAGATATGCAAGGGAAGTTCGAATTGAAAATCGGAACCTGCACCTGGGGAGGAGGTGACACGTATGCGGCCGCCCATGCATTTAACCAGGCCCTCGCATATCGATAGGCCGAGTCCGGTGCCACCGTAGTTGCGCGTGGTGGAGTCATCGACCTGACTGAATGCCTTGAAAAGCCGGTCGAGCCGGTCAGCTGAGATGCCGATGCCCGTGTCGCGCACAGAGAAAAGGAGTTGCTCCGTCAGTGCAGGGGTGGCGGGTATCCGGGTGACGGAGATCAATACCTCGCCCTTTGCGGTGAACTTGACCGCATTGCCGATCAGATTGACCAGAATCTGTCCGATGCGGTTGGGGTCGCCCAGAATGAGCGTAGGCACGTCGGCAGCGATTGAGGCGGATACGGCGAGGCCCTTTTCCGTGGTGGCGTGGCGAGTGAGATCGAGGGCGAGGTCGATGCATCCGTGCAGGGAGACGGGGACCTGTTCGAGCACGAGTTTGCCAGACTCTACCTTTGAATAATCCAGAATGTCGTTGATGAGGGCGAGCAGCGATGCGCCCCCCTTGCGGATAATGCTCGCGAATTCGCGTTGCTCGGCGGTGAGCTCGGTGTCGATAAGCAGGTCGGACATGCCGATGATGGCGTTCATCGGGTTGCGAATCTCGTGCGACATGTTGGCCATGAACTCGGCCTTGGCGCGGGTGGCCTCCACCGCGTTTGCGTTTGCGGTTTGCAGAGCTTGATTGCGCTGACGCAAGGCCAACTCACTCATGACAAGGGCAGCCAGATCCTTGAGCAGTGCGATTTGGGCTTCGGACCATTTACGCGGCTTGTGGTCGATGGCGCATAACGAACCAAGCACGTAGCCTTCTTCATCGTGGATTGGAATGCCCAGATAGGCGGCCACGCCAAGTTCGGGGATGGCAAGATTTCCGCAGACTAGCGGGTGGTTTGGGGCATCCTCAACGATAAGAGGCGCGGCCGATGTAACAACGTATTGGCAAAATGAGTGGCTGAGCGGCGTCTGGCGTGAGACTGCTACTTCGCCCGTGAGGCCGATGGAGGATTTGAAAAACTGACGATCCTCTTCGACAAAAGAAAGGAGCACGACAGGTGTTTCCAAAATACGCGCGGCAAGGCGGGAAACACGGTCAAAGTTTTCTTCGGCGGCGGTATCAAGCAGCCCCAGCCTGCGGAGGGCTGCGATGCGACCGTGTTCGATAAGGGGCCTTGGGATGGCGGGCATGAGGTGAAGAAGGTCCTATTTGTTACTTGATAACGCGACGTAAAGCGAGCCGCTCGGAGGCATTAGTCAGGGCTTGAGCCAGTGGTTTGGCGGAGATGGGTTTGGAGAGGTAATCATCCATGCCGGCGGCAAGGCATTCTTCACGGTCACCCTCCATGGCGTTGGCGGTCATGGCAATAATCCAAGGGCGAACAGATACGGGCAGGGTGGCGACAAGCTCGGCGGCCGTTTTGAGCCCGTCGAGTGACGGCATCTGGACATCCAGCAGGATGGCATCAAAGGAATCAAGGGTCACCAGATCAATAACCTGGCGGCCATCTGAAACACAGGTGCACGTGTAGCCCAGGCGAGACAGCATTAACTGGGCGACGCGAAGGTTCACGGCCTGATCTTCGGCGAGCAAAATGCGCAGCGGGTGACGTATGGCGTGCTGGTTGTCCAGCACGGGCAGACGATCGGAAGGCACTGGATTGGATTCGAAGAAACTAGTAATGGCTTTGAAGAGGACGGAGATTTTCAGGGGCTTGGTGAGAAGGCAACCGATAGGGCTCAACGTTGAGTTCCTGACCGTAATCTCCAAGCGTAGATATTGCGATCAAGGGAAGTTGTTTGGGGAAGTGACGACGGCGGAGCTCGGTGGCGAGTTGGCCGCCGTCCATATCGGGAATCTTAAAGTCCAAGATAGTGATGTCGAAGGGGTGCCTTTCGTCCACGAGACGGACGGCGGCTCGAGCTGAAGTCGCAGTGGCGGGGATTAAGCCCCAACGCCGAATGCGGCGGGTAAGATTCTTGAGCCGAGTGAGGTTACTGACTACAAGCAAAACCTTGCGACCTGCAAGTAAGGGCGGGGGGAAGAGGAGGGGCGTATTGCAACGAAGGAGTTGGATGCAGGGGGAGGTCGAACCGGAAATCAGAACCCCGGTCCGGAATTGATTCCACGCGGATACGACCGCCCATGCACGCAACGAGTTTATTGCAGATGGAGAACCCAAGGCCAGTGCCGCCATATTTACGCGTGCTGGAGGTGACGACCCGGCTGAAGGTCTTGAAGAGGCGATCAAAACGAGCGAAGGGAATACCAATGCCCGTGTCGCGCACGGAGAAGCGAAGTTGACCGTGGATTTCCCATGGAACTACAGGCGCTGCGGAGACGGTTACGAGAATCTCACCGTGTTCGGTGAACTTGACCGCGTTGTCGATGAGGTTGACCAGAATCTGGCGGATTCGGGCCATATCACCCAAGACGGATTCGGGCACGCAGTCCTCCAGCCTATAGAGCAGTTCAAGGCCCTTTGCATTGGCAGGGATGGCCAATTCCTCGATGGCGCTCTCAATGCAGTCACGCAGACTCAGCGGTGCGAGTTCGGGCTCGAAGTGGCCGGAGTCGATCCTCGAGAAATCCAATATGTTATTGATAAGGTAAAGGAGCGACTCTCCTCCGCTAAATATGGTATGGGCGTATTCCCGCTGCTCTGGGTTGAGGGGGGGATCGAGAAGGAGGTGAGACATGCCAATGACCGCATTCGTCGGCGTGCGTATTTCATGGGACATCTTGGCGAGAAAAACGGCCTTGGCCAATACCGCCGCCTGTGCCTCCACGGCGAGGTGTTCGGCGCGGGTGGTGGCGGCCTGGCGGGCGAGGTTTCGCTCGCTTAGTAGTTCTTCGTTAAACTTCTGGGCTTTAGCGCCGTTGAGAACATTCCTAAGCGCAACGAGCAATCCAGCAGACTGGTCGTGATGTTTAAAGAAAGTCCGAGGCTTTGCGGCACGAGCATCGCCAGCCCTTCGCAATAAACTACGAGTAGAAGTAGCCGCAACAACAATGGCACATATATGCGGCGCCGCGTGACGATTCAGTCTTGGGACCGAAATTGAGAGGATTTATGAACGCAACCAAGCGTGACGAAGGATTTTAGCATGAATAAATCACCTTCAAGTATCGTTGGAATCGCGATTCACCCGAGGTGGAAGAGGAGATTAAATATTTCTTAATTTTCCACCTTAGAAATCACGGACCGAAACATGGACGTAAGGGCATAAGCATTTTCCCCAAAAAAAGCCTCTCCGTTACTGCTTTTGTGACGTTGACCGGCAGCGTGAGCCTTAACAATCCTTAGCCAGCAGATCCATTAACAGCTATGTTTCCATTTGTTTTATCTCCGAAGCCGCAGTCCCCGATTCCATTTTCGGGCCTTGATGGCTATGCAGTTAGCGTATTCAACGGGAGAAGCACATGCAGATGACACCCCACGACAGCCCTGTGGATTGGGACCAATTGACGGATCTTTTAGGTGAGTCAGACTGCGATTCGCAACGCGCTGTGCTACTGGACATGTGGTGCGACATGATCGACGAGGTGCGACGTGAACTTACGGTAGTTGGCGAACTGTGCACAGATGCCGAGATGAAGTTGTGCATGCACCGCTTGCGTGGAGTCGTTTCAATGTGGGGTCTGATTGTGTTAGCACGACGAATGCAGGCGGTCGAGAAAGCGCCTTCCCCTCTCGTGGAATGGCGGAGCGAATGCGCAGCGATCATCGAAATGTTCGTCGTCTCTCAACGTAAAGTAAGCGAGCGGCATCCATGGCTCGACGCCGGCGGTGTGACTTAAGCGGACTTTTTTACGGGAGGCATCAGTTTCCTAGCCCAACGCGCATCAGAGCAGCGGCGCGAAAAGGCGGCTGAGGTCCTCGGCTAAATTGGCGGGGAAGCGGCGGCGTTTTAACTTTGCGAGGGTGATCGGTCGACACTCGCGCGCCAACTCGCCGACCCAGGCACGCAAAGCTTGGACATCGCTCTGACTGTGCATGACCACGCCGATCTCAAAGTTTACAAAAAGGCTGCGCATATCAACATTGGCCGAACCGATGAGACCGATCCGATCGTCGACCAGGACTGCCTTGGCATGCAACATTCGCGGCTCGTAGGCGAGCACGCGGGCACCGGCGCGCACAAGCTGGCGCAGGTAAGGCCGGCGGGCGTAGTCGGCGAGCGGATGATTGGAACTGGCAGGCAGGATCAGGGTGACCGCGCGGCCGGCCCGGGCCTTTACGACGAGCGTGCGCAGGATGACCTCGTCAGGAATGAAGTAAGGTGTGACCAGCCATATATTGTGGGTCGCCTCTTGGATCATTGAAAGAATGCCCTCGTAAAGCGGATCACCGGTGACATCCGGACCACTGGCGACGACCTGGATGTCTGAGGCTGCGGAGGGATTTACGGCAAGCGGGATGGCGACGGCGGCGGCAAGGGATTTATGAAGCGACTCGAGCGATTGGCCGCTGGCGAAGGACCAATCGGCGAGGAACACCTCGTCGAGCAAGGTGGCGGCAGGTCCGGAGATGACGGCGCCGAGGTCGGTCCAACGTTTACGCCAAGGATGCGGCCCGAGGTATTCGCGGGCGAGGTTATGCCCGCCGACGAGGGCGGTGTGGTGGTCGAAAACGGCGATTTTACGGTGGTTGCGAAGATTGGCGGAGCCGGCTGAAGAGAGCGGGAGGACAGGCAAAAAACGGGCGACTTCGCCGCCGGCATCGCGGATCGGATTTACGAAGCTACGACTGGAAAAAAAGCAGCCCAAAGCGTCGAGTTGCAGGCGCACCCGGACACCCTCGCGGGCGCGGCGGGCGAGGAGGTTTACGATGCGACGTCCGACGGGATCGCGGGCGAGGATGAAAGTGGCGATGTGAATGGTGTGTCGCGCGGCCAAAATCTGCCGCTCGAGTTCGAAATAGGTATCCTGGCCGGAAGTGAGCAGGCGGACCTCGTTCCCACCTAAGGGTTCGCCAGCGCCGTTGGTAGCGATGGTCTGTGCGGTGGGATTGGCGAGGGTGGCCTCCGTGGCCCTTTTGGTGCGCGAGGCGGGCAGGGTGAGACGAAGACGGCGTTTACGGGCGGCGAGACGCTTTATTTTACGGCCGCCGATGAGGAGAAACAGAGGCACTCCAAAATAAGGAACCAGGACGATGGCGAGCAACCAGGCGACGGTGTTGGCCGGCTGACGACGTTCCCCGAGTAGACGGGCCAAGGCGAAGACGGCGAGCAGGACCCCACCGACCGTGAAAAGATGCGACCAGAGGGAGGTCGTGACCACGGGGTCGAGATCGGCGAACGAGGGTTGCATAGCGGCGGTCATAACGTGGTCGGGCGGTTGGTTAACCACTGATAGACAATGGTGAACGCTCGCGCAGGACAGGCAAGCGGCGACTAGGACCGGCGATGGGGTGAAGGCTTATGAAGAAAATCGGCCAACAAAAAACCCCGTCTTTTAGGACGGGGTTTTAAGAGTGGTGGTGCGAGCTGGAGTCGAACCAGCGAACAGCAAGCTGAATTGATTTACAGTCAACGTCCTTTGGCCACTTGGATATCGCACCAAAAACGGGAGGGCGAACCGTCGCGAGGCGGGGCGGCGAGTTCAAGGTATTTTTTACGGTTCCGCAAAAAACCCTGTCTTCGTGCGTTGTGCTGAGGCCGACCGCGGGGCGATCCGGGGGCGTCAACTGGGCTAATGCCAGGGCATCAAACCGGGTCGGTGCGTCCGAAAAGGGCGGCGATGAGGTCTTCGAGCGGGACGTCTTCGATGGTGATGTCGGCGACGGGGCCGGCGGCGAGGATGCGTTGAGAGACGGCCACGACCTCATCGCTTGGCACTTGAAGGGTGATTTCGCCGTCGTCTGCAGACGTGGAGCGACCCTCGCCAAGGTCGGAAAGCACAGGGAAGGGCAGGGTGGCGGGGCGGAATTTGATGATTTTTTTGCGGCCGCCGACACTTTCGAGGCGATCGAGGCCCCCGTCGTAAATCTTTCGGCCCTTGTCGATGACGATGACCCGGTCGCAGAGCGCCTGGATGTCGGCCATGTAGTGACTGGTCAGCAGGATGGTGGTGCGATGCTTGCGGTTGTGCTCGCGAAGGAAATTACGGACGGCCTTTTGCGACACGACGTCGAGACCGATGGTGGGTTCGTCGAGGAAGAGCACACGTGGACGATGGAGCAGGGCGGCGATGAGCTCCATCTTCATGCGTTCGCCGAGGGAAAGCTCGCGGACCATGACGTTCAATTTTTCCGACACGCCTAGAAGTGTGACGAGCTCGTCTAGGGTCTCCTTGTATTGGGCGGCAGGCAGACCGTAGATGTGCCGCAGGAGCAGAAAAGATTCTTGGGCTGGCAGATCCCACCAGAGTTGGTTTTTCTGGCCCATCACGAGCGCAAAAAGACGGCGGTAGGCGGTTTCGCGTTTGGAGGGATTGTAGCCGGCGACGGTGGCGCTTCCGCTGGTCGGGTAGATGAGGCCCGAGAGCATTTTGAGCGTGGTGGTCTTGCCCGCGCCGTTGGGCCCGAGAAAACCCACGAACTCGCCCTCGGCGATTGAGAAAGAGATGTCCTTGGCGGCGGCCAGTTCCTCGAAGTCGCGATGGAAAAGCCCCTTCACGCCGCCCCAGAAGCCGGGCTTTTTCTTATACGTGCGGAATATGCGGGTGAGATTTTCGACTTCGATCATGGAGTGATGCACGGTAGGTGAAACGCAGACGCGCCGCCAGCGGAAGTTGCAGGATTAAGTTTTAAAGCGTGGTGACGTCGAAAATGACAAGGATCAGCCGGTCCATATTCCGGCGGCGACGAGCGTGCGGGTGACGTCTCCGGCCCAGTCTTTATTGGCGGCGGGGCTGGCTGGGCTGGGGTGGAGGATTTGGGTGATCTTCCAGCTGTCGGCAGCGGTGCTGAGCTCGGCGAATTTTTGCGCCGCGTAGGCGCCGACGCCGACGAGATGGGTGGGCTGGAGGGTGTCGAGCACCGCGCGGAGGTGGGCGCGGCAAGGAGCGTCCACGGCGGCGCGTTCGGCGGCGGTGAGTTTGTCTGGGGTGAGATTGGCGCCGCTCTCGCTCATCCATACGAGCGGGCAGTAGTTGAGCACGAAATGGTCGGCGAAAAAAGCCTCGGGCGTGCCGAAGCGGGCGGCGAATAGCCCCCAGAGACGTTTGCCGCTGACCTCGCTGCGGGCGCAGGCGAAGCCGGTCACGGGGCGCTTGGGGTGTTCGGGGAAGGGCATGTCAACGGGCTCATTGATGCGCAGCCAGTCTCGCACGGAAGCGATCTCGCCGAAGGGCACACCGCACTGGGCCATGCCGAAGGGACCGGGGTTCATACCGAGGAAGACGACGCGTTTAGGCGCGGTGCCGTAGCGGGTGAGGTAGGCGGCGTGCGGGGCCCAGGCGTAGCTCAAGGGGTTGTAGGTGTAAGCGACGGGCAGGGCAAAGCGCAGGCGATCGACGGCATCGCGCAAGGTGGCGGCTTGGGCTAGGAGATCGGACATGGGGCGGTGAATGCGGGACTAAAGGCGGGTGTAGTCGAGCACGCTGTGGCTGATGTGTCCGGCCGCGACGGTGGCCTTGTCGGTGACGATGCCGGGCGGGGAGCGGTCGATGACATTGGCGAAAACGAAACGGTGCGTGCCGTCGTCGGCGGCCGGGCTGAAAAGACCGGGGACGATGACCCGAGCGGGGACGGTGCGCACCAGCTGGGTGGCCGGGGTGCAACCGACAGGGAAGTTGAGGTTGTGCACGAGAAACTTTTCGCGACCGGTGGCGGGCAGGAGTTCGCCGGCGAGGCGGGCGGCGTGGGCGGCGCTGTGTGCGATCGTGGTGGCGAGGGCAGGCAGGGCCGCGAGCGAATTGTCTTTTTGGAGGGTAATGAACTCGTCCTGGCTGATGTCTTGCGAGCAGGCGACGGATGGGAGGCCGTGCAGCGCACCCTCCCAGGCGGCGGCGATGGTGCCGCTGGCGAGGATGAAGCCGAGGGTCGTGTTGAGCCCGAAATTGATTCCGCTCACCACGCCGTCGAGCGAGGCGGGGCCACCGGGCAGAAGGTGGGCGAGGGCGATGTTTACGCAGTCCGAGGGAGTGCCGTCCACCGTCCACGTGGGACAACCAAAGCCATAGTCAGCGGTGGTGGAGGCGACGGGCCGATGGCGGCATTTACTGGCGCCCGTCCAGCTCTGTTCGTGCAACGGGGCGACGACGAAGAGCGTGTGCCCGTCAGCAATCAGGGCATGGACCAGGGCATGAAGGAAAGGCGAGGCGATGCCGTCGTCGTTGGAAACCAGGAGGCGCATAGGCGCCATGAAGGAGCGGAATCAGAAATCCTAAAGGGCGAAATCCTTGCGGCCTTCTGATTTTTTACCGCTTAGAACCGGAAGCTCGCGCTCACCTGGAAGACGGCGCTGACGATGGCGTAGGCGATGAATGCAACGAAACTGAAGGCGACCACGAGCACGCCGGCGGAGATGCTCTTGGTAAACGTGTTCAGCCAGCGGTCGAGGTCGTTGCGGCAGGTTCGGGCGATGTCGCGCAGGCCGGGGGCGAGGTTGCCGGTCTGTTCGGAGACGGCGAGGCGATCTAGCAGCAGCGGGGCAAAGATGCCAGTGCGGCCGAGGGCGAGGGATAGGCTTTCGCCCTCGAGCACGCGGTCGGTGGACTCGCGCAGGCGGGCGCGAACGGCTTCGTTGGCGATGGTTTTCTCGGCGAGGCGAAGGGCCTCCGCGGTGGTGATGCCGTTCTCGAGCAGCACGGCGAGGGTGTGGGCGAAATTGAGGACGGAGCTGCGGACTGCGTAGCCCTTTACGATCGGCATGCGCAGGGCCAGCTCGTCAGCGGCGAGACGCCCTGCGGCCGTGCGGCGCCATTGCCAGAAGGAGATGAAGGCGATGACGCCGGCGATAAGCGCAAAGGCTCCGTAGTGGAGGGTGAACTCGGAGAGATTGACGAGAATCTTCGTGGCGAAGGGCAATTCACCTCCCAGCGAGGTCAGCAGGCCGCGCAAACGGGGCAGCAGGAAGAAAAGGAAGAAAAGGATGACGCCGCCGGCGAGCAAGCAGACGAAGACGGGGTAGGCGAGGGCGCCGATGAGTTTGGCGCGCAACTCTTGCTGCTCGGTGAAGTGAGCGATGAGTCGGTCGAGGACGTCACGGAGATTTCCCGTGGCCTCGCCGGCGGCAACGAGGTTGATGGTCTGGCCGTCGAAAACCTGCGGGTGGGCGGCGAGGGCGACGGAGAGCGTCTGGCCTTCGCTCAGGGCGGCCCATAGGGCGGTGCAAAGCGTGCGGAGTCTGGGTTGTTGCACGCGGACCGAGAGCAGGCGGATGGCCTCGCCGGCGGAGAGACCGCCGCGCACGAGATCGGAAATGGCCTCAAGGAAGGGGAGGCACTCCTTGCTTGTGGGATCGGCGGGGACTTTTGATGCAGAACTCGACGTCAAGGCCGGCTTTGCCGCATTGGAAGATGATGCACCGGCGGTGGATTTGGCGCGGGCAGGTTTGGCGCCGGAGGATTCCTCCAGTGAGATCGGTTGCAGATTCCGGGTTTGGAGACGGCGTAAGGCGTCGCGGCGTGAAGGAGCATCCATGCTTCCACTGGAAGTGGCGCCGGCGGCGTCTCGGGCACGGTAGGTAAAGGTAGGCATGATCCAGGAGCTAGAAACTAGCGGCTAGCAGCTAGAGGTTAATCAGTCGTCGCAAGGGCGCGCAGAAGTTCGTCGAAGGTGGTCTGACCGTTGCGAACGCGTTCCCAGCCTGATTCGGAGAGGGTGGTCATGCCATTCGCGATGGCTTGTTCGGTCAGCGCACGCCCCGACTCGCGTTTGACAATGAGATCGTGGAGCGGCTTGGGGTGGAGAATCTCGAAGATACCGATACGGCCGCGATAGCCGGTATTGCGACAAGCTCGGCAACCGACCGGGGCGTTGAGTTGAGTGACGCCGTCGGCGAGGGTGGGGGGGAGGCCGAGCGCGACCAAGTCAGCCTGCACTCGATCGTGGTCGATGGGGGCGGGTTTGGTGCAGGCAGGGCAAAGGCGGCGGACGAGACGCTGCGCAATGACGAGCTCAACGGCCGAGGCGACGAGGAAGGGCTCGACGCCCATGTCGATGAGACGGGTGATGGCGCCCGGGGCATCGTTGGTATGGAGGGTGGAGAACACCAAGTGACCGGTGAGGGAGGCGCGGATGGCGATCTCCGCGGTCTCAAGGTCGCGAACCTCGCCGACCATGATGACATCAGGGTCTTGGCGCAGCACGGAGCGGAGGGCGGAAGCGAAAGTCAGGCCGATCTCGGCCCGGGTCTGCATCTGGTTGGCACCGGGCACCTCGTATTCGACGGGGTCCTCGATTGTGACGATGCGGAGATCTGGTGAGTTGATCTTGCGTAGAAACGCGTTGAGCGAAGTCGATTTGCCTGAACCAGTGGGCCCGGTGACGAGGATGATGCCGTGGGGATAGTCGAGGACCTTTCCGATGACGGCTTGCTCGGCCTGGGACATGCCGAGACGGTCCATGTTGTAGGCTTCCTTCTTCTGGTTGAGGAGACGGAGGGAGATGGACTCGCCGTAAAGGGTGGGAAAGGTGGATACGCGGATATCGAGGGCGGTGGTGCCGGCCTTGAAATTAATGCGGCCGTCCTGCGGGAGGCGTTTTTCGGAAATGTTGAGCCGCGCCATGATTTTGAGGCGCGAGAGGATGGCATCCTGAAACCGGCGAAGGTTGTCCGGCACCGGAACGTGAACTAGAAGACCGTCGATGCGGTAGCGGATGCGAAGCTGCTCCTCCTGTGGTTCAAAGTGAACGTCGGTTGCGGCCTCGGTGATGCCCTGGGAGATGACATCGGTGACGAAGCGCACGACTGCGGCGTCCTCGTCGGCTTCGGCTTCGGAGGAGACGAGGGCTGGTAGATTGGAGTCTAATTCATCTTCCAGCGACCCGCCGCCGACACCGTAGTTGGCGACGATGAGCTCGCGGACGCGTTCGGCGGAAGCGAGATACCAGACGAGCGGACGGGGGGTGAAAGTAGCGATCCAGTCGGCGATCTCGGCGGTAGGCGGCCAGGCGGTGGCGAGATAAAGCGGTGCCGGAGGTGCGTTTTCGGTCGTGGCTACAGTCTCGTAAAGGACTTCGGAGGGTGCGGCCGAAGGGGCCACAGACTTGATCGAAACGGGTATGAGCTGGTATTCGTGAACGAGGCGGGCCGGCAGAATGCGAATCGATTCAAGGTCGATGGCAGGGTCGGCGAGAGCGGGAATGCCGGCAGCGGCGGCGAGCGAGGCAAGTGCGGCCTCGGCTGAACTGCCGAGGGCGGTGGCGAGTGCAATCAGACGCTCGGAGCGAGGGGCCTCGATGACCGGAGCGGAAGCGTCGGCGGCGAGAAGACTGTCCAATGAAAAAGGGCGGGACGGAGCGTGTCCCCCGCTAGGCGTGGAGGCGGGGTGGCTCATGATTAGTGTTTTTCGGAGGACTCGCTGACAGCTGCGGGAGCAGGAGTCGCCGAGGCGGCGGCGGGACGGGTGTCTATGATGGCGCGGACCTCTTTAGCTTGCGAGGTCGAGTCTATGCGCTTGAGGGCTTCGACGTTATCCAGCGTGGTGCCGGTTAGCACCGTCGGACGAAGAAAGAAGATGAGCTCGGTGCGGCCTTTGGAGTAGCTGCGCTTTCCAAAAAGATCGCCGAGGAAAGGGATGGGGCCGAGGCTGGAAGTGGTTTTTCCCTGATTGGCGCGCTGCAGGCCGCCGAGGACGATGATGTCGCCGTTTTTGGCGCTGACGAAGGACTCCGTGGTGCGTTCGCCGACGATGGGCTGCTCGTTGCCGTCAATAATGACTTTGCCTAGGATGTCTTCCACAACCTGCGTGATTTCGAGTTGGATGGAGCCATCGTTGCCGATGAGGGGGAGCACGGTCAGCCGGATACCGATTTTTTGCTGGGTGACACTCGAACTGGTAGTTAGGCCGGTGGAGGAACCAGAAGAGCCGGAGGTGGTGCCGGAAATGACGGGGCGGGTTTCGCCTACGAAAATCTCGGCCTTTTTGTTGTGGCTCGTTACAATGGAGGGAACCGAAAGGATGGCGGTGTTATCCTTGCGGGGGGATGAGCCAATACCGATGGCACCGGTGAGGTTCTGGCCGTAGCCCGTGCTCGTGGCAAAACTCGTCAGGCTGCTGGTGCCGGCGCCCTGGGCTCCGATGCTGGCACCTGCTCCGGAAGCGGTGAAGCCGGTGAGTTTATTGTTGTCCACCCGCAGACCGAGTGAATCGATGCCGCTCGTGATATCATTGGAGAGGGTGACCTCGGCCACCACGATCTCGATGCGAACCTGGGCGAGCAGAACATCGATGCGGTTAACCAGGGAGGCGACGAGACGGATGTCGTCGGGAGTGCCGGCCACGATGATGGCATTGGAGCGTTCGTCAGCCACGATGGTCAGCAAGCTGCTAAACTCTTCGGAGGGTGCGCCGGGGCTGGTCGTGGTGGCGACGGCAGCGGGGGTGGCCGGAGTTGGTGCAGCCGGGGTGGCACCGGGGGTGCGACGTGAGCTAGCGCCAGCGCGGCCTGTGTCGCCTCCGGTGCTGCGTGCGGTGGTGTTCTGGCCGCTGATGAGCTTGCCGAGCAACGCCTCAACGTCGATGGCGTTCGCGTGTTTCAGGAAGATAACCTCACTGCGGGTGCTTGGGTCGGCCTTAACATCGAGACGAGAAACCAGACTGTCGAAGAAAGCCTGCTCGCGGGGGTCGCTGATCAGCAGGAGTTGGTTGGTTCGGTCATCGGGCTGATAAGTGGTTGTGGCGCCGATCTGGGCGGCGAGGGCTCCGCTCAAAAGCGTGCGGAGTTTATTGGCGATGTCGGACGCTTTGGCGAACTCGAGGTTGTAGGTTTTGATGGCGAGACCCGAAGAGGCGGGGCGATCGATGGTGAGCAGGAGCTGCTCGATACGCTGAAGGTTGCTCAAAGAGTCGGTGAGCAGGACCGAGTTGTTTTTTTCGAATATGACCGGCTCCGCTCCGAGGGCGGGGTTCAGGAGGCGGCTGATTTGCGGCACAAACTCAGCGGCGCGAAGGAAATCCAGAGAGAAGATTTTAGCGACGATGCGACCGCTGGACTGCATTCCTAGGGTGCTGCCTTCGATGAAGTCGGGTGCGTCGGTGCGTATCAAATTGAGGGGGGTTACCTTCAAAAAGCGGTCGCCGAGGGGGCTGAGGCCGACCCCATTCATATTAAGTAGTGTTTCGAGCGCACGAAGGGCTTCGGCCTTGGGCAGGGGCTTGTCTAAAGTTAGGGCGTAGGTGCCGGGCGGTAAGGAGGCGGGACGAAGAAGGATTCGGCCGGTCCAGCGTTCAACCAAATCAAGAACCTCGCCGACGCCGACATCACGGAGTAAGAGTGGACCGACGAGGACATTCGGATCGGGCAAAGGGCTGGCCTGGGTCGCTAGAACTGGTTTTGGGGCAGCGGCGGGCTTGGTGGCCTCAGTCGGGGGTGCCTGGGCAAGCAGCGGCTTCGAAAGGATTAGGGACTGCGCGATAGCAACGCTAAGGAGCAGGGCGGAAAGACGGAAGGGGCAACGCATTGATGGCAAATGACGCATGATTCCTGATTAGGATACACCATGAGTCGAATGAAAAGGCATTCGCATGAAAATAAGTGCGAGGTCTGTCTGAAATGTTTTTTGAAAAAGCGCTTGCTCTGTATTTCCCAACCTTGCTTTCTCTCACCTCCCAGCACGCAGTTGTAGCTCAATTGGATAGAGCATCTGACTACGAATCAGAAGGTTAGGGGTTCGATTCCCTTCAACTGCACCACTTTACGGCATAAAGCCCGTCGCCGTTTTTGCGGTGACGGGCTTTTTTATGGGCTGTTTCCGAGCGGGAGGGAGCGGTGCGGACAATAAAAAACCCGCCTTGGCCAAGGTGGAGCCGGCGGGTTTTTATGAGTAAACCAAGGGTGTCCTGACCCCGACACCACCAAGGGTTGAAACGCAGGCCGCGGGCGCACAAGCGCGGGCGGTGCGGATAGACGAGGGCGAGCGCTTAGCCTACTTCGTCCAGCACGGCGGCCGACTTGGTATGAGGGTGGCGGCGGGCTTTTTGGAGCTGAGACCGGCGGCCGAGCATACGGTCGAGCTTGTCGACAAGCAGGGCGACGGCTTTATGGCATTCATCCTCGGACACAGACGCATTCATGTCGGGGCCGTTAATTTCTATGTGTCCTTTGGCGGTGAAACGATGGGCTACGTCTTGTTTGGGGTCGCACTCGAGCTCGACGCGGAGGCGGACGATGCGCTCTTCATGACGGAAGAGACGAACCGCTTTCTCCTCCACGAACTGCTTCAATGCAGGCGTGAGGTCGAGGTGAATGCCGGACACGATGATATCATTACTGATGTTTTCTCTGTTCATAGTTCCTTTTTATCTGGGTTTACCTTGGCCAGAATGAGTGCGAGGTCATGGGGCATGACTTCTGTCGCTGACGCTCTATCCTTGTATTCCATGATCATTATCACGGGGGGTTCCTCCGGTATTGGGAAGGCGTTCATTGAACGAATTAATGCTGTGAATCAAAACGTGGTGATTTGCAACCTTTCACGACGAGAACCGTCGTTAAATCTGAGTCAGCTTAAGTTGCGCCATGTTCACTGTGATTTGAGCGATCCGCGACAAATTGAGCGGGGTGCCATCGAGGTATTAAGGATTCTAAACGAAGAACCCGTCAAAGGCAGGGTTCTCTTGATCAACAACAGCGGATTCGGGGGTTATGGCAGGAGCGAAGACCTGACTCTTACGCATCAAACCGAGATGGTGGACGTAAACGTGCGTGCGCTGGTGGATTTAACGTCGCGATTGCTGCCGGCACTCAAAGAGCGGGGCGGAGCGGTGGTGAATATCGCCTCGACGGCTGCGTTTCAGCCAACCGCGTTCATGGCGGTCTATGGGGCGACAAAGGCTTTCGTATTGCATTGGAGTCTGGCGCTGGGGGAGGAGATGCGGCACTGCGGCGTGCAGGTGCTGGCGGTGTGTCCCGGTCCTACGGCGACGGAATTTTTTCAACGCGCCGGCATGAAAAAAGGCGCGGTGAGCGATCGATGGGGGCAAACCAGCGAGCAGGTGGTGGACGAGGCGTTGCGGGCGCTAGCCTCTGGGCGGCGTCAAGTGGTCACCGGGTGGTTTAACTGGCTGATGGCGGCGACCTCCTCGCGCTTGCCCAAGCCCTTCGCTGCCCGCTTAGGAGCGGCAGTTCTGGCCAGGTTTCGTATGAACAAGGTAAATACGTGAGTGACATGCAAAGCGCTGACGCTGGCGAAGACGGCACTTACGGCGGCCGATTGAAGGCCTGCGCCTGGCCTCCGCGGCCGCAGGACCTGTCCCGGGTGCGCATGATTGCCCCCGAAGAACTTTCGTCGTGGCAGATTGTGGATGACGAGGCGGTGCTGGCGTTTAACAAACCCGGTGATGTGGTGTGCCACCCCTCCAAGGCGGGACCGTGGTCGAGCCTGGCGGGAGCGGTGAAGGCGGGATGCGGTCTGGAGCGAGCCCACCTGGTGTTCCGACTCGATCGCGAGACGAGCGGCGTGGTGCTCTTTGCCAAAGACGAGCGCTGGGCCTCCATCCTGCAGCGGGCGATGATGGCGCGCCGGGTGAAGAAAACCTATCTGGCGGTGCTGACCGGTGAGTTGAACGCGCCCATTGCGGTGGATCAGCCACTGGGCGACGACGAACATAGTCCGGTTTACGTAAAAACAGCGGTGAGGCCTGACGGCAAAGAGGCGCGCTCGCGGTTTACTCCCTTGCTCGCGACCGGAGGTTTCACTCTGGCGGAGGTCGGCATCGATACGGGGCGTAAGCATCAGATAAGGGCGCACGCACAGTGGCTGGGCCATGCGGTTGTGGGGGATAAAATCTACGGTCCTGACGCACGATGTTATCTGGAGTTTATCGACCACGGCTGGACGCCTGCACTGGAGGAAAAACTATTGCTTCCCAGGCAAGCCTTGCATTGCGCCAAGATCGAGATTCTGGGTGGAGCGAATGGCGAGGGCGCCCGGGAATATCGCGCTCCGCTCGCTCCTGACATGGCGGCTTTTTGCCGGCAGCGGATGGGCGCAGCGGTCGAGCCGTGGTTGGTGTAAGTATCAGTGTTCGCCGCGCAGATGCTCTATGTAGAAAGCAGCGGCTTGGGAGCGACGCACAAGACCGAGTTTATTAAAAAGAGCGGTGAAATTATTTTTAACCGTCTTTTCCGCAATACCCAGATCGGAGGCGATTTCCTTGTTTGTTTTACCCTCGGCCAAAAGGGCCAGCATGCGTCGTTCAGTGGTGGAGACGTTTGCTGCGGAAACGGGGACGGAGCCGCGCAGGGTGCGCATCAGCGACGCGGTGACGGCAGCGTCCAGCGCTTCGCCACCGGCGGCGACATCGAGGATGGATCGGACGAGTTCCTCGCCGTGGATGTCTTTCAGCAGGTATCCGGAGGCGCCGGCTCGAATTGCGTCGGCAATCAGGTTGTCATCGATCGAGGAGGTGAGAAACAGCACTCGCGAGGGGTGGAGGGCAAGCAGGCGGCGGCATACCTCCACGCCGGTGCCATCTGGCAGGCGCATATCCAGCAGGATAACATCGGGTCGATGGGGCGGGATCACTTTGAGCGCTTCTTCTACCGAGGCGGCCTCGGCTACGATTACAATTTCGGCGGCATGTAGTCCCAGTAATGTGCGCAGACCGAGGCGGACCAATTCGCTATCCTCGACCAAGGCGAGTCGTATGGGCGCAGGTTGAGCGGCTTTCATACCTTGAAGGGCAAGGGGAGTGAGAGGTTCACGCAAGTGCCAAGCCCAGGCTTGCTATCGACGACGAGTTTTCCGCCAAGCAAACGGGCGCGGGCGGCAAGATTATCCAGCCCGTGGCCACGATTCACGGTGGCCGGATCGAAACCACAACCGTTGTCTCGAATGACGAGATTCAGTCCGGCGGACGAGGGGGCGAAGCTGAGGTCGAGACGCTTGGCCTGACCGTGGCGCAGAGCGTTGCTGACCGATTCCCGAATGATCTGAAGCAACTCCGTGACCACCGAGTCGGGCAAGGCAGGCAGATCGGTTGAAAGCGTTACGCTGCGGTGTTCGAGCCGACCGGCGTCGAGGTGATCGAGCAAGGCATGGATCGAGTCAGCCAAGCTGCGATTTTCGAGTGCATCGGGGCTAAGGCCGTCAATGATGGCTCGGGTATCTTTTATTGAGGCTTTTAAATTCGATTTTGCGGCGACCAAGACGCTGGAGGCCTGCGCAGGGTTGTCGGCCACAAGCCGGGAGGCGGATTCGAGCATCAGGCCGGTGGCGTAAAGAGATTGCACCAGACCGTCGTGCAGATCTCGACCCAGGCGTATTTTTCCCTGCAAGGCATGGTTGGCGAGGATCTGCTGAAGGTAGAGGTCCTGTTCACTGTGGTGGCGGGATTCGCGTTCCTGCGTCAATTCCGCGCGTTGCGCGACCGTGGTGCGGGCGAGTTGCTCCAGTCCGTTCATCTCGCGCCGCACGGGATTATCCGCGCGATCAGTCGAGTCGGGGGTATTCTCAGCGGCGACACGCAAAGGAATGATCGCCATGATGAAAATACAGCTGATCGCCAGGGCGCCGAAAAAAAACAGGTCCTGTTCAGCGGAGGATTGAAGTCGTTTAATGATTTCGCGCCGGTTGGCCTCGGCTGAACCCGCTGGAGCGGACAGCAACTGTTCGCGAACCGACTCCCTTTGACGCTCCTTGGCCAGCAACCAGGCGGTGCCGGTGCCAAGCACGCCAAGGGCGAAAATAAAAATGATAAGACGGAACAGCGTGCCCATGGCAGGATTCCAAGTAAGATGCAGAAGCGCAGGAACTCGTCAAAACCTTCGACAAGCGGGAGAGTCGGGTTTTGTCTAAATCGCTACGCGCATGAAGACCTTTTACATCACGACCGCCATCGACTACGTGAACGGATCGCCGCACCTCGGCCACGCCTACGAAAAGGTGCTGACAGACGTGATCGCACGATTTCGCCGCCTAATGGGCGACGAGGTCTATTTCCTCACCGGAGTCGATGAGCACGGGCAGAAAGTGCAGCAAAGCGCGAAAAAGCGCGGCATAGACCCTCAACAATTCTGCGACGAGGTTTCCGAGGAGTTTCGCGCCATGTGCGTGAAGTTAAACATATCCAATAACGACTTCATCCGCACCACCGAGCTTCGCCACAAGAGCGTGGTCTCGCGCCTGCTGCAGCAGCTCTTTGACAAGGGGGAGATATACAAGGCGGAATATCAGGGTTTCTACTCCACCCGACAGGAGCAGTTTTTGCAGGACAAGGATCGCAACCCCGACGGCAGCTGGCCGGAGATTTTCGGCGAGGTGACGCAGATCACGGAATCGAATTATTTTTTTAAACTCAAAGCCTACCAAGAGTGGCTGGTCCAGTATTTGAAGGACAACGACGACTTCGTGTTCCCCCGTTACCGGCAGAAGCAGGTTTTAGAGTTCTTGGCCGAACCACTTAACGACCTCTGCATATCGCGTCCGCGGGAACGACTGGAGTGGGGCATCCCGCTGCCCTTCGACACGAATTACGTGACCTATGTGTGGTTTGATGCGCTGGTGAACTACTACTCCGCCGTGGAGGGGAAGCCTGGCCTCTGGCCGGCGGATTTCCATGTCATCGGCAAAGACATTCTAGTGCCGCCGCACGCCGTGTATTGGCCGATTATGCTCAAGGCGTGCGGGCTGCCTATCCCGAAAGCGCTACTGGCCCACGGTTGGTGGTCTATCAACGGGTCGAAGATGTCCAAGAGCACGGGCAACTTCGTCGATCCAATGGGTTTCGCCGATCAATATGGCGTGGATGCGCTGCGCTTCTTTATGATCCGGGAGATGAGCGTGGGGCAGGACAGCGACTTTTCAGTGAACCAGTTCCTCGTGCGCTACAATAGCGAGCTGGCGAATAATCTCGGCAATCTGGTGAACCGGACGCTCAACATGGTAAATCGCTTTGCCGGTGGCAAGGTGCCGGCGGCGGCGGCGCCCGACGCGGAGCTGGAGTCTGAACTCAAAACGCTGTGGGCCAAGACCCGCGACGAGTTCATCACGCTCAGCGAAGGCTTCCAGTTTCACATCGCCCTGGAGCGAGCCTTCGCGTTTGTCACCGCGACCAATCGCTACGTCGAGCAGCGCGCACCCTGGAAGCTGGGCAAGTCGGCTGAGGCTGCGGACCAAGCGCTCCTCGCCACGGCGTTGGCCACCATGGCAGAGTCTCTGCGTCTGGCGGTGACGCTATTGCCAGCGGTGATGCCCGAGACGACGGAGAAAGTGTATCGAGTGATTGGTTACGCACCATCCGGCATCTGGCGCGAGAGACTGGAGTGGGGCTCTGCGCTCACCGGCGCGAGCGTGGCGGAGACGGCGATTCTTTTCCCGCGTCCGCAGGCACCGGAGGCTGGCGCGGCCAAGGCCTGAGCCATCCGGCCTGCCGGCTTATCGTATGACAATCCTGCCCATCAACCCCGCAGAGGACGCCTCTCCGGAGGCTTTACGGGCGTTCTTGGGCGGGTGTCAGGCGAAAGCGGCAGCGGACGGGCGTCCGGTGATGGCAAGTATTTCGCTGGTTGTTCCCGCGCTGGATCCCCTGGCGGTGCTGGAGGCGATTTTCGATCCTGCGGAGCCGCATTTTTACACCGAGCGTCCCTCGATCGGAAGCGCGCTGGCCGGAGCGGAAGTGGCCTTGAGCGCGACGGCACACGGTCCCGGGCGGTTTGAGGCGGTGCAGCGATTTATCGATGAAACGCTGGCGCGCACGGTGGCGGTAGGCGACGTAAACGCTCCCTTCGGCGGACCGCATTTCTTCACGAGTTTCACCTTTCAGGACGAGGTCGAGCCCGGCGAGGCGTTTCCGTCTGCGCATGTCTTTGTCCCGCGCTGGCAGGTGGCGCGAGCGGGTGAAGTGACGACGGCGGTGGCGAACATCGTGGTCGATGCGACCAGCGACCTCAACGCACTCGCAGACCGGGTGTGGCGGGCGCACGGGAAGTTTGCGCGGCTGGATTTTGTCGCGGCCGAGGAGTCGGCGGAAGAACTGAGGTTCATCCAGTCTGAAACCGGCGATTATCTGGCGAACGTGCGGCGCGGCCTCGCGCGGATCGAGGCCGGCGAATTCAAGAAGATCGTGCTCGCGCGCGCACTCGATCTCACTGCCGACCGTGCCTTGCATCCATTGACCATGCTGAACGGTCTGCGGCAGCGCTTTCCGGACTGCTACGCGTTTTCGGCCGCCAACGGCGCGGGCCAGAGCTTCATCGGGGCCTCTCCGGAAAGACTTATTCGCGTCAGCCAAGGCATGATAGAAACGGAGGCGCTGGCGGGTTCAATCCGACGCGGAGCCGGTGCGAGTGAAGATGCTGCGCTGGCGGCGGCATTGCTGCGAAGCGAGAAGGACGTTCGCGAGCATTCACATGTGATCGGCTCGATTATACGGCGTTTGGCGCCGCTGGGTGTGCTGCTTGAGCCGGTTGCCCTGCCCTCGGTGAGAAAGCTGGCCAATGTGCAGCACCTGCACACGCCGATGCGCGGGGCATTGCCCGACGGCGTGCGCCTGCTGGATTTGCTCGCCGTGCTGCATCCTACGCCTGCGGTGGGTGGCACGCCGCGCGAGGCAGCCCTGAGTTGCATCCGTGAACTGGAGGGCTTCCCGCGCGGCCTGTATGCAGGCGCGCTTGGCTGGGTCAATGCGCGCGGAGGAGGCGAGTTTTTTGTCGGGCTGCGCTCGGCGCTCATCGACGGTGCGCATGCTCGCGTTTATGCAGGGGCGGGCATCGTGGCCGGCTCGCAGCCGGATCGTGAATTTGCCGAGACCGAGCTGAAGTTTCAGGCTCTGCTGGCCGCGTTGCGAAGCTGAGAAAACTACTTAAACAGTCACGCACGATGAACCTCGATTTTAGAAATACGAACTCGCTGTGGTGTTCGGTGGCCGCGGAGACGCTTTATCGCGCAGGTGTTCGCCACGCGGTGATCTCGCCGGGCTCGCGCAATACCCCGCTCACGATGGCGCTGGTGTGCAATCAGGGGATCGGGACGACCGCGGTGCTGGACGAGCGTTCGGCGGGCTTTTTCGCGCTCGGTATCGCGAAGCGCACCGGCAGGCCGGTGGTGCTGCTTTGCACCAGCGGATCGGCGGGAGCGCATTATCTACCCTCGATCATCGAGGCGAAAGAGAGCGGCACACCGCTGATTGTAATCACTGCGGATCGTCCGCCGGAGTTGCGGGATTGTGCTTCGGGGCAAACAATCGACCAGCAGAAGCTCTACGGTTCATTCGTGACTTTTTATCACGAACTGGCGGTGCCTGAACCTCGGGTGGAGCTGCTGAAATACCTGCGACAGACGCTGCGCCATGCCTGCGAACGGGCCGAGGACGGCGGACCGGTGCACCTGAACGCGCCCTTTCGCGATCCATTGCCGCCGCTGGCGGACGGGACGGCGGAGCCACTGGCCGGCGCGGTTGATTGGGATAACTTTTTCGCTTTGCCGGAGCTGCCGGCG
The DNA here is from genome assembly GCA_000972765.1 of Verrucomicrobia bacterium IMCC26134. Classification (GTDB taxonomy): domain Bacteria; phylum Verrucomicrobiota; class Verrucomicrobiia; order Opitutales; family Opitutaceae; genus IMCC26134_A. The sequence continues at coordinate 1,834,290 of CP011265.1, read as the reverse complement.
GTGGTGGAACGGAGCGCACTTGAACTCTGCTTTGTGGAGGGTGCTGAACGAGGAATCATCATTGCCGGTGGAGCCGCAGGCAGCGGGACGGCTGAAAATTTGGCGAAAGAACTAGGCTGGCCGATTCTGGCTGATGGGCTCGCGCCGGAGCGATTAAAGGGTTCGCCGAATGCGTTCATCGTCGCCGCTTACGATGCTGTCTTGCGTGACTCCCGCTGTGCCAGCGCACTGAAACCGTCGCACGTCGTGCTGGTCGGCGAAATGCCGGCGAGCAAAGTTCTGCGAGCGTGGCTTGCTGCGTTGGATATCCCTATGATTCATCTTTCGAGCCGGCCCGATAATCGTGACGCTCTCCACGGACGCACCAGGGTAATTCGCAGTCCTCTTCACTCCCAGGCTTCGCAACGAGTGGATGCGGGCTGGAAGAAGTGCTGGGCGCGAGCCGAGTCGGCCGCTCAGGCAGTGCTCGGCAAGGTGGTGAACCAGCGGTCATTTGAGGGAGCGTTTACCCGCACGGTTGCGGAGACCATGACGGGCGGACAGACGCTTTTTGTCGCCAGCAGCATGCCGGTTCGCGACCTCGAGTATTTTGCCCCGGTGAGATCGGACGGCCCGCGAGTGATCGCCAACCGGGGGGCCAACGGCATAGATGGCATGCTCTCGACTGCGCTGGGGGTGGCACACGAAGGCGAACCCACGGTGCTGCTCACTGGGGACCTTGCCCTTTTGCACGACACCAACGGATTTTTAAGTGCATCCAAACTGAGCGGATCCCTCACGGTGGTGGTGATCAACAATCAAGGAGGCGGTATTTTCGGGCATTTGCCGGTGGCAAAAAACAACCCGCACTTCGAGGAGTATTGGGCAACTCCCCAACACGTGGACATAGGCCGCTTGTGTGCAGCCTATGCCGTTCCGCATTTCATTGCGGCCATACCGGCCGAGTTAAAAGCCATGCTAGGTGTCCATATGGATGCTCAAGGCCTACGGGTGATCGAAGTGCGGACCGATCGGACGAACGACGTGACGACGCGCCAGTTGTTACTGGCCGAGGCTGCCTGCGCCGCCGGCGATGCGGTTGCTTGAGTGGAGAGCAGATTCAGCCTCAAACCACACTGCTGCGCAGGAAATCATCCCTTGGCTACGAAAATCAGGATCAAAGCTGCACCGGAAGGCCGATCTCGATAATCTGCGTCGGCATGATCTGGTAGTAGTCTTTTACCGGCGAAGCATTTCGACTGAGGAAAGCGTAAAGCTTTTTTTGCCACTCGAACATCCGGGCACTGCCCCCGGTTATGATCATCTCGCGGTTAAAGTAGAACGTGGTGGACGCGAGGTTAAGGGGGACTCCCTGGCAACGGATGCGCTCGAGTAAACGGGCTACGTCAGGGGACTCCATGTAGCCGTAGCGCCCGACGGCGCGCCATACGCCCTCTCCCATATTTTCAAGGGTCATACGATCCTCTTCCAGCACAGAGGGCACCTCATCGGTGAGGATAGTGAGTAGAACCGTGGTCTTTTGGAGGCACTTGTTTGCCTTCAAGTGGTGGAGCAATGCGAGGGGGGTGCCCTTGGGGGTGGCGACCATGAAGACGGCACTGCCTGGAACACGGACGATGTTTTTGCTCTTGGCGATGTGTGAGAGTTCTAGTTCGGCGATGGCGGCACCGTATACCTTTTCCTGGATCTCGTTACGACCGCTTTTCCATGCGTGCATGATGGCGACTAGGGCGAGTGCGACTACGATGGGGAACCACCCCCCGTCCGCGAATTTGTGCAGATTGGCTCCGAAGAAAACCAAGTCGAAAACCATAAACACGCTGCACAGTGCGCCCGCGTGCCACCATTTCCAGTTCCAGCGGCTGCGCATGACATGAAACAAGGCGAAACTCGTGACCGCCATGGTGCCGGTGACGGCGATGCCGTAGGCGGCGGCGAGCGCGGTGGAGGAGCCGAACTGGATGACGACGGCGATCGCACCAGCGGCGAGCAGGAAATTGATCAACGGAAGGTAGATCTGGCCCTCCTGGTCGGCGTTGGTGTGGAGGATTTTCAGACGCGGAAAATAGCCGAGCTGAATGGCCTGCCGGGTGAGAGAAAATGTGCCGGTGATGAGCGCCTGACTCGCGATGATTGCGGCGAGAATGGAAAGCACAACAAGTCCCAGGCGCAGAGGACCGTCCGGGGCGAGGGCGAAGAAAATGTTGTTCGCCGACTCGGGGTGGTTGATGGCGTAGGCGCCCTGGCCGAAGTAGTTGAGCATGAGGCCGGGGCAGACAATCAGATGCCAGGCGCGGACGATGGCAGAACGACCGAAGTGTCCCATGTCGGCGTAGAGTGCCTCAGCACCCGTGATGGTGAGCACCACGCTCCCGAGCACGGCGGCGGCGTGGCCCGGGTGGTTGAGAAGAAGCTTGATGCCGTGAAGCGGATTCAAGGCGCGGAAGACCTCGGGGGCGTCGCCGATGTGTAGCAGGCCTAGCAGGCCCAGAACGACGAACCAGACCAGCATGACCGGACCAAATATACGGCCCATGGCGCGGGTGCCGTGCTTTTGAATATAAAAAAGTGCGGCGAGGATCGTGACGGCTATGGGCACGACATACTTTGCAAACATCGGGCTGATATCCTTGAGGCCTTCGGCGGCGCTGAGCACCGAGATTGCCGGAGTGATGACGCCATCGCCGTAGAGAAGGGCGGCGCCAAATAGCACCAGAATCGTGGCGAAGCCGACGCCACGGCGTTTGTTGGCAACTGGTTTGACCTCGGCATCAGGATTGTGGTGGGCGGATGACAGGGCGAGAAGGGCGAATATACCGCCCTCGCCGCGGTTATCGGCCTTGGTAACGAAGGCGATGTATTTGAAATTAACCGAAAAGATGACCGCCCAAAACATGAGCGAGAGGATGCCGATCACGCCCTCGGTGCGGTCCATCTGCACGTTCTGCAAGTGGTGCAGGCACTCGCGCATTGTGTAGAGCGGGCTGGTTCCGATATCGCCAAAGACGACGCCAAGTGCCCCGAGGCTTAGGCCGACTTTAGCTCGAGTGGAGAGGAGGGGAGACGCGGCGGCGGTGCTCATTTAATCAGAAGGAGCGTGAGTCTTTCGCAGCGAAGGGAGGGGGAGTCGAATTGTTTCTTGAAGGCGCGCCGGGCGTTGACGCCAGACGGATGAAAGGCACGTTTCTACTCTAATCATGAGCGCCCTCGTTTGGAAAACCGTTAAAACCTACTCGGACATCCTCTACCATAAGGCAGACGGCATCGCCAAGGTGACCATCAATCGCCCCCACAAACGTAACGCCTTCACGCCAGATACTGTTGCGCAGATGTATGAGGCTTTTCTCGACGCACGTGAGGACCCCTCGGTGGGCGTGGTTTTGCTGACTGGTGCGGGACCTCACACCGACGGAAAATATGCGTTCTGCGCCGGCGGCGACCAGGGGGTGCGTGGTCCGGCTGGCTATGTCGGCACCGATGGGGTGCCCCGGCTTAATGTTTTGGATTTGCAGAAATTGATTCGTTCGATGCCGAAGGTGGTGATCGCGTTGGTGGCCGGCTACGCGATTGGCGGCGGACATGTGCTGCACGTGGTGTGTGATCTGACGATCTCGGCAGATAATGGGATCTTCGGCCAAGTGGGGCCCCGCATGGGGAGTTTCGACGCCGGCTTTGGTTCCAGTTATCTGGCGCGCTTGGTTGGTCAGCGTAAAGCGCGTGAGATCTGGTATCTTTGCCGTCAATATAACGCACAGCAGGCGCTCGCTATGGGGCTGGTGAATACAGTGGTGCCGGTGGCGGAACTCGAGGCGGAGGGCGTGAAGTGGGCCAAAGAAATACTCGGCCATTCGCCACTTGCGATCCGCGCGCTCAAGAGCGCATTTAATGCCGAACTCGATGGCATGGCCGGCATACAGGAGCTGGCGGGAAATGCCACCCTGCTGTATTATATGTCCCCGGAAGCGAAGGAGTTTCACGGTGCCCAGCAGGAGAAGCGCAAACCTGATGCCCGCCGGTTTCCCTGGTTGCCTTGACCACGTCTCGTGATGCGGGGGATCCGACTGCTTGCGTAAAAAGCCAATCGCTCGGCTCGGGTTGCGCAGTCGCGCCGCCTGGGGCAAAATCAGTCTTATGGGTGAAAACATATCCAAAGCCATTGCCGGAATAGTGGGTCCGGGGCGCCTCGGATTCATCGCCACCAACGGTCTGCACGACACCGTGATAATTGAAGGCGTGCAGGAAGATGAATACCGCCGGCGGATTCGCGAAGGCTGGCGAGTGATGCAAGTCCGGCCGATCTGCCGAAGCCTCACCCCCAAGCTCATTCACACCCGGCAGGAATTGAATGCGCCGCGGGTCTATTCCTACGTCTTGGTTATCTTGGAATACCCGGATAAGACGCGATCAAGGGAAGCTTAGCCGGTCGCTTAGGCTGTAAAACGCCAGTTGTTTTTCGAGGCCTTCCGAAAAGCGGCCGCCCGGGTTAACCGGTCGTTACCGCGCTTGGATTTCAGAGCCGGCCGGCGGTGCGGAAGCTGTAGTAACCGACTTTGCAGGGGTCGATCATGGGGTCCCCGACGATCAGGTGATCGGCCAGGAGCAGACCCACGGCTTCGGCGGCGGCGCGGAGATTTTGGGTGACGCGGGCATCCGCACTGCTCGGCAACGGGTCGCCGGTGGGGTGGTTGTGGGCGACAACAAAAGACTGGGCGCCCTCGCGTATCACCTCTCGCAGCACCTCGGCGGGGCGCACGAGGGTTTGAACGCTGGTGCCAGAGGTCAGCTCGGTGCAGCGCAGCAGGCGGTTGCGGCTGTTGAGGGTGAGAACCCAGCATTTTTCCACGTCGAGGCCCAAGGCGCGGGTGCGAAGGTATGCGTAGATATCGTGCGGCTCACAGAGCTCGGGCGGGGTATAGCGTTCGGCGGTCAGGACGCGGCGGGCGATTTCCATGACGGTGCAAAGCTGGAGGGCTTTGACGCGGCCTATGCCCTTGAGGCGGCGAAAATCGCGGTCTTGCCAGCGGGCGAGGGCGTGGAGGGAGCCGGCTTCGGCGAGCAGGCGGTTGGAGAGGGTGACGACGTCGTGCCCCTTGGTGCCGCTGCGTAAAATAAGGGCGAGCAATTCGGCGTCGGAAAGTGCGCCCACCCCGTGCGCCAATGCCCGCTCTTGCGGGCGCTGGCCAGCGGCGAGATCGCGCAGGCGGTTGGGCGTGGACTCTGACGCGGGATGAGAAGTGGCGGCTTCGCTCATGTGCGGCGCGGATGGAGTGAGGCACTAAAAACGCCGCCCGGGATGGGGCGGCGTGGTGGGCAAAGGAGTGAAGATCAGGCGTGGACGGCGCCGTCTTCCTGATAGACGCCGAGGTGCCGGTAGCGCTCGTAGCGCGCATCGAGTAACTTGGTGGCGCTGAGGCCGCGCAGATCGTTGAGGTGTTTTTGCAGGGCGTATTTGAGGGTGGCGGCGGCCTGCTCGGGGTCGTTGTGCGCACCGCCGAAGGGTTCGGCGATCACTTCGTCGACGACACCGAGTTTTTCGAGCACGTCGGCGTTGAGCTTGAGGGCCTCGGCAGCCTTGGGGGCGGCGGCGGGATCCTTCCAAAGGATGGCGGCGCAACCCTCGGGGGAGATGACGGAATAGTAGCTGTTGTCGAAAATCAGCACCCGGTCGGTGACTCCGATGCCGAGGGCGCCACCGGAGCCACCTTCGCCGACGACGATGGAGATAGTTGGCACGCGGAGAAGGCTCATCTCGCGAAGGTTGACGGCGATGGCTTCGGAAACGTGGCGCTCTTCTGAGCCTAGCCCGGGATAGGCTCCGGGAGTGTCGATGAAGGTGAATACGGGCAGGCCGAACTTTTCGGCGAGTTTCATCAGGCGGAGCGCCTTGCGGTAGCCCTCGGGCTGGGGCATGCCGAAGTTGCGGGCGATCTTCTCCTTTGTATCGCGGCCTTTTTGCTGGGCGATAACCATGACCGACTGGCCGTTGAAGAAGGCGGTGCCGCCGATGAGGGCCCGGTCGTCGTTGAACTGGCGGTCGCCGTGCAGCTCTTGGAAGCCGGTGAGTATGTAGTTTACATAGTCCAACGCGTAGGGGCGCTTGGGGTGGCGGGCGATCTGGACTCGCTGCCAGGGAGTAAGGCTGGAGTAGATCTCGCGTTGGGTGGCAGCGATCTTGCGCTCGATGGCGGCAATCTCGCTGGCAAGGTCCAGGTTGTTTTCGAGTGACTGCTTACGCAACTGCTCAAGTTGAGCGCTGAGGTCGCGGAGAGGCTTTTCAAACTCGAGCGTATAAGTGGGTGCTTCCATGATGCTAGGTCAGTTAGGAAGATGGGCGGCACGCTGTCAACGGGCGGTCGAGGATGGATATGACGGCGTAAACGCAGGGCTTTTGCGTGCGATCAGGTTGCGGTTGAACCCATCCGGGGCGTGGCAAGAGAATAGGCAGCGGCGGCAGTGCAGCGAGCGGGCCGTCGTAAGCCAGAGTCCGATCTCGATCATAGCGGCGAACGACGAACGGTGAAGGCTACGCAAGTCCGCCCTCGTGGGCGGAGGGGTTTTTGAGCTGATCCTTCCATCCTAGGATCTTGGCTTGGGCCCCGAATTTCTCCGCGGTGGCCTTGTCGCCCTTTTCCATCCAGATGCGCGAGAGGGTGGTGTTGATAAAGAGGTCGTCGGCGCGAAGCGCTAGGGCGTGCTCTGCAGCGTTCAGGGCTGCATCGAGACGGCGGGCGCTAAAGCTGATCTCGGCGAGGGCGTGCCAGGCTTCGAAAGCGTCAGGATGAGTGGCGGTAGCACGGTCGAGCTTGGCAACAGCGGCGTCGGTATCGCCCATCGTGTAGTCAAAGGTGGCGTCTTCGATCAGGGTCTGTAGCTCGGTGTCGGTCATGGGACTGGGAGTAAACCGAAAATCTTGGGAAAGTCGCAGAAAAAGAAAAAGCCGCGCGATTCTATGAATCGCGCGGCGATAGATGTTCTAAAGCCGAGGTGGGGGCGAAACGTGCTCAGGGCTGTGGCGCGCTGCCTACGAGAGCGAAGGTGAGTTGGACGACAGGAGCGACCTTGTCTTCGCTTTCACCGGGCTTGATTCCGTAGTCGCCTCGGGCGACGGAAAACTCGCCGCGCACGACGAGCAGGTCGCCGCCCAATTCGGGTTTGCCGAGACGGGTGCCATATTGCCCCTCGAGGTAGCTCAGGGTCACGGGCACTGAAATGTCTTTGGTTACGCCCTTGAGTGAAAATTGGCCGTTGGCTGAGGCGGTCCATTTGTTGGGACCGGTTGCTTTTACATCGGCCAGTGCGGTGAAGGCGAAACTGATCTCGGGATTAGTGGCGGCATCGACCCAAGCGGCGCTCAGGAGATGTTCGTTCATCTTGGAGTTTGGCACAACAATTGAAGCGGCGGCGACGGAGACCTTGCCGCTGGTGGCGGGAATGGAGGCAGGATCGAAGCTGACGTTGCCGGTGATGGTGTTGGCGGTGCCGACAATAGGCTCGAGAATAGAGTCGAGTTTGAATTGGATGGCATTAACACCCTTCGGGTCTTTCAAGTCGAAGGATTTAGGGGCGGCGATTGCCGAGATAATAGTAAAGCCGGCGAAGGCGATGGAGCGTAGGGATGCAGGCATGTGAGCAATAGGAGGAAAAGGGTTTACGTTTGAGAAAATGAAAAGCGCATGTGCGGAGCCGAAAGATCAGACTGGGTTGGACCGCCTGTTTCCAAAAAAAGTTGCACTAAAAATCAACGCACCGAGCACGCTACCTCCGGCGAGATAGTCCACACCGGGAACAAAGCGTTTTTCGTAGGTGGTGAATTCTATCTCGGTCACCGCATCGAGGTGTTTTACAGGCACGCGGTTCTGGGACCACCCCTTGTTGTATCCTTTGGCGGCCCAGAAGCAGAAAACGAAAAGGATTAGCAATACGCCAGCGCCGCGCAGCAAGATGCGCCAGGCGGATATGGTTCCGCTGGAAATTGGCGGATGGGCGTCGGACGTTTCGTTCATGTAAGGCGTGAGGCAATACGGTCCACCGTGGAGAGCAAGCTACGTTGCCAAAATGTCACACAATGAGCATCGCATCGCCGTAGCTGAAGAAACGATACTCGCGGGCGATGGCTTCGGCGTAAATCTCGCGCAGCCAGACGATGCCTTCGGTCGATCCGGGGGTAAGGAAGGCGCTGACCAGGCAGAGCAAGGTGGAACGAGGCTGATGGAAGTTTGTGATCAGCCCGTCCAGAGCCGGAAACGGATGCGGCGGGTAAAGATAAATCGCCGATTCGCTAACATGGGTGCGGAGGAGATCAGTTGGAGTGACAGGCGAAGACGACGACTGGGTAGAGGCGTGATGTTTTTGCCAGAAGTCTTCCAAGGATCGCACACTGGTCGTGCCCACTGCGATACGACGAGTGCCCAGGCAGGGGGCGAGCAGGGCTGATTGGGTGGCGGGCGGCACCTCGTAGATCTCGCGATGGATGGCGTGCGCCTCGATGGTATCGGTGGCGATAGGCTTAAACGTGCCGAGCCCCACATGCAGGGTAAGGTCGGCGGTGCGGACACCTTGCAAGGCCAGAGCGGCGAGTAATTCCGGTGTGAAATGGAGCCCGGCAGTGGGCGCGGCGGCCGCGACCTGTCGATTGTGGTCGGCGTAAACGGTTTGATAGCGCTCCAGATCGGCACGGCGTTCCTCCGCGGTGTGTTGGCGTTCGATGTAGGGAGGCAGCGGGACTTCTCCGAGCCGGTTGGCGACGGAGGTGATGCTTGAGGGAGTGCCATCGGGCCCGGGCTGGCAGGCAAATGCGATGCGGGCGGCCCCCTCCGCGTCCTTTTCGAGCACGGTTCCGGTGAAAGCGCCGTGGATGCCGAAGGTGGCACCCACCGGGAGCTTTTTACCCGGACGAATCAAGCACCACCACGTCTCTCCATCGGGAGCGGGACGGAGCAGGAGGCACTCGACGGCACCGCCCGTGGGGCGTTGGGCAAGCAGACGGGCGGGCAGGACGGCTGCATTGTTGCGGAAGAGAGTGTCGCCCGGTCGCAAATATTCGCCGATATCGGAAAATAGGCGGTGTTCGATACGATGAGTGTCGCGGTGGACGATGAGCAGGCGGGAGGCGTCACGTCGTTCAGCCGGGCTTTGCGCGATGAGTCGCGGCGGCAAGATGTAGTCAAAAAGGTCGGTAGCGAGAGATGGCATGGGAGGTTTTGGGGAAAAGAAGCTTGCTCCACCGGCGCGGGCGAGTTTGTTCCAAGCCTCGTTTAGGCCGAGCTAGCTCAGTTGGTAGAGCAATGCTTTCGTAAAGCATAGGTCGTCGGTTCGAGCCCGATGCTCGGCTCCATTTTAAAGCCCCCGTTAGCACGGGGGCTTTTTTGTCTCATATCACCGGCATGGGAGGAAGTGACAGAGCGGCGATACCGGCCATGATCCGTTCACTGGCGCGTTGGTAGCGCTCCTTGCCGTCGGCGGGGACGTCATAAACCGAGGCGGGGATCGGGGCACCGTAAACAATGTGCACCGGTGTGCCTAGGGCGACCGCGCCGCCGCGACCGAAGGCGATATGGGAGTTGAAGATACGCACGGGTATAACAGGCACGCCGGTTTTGCACGCAATCAGGCCCACTCCGGACTTGGCGGGTTGCAAAACACCGTTGGACGAACGCGTGCCTTCAGGGAAGAGCACGAGCGCCTTTCCCTCGGCGAGAGTGGCGAGCACGCGCTTGATGGCTTTCAAGTCGGAACCGCCGTCACGATCCACCGGAATCGCACCGACGCGGTCGAGCCAGCGCGAGGGCATGCCCGGTTTCCAGAGTGTCTTGCGGGCAAAAAACGCCATCTGGCGTTGTATGCGAGCGCCGATGAAAGGGGGGTCAAGGTGGCTGGCGTGGTTGGCGGCGACGAGGAAGGCGCCGCAGGCCGGGATGTTTTCCAAGCCGACGACTTCGCCGCGGAAAAACATGTCGTGGGCGACGTTGATGATATAGTTACTCAGCCCATACAAGGGCTCCATCTCAACTTGATCGAATCGGCTCATGCGGGCGGGTCTGACTCAACCGGCCAGACGTGCGGCGATGGGCGCCGCGACGGTTTCAACCACGGTTTCCAAGTCGAGAAAGGTAGAATCGATGTCGATCGCGCCGACGGGACAGACGAGCGGGGCGGATTTACGCGAGCTATCCAGGCGGTCTCGCTCCGCAATGGAGTCCTGCTGACCTTCGGCGGCACGGCGGCGGGCGCGCTCGGCGGGGTCGGCGTGCAGAAAAAACCGGAAGTCCGCGTCGGGAAAGATAATGGTGCCAATGTCACGACCTTCCATCACGAGACCGGAAAAACCATGCCGGCGGGCGACGCCGGCCTGTTCGCGTTGGTAGGCCAGCAACGCGGCACGCACGGAGGGCAGGGCGGCGAAGTGAGAGACGAGGGCGTTGACGGCGGGGCTGCGCAACTCGGGTTCGGGAACGACGCGTCCGCCGACCTCCATGAGGGCTCGGCGGCCTTCGACCCGGGTCCCGAGGGCGAGATGGGCGAGGGAAGCCTCGACCGCGGGTAAATCGGCGGGGGCCAGGCCGGCACGGAGCAACTCGGCGGTGAGCGCGCGATAGTAGGAGCCGGTGTCAACGTGCAGAAAGTGAAAGCGCTCGCTGAGGGCGCGGGCGGTGGTCGATTTACCGGCGGCGGCGCCGCCGTCGATGGCGATGATGAGAAAAGGGTTGGAGGCCATCAGGGGGCGGAGGATTTTAGACGGAGCGAGGCGAGCAAATCAAAAAAGTGGGGAAAGGTTTTCGCGCAGCAGGCGGGGTTGTCGAGGCTGAGCCAGGCGGAGCCGTCTCCGTTGAGATCGTGGCAACCGAGAATAGCAAAACTCATGGCGAAACGGTGGTCGTGGTAGGTTTCGATGACCACGCCCGATTTAAGCGGACGGGGCGAAATGGTCAGGCCATCGCCATCGGCGTGTTCATCGACCTCCTGGCCTAATTTGCGGAGTTCGCGGACCATACCGGCGACGCGGTCGGTCTCCTGTTTGCGCGAGTGGGCTATGCCAGTGATGCGAGTCGGGCCGGAGAGGAGCGGAGCGATAGCGGCAAGGGTGAGGAAGGTGTCGGAGAACTCATTGAAATTTTCCGTAACACCGGCGCGAGCAGATCCTTTGGCGTAGGAGACCTCAAAGCCGCCGGGACCGGGTTCGACGACCGCGCCAACCCGGCGGAGCACGTCCAGGAAGGCGGTATCTCCCTGGAGGCCGAGGTGAAGGTGGGCCAGCTTGGTCCGTCCGCCGACGACGAGCGGCAAAGCGGCGAAGTAACTGGCGGCGGTGGCGTCTGGCTCGATGGCGTGGATGCCCTTGGCGGAGTAGACCGGCGAGGTGCCTTTTTTGATGCGGAAGCGGGTGTCATCGATGCGTTCGACGTTTTTCTCCAGATCAGGCTGGAAGGCCTGCATCATGAGCGCGGTCATATTGACAAAGGGCCAGCGCACACCGCCGACGGCAGTGACCTCGACGGGATGATCGGCTAAAGGCGCGATCATGAGGAGGGCCGACAGCATCTGACTGCTTTCCGTGGCATCTATCGCAACAGGACCGCCTCGCAGTCCGCGAGCGTGGATCTCGATCGGGAAAAAGCCCTCTACGCTGGTGCAGCGTATATCAGCGCCGAGGGCGCGGAGGGCGTCGATCAATCCTTTCATCGGACGCTGGTTCATGCGTTCGGTGCCTTGGATGCGATAGACGCCGCGTGGTGCGGCGGCGCAGAGTGCGGTGAGGAACCGTGCGGCGGTGCCAGCGAGGCCGACAAAAATATCCACGGGCGCGGTGGATTTGAAGATACTGGATTGGCCGGCAACCTCGATCCTGTGCGTATCTTCGCTGGCATGCACGGTAAGCCCAAGTTTGCGCAGGGCCTCGGCCATGAGACGGGTGTCGTCGCTGAAGAGCGCGCCGGTCAAGGTAACGGGGCGGTCGCAAAGCGCGGCGAGCAGCAATGCTCTATTGGTCAGACTCTTGGAGCCTGGGATCTCGACCACTCCGGTCACGGGTTTTCTGAAGGGGACTAGGGCAAGCGTTGCGGGCAGCGGCGACGGGGCGGACATGATGAAAGGAAGGTAGAGACAGGCGAAAATAGATTTCGTCGCTTAACACCAAGCGCGGCGAGCCAGAAAATGCCCCGACTCCGTGTGAAGGGTTGAGACCGGGTCCACGGGTAAAAGGAGCGTTTTGAGCGACGCGACTGCGTTTTAAAAAAACTAAAGTGAAGGAAGCGACTCCGTGTTTAATTTAGCGGGGATATCGACCGTGAAGACCGACCCTTGCCCGGGCGTGCTGGAAACCTGAATGGAGCCGCCCATGAGGGATGTGAGTTCATGCGAGATCATCAGCCCAAGCCCGCTGCCGCCATACCGGCGCGTTGTCGAAGCGTCCAATTGGGAGAATCGGCGGAAAAGCTGGGTGATTTTATCCGCGGGGATTCCGATGCCTGTATCCCGCACTGTGCAACGCAGTCTGCCTTCGTGGGGGATTGATTTGCAGGCCATCCAGGAAACATCAAACGTCACTTCGCCGGCGTGGGTGAACTTAATCGCGTTGGAGAGAAGGTTGAGCAGAATCTGCCGGATCCGTAGCGGGTCGCCCACGAGCACGAGGCCTCTCGGTTGAATATCCACGACAAAACGAAGCCCTTTGGCCTGAACGTTCGGCGTGAGCAGGTGCTTCAGGTTATCAATGGTTTCATCAAGGCTGTAAGGAATGGCCTCCAGAACAACTTGACCGGCCTCTATTTTTGAAAAGTCCAGGATGTCATTAATAAGAACCAGCAGGGAATCGGCGGAGCTCGATAGGTTCACAACGTAGCCGCGTTGCTCGGTGTCCAAGGGGCTATCGAGCAACAAAATGCTATAGCCGATAATGCTATTCATCGGAGTGCGTATCTCGTGGCTCATATTGGCCAGAAAAACGCTCTTGGCCAAGCTGGCGGCATCCGCCGCCTTCTTGGCGGCAAGCAGTGCGAGTTCGGTTCGTTTGTGCGCATCGACCTCCGACTTCATTAATATATTCAGGGAGGTGCTGGAGATAATGGTGAGGATCAGAATGTAGGAGATTACAAGACTCGTAACGCGCACTACCAGGATAGCATTGAGCCAGCTCGATGCCGGGAAATCTACACCCAGCACAGCCTCGACCCTGCCCTGATGATCGAACATGGGTTGATTAAAACTCACCCATGTGCCCCATTTATCGGTTACTATTTCGGTGTCGAAAGCTGCCTCACCATCGAGTGCTTTGAGGGTTTCCGGGGATGGATTATCGTAGTGCTCACCTATGGCAGTGCGCTGTTCTCGATCCCCCTCATATTTACCGTCGTGGTTATAGTCGGTTTCGGAGTCCGCGATAAAAACGATTTCCCCATCGGGCAGCCGGCGATAAGTGTATATATCGGCGACATGCGGATTGAGCTTCAACCATGCCTTTTCGCGCTCGATAATGTCTAGGTAAGTGCTGTCGTCGGGCGACGTTTCCAGGGTGATTTTGGCATGTCCCTTGGATTGCAGTTCGTAAGCAAAGGTGGGAGAAAGTCCGGAAACGAGTTGCTTAATTTGCTCCCGCACATCGTCTTCCGCATATTCACTTGAAATAATGCCCGCGACAAGAATCAAAGCTAGCAAGGCAAATAACCCGGATGGAAGTTTCGCGTCCGCCTGTTTTCGACGAATAGCAATCCGGCTCAGCCAAAGCGTTAGGAGCGTGAGAGCTAGAAGTATCGCGACGTCCAGGTGGTAGTGAATGAAAATGGATTCGGTCAAGATGTGATTCGGTCAACTAACACCGTTACCAGCCAGAATTCCAAGGCGATTTTGAGTTTTAGACACTGGGCCGTAACTGGCATTCGCCCTTGCACCCGCCACGTCAGGCGTGTCGGGTGACTCATCAACTAAGCGATGCGGGCTGACCTTTACTGGGCCTGTTTGGCGACCTTGAATTCCTTGGGCTTCTGGCCCTTGGGCAAGGCGAGCAAATCATAGTCGCGAAAGTCGGTTATGGTGACGTCGGCGAACTCTCCGACGGGCAGGCTGCGCGGCACGTAAACGCGCCCGTCGATATCGGGTGCATCCGCCTCACCGCGGGCGACGCCGGGTTCTTCGACAAGCACGCGAATGGTTTTACCAACATAGGATTTACTGACCTCGGCAGCGATCTCCTGCTGGAGCGCCATGGTCTTGTGCCAACGGGCTTCTTTCACCTTCACGGTAAGTTGCTCGTCCATCTTGGCGGCGCGGGTGCCGTCCTCGGCGGAGTAGCGAAACACGCCGAGGCGTTCGAACTTCGCCTCGCGAATGAATTCACACAACTCATCGACGTCCGCCTCGGTTTCGCCGGGGAAGCCGACGATGAAGGTGGTGCGCACCGCGATGCCCGGGATGCCGGCGCGAATGCGGGCGATGAGGTCGCGGATGTAGTCACCGCTGGTCTCGCGTTGCATGCGGCCGAGCATGTGGTCGCTAATGTGTTGAAGGGGAATGTCGATGTAGCGGGCGACCTTGGGGCACTCGGCGATGGTCTTGATGAGTTCGTCGGACCAATGGGCGGGGTGGGTGTAGAGCAGGCGTATCCAGAAATTCCCCTCGATGGCGTTGAGCTGACGGAGGAGGGTAGTCAGGGCGGTGCCGCGCGACGAATCGACGGGGGTGCGCGGGTTGGGTCGTTGCTCCCAGGTGTCCATGCCAAAGTAGGTGGTGTCCTGGCTGATGAGATTGATCTCTTTCACCCCTTCGGCGACCAGTTGGCGGGCCTCGGCGACGACACTCTCGACGGTGCGGGAGCGGTGGCGTCCGCGGATCTGCGGGATGATGCAAAAGGTGCAGGGGTGGTTGCAGCCCTCGGCGATCTTGATGTAGGCGAAATGCTTGGGGGTAAGACGGAAGCGGGGCGTGTCGTAATCGGGTATGTAGGTGGAGCGACCTTGGACAAAATTCACCGGGGCTTCGCCCTTGGCCCGCACGGTGCCGGTGAGCTCGTCGATGATGGCGCCCACGGTGGTGAGCTGGTCGAGACCGATGAAGGCATCCACCTCGGGCAGGGCTTCGGGGAGTTCCTTCGAGAAACGCTGGGACATGCAACCGGCGACGATCAGCTTCTGGCCGGCGCGGCGTTTCTTCATGCCGCGGGTGGCGTGGGCCTCAAGGATATGGTTGATGGACTCCTCTTTTGAGGAATCGATAAAGGAACAGGTGTTAACGATGACGACGTCGGCTTTATCTTGATCGGGAACCACGGTCATGCCGGCCTTGTGAAGATGGCCGACCATGATCTCGCTATCGACGAGATTTTTGGCGCAACCGAGGGAAACGAGACTGACTTTGACGCTCATGAAAGGGACAGGGAAAAGGACGGGACGTGGATGGAAAACGTGGAGGCCGGGATACGAAAAAACCGCGGCTTTTTCGAGCCGCGGTTTTTAAAAGTCGAAAGAGCCGTGGGCTTACTTCTTGGCGCCCTTGGACTTCTTGGCGGCGAGGGCGACAGCGACCTTGCGGCGCTTGAGATAGGCTTCGCGGCGTTTACGTTTGATGATCTTGTTGGATTGTTGGCCCATGGTATTGGAATTGGTTAAAATCGAGAAATACGGGGGAGGCGGTGCGACGAGTCAAGCGTCGGTATGAAAGTAAACCCAAACGGCCTCAGATAACGGTGTGATTCCCGTCTGCGTGAGGGGCGCGTCTGGCGCAGGCTGGACATGCGGACGGTAAACGAAAACAAACGCGCATCCGCACCATGCCTGTTTCACCGCGCAATCTGCCCATCTATGAACTCGAAAACGACCTGGTCAAGGCGTTGCGAGCGACCGGACGAGTGGTCGTGCAGGCTCCTACCGGCTCCGGCAAATCGACCCAAATCCCGCAAATGCTGCGCGAGCATGGATTTTTAAACGAGGGCGAAGTCGTGGTGCTGCAGCCGCGCCGGCTGGCGGCGCGTATGTTGGCAAGGAGGGTGGCGGAGGAGGTCGGGTGCGAGCTGGGGCAGGAGGTGGGTTACCAGATCCGGCTGGAGTCGCGGGTGTCGGCCAAGACGCGGGTGCGCTTTGTGACCGAGGGCATTTTGCTGCGGCAGATGTCGTTCGATGCGAGGTTGCGCGGGGTGTCGGCGTTGGTTTTTGACGAATTTCACGAGCGGCACCTCTACGGCGACATCTCGCTGGCGAGGGCGATGCAGATTCAGGCCACGACGCGACCCGATTTGAAGATCGTGGTAATGTCGGCGACGCTCGATGCAGCGGTGCTCGCGGATTATCTGGCACCCTGCGAGATACTGACCTCGCAAGGGAGAAGTTATCCGGTGGCGATCGAGTATCTCGCAAAGACGGTGAATTTCGAGAATGAGCCGGTATGGGAGGTCGCGGCACGTGAGTGTGCGCGTCTGGCGACGGAGACGGAAGGGGACTTTTTGGTGTTTATGCCGGGAGCGTATGAGATCGGGAGGACCTTGCAGGCCCTCGGTGGGCACCGGGTGCTTAACGGGTGCGCAGTGCTTCCCTTGCACGGTGAATTGCCTCCCGAGGCGCAGGATCGCGCGGTGGCGAGGACGAGTGCGCGCAAGATTATCGTCTCGACCAACGTGGCTGAAACCTCGCTTACCATCGACGGCGTCACCATCGTGGTGGATGCAGGGTTGGCCCGTCAGGCGAAGTTCGATCCAAACCGCGGCATCAACACGCTGCTGGTGGAAAAGATTTCGCGGGCGAGCGCCGATCAACGTGCCGGCCGCGCAGGCCGCACTGCCCCCGGACGCTGCGTCCGACTTTGGACCGAACGCGAGCACGCCGGCCGTCAGGCGCAGGAGTTGCCCGAAGTGAAGCGGCTGGATCTGAGCGAGGTCGTGCTTACGCTTAAAGCGAGCGGTATCGATGACGTGGCGGGCTTTCCCTGGCTGGAAAAACCCGAGGCAAAGGCGCTGGAACGGGCGGAGATGTTGCTGACCGACCTCGGGGCGCTGGCGAGCGAGGTCAGGGGGCCGGCAAAGATCACGGACGTCGGACGGCGTATGCTGAGGTTTCCGGTGCATCCCCGCTATGCCCGCATGCTGCTCGAGGCGGATGCACGAGGCTGCGTGCGACCGGTGGCGCTCATGGCCGCACTCACACAGGGGCGGAGCTTTTTACAGCGCGGGCTGCCCCGGGCGGTGGACGACGCGCGCGATGAGGTGCTGGGCGAGGAGACGGAAAGTGATTTTTTCCTGCTCATGCGTGCCTGGCGCTATGCCGAACAGGCCAACTACGGACTGGATGCGTGTCGCCGGTTGGGCATCCATGCGCAGGGTGCGCGGGCGGTGGCACCTTTGTTCGCTTCGTTTTTGGAAATCGCGGAGAAGGAGGGGCTCGACGTGACCGAGAAACGCGTCGACGGCGTGGCGGTGCGCAAGTGTGTGCTGGCGGGCTTCTCCGACCAAGTGGCGAAACGCCTCGATGGCGGCACGCTGCGTTGCGAACTGGTCCACGCTCGGCGCGGGGTGCTGGCGCGCGAGAGCGCCATCCAGAAGGCTCCCCTGCTCGTCGTCGCGGAAGTGAGCGAGATCGGGCGCGGCGACGGCGAGGTCAGCACCCTGCTGACCTTGGCAACGGCGGTGGAAGAGCCGTGGCTGAAGGAGTTGTTCCCTGCGGATTATCGCGAAACGCGCGGCGTGGTTTATGACGAGCAGTCGAAACGGGTGATCACGCGTCGCGAGCGGCGGTTTCGCGACCTCGTGCTGGAGGCAAAGGTGAGCGGCGACGAGGCTCCGCATGGCGAAGCCGCGGCACTGTTGACCAAGGAAGTGCTGGCGGGGCGCATCGTGATCGAGGCTTGGGACGAGAGTATTGAGCAATGGATCACGCGCGTGAACCGGTTGGCGGAGTGGTTCCCTGAGCTTGAGGTAAACCCGCTCACAGAGGCCGATCGGGCGACGCTGATCGAGCAGGTGTGCTACGGCGAACTCGGCGCCCGGGCGGTCAAGGACAAGGAGAAGTCAGCCATCATGGAGGTGCTGCGCGACTGGCTGACGGCGGAGCAACTTGCCGTGCTAGACGATTACCTGCCGGAGCGGCTGACGATGGCCAATGGGCGCAAGGCGAAGCTGGAATATGCCAAGGAAGGTCCTCCCGTGATGGCCGCCCGGATACAAGAGCTCTACGGTATCGACGGCAGGTTTACCCTCGGCCACGGACGGGTGCCGGTGAAGATCCATGTGCTGGCCCCGAATTACAGGCCCATTCAAGTGACGGATGACTTGACGAGCTTCTGGCGCGATATGTATCCGACCGTAAAAACAGAGTTGAGCCGTCGTTATCCACGCCATGAGTGGCGGTAGCGCCGTCACGAGGGTAGCTTAAACACTGGCGATGATTTTGGCCAGGTCCACGTGGTCGGCGATGAGTTTCTTGATGATGGGAAACTTGTCCGTGTCCTGCGGTTGGGTCTTGACCGACATGTGGTTGATGCGGCTGGTGACCTCGTAGCTTTCCTCGCGAGTGGCGATGACCGGGATCTCGGTCTGGGCGAGCAACTCGGCGAGTTTCGGGTGGGGACGGACGTCATTCGTGACCACGAGGCCGGCGATCTGGCCGCCGCCGGAGAGGGTGGCGCTGGCAAGCGCGGCGAGGATGATGTCATCTCGATCGCCGGGGGTGATGATGAGTGTGCCGGGTTGCAGGTAGTCGACGATCCCCTTGGCGGCCATGGCGCCGACGATCACACGTTGCACGCGTTGTTTGGCGCCGCCACGACGACCGTTCAGCCACTTCCCCTGAATCTCCTCGGCGATTTGAGAAAGGTTGGGCGCGCTGAGTGCCTTCTGGACGGGCAGCACACCGAGCAGAGGAATGCCGAGACGCGCGAGGCCAAGCCCGGCATATTCCCGGACGAGGTCTATTTTGTCGCTCTCCACCTTGTTGAGAATCGCGCCGATGACCTCCACGCCGAACTTATCGAATAGGGATTTATTGAGCGAAAGCTCGTCGATGGGACGTCCGATTCCGCCTGGGGAGACGAGAATGACCTTGGCGTTGAGCAGTTGGGCGACACGGGCGTTTGATAAGTCGAAAACCGAGCCCACGCCGGCGTGCCCCGAGCCCTCGATGATGGTGAAATCTTTTTCCCAAGACACCCGGTCGAAAGAGCGGCAGATCTTATCTTCGAGGGCGGGAAGCAACTCCGATGGATTTTCGAGAAATCGCCGGGTGAAGGTGCCGTCAATGGCGACGGGACTCATGCTCTCGATCGGCACGCGCACCTGGAAGATGGAGTCGAGCAGGACAGAGTCCTCGTCGATTTTCTGCCCCTGCACGTCAACGAAACGCTGCCCAACCGGCTTGATGAAGCCAACGCGTGGGAAGATGGACTGGAGTGCGCCGTAGAGACCGAGACAGGTGGTTGTCTTGCCATCGTTCATGCGCGTGGCGGCGACGAAGATGCGCTTGGTAACCGTGTTGTTCGGTTTGCTTTGGAGCGGTAGGGCCGGCAGGGAAAACGGATTGGTCGCTGCCGCGTCGCCCGCAGGACAGGAGTCGCCGCTCAAGGGCGCATCCGGTGTGATAATTGAGGCTGAAGGCATGATTCGCTGGAGGTGCAGGGGCCGGGGGACTTACGCTGTTCCATGGAGGAGACGGCGATCGATGGCCTGGACGCCTACGATCGTAGCCGCGCCAAAGACATCGTGTGCACTGGCGCCACGGGAGATCTCGGCTGCGGGTTTACTGAGCCCGGTGATGATCTGGCCAAAGGTATTTGCACCGGCTAAAATCTGGACGAGCTTGAAGGCGATATTGCCCGAATTCAGATCGGGAAACACGAGCACATTGGCGCGACCGCCCACGGAGTTCTGGACCCCTTTTATTTTGGCGACCGCGAGATCGAGGGCGGCGTCCACCTGGATCTCACCCTCGATTTCGAGTTCGAAATTGAGGGCCTTCGCCTTCGCTCGAGCCAGTTCGGTGGCGTGGCGGACTTTGACCAACGTTGGCTGGTTGGAGAGACTCTTCGTCGAGTAGCTCAGCATGGCGACGCGCGGCACTTCGTTGGTGAGGTGGCGGGCGATGCTGGCGGTGGAGAGGGCAATATCGCAGAGCTGCTCGGCGGTGGGATCGGGAATGACGCCGCAATCCGTAAGGAAGAGCGATCCATCCGACCCCACCTTCTTTTCGTCGAAGTCCAGCACCATGAGGGAGGAGGCGTGCTGAACGCCAGGCAGACGAGGTATGATTTGGAAGATGGGACGGAGAGCGCTGGATGCAGTGAGGGTGGCTCCGGATACAAGGGCGTCGGCCTGGCCGGTGGCGACCATCATGGTGGCGAAGTAGCCGTTTTCTTTCATGGCCGCACCGGCCTCGGCGAGCTTCAGGCCCTTGATGCGACGGAGTTGCTCGAGCTGGATAACGAAGGCGTCGAAATCCTCGCTGCGGGCAGGCTCGATGATACGAATGCCCTGCAAGTTGATATCGAGCTTTGCCGCTGCCTCCTTGATGGCGACCCGATCGCCTAGAAGTATGGGTGCGCCCATGCGGCGAGTCACCCATTGGCGTGCCGCCTGCAGGATGCGCGGATCTGCGCCCTCGGCGAAAACGATGCGTTTAGGGTGGCGCTGAAGTTTCTCGGTGAGTTTGGCGATGAGCGGCATGGGGGTGCGGTTTAAAAGGTGGGCGCCGACATGATGGTCGTCAATGCCGGTGGCGAAGTGGGGACACGGATGTGGTTCTAAAACTTGTAAACTTGTAAGCACGGCGGACGGCTGCGACGGTGCGGAAATCTAAATGGGCAAAGCATTGCGCAACATCGGAGTGGTGTCAGGGGTGACCTTGGTTTCGCGCGTGCTCGGACTCGGGCGTGACATGGCGGTGACGGCGGTCTTCGGCACCACGGCGCTGGCCTCGGCCTTTGTGACGGCGTTTACGCTGCCGAATCTGTTCCGCCGTCTGCTTGGCGAAGGGGCTTTGACTGCGGCCTTCGTGCCCACCCTCCAGGAGGAAACACGACGCAACGGCGATGCGGGCGCCTTCGGCCTAGTAGGCGAGGTGGCCAACTGGACGCTCGCTCTTACGGCAGGGATCACAACGGTCGCCATGCTGTTTCTGGCTGGATCAGGGAGCTGGGGGCCAACGCTGATCGAGGTGGGGTGTGACGCGGCTACGGTGGGACGCTGGGTTCAAGGCGCCGAGCTGGGTGTCTGGCTTTTTCCCTACATGGTGATGGTGTGTCTGGCGGCGGTTTTCAGCGCTGCGTTGCAGACACGCGGACGCTTTATTGAGCCGGCGCTCTCGCCAGTGTGGCTGAACCTGTGCATGATGGGCTTCCTTGGTTTGGCGGTATGGGGCCGGGGCGAGGGCCTGGGACGCGGACCGGCGGCGATGCACTGGCTCTGCGCCGGGGTGCTGGCGGGTGGAGCCCTTCAACTGCTCGTGCCGGCGGCTGCCCTGTGGCGGCTGGGCTGGAGGCCCTGCACGGGCTTGCGGACAAGTTCCGGAGTAAAGCAGATAGCGCGGCTGATGGTGCCGACGCTCTTCGGCTCGGCAATCTACCTGATCAACATGACGGTGTCCCGCCTGCTCGGACTCTCGCTCGACGACGCGGCGGCGACGGTGCTGAACTTATCCACGCGGTTGATGGAGTTGCCGATCGGAGTGTTCGCGATCGCGATTTCGACGGTGTTTTTTCCGCAGATCGCGATGCACGCGGCGGCGGGGGATATGCACTCCCTGGCGAAGGATTACCGTCAGGGCATGCGATTGATCATTCTCGTCAACGTGCCGGCTGCCTTCGGCCTGGTGGTGCTGGCGAAACCGATCATCCGCGTGTTGTTTCAGCACGGGCAGTTCAACGCGGAGGCGACTGAATTGATGATCCCTGTGCTTCGGGTGAGCGCGCTCGCGTTGCCTTTTCTGGCGTTCGTGAGTCTGGCGCTCCGGGCCTTTTACGCGCAGAAAGACACCGAGACGCCGGTGCGCGCGGCGCTGGCGAGTTTTTGCGTAAACGTGGCCGCCAGTCTTGTGCTGATGCGCTGGGCGGGCACCGCGGGGCTGGCGATGGGCGCCACACTGGCGGTTCTGACGCAAGCGTGGTTTTTGCAGGTGCGATTGACTGGTAAACACACCGGTCTGGGCTTCGCCCACCTCGGACCTCACACGCTCAAGGTGCTGGCGGCGGGCTCGGTGATGGCGCTGGCCGTGGCAGGCGCGTGGAGCGGCTGGGAGCGGATCATGAGTCAGGAGGGCAAGGACGCCGTCGTCGCGACGGTGGACGCATCGAGCGGTTTTGGCAGAATACTGGCGCTTCCCGGCTGGCGGGATATAGCCGGACTGGCGATGTCCATCTCGCTCGGCTTAGGTGTTTTCACAGTCGCCGCGTGGGTCCTGCGGGTGGAAGGACGCGACGAGTTGATCGCTCTGATCCGTCGCAAACTGAAACGCGGCAGGGGAGCGTGAGCGCTATCGTCGCTCGGGACTTGCGAACGCGAGTTGTTGGAGTGTGCTGACGAACGATGAAGATCCATGTATTGCCCGGCGGACCGATCGAAACCAACGCCTACCTGCTCACCGATGTCATGCACGGCGAGGCGGTTTTGATCGACGCACCTGACGAAGTCTGGTCGCAAGTCGCGCCCATCCTCGCCCAGGAGCGCTGCAAACTGATCGAGCTTTGGCTCACCCATGGCCACTGGGACCACATGCAGGGGGTAGGTGCAGTTGTGAGAGCCTCCGGTGCACGCGTGAGCGCGCACGCCGCTGATAAAATATTATTGGAGACTCCGGGCGTAATGGAGGTGTTTCTGCCAAAAACGATACGGCTCGAAGCCGTGAAGGTGGACCGCTGGGTCACGCAGGGCGATGCAATCAATGCCTTGGGTAAAAAGTGGGAGGTGCGCCATGTTCCGGGGCATTGCCCCGGAAGTGTTTTATTCTGGAACGCGGCGGATGATGTGGCGATGTGCGGTGACGCGATTTTCAACGGAAGCGTAGGTCGCACTGACTTTCCGGGCGGAGGCATGGCTATGCTTTCCCACTCGATACGCACCCAGATTTACACGTTGCCAGATACGACCGTGCTTTATCCCGGACACGGCCCTGAAACCACGGTCGCACAGGAGAAAGCGCAAAATCCCCACGTGCGCCCCTGAGTCCCTCAGGCTGTATGGCGTGTTTCCTTGCTTAAAAACAAGGCGAGCAGACTCAGCGAGGCGGCGGCGGCAAGGTAGTAGCCCACGCAGGAAAGCCCGTAATTCATGGCCAGCCACGTTGCTACCGAGGGGGCGAGCGATGCACCGAAGATACCGGCCAGATTAAAGGTCAGGGAAGCACCGGTGTAGCGAACGGCGGTTGGGAAGAGTTCTGAAAGAATCGTGCCCATCGGGCCGTAGGTCAGCCCCATCAATCCAAAGCCGATAAACTGGGTGGCCACAACACCTGCCAAGCCAGCTTCGAAGAGACCGCCAAAGACGAGGCCAAACGCCACGATAGCGCCGGTGATAAGAATCAAGGTGAGACGGCGTCCGTGGCGGTCGGCCCAGATGGCGGAAATCGGAATGGTCGCCGCAAAAAACAAGACCCCGGCCATTTGAATCAGCAAAAACTTCTCACGGCTGTAGCCGAGTTTGCTTGTTCCCCAGCTTAGACAAAAAACCGTCAGCAAATAGAACAGGAGAAAGGTCGCGATGGCGATGAGAGTGCCGATAAAAAGAGGCCAGGTGTGGGTGCGGAAAATAGTGATGATCGGCACCTCAACGCGTTCCTTTTTCTCCATGGCTTCACGAAAGGCAGGTGTCTCGGTGATATTGAGCCGCACGTAGAGACCCACGAGCACGAGTAGACTGCTCGCGAGGAAAGGCAGGCGCCAGCCATAGGCGAGAAACTGTGCGTCGGTCAGGGTCTCGGATAGTAGGAGGAAAATGCCGCCCGAGCCTAGAAAGCCGAGTGGCGCCCCGAGCTGGGGAAACATGCCGAACCAGGCACGTTTGCCGGGGGGCGCGTTCTCCGTTGCCAGTAAAATGGCCCCGCCCCATTCGCCGCCGAGACCAAAGCCCTGACCAAAGCGGCAAAGCGCGAGCAACACGGGCGCGAGCACACCGATGCTCGCGTAGGTAGGCAGCAGGCCGATGCATACGGTAGACAAGCCCATCGTTAGCAAAGCTGCGACCAGTGTGGCTTTGCGGCCTATCCGGTCGCCAAAATGACCGAACACGGCCGAGCCGACTGGTCGGGCAAAAAAGGCGAGCGCGAAGGTGGCGAGGGATTGCAGGGTCGCCAGCGCTGGATCGGAGCCAGGGAAAAAAAGTTTCGGAAAAACCAGCACCGCCGCCGTTGCATAAATGTAGAAATCAAAAAACTCGATGGTTGTGCCGGCGAGACTGGCAAAGAGGATGCGTCTCGTTGAGTTGCGTGCCGGAGTGGTAGGGGAACTGGATGTAGACATGGGGGGCTAGTCTTTGGTTGAATCTGCCTGAGCGGTTTGTTCGGCGAAAAGAGGGACCAACGAAGTAACTCGCGATCCCTCATGGACCAGATCGTAAAGTGGCAGAGGGGGGGCTTTGGCGAGACGTTTGACCAGGGCTGGGTCAGTGCGTTTCGAAAGCTCCACGAAATGCATGCCGTCGGATGCACAAGCGAGTAGCCGGGCGTAAGGTTTGAAGACCTCGGGACGGCCGAGCACACGGACGGCTTTCACACCCCCGGCGGGCGTCGGCAGCGCGGGCGTGGACAAGCGATCAAGGACCAGACAGCTGTAAGCCTGACTGCGGAGATCAATCCCGGCACGAAGGGCAAAACGGACCCAAGAGGAGTCATTCTGAACTCCTGCCGGAGGGTGGGCGAAGAAGTGACACCAATCGCGGGCGTTGGCCTCGGCGAAGAGCGGGCAGTTTTCACGGTGCGTGCAGGGCGCGACAATACGATGCGTGGTGCGGAAGCCATCACGCACTGAGGCGAGAGAACGACTATCGGCATGTGTGCCAGGCTCTACCCAAATCACTGCGGACGCACGGCCCGCCAGTTCCAAAAGGTTGGCGCGGGCATCGGCCGGGAGTTCGTTGAGCACGTGACTGACAACCAAGGTGAAAGGCGCGGCTGAAAGCCGGAAGGAGACCGAGTCGAGTAACGGGATGTCCGGGAACGATTCACGCGCGCGCGCGGATGAGAATGCCATCGCCTCGGTTGCGTGGTCGTGAAGATGCAGGCCGGAGAAATGAGATGCTCCAAAGGCTGCGAGCACGCGACGTCCGGCTACTCCGCTGCCGCAGCCCCAGTCAACAAGCACGGAGCCGGGGCTTGGCTTCCACGAGCGCAAGGTCAGTTCTTGAAGAAGGGCGTCCCATTTCCAGCCGATGCGTTCGCCGTAGGTGGCGTCATACGCAGCAAGCGTTTCTTGGTTCTGCCAATAGGGAGCAGCGCGCCCGGCGGCATCGGCAAGAAAAGTGCCGCGCAGGCGATCAAGCGCGGACCAGTCGAGGTGTTCGAAATCAGGCATGTGAGTTAGCGATGGCGCAAAAAAAACCCGGCCTGCGAAGGCCGGGCGGGAGAACAGGAGGCCGGGACTGATGACCGGAGAGAGATCAGAGTTTGGCGATCAACTTCGCCTTGAGTGAGTCCTTGGACTGGATACCTACCAGCGTTTCAACGATCACCCCATTTTTGAAGAGCAACATGGTCGGAATCGCCCGCACGTTATATTGTATGGAGAGCTCACTGTGGTCATCGACGTTCACTTTGCCGATCTGAATTTTACCGGCGAGTTCTGTGGCGAGTTCGGCAAGAATAGGCGCGATGGCCTTGCAGGGGCCGCACCATGGCGCCCAGAAATCAACAAGAACAGGCAGAGGGCCGGCAATTGCAGTTTTGAAAGAGTCGTCGTCGAAATGAGCAAGTTCTTGAGACATGATAGGTGTTGGAAAACGGAAAGGCTTACTTGTTTTTAAGGAAGAGGAGATACGCGAAGGTGAGGGCGGCGGCGGCGGCCAGGCCGGAAATCACGGTAAAGACAGGGGAGACATCGCCGTCAGAATCCTTCAGGTTTGGCATGGGCGAAATGAAGGCTCCGTTGTTGGGCAGTTTGCTTTCTGAATCGGGATTGGACTGGAGCTTTAGCGACTGCTTGGGAACGAGCGTGGGCTTTGGCGCCGGGGCTTCGGTCGCTGCAGCCGAGGCCGTCGGGCTTACCACCTCGGCAGGCGTTTCGGCAGAAACCGGCACAGACAAGGCAACGGGAGCGGGTGCAGGTGGTTTGGGCGTGAGCGTGAGTTTAGGCGCTGGCGCGGGTGTTGCATTGTTATCCGGGGCAGGGGAGGGAAGTGAGCTCATAGCGAGAGAGATTGGAGGGAGGTGGGATGAAGAACGCAACCGTTCTCAACGCGGGGTTGATTTATGTATAATTTCGGCGAGTTCGCGAGGTTCAATGGTTTCGAGGTGTTTATCCCGCCGCTTGAGCTCTTCTAAGGTCTTGATGGTGGTTTCGGCCATGCGGTCATGTGTTTCGGCCGAGCCGCCTACCAGGACGAATTTCTCGCCGGTGGTGATACGTTTATGGCCGTCAGTGTTATCGAGGCCAACGCCGAGGAGCCCCTTGCTCTTCACCGGGGGCTTGGATTTTTCTGAAGATGACTGGCGATCGCGTTTACTCACAAATCCAAGGTGTTTTCTTCGGACGACGTTTCAAGCGGCTTTTGCACTTCATCGTTCGAAGTGGAAGATGCGGCTTCATTATCGGGTTTAAGCAACACCGGTCCGGTGTCGTCGTCCGGCACGGCGGTGCAGATGATATCGGAATAGGCCTCGTCCTGATTGACGCGCATTTTCCTCAGACGGGTAAGCTCCAATACCGCGACAAAAGTGGCTACCAGCACACGGACGGTGACCGTGCCGGTGAAGAGTTCGGTAAAAAGAAAGCGCTTTCGTGTGCGCAGGAAGATCAGGAGCTCTTCCATCTTGTCGGCAACGGTGACCTGTTCATCCTGAATCTCACCGACAACCAGTTTCTCGGCCAGGCGACGGAGGACGATATTGAATACATTCCAAAGCTCGATGCGATCGACGGGTTTAAGCACACGGTCCTGGTCGGAAATAGACAGGACGGAGACATGCCTGACCATTAAATCGCGTTGAAAGGCGGAGAGTTCGTCGAGTTTGGCGGCGGCTTCTTTGAATTTCTTATACTGGAGCAACTGATGAACCAACTCCCAGCGGGGGTCGAGCGCGTCGTCATCCGTGTTGTCGGCGATCGCAGCCAGGCCGCGGGGCAGTAACATGCGGCTCTTGATTTCCATCAACGAAGCAGCCATCACGAAAAATTCTCCCGCGACCTCGAGATCAAGGGACTTCATTTCGCGCAGCACGGCGATGTATTGCCGAGTAACGGATTCGATGGGTATATCGTAGATGTCCAACTCGTTTTTCCGGATGAGAAAAAGGAGCAGGTCAAGCGGACCCTCGAATACGGGGAGCTTTATGCGGAGATCGGCGTCTGGAACCACGGTGTTAAGATGCGGATGTTTGGCCGGGAACAGGCTCGGGCAACGTCAAAGTGGCGCGGCGACGAAACACCGCGACGTAGAAGCCGTCATTGTCGAAAACCCCCGGCGCAAGGCGGAGGCCGCATGAGCCAGCTCCATCCTTCGCAAATGAATGGAATCCGAAATCAAGGGCGGGCGCGACGGAATCAAACTGGTCTGAGTGCGAAGATAAAAATGCAGCCGAAACATCACGATTCTCCCGTCGGAAGATCGAGCAAGTGGCGTAAATCAGCAATCCGCCTGGTGCCACCCGGCTTGAGGCCTCATTCAGTATCGTGGCCTGCAATTTGGCGCTGGCATCGAGGTCAGCCAGTCCCGTGCAAGCCATTAAATGAGGTGATCGCCTCCATGTGCCGCTACCTGAACAGGGGGCATCCACCAGCACGCCGTCGTAGTGTCCAACCGGACGAGGGACCGTGTATACATTGGCCAGCCGGGCGCGAAGCGCCCTCGCGCGCAGTTCAGCGAGGGCGGCGGGCCGGATATCGGTGGCTTCAATCCGGGCTTGCGGGCCAAGCAGGCGTCCGAGCTGCAAGGTTTTACCGCCTGCACCGGCGCAGAAATCGAGCCAGCGCACCGGGCGGTCCGCGGGGCGAAGATCGAGAGAGGCAAGGATCAGCTGGGAACCCAGATCTTGAATCTCGTAGTAACCGTTTTGATACGAAATACTGGCGGTGACAGCGGACTCCGGCGGCAGTCGCCAGGCATCCGGTAGAACGGAGTGCGGCTCGGCCTTCAGCCCAAGCGCGGCCAACTCGGCCAACACGGTGGCATGATCGTCAGTCTGAAGACGGACCCAGACCGGGGCGCGCGCAAGCAGCGCGGTCGCGGCTACCGTTGCCTCCTGGCCGGTGTCGAGCTCGGCGGTAAACCAATCAGGCATTAGTTCAAGCGGGGTAGGGGAGATGCGGCGTTCACTATCAACAGGACCGCCCGCATAGGCTTCGCGAAACGCGGTTGTCTCGCGCGTAGAGGCGCAGGCGAACGCCAGCAGGGAAGACCAGTTTTCATCATCTAGCCCGGGCAAGACGCGCGCGTAACGGATGGCGGTCAACAGGAGTTCACGATATAGCCGTCGGTCACGTGATCCAAAACGACGGTCGGAGAGAAGTGCTTGCAAGCGCGCCGGCGTCCCTCGATCCAGCGGTTGCAGGCGATTCCAGAGGTCGCGAACAATGCGAGCCTGATTGCGGGCGACACTCACGTAGGATGAATTCAGAAGGCGGTGGTCTCGACGCGGACGGTAAAGGCGAAGCCACCTTCGCGGCCATTGCCATCTTGCAGACTGAAGACGTAGTTCATCAGCCAGAAATGGCTGAGTCTCTGGCGCACTATGTAGTTTTGTTCCGTGAACACGCTGGCACGGAAATCATAGCGGAGCTGAATGCGGGCGGAGTAGATTTCGTTCAGGCGACGGGTGAAGTCGGCCGTGTATTGTTCAATGACACGCGCCTTGACGGGGTCTTCGAGATAGTCGGTGCCGAGTCGGAAACTCCAAACATCGGCATCCTTGAGGGTGAGGCCGGTGTTGAATTCGGTCGTCTTGCCGGATTGGACCACACTGCGATTATAGAAATCATAACGCAACCAATGCACCGGGGTGAGTGCGAAAAAGGTATGCAGATCGGTGTGGTTACGCAGGACCCCTTGGGAGCGGGCGGCTTCGGCCGATAGATGCTCGTCCGCCGCGAGGCTGAGTTGAGCGAGGTTGCGTGAACCGTAAATCTTATCCCTCGTTTGCAGGACGTGATCGTAACCCAGGCGAACGGTATCGGTGGCGGGAAGCTGGTCTATGTTTCGTTGATCGGCGATGCCAATCGGGCGCAGGTAAGTGCTAAAGACATCGTCATCGATGACCGGGATGTGAACACGGCCGTTATCGGCTGTCGGACTGAAGCGGTAGGAAAGACGCGGTGTGGCGATGTGGCGGAGGCCGTTGATACCCCAGCGCTGGTTCTTGTAGTCCCAAGTTGCGCTATGCTCAAAAGCCTTGGCGTCGAAACCTAGCTCACCGATAGAGCGAGTGTAGGCGGAGTCTGCGCTGCCAAGCGCGGTGTCGGCGTAATGAGTCACCCGCACTCCAGCGACCGGAGTCAGGCTAAACCATTCACGCGGTGAAAAAGGGCGGGTGAGACCGTAGTAAAGATCAGCGCGTTTGCTAGTGATCGTGGGGACGGCAAGCACCGGATTTTCCTTCAACACCGCGACGCCGGCATTGAGGCGGTGATAGACACCACGACCGAGTTCGACCGGCAGGAAATCAACCCTAAGCTCCGGTAATCTTTCCTGGACGACGGAAAAGTCGTTTGTGCGCACACGGGTGAAGGCGGAGACGACATAGTTTTCGCCGGAAAATGCCGTCTCCAACCAGTTGTCCGGTGCTTGCACCTTGTTGAAGTCGTCACGACGGAAATCGCGGGTGACCTCCGAGTCCGTCCAGTAATTGACCCGGCCATCAAGCGATAGTTTTGGAGTAAAAAGCTGATGATGCTCCCAATCGACAAAACCGCGTGAACTATCGATGGGGCGGTCGACTATATCGAGGCCGGTGTCACCCTGGTCTTCGATGTAGCCGGTGCGAAGACTACCTTGCGCTCCTACACCGTCAGCGTCTCGGGCTTTGTATCTTGCCACTGGCCCGAAAAGGACACCGCGTTTGGTGAAAAGACCCAGTTCGGCGCCGAGGGCAGTGCTCGAGCTGGCCGGTGCAGTGACTGTAAGGTCAAGATAAGTGCCCAGCTTGCCGCCGAAACCGGCTTGAGCTTCAAATCCGCTCAAAGTCGGAGCGGAAGGCGACTCAACGAAGGTGGGCAAGGGCAGGACATTCACCGAGCCGATGCCCAGACGATTTTTTTGGAGCTGCACCGTGTCGGGCTGGTTATCCGGGTGGGAGTATGTCATTAACCCAGAACGCACGACCGGGTTGAGTGGCTCGGGCTCACCAAAACTCACGGTGGCATCCACGATATCGAGTTTCCGGGGGTTACCCTCGGCTCCCGTGCCCTCGGCGAGCACCTCTTGTTGACCTACGCGAAAACGACCGACGGTAAACGTGCGGGTATCGAGATGATAACGGACGACCTCTGAGACCAGACGTTGATCGGACCGCGTTATCACGACGTGGCCACGCGCAATGGCCAGCCGCTCCGAGGGGCGGTAGGTGATCTCATCGGCGGTAAGCACCAGGCTTTCGTGCGCCAGACGAGCATCGCCCGTGAATACGGACTCATCGGCCGTAAACCTCGTGCTTAGCGCAGTAAGCACAGGTGGGGAGTCTTCGGCGGCGCGAAGACTGGAAATGGCGACAAGCAGGGCGACGGTGAGCGGGGCGATACGGCGGTTCACAATCGGCGGAGCAAAGCGGAGCGAACGGTGCAAGCAAGCTCCCGTTATGCGAAGGATTGGCCCACTTTTCGCTTTGCGGAGCGAAGGGGGCGGGCCAAGGTGCCGGCCGTTTCCGTCATTTAACAACCATATGGGCCTAAAAGTCTCGTCCGCAAAACAGTCCACCGCCGTCAACGAACTCTCGCGTCTTCGCGCCGAGGTCCGGGTGCTAGGTTCCGCGCTGGGTCGGGTGATCACCCGCTTGGAGGGAGCTGAAACGCTTCAAACGGTGGAGCGCCTGCGCGGCTTGGCCAAAGCTGTTCGCGGCGGGCAAACGTCGGCTCCCGGCGAGCTGACCGCCGCTGTCAAAGCGCTCACGCCAACGGAGGCCTTTAACCAGGCGATGGCCTTCACGCTCTATTTTGAATTGGTTAACCTCGCGGAGGAAAACTTCCGCATCCTTCTGCTTCGCCGTCGCCGCGCGGAGATCGATCGATCACATGGTCGTTCCGAGGCCGCTCCACCACCTTTGCGCGAGTCCATAGAGTCCGCCGTTGCCGAACTCAAGGTTCGCGGCGTGTCTGGCGAGACCATGCAGAAACTGGTCGACCGTATCGCCATCGAGTTGGTTTTTACGGCGCATCCGACCGAATCCAAACGCCGCACCCTTTTAACCAAACTACGACGGCTCGCTGGACTTTTACAGCAAGACAGCGGGCAGGCCCCTGGACAACTTGGCAACCCATCGGCCATCGAGCGCGAGATTGCGTCACTCTGGCTTACCGATCGAAGCCGGATTGAACGTCCGCTCGTGACGGACGAAGCCCGCACCGGACTCTGGTATTTCGATACTACTCTCTACCAGGCTTTGCCCAGGCTGCAGACCGATATGCAACGCGCACTGGCCCGCCATTATCCAAGCGTAAAGCCGCCGGTGCGCTGGCTGACCTTCGGATCTTGGATCGGAGGCGATCGCGACGGCAATCCAAACGTAACCGCCTCCGTAACCTCTGAAGTGCTCGGCTTGCATCGCCAACTCGCGATCGAAAAGCTGGCGCAACATACTCGCGAACTCGGGCGAAGTCTGACCGTGTCTGACAGACGGGAGACGATCACGCCGGAGATGAAGCGTTTGCTAAGGGAAAATCGTCATTTATCCGAACGTATCGATGCGCTGACGAAGCGTTACCCCCATGAACCCTACCGGCTCGTTCTGGCCGGCTTGCGCGAACGCCTGCAGCGCGCCTTGGGCGGCGCCGAGACCGATTTAAAGCCCGCCTCCACGCAGCCGGCCGAGGCAGCTTTTCATGCATCCGACGCCAAGGAAATTCTCGACACATTGGCCCGCAGTCTGGCCTCAGGGAAGGGGGCGATCCTGGTGGACGGTGAACTACACGACACCCAGACGCGACTTGATGTCTTTGGCCTGCACACTTCGCGGCTCGATATACGGCAACATTCGGGCCCGCATGAGACGGCGGTCGCTGAACTGTTGGGCAGGCCTGATTACCCCAAACTTGGAGAGGCCGAACGACGGGAAGTGCTGGCAACCGCGACAGCTCGGGCCAAGCTCCTGTCACCTGCCGCGGTCGCAGCTTTATCCTCCGCCACACGCCATGTCATCGAGCCTCTCGTGTTGTCTGCCGTCGCGCAGCTCCGTTTTGGGCGCGATTGTCTTGGTGTTTATATCATCAGCATGACGACAGAGGTATCCGACGTGCTGGAAGTCGCTTTGATCATGCGTCTTGCTGGTGCAGACTTACCTATCTCGCCGCTATTTGAGACATTGGAGGATCTTAACAACGCCCCGCGGGTTCTCTCCGACCTATTCGCCAATTCAACTTACGCACCTTTGCTTTCCGCTAACGGACGACATCAGCATGTGATGCTTGGCTACTCGGACTCCAACAAGGACTGCGGCTACCTCACGGCAAACTGGGCGCTCTACAAGGCACAGAATGAAATTGCCTCGGTCTGTGTTGCAGCGGGTGTGCGAGTGACCCTTTTTCACGGCCGGGGTGGCTCGATTGCCAGAGGAGGCGGACCGGCCGCCAAGGCCATCCTCGCTCAACCCATCGCACTGCGCGATGGTGGCATTCGCGTAACAGAGCAGGGAGAGGTTTTATCCACCCGTTATCACGACCCCGAGCTTGCTCATCGTATTCTTGAGCAGATGACCTACGGGGTGCTGCTCGGAATACACGCGGCCGAGAATACCGCTCCGGTCCCCGAAGCTTGGACGGAGGTGCTTGAATCGATGAGCGCGGCCGGTTTCGCCGCCTATAAAAAACTGGTGCACGATGATCCCGAGTTCATCGCCTTCTGGAAGGAAGCCACCCCGATAGACGAAATCGGCAACCTTAAGCTTGGTTCGCGGCCGACCTTTCGTCGCGCCACCCAAAGCGTAACCGACCTCCGCGCCATACCTTGGGTTTTTTCATGGATGCAAAGCCGGTTCAACTTCCCCGGTTGGTATGGTCTCGGATCAGCTCTGGAACCCGTGCTCCAGCGAGGCCGCGCCGGCCGGGAATTGCTTCGGGAGATGCACACGAAGTGGCCTTTTTTCCAAACCCTTATCGACAACGCGCAGCTCACTATGCGAAAGGCCGATATGGGTATTGCGCGTTTATACGCATCTCTCGTTTCGGATCCACGCGTGCGGCAAAAGATACTTGCGATTCTCGAGGCAGAGTTTGCCCGCACCGAGGCGGCCATCCTCTCGGTCACTGGCCAGCGCCAGTTGCTCGGACATGAAACCGTGCTGCGTAAATCCATCGAGCTTCGAAACCCTTATATCGATCCGCTCAACTACCTCCAGGTGGAGATGCTCCGCCGTTTACGAGCGGGCGGAATAGAAAAAGCAGAGGAGGACGCAACCCGCTCAGTCATCGAACTGACAATCAACGGCATTTCCGGTGGTTTGAAAAATACCGGATAATCGCGGGTCGCCAGAGCCCTTTTTTTCACTTTGTCTTTCGTCTGCACAACCGGATTCGTATCGCCCATACTGGGCGGGGTTTCCGTTTTCCAGTAAAACACCATGATCCTAAGCCCCGAAGAACTCGCCTCCTTCACCGGTGCAACGTGCGCCCACCCGCATAGCCTGCTGGGCATGCATTTAGCCAAAATCGGGCGAACCAGCGGAATCGTGGTTCGGGCCTTTTTATCCGACGCGGTTTCATGCGCGGTGGTTGACGTTGGGTCGGGTGACATCCAGCAGATGGAGAAGCTGCATGAGAGCGGCTTGTTTGAGCTCTTCCAGCCCAAGCGCAAAGCGCATTTCATCTATCAACTGCAGGTCACGCGCAGCAACGGAGAGATAAGGCAGTTCCATGACCCTTATCGTTTTTTACCGACCCTAAGTGATCAGGATTTGTATCTTTTCAACGAAGGGAACGAACACCGCATCTACGAGAAACTAGGCGCTCATAATCGTGTGCTAGACGGCGTCCCCGGGGTCGCCTTTTCCGTCTGGGCTCCCAGCGCGGCCCGTGTTTCGGTGGTGGGTAACTTCAACTCTTGGGACGGACGCTACCACCCGATGCGTCCGCTTGGTGCATCCGGTGTCTGGGAGTTGTTCATACCCGGCCTCGGCGAGGGTGAGCTCTACAAGTTTGAATTGCGCACCCAGTCGGGCGATATCTCGGTAAAAACCGATCCCTACGGAACTCGTTTTGAGGCTCCGCCAGGGAATGCCTCCATTGTCTGTAACACACGCAAGCACCAATGGGGCGACTCAGTTTGGATGGATCGCCGCCGTTCCGAGTCAGATCGACTGGATCGTCCTCTCTCCGTTTACGAAGTTCACCTCGGCTCGTGGAAGCACAAGCTCGCCGATGCCAATCGCCCGCTCACCTATCGTGAACTCGCGCCCGCACTGGCTGATTACGTGGTCGAGATGGGGTTCACTCATGTGGAGATTATGCCTGTGGCGGAGCATCCTTTCGATGGATCGTGGGGCTATCAGGTCACTGGATTTTTTGCACCTACCCACCGCTTTGGACGACCCGAAGATTTTGCGTTTTTCGTCGATCACCTGCACCAGCGCGGCATCGGCGTGATTCTCGATTGGGTGCCCGCCCACTTTCCGAGAGATGAATTTGCGCTCGCCGAGTTTGATGGCACGCACCTCTACGAGCATAGCGACCCCAAGCAAGGTGCACACATGGATTGGGGGACCTTGATTTTCAATTTCGGTCGTCATGAAGTCCGCTGTTTCCTTGTCGCCAACGCACTCGCCTGGCTTGATCGCTACCACCTCGACGGCTTGCGGGTTGATGCGGTCGCTTCCATGCTCTACCTCGACTACTCCCGAAAAGAGGGCGAGTGGATACCCAATAAATACGGCGGGCGCGAAAACCTCGAGGCCATAGCCTTTTTACGCGAAACCAACCGTCTGGTGCATCATTATTACCCTGGAGTATTGATGATCGCGGAAGAATCCACCGCGTTCGCCGGTATCACCAAATCCGTTGCCGAGGGAGGTATCGGCTTCGACCTGAAGTGGAACATGGGCTGGATGCACGATACCATCCAGTATTTCCAAAAGGATACCGCCCACCGCAAGTGGCACCACAACGATTTTACCTTCGGTGCTCTTTATCAGTATTCTGAAAGATTTATCACCGTCTTCTCCCACGACGAGGTTGTGCATGGTAAAAGCTCCATGCTAGGAAAAATGCCCGGCGGTGAAATACGTGAAAAAGCGGCGCATCTGCGTTCACTCTATGCGCATATGTGGGCCTGGCCTGGCAAAAAACTTCTCTTCATGGGTTGCGAGTTCGGGCAAAGTCGCGAGTGGGCCTACGCAGGGACCCTCGACTGGCATTTGCTCCAGTATATCGACCACGAGGGCACTCGTCTCCTTGTTCGGGACTTGAACCGTATCTACCGGGACGAGCCCGCACTGGGCTGCAATGACCTGAACGCATCCGCCTTTCGCTGGATTAACTGCAACGATGCGGACAACAGTGTCGTCAGCTACCTTCGCCACGATGGCAAAGAACGCACGTTTATCGCTGTAGTGGGTAACTACACGCCGGTGGTTCGTGCGGACTACCTCATCGGTGTGCCCCGCCGCGGTTGGTGGCGCGAGCTAATCAATTCCAATAGTGAATATTATGGCGGTTCAGGTCTGGGCAACGGAGGCGGTGTTTCCTCCGAGGACGTGCCGTGGAACGGGTTTGACTATAGCCTCCGTCTCACGCTGCCGCCACTTACCACCACACTATTTAAATGGACTGAAAGAGAAGCGTGAATCACTGCCGTGCCTCGGGTAAGGGGATTGCACTTAGATGCCTTCGCGCTACGTTAATTCCGTCATGCATCTCCGATATGCCATTGCCTCAACTTTCACTTTTGCAGTCGCTGTAGTTGGCCTTGGTCCAGTAGCAGTTGCGCAGAGCAGTCAGAGTAGCCCCATCGTGCAGGACATTACCGTAATTAAACGCTCGGAAGGCGAGGGGCTTGCCCTGGGGTATGCCGATGCCTTTCGTTACATCTCTCGTTCATCGCTCTTTTTAACCTATCAAATCAAGGGGCAGAAGGTTGTGACCTTGGAAGGGTTTCGAGAGTTGAAGGCGTCCGGCTCAATTCTCGTCATCACAACCGAACGGGGAGCGATAATAGCGATCCCGGCCGTGGACGTGATTTCGCTCACCACGGAGCGTCCCGCGGGATTACCGTAGCAGAGGCATAGACGATCTTGCATTTTCAGAGTGATATATCCCAACCGATAATTATGGCGTGTCTATGAGTCGTATATGGTGGTGCTTTTTTCTCGTCAGCGCAGTTCTCGCTGGCGCCTCACCGCCCGATCCAGAGCGTGTGGTCATCATTGCCAACTCCGCCGATCGCGAGTCGATGGAACTGGCCAGGCATTATGCAGAAAAACGCGGCGTGCCGTCGAATCGCATCATCGCAGTTCGTATGTCCTCGGCCGAGGAGATCACTTGGCCTCAGTTTGTATCCACGATCTGGAATCCCCTTTTGCAGGCTGGTATATCGGGCCGGTGGCTAGATGCAGTTACGTCCGAAAAAACAGACGCCTATGGCCGTTTAAAAATCGCGTCGTCCGGGCATTCGATTGAGGCCCTTGTTGTTTGTCGTGGCGTGCCTTTGCGAATAGCACACAGCACGACTTTTTTTAACGAAAACAGCACGCCACTCAATCGAAACACCGCGTTTCGTAATAATGCCGCCGCCGTTGATTCCGAACTGGCGCTACTCGCCGTGGCTTCGGCGCCAATTGACGCCTTCATCCCCAATCCGTTCCTCGCCGATAATCCGGATGAGGCTGCGCTAGCCAGCCAGATCATACCCGTAGGGCGGCTCGATGGTCCTACTTTGGCCGACGCCGAGGGCTTGGTTGATCGCGCTATCCTTGCCGAAAGCATCGGCCTCTGCGGACGTGCTTACATCGATTTGGGTGGCGGACCGGTCAATGAAGGAAACCTTTGGCTGGAGGGTGTTGCACCAGCTTTGTCCGCGCTGGGTTTTGAGATCGATATCGATCGCGACGCCAAGACGCTGTCAGTAGCCTCTCGCTTCGATGCTCCCGTGCTTTATTTTGGCTGGTATGAATGGAACGTAAACGGTCCCTTTAAGTCACCTAGTTTCCGTTTCCCCGTAGGCGCAGTTGCCCTGCATATCCACAGTTTTTCTGCCGCGACTTTACGCTCGGGGGAATTTAACTGGGCTGGCCCATTGGTACGTCACGGTGTCACGGCCGCACTCGGTAATGTTGCCGAACCGTATCTGGGGCTCACTCACCAACCACAACTCTTCGCCGCCGCGCTAGTCCGTGGCGAACCACTAGGGCGTGCCGCGCTTCTCTCCATCAAGGCACTGAGTTGGCAGGGCGTGGTGATCGGCGATCCTCTTTACCGGCCTTTCGCCACCTCCGCCGAGACACAGTGGGAAAGGCGCGACGCACTTGGCCCTGTCGCCGAAACCTACGCTCGTATGAGGCAAATGCGCCTGCGCGCTGCCGCCGGTGATCTAAAAAGCGCGCTGGCTCTGGGCCGCGCCGGAATGAAAAAAAATCCGACTCTGCCGCTTGCGCTCACTCAGGCAGAATTGCTTTTAAACGCATCTGATGCACCCGGGGCAATAAGGACACTGGGGGTTTTCACACTTTTACCTAGTTGGAGAGAAGTTGACCGTCCGCTTGTTCTTGAGGCTGCGCGTCTGCTTACCCGCGCTTCCGACGCAGCGTCGGGATGTGTGTTGCTTCGTCGATTACTGGATGAAGATTCGCTCACGGTGGACTTTCGCCAGCCCGCCTTAATACAAGCTATTGAAATCGCTCGTGTGGCCCGTGACTTAGAGCTTACTGCCCGCTGGCAGGCCCAACTGGATGCACTGACATCGAAATCGCATTCCGCCCATTGATTAGGAAGGCTCGGCACTTGTTTTCGTCCGGCGCATTAATCACACTCGTTGTATTATGTGGAAAGTCAGCCTTTGCCTATTCGCCGTTTTTACCGGCACCGTTTCGCTTTGGTCGCAGGGTGCACAATCTCCGGCCGCGGAGTTGGCCAGTTTACGAGAAGACATCCGCCTGCTCCAACAGCGCACGGGGGAGCTCTCTCTCCGGGTTGAGCAACTTGAAGCGGACAACTCGCGCCTCTCTAAATCCGCAGCAGGTTCCTCCCTGAATTATGTTACTCTTGTTCAGCTCAACGAAGCGGTCGCGGATCTCACCCGCGTAGTCCGCGCCGGCGACCAGCAAACCAAAACCGAAACTCTCGCCCTCGTGAGCACGCAGATTGAGAAGCTCGCTGTGCAAACCAATGCGGCCCTTGATTCGGTTACCAAACCGCGCGTCACCCAAGCCACTAATCCGGCCACACCGGTCACATTCACTGAGAACTTCTCGAAGGAAGGCATCAGTTATACGGTTGTTTCCGGCGACACGCTTTCACGTATAGCTCAAAAAACCGGTGCCAAAGTGACCGATATCATCAACGCCAATCGCATCGCCGATCCCTCTCGGGTGCAGGTTGGACAGGTTTTGTTTATCCCAGGCGGGAAATAAATCGTTCAAGTCGCCAACTTTAATCATAACACCTGACCTTAAATGGCTATTTCAAAATCACGTCTCGGTCGCGGTCTCGGCGGTCTCATCGCCGCCGCCGCTCCCGCCAAAGCAGCTCCCGCTCCGGTCGCCGCATCTGCAGCACACACCGAAGCTGTCCCAGCCGGATTCCTAGAGCTCATCGTCAGCACGATCAGCCCGAGCCCTTACCAGGCGCGCAAGGACATTGCCCCCGAGCATCTCCAGGAGCTCGCGGATAGCATTCGCAGTGAGGGACTGCTTCAACCGATCGTCGTCCGCAAGATCAGTGATGGCAAATATCAGCTGATCGCCGGCGAGAGACGTTGGCGGGCTTTTCAGCTCTTAAAAATCAAAACTATTCCGGCTCGATTAGTCGCTGCAGGCAATGCCTCGGCAGCAGCGCTGGGCTTGATCGAGAATCTCCAGCGCGAAGGGCTTAACCCCCTTGAAGAGGCTTATGGCTATGCAAGCCTCATCCGTGATTTCGACCTCACCCAAGAGGTCGCCGCCGAAAGAGTAGGCAAGCCACGCGCCAGTGTAGCCAACTCCCTTCGTCTGCTATCGCTCGATGGAGAACTCCAAGGCTACCTCGCCAAGGGACTATTGAGCGTGGGGCACGCCAAGGTTCTGCTCGGCGTTGAAGAAACCGCACAGCGCACGCTCATCGCACGTCGTGTAATCGAGGAGGGGTTGAGTGTCAGAGCCACCGAAGGTCTAGTGCAGGCGCGCAAGCTCGCTGCCGCGAGCGCGACAACCTCCTCCGGTTCCGGTGCAGGCGTAGGACGCAAGACCGCGCCGGCTGACGTAGCCGCCATTGCCAGTATAGAGAAAAAGCTGACCTCGCATCTGGGTGCACGTGTCGCGCTTTTACACACGGGTAAAAAGGGCCGCATCATCATCCCTTACGCCGGCAACGAGGACCTGCAACGCATCCTTGAGAAACTGGGCATCGAGGCCTGACCCTACTCAACCGCCCGAGCCTCGTGCCTACGCATTCCGATAAAGCTACACGCGCCTTTAATCAGGCCGTCGATGGCTTTGGTGATGCGGTGGACTAC
Organism: Verrucomicrobia bacterium IMCC26134; assembly: GCA_000972765.1. Classification (GTDB taxonomy): domain Bacteria; phylum Verrucomicrobiota; class Verrucomicrobiia; order Opitutales; family Opitutaceae; genus IMCC26134_A. The sequence goes on along the minus strand of CP011265.1, from coordinate 1,794,347 downwards.
TTCCGACTGGATCCGGTTCCACCAGTCTGGCGCGAGCTCCGTCATTATTCCAGGGGTAAGCTTCGCTCTGATCTACTCGCAGGCGCCACCGTCGCGCTCGTATCTATTCCGCAGGCGGTGGGCTTTGCACTTATCGCCGGCCTTCCGGCCGAGATGGTTATCATGTGTGTAGTGGTCGGCGGTTTTTTGGCTGCTCTATTCAGCACTTCATGCCATCTGGTTTTCGGACCGACCAACTCGATCAGTCTTCTGATGGCCAGTGCCATCGCCACCTTGCCGGTCGTGGGAGTAACCAAGCCGGAGCTGGCCTTGGTGATGGCATTCTTAATCGGCTTTTTTCAGCTCGTCGCTGGTTTTTCAAAGCTCGGTAAACTCACCCAGTTCGTCTCCCGTTCTGTCGTCATCGGTTATGGAACCGCCATCGGCATCCTGCTTGCCTCCAGTCAGCTCCCCAACCTGTGCGGCGCGGAAAGCACACGCGGCAACCTTTTCCACTCGCTCGAAGGCACCCTGCAGCACTTGCTCACCTTCCAGGTCAACTTCTACTCCATCGCTATAGGCCTCGTAACGTTTCTCTTGTTTTTCGCGCTGGAGCGACTGGTCCGATGGGTGCCAGTGGAATTGGTCGGTTTAATTTTAATTTCGCTCTTTACCCGATGGACCGGACTTGAGGTTTTAGGCGTGAAAACCATAGCCCAAGAAGGGGCCGTTTCCGGAGCTCTTCCATCGTTTGTGGGGCTACCGTTTGGGGATGCCAGTGTATCTGTTTTCCCCGCCATGATGAGCACGGCACTCGCCATCGCGCTTCTCGGCATGCTGGAAGCAATATCCATCGGCAAAACGCTCGCCGCACGATCAGGCCAGTCTTTCAACGCCAACCAAGAATTAATTGCCATGGGGGCGGCAAATATCGGGTGCTGCGCTTTTGGCGCGATGCCCGGTTCGGCCTCGTTCGCTCGTTCAGCCACCAATCAACAAAGTGGCGCCCGCACCCAGGTTGCTGCGCTTTCAAGTAGTTTAATGGTGCTCGGCGCGCTCTTCTGCGTCGCTCCGCTCATCAACTACCTGCCGATACCGGCGCTGGCGGCACACCTTATCCGAATCGGTCTTAAAATGATCAATCGCGAGCAACTTCGCATCGCCTGGCGGGCGACTCGTTCCGACGCCATAGTGTTGGTGGCCACCATGCTGTCTGCTTTCCTTTTTAAACTCGATGCCGCGATTTATATAGGACTCGGTCTCTCGCTTGCCTTGTTTTTAAAGAAAGCCAGCGCGCCGTCGCTCGTCGAATACGGGTTCAATGAACAGGGTCAGTTATCCCAAATTGACGCGGCGGTTAAACGCGGTTCCTCGACGATCTCCATCGTGCACGTAGAGGGGGAATTGTTTTTCGGCGCGGCAGATCTGTTTCAAGAAGAAGTTCGAATGCGTGCTGAAGAGGCGGATATTCGCGTAGTTATTTTAAGAATGAAAAACGCGCGACACCTCGACGCTACATCGGTGATGTCATTGCTGCAACTTCACGAATCACTGACTAGTTCGAAGCGTCATTTACTCATAAGCGGCATCAATCCGGACGTAGAACGCGTCCTCTGGCGCAGTGGCGCATGGAAAACCATAGGCAGCGAAAACATCTTCCCTGCCGAGGCGAATCTTACGATGAGCACCAAACGCGCGCTTCAACGCGCCAAGAAGCTACTCGCCGCCGACGGCGCCTCAGGGAAACCGGACGTGCGTGTTTTCTACGACCGCAGCAGAGCCGACAACCAAACCGGCACCACGGGGGCTCCGATTGAATATATCGCGAACTATGAGATATAGGGCATACGGCCTTTGTGCTGCTTAACGCTGCTTTAAACCATGCCAAGCCTGCCATTGACAAGAGAGGCGGCGATTGGTGGTTTAACTCTTTTCCATGTCCATTCTCATCGGTCTCTTTACCTTGGCGTTGGTCGTAGTCTCAATTTTACTGGTGCTTCTTGTGCTCGCGCAGAAGTCGAAATCCGACGGCGGCGTCGGTGGCGCACTCGGCGGCGGCATGACGGAGGCGACTTTCGGAGCGGATTCCGGCAATGTCCTCAGTCGCATGACTCATTACGGAGCCATCGCTTTTTTCCTGATTAGCTTCGGCCTCTATCTCGCGCAGATCAATCGCCACACCGCAGCGCGTAATCAATCCAGTCTCCCGATGCTGGACAAGTCAGCGGTTGCCGCCCCTGTTGCCACGGTTCCTGTAAAGACTGAGTCAGTGGCAACACCTGTGACCACAGCAGCTTCAGAGGCACCCGCGCCTTCCGTTAAGTTGCCGGCAACTTCTTCCAACGCCACGCAACCTGCCGCTAATCCCTGATTCTTTATGCGAGTGGAGTTCCACCGCTTTATACTTAAAAAGCAGACGGTATCCACCGTCTGCTTTTTCTTTGCTTTACTATCCGCCACCTCGGTTCCGTCCGTAGCACAATCACGGTTAAACCGGCCTCCACCTCGTTACCTGCAACTTGGATCGCCGAATCAAGAAACTGGGGCGGAAATTCTTCGCAAGGTGCGAGTCGCCGGTCCAGCAGGAGGATATTATCTCGAGTTTGAGTTGCGTGTGCTTCCTCGTCGCGGAGACGAGTTTCGCATTCCTGGTTGTCTCTGGGGCGGCAGGAATATCGATGGACCCGTGACACGCATGCAACTAGGCTCGGCAAAAGGTGGTCCGGGAGGCGTTGCCGGGGAGAATCGCATTCTGGTGCAAGGCGGCCCGCGGCCGTCCGCCTGGAAATGGCCGGCCGCATCAGGCACAGTTGCTGTCGCAATCGATGATGGGGCTCTTTTTACCCCGCTGGCAGGCACAGATCTTACGGCTTTCGATCTCCAGATGCCTTTTCTCTTTTGGAAGGAATTCGTCTACGAAGGCATCACCCGGTTGCGGGGACGGCCAGCGAGCACTTTTCTCCTTTATCCCCCTGCATCCATCGTCGCAAGACGTCCGGATCTTGCTGCGATTAGAGTGTATCTGGATCCGCAATTTAACGCCCTCGTGCAAGCCGAGCAACTGGGAGAAAATGAAACCCCGCTTAAATCCATGCGCGTTATTGAACTTAAGAAAATCGATGACCAATGGATCGTGAAATCCATCGAACTGCGTGATGAAACGACGCGCAATAAAACTCGTTTCACGGTCACCACTGCAGCTCTCGGACTCGACTTCGCAGGAGGTCTGTTCGACCCCGGCAGCCTATCCAACACCATCCGACCACCCGTAAAAACGACCAGGGTAGGGGAGTGATATAATTCCGGACCTATTAAAAGCTATGGTCAGCTGGGCCGCTCCTATCATCGAATGAAAACGTTTTATTTCCACGCAGTTTTGCGTTGCCGATGAATCCTTGCTGTGGATACGTCATACTTCCCTCATCGTCCGTTCATCAAGTCTCCTACTTTCCTTAAACCCAAATGGCCAAGAAAACTGCTCCCGCCCCGTCTCCGTTAACTTTTGACCTGCCTCTTTCGTTGCTGGCCAAAATTGAAGCCCAGCGCAAAAAACTCAGTTTGGGTTCCACTTCAGAAGTAGTCCGGCATGCGATCGCCGAGTTCGACTTGAGCACGTTCGCGTCCGAGAGCGAAGAACGCAGGCAGATTTCGGTTCGACTTGAAGCATCTTCCAAGGCAGCACTCGTCAAGACGGCGAAGCGCCAGAAGACCAGCATCGGTGAAATCGTTAGGGCTGCGGTCGACGCCTTGCCTGATAAAAAAGGGAAGAAATAATCCTTCTCGACCGCCAACGGCCACCATCTCCGACTCCGCGGTTCAAGGAACTTGTTTTCCTGCCGCGGATTTTTTTTGCCCTCGCTTCTCGCGTTTGAGTTTTTTTCGCCACCCCTGATCTCTTTTTCCTCCATGTCTACCGCTCCCGCTTCTCTTTCTGTTTGGGCTCGCAATGTTTCGCCTTCGCCGACTCTCGCTGTCGACGCCAAGGCCAAGGCTCTCGCCGCCGCCGGCGAAGATGTCTGTGGCTTCGCGGCCGGCGAACCTGATTTCGATACGCCCGACCACATCAAAGAGGCCTGTATCGCCGCGCTTCGTTCGGGGAAAACAAAATACGCTCCCACACCCGGAATAGAGCCTCTTCGCCAGGCGCTCGCAGACAAATATCTTGCCGACTACAACCTGAAGGTCGCCCCCTCACAGATCATTGTTTCCCCCGGCGGTAAGTTCTCCTGCTACTTAGCCATCCTGGCCACTTGCTCGCCGGGCGACGAGGTCATCATTCCTGCACCCTATTGGGTAAGCTATCCCGAGATGGTAAAACTCGCCGGCGCGAAACCTGTTTTCGTCCTGGCCGACGACACCACTGGTTTCCGGCTCACCCCGGAGCAGCTGGAAGCCGCCATCACTCCGCGCACACGCCTGCTCATCCTGAACTCGCCGTCCAATCCTACCGGTGCAGTCTATACCAAAGCGCAACTGGAGGCCATAGTCGCGGTCGCTCTGAAACATAATCTCTACATCCTTTCGGATGAGATCTACGAGCACCTCACTTATGACGGCGCGAAACACTTCAGCCCTGCGACATTCAGTGCCGACGCCGCCGCACGGGTCATCATTGTTTCCGGTTTTGCAAAAACCTACGCCATGACCGGCTGGCGTCTCGGGACCACCGTAGCCCCGGCACCCATCGCCAAGGCGATCGCAGAACTCCAGAGTCAAATGACCAGCAATGCCACGACGTTCGCCCAATATGGCGCTCTGGCGGCATTAAAGGAACGCGAAAAAACACAGGCTGCTCTGGCCCAGATGCTGGTCGCCTTTGATCGACGCCGAAAGTTTCTTCATGCCGAACTGAATAAAATCCCTGGAATTCGCTGTCTGCTCGCCGAGGGGGCCTTTTACCTTTTCCCGAACATCTCATCGTTCGGCCTGACATCCGAAGCTTTCTGCACGCAGTTACTAGAGCAGAAGAAGGTCGCTGCCGTGCATGGGTCCGCATTTGGTGCCGAAGGGTATCTTCGCCTCAGCTATGCGACCAGCGATGAAATCATCAGCAAGGGAGTCACACGTCTGGCCGAATATTGCGCTACGTTGCGCAAATAAGCCGGACCGATGCCTGCGGTCGGGAATCAAGTCCTGGCCGCGATCAATTACGTCGCCAGGGGCTTTGGGAGAAACACAGCTATGTAGTTGTGAGGTATTGTGCCATTTCCTTAAGTCTTTCTGTCTACAGAAGTCTTTGTCTGATACCACACGCATAATCGCACAATAAATATTATGTCTAATCAAGTGCCGGCAACACTTACGATTCAACTCCCGCTCTTTCACTGGTTAAAAACCCGTCAGAGCGGCGTTTTACTTCATCCCACTTCCCTCCCTAGCGATCAAGGTATAGGAGTCTTGGATGGTCAGGTGGATCGGTTTCTGGATTACCTGCGGTCATCAGGAATATCCAATTGGCAGGTTTGTCCTCTTGGGCCTACTGGCTATGGCGACTCACCTTACCAGTGCTTCTCTTCCTTCGCTGGTAACCCTTATTTGATAGATTTGGCTGCTCTCGTTGACGCCGGATTGATTAACGGTGCTGATCTAGCAACTTTACGCGTTTTACCGCGCGACCATGTAGACTACGGTTGGCTTTACGTAACGAAGTGGCCGGTGTTGTTTCGCGCATATACAGCAGCAAAAGGACGTAAATTCACGAAACTTGATTACGGAGATTTCAGTGTATTTTGCCGGTCAAATGCCAGTTGGTTGGACGCCTATGGTGTATTTATGGCGCTTAAAGACCACCACGAGGGTCGGCCGTGGTGGCTCTGGCCGAAAGAGCACCGCTTTTTCACACGCTTAAAGACCAGCGCCCTTCCCGTTTCAGTGATTGAGCGCGCAGAAGCCTATGCATTTTTTCAATATCTATTTTATGGGCAATGGGCTCGTGTGCGCAGCGCGGCATCGATGCGAGGCATTCAAATAATCGGCGATGCCCCTATTTTCGTCGCACGTGATTCTGCTGATGTGTGGAGTCGTCCAGAATTATTTCAAATCAATCAAGAGAACGGCACGCCGGACTTTGTCGCAGGTGTTCCGCCAGACTATTTCTCGGCCGACGGCCAGCTTTGGGGCAACCCGCTCTATGACTGGCCCAAACATGCCGCCGAGGGTTACGATTGGTGGCTGCAACGGCTTCGCGCCAACTTTGCCATGTGCGATGTTGTGCGGATCGATCATTTCCGCGCCTTCGATACCTACTGGTCCATCCCGGCAGAAGCGCTGACGGCCAAAACCGGAGAGTGGAAGAAGGGCCCAGGACTTCCCTTTTTCATGGCTGTCAAAAGCGCCCTGCCCGATGCCAAGCTTATCGCCGAGGATCTGGGGGAACTTTTCGAGAGTGTGCGTGTGCTGCGAGATGCTTGCGGCCTGCCTGGTATGACTATCCTCCAGTTCGCCTTCGGTGGCGATGCCGCTAATCTTTATCTACCCCATAACCTGACCGCGAATGCGATCGTGTATCCGGGCACGCATGACAATAACACCACCCTTGGCTGGTATCGCACTGCTTCGTCAAAGGAACAAGATCACGTGCGCAACTACCTGCGGGTGGACGGACGCGAGATAGGCTGGGACTTTGTGCGAGCGGCTTACGGAGCAGTCAGTCGCCTTGCGGTCATACCGATGCAAGATCTGCTAAGCTTGGGCGGGGATGCGCGTTTCAATACCCCGGGTGTCGCTTCCGGCAACTGGCAATGGCGTTACTCGGAAGGCCAACTGCAGGCCCTTCACGCCGAGACCGCACCTTACCTGAAATCGCTCGGTGAAGTCTATGGGCGATCCTGAAAGCGTGTAACTACCCTGTGGCGCAGGCAGTAAAAAAGCTAGAAATACGAGGGAGCACCTGCTCGCGTGCGTCGTCGAGCACGTAGTGCCCTGCATCCGGAAGGTAAAGCGACTCGGATTCTGGCAGACGTTTGCGCCACTCGGCATAGAAGGAATCATTAAAGCAGAAATCACGGCCGCCCCAAATAATGATCACCGGGTTTCCCCTGAACCGTGAGATACCCTCTGCTGTGGCCACCAGCGCCGGCCAACTCGGGTGATCAGGCGAAAGCGGGATATCCTTAACAAAGGCGTTCACCGCGACGCGATGGGCCCACGAGTCGTAGGGCATCAAATAACCCCGCTTTTCAGCGGCTGAAAGTTCACGTCTGGCCATCGACATCCAAGTGGCCGGCCAGGCAAACCCATTCATGCCGCGCACCAAGGCGGTGCCTGGAAACGTTGATTTGCAGAGTGAAATTCTGGCAGGGATACGTGTTGAGGGGAAAGCACCTGTATTTAATATGACGATACGACCGATCATTTGAGGGTGTCGGGAGGCGAATCCGAAACCAATCGCCCCACCCCAGTCGTGAACCACCAGATGGATGCGTGTCAGTCCTAGGTGCGCAACCAGTGCGGCGATGTCATCAATGCGCTGTCCAAGGGTGTAGTTGTAGGATTCGGGCTTATCAGACATCCCCATGCCTATGTGGTCTGGCACGATGCAGCGAAACGAAGGAGCAAGAGTCTTGACGAGATCTCGGTAGTAAAAAGACCAAGTTGGATTGCCATGCAGCATCAGCACGGCCTCGGAGGTGGGCGCGGCGGCAGACGCACTACCCTGCCCTCGCCCGCCTTCGTCCAAGTAACTCATCTGCGCCCCGCCAGGCGTAGTAAAGCGATGCGGGGTAAAGGGATAAATGGAATTTAGCCAGGCTGGAATCATCGGGAAGGGCAGAACTAAAGAGAGTGCGCTCACCATTCGACGGCGAGCATGAGGGAATTCAACCCGCTACCTATACCGAGCAGCGCGACGCTGTCTCCGGGCTTGACCGCACCGGCTTCGACGGCGGCAGCAAGTGTAGCAGGTAGTGCAACCGAACCGGTGTTGCCCAGGGTCTCGAAGGTCGAAAAATCCTTGGTGATATCGAGTCCAAGCGCCTCGTAGAGTTTGCGCCTGTGAGTGCTTCCCACTTGATGGCAGATAGTGCGGTCAAAGGTCTTGCCGAACTCGGCGGTGAAACCACGCCAAGTGTCGGTCGCGAGCTGGATACCGGCTAAGAGCAGGGCTTCGCTATCGGTCTGCATTGCCAGGGCGTCGTCACCGTGAGTATCCCCCTGGCAAAGTTCGCTATGCGTCGTGGCTGCGCGTGCGATGCCACCGCTTAGGCGATGGGCGCGTGCACCGGCGGGCAGAATCGAGTCGTGGCAGAGGATGGCCGCGACTGAGCCGGAGCCGATGGTGAGATTGGCAAAATAGGGCTTGATGCCGTTGCGATCAAGCGGTGAACCGAGAAGCGTGCGCAACGTTTGCTCGACCAGCGGGCCGCCGTTTTCTCCAGAACATATTAAAGCACACTTAATCTGTCCGCTTTCGATCAAGCCAGCGGCGACTGTAAGTGCGTTAAGCCAGCCAAGGCATGCGTTGGAAAGGTCGAAAATTTGCGCCGTTGCAGGCAACCCGATCTTGCGGTGGGCGAAACTTGCTGTCGCCGGCTCCAGCATGTCACGGCACACTGCGGCGTGGATAAACAGTTCGATTTGATCGACGTTCAGCCCGGATTTCGCGAGCACGGCGCGACCGGCGGCTGCGCTTGCATCCGAAGGCCGCGTTCCCACAGGCCAGACGCGTCGCTCGCGTATTCCCGTCATCAGTTCAAGTCGTCCCTCGGGCAGGCGCAACCGCTCATAGAGAGGGGCCAAGCGCTGCTCGATCATGGCAGAACTCAAGACCTCTTCAGGTAAGGCAACTGCGATGGACTCGATGAGTGTGTGGTTAAAACGCATCGGTCTCAGGGCTTGGCTTCCATTCGCATCGCGAGTCGGATGATGTCCTTGTCGAAGTAATTCGAGCCTAGACCTGCATCGATGGTAAGTGTGACTCCGTTAATTCCGCTGCTGCGCTCACTGAGTAAAAAGAGCGCTGGGTCGGCTACCTCTTGGGTGGAGAGATTCCGTTTTCGAAAGGTGAGTTTCTCGGCGAAAAGATAGCTTTCCAAATAGCCAGGTATGCCGGCGGAGGCACTGGTTTTAAGCGGTCCCGCGCCAATGACATTAAAGCGAATTTCACTGTCAGCGCTAAAGGATTTCGCCAGAAACCGGACCGAAGATTCGAGGGCGGACTTTATTGGTCCCATATAACCGTAATTATCAGGTGTGACGACGAGCGAGGATATGCCTATAGTTACAACCGAGGCATTTTTTGCGAAGTGAGGTTTGAATGCATTCGCTAGCTCAACCAGGGAAAAGGCGGATATAGCGGTGGCCTGGAGAAAATCCGCCCGTTTTGTTTCATGAAACGGCTTAAATCCCTCGGTGTAATTGGCGAATGCGATGGAGTGGACCAAACCCTGCAAAGGGGTAAAACCGCCAGCAGCTACCGCGGTGGCGAGCCGTGCGGCAGCACCTTCTTGCTCAACGTCGCAGACAAAAACTGGTTTACCAGAGAGGAGCGTCTCGAGGGATTTTTTCCGGGCCTCGGAACGCACCGCGTAGATGACGCGAGCCCCCTGCCCCTCCAATGACTTTCCGATATGCCAAGCGACGCTTTTTCGGTTGGCGACGCCTTGGACGAGAAAAGTTCTACCGGAAAGTTGTAAGAAATCGGGCATGTGTTGTGCGGAGGCTCACTGCTGGGCCTGTTGCTGTGCTTGCTGACCTTCAGGTGTTTTCCATGCAACGGTGAAATCGACGCTCAGCACGCGGGTCCCGTCTGCCTTCTTAATGCTTCCTGACATCATGGTGAACCCACCTATGACTTCTTTCTTTTTCACTTCGATGATGACGGTGTCGCCTGGATAGATCGGCGTGCGGAAGCGAACGTCGCTAATTTTTGAAAGTAAAGGAACGCCAGCGTCTGGAGAGGCTCCTGCCGCTAGCGCCTGACGGGCCATAAAAAGCGCCCCCGTTTGAAAAACCGCTTCACAAAGCAGCACGCCGGGCGTGATGGGGGCATTCGGATAATGCCCCTTATAAAAATCCTCCTCCGCGCGCCAGGTGCGTTTCGCGGTCAGACTATCAGGGGTTTCCGACACGATCTCATCGACAAACAAAAATGGCGGACGGTGAGGAATGAATGCTGTGACAGGCGTGGACATGAGAGGTGTGAATTAGAACAGCGCGTCCACCCAGTCGTGCAAGTTTGGAAAGCATAATTGACGGCCAATTATAACGTAGGCCACGGGCTTGACTTGCATATTTCCGAACCGCTTTCGCCCGAAAAACCCCTACGAGCCATAATCCTCATGCCTATCGGACGATCTATTCTCAAAAAACTAGCCGACCGTCAGCACGGCGTAGCTACGTTTGCCTTTTCGCAGCAAGATATGCTTACCGAATAACAGGTCGGCTACGGTCAAGGTGCGTGTAGGTTGGAGCGGATCGCACTTGGTATTGTTTACGTAAGCGCCGCCGGCCTCGATGGACTTGCGCGCATTTCCTTTGGAAGTTTCCAGGGCAACGAGTAACATGGCTTCCGTCAGTGCCAGGCCAGGGGAGGAGAGTCGGGTGGCATCGAGCGCATACGTGGGTATTTCGCCTACGACATCATTAAACGTATCCTCGGCCGTGTCACCAATCTCGGCGCCAAAAAGTATCGCTGAAGCCTTGAGTGCAGCTTCGAGCGCAGACACACCGTGAACGAGTTGAGTGACTTCGCGTGCCAGCGCCTTGTGGGCCTCGCGAGCGCCGGGGTTAGCGGCATGGGCGGCCTCGAGCGGTTCTATCTCGGCGCGAGTGAGGAATGTGAACTTACGCAGGTATTCACAGACCTTCGTATCCTCCGTGTTCACAAAAAACTGGTAGAGCTTGTAGGGGCTTGTCCGCTTGGCATCCAGCCAGAGCGCGCCACCGGCGGTTTTGCCAAACTTGGTGCCATCGCTCTTGGTGATGAGGGGAAAGGTCCAGCCGAAAGACGAGGTTTCGGCGCCAAGTTTTTTACGAATGAGGTCGGTTCCCGCAGTGAGATTTCCCCACTGGTCTGAGCCACCAATCTGGAGCTCACAGTTAAACGTCTGGCGCAGATGAAGGAAATCATAGGCCTGCAACAACTGGTAGCTGAACTCGGTGTAGCTGATGCCGTTATCCCCCTCCATGCGGGATTTCACGGAATCCTTGGCGAGCATGACATTGAGTGAGAAATATTTTCCCACGTCCCGGAGAAAATCCAGAAAACTGATAGGGGCGATCCAGTCTGCATTATCGACGAGACGGGCTGGATTGGCAGTGACCGTGAAATCGAGCAATTGGGCAAGCTGCGCTTTGATGCACGCGATATTATGGGAGAGCTGCTCACGGGTCAGCAGATTGCGTTCGGATGAACGGCCCGAGGGGTCGCCGACCATGCCGGTGGCGCCGCCAGCAAGAGCGATCACATTATGGCCGGCGCGTTGGAAGCGGGCGAGCGTGAGTTGCCCCATGAGGTGACCGACGTGGAGCGAATCACCCGTAGGATCGAAGCCGCAATACACCGTGATCGGAGCACCGGTGGCAATGCGGGCGCGCAGTCCCGCGAGGTCGGTGCAATCGGCCAGAAGGCCGCGCCATTGAAGGTCATCGATGAGATTAGTAACGGAGGACATTGTTGCGAAAATAGGGAAAGCGAAATAACTAGAATGTCTGATATCGGAAAGCGCGACGCGGGTGAACGCGCAGAAGGCGGAAAAAGAACGGCTTTGGCAAAGCTCGATTCTAAATGGAAATCAACCTGACCATGTCATCCAATAGGCTTGAGGCAAAGCGCTCGCATCCGGCATGACTCTAGAAGCACTACAGATAATGCAAAAACCCGATGCTTTCAGTTGTGGAATGATGGCCCTCGTAGGCTCTATCTGGGGTTTGCATGGCCCGGCGGTAAAGTGCGCTTTCGAGGCCGGCTTCACCTTTCCCCAGCTTGTATTCGGCGAATATCTGGTGGGGTCATTGGCATTCGGAGCGGCAGTGCTTTGGCAACGCACTCGCCTGCCTCAGGACAAGCGCTTTTGGAGTCTATTGCTCACCGCGAGTGTTATCGGCTGCGGAGTGCCCCTGTTTCTATTTTGGGCCTATCGCCTGGGGCCGGTTTCGATCGGCGCCACCTTGCTTTTCCTCTACGTGCCATTTACTCAGTTGCTGAATTTTTTCGTTACCAGACAGATCCCATCCCATCGTGAATTGGTGTCGGCTGGACTTGTGATCGTAGGAGCGGCGGTGGCGGCGGATTTCCTTAGCGTGGCCAATGCGGAAAATTTAAGAGGCGCACCCTTCGCTGTGTTATCTGCGCTGTGTTTTGCCAGTTTCTTCGTTCTCACCTCGCGGCTTGGTCAAGATGCCACGCCTGCGATTCGCTCGTTTGTATGCTGCGGAGTTGGAGGTATCGTATTACCTGTTTTTGCAGCGCTGGCAGGTTGGACCTTGCTGCCGTCGGGACCGCCGCCTGGGCAGGTTGTGTTATGGCTGCTCGGTTTGGGTATATTTGGTCAGGTAATTCCTGTGTATTTAATGGTGCATTTTGGTCCCCGAACCGGGAGCGCACTCGGATCCATTTTAACAACGACCGAACTCCCCGTCGCAATCATAGCCTCGGGAATTATACTCGGAGATAGAGTCGGATCGGCCCAGATCGCGGGTGTCTTGTTGGTTTTGACTGGGATCGCCCTACCCTATCTGCGGAGTCACCAAACGACAACTACAACCATCGCGTTGTGAGTGGTGAAGCTTCAATGGATGGTCTACATCAATTCCTCGCGAATATTTAACGGCTTTATCTCAAAGAGCGGGATGTTGCGTTGATGGGACTTTCTTCTCCAATCGGGCTAGAAGTTCGATGGCGATCGCGGTGAAGTGACCAGCCGCAGGGTGCCCGGGATCGGCCGCCAAGAGTGGATTGCCTGCGTCGCCTGAGGTGCGGATTTCAGGAAAAAGCGGCACCTGCCCGATGAGATTGGTGCCGAGGCTCTCCGCCACCTGTTGACCCCCGCCTTCACCAAAGAGGGCATGGCGCAAACCGGCCGGATCCGTGAAGTAGCTCATGTTCTCAACCACACCGAGTAAGGGCACATTTACTTTCTGAAACATAAGGCCGCCTTTTCGTGCGACTTGGGTGGCGGCGGGTTGAGGTGTGGTGACGAGCACGGCCCCGTCGAGCGGCAGGGTTTGCACCAGCGAAAGCTGCGCATCACCCGTGCCAGGCGGAAGGTCCACCAGAAGTAAATCGAGCTGCCCCCAATCTACGTTTTGGACGAATTGCTGGATGGTTTTCATGATCATCGGCCCGCGCCAGACCACCGGGGTATTATCGTCCACGAGGAAGCCCATGCTCATCACTTTAACCCCGTGTTTTTCGAGCGGAATGAGGCGGCTTTCGCTCCCCTCGCCGATCACGTTGGGCCGCTCCCCTTGGAGACCGATCATCAGCGGAACGGAAGGGCCATAGATGTCGCAATCCATCAGGCCGACCCGTCCTGGACGGCCGAGCGCAGCGAGGTGGGCGGCGGCAGCGACGGCTAGATTAACGGAGAACGTTGATTTACCGACGCCTCCCTTGCCTGAGGCTATGGCGACGGCGAATTTAATGGTCTTGGGTGCAGCTGCAGTGCCACCAAGATTGCCGCCTGCACCGGGTGCGGGCTTTGGCGCCGCGACCGCGATATCGATGACCACATCTTTAACGCCCGGCATCACCCGAAGACAGGCCTCCACCTCTTTCTTGAGGTGAAGCGGGATTTTGGGGTCGGACGTGGTGAGATTTAGCGCCACCCTGGCGGTTCCGTCGATCAGCGCGGCGGATTTAACCAAGCCAAAAGAAACAATGTCACGGCTAAACCCGGGGTATTTGACCTGTTTGAGGTGTTCTTTGATGTCTTCGGGTGTCATGGACGGATAAATTAAGGAAACGGAAGGTTTGGCGTTGAGCGGTCGAGTGGCGAAGTAAATAGATGAACGGTCAACACTCCACATGACTACACGACTTTTCTCCCGGTTTAAATCACTCCCTCTAATCGTGCTGGCCGCCCTTGCGGCCGCCACCCCCGGTTTCGCGCAAGACGGAACGCGTAATCTCGGCAACGTCGACATCGTCACCTCGCTGAAAAACATGCCCATTCAGGTGAGCGGCTCCACGCCCGAGCTGCAAACCCTCGCCCGCACCGCCTTAGGCGCGCACGGGGCGTTTCGTCTCCAGGCACAGGGCTTCGCTTTTGACGTGAAATTCGCGCCCGGGGCATCCAACCAAGTGCAAGTGACTCTTACCAAGGCGGGGGGCGCCGTGGTATTGAGCCAACTGGTCTCTGGCAATTCCTCGCGAAACGCACTCCTGCGCGCGGCCGACGTGGCGGTAAAAGCCATGACCGGCAAACCCGGTTTCTTCGCGTCGCGTCTGGCCTTCATCGGCGAGGGCACTGGCAAACCCGAAGTCTATGTCGGCGACCTTTTCCTCGGCGAGGTTCGCCAGATCACGAATGACAAGGCCTTGGCGCTTAATCCTCAGTGGTCGCCCAATGGCGGTCGCCTGCTCTACACGAGCTTCTTCCGCACGGGATTCCCCGACGTATTCAGCCTCGATTTGAATAACCTCCAACGCTCGACCTTCGTCAGCTTGAAGGGGACGAATAGCGGAGCACGCTTCAGCCCCGATGGTCGTAATGTGGCGATGGTGCTCTCTGGCGAAGGAAATCCCGAGATTTATGTCGGTAACGCACAGGGACGCCAGATCACACGCAAGACCCGCACACAGGCGGTCGAGGCGGGCCCCTGTTTCTCGCCGGACGGCTCCCAAATCGTCTTCACCTCAGACTCGATGGGCTCGCCCCAACTTTTCGTGATGCCGGCAGCGGGCGGCGCCGCACGCCGACTGGTAACCCAGCTCAGCCGCTACTGCGCTGAGCCGGATTGGAGTCGTGCCGACCCGCGCAAACTCGCATTTACTCTGCGCATTGGCAGCGGCTACCAGATCGGAGTGTATGACTTCTCTACGAATACGGCCAAGGTGGTGTCCAAAGCGCCTTCCGACGCGGTCGAGCCCCACTGGCTGGCCGATGGCCGCCATCTTGTATTCACCGCGCGTTCCGCGAATCGCCGTGCACTGTGGATTCTGGACACCGAGAACGGAAAGGCGACTTCGCTGAGCAACGCCTCCGCCGGTATGCTCTCTCAGGCCAGTATTCTTGATCCGCGTTAATCCGGTTGGCATAAAGGCAACCTATTTAACCGCCGTCCCGTCCGGGGCGGCGGTTTTTTTACGCCCCGTCTCCGCCAGCCAGACAGCCGTAGCGAGCAATCCGAAACTGAATATGAGACGCTCGATGCGGGCGTGTTCGTTAAAAATGAGAAGCGACACCAGCACACCGAGAGGCACCTTGGCGTTGTTCAACGCAGCAAGAGTTCCGGTGTTTACGCGAAGCGCGCCCAGATTCCACGCGAAGAAGCCGAGCCCGCTTGCGATCAGTCCGAGGAAGGCCAGCACCCCCCATTGGAGCGCTGTCGGTGCGAAATCCGCCCATTTGACCAAAGGTCCGGCGGCCAGTGCAGTCGCGAGGAACGCTCCGACGGTGAGCCAGGCGAAGAGGTGGGTGTCGCTCAATTGGGGCAGCGCGGGGCGAGTGCGTTTATAAGCGATCTGCCCGGCGGCAAAGCAAAGGTTGGCACCCTGCACGATGAAGAAACCTATGATGAAGTTCGGGGTGCCGACTCCGCCCCACACCAATACTCCCGCACCGACCGCGGAGAGTAAGGCCGCGGCGGCATGCCGTGGCGCGAGCCGATTTTCCAAGGCGCCATCCAGCAAGGCGACGTAGAGCGGGGTCAGGATCGTGAAGAGGGCCACCTCATGTGCCTGGAGTCGCTGGAAGGCTTGCAGGTAGAGCAGATACATCACCCCAAACTGGATTGCGCCAATGCCCGCCAGCCAGGCGGCGGTGCGTTTGGCGATGGAGCGAGGCCGCAGGAAGGGCGCAAAGACCATGAGCGCAAAGCCCAGCCGGATCACCGCCACCGCAGGCGATGGAAGGCCGACCAGCATCGTTTTGATGATGCCAAACGAAAAGGCCCAGAGGAGTGAGACGGCGAGGAGGAGAATCATCGGAAAGAGAGACTGACGCTGGATGAATCGAGGGAGTTCGCGAATCGAGCTCGGCTGCATCCCGAAAGTTTATCGGGACGAGACTGCCTTGCCTCTGGATTAGAATGCAAGAAAGCAGCAAGCAAACGGGCCGGATCAGGCCTTTCAGCGCGAAGCGGCGTCAAACTCGAGATGATAGAGACGGGTTCTCGCCACTGCAGCAGGTCGCCAGAACCAACCTTTGTTGTCCCAACATTGCGCAAAGGGGAATTTCTCGTTCAACGACTGATAAAGCGCGATGGCTGCGGACGTATTACCCTGCAATTCGAGACCCTGCCCGGCTACCAAATAACAGACCGCGACATCATTCAGGGACGAGAGCGAAAAGATCCT
This sequence comes from Verrucomicrobia bacterium IMCC26134, assembly GCA_000972765.1. Lineage (GTDB taxonomy): Bacteria > Verrucomicrobiota > Verrucomicrobiia > Opitutales > Opitutaceae > IMCC26134_A. Next base: position 1,777,909 of record CP011265.1, on the reverse strand, counting down.
TTCGCGCTCACTCGCTGGAATGACCGCGGTGAGTCCACTTTGCTGGCGGCGCGCTTCAGCTTCATAGAGTTCGCGGCATTTAGCGGTGTAGGCTGCAACCGCATCGAAGTCCTTGGCCGCAAGAGCCGTCCAGGCAAGACGGGTAAGGGCGGCAGAACTGGTGACACTGAAATCCCCCCCTCGCTGAAGGGACGAAGGCGTTTCGGCGTTAATGATCGAGGCCAGCAAGGACATGATCAGAACAAAAAGGCCAGCGCCCCCTGCGTTGTGAAGTTTGAGTCTTGGCACTTGTAAAATTACGATGGCGGCTTGCTAGGATGATTTCTGGCCAATACCCGCAATGGTCTCTCCTAGACGTAGTTCACAATTAAGCAAAATGTGCTGATTGGATTCGAAGCGTTTCATGACAAGGTCGAGTAGACGCTTGCCCCCGGTCAGACCAATTTGACGGTAGGGAACCTGCACGGTGGAAAGCAGCGGCGCTCCCGCCGGTCTGGTGATGCCATCAAACCCGGCCACCGAGACATCCTGCGGAATGCGTAAGCCATGCTTCCTAAAGTAAGCGATGAGGTCGTAGGCTTGGTGGTCGGCTGCGCATATCCATGCGGTGACCCCATCACGGGTCCGTTCAAGCGCCCTGGCATGGGCCGCATCTACCCCGAGCGGGGAACGGTGACTGACATTGATCACGTCGGCCGGATCGAGCTCCAAGCCCATGGCTGTCAGTTTTTCCACAAAGGCGCTATACCTGCGGAGCGCCCAGCTGGCCTCGACGGGATACCGCCACGTGGAAAACCCAATCCTACGGTGCCCAAGGCTGGTCAACTCGTCGACCAAGCGACTGATGCCACGGAAGTGATCGACATCCACGCAGTCGAGAGGCTGAGCACCATACTGCTCCACCAACGAGACCACCGGGTAGCGAGCCCTGAGTTCATTCACGACTGAAACCGGAAACGGGTATATCAAGACGACTCCGTCCCATAAACGGCGGCGTGCACTTAGTATGTGATCGTAGGAAGGATCATCGAGATGAAGGACGTTTGGCCTTACGAAATGCAGATCAAGCCTCACATCCTGCACCCGGGCAAATTCGGAGAGCCCGTTGAGCAATTCCTGGCCAGGATTTCCGTAGTCCGTATGTTTGAAATTGGGTAATTCGACGCAGATCAAAACACCGAAGGAAAGGCGTTTGGCGACCCGCTGGTGCGCTGCCGGTTCACGTTTTTCCTGATGATTGTAACCCAGTCGTGAAGCGAGCGAGAAAACCTTCGCCCTCGTTTCGGGATTTATCCCCGGATGATTTGTGAAACAACGCGAAACCGTGGCTCGTGAAAGCCCCAGGGTATTGGCGATAAGCTGTTGATTAACTTTACTGTCAGAAGCCATTTCGGGTTCATGAACGTCAGACGGCGCGTTCAAGTAAATAGCATTTTGCCTAGCCGAGAAATCTTGGAATGAATTAATCATGACACCTCTAAAGCGTTACCGCGTGAACTCTGACTGTGCAATTTTATGCATTCGCGCAAGCTTTACAACCATCCGGATGCACGCATTCTGGTCGGCGTGATACCCTCCCCCACTCTTCGTCGTCCCTGGTTTGAAGTGGTCAGTTTCTGCGGACTGGTCGCCAGTTGCGCTGCCTCTACGGTCGTTAAGGTAGCCCCGGCGGCAAACGGGGCCTGGCAGCTTTTACGCGATGGCGAACCCTATGTCGTGAGAGGTGCAGGGGGGGATACGCATCTCGATGTATTAAAAAAGATTGGCGGCACAACCATTCGCACCTGGGGCATCGATCAATTGGACCGCGAGGTAAACGGGAAATCACTTCTGGAGAGATGCCAGGAACTCGGATTAACCGTGATGGCCGGAATCTGGATCGAGCACTCACGGCATGGCTTTGACTACTCCAATCCGGAATTAATCACCCGGCAGCGCGATGCGGTCAGGGCATGCGTCCGACGCTATAAAAATCACCCTGCCATTTTGATGTGGGGACTCGGTAATGAGATGGAAGGCCCTAACGCCGACGGGAGTGACACACGCGTCTGGCGCGAGCTCGAACAACTCGCCCGGATCGTGAAGGAGGAGGATCCTGATCATCCCATTTGCACTGTGATCGCCGGTGCGGCGACGCCCAAGGTGCAAGCGCTGATGCGTGATTACCCTTCGCTCGATATCCTCGGCGTCAACGCTTACGGTGCCGCGGCTGAAGTGGGTAAAGCCGTTGCAGAAGCCGGCTGGATCAAGCCTTTCATCTTGGCGGAATTCGGGCCTGTCGGCCACTGGGAAGTCGGACAAACTCCCTGGGGCGCGCCCATCGAACCGCTGGCCAGGGAAAAAGCCGCCAACTACTACACCGCGCACAAGAGCGTGCTGGCCGACAGCCAAGGTCGCTGTCTAGGGACCTTCGCCTTCGTATGGGGACAAAAACAGGAGACGACTGCGACCTGGTATGGGATGTTTCTCGCCACGGGAGAAAAGCTCCCTGCCGTGGACGCGGTGGCTTACGCGTGGAGCGGAAAATGGCCGTCAAACCGCAGCCCCCGCATCGAGCGCCTGGAAGCTTCTTTTGCCGAGGGGACGGTCGCCCCGCTGGAGAAATTGACCGCCGCCGCGGTGGTAAGCGACAAAGAGGGAGACCGGTTAAGCTACGATTGGCAGGTGGTCGCAGAGAGCACGGACCGCAAAGAAGGCGGTGACCACGAAAACGCGCCCCCCACCTTCCCGGAATGCGTAGTCAAGGGTGATGGTCCGCGGGCCGAACTCCTCGCTCCCAGCAAACCTGGTCCTTATCGAGTTTTCCTATACGTAAGGGACGGTAAAGGCGGCGCAAGTGCAGACAATTTCCCTTTTCTGGTGAAGTAGTGCGAATGCAAGGCGACCCCAGGTGCCATGTGCCTCCACCAACTCAAAAAATCTCGCCCAAAACCACGAACGAGAGCGTTTGCTAATACATATGATAAAGTGCTTAACGAATTTTTCGTTTGCTGCAAATAATGCATGTGCAATTCTATGCAACAATGACTTGACGAAATGATTTTATTCGTCCTTGTTCCTCTCAATCAATTTTCACGTCCCCCGCTCATTCCAACCTTCCCCTAGGTCGTTTCATCCTTGCATCGGTCCTCGTTCGCGTAACCTAAAGCACCTTTTTACTGAACTGATTCTGCCAACAATGACTCATTCAATTCGTTACCCGGAAATACGGGCATTTACTCGTTTCATATCTATTAATTTGCTTTTGCAAAATCACTGATTTACGTCGTAAAGTTGTCGGCTTTCCCCCTCCACCCCTTAGATACAACTCGGTTTTTTGACTGCGGTATACTAACAGTCTCGTCGCCCAACCTTTCCCCTTAATTGCCCTATGAGATCCCTATCTACCCTATCGCGTGCAATCTTTGCATATAGTTGCATTGGTGGTGCCTCTTTCCTGCAGGGCGCGACAAGCACGCTACTCGACCTGAATTTTGACAGTGCGGGAGCAACTTACGCCGCGTGGGGTTCGACGGCCTTGACGGGCACGCCGGGCAATGGAGTCGCAACCCTTGCCCCTACTCTATCCGGGCAAGCGGGATTCGCCAGTCCGCTTTTTGCCACCGCTCCCTCAAGTGGTTACCTTGCCCTTGCCCCGAACGCTTCGGCAGTTACCGCCGCGTCGTATTACAATGGCTGGGCGGCCAACGTAACGCTCGCGACTATCAATAGCGCCTACACTGCTGGTGGCTTTGGTCAGGCCGACCTGAGCAAGGTGGCTTTGACTGCACGTATTCGCGCTCGCGGCATGCCGGCCAATGGCGCGGTGGTCATCCTCGAAATCAGGGCCAACGGTGATAACCCCGGCGCGCCAACCTACGGCTACAAGCGCATTCGTTTTGAGCCTGTTTTCTTGAGTGGGAACGACTGGACTACGGTCGGCGGCACCTTGGATACAACGGGTCTCACGGCCGCAAAGGGTTCAACTTATCAATTCGTTACAAACTCAGCCCAGTATACGGTTCTCGCCGAGGTCAGCGGATTCAACCGTTTCGGTGTCGCGGGCTATGTAGCTTACAACACCCCGTCTGGCACCTCCAATGGAGGCCGCAAGAATCCCGGCTTTGACCTGGCCGGTTCCGGAATACGCGTAGAAATCGATGACGTTAAGTTAGTCGTCACCGATCCGGCTACCACGGGCTATCTCGCTGCTACCACGCCGGCTCAACTGTTGAGAAACGCTGATTTTAATACCGGCGATGCCAACTGGACCTTCTTCGAGGGCGCTTATGTCGCATCCGATGCATGGAGTGAAGACGGCTCCAAGTTTGCCATAATCCCCGGTTGGAGCGGCAGCCAGTATGCTGGTTTCATGCAAAATTCCATCGCGGTAAACTCGGCCAATGGAGATTTCTTCACAGCTACTTTCCGCGCCAAATTCGAGGCCAACTACAAAGCGGATAAAACAATCGTCGCCTTCATGGATGGGGGCGGTGTTAATACGTTTCTGGAAGCCGATATCACCGATGATATCGCCCCGCGTTTAGGCCAGTGGGCCACCTACACTGCTACATTCAGAGCGAGCACAGCGAATATCACGGCGATGAATGGCGCCATGTCACTCAAGATACAGCCGCTGGTCCGCACGGTGAGTGGAACGGCCTTTTCAAGTGCGCTCATCGACAACGTTGTTTTAACGCAAGCCACGGCCGCGAGTGTGGGACCTCAAATCAACGTCAAAGTAGCCGGAGCCGCCCGCACGGATGGTGAGTCCGTTACCTTGACCAGTCCCGCAGTCGGTAAAACCACCCCCTATTCGCTCAAGCTTGAGAATCGCGGTGGTCAGGATCTCACGATCAGCGCGGTCAATCTTAGCGGTAGCGACTTCGCCCTGTCCGCCCTTTCCCTCCCCGTTACTTTAGCGCCAGGCGCCAGCCAGTCGGTTTCAATCACGACCACTCCATCCTCTCTGGCTAGCCTCGCTGGGGTGCTCACGATCACGAGTAACGACAAGGAGGTCGCCGACCAAAGCTACGTCGTAAACCTCGCTGCGTCATCAATCAATCTGGTCGACGCATTCGATGGAGCTTCCACCGCATCTCAGCTCGGTTGGTTTACCTATGCCTCAACGACCACGTTAGGCGCATCCAGTTCGATGGCCGTCGCCTCGGGTGCGTTGGAACTCAATGTCAACTCTTCCGCCGACGACTACCCTTGGACTTATATCGTCAGCAAGCCCTTCGCTTCTCCCGGTGCCATTGATTTAACCACAAGCACATTGAGTGTGGCCCTGCGCGCCTTTGGTAAATTCTCAGGCAGTTCCAATAATAAGGTCCAAATACGACTGGAGTCACTCAATGCCGCCGGCAACGCCACCGGTAAAATTGAGCTGGGCACGCCAGTAGACGAAACCACCGCTGGCGCCATTCCAGGCGTCACGGCCTACTTTACACCTGATGGTATCAACGACCGGGTTGCGGTGCTGCTGCCCGAGGGCGGCACCTTCACGACGGTCGGTGGTCAATTGGACGTTACCGGCGTTAAAACCACCTTCGACGTAAACGCCCCCGCCTTTCGCTTGGTCGTGCAGATGACCGACTTCGAATTCGACAAAGACGCCGGAAATATCGTCCAGATCGACTCCATCAATCTCATCTTGGGCACGAAGGCGTTCTCCTTGAGTAACGGAGGCTTTGAAAGCGATTTGACCGACCCCGGCACGGCTACCGCGCCGTCCACCTGGTCACAATTCCCGGTTGAGGGAGTAAGCAAGAATGTCGTAAGTAATGGCACCGGTATCTACAATGCCACGCTTCAGCAGCTGGATCCCACCGCGACGTTCACTGCCTACGCCGGCAGCAAAGCCCTCAAGGTCTACGGTCAAAACTATTACCCGGGCGGGGTGTGGCAAGGCCCCAGCCAAACCGGCACCGTCTATCAGTCATTCCTGACTGCCGACACCACCGCACTTTCCACCGGCACGCAGATCCATGCGCGTGCCATGGCCAAAGTTTTCGGCATAGACCCTCTCACCGGTGCCACCACTTTCAACTTCGGGTTCAAATACCTCAACGCGTCCAATGGCGAAATCAGCCGGAGCGTCACCACGCTCACCGCCAGCAACGACACCCCGGACACCTGGGTAGCGCTGACCGCCAATGGCACCGTTCCCGCCGGCACGGTTAAAATCGAGGTCGTTTCAGAATTCATTCAAAATGCAGCTTCGGACGGCGGCTCGGTTTACTTGGATGATGTGTCCGTCGGGCTTGGGGCTATCACTCCCAGCGTAACGATTGGCAGCACCGCTTACTCTCTTGTCTGGTCGGATGAGTTTGACGGCAACGCACTCAACTCCGCCAATTGGACCCCCGAGCTCGGAGGGGGTGGCTGGGGCAACGGCGAATCTCAAACTTACACGGCTGACTCCGAGAATCTCCGGGTCACGGGTGGCTCCCTTATCATCCAGGCCAAGAAGACAGGCGCTGACTGGACGTCCGCTCGTATCAAGACTCTGGGGAAGCGTAGCTTCAAATTCGGCAAAATCGAGTTTCGGGCCAAGTTGCCCTCCGGCGTAGGCCCTTGGCCTGCCGCTTGGATGATGGGGGATAACATCTCCACCGTCAGCTGGCCCAATTGCGGTGAAATCGACGTCATGGAGTGGCGCGGGACTGGCTCGGATGCCAACTCCGTGGGCCACGCCACCCACTCGCCCAGCCGTTTCGGCGGTAATCCCATCGAGGCTCGCGTTGCAGTTACGAATCCTTCCGGCGTATTCCACACTTACGCTGTCGTTTGGGAAACCAACCACGTCACTTTCAGCGTCGATGGCGTGAACACCGCCAACTGGAATACCGCGGATACCGGCAGCCCCTTTGAAAAGGAGTTTTTCATACTCCTCAATCTCGCCATGGGCGGCGCCTACGTCGGCAACCAGATCGACTCGGCCCTCACCAGCGCGACCTACGAGGTGGACTATGTCCGGGTTTATCAAGCTCCCGTCTCCGTAGCGGATACCACGGCCCCGGTCATAACGCTCACGGGTTCTTCACCGGTCTCAGTGAATTGGGGCTCATCATATAGCGACGCAGGCGCTACTGCCACCGATAACCTGGATACAACGGTTTCGGTCGTCACCTCCGGTTCGGTCAACACCTCCATCGCTGGCACCTATACGCTGACCTATAATGCGTCCGATGTCGCCGGCAACGCCGCCACTCCAGTCACCCGCACCGTAACGGTCGCAATCGCTAATGCAGCCACTGCGGGCGCTGATGGCTACTCACCCCTGCTGAAGTATGCATTAGGTGCCTCCAATCCGAACGATACCACCCAAGCACCGTCCACCAGTGCGACGCCTACGACGCTCAGTCTGTCCGCCATAGTGAGAACAAATGATCCAGGGCTGACCGTGAGTTGTGAAGCAACCACCGACATAGCCAACTCCGGATCATGGAGCACCACCGGAGTTTCGGTGGCCGACGACCCCAATCAAGTCTCCGTCCCTTCCGGTTGCGTAAGGAAAATATACTCGGTCGTCATCAGTGGAGCGACAAAAAAATTCCTGCGTATCAAGGCAGTCAAGTAACTCAGATTAAGTCCTAACATGAAAAACCGATATATTACAACACGTCGTGCTTTTACGCTGATAGAGTTGCTGACCGTGATCGCCATCATCGGTATCTTGGCGGCTATAATAATTCCCACCGTAGGTTCCGTTCGGGATGCGGCCAAGGCGAGTGCCTGTATATCAGGTCTCAGGCAGGTCGGGCTTTCCGCCATCACCTACGCCAATGAAAACAAAAACTATCTGCCTTATGCCGGCACGGGTAACGATGCCGCCTGGGCCAGAACGCTGGCTGCCTACATCAATACGCCACCCAGTCAGAAAGCCACCATATTTGTATGCCCAGGTGTCGCTATTCCCGTCGAAGAATCCACTAATCCCACGGATATTGTGCTGACCTATGGTATGCACGCCGGACTCATGCCGCGCGGTCTGCCCGCTTTGTCCTTATCTAAAGTGTCGCGCCCGTCAGAGGTTATTATCGTAGCGGATATGTGTCAGGACCCCACCAATAAAGGGTGGAGCCCGAATTCGATCGAACAGCCTTCTATTATCGCATCCCAGAGTGGATCGCGCGGCAGCGCAGTCGCGATGGATGATTTTATTAGCACGGCGACGGATGATGATACCGGGAATAACAAGTGGATGCGCTATCGTCACAAAGGCAAAGTTAACGTCGCGATGTGCGATGGCCACGCCGTAGCCATGGCCAAAGGAACGATCAAAAACCGGAATGTGATATTTACCGAGTAAGTTTCCACGAACTCGGAATCATCCATTACACACTCTTCAGCCCCCTTTATCGCCTAACAGCGGTATCACCCCCAGTCAGTAACACTAAACCCAAAAAACAAATAATGAATGCTAGATCAGTTAGTATTAAAAACATCAGCCTATCGTGCCTGCTCGTTACCGCAGGCATCTTCATCACTCCTGCCCGTGCGGTGGAAGTCACGGTGGACATTAACACCCTTACAAACGGATACGTAAACGTTTTTGAGTTACCGTCTAACGGCGGGGCATACGTGTTTGGAAGCTCTTGGGGAGTAGCCGATTTGTGCGCCTCCTTCTCCGACGCCGCTACCATCACATTGGCGCCAAACTCGATCGGTGATCCAGCTTCGTTTTGGTATACCCCCGAAGGCGGACCTGGAGCGACGGGAAATAAAATTATAGAGGCCAATGTCTATGCTCAAAGCGACGGACCTTTGGCTGGAGTGGATCTCAATTTTATTGGCACCGTCGTCAGCAACAGCTTCACCGGCCATACGGTTACAGCTTTCATTCGTGACTTTGCACCCGATTACTCCTCCTTTGTAGGGCAAACACAGGTGTTGAACAGCGCAGGGGATTTCTCGGTTTACTTCGCCACCACCGCCGATCCGACTCGTCACATTCAGTATGGGTTCAGCACGGTTGGTGCCGACGTATGGATTACTGACGCCGCCGCTGCAGGCACGATGGTGATTACCGCAACCGCCGTCCCCGAGCCCTCCACTTATAGCCTGATCGGAGCGGGTCTTACGGGCGCGTTTGTAATGTTCGCCCGTCGTCGCAGACAGGCTTAAGCATTCTACTAGAGGTAGGTCGAAGGCTGTGCGTTCACAAAACGCACAGCCTTTTTTGTTTCGCTACCAAATTAGACCCTGAAAATAGCCCCGAGTTTTTTGCCTAGCACCAGACTCAGTCCGACGATGCAGATGCCGAGGAATACCATCGCCCATACGCCTAGTGCACTCGCGATAAACTGGCCGTCGCCCAGCATCTGAAACAGCTCGAGAATGGCCTTGGTGATCGGATAAAACGCCTGCTTTTGCGCCAATATCAGGGAGTCGGAAACTTCCAGCATGGCGAAGGCAAAGGCCAGCAATCCGCCCGCGATGAGATTTGCCGCGATCAGGGGGAGCGTAATTTTATACAGGGCGCGCAGGGGCGGGCAGCCAAGATTTTGTGCCGCTTCTTCCAGGGTCTCGCTCGTTTGTTGAAAGCCGGCGACCGCCGATCTCACCACATAGGGTAAGCGACGCACCGAGTAGGCGATGATCAGGAGGATCGTAGGATTCTCGATGGGATTCAGGAAAGCGAAGGCTTTTCCTTCCTGGCTCATGGCTAGGTATCCAAAGGCGACGACCAACCCCGGCACGGCGAGCGGAAGCATCGCCAGCACGTCGAGCACTCCACGGTAGCGTAGCTTTGAACGCACAATGACGTAGGCGATGGCGATACCGAGCACGATGTCGACGAGCGTCGAGGCCGTCGCAAATTTGAGGCTGTTGCCGATAGCGGACACAGTCAGCGGATTGCCGAGCGCGAGTTCGAAATTTTGCAGCGTATAACCGCTCGGCAGCACTTTGGCATACCAATCAGTCGCGAAGGCAGTCAAAACCACCCCGATATGCGGAAGCACAGCGATCGCAGTCACTAAACCAAAGGCGGCGGTGCAGACTAAAGCCGGTCCCAACGGCAAGGCTCGCGGTCCGCCGGTCGATGAAGCCTTGGCCATCATGGCATAGTTCTGACGCCCAAAAAGCCCTTTTCCAAGGGCGTAGAGGCCGGTGGTGCTGAGCAACATCAACGTGACCAAGGCATAAGGAGCCGGATTGGCTCCGATATCCTTTAGGCCATAAAAAATCTGCACGGACGTCGTTCGCGAGTAGTCGAAAATCAGAGGCACCCCCAGTTCGGTAAAGCCTGCGATGAACACAATGGTGCCGCCGGCGAAAAGGCCTGGTTTAATTAACGGCAACGTGACCCGGCGAAACCGGCGAAACCCGGTGCAGCCGAGGTTTTGCGCCGCCTCTTCCATCGCAGGATCTACATTGGCGAGGGCCGCCGCGCAGTTGAGATAAACGATCGGATAGAGTGAAAGCGCGGTCACGGCGGCTACACCCCAGAAAGGCGCTACGGCGAACCAGTCAAAGGTCCATCCTTCCGGTCGAAGTCCGCAATTGATGAGCAAGGCATTGAGCGCTCCGTATTGACCAAAGATTTGTTTGATGCCGATCGCCCCGACGAAGGGCGGCAGGATCATCGGCACCAGCACGACCGAGGCGAGGGCGGTCTTGCCGGGAAATTGGTAGCGGTCGGTGATGTAGGCGAGTGGCAGCCCGATGGAGAACGCTATCCCGGTGATGGCACACGCCAGCAGGAGGGAATTTAACAAGCCGCCCAGATAGAGTGGATCCGATAGAATGGCTGCGAAGGTTCGCAGCGTGAAGTGGCCGTCCGCATCGATGAAGCCGCCCTTGAGGATCTGTAAAATAGGCCAAAGGAAAAACACCGCGAAGAAAAGCGCGGTAAAGGCGAAGACCGAACGGGCAAAGTTCTGCGACATCGGGTGAGACACTGCAAAGATCCTGCCGCCCTTGGCCATGAAAAACCAGCGCCGAGCGGGAAGGAATTAATCAGAAGAGGTTCCAGAGCCGCCTTACCTTATCGCCAGGCGAGTATGAAGCGGTCGCGTTTGCTCAAATCCGGCACCGATTCGCCACCCGCCAAACCGGTTGCGGACACTTCTTCAAGCAACACGCAGTGGTGGGCGATGCCCGTTTCCAGCGCCAGTAATCCTCCGGGGGCGAGACGAGATGCCGCCGCACGCAAGATCGACCTCAAATCAGCCAGACCCTCGTCAGGTGCGACCAGCGCTTCACGCGGATCGTAAACCCGCACTTCGGGCTCCGCCGAGGCCACCTCCGCTTCAGAGAGGTAAGGCGGGTTGCTGACGATCACATCAAAGGTTTCCCCATCGGGTAGTGCGGAGAACCAGTCGGATTTTATAAATGTCACCCGGGTGGAGAGGCCGAGGAAGGTGGCGTTTTCAGCGGCCAGAGCGAGTGCATGGTCGCTGGCGTCCACCGCCGTCACCCGGGAATCTGGCCATGCTTGGGCAAGGGCGAGTGCAAGCGCTCCGCTACCAGTGCCAAGGTCGAGCACGCGGGGCGGCGCCGAGGTCTCCGATGTGATGGCGGCGCGTCTTTTGACAACCAACTCAAAGAGTTCCTCGGTCTCCGGACGCGGCACGAGGGCTCGGCGGTCGATTTTGAGCGTAAGCCCCCCCCACTCCACCGTGCCGAGAATGTGTTGCAGTGGTTCGCGTTGGGCCCGGCGTTTCACCAAGGGCCGGATTTTTTCGAGGTCTGACTCGGCCAAGACTCGCTCAAATTGAAGATAGAGCTGCATGCGTTTCAACGCGAGCGCATGACCGACCAGTTGCTCTGCATTCAAACGCGCCGACTCTACTCCCTTTGAGGCCAGGAAGTCGGTCGTCTTCTGGATAATTTCAAGCAGCGTCGGCATGGGGCTAGATCAATCAACCACGAACACGGTAACGCCACCGAAAAGCACAGGACTCACTCGTCATCCTCCTGCGCGGCACGTTTCAACTCAAAGGGGCGCCCGGTCAGGATCGCCATTTTCTGGTCGAGTTCGGCTTTTTGCAGCGCCCCGACGATGGGCTCGATCGCACCTTCCACAATCTGGGGCAGGCTGTAAAGGGTGAGGCCGATTCGATGGTCGGTCAGCCGATTCTGGGGAAAATTATAGGTGCGGATACGTTCGCTGCGATCGCCGGTTCCAATCTGGCTTTTCCGTTGCGCCGCGTATTTGGCCTGCTCGTCGTCCTGCTTTTTCTGCAGGAGTCGTGCGCGCAGCACGGACATGGCGCTGGCCTTGTTTTTAATCTGCGAACGACCATCCGCACAAAACACGATGAGGCCGGTGGGTTTGTGGATGATGCGGACCGCCGAGTCGGTGGTGTTGACCCCCTGCCCGCCGGGACCGCTGGCGCGTTGCACGGTGATTTCGAGGTCCTGAGGATCGATGTGGATATCCACTTCCTCCGCCTCGGGAAGAACCGCCACCGTGACGGTTGAGGTGTGGATGCGACCGTTGGCCTCGGTGGATGGCACGCGTTGGACCCGGTGGACGCCGCTCTCAAACTTGAGCTGCTTGTAAACATCTTTGCCGCGAACGAGGAAAGTCGCTTCGCGAAAACCACCGCGTTCACTCTCACTGGTGCCCATCGGCTCGATCATCCAACCGCGCGTCTCGCAGTAGCGTTGATACATTCGCACGAGGGTCGCGGCGAAAAGCGCGGCCTCTTCGCCGCCGGTGCCGGCGCGCACCTCGACCACGGTGTTACGGGAGTCGGTCGGTTCGGGCGGGATCATGGCGGTCCATACCTCCGCCTCCAGTTCGACCGCACGGGCCTCCAAGCCGGGTAGCTCCGCCTCCGCGAGTTCGCGCAGCTCAGGGTCGCCACTGGACTCACGGAGCAAGGTGCGCATTTCCGCCTGATCGCGGATCGTGCGCAAAAGAGCTTCGTGTTTTGTAATGAGTTCGCCGATACGCTGGTGCTCGCGCGTCACCTCCGCAGCGGCCCGGGCATTGGCGTAAAACGTCGGCGAACGCATTTGTGCGTCGAGCTCGTCGCTGCGGCGTTTAAAGGGAGTGATGTCAGGCGGATTGGCCATTGAGAGATGCGAAAGAAAAAGGGAGCAGGAGCGGATTGTGAAACGTCAACAGATCGGTTGGAGCGGAACCAGGTCGTGGGTTAACCTGGGTTTTGTGGATTGCGCGGCGCGCCGGCAGGCGGTTTGGTGTGCAGCACGGCACTCCCCGCAGGATTGAATGTCTGCGCTAACGGTGCTGATTCGCTATGGCTACGACTCTATTCACACAAAACATCATCGCCTGCATTTGGGACTTCGACAAGACCCTTATCCCTGAATACATGCAGTCACCGCTCTTCCGTCGCTTCGGCGTGAACGAGCCCGCTTTCTGGCACGAGACCAACAACCTTGTCGCCCACTATAAAAAACGCGGATACCAGCTGTCGGGAGAAATCGCGTATCTCAACCACTTGCTCACCTACGTGCTCGCCGGTCGCATGCCAAAGCTGAGCAATAAAATTCTTCGTGCGGCCGGGGCCGACATCGAGTTTTACCCCGGTCTGCCTGATTTTTTCCCACTGGCCCAGACTTACGTAGGCGAGAAAGAAGCCTATCGCAAACACGACATTCGCCTTGAGCATTACATCGTAAGCACAGGTTTGGCGGAGATGGTGCGAGGCAGTAAAATAGCCCCCTTCGTCGAGGGTATTTATGGCTGCGAGTTCGTTGAGAATCCGCTTCAACCCGGCTTTCTGGAACAAGGAAACCTGGAGATTGAGGCCGACTCCGTAATCGCACAGATCGGCATGGTGATCGACAACACCACCAAGACCCGAGCCCTTTTTGAGATCAACAAAGGCACGAATAAAAATCCTGCCATCGACGTTAACTCCAACATCACGCCGGAAGATCGGCGTATTCCCTTTCAGAACATGATCTACATCGCCGACGGCCCCAGCGATGTGCCCAGTTTCTCCGTTACCAAAAAAGGCGGAGGCAAGGCTTACGGAGTTTACAATCCGAATCGCCCCGACGAATTCGCCCAAAACGATCGCCTCCGCTCCGCCGGTCGTATTGATCACTATGGTCCAGCCGATTACCGCGCCGACAGCAGCACTGCGCAGTGGCTGCGTCTGCAAATCCACGGCATGTGTGATCGTATCGTTGCCGACCGTGAAAGTGCAGTTGCTGCCCGCGTCGCCCGGCCTCCCCGTCACCTCAATGCCACCCCTGAGGATGAAGCTGCTCGCGCCGCGGCTGCCGCACCGAAGCAGCAGAGCTTTCTCTAACCCGAAGTGGGATCGCCGTGATCTGGCGTCACCTGACGCGCATCTGATCGTTCGTTAAATCGTTCGATGCACTAGTCCGTTCTCCCGCGGGGCTTCACAAAAGCCCCCTACTCCCCAGCCTCGTGGCCATCTTCTCGGCTCCATCCGCCTCATCGGATCTCGGCTTACGTGAATTCAGTAACTTGGCTATTGGAACTTCACCAAGTATGCCTCGCGCAGCAAAAAAGGCCCGCCATTTACGGCGGGCCTTTCAGGTTTAAATCAATGGGGGTGGATTAATTGCAACTTACGCCGATCTGTGAGTGCTCAATAGTTTTAATCAAATCGTCCTTATCAGAGTCTCTACGCCCTGAGTCTCTACGATCATCGTAGCGTTCGAAAATCTCGAGTAAGAGATTCTTGATGGAACCTTCCAGACTACGCTTGCTGTGACCATCAGGCGAAACAATGATAACCTCGTCTTCATTAGCACTATCCACGACAGAGCCGTCTTGAAAGATATAAAATGAGCGCATGTCATAAGCCTTCGTTTTTCCGCCCTCTCCTCCCTTGTCAGCTACACTTATCACGTCAACGACTCCCTTTGCGGTTGAAACAGTCAGCGTCTTTTTGGCGGCATTGTAGACCACGCTGAAAATTGTTCCTCGAACACCAGCTGCACCCGACGGACTGGCTACCACATATTGTGAGGAGGTCTTTAATTTCTTAACTTTGGAAACAACTTCTCCGCTGAGCAAAACAAACTTGGTGTTAGAAACGGAAGGCTCATCCACCGTCTTATCATTAGGAACCGGACCGGTGAATGCTTCTTGTTCAAACTTACTGATCTCGATTTCGGTATCCGCACGCACGGAGGCAATCGCTCCGGTAGGGAATACGATATCAACAGAGGACCCGCCTCCAGTTTTGATAATCGCACCCTGCTTGAGTATGGTGCCGCTCGTAAGGGGAACGTAGTCCCCGCTACCATTAGCTTTGTAAGTTACATCTTGAACGATATAACGAGCAGAGAAAGTCCCCGGCAATAGGTCTGCAGCGTGGACAGTGACGGCGGCGAATGCAGCAGCTGCAAGGCCGCCGAGAATATGACGCAGGGTATTTTTCATGTGATTAATTTAGGCAAATTGGTGGCGGAAGTAAAATCACTGACAGCTTTGGGTGTAGTGAATGCAGGTGGCAAGCGTAGTTCTAACAACAATAAAAAAAAACGCGAATAACCTAGATGTTTTCACCCGTTTGTAACCTTGGGCATCAACTGATTTGCCCGCGTAGTTCAACAACCTTGCCTCGCAGTTCTTCCGCCAAAACCTTCCGGTCACCCTCTGCGAGCAAGGACTCGCCCCAGCCAACCTTGGCCTCCAACCAGGGAAGCGAGGCGAGATTGAGTAAATGAGGCGGAAGCGTCATGTCACCCCACCAGCAAACTTCATGTTCAACCGATCGGCCAACGGGAACGTCGTAAACCAATCCTGCGCACACCAAGCGCCAACCTTCCGTTATTGCCGGTGCAAGTAGCGAGGCTCGAAATGGAAACACGTTTTTTCCGTCACTAGTCGTGCCTTCGAGGAATAGCACCACTCCGACCCCCGCCGCTATAACGGGAGCTATTTCATCGCCGATACGAGCTACATCCCCGCGACGTTCTCTATTGATGAAACGGGTGCCTGCCTTGGCCGCGAACCAGCCAAAAACGGGCCAGTCCCGCACTTCGCGTTTAGCTACAAATACAACCGGGCTGAGCGCCGACAAAACCATAATGTCGATGTAACTCACATGATTTGCCACGATCACCGCGCCAGGTGAGGGCTTGCCTCGTTCCACCAGTCGCACGCCCAGCGCTTGAAGGAGTTTGCTACAGGTGCGGCTAAGCCACGCGGCTTTGACCGCCAAATCATGACGCCGTCTTCCGAGCGCCATGTAATCCACCGCCGCCCAGAGCAAACAGAACGAAACCCATACGAGTCTCACCAAGCCTCGTATTCGATTACGGATACCAGATAGCTTCACTTGAAAATGCCTTTTATTATCAACACAGGTATTTTCTCAAGGTCCTCGCCGCTGCTCCTTCGAGATCCATCCAAGTCAGAAAATCTATCGTGCCGAATGAGCGGTCGATCGCCGGTTCGCCACAGATTTTTGCGCCGAGCATCAAGTAGGTGCCCATGAGCCGCGGCACTTTTACGCCGACAATCTGACGCCCCTCGGCCGGATGACAAAGCCAGCCGGGCTGAGGCTTCGTGCGCCAGGGTTCGTCCACTAAATAACGCGATTCGAGCTCTGCATAAACCGCAAGCCCCTCCGCCTCATCCTGCGAGGTGAGCGAGCTGCATCCCGTCAGGTAGCGCGCTCCGCAAGCATGGGAATACTGCGCTATACCGCGCCATAACAAGCCCAGCACGGCCGGATTCCGGTGCTCCGCTGCCACGCAGGCACGTCCCAGTTCAATCATTTGTCCACGGACTCCTTCAAATGGCGTAAATTCAAATTCACGTGCGCTGTAAAACCCCAGACCCGACTCAGCCGCCCGTTTACCCGTCTGCAATCGATATGTGCCCACCGCCTTCTCCCCGGTGGAGTCCTCCACAAGCAAATGGTCGCAAACCGCGTCGAACTCATCCTCATCCCTGCCTGTCACTGCAGAGCTTGCCAGTCCCTCATGCATTTCCACGTTAAATACCTCATAACGAAGGCGCTGTGCAGCCGCCAAATCATCGGCGCTGGAGGCCAGTCGCAACCGGTAAGCAGGCGTTTGCGCTGCTATTTGAATCACGGGTGCACTCATAATTCCTTCTTGGGGTTCACCCGACCCAGCAAGTGCTTCAGCAAACACGCAGTCAAGACTTGCGCCCCCGCTGACTCTGGTTTCATCGACGCTAAGCTGCGATTCACGACTCTGGCTGCATTGAACTTAATAGCGCGAAAAATCTGAAAATAAAAACACAGGCTATTCAGTTCTCTCATCCCTGCGCCTTGAGCTTCGTGTCTAAACCATCGGTTCCTTGGCCGCAAACTTCACGGCAGGTTGGTCACATGTGTGGGAACTTATGTTTGCAACGGTCCCTCAACTCGCCGCTGTTTACCAAAGCGACCTCATCGCCCCCCGCGAAGCCGTCAGTCTGGCACTCATCCCACCAGCGCTGACTTCCACTCCGCTCCGCCCACCGGATCGACTGAATCGAATCAGGGCCGCCCCATGCCGTTTCCCCTTACCAAGAGTTATGATAACTCCACCATTGATAAAACCATATGATCAATAATGTATACTATGCCCCCGATCCTGATGCGCTTAACCATTAAAACCCGATTGGCCATTCTGTCCTTATTTAGCCTGATCAGCCTATTTGCGGGTTTAACGGCGCTACAGGGCGCCGAAAAAAAGGCCCAGACTCGAGAGGAGCGATTTGCTCCAGAAGTCGCCAAATTGGCTGCCGAGCCAGCGCCTTCGCCTGGCGGTATTCTGATGGTGGGTAGCAGTATATTCAAACGCTGGACCACCGCAGCGGTCGATTTCGCTCCCCTACCGATCACCAACCGCGCTTTTGGTGGCTCACGCACCGTGGACCAGCTCCTTTTCTTCGATCAGATCGTGCCAAGCTCCAAAGCCGCGCTCGTCGTCTGGTATTGCGGCAGTAACGACGTGAACGGCAAGGTCCCGCCGGATGAAATCGTCAAGAACACGTCCGAATGGTTAACCCGAACTCGCGCTGCGCTGCCCGATGCAGTCGTGGTTCTCCTGTCTGTCATACGCGCCCCGCAAAAACGTGACTCGGGTTACCTCTCGCAAGTAGACGAAACCAATCGGGGCCTGAAGAAGCTCGCCGAGTCTGTGCCCGACGTTACCTATTTGGATGTGAATCCCGCGCTCGAAACGCCCGGTGGCGAGGCGCAGCTCGACTGTTACATCGAGGATAAACTTCATCTCAACGCCAAAGGGTATGCCCAAATGACCTCGATTCTCCGCCGGGTCTTGGATAAGGAATGGAAATCCCCCGCCCTCACCTCCGCTGCCACGAAGTCTTGATCGCAGGCAAAATCGCGGAGGATTTTTGACCTCACCGCCTTTAGGCTTCCGCCTGAGCAAATCGGCCACAAGCTGTGCGGTTCGATGCTCCGCCTTCTGCTCCCGCCAAATCTGCCCGCAGCCGCCTTACGAGACGCCATTCCGGTAAAGATTGAGTTCGACCCTGCCACGCCTCCCCCCCCCGCGCTGTTGCCGGCCCTGGCGGTCCTGTCTCGACTCTGTGGCGGAGCCCCGACGCCGCCTCCTTTCGTCCAGCTCACCCGCGCCCAGTTACGCGAGCTCGTGATCGCCTTCGCCGGCCATCCGGTTTTCGCAGCCCTTGCCGAGCCGCAGAAAAACTTGCTCTGGCTGGGCCAGCGTCTGCGAGGGGTGAGTGAACACCTCGCTCCCTCCACTCCGTTGGTGCCCACGCCGGTCGCGCCCGCGCCGCGCGAGGGCCCAAGATCTCTCTCCATGAGGTCACCGCGCATCGTAGCCCGCGATGAGCCGCTTACGCCGTTATGCGTCGACGGGAGCGAGCACTATCTCGCCATTGCACTACCTTCCCGTGAACACCCCGCCTACGGCTCCGCCCGCGAACTTCTTTCCTCCAGCGGCTTCGCCCTCGATCCAACGACTCGCAAATGGTGGCTGCGCGACCGGCATAAGGTGCTCAACTTCCTTGCCAACCATTCCGAAGCGCTTCGAACGACCTACCACGCCGATTTTACCCCTAACTTCGAAAAGCATACCGCAGGTCTCGCCGCCGCCAGCGTCACCTGTGAGGTAACAGAGACCGCAGGGGAGTTCTCCGTCTCGGTCGGACTCGCCGCCGGTAAATCCACCGAGGAACAACTTCGTCAAGCCCTTGCCGCCGGACGCAACTACGTCGAGGACGGCAAAAAAATCTATCTACTCCCCCCGCCCGCCCTGGCCCGCCTCGCCTCCGCGCAGGCCGCGCTCGCTGGAGGCACCGGAGCCGCCGTGGCCGCGCGTCGAACGCTCCGCGTAGGCAAGGCCCGCATCCCCGAGTTGCAGGAACTGATCGAGTCGCTCGCACCCGATTACCAGCCACCCGCCGGATGGCGACGCCGCGCCGAGGCGCTGCGCGACCTCACGCGCCTTCAACCCGCCCCAGTGCCGGCATCCTTCACCGCCATTCTGCGCCCCTACCAGCACATCGGCGTGGCGTGGTTGTGGCACCTCCACCAATGCGAACTCGGCGGGGTGCTCGCCGATGAAATGGGCCTCGGAAAAACCGCCCAGGCCCTGGCCTTTCTCGCCGCCCTTCATGACCCCTTGTCGATGGTCGATTCGCTGGACCGCCCCGCCTCGGCCAAAAAGGCCCCCGATCATCGCCCCTCAGTAGTAGTCTGTCCCGCATCCCTGGTGGAAAACTGGCGCCGCGAGGCCGCGCGTTTCGCACCATCGTTGCGCGTATTTGTCCACCATGGCTCGAACCGCCTCACCGAGGCCAGTGTCGCTGCGAATGAACAGGACCTCGTCATCACTTCTTACGGCACCCTGGCCCGCGACCAGGAATTATTCGCCGGCGTCGATCTCGCCGTGCTCATCGCCGACGAGGCGCAGCATGTCAAAAACCGGCGCTCTCAAAACGCCCGCGCCCTGCGCTCCATCCACGCCAGCAGCCGCATCCTGCTCACCGGCACGCCAGTCGAAAACTCGCTCGAAGATCTTCGCGCCCTCTTCGAGATCGTGCTGCCGGGCTACGTCGAAAAAGCTCCCACCGGCCTGAAGCCGGGCGAACGCAGCTGGCACGACGATCGTCTGCGCAAACAAACCGCGCCTTACATCCTGCGGCGCACCAAGGCGCTCGTCGCCACCGAGCTCCCGCCCAAAATCGAACAGGTCATCTACTGCGCGCCCACCTCCACGCAAACCACGCTCTACACCGAGTGGCAGCGCAAATCCGAACAGGAGCTCGACACCCTCGCCGGCGACGGCGCATCCGAGGGCTCGATGCGTCTGGCCACGCTCACCCAACTGCTCCGCCTGCGCCAGATCTGCTGCGACCCGCGACTTGTCGACGTCATGGTCGAGGCCTCCGCCTCGTCAAAACTCGAAGCCTTCCGCGAGTTGCTCGCCGAGGCGATCGACGACGGCCACCGCCTGCTCGTCTTTTCCCAATTCACCAGTCTGCTCGGGCTGCTCCGCGATGAGCTGGATAACCAAGGTCTCACCTACTGTTACCTCGACGGCTCCACACCGCAAAAACAGCGTCAGCTCGAGGTGGACCGTTACCAAAACTCACCGGACATTCCGGTTTTTCTGATCTCTCTCAAGGCCGGCGGCACCGGTCTCAACCTAACGGCGGCAGACACGGTTGTGCACTTTGATCCGTGGTGGAATCCCGCCGTCGAGGCGCAGGCCTCCGACCGCGCCCACCGTATCGGCCAGACCAAGGTGGTGACGTCCTATAAACTCATCTGCACCGGAACGGTGGAGGAGAAGGTCATGGCCATGCAGGAAACGAAGCGTCGTTTGCTGGCCGACGTCTTCGAGGCCAGCGATGCCGCCAACTCCAAGCTGTCGCTCACCGATCTCCGTGAGCTGCTCGCTCCAATTTCGACCTGATGCATGCATTGATGCCGGTCACTTCACCGGCGTCTTTTTTCCACCCGATCCCATACGCTCGACTAGTTCTCCGACCAGAGGATTAGGAAATTTACGGCTTGGTGTGATGGCATAAAATGTCTCGCGCAACTCCGGCACTCGGTGTGTCTCAACCAATTCGCCGCGTTCAATTTCGTCTCGCACCACGACGGGCGGCACCAAGGCAAACCCCTCGCCTTCTCGTGCCATCAAACGCAGCATGGCCATGTCGTCCACCTCCGCGATGACCCTGGGGCGCACCCCTGCCGCCGCGAGCATGCGATCGAAGCCCGCCCGCGTATTGCTTTCCAGACTCGGCAAAATCACCGGCGCGTCAGCAAAACCCTCCGGGAATTTGAGCCGCTTTTTTTTCCACGCCAGTGTGCCCACCAGACTCACGGGCAGTTCCGCCAGGAGGTGACTGTGCCAGGGGGTTTCCACATCTCGTCGCGCCGCTTGATTCGATAAAACCATATCCACCTGATGCGCGTGCAACGATACCATCAGCTCCCTGAGCCCGCCTGAGCGCACCACCACCTCCACTTCAGTCCGGTGCAGTGCGGGTCTTAAAAACTCCAAAAGAAAATTCCGCGACAAGGTCGCCACGGCACCCACTCGCAGCACCTGCCGCCCGCGACCATGGGCCTGATTCTGCATTACATCCATCAGCTCCTCCCCCGCCTTGCCGATTGTTTCCGCATAGTCCACCGCCACCCGTCCGGCTTCCGTCAGCGTCAACCCGCCACGTTCCCGCACAAACAAGGCCTGCCCCAGGCTCTCTTCCAACTGCTTCAACTGGATGCTCAAGGCGGGCGGGGAAAGACTCAGTTTATCGGCAGCCTTGGTCAGGCTCAGCTCTCGAGCGATCACCCGGAAATACCGCAAGTGATGATAATTCAAAAAGGGCATCTGTGTTAAATTTAATCTAACGATTCGTTCTAAAGCCTGTAATTGTCTAAAATCAAACTTTTACCTAATCTCCAGGCATCGCGGCCTGCATCGCTTCACCGCCACACATGAATATCGCCGATCTCTTCGCCAACCTATTGTCGCCTCCCATTCTGCTTTTCTTGCTGGGTCTTTCAGCGACCTTGTTGCGTAGCGATTTGGAAATACCCGCCCCCGCAGCCAAGACGCTCTCCTTGTTCCTGCTCTTCGCGATCGGGATGAAGGGCGGCGTGTCGCTTGCCCAGAGCGGACTGCGCTATGAAGTGGTCGCGACCATGATGGCCGCCATGGCCGCTGCTGTTTTAGTGCCGCTCTGGTCTTTCTTTGCCCTCCGCAGACGCTTCGGCTCCGCCGATGCCGCAGGTCTGGCCGCCACCTACGGTTCGGTTAGTGCCGTCACTTTTATCACCACCTGCGGTTTTCTCACGCAGCGAGGCGTGGACTTTTCCGGTCACATGGTCGCAGCCATGGCCCTTATGGAGTCTCCCGCGATTATCATCGGCGTCATACTCGCCCGCCGCTTCGCCACCGTATCATCGGTCGACTCCACTTCTGCGTCTGCAAAGATTAATTGGAGCCACCTCGGTCGAGACGCGCTGCTTAATGGCTCTGTTTTTCTCCTGCTTGGAAGTTTGCTCATCGGCTTCGTCTGCGGCCCGGTGCGCGCGGCCCCCTTGAAGCCGTTTATCGACACCCTTTTCCCCGGTCTACTCGCGCTCTTTCTGCTCGATATGGGCATCGTCGCTGCAAGACGTCTCGGCGATCTCCGCGCTGTTGGAGTGAGTGCCATTGCCTTCGCCTTCCTCGCCCCACTCATAAATGCCTCTCTCGGCCTCGGCCTCGCCGCGCTGCTTGGGTTGCCGCATGGCGACGCTTTGCTACTGGTGATTCTCTGCGCTAGCGCCAGCTACATCGCCGTGCCCGCCGCCCTGCGCATCGCCTTGCCCGAGGCAAACCCGGCGATCTACGTGACGCTCTCCCTGGCCCTTACGTTCCCTTTTAATATTCTGGTCGGCATACCTCTCTACGACATCACCGTCACCGCTCTGCTTGGGCGCTGATCAGGAATTGCTGGTCAAAAACAAGCCGACCGCAGCGCAAAACTCCGCCCTGGTCTCCATGTGAGGATTGTGCCCGGCCGCCGTGATTGTTTCCACTCGACCACGGGGAAAATGCTCCGTGATTCGTCCGGCGTCATCCTCGGTGACGTAGTGCGACCTTCCCCCGCGCAGGAGGAGCACCGGGCGCTTGAATTGCGCCTCATCCCCCAGAGGATTCGACTCGATCTCCGGTAACGCCGTCGTGAGCACGGGGAGGTTGACCGCCCACCGCCAAGCACCGTCATCGCCACGTTCCAGATTGGTGGTCAAAAATTTTCGCATTCCCCAATCCGGAACCCGCCCTTCCATTTTCAACTCAGCCTCTCCTCGCGACTGCAGCTCGGACAACCTGAGTTCGTTCATCGCCGCAAATTCCGCGCGATGCCCGTGCGACAAATAGTCTTTGGGCGCTATATCCACGACCACCAAGCTTCGCACCCGCTCGGGATGACGGCAGGCCAGCGCCATCGCCACTTTTCCGCCCATGCTATGTCCCATCAGGTCAACCGCATCCATTGCCTGCGAATCCAGCCAGGACACCACATCGGACACCATCGCATCATAAGTCATGACATCGCTCCACGGCGACTTGCCGTGATTACGCATATCCAGCGCCCACACATTTCTCCCGCCCGCCGCCTCCGCCAGCCCGGCCCCGGCGGTCTGCCAGTTGCGACCCGAACCAAGCAGGCCATGCAACAGCACCAGCGGCGCCTTGCCCGCTCCACCCAGTTCGCGCGACGTCAAATCAACCTGGGCAACGGGCTTCATTGCTTTTACGAACGACGCGCTAGCGGACCTGCAGCGTGCTGCCGTCGTAAGCGAGTCCGAGCGAGGGTATGGTAACCGCCTTGCGGGCACCTTCTTTCTTAACCGTGCCGGCGTGCCAGGCATTGTAGCCGGAGGCTTTGGCGGCGGCGAGGGTTGCCTCGAGGTTCTCGGGGAAAACGTAGGCTGCAAAGCCGACGCCTTGGTTAAACGTGGCGTAGGCTTCACGCAGATCGATGGGGCCGGCTTCGCGCAAAAATTTGAAGAGCGCAGGTTCTTCGCCGGGAGTGTGGATCTCGTAAATGAAGGGCTCGTCGAGACGCATGATCTTGCGCCAGCCGTGGCCGGTGACGTGTGAGACGTAGTTGAGTGTGATGCCGGCCTGCTGGCACTCGCGCACAAAGTTCACATAGATGACGGAGGGCGCGAGCAGGGCTTCCCCGTAGGTGCGGGAATCGCCATGACCGATGGGTGTCTGGTAGCCTTGGGGAAGCCGGTCGGCGATTAAACGACAGAGCGAGAGGCCGTTGGTCTGCACACCGGAGGAAGCAAGGAACACGATTTCGTCTCCGGCCCGCACGTTTCCGGTTATGCGCTGCGACTTCGGCTCTATTTTGCCGATGGCAGAGCCCGCTAGCACGATGGCGTCGGCATTGACGATGCCGCGAAGCGTGGGTGTCTCGCCGCCGCCCCAGACGGCACCGGCCTGACGGCAACCCTCGGCCCAGCCTGAGACGAGCGCCTCCATACGGTTGGTATCGGTGAACCAGGCGGATTCGCCCACGGCCGCGTGCATGGCAACCGAGATCGGCAGCGCACCGCAGGTCACAAGGTCGTTCACAATGGTGGCAACGGTATCGATGGAGATCGCCCGGTAGAAGTTTTTGCCTGTTTGGGCATAGACTGCGTCTGCCACGAGGTTCTTGGTGCCGAGCCCCTCTTCGACGTGGGCCAGGAAGTGGTCACTTGCTTCCATGAGGTAGCAACTCTCTCCGCGGGTGTTGGCGGGCTCGGCGTAGCCATGAAGTTCGAGCATGGGCGCGGTGGTCTTCGCGGCCTGCTGGCAGGCGCGCTTGAAGGCATCGAGCTGATCATAGTTTACGCCGGAGGATTCGTAGGAAAGTGACATGGAGGCGAGAAGTGCGGAAGGGTTCAGGAGTCGGGAGCAGCTGGAGGCAGATAAGGAAAACGCCGGGATGGAAGGTGGCTCAATAACTGCGCCCGCCTTCACTGTTTTCGTAGTAATTCACGTAGGCTTGGTTCACCACCCGATAGCCGCCGCGGGTCGGATATTTACCGGAGAAATACCAGTCGCCCGTATGTTGTGGGCAAGCGGTGTGAAGGTTCTCCAGCGTCTGGAAAATCACCTCGATTTCACCCGTCCACTCGACACCGCTCGGACGCACAAACTCGGCGATCTTTGCTGAAATTTCCTCGGGAGTGAAAGGCGTGTAAATGCGTTGCACGTAGTTGATGGATTCTCCCTTCGCCACGGCTTCGCGGCAGAGTTCGTAAACCTCGCGCATCAAATCGGTCTGGCCGCGCTCCTTGAGAAGCGTGATCGCAGCCTCGAAGGCGATGAACTTGCCGAGCTGCGACATATCTATGCCGTAGCAATCCGGGTAGCGAATTTGCGGCGCAGTTGAGACGATGACGATCTTGCGCGGTTGCAGACGCGTCAGGATGCGCAGAATGGATTTCCTCAAGGTGGTGCCGCGCACGATGGAATCGTCCACGCACACCAGGTTGTCGCCGGGTTGAACCGAGCCGTAGCTGATATCGTAGATATGGCTGGCGAGGTGATTCCGCATGTTCTCCTGCCCGATAAAGGTGCGGAGCTTTACATCCTTGGAGACGACCTTCTCACCGCGCGGCCAGTTATTGGTGATCAGTTCGTCAAGCAGGGTTTCCGTTATCTCTCCCTTGGCGGCGGCGGCTAGGATTCCGGCCTTCACCTCGGCACGGCGCTTCTCCCGCAAACCATGCATCAGGCCAAACCACGCAACTTCGGCGGTGTTGGGGATAAAGCTGAACACCGTGCGGCCCCAATCGTAATTAATCGCCTTTAAAACCTGTCCGGTGAGGAGTGCGCCCAAGGCTTTGCGCTCTTTGTAAATATCGAGGTCGTTGCCCCGTGAGAAGTAGATGCGCTCAAAGGAGCAGGAGGCGCGGGGCAAGGGAGCGGTGAACTGCGTCTCGCTGATGCGTCCGTCGCGCTTCATCACCATCACGTGTCCGGGCGGAAGCTCTTTTACCTGGGGCGCAGCGAGGTCGAAAATCGTCTGAAGCGGGGCGCGCTCAGACGCGAAGGCGACCACTTCGTCGTTCTGGAAATAAAAAGCCGGCCGTATGCCCGCCGGATCGCGCGCCACGAAAGCATCCCCGTTGCCGATGAGCCCGCAGAGCGTATAGCCTCCGTCCCACTTGGCGGCGGAGCGGGTGATCACCCGACCGAGGTCGAGTCGCTCGCTGATGAGCTGGGCGATTTCCTCGCCCTTGAGTCCCTGCTCGCGAAGGCCGCGGTAGATGTCGTCATGCTCTTCATCGAGGAAAAAGCCGATTTTCTCCAAGAGCGCCTGGGTATCCGTGGCAAAAATCGGATGTTGCCCCATGCCGATGAGCGACTGGTTGAGCTCGTCGGTGTTCGTCATGTTGAAGTTTCCGCACAAGGCCAGATTGCGTGTCGGCCAGGGCGAACGGCGGAAATAAGGATGGCACGAGGAGATGTTGTAGCCGCCGGAGGTGCCGTAACGCAGATGGCCGAGCAGCACCTCGCCGCCGAAGTCGAAGTGCTTTTTTACGGTGTGCGCAAACTCGGGGTGGATGTCGCCGCTGCTCTTCTTCTCTTCGTATTGTTCAAGAAGCGTTTTGAAAATACGGTCGAGCGGATTGGTCTTAACGCAGCGCTCGCGAAACATGAAGGGATCGCCGGCCGGCACATCGAGTTTGACACAAGCGACACCGGCGCCGTCCTGGCCGCGGTTGTGCTGTTTTTCCATCAGCAAAAAGAGCTTCGTAAAACCCCACAACGGCGTGCCGTATTTCTCCTGATAATAGGATAAGGGCTTTAACAGCCGGACTAACGCGATACCGCACTCGTGGGTTATTTTGTCGGACATGGATCGGGAAAATTAAAAATCAAACGCTCCGATCCCGCGCACGGCAAGCACCGCTGACACAGGATCAGGTAAACGAATAATCAGCACCAACGCGCGTATCGAGCGTCCCGCCCGGACAGCGTTTTCCAGCCTCATAATAGCGTGCTGCGTAGGCTGGGCGCTGGGTGGAATCGTCACGGGGGATTCAAAGCGGTCATCAGGCGAGCTCGTCACATATGGTCAACGGCTTTTTGCACTCATGCTTCCCGCTCCCGTAAAAAACCACTTCATACTTATCATTGTTCAAAAATTGCGTCCGCTTGCGCACCCCCCCTTGACCCCCCCGCTCATATCCGAAACCGTCAACCCTTTCCCGACCATGTTAACCCTTCGCGGCTCCTCCGCCCTCTCTCCGTTTCGCTTGGAAAAACTGCGCGCCGACCTCGTCGCCTCCGGCCTGCCCGTCCGCGCCCTCGCCGCCCGCTTCATCCATGTGGTCGAGCTCGCCAACCCCGCCGCAATACTTTCCGCCGAGCAGCAGTCCGTGTTGGAAAAACTCCTCACCTACGGCCCCCGCCGCACCGAGGTCGCCGTCTCCGGTCTCGTGCAGGTCATCGCCCCGCGCCCCGGCACCATTTCACCGTGGTCGTCCAAGGCCACCGACATCGCCCACATCTGCGGCCTTGCTTCCCTCAAACGCATCGAGCGCGTCGTCGAGTTCACCGTCGCCATCGACAACTCCGCCCTCACGAAACCGCTTTGCGTCCTCTCCGCCGAACAGCTCGCGACCCTGCGCGGAAAAATCCACGACCGCATGACCCAGGTCGTCTTCGACTCCCTCGACGCCTGCTCCGCTCTTTTCAGCCACGCCGCGCCCGCCCCCATGAGCAGCGTGCCCGTGCTTGCCCAGGGCCGCTCTGCCCTCGTCGAGGCCAACACCACCCTAGGCCTTGCCCTCGCCGAGGACGAGATCGACTACCTCGTCAAAGCCTTCACCACCCTCGGCCGCGACCCCAACGACATCGAGCTCATGATGTTCGCGCAGGCGAACTCCGAGCACTGCCGCCACAAGATCTTCAACGCCACCTGGGAAATAGACGGTTCCGCCAAGGACAAATCGTTGTTCCAGATGATCAAGAACACCTACAATCTCCACCCCGAGGGCATCCTCTCCGCCTACAAGGACAACGCCGCCGTGCTCGCCGGCACCACGGGCGGTCGTTTCTGGGCCGATCCCGTCACCCACGAATACGCTGCCCACACCGAGCCCGTCCACATTCTCTGCAAGGTCGAGACCCACAACCATCCCACCGCCATCTCCCCCTGGGCCGGCGCCGCCACCGGCAGCGGCGGCGAGATCCGCGACGAGGGTGCCACCGGCCGCGGTTCCAAACCCAAGGCAGGCCTCACCGGCTTCACCGTATCAAACCTCAGGATACCCGGTGCCATCCAGCCTTGGGAAACCGACCACGGCAAACCCGGCCGCATCGTCTCCGCCATCGACATCATGCTCGACGGCCCGCTTGGCGCCGCCGCCTTTAACAACGAGTTCGGCCGCCCCGCCATCAACGGCTACTTCCGGACCTACGAACAGCAGGTCCCCGCCCCCGGCTCGGTCGCATCCAGTCCCGCCACCGAGCTGCGCGGCTACCACAAGCCCATCATGCTCGCCGGCGGCCTTGGCAACATTCGCGAGGGTCACATCCAGAAGGGCGCGATCAACCCCGGCGACAAACTCATCGTCCTCGGCGGGCCTTGCATGTTGATCGGCCTCGGCGGCGGCGCCGCTTCTTCCATGGCAAGCGGCTCCGGCCAGGAGAACCTCGATTTCGCCTCCGTCCAGCGCGACAACGCCGAGATGGAGCGCCGCGCCCAGGAGGTTATTGACCGCTGCTGGGCCCTCGGCGACGAGAACCCCATCTCCTTCATCCACGATGTCGGCGCCGGCGGCGTCTCCAACGCCCTCCCCGAGCTCGTCAACGACGGCGGCCGCGGCGGCAGGTTCGATCTCCGCAAACTCCCTAACGACGAGCCCGGCATGTCCCCGCTCGCCATCTGGTGCAACGAGTCCCAGGAGCGCTACGTCATGGCCGTGCCCGCCGCCCGCCTCGCCACTTTCGCCGCCCTCTGCGAACGCGAGCGTTGCCCGTTCGCCGTCGTCGGTGAGGCCACCGAGGAAAAACGCCTCGTCGTCGATGACCCGCATTTCAACAACACCCCCATCGATCTTCCACTCGAGGTGCTGCTCGGCAAACCGCCCCGCATGCACCGCAAGGACAAGACCCTCCTCCGCCCGCTCCAACCGCTCGCCCTCGGCTCGCTTACCCTCAAGGACCTCGCCAGCCGCGTCCTCGCCCACCCCGCCGTCGCCGACAAGACTTTCCTCATCTCCATCGGCGACCGCAGTGTCACCGGCTTGATCGCACGCGACCAGATGGTCGGCCCGTGGCAGGTCCCTGTCGCCGACTGCGCCGTCACCGCGACCGCTTTTGACGTTTACACCGGCGAGGCAATGTCAATGGGCGAACGCACCCCCGTCGCGGTCAACTCCGCCGCCGCCTCCGCCCGCCTCGCCGTCGGCGAAGCCCTCACCAATCTCGCCGCCGCCCAGATCGGCGACCTCGGCAAGGTTAACCTCTCCGCCAACTGGATGTCCGCCCCCGCCCTCCACGGCGAAGGCGCCGACCTCTACGCCGCCGTGCAGGCCGTCGGCATGGATCTCTGCCCCGCCCTCGGTATCACCATCCCGGTCGGCAAGGACTCCATGAGCATGTCCACCGTCTGGAAGGACCAGGCCGGCGGCGCGCAAAAACGCGTCACCTCACCCCTCTCGCTCATCATCTCCGCCTTCGCCCCCGTCGCTGACATCCGCCAGTCGCTCACGCCCCAGCTCATCACTGACGCCGAAGACACCACCCTCCTCCTCATCGACCTCGGCCGGGGTAAAAACCGTCTCGGCGGCTCCATCCTCGCCCAGGTCGTTTCCCAAACCGGCCAAGCCCCCGCCGATGTGGATTCACCCGCCGACTTGAAGGGTTTCTGGAACGCCGTCCAGCAGCTTGGCCGCGAAGGCAAACTTCTCGCCTACCACGACCGCAGCGACGGAGGTCTCTTCGCCACCGCCCTCGAGATGGCCTTCGCCGGCAACACGGGTGTTACCCTCGATCTGCCGTCGGGCCTTAATTCCTTCGCCGCCCTCTTTGCCGAGGAGCTCGGTGCCGTCATTCAAATCCGTAACGACGACATCGACGACGTCTCCGCCGTCCTCCGCTCCAACGGCCTCAAAACCTGCGTCGCCCAGATCGGCGTGCTCAACGCCCACCACGCCTTCATCATCCGCCAGTCGGGCCGCGAACTCCTCAACGAGTCGCTCACCGCCCTGCGCGACATCTGGAGCGACGTCACCCGTCGCATGGCCGCCCTCCGCGACAACCCGCAGTGCGCCGAGCAAGAGCACGCCCTCCGCCTCGACCGCACCAACCCCGGCCTCTCGCCGAAGGTCACCTTCGATTTTTCGGATCCGACCATTGGACATTCATCATTGGTCATTGGTCACTCCGGGGCGAAACCCCCGATGGCGATCCTCCGCGAGCAAGGCGTGAACGGCGAGGTCGAGATGGCCGCAGCCTTCGCCCGCGCCGGCTTCAAGGCCGTGGACGTCCACATGACCGACATCCTCTCCGGCCGCGTCAGCCTTCGCGACTTCCGCGGCCTCGTGGCCTGCGGCGGCTTCTCCTACGGCGACGTCCTCGGCGCCGGCGAAGGCTGGGCCAAGAGCATCCTCTTCAACCCCCGCGCGCGCGACGAGTTCTCCGCCTTCTTTGCCCGCGCCGACACCTTCGCGCTCGGCGTGTGCAACGGTTGCCAGATGATGAGTAACCTCCACTCCATCATCCCCGGTGCGGAAAACTGGCCGCGCTTCGTGCAAAACCAGTCCGAGCGCTTCGAGGCCCGCGTGACTTCGCTCCTGATCGAGAAAAGTCCCAGCGTGCTCTTCGCCGGCATGGAAGGCAGCGTGCTCCCCATCGCCGTCGCCCACGGCGAAGGGTTTACGGAGTTCCCCTCCGCCGGCGCCGCCTCCGCGTTCAATGGCTCCGGCCTCGTCGCCGCACGCTACGTGGACAACCACCACCGCGCCACCGAGCACTACCCGCTCAACCCCAACGGCAGTCCCTTCGGCACCACCGCGATCACCACTCGCAACGGCCGCGTCACGCTGATGATGCCCCACCCGGAGCGCGTCTACCGCGTCGTGCAGCAAAGCTGGGCTCCGCCCGCCTGGCGCGGCCTAGAGGACGCCCCCTGGCTACGCCTCTTCCGCAACGCCCGCACCTGGGTCGGATGAAACCACTTCGTTTTTAGCACGTAATCGTCCCAATCAGCGAGCGCGGTTCAGCCTCACCCGCTCCGCGTGGATCGGCGCGCCGAGCAGTTTTTCGCCGTGTTCCGCGAACCAGGCGGGATCGTCTGTCGTGACGAACTTACGTCCGCCACCTCGCGTTAACTTTTGCTCCTGCTCGGGATGCCGCCGCAGCCAGTCGGCCAGGCGTTCCGCGACCAGATTGCCCTGGTCCATGATCTCCGTCTGCGCCGGCAAAATCCGCCGGAGCGCCGGCAGCAGCAGCGGATAATGCGTGCAGGCCAGCAGCACTCGGCTCGGCGCTTCATTCGGCGGGAGCAGCGGTGCGAGCGACTTGCGCAGAAAATACTCCGTGCCGGGCCCGTCGAGTTCGCCCGCCTCCACCAGCGGCACCCAGAGCGGACAGGCCTGCTGCACGAGGCGCAGACGCGGGGCGAGTTTACGCAGCTCTATGCCGTAGGAGTCGGACGCGATCGTCGCCGTCGTGCCCAGCACCGCCACCAAGCCCTCCGCCGGCGACGGAGCTGTCTGATCCGGGATCGCCACCGTGCCCACCGGCAGCCCCGCCAATGCCTCCACCGAGGGCCGCACCACGCCTAGCACCCGTCGGTCGGGCCAGCGCTCCGGCAAATGCAGTCGCTGGATGTTGCGCAGCGCCCGTGCGGACGCTGTGTTGCAGGCCAGCACCACGAGAGGACAGCCCTGCTCAAAAAACCACTCCACCGCCTCGAGGGTAAACTCGTTCACCACCTCCGCGCTTCGTGAGCCATAGGGGGCCCGCGCACTGTCGGCCAGATACAGGTAGTCGTAGCCGGGCAGCTCGCGCAGCAACGAGGACAGCACGGTCAGGCCGCCAAACCCGGAATCGAAAACACCAATCATCGTATCGAGGGCGTAGAGGCCTTACCGCCCAAGGCAAGCCGTCGCTCTCGACTATCACTCGGGCGGCAACTTGCCTGTCCGTTAAACAAGCAGCTCTTCCTGCCTTTGATCGAATCACTTGTCCGCCGTCTTTCCCGCCAACCACGCCTCATACTCCGCCCGCGGCATGAACCGCAACGACGCCGAGTTAATGCAATAGCGCAACCCCGTTGGTTGCGGTCCGTCGCTAAACACGTGCCCCAGATGCGCGCCATCCACAGTCGAGTGCACCTCGTCGCGTATCATACCATAACTTGTATCGCGCGTGACGCCGACGAAACGGCCTTCGATCGGTTTTGAAAAGCTCGGCCAGCCCGTTCCGCTGTCAAACTTGTCGCGGCTGTCAAACAGAGGCGTGTCGCTACACACGGAGAAATACACTCCATCGCGGTGGTTATCGTGATACTCGTTTGTAAAGGGCGGCTCGGTGCCCTGCTGACGCGAGACTTTATACTGCGTCGGCGTGAGCAAGGCCCGCCACTCCGCGTCCGTTCGCTTTACCGCCAGTCCAGCCATATCGATCACGACATTGCTCGGCAGTCCGCACGCCGACTTGCCGTCCACTCCGCACGCAAAAGCGGGGGCGCTCTGCTCGCCCGACTTTACGGCCATGACCTCTCCGTTGACCTCGAGGGGGGCGACCCCGGCGCCTGGTTCCGTCGTGGCGGCCGAGGGTCGCGCCGCTTGCTGGGCCCATACCGCCATCGATGCAACCAGTCCCGCCGCCAACCAATACCACGTATGTTTCATGCCGCTAAGATGACTAAATCCGCGTTTTATTCCAACCATCCTGTGTTTTTCCGCCTGCCGCTTCTCGCCTCTCCCGTGGGTAGATGAACCTAATTCGCCTGAAACCGGCCCCCATTCACCATGCTCCGCCCGGCGCCTGCCCTTGGATTCGTGCCAAGCATAAAACCTTTGTCGCGGTGTGTAATTTAACTTTCCCCGCCCGTCCCAACGTCGTCACTGTTTCGTTTCATTTCCGCACCCACTTCTTTCATGAGCCTGCCCAACCTCAAAATCTTCACCGGTAATTCGAATCGCCCTCTCGCCGAGGAAATTTGCAAACACATCGGCATTCCCCTTGGGCAGGCGACCGTCACCAGTTTTCCCGATGGCGAGTCCTTTGTCCGCATCGAGGAAAACGTGCGCGGTCAGGACATCTATCTCATCCAGTCCACCTGCACGCCCACCAATCATCATTTGATGGAGTTGCTCATCATGATCGATGCGGCCAAACGCGCCTCGGCCAAGCGCATCACTGCCGTCATTCCTTTCTACGGCTACGCCCGCCAGGATCGCAAGGACCAGCCGCGCGTTCCCATCACCGCCAAACTCGTCGCCGACCTACTCACCTCCGCCGGAGCCCATCGCGTGCTTACCATGGACCTGCACTCCCAGCAGATCCAGGGCTTCTTCAACATTCCCGTTGATCACCTTTTCGCCTCCCCCGTCATTTTCAAATACCTCGAGAAGTTTCGCGTCGAAAATCTTGTCGTCTGCTCGCCTGATGTCGGTGGCATGAAGATGGCCGCCGCCTACGCCGGCGCCTTGGGCACCGGACTGGGCATGGTTTGGAAAAAACGCACCTCCGCAACCACGGTCGAAACCGTCAACATCGTCGGCGACATCGTAGGCAAGGACGTCCTCATCGTGGACGACATCACTGAGACCGCCGGCACTCTGGTCAACGCCGCCAAACTGCTCCGTGCCAACGGCGCCAAATCCGTCCGGGCCGCCGTCTCGCACGCCTTGCTCTCGTCCATGGCCTACGAGCGTCTCGGCGCCGGCGACATCGATGAGCTTATCACCACCAACTCGATTCCAGTCGATCCCAAGGGCCTTCCCATCACTGTGCTCAGCGTCGCCGAGTTGCTCGCCCAGGCCATCATGCGCATCAATAACAACGAGTCGGTCACCAGTCTCTTCAAAGTAAAGGGCTTCTAACCCTTCACCCGCTCGCAGCAGCATCTCGTTCTCTTTTTCCGCGTCCCGCATCGGGCGCGGATTTTTTGCGCTTATCTCTGGAACCTTGCCTCGGTATCACAGGTCTTTGATCCCGTAATCTTTTCCTTAAGTCCATCCCTCCACCATGAATACCCGTAAACTGGTTTCTCTTTTTCTAGCCCTGCTAGGCGTCGCCATTATGCCCGCTTGTGGCGCGGAAAAAACGACGGCTGACCCCGCCAGGAAAACTGCCGGCGACCACCATCCGGTGGCCCTCAAGATCGACCCTTCCGCCCTCGTCGCCGGGCCCAACGCTCGCGCCACTTCTTACGCCGATATCATCGAGCCCGTTCAATCCGCGGTCGTCTCGGTTTACTCGTCCAAGACAACCAAGCAGCGGGCGCAGGTCCCCGACATTTTCCGCCAGCTCTACGGTAACAACGCCTTCCCGGACCAGGAATCCGTCGAACGCGGCCTGGGCTCGGGCGTCATCGTTTCCGCCGATGGCTACATTCTCACCAACAACCACGTCGTCGCCGAGGCCGACTCCCTGCGCGTCACCCTCAACGATGGCCGCGAGTTCGATGCCAAGGTCATCGGCACCGACCCCAAGACCGACGTCGCTGTCATCAAGGTCGATGCCACCAATCTCCCCATCCTCACCCTCGCCGACAGCGACAAGCTTCGCGTCGGCGACATCGTCTTCGCCGTCGGCAATCCCCTGGGCGTAGGCCAGACCGTGACGATGGGCATCATCTCCGCCACCGGTCGCCAGGTCGGCATCCTTGCCGAGCAGGGCGGCTACGAGAGCTTCATCCAGACCGACGCCGCCATCAATCAGGGCAACTCCGGCGGCGCCCTCGTGGACGCGCAAGGTCGTCTCGTCGGCATCAACTCCGCCATCCTCTCCGGTCGTGGCGGCACCGGCAACATCGGCATCGGCTTCGCCATCCCGGTCAATCTCGCCTCCTCCGTGCTCGCCAGCCTGGTGGACACCGGCAGCGTTTCGCGCGGCTATCTGGGCATCACCGGAGAGACCTTGACACCCGAACTCGCCGAGGCCCTTGCCATGCCCAAGGACCAAAAGGGCGTGATCATCACCAACCTGCCCAAGGAGAGTCCCGCCGCCAAAGCCGGTCTGGCCCGCAGCGATGTGATCACCGCGATCGACGGCAAAGCCGTGAACACCATGCAGGACCTGCGTTTTCTCATCGCCGCCAAGGCCCCCGGGTCCTCCGTCGAGGTGCGTCTCCTGCGTGACGACAAGGAGCGCGTCATCCGCGTCAGTCTCGGCACCCTCGATGCCTCGGTGACAGACCGGAATGTGTTGCGCGGTGTCACCCTTGAGCCTCTCGGCGATGACAACCGCCAACGCTTCTCCGCCCCTCGTGATCTCTCCGGTCTCGTGATCACAGAGGTCGCAGACGACTCACCCTTCGCCCGCCGTCTCGTCCCCGGTATGGTGATTGTTGCGATCAACCGTCAGCCGGTAAACTCCATCGACGATGCCCAGAGCCTGCTCCGCCCCGGGATGAACCTGCTGGTGATCTTCTCCCGCGGCCAGTTCAGCCATGTCGCCATCAACATCGCCAAGTGATACTATTCCAATTCCGAAACCGGTCTATCGGCCGGTATAGCCACGCCTGTGTGTGGCGTGTTCAGACGCCGGAAAAACGGCCGGGACGGCCGTTGCTACATCTGAACCCGATTGAAACATAAACGGCATAAGCGTCAGCAGACACTCGCAAAAAAACGGTGCGTTGAATCCCTAAGATTCGGCGCACCGTTTTTTCGCAAAGACGGTTGCGCACGGCAGAGCACCAATCGCGTTTTTCGGGTTTTAAATGCTCGAGGTTTAACTGCCCGGTTTCTCGATGGGCAACGCAGCCAGTTCCGCCGGCATCTTATCCGCCTCGTAGGTCGGGAAGCTCAGCTCCAGCAGCGAGACCGCCGGCACCTCGAAGCGCAGCGTCCCCGCGCTCCGGTCCACCAGCATCGCCACCGCCACGGCGTGGCCTCCGCCCTGTTTCACGATTTCCAAACTCTCCAGCACGCGGCCTCCGCGCGTTACCACATCCTCCACCACCAGCACGCGTTCGCCGGGGGCGAACTTAAAGCCGCGCCGCAGCACCAGCCGGTCGTTTTCCTTCTCGGCGAAAATATACCGCACCCCCGCCTGCCGCGCCACTTCCTGGCCGATTACCAGGCCGCCCATCGCGGGAGCCAGCACCGTGGTGAACTCCAGCCCGCCCTGGCGCTTGAGTTTTTCCAGCAACAACTCCGCCAGTCGCGACACCGCCGCCATGTTCTGGCAGACTTGGGCGCATTGAAAATAGTGCCCGCTATGCAGGCCTGAACGGAGCACGAAGTGTCCGCGAAGCAACGCGCGGGTGCGCGTGAAAATATCGAGAATCTCTTGTTGGGATGCGTCCATGTGCGCGACGGTGCCGCACCCTCACCCAAAAATCCAAATCTTTTTTGCACGCCCGCGCCGCTCCGGGATCTGCGGGCGGGCGGGCTGTCGTCCAACGGGACATTGGTCGTTGGACATTGGACATTCCCCGTGCAAAGCTCGCGTCCATGGTCATCGAGCAGGCACCCCTGGAAGACGAGTTTGGCGACGTCTTGGAAAAGGCGATGGGCCATGCCGTGCTCACTCCGGAAGGCCTCGGCGCCCGCAGCGGCATTGAGGCCGAGCGCATTCGCGACGCCATCGACTACCGCTACGATTTCACCCCGGGCGAGATCCGCCGCCTCGCCACTGCCCTGGAGCTTAATGTCGCCGGACTGGAATCCGTCGCCAGTGGCCGCTACCCGCTGCCCGTCATCTCCGGCCTGCCCTTTTGCCTTCATCCGCTGCGTTCGCCGCACGGCATCGGCACCGCCAACGCCTACCTCGTCAGCGACTGCCGCAGCGGCACCGGCGTGCTCTTCGACACCGGGCCCGCGACCGATCACCTGCGCCGGATCTGGCCAGCCGGCATCACCCGGGTGTCCGCGATTTTCATCACCCATGTCGAAACCGAGCATATCGGCGCGCTTGCCGACGTGCAGCGCCTCTTCGGCCCCGCCCCCGTCTTCGCTCCGCTCGGGGCCAAGCTTCCCGGCGCCGCCGGGCTCGGCGACGGGGCGAGCATGGAATGCGGCGGCTACCGAATCGACACCCTGGCCACCCCCGGCCATGCCGAGGCGCATAATTCCTATGTCGTCCGCGCCCCTGGCGCCACGCAGGCGAGTCCCTTGTTGATCAGCGGAGACCTGCTCTTCGCCGGCTCGGTAGGCGGTGCGTTTTTCTGCAGCAAACGCCTGCGCGAGCAGGTCGCCCGCCTGCTCACGTTGTTGCCCCCCTCCACCATCGTCGCCCCCGGTCACGGACCGCTCACCACACTCGGCCATGAGCGCGTGCACAATCCCTTTGCGACTTAGGAGAGGCGCGGAATATACGGCTTCGATTCCGAATCGCTCCTTTGGCAGTGTAGCCACGCCGATGTCATGCGTATCCAGACTAAGGAGAACGGCCGATACGGCCCTAGCACCATTAAGTAGGGATAACGTCCTGCCTTATCCCGACAGCCTTTGTGCGACTACGTTTACACTGATACCGTGTAATGCTTACCCGCGACTAAACCTATATAAACCTATTAAAAATCGCGAATTCTAAGGCACAGTTCTAAAGGTATAGAATAGATACCACAGCTTACAGTTTCACGACCAATATACTTGTTCACGTAATCAAGCTCCACGCATTGACCTTGGTTTCCATTCCAACCCCCGCTTGGACTCGGTGAACTACCTACGGTTCCAGGCTCTGATTGCACTCTTCTTTGGCCTATGCTGCATTGGCTACGCGCGTGCTGAACCCTTGACCGGCACACGCGATAAGGTGGCTCAGGTGATCGAGTTGAAAAACAGCCGCGTGAGCTTCTTCTCGAGTATCGAGGGGACGACCTTTGCCCGGTTGGAGTTTGCAACCCTGGGGGCTGCCCATCGCAAGGTAGGCCCGTTTCGGATCGCGACCCCCGGAGTGGCGATCTCGCAACCCAAGCTTTCGATCAACTCCACGCCGTGCACCGCTGCGGATTGGTCCACCTTGACCGCTGAATTACTGCGGTTTCACCCCGCCCAGCTTTCCGAGCCTCTGCTTGTGATCCTCCCGGATAAACGCGAGCTGGTCACGGACCGGTTCCCGCGAGTGCGAGGCCAACAGATCATCTTCGAGCGCGCTCAGATGCGAGCGGCGGATGGCGGCCTGGCTCGGCCACAACCCGTCCTAGTGGCGTTCACGGGTAATGCTGCGCAGGTGGTGGATTTTAGGCCGTCGCCGAGTCTCCCGGACCCCGATGCGCCAGTCCGGATAAATCCGCACGCGACCAGCAGCTCGGCGAACGGTGCGGTGGCTTTATCGCGCGCCCATCCAATTCCGCAGGCCCCCTAATCCATCCTCCTTTTTCAATACTTTCAAAATATGAAAATCAACTCCCTGTTCCGCGTTTTTTTCGGCCTGCTCATGATGACCCTAGGCTCGGCGTCTGCCCAGTCCACCGTCCCCGCCGTCGCCTCCCCGATCGCCGCTCAGGCCCTCACCGTCGGCGCCTCCGCCGCCGAGTTTGACCTCTCTACGGTTTTCACCGTCCCGGGCGTCACCGGCCAGATCGTCCAGTTCGATACCTCCCTCGGTCAATTCAACGTCGAGCTCCTCGCCACCGCCGCCCCCAACCACGTCGCCAACTTCCTCGCCTACGTAAACGCCGGCGACTACTCAAACACCTTCTTCCACCGCGTTAACGGATTGGGAACCAGCAGCCCGGCCATTCTTCAGGGTGGCGGCTACTACGCCACCCTGCCCGGTGCACCAACCCTCACCAAACGCACCGCCGTTAACTTGGAATACAACCTGCCCAACGCCCGCGGCACCCTCGCCGCCGCCCGCACCAGCGACGTCAACTCCGCCACCAGCGAGTGGTTTTTCAATACCCAAGACAACACCACCACCCTCGGCCCACTCAACGCCTCCGGCTACAGCGTCTTCGCCCGCGTCCTCGGCACCGGCATGACCATCGTGGATACGATCGCCGAAAACCCGCTGTATAATCTCGGCGGAGCCTTCACCGAGACCCCCCTCCGCGACATCACCGTCGGCCAGACCACCCTGCTCGTCTCCAATTTTATCACCGTCAACAGCACCACCGTCATCCCCCTTTTCCCAGCCGCCACCGGCCAGACCGCCGTCGTCACCTTTACCGTCTCCAGCGACCACCCCAACGTTGCCACCGCCACCCTCGTCGGCGGCCACACCCTCTCCATCAACCCCGTCGGCGCCGGCTCCGCCACCCTTACCCTCACCGCCACTGATACCAACGGCTACACTGCCCGGACCTCGGCCTTTGTCACTGTCGTGGACCTGCACTTCACGGTAGCTCAGGCCCCCACGATTACCGCTGCGCCGGTCGCTCGCACCGTGGTGAATGAGGGCTCCGGGTTTACTCTCTGGACCACGGCCACGGGGACTGCGCCGCTTTCCTACCAGTGGTATCACGATAACCGTGCGATCGCCGGTGCGACTGGGGCCAGCTACACGAAGCTTAAGACCGATTACCTCGATCAAGGGGCCTACACCGTAAAAGTCACCGACGGTAACGGCGGCGTCGCGCGTGCCACTGGATTTGTAAACGTGCGGATCCCGGGGCAGACCGCCGTCGTCGCTTGGGGCGCAAATTGGTCAGGCCAAACCACCGTCCCCGACGGCCTCAGCAACGTGGTGGCAATCTCCGCAGGCTCCTCCCACACGGTGGCGCTGAAGGCAGACGGCACCGTCGTCGCTTGGGGCGATAGCTGGGCTGGCCAAACCACCGTCCCCGACGGCCTCAGCAACGTGGTGGCAATCTCCGCAGGCTCCTCCCACACGGTGGCGCTGAAGGCAGACGGCACCGTCGTCGCTTGGGGCGATAGCTGGGCTGGCCAAACCACCATCCCCGAGGGCCTCAGCAACGTGGTCGCGATCTCCGACGGCTCCGCCTTCACCGTCGCGCTGAAGGCAGACGGCACCGTCGTCGCTTGGGGCTATAACTACCAGGGCCAGACCACCATCCCCGAGGGCCTCAGCAACGTGGTCGCCATCTCCGCCGGCGATTCGCATACGGCCGCGCTGAAGGCAGACGGCACCGTCGTCGCTTGGGGATATAACTGGGCAGGCCAAACCACCATCCCCGAGGGCCTCAGCAACGTGGTCGCCATCTCCGCCGGCGGTTCGCATACGGCCGCTCTGAAGGCAGACGGCACCGTCGTCGCCTGGGGCTATAACTACCAGGGCCAAACCACCGTCCCCGACGGCCTCAGCAACGTGATGGCAATCTCCGCAGGCTCCTCCCACACGGTGGCGCTGAAGGCAGACGGCACCGTCGTCGCTTGGGGCGACAATAGCTACGGCCAAACCACCGTCCCCTACTTGGAGGGCGTTGCCGCGATTGCCGCCGGCGGGTATCACACCGCCGCCTTAATCACCTTGGCGGCTCCACAGGTCACCACCCCTCCCGCCGCCACCACGATCGCCATCGGTCAAGGCGTCACCTTTTCGGTCAAAGCCTTGGGGAGCCCCCTTTATTTCCAATGGTATCTCAACGGCGAGGCCATCCCCGGTGCGACCGCTGCCAGCTATGCGCTCAACGTGGCGAATACCTACGACACCGGTTCCTACACGGTAAAAGTGACCAACAGCCTCGGCACGGTCACTTCTTCGCCAGCGGTGCTCGCGGTCACTCTGCCCACCTCTCTGGCCAAGGCCGCCGATGCTTACGACCTGCTCTATGGCTACGCTTTTAATCAGGCGAAGACTTTGCTCGATGCCTACATCACCGCCAATCCCGCCGCCCTTGATGTGCCGCTCGCCCGCCTGCTTCGCAGCGCAGCGCGCTTCGGTATCTTGGCCGACACCTCGACCCCCGCGTTTCTAAAAGACAAACTCGGGGCCACCCGCGTGGAGCCCGCGGATTTCGCCTTGGGCAATCCCCAGATCCAATCTCCCAACAAATACCACGTCACGCCCGGCAATTGGGTGCAAAACGGCAACAGCTGGCAGGTGGTCGACTACGAATCAGCGTGTATTGCCTTCAATAATCAGAGCGCAGCCAGCGTAACGCTCACCCTGAAGCTTGATCAACCCGACGGCTCGGCCTTCACCGGGAACTGGAGTGACGCTATACAACTGTCACAGGATCAACTTGAACGCCGTCTCGGTGATCCGAGCGTCATGGACGCACAGGGCAATGTGACCCTTCAGCTGCCTCCCCACAAGAGCGCTTTGTTGCATTTCGAATACGCTTACAACCCGCTGCGCGTCACTGTGGTCGGCAACCTGCCAGCCAGCGTGCAGGTGATCGCTGGCCAGAAGGGGTATAACGTCCCTCGCTTCAAGGCGGGCGCCAATCTCGCCGATGTCTTTGCGTTTCTCAAAGCCCAGGACGTGGCCGTGCTCGCGACCTTCCTCGCCGATCTCGATGCCATCCCCGCCTCCGCCGAGATCCGCTTCGCCGGCGCCGATGTCGGCAGCATGCAAGACATCGTCCTCGCCCACCCTGACCTCGAAATGATCAAAGCAGCGATCAAGTTGTTCCAAGCCGTGCGGTTGC
Source organism: Verrucomicrobia bacterium IMCC26134 (assembly GCA_000972765.1). Classification (GTDB taxonomy): domain Bacteria; phylum Verrucomicrobiota; class Verrucomicrobiia; order Opitutales; family Opitutaceae; genus IMCC26134_A. The sequence continues at coordinate 1,736,307 of CP011265.1, read as the reverse complement.
TGAGTGACAGCTACGACTTCGGCGTGGATCTCACTAATGGCGATATCATCGACTCAGTGTTGGCGGCCGCTTTTCCTAATGCTACTGAACATGGCTTCGACCCGGAGCCCGTGGATACTCTGCTTAAGAGTCACCCCACGCTCTTGAGTGCCCTAGCCGCCTCAAGTCCGACCGACCGCGCCCAGGCTAAGGCGCTTATCCAGCAAGCGGCCGCCCACTATCGCGGCGTCGAGACCGCGCTCTGGAGCCGCCCCGCGCCCGTAGGCGGAGGGTCATATTTGCTAAGCATCGATCCTGTGCTGACGCCGACCATGCTGGCCGATACCCAGGCTGAAATCAGCACCGGCCTCGACCGCTTCCTTGCGGCCTTGTCGAGCCCGACGAGCTTCGACGATCTCGCGGCCCGTTATCACGTGCCCGGAGTGCCGCTCGGCACCAAGCTGAATCTGGCGTCCTTCTTCGCTGCCCAGCCTTTTGACCTTCGAGCCAATCTGCCGGCAAACACAGCTGCAGCTGTAAACGCCGGGCCGGGCTTGCTGGATGGCTTGCTCACTGCGGGGATCGTTTCAGGCATAACCCCCGGCCAGCTCGATGAAACAGCCACCCTTGGTGGTCGCGGTGCCAACCTTCTTTTCGAGGAAGTGCAAGCAACCGACTGGTCCACCGCTGCTGGCTTTGAGGTGATCGGTGTGGTGCCGCACGCTCGAAATGACACCTTCCCCGGCCTCGCATCCCCAGCGCCCTACGTCGTGGTCGTGAGCACTGCCCAAGACGATAGCACCTACCGCCTCGCACGCCTCAATTTCACCACCACCAGCGGCTGGATCAAGGCTTGGGAAAAGAGCAGGCTGGCGAATGACCCGCTTGGGGAGGCCGTGCTCCTCGGCTCCGACGTATTGCTCTATGGCAGCCAACTCATTTCCCAATCCACGGGCCAAGTCACTGGGGCAGTCACTGGCGTCACGGCTGACCTAATAGGTGGTCGCGGCACAATCGCGATACCAGGAGGCTATGCTCACGATTCCTTAAGTGGGCTCCTTACTTGTCGTGCGACCGGAGTAGTGAGCTGGCACTCGAGGGCAGAACTTAACGCCGTGGCAGGCTTTGATTGTCGAGTTGCCCTCCCCGCCAGCGGCTACGCCCCCACCGGGTTTACCAACACCGCCACGGTAATTGTGGGCGACGGAGCAACCACGGCCAAGGCGCTTCGCTGGGATGGGGGTGCTTGGTCCGTGCTTTGGACAAAAGACCTCACCAACTACGGCGCTTTGAATTTCTCCATCACACTCTTGAGCGATGCACACTGGCAGTTCGCAGGACGTATTTTCTCGAACACAACGGGCGCTGTGGTGATCGACCCAAGTCCAACGATAAAGAATAGCGAAGATAAGACGGCGATCCTGAATGGGTTTTACTCAATAACCGGAAGCAGCATGGCTGATTTGCCGCCTCGTCTGTTTACCCTCGGAGCAAACGCTCAACTCAAGGTTGTCGCACCCTCAGCCGTCACCTCGGTGTTGGTCGCCTCTCTTTTGGACGGGGAAGACTTGGGCGTAATCAACGGATCACAGCGCGAATTTGATGTCATCGGATATAGCGAGGGAGCCGTCGCCCCAGGTCTGGAGGCTGACGAAAAGTTCATCATCGTTAGATACTCAGTCGCGGATTACTACACAATGAACGAGACAACAAGCTATGCCCTTCTCGACTGGAATGGCGCCCAGTTTACAATGAGGTGGAGCGTAGAGGATGAATACATCGCGTCAGATAACAGATTAGAATGGGTCATAGATTCCCGATATTTTAACACTGGCGACGGCATTCGTTCCCTCGCTACGGGCCAACTCGTCGCCGACCCAAGTGTGTTCGTTGGATTCAGAGATGACTTTGATAGTCTGGCGCCCTTCGAATTTATGAGGAGCAAGCCCAACGCCCTACTCGATGGTTTCGTGGTTGGGTATTATTCGAGAAAAAGTTTCTGGGAGGGACTCGCTATCCATCGCACCCGCAGTCAGGTGGTAACGACGGCTCCGGTCATCACGGACCCCGCCTCGCTCGCGCAAGTAGGAGCGTCGGCGACGCTTTCCGTAACCGCAACCGGTAGCGATCTGTCCTATCAGTGGTTCAAAGACGGTTTCCCCATTGGGGAAGCTACCTCCGCCCGGCACACAATAACGGTTGCCAGCGTCGCCGACCTTAACGGCTACAGCGTGCGCGTGCGCAACGCCGCTGGCATCGTCACCAGCAAAATTCAGGCGGCGCAGACGATCACCTTTGATGCCCTGCCGGGCAAAACTTACGGAGATGCACCGTTCACTTTGAGCGCGACGGCTAGCAGCGGCCTGAGTCCGACCTTTAGCATCGTTTCCGGGCCAGCGACGCTCAGCGGCAAAACCGTGACGATCACGGGCGTGGGCTCAGTGGTGGTGCGGGCGGAACAGGCTGGCGACGCCAACTACAACGCCGCCACCTCGGTGGAACAAAGCTTCACCGTTACCCCAGGCTCGCAGACGATCATCTTTGGCGTCCTGCCAGCCAAAACCTATGGAGATGCACCGTTTACGCTGAGCGTGACCGCGAGCAGCGGCTTGAACCCGGCCTTCAGCATCGTTTCCGGTCCGGCTACTATCGACGGTAACACCGTGTCGCTCACCGGAGTCGGCACCGTAGTCGTGCGTGCTGCGCAATCAGGCGATTCCAACTACACCGCCGCCACCTCAGTGGAACAAAGCTTCACGGTCGGAAAGACCATCGCGAAGGTTACACTCGGCGGCCTTAACCAATCCTACACCGGCACGGCGCGCTCAGCGACTGCCACGACGATACCAACCGGACTCGCGGTCACCTTAACTTATGGCGGTAGTCTGACTGCGCCCAGTGCAGCAGGCATTTACACCGTAGTCGGCACGATTAGCGACAATCTCTACCAGGGTTCCTCCACGGGAACGCTGGTCGTTCGCGGATTAGATCAGACGATCACCTTCGCCGCTCCGACTACAAAAGTTTACAGTGCCACGCCATTCGTCGTTAAAGCTACGTCCAGCAGTAAGCTCGCCACAACCTTCTCCATTGTCTCCGGTCCGGCGACGATCAATGGTAATATGATTACGCTCACGGGTGCTGGCATAGTAACCGTTCGTGCTTCTCAAGCAGGCGACACGAAATACAGCTCCGCCGCGCCTGTAGATCGTTCCTTCACGGTGTCAAAGGCCACACAGTCCATCACCTTCGCCCCACCCGCGACGAAACTGATGAACACGTCGCCGGTCACATTGACCGCAAGCTCCAGCTCCAAGCTCCCGGTGATTCTATCCGTGGTCTCCGGTCCGGCCAGGCTTGGCACAAATGGCACTACGCTGACCTTGACTGGTGCTGGTGCCGTAGTGATCCAGGCTACGCAAACTGGAAACGGTGCCTACCTTGCCGCACCGACCGTAACAAAGACGATTAAGGTCTCCCGGGTTGCTCAGAAGATAACATTCAAATTACCCGCTTCGGCCTCACTAAGCACTTCGCCGCTGGCCTTAACTGGAACGGCCAGCTCAAAGTTATCGGTAACCTACGCCGTAGTGTCTGGCCCTGCACAGATCGGATCCGATGGGCGAAGCCTTTTAGTTAACGGCGTCGGAACCGTCGTAGTCGAGGCAAAGCAATCCGGCGATAATGTTTACAGCGCAGCAACTCCCATCAAATCCAAGATAAAGATATTATAAACCGTCCCAAATGTCGGTTTCATATCAACGTCCCGTATAATCTAAACTTCATTAACGCAAAGTCGCCAAGACACATAGTGCGCACCGACCTGACAACGAAATGAATCTTGGAGTATCTCCGCGCCTCCGCGTCTTTGCGATAAAAGTCTGAAAGTTACGGGCGATTGGCATCATACAGCAACATTGGCACCTGATCGGCTAGCGCAGAGATACGAAAAAGATGCACTTCTTTTTCGATTTTCACGCCCTTTGTCTTTTAGAGACTTTGGACTGTAGAAAAGCCTATTTCGTAACGTATCTTGGCCGAATAAACTGCGGAATATCGGCCGCAAAAAAACCCGGCGCCCTTTCACGAGTGCGCCGGGTGAAGACCGGCCTGCGGGCCGGTATCAAACGAAGTGGAGTAAGTTAGTTCACCGCCATCGCCGCCTTGATGAGTTCGACAAAGCTGCGGGCTTCGAGACTGGCTCCGCCGATCAGGCCGCCGTCGATGTCTTTCTGCGCAAGCAGTTCGGGCGCGTTGGCGGGCTTCATCGAGCCGCCGTAGAGGATGCGCACCTTCTGGGCGATCACATCACCGAAAAGCTTCACCAAGAGGCTGCGGATGAAGGCATGGACCTCTTGCGCCTGCTCGGTGGTGGCCACCTTGCCGGTGCCGATGGCCCACACGGGCTCGTAGGCGATCACGACGCTGGTCGCGAGCTCCTTGGACACACCTTCAAGGCCGGCCTCGAGCTGGGTCTGCACGATCTGCAGGGTGCTGCCGTTCTCGCGCTCGGCGAGCGTCTCGCCAACGCAGAGGATGGGTTTAAGCTGGTTCTTCAGCGCGGAGATAACCTTCTGGTTGATGAAGGCGTCGCTCTCGGCGAAGTAGCTGCGGCGCTCGCTGTGGCCGAGGATGACGTGCGAGACGAAAAGCGCACGGAGCATGCCCGCGGAGGTCTCGCCGGTGTAGGCGCCGGAGGCCTCGGGGTGCATGTTTTGCGCACCGAGTTTGACGGTCGAGCCGTCGAGCTTGGCGGCGGCGCTTTCGAGACCGGTGAAAGGCGGGCAAACCACGATTTCGACGTCGTTCTGTTTGCCGACCTCGGCGACGATGTCGGCCACGAGGGCCGCGCCGTCGGCGGCGGTCTTGTTCATTTTCCAATTACCGGCGATGAGTTTTTTGCGGAGGGACATGGTGATAAAAAATCTAGGAGTGAGGAGCCAGGAGCTAGAATGAAGCCAGAATAAATATTCTGGATTCTAAATTCTAGCTCCTGGATGCGTTGGAAAGCTCAGCTTTCCAGGAACACGACGCCGGGGAGGGCTTTGCCTTCGAGGAATTCGAGGGAAGCGCCGCCGCCGGTGGAGCAGTGGCTGACCTTCTTGGCCACGCCGAATTTCTTGGCGGCCGTGGCGGTGTCGCCGCCACCGACCACGGTGGTGGCGCCGCTTGCCGTGGCTTCCGCGACCGCCTCGGCCATGGCCTTGGTGGCGCCGGCGAAGATATCAAACTCGAACACGCCCGCCGGGCCGTTCCAGATGATGGTCTTCGAGGAGAGGATCGCCTTGCGATAGAGCTCGATGCTCTTCGGGCCGGCGTCGAAACCCTCCCAACCGTCGGGAATGCCGCCTTCCATCGTGGCGGCCTGGATGTTGGCGTCGGGACCGAATTTGTCGCCGCAGACGAAGTCGACCGGGAAGATCAACTCCACGCCCTTGGCCTTCGCCTTGGCTTCGAGTTCGGCGACGATCTCGGCTCCTGCCTTGTCGAAGAGGGACGAGCCGATCTTCATGCCGCGATTCACCTTGTGGAAGGTGTAGGCCATGCCGCCGCCGATGATGACCTTGTCGGCCTTGTCGAGGAGGTTGTTGATGAGGGGGATCTTGTCCGCGATCTTCGCGCCGCCGAGGATGGCGAGCAGAGGGCGGTCGGGATTGTCGAGGACCTTGGCGAAGGCTTTGAGCTCGGCCTCCATGAGGAAGCCGGCGGCCTTGAGCGGGAGGGTGACGCCGACCATGGAGCTGTGGGCGCGATGCGCGGTGCCGAAGGCATCGTTCACGAACACGTCGCCGAGCTTGGTGAGGGAGGCGCGGAAGGCGGCCACCGCGGCGGGGTCGGCCTTTTTGGAGGTGCCGTCCTCGAGCTTCACCTTGCCCTCTTCCTCGATGTGGAAGCGGAGGTTCTCGAGCAGGACAACGCTGCCGGGGGCGAGCTTGGCGCAGGCGGCCTCGACGGAGGCGCCGACGCAGTCATCGAGGAACGTGACAGGCTTGCCGAGGAGCTTCTCAAGCTCGGTCGCGATGGGCTGGAGCGAGAACTTGGCGATGCGCTGGCCGTCGGGACGACCGAGGTGCGACATGAGGACGACCGAGGCGCCCTGTTCGATGGCGTAGGTGATCGTGGGCAACGCGGCGGTGATGCGCGCGGTGTTGGTGATGGCGCCGGTCACCTTGTCCTGCGGGACGTTGAAATCGACGCGCATGAGCACGCGTTTGCCAGAGAGGGCGAGGTCGCGGATGGATTTGAATTTAGGCATGAGATCGAAAGGAGCTGGGAGTTGGAATCTAGGAGCTAGAATAATAAAAAAGGCGGAAGCAGGCTGCGAGGGGCAGTGGCTGCTTCCGCCTGGGAAGGGCGAATTCTAGATTCTAGCTCCTGGCTTCTAGATTCCGCGTGGCGGCTGCGCCGCGCTTAGAGCTGGGCGGCGATCTTCTTGGTGAGATCGACGACGCGGTTGGAGTAGCCCCACTCGTTGTCATACCAGGACACGAGTTTGAAGAACTTCGAGTTCAGCTCGATGGAGGAGCCGGCGTCGTAGATCGAGGAGCGCTTGTCGTGAATGAAGTCGGATGAAACGACCTCTTCGTCGGTGTAGCCGAGGATGCCGGCGAGATAGGTCTCGGAAGCCTTCTTGAGGGCGGCGTTGATCTCCTTGAGGGAGGTTTCTTTGGTGGTCTTGAAGGTCAGGTCCACGACGGAGACGGTGGGGGTCGGCACGCGGAAGGCCATGCCGGTGAGCTTGCCCTTGACCTCGGGGCACACGAGGGCGACGGCCTTGGCGGCGCCGGTGGCGGAGGGGATGATGTTCTGCGCGGCGGTGCGGCCACCCTTCCAGTCTTTCTTGGAGGGGCCGTCCACGGTCTTCTGCGTGGCGGTGTAGGCGTGCACGGTGGTGAGCAGACCTTCCTCGAGACCGAAGCCCTCCTTGAGGAGAACGTGAACGAGCGGCGCGAGGCAGTTCGTGGTGCAGGAGGCGTTGGAGATGATGCTGTGCTTGGAAACGTCGAGTTTGTCGTCGTTCACGCCCATGACGATGGTGATGTCCTCGCCCTTCGCAGGAGCGGAGATGATGACCTTCTTGGCGCCGGCGGTGATGTGGCCCTTGGCCTTTTCAGCCTCGGTGAAGAGACCGGTGGACTCGATGACGAGATCGACACCCAGCTTGGCCCAGGGGAGCTCGGCGGGGGACTTGGCGGAGACCACGAGGATGTCGTGGCCGTTGATCACGAGGACGTCGTCTTCAGCCTTGTCCGGGGAGGACTTCTTGGAGGAGACGGTTCCATTGAACTTACCCTGGGTAGAGTCGTATTTGACGAGATAAGCGAGATTGTCGGCGGGGACGATATCGCCGACGGCGACTACATCGAAAGTGGTGCCGAGAAGGCCCTGTTCGACGAGAGCGCGGAAGACGAGGCGGCCGATGCGACCGAAACCATTGATAGCGACTTTAACTGCCATGATAGACTCCGTGTTTAATAGGTGTTGTAGACTGATTCAGGTGATGAACCGCGCCTTGCGGACGCGGAAACATCAGCGAAAAGAGCGCGCGGGCGGAACGCAAGGGTTTTGGCGTGTCGTGATTAGCCACCCCTCAGTGGAAGCTTGGCGCGGCTATGCCCGGCTTCAGCCCATCCGCCAGAGTCCAAAGCCCAGCGCAGGCACGAAAAGATTCTCCGTCACACGCTGGGTGCCCGCAGGACGTCCCGGCGCCAGAAAGCGCTCCGCATCGGCAACTTGATGCCACTCATTGATCGCCCAGGCGGACAGGGGGATGGTGGCGTCGGCAAGACCCGGATTGATGGCGAAAAGCAAGCGTTCCGCCCCCTGGCTCAGATCGGCATTGTAGATAACCGCAATGGACGGGCCTTCCCCGCGTATAAACTCAAAAAATCCTTCGGTGGCGCGGGAAAAGTGGCGCAACAAGTGGCCCGTCTCGGAGCGGCGGAAGGCGATCCAGTCCGCAAAGTAGGCGTGCGTGGACGGGAAGCGGTGTATGCGCTGGTAATCGAGGGCGTTGAGGTCGCCGCGCAGGTAGGTGTTGTTCACCCCGTGCTTCGACCGCAGGTAATCCTGCCCGGCGGAGACCATCGGGATGCCGATGGAGCAGAAGAGCACCGCCGCCATCAAATGCGTGCGGCGGCGATCGTTCACCGTCGGGAGGTGTCCGTCGCCATCGCCATTCTCGGTGATGACGTCGATCCAGGTGCGGTCGTCGTGCGACTCGGTGTAGTTCACGGTCTGTGCCGGCCACTTGGCGTAATACCAGGGCGAGCCTTTGAGGTAGTATTCAAAGGTCTCGGGCAGCGCCGCCCCGCGCACGAAGTCGCGCATGAAGTTTCTGTATCCATCGTTCCAAGACGACCAGCCCGTGTCACGCAGCTCACCCGCGATGTGCCCGCGGAAGCTCCACGGTTCGGCGATGAGGATGACGTCGGGCTTCACCTTTTTCAGCGCGGCCTCGACCCTTTCCAGCACCGGCCTGCCGATCAGGTCGGCCAGATCGAAGCGGAATCCATCCACGCCAAACACCTTCAGCCAGTGCGTGCAGCTGTCGATGATCAGGCGCTGCGCCATCGCCGCCGAGGCCCGGTAGTCGTTACCGCAACCGCTCCAGTTCGAAAGGTTGCCGGAGATATCCTGCTCAAAGTAGTAAAGCCGGTCCAGAAACATCAGGTGCGCCGGCTCGCCCACATGATTATAGACGACATCGACGATCACCGCGATGCCTCGCTCGTGGAAGGCCCGCACCAGTTCCTGCAACTCGCGCAAGCCCGTCGCCGCCTCCGGCCGCGACGCATAGGCACTGGCGGGGGCAAACCAGTTCACCGTCATGTAACCCCAGTGATAGTCCTCGCGCGCCTGGTTGTCGAATTCCTGCAAGGGCTGCAGCTCGACGCAGTTCACCCCGAGCCGCGAGAGGTAGAAATCCTCGCTCTCCACCCATTTTTTCAACCCGGCAAACCCGCGCCGCTGGCCGTCATCCGCCGTCACCGGCGCACACTGCGCCAGGTCGCGCACGTGGGCCTCGGCGATCACGAGGTCGTGCCAGGCCGGGGTCTTGAACCCGTCGCCCACCATCCCGAGTCGCGCCCGCTCGAAGATGATGCCGGGGCCTTCCCGCCCCACCACTGCCACCGCATAGGGATCCAGCACGCGCCGCGAGGGATCGAATGCACCGAAGGCGTCCTTCGGCCCGTCCACGTGATACCAGTAATACCAGCCGTGCAGGTTGCCCTCCAGCGTGACCTCCCATACGCCGGCCGCGCCGTCCTCGTCCTGCCGGCGCGTCAGGGCATAGCGATGCGCCTTCCCCTGCTCGGCCAGAGCGGCGCAGAGCGCGAGCTCCACCCGGGAGGCTCGCGGCGCGAAGATCCTGAATCGAGTGCCGCTGGCGCGCGCATCCACCCCGAGGGGCAGCTCCGTCTGCAGGGCATAGAAAAACGCCCCCGCATGCAATGGCACCGCATCGCCGGCATGGCGGGAGGCCCAGCTCACTGTCAGCGTCTGCGAGAGATCCGCCGGCGACTCCAACTCGAAGGAGAAAAGATGCAGCCCCGTGCGCTCCGGCTCCACCACCCGGTTGAAATTACCCGCATCGTCCCGCCGGGCGTTTGGCGTGCCCAAAGGCACGGACAGCCAGATATGCTTTGCCGTCACAAATTTAAACCGCACCGGCCCGCCCCCCACGCCGGTTATCTTGTCCAGCGGCCCCACCCACGAGAGCACCGGTTTGCCCTCCAGAATCTTGGGCACCATCGCCCACTCCGCCCTGTCCGCGCCCACCCACCCGTTGAACTCGCCCGCGATGTGCACGCGTTCGGTGGTGACGTCCAGTTCGGGATGATTGGCCGGATCAAAGACAAACTCGATCGTCCCGTCCTTCAGCACGTGGTAACCACTGTGCAGGGCGAAGCGCTCCGTGGGATAACGCTCCAGGGTTCGCATACGCATCCCGCCAGAGAGCACCAGCACGGGCACGCTGCGCGCCCGCCAATCATGCAAAAGCTCGATCACCCCGCAGCTGGGAGTCTCAAGAGTGGCTGACAGGATGGCGTTTGCGCGGGATGACATGGCGTGGAGCCATCATTTACCATGCCACGTCCCACACAAGCGCGAAGGCGGGTGCGGCACGTTTGGAAAGCCCCGCCCCCCCGCTGCACAATTGCCGGTGCCCCTCGTGCGCCCCACCCCCCGCCCTTGTCCGACCCCTTCGGGTAAAACTCTACCCCGCCAGCACATCCACGCACCCATCGATGAAATCTGTTAAGCTCGCGACACCTACACTTCCGCCCCGCACCGAACCAGAACCTCGAATCAACCCTGGGGAACCCTGAAGCTAATTTGCTCAACCCCGATGTTACTTCAGTGAACCTCAAAGTTACTTTTGAGAACCTCGAAGTCGATTCGCGCTACCCTCAATTAACGCCGTGCTACCTCGCGATGACTTTATCACTGGCGTGGTAGCGATAATTGCCTCTCACGAAAGAGTTTTTCATGCGCCATTCGCCTTGGCCTGCATCCTCGCGCTTTACCCACCCAAAAAAAACCGCGATTGCTCGCCGCGGTAATGAGCACGTAGAGCGCGAGGTCGGTGCGGATCAGTTTCCTTCTGGTGAAACCGCGCCTCAGGCCGGTTTTAAGCAGGCATGGTTTCGGCTAGGACGGCGGCGCAGGGGGCAGCATGGCGTAGTTCCCCCCCTTCCCTCGGCGGGCGACGTCGGATACCTTAAAACACCTTTTTCTTCCGACTAGACGGTGCATAAAGGCTCCTGAACGCCGGCGGGGCACAGCCATTACGCTCCACTTTCTGAACCAATCCCAGTTTCCATAAATTGACCCTTTCCACGCCTTTAACCGTCATGAAAAGACCTTTATTTTGCCACCGCTTTTCCCTGCCTTTTACCCTGCTGGCCGCGACGTTTTCACTCGCCCAGGTCCTAAAGGCCCAAGACGAACCGGCCACGCCTGCTGCAGCCAAACCCATCGTAATCCCTCCCGATATTAACGGCCTGAAAACGATTGTCGCCGGCCCCGGATCCATACGTCCGATCCGGGTGGCGCTTTATGATGGCCCGGGCTCGGGCGACGGTGGCGTAATCAATGTCGAGGCCAGCGCACACCAGATCGAGGGTGCAACGGTCACCCGCCTCACCCCCGCTGAAATAGGCACGGTCAACCTTTCCAACCGCTTCGATGTCGTGGTTTTCTCGGGTGGCAGCGGCTCCGCCCAGGCCAAGGCCATCGGCGAGGCCGGACGCGCCAATATTCGTGATTTTGTAAAAAACGGCGGCGGCTACGTTGGCGTCTGTGCCGGCGCCTACCTCGCCTGCGCCGGCTACGACTGGGGCCTTGGCATCCTCGATGCGCGCACCGTTTCAAGCAAATGGAGGCGTGGTAAAGCCTTCCTGGACATCGAGCTCACCCCCGCCGGCCGCGATCTTTTCGGCCCGGTGGAGGGCTCCTTCAAGGTCCGCTACGCCAACGGCCCTGTGATCAAACCCTTTAACCGCGACGACATCCCTGACTATACGCCGGTCTCAACCTTCCGAACCGAGACCGCCGAGAATGACACCCCGAAGGGCATCCAGGTGGGAAGTCCAGCCCAAGCGATAGGCACTTTCGGGAAAGGACGCGTTTTCATTTCAAGCCCACACCCTGAAAACACTCCCGGCCTTGAAAACATGATACCTCGCGCATTGCTCTGGTCCGCGGCGGCGGATAAACAAGCCGCCACCCCTTAACGGCATACGCGGTCTTCGCCACAGGCTGAACCTTTTCATAGTCTCCTTTTGCTGCTTACTCTCCGAACGAAGCTCATGCCCCCCTTCCCCCGCCTCTCCGTGTGGCTTTTTTATGTCCTGCTGCCGGTCTCCTTCACCTGCACCGGGCTCGCCCAACCCTACCTGGCGGGGCAGACTTACTTCGGGCGTAACAACTACATCGAATACCGGGCCGGAAACCTCCCGCTCATCCTGACCGCCGGCCACGGCGGGGATCTCGTCCCCTCCGAGATACCCGACCGCACCACCGGCACCACCGTCACCGATAGCAATACCGAGGAACTCGCCATCGCCGCCGCCAATGCGATGTTCACCCGGACCGGCCTCCGCCCGCACCTGATTATCTGTCACCTCAAGCGCACCAAGATCGACGTCAACCGCGAGATCGTCGAAGCCGCGCAGGGCAACACTTTTGCCGAAAAGGCCTGGACCGAATACCGCGACTACATCCTCGCCGCCCGCGCCGCCGCCGAGTCCGCGTTCGGCTTCGGCTTCCTCGTGGATCTCCACGGCCAAGGCCACACCGTCCAGCGCCTGGAGCTCGGCTACGGCTATGGTGCCTCAGAGCTCAATCTCTCCGACGCAGCACTCGAGAGCCCCGGCTACGCCTGGATGGGCACCCTGCGCACCACCGCCCTGCGCCGCCCGGGAGTGCCTTTCTCGACCCTGCTCCGGGGTAACCGCAGCTTCGGCGACATCATGAACCTGCGCGGATTCCCCTCCTGGCCCTCACTCGATTATCCCTCGCCCGGAACCGAACCTTTTTTCAACGGCGGATTCACCGTCCAGACGCAGACCTGCCTTACGGACAACGGCGCCATCAATGGCGTCCAGATCGAGAGTAACTACACCGGCGTCCGCGACAGCTCCACCAATCGCGCCTCCTTTGCCGAGGCCTTGCTTCGGGTTCTACAGCCCTACCTCTACGACAACTACGGCTACTCGATCGGCACCCTTTCGCTCGGACGTATCGCCACTCCCGCCACCAGCGTGCTCACCCGCGGCGGCCCCGCCCTCACCGTCACCGTCAACCGCAACGGCTGGCTGGGCCTCTCGTCCACCCTGAGTCTCGTGTTCTCGGGCACGGCTGCGCTCAACGCCGACTACACCACCTCCACCTCGAGCCTGAGCTTCGCCGCCAATCAATCGTCCGCCACTTTCACGCTCACCCCCGTCGCCGCCTCGGCGATCTTTGGCGACAAGTCACTCATCGTCAGCCTCAGCGCGTCCAACACCCAGACCGCCGACCTCACCCCGATCACCCTCACGCTTGGCGATGGCCTGAGCCAGACCGTGCGCGCCTCCGCCCTCACTCCTTCCGTCTCCGAGGCCGCCGGGGCTGCCCGCTTCCGGCTTAGTCGCACGCTCACAGCCGATAGTCTCACCGTCCCCCTCACCTGGTCCGGCACCGCCCTCGCAAACGCCGACTATTTCAACGCCCCCTCCTCCATCACCTTTAGCCCTGGCGTCGCCTCATTGGATCTCGATGTGCCGCTGGTCAACGACGGGCGCCCCGCCCCAGACCGCACCCTCATGCTCACTCCGTCGAGTGCGCCGGGCGCCGTCATCGGCCTGCCTGCCTCCGCCAGCGCATCCATCCTCGACGACGACCGCCCCGCAGGACTCGCTGCTTGGCTGCGCGGCGATCTCGCCGGTAACGTCGCTCTCGATTCATCCGGTCTGGCCCGCCACGCCACCACCCTCCCCGCCAACAGCACCCTCGCGACTGGCCCCACCGCCAGCACTGTGCCCGCCGCGGGCAACGCCCCCGCCATCAACTTCGACGGCGTGAACGATACCCTCGCCCTCCCGCGCTTCACCCTCGACCCCTCTGGCGCCTTCACCCTCGCCTTTTTCTTTCGACTCGATGCCGGCGGTGCCGTCGTTGACCAAAACCTCGCCTCCTACGGCACGCGCTCAGCCGCCGGTTCTCTGCATATTTACCTCACGACCACCAGCTCCAGCAGCGGCACCGTCGCGCTTCGCACCAATCTACCCGGCCTCTCATCCAGCGCGCTCGACGTCTCCCGCACCGCCCCGTCGTCCTGGCAGGACGGCGTCTGGCGCCACTACTGCCTCGCAGTCGCCGCTGACGGCTCCGCCCGCGTTTACTTGGATGGCGTGCTTCAGCGCACCGGCACCGGTCGCACCGGCACCCTCGCCGCCAACGAACTCCTTTGGCTCGGCTGGCTGCCGACTGAGGGCGCCCCGGTCGAATTCATGAAAGGCGCGCTGCGCGATCTAAGGGTTTACCAGCGCTCCCTTCCCGTCGCCGAAGTCTCCACCCTCGTTAACGGCAAACTGACCTTCGCCTCTTGGCTCACGCTTAACAACCTCGTGCCCGCCCTCGCCGCCAGTGCCGATCCCGATGGCGACGGTTTGTCCGCTTTGCTCGAATACGCCCTCGCCGCCAGCCCCGCCGTCTCCGCCGCCGCCCCTCGCTACGAACTCGGCCTCGCGGCGGACCGTATCACCCTTTCCTTCCTGCGAGAGACCGCAGCCAGCGACCTGATCTGGACCGTCGAGGCCACCAACGACCCCGCCACCACGTGGACACCGATCGCCCGCCGCACGCCCGCAGACACTACGTGGACGATTTTGACCGCAGGCACCACTGCTACGGAGACCAACGGCCAGGTCCTCGTCACCGATGCCACCCTCCTCTCCTCCCAGCCCCGCCGCTTTCTCCGACTTCGTGCCGAGACCTCGCCCTGAGCCGTTGGCGAACTTGGTGGCGTAGTTCTCCCCCCTTCTCGGATCAGCTTTGATGTCCTACATTAGTCAAATCCTCCCCTCAGTCTACCCCTTGTCCCCCGTTTGCGTTCCGTGTCTTCAACTCCATCCGCCCAGTTACGTCTCGGTCACCGCTAGGCCTGATTGCGTAGTTCTACGTCCAGCCTGAGGCGCGAAGCCTGCAATATACTACCACCACATGAACCCTGCGAAATCAGCGACATCCACCGCTCGTGACGGCCACCGTGCCTTCACCTTGATCGAGCTGCTGACCGTGATCGCGATCATCGGCATCCTCGCAGCCATCATCATCCCGACGGTCGGGGCCGTTCGCCAGACCGCCAAGGGGGCAGCCTGTGCCGGCAATCTTCGCCAAATTGCGATGGCCTGCATGATCTACGCTGAGGGCAACAAAGGCTACCTCCCGGGCTCCAAGACCACCGCCGGCGCCTGGCAGTCCATGTCCAGAGGCATTCGCAACCCGGAGTTCAACACCGTGAATTTCTCCAGCTCATCTTCCGTCGATTCATCCACCCAGATCTCTTCGCACATCGCTTCCTACCTCGGCACCACCAAGGCCGGCCAGCTCTGGCGCTGCCCGGGTAACGAAGCCGGCGCCGCCGCCAGCCTGGCGAACAGTTCCGCCTCCGAGATCACTTACCTGCTTAACCAAAACCGCACCGCCGCCACCGGCATGGTGCCACCCTCGCCTTTCGGCACCACGAACACCGCTCCTGCCCGCCTCTCCGATATCAAAGCCGCGGCCAGCTCGACCAACGCCGGCACGGATGCCAATGGCCGCCTCTGGAATACCACCACCGAACTCAGCCGTATCTGGATGATCTCCGATGCCGACAGCACAAACTACGGCGGACAGAGCGGCTACCCTGCGGCTGGCGGCGCCGACTCCGTGCCCTATCCGCACAAAGAAGGCCGCAATTTCGCCTTCTTCGACGGCCATGCCGAATACCGCAAAGCCACCAACTTCCCGGCCAATCCGTAATCCCCCCCCAGCGCCTCTCTTTAACGCCTCGCAGCACATCACACTTATTTAACTCCAGCCTCAACCTGACCTTTTATGCAAATCATCAAAGCTCCCGCCCCTGTCGTTCTCGCCCTATCGTTCTTCAGTTCCTCGGCCATCGCCGGCACCGCAATCTGGGACGGTGGCACAGCCGGAACCGGAACCTCCATGGCCACCGCGGCCAACTGGGCAGGGGATGCCTTGCCGGCTTCCGGTGATGATTGGATCATAGCAACAGCCACCGGAAATGCCACCGTAGGCGGGGCGAGCGGCTCCAATATTTCAATCAGCGCAAACCGCACCGTCGGCAATTTGACCTTCGGCGGCACGTCGGCAGCGGGCACCACCCTGCCCTCCAGCCTTTCCATCACCACCAACGGCAGCGGCACCACCGCGCGGACATTAACGATCAACACCGGGATCGTAATGACTGATTTCGCCACCGGCACGGTCGTATTTCCGGGGAACACGTTTGGCAATCTTACCGTGGATCTGGGCGCGACAGGCACACGCACATTCCAGGTCGGCAACGCCACCGGCAGCCTGAGCTTCGTAACCGCCCAGGCGATCACCGGTGGCGCGGGCATTATTAAAACCGGCGCCGGCACACTCGGCACTGGCGGCAACAATACCTTCTCGGGCGGATCAACCCTCTCGGCCGGCACCTGGAGAACCCAGCTCAGTAGCGCCGCTTCAGGTGGTGCGATCACCAGCGGACCTTTCGGAACCGGCACCCTGACCCTGCTAAATGGCACGGTGCGCTCAGCCACAACCAGCGCCCGAACTTATCACAATAGCGTCAATCTCGGAGGTAATATCACACTGGGAGACCTTACCAGTAACGGCAACCAGACCTTTAGCACCGCCGCAGGCGGAGCCACCACTCTCACGGCAAACAGCACCCTCAATGTCGTCACCACCACCACCTGGGATCAGGCTATTGGCGGCGCAGCCAAGCTGACTAAAACAGGCGCAGGCGATCTTTATCTGACCTCGAGCAACAACACCTTTAGCGGCGGCTTGGTCATCGCTCAAGGCACGCTCATCGTGGACTTCACGGCAGGACTGGGCCCGGCAAACGTCGCGAATGACAGCGCAGTCGTAATCAACGGCGGCACCCTGCGCTACACGAACAACACCACCAGTTCATCCGATGCCAATCGCGGCTTCAGGGTCGGCTCGTCCGGCGGCACCATAGACCTAGTCGATTCGGCCAAAACACTTACCATCACCGGTGTCGTGCAGAATGTAAGCGGCGAAACCGGCACTCTCACCAAGACCGGCCTTGGCACGCTTAGACTCTCGGGCGACAATTCCTACTCCGGCACCACACTGGTAAGCTCCGGCACCTTACTCATCGCCAATACCACCGGGTCCGGCACTGGCACTGGCGCGGTCACCGTATCCTCCGGCGCCACCCTCGGCGGCAACGGCACCGTCGGAGGTAACGTCACCCTCAATTCCGCCACCATCGGCACGGCTGGAAACACCCTCAGCCTCTCCAGCACCCTCACCACCACCGGCGCCAGCAACGTCGCCGCCGCTTCCACCGTCAACGTAGCAGGCACCACTACTTTGACATCCGGCAGCCTCACCATCAACGGCAACCTTGGCGTCAACGGCACCCTCGGCGGCTCAGGCACCGTCACCGTAGCCAGCGGCGGCAGCCTCTCCGGTAACGCCACCCTCAGTGGTGCCACCACCATCTCCTCAGGCGGCACTCTCGGCACCACCGGCAATACCATCGCCCTCAGCTCCACCCTCGCGGTCACCGGCACCAACTCTATCGCCACCGGCGCGATCATCAATGTCACGGGAAACACCACCATCAGCTCCGGTGTCTTCTCCGTCAACGGCACCCTCGGCGGCTCAGGCGGTAAATTCGTAACCTCCGGTGCCACCCTGGGCGGCACCGGCACCATCCTCGGCGTCACCACCATAGGCAATAGTGGCACCCTCGCCCCCGGCAACAGCCCCGGCCTGCTCACCTTCACCGGCGACCTCACCCTCAACCATGTGGACGCCAACGCCGTCTTCGAGGTCAACGGCACCGGTCGTGGCACCGGTTACGATGCCGTTGATGTCTCCGGTGCCCTCACCTACAATGGAGATCTGACCGTCAACTTCGGCTACTCTCCGACCGTCCCCCCTGCCGTGGCTTATGATCTGTTCGATTTCTCGACCAAGTCCGGCAACTTCGATACCATTACCATCGCCGGCACCTATGCCGCGAGCCTAAGCCGGATCGGCGACATCTGGTCCGGCACCGACATTGTGAACAGCCGCAGCTTCTCCTTCGACCAAACGAGCGGCGCGCTGACCGTCGCCGCCATACCTGAACCCGCTGCCCTAACCGTCCTCGCCGGCTTCGGGGTCATCGGCATTGCGCTCTATCGCCGCCGTAGAGCCGCGCGCTAAAACCCGCCGCTTCTTGCCCCCATCCTCTACCCTCCGGCCCCGCTCGCTCCGCTTACACGCTGACTTTTAATCTCATGAAACGCTCCGGCCTCTCCACGTCCCTGCTGCTGCTCTCCTGCCTCTCTATCGTCAGCAGCACCATCGCCGCCACCCTGACCTTCGACGGAGGTAACAACACCACCAACGCCGGCAGCGCCCGCACGTGGTCCACCGGCACCAGTTGGAATACCGAGACCGCCCCTGCGACCGGTGACGATCTCGTCATCGGCGGCACCGCACTGAACGGTGGCATACTTGTGCTGGGCAATGGCTCCTACATGGCCATGACCGCCACCGCCAACTCCGCCTACTCCCCGACGCTGCGCAGCGTCACCTTCGACAACTCTCTCTCCCAGTTCCCTGTCGGAGGCCTGGAGATGCGAAATTCCAGCTCAGCCACCCCCGGCAACAACACCCTAAATCTCAACACGCCTGATATCGACGCACTCGTCTTAAAGGGCGGCACTGCCCCCGCGCTCACCCTCATTGCGCGCAATGCCAATGCGACCTTGAGCCTCAACCTCACCTACACCGGAATGGCAAACTTCGCAGTCAACTCCGGCGGCACCCTTACCTTTGATGGCGTCAACAACGGCACCACCCCGATGATCACCGGGACTGGCGGTATAACCAAGACCGGCAACGGCACCCTGTCCCTTATAAACGTGGCGAACACGTTCAGCGGCGGACTCACCATCGCAGAGGGAACGGTCTCATTCGCCACCTCAAACCGTCTTGGCGGAGAGCTCGCCTTAAACGCGACCGCACTGGTCTTGAACGGCGGCACGCTGACTAAAACGGGAAACACGACCACCACCTCCGTCTCCAACCGCGGCTTCGCACTAGGTAACGCCAACGGCACCATCAACGTCGCCGATCCAGCAGGCCTGTTTATCATCAACGGTGTCATCGCAGACGTGCTCACGCAAAACGGCACCCTCACTAAAACCGGTCCCGGCACCCTCACTCTCACCGCCACCAATACTTTCAGCGGTGGCCTAACGTTGAACGGCGGCACGCTCTCCATCGACAGCACTCTCCGCCTTGGCAACGCCACGGTCGTAAACACCAACCACCTCATTTTAGCCAACGGCACGCTTCAATTCACCGGCAACAGCTCCACGACCTCCAGCGCCAACCGCGGTATGCGCGTCGGCAACGCCACCAGCGTGATCGAGGTTACCAACGAATCCGCCAGCCTTCGCTTGTTGAATTCCGTGCGCGATGTCTCCGGCCAAGCCGGCGTGCTCACCAAGACCGGCCCCGGCTCTCTTTCGCTCGAAGGCAACAGCTACTCCTACACCGGAGGCACCGTGGTCGGCGGCGGCACACTCGTGGTCAACGGCGGCACCATAGGCGGCAATGCCAGCCTTTCCGGCATCACCCTGCTCGCCGGCACCACGCTGCGTGGCAATGGCACTTTTAACGGAAACTCCACCTTTGCGAACGGTTCAACCATCGACATCGCCAGCTACGATAATAATGCCCAAACCGCTGCCGTCGGAACACTGGTCTTTAATCAAAATATCGACCTCGGTTCCGCTACCCTGTTATACAATCTGGATACGCCTTCTTCCAGCGACCTCATCACTCTCGCTCCGGGCGCGGTGCTTAACATCGGCTCGGGTGCGGTTGACCTTGCGGACTTCGTCTTCACCACTGGCGGCGGCTACGCGCCGGGCGTTTACCCGCTGATCTCGAGCACTTCCCCTATCATCGGAGCTCTCGGGTCCGTCACCACCGGCACCCTCGGCGGCGAGTCCATCACCCTGGGCTTGAACAGCACTGGCGACACCCTTCAACTTACGGTCGGAACCCCTGCTCCCTCCGACACTACCCCTCCCGTCATCACCCGCACCGGCAGCGCCTCCGTCTCCGTCGCCTGGGGCTCTACCTACACCGACGACGGGGCCACCGCCACCGACAACCAAGACCCCTCGGTAAACGTCAATACGAACAATCCGGTCAACACCGCCAAGCCAGGCGTTTACACCGTCACCTACACTGCCACCGACCTCGCCGGCAACATCGCCACACCCGTCACGCGCACGGTCACCGTAGCCATGAACAACGCTTCCATCCCCGGCGTCGACGGCCTGTCCCCGCTCATGAAGTATGCCCTCGGTGCGAATAGCCCGTCCGAATCCGCGCTGCCTCCCTCCACCAGCACGACTGCCTCCGAACTCTCTCTCACTGCAGTCGTGCGCACAAATGACAGCGCTCTCACGGTCAGCGGCGAAACGACGGCCGACCTCAGCCTGCCCGCCTCTTGGACCAGCACCGGCGTCAACGTTGTGAATGCCCCCGACCAGACCAATCTTCCCGCCAACTGTGTCCGCCGAGTTTACACTGTGACAACTAGCGGCGCTTCAAAAAAATTCCTCCGCCTCAAGGTTGCAGGTAGTTTCTGATTGTCACCGCAGGCAGTCATATCGGTCTGACGCAACAGCCCATACGCTTTGCAGACGAACCATGTCGATTCTCCGTTGTTCAAGGACCGTGTTCCGGCTTTTACAGCGGAAGGCGAATGGCCGAGACGAAGCGGCCGCTCCAGAGCATTTTTAAATAAATCTGTAGCCGTAATCATGGCACTCCGGGGCAGGGCTGGACCGCGGTCCCGCCCTGCCTTCAAAACGGCTACTGTTTTCTTTAAAATGCTATGGAGATCATAGGACGTTGGTATGACACATTGATGGACCTATGCCTTAGTAACCCATCGCCGTATTGGATCTGCGCTGGTCTGCGTAACCCCGCAACCGTCCATCGGGCATTACTTCCACCGCATTAAAACCGCCGAACGACTCGGTGTCGCCATCGGTGCCATCTTTCCAGCCGAACTTCATCTTCAGTGCTTCTGCCAATCGGTAATCCGTCTCTTTTTCCGTCTCATAGCGATTAGTGGAATCCCCGCTCTTGCGCGTCACTGCATGGAAGCGCGGCGCACCGATCGCGTCTTCCAACGAGCGGCCATACAACAGATAATCCGCCGTCACTTGCACCATCGCACTCGGGATGCGGCTGCCTCCCGGCACCCCGAGCGCAGCCACCAGCTTTCCGTCCCTCACGATCACCGCCGGGGTAATCGTGGAACGCGGACGTTTGCCAGCGGCGACTTCATTGGGGTTGCCGGCCATCCGGTTGAAATTACTCAGGCTGTTGTTCAGCACCACTCCCGTGCCCGGCGGCACAATCCCCGAGCCAAAGTGGTTGCTCTGCGACTGCGTGGCACTCACCACGTTCCCCGCTTTGTCTATCACCACGAAGTGCGTCGTCTCCGCCGCCATCGCTTCAAATCCGTCATCATCCGTCGAAACCAAGGGGACGATTGCCGCGGTCGTCGTCGCCTCATCGGCCGGCTTCAGGGCCTGTTTGCGAAGCGCTGACACCCGGTCCGCCCCGAGTAGCGCCTGCCACTTGCCTCGCGATGCCGGACGATCACCCAACACCTCCCGGCAGGCTGTATCTGCTTCCAGATACACTTTCATTAAACTGTCCAGCGCATCGGGGGTTAGCACCGATCCGCCCGCCGGACGCGTCTCATCCAGTGCCGCCAAGGCGAGTAGATAAACACCGCCACCTGACACCGGAGGCGGCGCTGAGAACACATCCGCGCCGCGAAACTTTACCCGGATCGGTTCTGATACCCGGGCCTCGTAGCAGGCGAAATCATCCGTCTGCAATGGACTGCCTGCATCGTGCAAGGCCCTGACCATCGCTTCCGCCACCGGGCCTTGGTAAAACCCGGGCGCACCTTTCTCTGCGATCAGGCGCAGGGTGATCGCGAGATCGGGATTGCGCATTCTTTCTCCCGATGCCGGCAGCGCGCCGCCGGGCAGATAGATGCGGCCGAGCTCGGCATTGGCCCGCAACTTGTCCTCCTGTGCACGGAAAAACTTTACTTGGGCTGACCGCACCTCGAAGCCGGACTCGGCCAGTTTTATAGCCGGGGCCAGCAGCTCCGCACGAGGCAGCGAGCCCCAGCGGCGGTGCGCTTCAAGGATGCCCGCTACCTGCCCGGGCACCGCCACCGATTGCGCGCCAACCCTGCGCTGCTCCGTGCTCAGGGACCGAAACTCCGCCGGCACCAAGTGATGCGAGGCCTCATCCATCGCCTCTACCACCAAGACACGCCCGGTTTTCGCCTCGCGATAGACCAAGGATAGCTTCCCCCCCGTGCCTGAGCCGTAGGGTTCGGTGACCCCGAGTGCAAAGGACACCGCCACTGCGGCGTCCACCGCGTTACCCCCGGCTTGCAAAACCGCGACACCCGCGGCCGTCGCCTCCGGATGCCCCGCCGCCACCATGCCATTCCGCCCCTCGGCAACCTGCACCGGCATTGGCGCGGCGTAACTCTCAAGCGACCCGAAGAGGATCAAAGTTACCGCGCAAAAAAAGCCCGACGTGTTCATATAAAGCTTACTCTGTGTCTTTACGTCCTCGACCGCAAAGCCGTCTGTTAGGGTATCTCTACGCCATGCCCTCGCTGAGTTTGCTTCCCTGTCCGAGCTGATCAACCTGCCGCCCAGCCATGTCGCGTCACGTCCTTTCGTTTTCCCTTCTGCTGGTCTTATTCTCCAGCGCTGCATTCGGAGCCGAGAGCGAGCTAACCGAGGAACCGATCAATCCGGAAGAGTCCGCCGTGACTATCAGTCCCGCCACCGACACTTTTTCCGAAAGGCTTAACGAGGTAAACCAGGCACGCAGTCGTAGTGACTACCCCGTCGCTCTCACGCTCGCCCGTGCCGGCGCACTTGAAGCCGAGCAAGCGCGCGACACCGCCGCCCAGGCCGCATTCCTCTTCGTGCTGGGACGCACTTACTGGAGTGTCGGCGATTTGCCTGCCTCCATAGAGACCCTCCAGCAAACCCTTCGTCTGGCTGAGCCCTTGGCAGACCCCGATCTCCTCTCCGCGACCTATAATGCTCTCGGCCTCTCCTACACCGAAGCCCGAGAATTCGACGCCGCCGCACGTCACTTTTCCGAGGCCTTGCGCCTCGCCGAGGCCTGGGGTGAGCGCTCCCGCATCGCCTATGTGCTCAACGGCACCGGCAATAATCTACTCGCCAAACGCGACTACGCCGCAGCGCGCACCCTCCACCTCCGAGCCCTCGCCCTTAGAGAAGCCATCGGAGACCGGATCGGCGCCGCCGACTCCATCACCAACCTCGGCACCATTGACCTCGCCACCGGCGACCCGTCCGCCGCCCTCAATGACTTCAGGCGGGCGCTCGCCACCTACCAAAGCATCAACCAGCCTCGTCGCGTTGCCAACGGCCACCGCCGCATCGCCTCCGCCTTGCGCCGCTTGGGCCGTCTCGACGAGGCCATCGCCGAGCTGCACACCGCCTTGGATATCGCCGAGCCCCTCAACAGTCCCGCCGTGCTGGCCGGCATTCACCGCGAACTTTCCCGCACCCACGAGGCCCGAGGTGAACTTCGCTCCGCGTTGCTCTATCAGCGCAACTACGCCGCCGACCGCGAAGCATTGCTCAGCGAACAAAGCCGGTTGCGAGTCGTCGAACTGGATGCCCGCTATCAGGCCGAGCGTCGGGAAACTGAAATCCACCTGCTACGTCTCGATCAAGAGGCCAAAGCGGCCGAACTCGCCCGCCGCCGGCAACAAAACGCCCTGCTCGGAGCGGGCCTCTCTCTCGTTCTTGGCCTGGGCACGATCATCTACTTTGCCCAGCGAGCCCGCCTCCGAGCCGAGCGTGCCGCGCACCACGCCGAAGAACGCGCCCGCGTCGAGGCAGAGCAAGCCGCTCGGCTCAAGAGCCGCCTTCTCCAGATCGCAGCCCATGATCTGAAGGCCCCTCTCTCCGCCGTATCCGCCTCCGCCCTGCGCATCGAGCGATGCCCGGGGGAAACCGCTTCAGTGGTCGACCTCGCCCGCCACATCCGCACCGACGCCGCCCACATGGGCGGTCTGGTGCGCGAGTTCCTGGACTCCGCCGCCATCGAGGCCGGTCGCATTCAAATCCTACGCACTCCCGTCAACCTTATGGCCGCCGCGCGCGATGCGGTGGACGACTACCGCCCGCTGGCCGAGTCCAAGCAATTGAACATCGATCTGCTGCCCGCCGCCGATCCCGATACCTTACCCGCCGTTCTCGCCGACGCCTCCCGCTTGCGCCAGATGCTCGATAATCTCATCGCCAATGCCCTCAAATTCACACCTTCCGGCGGCAACGTGGAGGTGGGCGTGGGCATAACCGGACGTTTTGTTTATGCAGAAGTTCGCGACAGCGGCCCCGGCCTGAAGCCGGAAGACCTTTCTAAAATGTTCCAGCCCTTTCAACCGCTCTCCGCCACGCCCACCGGCCAAGAGGGATCGCATGGTCTCGGTCTGTTCATCACCCGCGAGCTGGTTTCGATGCACGATGGACTGCTTGAAATTGAATCCCAGCCCGGGCAAGGCGCCACTTTTCGCATCCTTTTGCCGGCAGTAACCTAGCACGCATCCTCACTCCGCCACCGCAGCCGTGTCTGGTCGCCTGCTATCTGGCACTCCCGTTCTCACCCCGGTGACAGGATCGACAACGATGGTTTCCGCACTGCCTTGGGTGCCCGACCAGCGGGGAGGATCAGTCGGGTAGAGTTTGCGCATACGCAGTTCGTGGCCCTTCGCTGCCAATTCCTTCATCCCCGCCTCGCTCGTGAAGCCGGGTTCATGGGTGATGGCATCCGGCAACCACTGGTGATTAAAACGTTTCGCCGCTACCGCCTCGGCCGGCGTCATGTGATGATCAACCAGATTGGTAATCACTTGCACCACCGTGTTTATGATCGTCGCTCCGCCTGGACTGCCGGTCACGATCACAACCTTGTCGTCACGCAAAACGATCGTCGGCGTCATACTGGAGAGCGGTCGCTTGCTGGGCTGGATGGCATTCGCCTCGCCTTGGACAAGTCCAAATGCGTTGGGCGAGCCGGGCCGTGAAGTGAAGTCATCCATCTCGTTGTTCAGTAGAATTCCCGTCTCACCCGCCACCACGCCGCAGCCGTAGATGCCGTTGATGGTGTAGGTGCAGCTCACGACGTTGCCCGCCGCATCCATCACCGAAAAGTGCGTCGTCTCGAGCGACTCCGGTTTTTCCGCCTCAGTCACCGATGCAAGACCGCCTCCGATCATCTTGCTAGGGGTGGCGCGCTTCGAATCAATCGTCGCTGCACGTCTGGCCAGATAGTCAGGATCAAGCAACGCAGCGACGGGGATTTTCGTGAAATCGGGATCTCCCAGATAAGCCGCACGGTCCGCATAGGCACGTCGCATCGTTTCGGCAAAGAGGTGAATCTTTTCCGCTCCGGACGGGGCCAGCGCGGAAACGTCGCGGCCCTCCAGCATCGCCAGCATCTGCAACAGTGCGATGCCGCCCGAGCTGGGCGGCGGCATCGTAATCAACTCATATCCTCGATACGCCCCCCGCAGGACAGCCCGCTCCACGGGGCGGTAATTCGCAAGGTCCTCCTTGGTGATGAGACCACCGTGCGCCGCCATGTCGGAGGCCAAAAGCTCGGCCGTGCGGCCGGTGTAAAACTCCCTCGGCCCCTCCGCCTGCAAACGCCCAAGCGTTGCAGCCAACTCCGGCTGGCGCATGGTCTCGCCTGCGCGGTAAAAATTTCCATCGCGTAAAAAAATCCTCCGGGCCGCAGCATTGTCCCCCATTAAATCAGCGCTGGCGCGCAAATCCTCCGCCATCGCATCGGTCACCTCGAAGCCTTTTTCCGCCAAGGCGCGCGCCGGTTCCACCAGCTCCGCCCATGCCATCTTGCCTGAGCCCAGACGCTGCATGGCCAGAGACAAACCCGCGACCGTGCCAGGCACCGCAGCCGCAAGGTGGCCTTCGGTGGAACGTCCCTTCACCAACTTCCCCTCGGCATCCTGATACATCGTGCGCGTCGCCCCGGCAGGCGCCATTTCACGAAAATCAAAAGCCGTAGCCGTGCCATCCGCCAGGCGCACCACCATAAAACCGCCGCCACCGATATTACCCGCGCGCGGGTAAGTGACGGCAAGCGTGAGCGCAGTCGTGACTGCCGCATCCACGGCATTTCCGCCTTTGCGCAAAATAGCCGCGCCAGCCTCTGCCGCATGCCTTTCCGCCGCAACCAGCAGGCCTCGCGAAGTGGTCACCACCGGCGACAGGGAAAAACCCTTCAAGGGCATGAAAAACACCGCGAACAGCAGCGCCAGCGGTCGCGGTGAACTCATTTGAGGATGTTCAAAAACCAAGTGATATTGAAGGAATTGGTCAAATCGACGAGCAGTCCGCCCACGGTCGGGACGATCAAAAAGGCACGAGGCGCCGGCCCGAAGCGCTTGGTAAGCGAATCCATGTTCGCCACCGCATTGGAAGTGGACCCAAGTGCAAAACCACAAAAACCGGCTGTCATGATCGCCGCCTCATAATCGCGTCCCATGCAGCGAAAAACCACCCAGCGCGCAAACAGCGCCACCACTAGAATCTGGGCCGTGAGAATGACCAACATCGGGCCCGCTGTCCCCGCCAGTTCGACCAAGTTCAAGCTGGCCATCGTCATCGTCAGAAAAACCGCGAGTAAGACGGCACCCATAATATCCACGACCCGGTTATCGATCCAAGGCAGCCCCGCAAGGTCGAGTGCGTTGCGAACCAGCAGTCCGACCAGCAATGCGCCCATGTAGGAAGGAAACAGCAGCCCTGCCTGCTGTAAAACGTGACTCAGCCCCGCGCCAAGTTTGATGATCACAAACAGGCCGGCAATGTGCAGCAAGGTGACACGGCCGTTTTTTACCAAGGCGCGCAACAGGTCCAACCAGCCTGCGTCCCCACCCTCCGCATCGTGGGTCGCGAAACGTCCCTTGGCTCCAGCGCTCGGCTTCAACGTGTGTTTACGGATCAGACCGGTCGTCAGCGGACCGCCGATGAGACTGCCACATACCACACCAAAGGTCGCCGCAGCCGCCCCGACCGTGGCCGCGGCAGGAAAACCCGCCTGCACGAATGTCTGCGAAAAGCCCATCGCCGTGCCATGCCCCCCGGTCAGCGTCAGGCTGCCGCAGATCACACCAAGCAAAGGCGACTCACCGAGGAATTTCGCCAGAGCCACGCCCACCACATTCTGGAAAACCGCGAGCACCGTAGATACGACCCAGAAAACCACCAAACCAGCGCTGCCGCCTTTGACCAACCGCCAGGTCGCATTGAGCCCGACACACGTGAAAAACCCCACCAGCATTGGCAGGGTGAGGTTCTTCGCGCCGCCCGTTCCCCAGCCCAAGCCAGGAGTGACCACCCAGTTCCACAACGCCCAATCCACCTTGGTAACAAAATTAAGCTTCAATACCCCGACGAGGCTTAAAACCAAAATGATCAGACTAACCGACAATCCACCAACGACCGGGGGTGGCAGACTAAAACGTGAAAACCAGTCCACCCTGCGCTGCACGCCCTCACCCAACAACAACACCGGGACTGCAAGGATTAACAGCCACCAAGGGGCGAGAGTGAGCGTCATGAGGTATTACGATTTTTAGGGTTCTGCTGAAGGCGCCAAAAGGCGCGTGATCGCAATCATCTTAGCGTAGACCGCAAGCTCTCGTCATTGCGTAGAAGTCCGCAACGACGGGGCGATAGTCTGGATTCCCTTTTCTGTTTCGCGTCACAAAGTTTTAAATGTGTTTGTCTGTAGACGGACCCATTTTCACCATGCAAAAAATCAAAGTCGCACAATTCGGTCTCGGTCCCATCGGCATCGAGTCACTCAAGCTTGCAGCCACCCAATCGTGGCTGGAGATCGTTGGCGGTGTCGACATCGATCCAGCCAAGATCGGCAGATCTCTCGCCGAGCTCACCGGCGTTCCCACCCTCGGCGGCGCCTTGGTTTACTCCTCGCTAAGTGAACTATTCGCAGGGGTGAAGCCCGACGTTATCCTCCACACCGCAGGTTCCAGCGCAGCCGCATCCTTCGCCCAGGTCAGGCCCGCCCTCGAGGCCGGCGTAAGCGTGGCCTCTACTTGCGAAGAACTGATCTTCCCCGCACTCAAAACGCCTGAGCTAACCGCCGAGTATGATGCGCTTTGCCGCCGCACCGGAGCGCGCGTCGTAGGCACCGGCGTGAATCCGGGTTTCGTCATGGATGTGCTGCCCATCACCCTCACCGGCGTCAGCCGCCGGGTGGACTCGATCTACGTCGAACGCGTAGTCAATGCCGCCACCCGCCGTCAACCGCTTCAGGCCAAGATCGGCAGCGGACAGGATCCCGATGCCTTCCGCGCCAAATTCGCCGCCGGCAAAGCCGGCCACGCCGGCTTCCAGCAGTCTCTAGCCCTCCTCGCTCATGCCATGGGATGGCAGCTCGATAAAATCGAGGAGACGTGCGAGCCCGTGATCGCACCAGGCCCCATCACAACAAAGTTCTTCACCGTCGCCAAAGGCCAGACCTGCGGTCTGCACCAGCGTGCCATTGGCACCGTCAAGGGAGAAGCAAAGCTGATTCTGGATCTCCAGATGTTCCTCGATGCCAAGAACCCGCACGATACCATCGTGATCGCCGGTGACCCGGCCCTCCACCTCACGCTAAATGGAGGCGTTGCCGGCGACTCCGCAACCGTGGCTTCACTCATTAACATCGTTCCGCGCCTGCTCGCCGCCCCCGCCGGCGTCCGTCTGATGACCGAGTTGCCAGTGCCAGCCTGGGTGAACCCGGCGGCGTAATTCAGCCCAGCCCGTTGCGAAGGCACCAGCGCACGAGAGAAGGCACGTCGCGCAGACCAAGCTTGGCCAAAATGCGCGAACGGTGCTTCTCCACCGTGCGCGTGCTGAGCCCGAGCTTGTCGGCCACTTCCTTGGATAAAAATCCGCGCGCCACGAGTCGCACCACTTCTTTTTCACGCTCGGACAGCGCCTCCGCGCCCATCCGTGGCAGTTCGAGTTCACTTCCGATCGCAGGCACCGGTGGCGGCACTGCCGCAGAGAAAAACATGCCTCCATCTAGCACCCGCTGCACCGCGCGTTCTATTTGCTCCATGGGCGAGTTCTTGTCCACGAAACCAGCCACGCCCAAGCCCACCAGCTCAGCCGGCAGACTCGCATCGGGATGCGCCGTTAGAACGATTATTTTCAATTGGAGTCCCTTACGACGCAGTTCGCGTATGACTTCACGGCCATCCGTATCCCGGAGATAGAGGTCGACGATCAGCAGGTCCGGGGCGCATGCGAGACACGACTTCAGCCCGTCTTTGCCGTCTACGAAATCCCGCACTTCGCAGGGTGCGAACCGACGCGTGAGCGCATCCTTTAGCAATTCGCGCAGGGTTGCAGTATCGTCGATGAGGACAAACGAGCGGGTCTTCGTGCCGAATGATGCAGCCTTGGCGGTCATCCTTTAAACGGTGCTGGGCTGTGACCGGTGCGCAAGCGTGATGCGTGGCGTAACGCCACGCATCACCTACTAAAAAAATACAACGACTGCTTCCTTATTTTATATCAGAACTCATGCGCCCCGTGATCGCACTGCAGCGTGCTCCGAATGCCGGCGTCTCGTCGCAAAGAGCACCTGCAAACGATGAATTGCCCGAAATCCGTGGTTCCAACTTTCACGTATTGGGCAAATCATGCGACATGACCGCCACCGTCCCCCCGTCTGATGCCCGTGATCGTTTCCTTGTGCAGCTCCGTGCCGCCGTCACCCAAGGCACGCTGGTCAAGCTCACTCTGGGCAAACCGCTGCCTGCTGCCGCGCCTGCGACTTTGCGCAACCTCTACGTCCGCCCCGTCACCCTCAAGGCCGGACCGCAGTTCGCTTTCCTGTGGCGCCACGCCTCGAACGACATCACCAAAAACCACCCGCCCGCCGAGGCACTGGCCGAACTTGAGCCCCTGCTCGGCACTCTCTTTGCCGACGCCCATCTCTTCACCCCGCTGCATAGCCACCAGTTGCAGACGCTGCCTGATGGCCGCCTGAAACTCATCTCGCGTGCCGTCACGTCCGCTCCTCCGCCTTCACCCGACGGCAACGATCAGGCAAAGGCGCACCCGGTCACGGCCTCGGCTCCCTGGCTGCACGCCCTGGGCGTCACCAATCCCCACGGCCAGCCGCGCGAGGGTATGGCGGGTAAATTTCGCCAGATTCAGAAGTTTGCCGAACTGCTCACCCATCTCCTCGGTGAGGCCGGTCTCCACACCCACCACACCGAGCTCGATCTGCCCGCTGGCAACTCCGCCGTGCCCTTCGATCGTCCGCTGCGCATCGCCGACATGGGGTGCGGAAAAGGCTATCTCACCTTCGCCACCGCCTCTATTCTTCGTGGCGCCGCTGACATCACCGGCATCGAACGCCGCCCGGAACTCGTCGCCGAATGCAATCGCATCGCGGCGGTGCACGGCTTCGCGCCGCACCTGCGCTTCGTAGCCGGCGACATCCCGACCCCCGTGAATCCTTCCTCGAATGAGGCTTCAACCGCACCTCTCGACGCGCTGATCGCCCTCCACGCCTGCGACACCGCCACCGACGACGCTCTCGCAGCCGGCATAGCCGCCGGCGCGCGTCTGCTCGTCGTCTCCCCTTGCTGCCACCGCGAAATCCGCGCCCAGCTCACCGCGCCGCCCGTGCTGCACGACGCCTTGCGCCACGGCATCCTCCAAGAGCGCGAAGCCGAGATCGTCACCGAGGGCTTGCGTGCCCAGTTGCTCGAATACGCCGGCTACCGCACCAAGGTCTTCGAGTTCATTTCACCCGAGCACACCTCAAAAAACCTCATGATCGCCGCCGTGCGCGAGCACTCGTCCGACTCGCCCGAACTCGCCCGCCGCCGCCCCGCCATCAGCGCCCGTATCCGCGCCTATGCCGCCTTCTACGGGCTGCGCGAGCAACGCCTCGCCCGCCACCTGGGTTTCGAGCTCAACGCCTGATTGACGCATGCCCCCGGTCTGCGTCTTTTCGCACTGCTGACGCTGAATCCCCTGCATTAAATCAACGCCCCCATCGTCCCCTCACCATGAGCACCCAGGTCAAACACGCCCTCATCACCGCCGCTGGCGCCGACGAACGTCGCCTCCCGCTCCAAAACCTGACCGACCGCCATGGCGACTGGAAGCCGGTGATTGTCATCCAGATCGACGAGATGCTCGCAGCCGGAGTTGAGCGAGTCGGCGTCATCATCCGCCCCGCCGACCGCCCCGCCTACGAGGCCGTGCTCTCTGTCTACGGGCAACGCGTCACGCTCGTCGAACAACCCGCCCCTCTCGGCTATGGACACGCCGTGCTCTGCGGTCGCGAATTCGTCGGCGCGAATCCATTCCTGCTGCAAGTCAGCGACCACCTCTACGTCGGCGGCGGCGAGTCCAGTTGCACCAAGCAACTCCTCGACCTCGCCCGCGCCGAGGGCTGCGCGCTCTCCGCCGTGCAACCCACGCCCGAAAGCCTGCTTTGCCACTACGGCACCATCGCCGGCTCCCTCGTCACCGGCCGCAACGATCTCTACCAAATCGAGAGCGTGATAGAGAAACCCACGCCCACCGTCGCAGAGCAAACCTGCGTCGTGCCCGGCCTCCGTCTCGGCCACTACCTTTGCTTCTTTGGCATGCACGTGCTGACGCCGACGGTCTTTACCCTGCTCGAAACCGCCCGAGTCGCCACGCCGACCGAACGCCTCGGTCTTTCCCCCGCCCTTGCCACTCTGGCCACTCGCGAAAAATACCTCGCCGTGCGCCTCTCCGGCCGGCGCGCAGACCTGGAAGCGCGCCTCGGCGTCTTCCGCGCCCAGCTCGCCCTCGGCCTGCACGGACCTGCCCGTGAGGCCATCCTCGCCGTCCTCGCCGAAGAACTCGCCCTCGACGCCACCCTGCGCAAGTAAGCCGCCATTCCCCGCCCCATGGACGCCACCTTGCTCGCCCTCGCCGAAGGACGCCCCGTCGCGGGCCAAACCTTCGACTCCCTCTGCCGCTCCGCCGACCAGGCCGAACTCGAAATCTTTTGCGCGAAACTCGAGGACTTCCGCCGTGCCACTCCTAACTTTTACCACGGCGTCCGCGCGATCTTTTTTCTCTCTGCCGTCCACCGCTACTACCTGCCGCCCCACTTCCCCGCCGGCGGCGGCGGCCTCGTGCCCTACGCCGGACACAAGCTCGCGCTAGCCCGCCGTTTCGAAGAGGCGCTCGCCGTTTATCACGAGCACCGCCGCGTCCACGGCTCCAGCGACGCCCTGAGCAGCGCCTTCGCCGCCGCCTACCACGGTCTCGCCTTCAAAACCCTCGCCGCCCAAGTCCAGAAAACCGTCCGCAAGGTGCGCGGCAACCAATGGATGTTCCGCATGGGACATCCGCTCGACTACCCGCTGCGTCTGCGCCGTGAACTGCTCGCCCGCGACTCCGCCCACCCCGACACGCCCTACCCCGTGCTCGCCGAAGAGACCGCCGTCCGCCTCGACCTCTCCCACGCCGCGTGGAGCGACATCTTCTTCCTCGGCATGGACTACCCCGAAGGCGCGCAGGTCCTCAACCTCTCGGTCAACCTCGGCGTTCACGGCCGCGACGCCGACACCCGCCCGCCCGTCTGCGCTTTTCTCCGTGTCATCGACGAGCCCGTGCTCCGCCTCGTCTCGGTGGACCTCGGCGTCTCCGCCGACCTGACCGATCTCGCGGATGTTTTCGACTTCGCCAAGGACTACCTCGGCCTGCTCAAAGCCGCCGTCATCGCCTCCGGCTTGATCCCCTCCGGCCTCGAAGGCTCCGGCCACGCCCTCGCCGACTTGCTCGCCACTCTCGCCGGCCACGGTCGCGGCCTCGAAATCGTTTCCCAGGTGCGCGACATTCCCAAGGGTT
This sequence comes from Verrucomicrobia bacterium IMCC26134, assembly GCA_000972765.1. GTDB lineage: Bacteria > Verrucomicrobiota > Verrucomicrobiia > Opitutales > Opitutaceae > IMCC26134_A. Next base: position 1,703,530 of record CP011265.1, on the reverse strand, counting down.
CACGCCTCGCCGTCTCCACCAATCTCCTCGGCTGTCTCATCTCGCTGCTCATGCGCGCCACCGGCCAGACCGCCCGTCTCACCGGCGGACTGGACGAGGACGAACGCCGCACCATCGCCAGCCGAGCCATCCTAGGCGAATGGCTTGGCGGCTCTGGCGGCGGTTGGCAGGACTCCGGCGGCGTCTGGCCCGGCATAAAATTCATCCGTGGCGAGGCCGCCCTCCCCGGCGACAGCGAACACGGCGTCTCGCGCGGCCGCCTCCTCCCGCGCCATCAGCTCCTCGGTCCCGACCTGATTTCGCCCGCCACCCGCCAGGCCCTGCGCGACAGCCTCGTGCTCGTTCACGGAGGCATGTCCCAAAACGTCGGTCCCATCCTCGAAATGGTGACCGAAAAATACCTCCTCGGCCTGCCCCGCGAGGCCGCCGCCCGCAACGAGGCGCAGGCCATACTGCGCGATCTCGTCGCAGCCCTTCAGGCCGGCGACGTGGGCCGAGTGGCCGAGCTCACCACCCGCAATTTCTTCGGCCCCCTCCAGGCCATCATCCCGTGGGCATCCAATGCCTACACCGAGCGCCTCGTCTCCGAGGCCCGTGCCGAGCTCGGCGACGCCTTTCGCGGCTTCGTCATGCTCGGGGGAATGTCCGGCGGAGGCATGGGTTTCTGGATCGACCCTGCGCACCGCGCCTCCGCCGTGCCGAAAATCCTCGCGCTCATGCGCCGCACCAAACGCGCCCTCGAACACGCCCTGCCTTTCGCGATGGACCCGGTCGTTTACGATTTCGACCTCAATGAAAACGGCTCCTTCGCCCACCTCCGTGCCGGCCCGGCCGCCATGCTCTCGCCGGAGTATTACCTGATGATGGTCCCGCGCTGGCTCCGCCAGGATCCTCGCACCCTCCGCCCCGAGACGCGCGCCGAACTCGACCGCTTCGCCGGCCACCAACTCCTCGCCGGCGACCGCCCGCTCATCGAGCCGCTCATCGCCCGCATCTTCCCGCCCGCCGCAAAAAAATCCTCCGCGTCCGCCGCCTCCTCGGGCAACGAAACCCTCCGCGACCTGCTCGCCGCCCAGGGCTTCGATCCCGTGCAACACGAGCGCATCCGCGACGATCTCCGCACCGGCCGCATAGGTCTCGCGCAAAACCGCCTGCCCGCCTCCGCCCTCGTCGAGGACGCCCGCCCCGGCGACGTCGCCCCGCTCGATGCCACCGACGCCGAGGCCTTGCGCCTGGGCCGCTCAGCCCTCGCCGCCGGCAGTGTGGCGGTCGTCACCCTCGCCGCCGGCGCCGGCAGCCGCTGGACCCAAGGCGCGGGCACGGTCAAGGCCCTGCACCCCTTTGCCAAGCTCGCCGGCCGCCACCGCAGCTTTGTCGAGACCCACCTCGCCAAAACCCGCTCCGCCGCCCTCGCCCACGGCGGCGACGCACCACACCTTTTCACCACCAGCCACCTGACCCACGACGCCACCGCAGACTTCCTTTCAACGTCAGAATTCTTCGGATACAAAGGCGAAGTCCGCCTCTCGCCCGGCCGCTCCATCGGCCTGCGCTTCATCCCGACGGTGCGCGATCTGCGTTTCTCCTTCGAGGAAGTCGCCCACCAGCAGCTTGACCCGCAAAAGGAAAAGATGCGCCGCAGCGTGCAAAAAGCCCTGCTCGACTGGGCTGCCACCGCCGGCGAGGCCGGCGACTACACCGACAATATCCCCAACCAGTCGCTCCACCCCGTGGGCCACTGGTATGAGATCGCGAACCTACTCCTCAACGGCACCCTGCGCGAGCTCCTCGCCTCCCGCCCGCAGTTGGAGACCTTGCTCCTGCATAACATCGACACCCTCGGCGCCAGCCTCGACCCGGCGGTGCTCGGCCACCACCTGCGATCCGGCGCGACGCTCAGCTTCGAAGTCATTCGCCGCCGCATCGAGGACCGCGGCGGTGGCCTGGCGCGCGTCAACGGCCAGCTCCGTCTCGTCGAAGGCCTCGCCCTGCCGCGCGACGAGGACGAGTTCGTCCTCACCTACTACAACACCGCGACCTGCTGGATCCGCATCGACTCCTTGCTCGCCCTCTTCGGACTCGACCGCGCCGCGTTGAACGCCCCTGACCGTGTGCTCGCCGGCGTGCGTAAACTCGCCGCGCGCATGCCGACCTACGTGACCCTCAAAGAAGTCAAAAAACGCTGGGGCAACGGCCAGGAAGACATCCTCCCCGTCGCCCAGTTCGAAAAACTATGGGGTGACATGAGCGCCCTTTCCGAGTGCGACACCCGCTTCATCGCCGTTCCCCGCATCCGAGGCCAGCAACTCAAAGACCAGGCCCAGCTCGACGGTTGGCTGCGCGATGGCTCCGCGGCCGCGATCGAGGCGCTTTGCGCCTTTGGGGAATAGATCACACAGCCATTCGTCTCTGTTTTCACATGCAACCGTAATCCCCGCGGATAAGAACTCGAAATGTAGCCGTGAAAGGGCGCAGACATCGCAGGCACGAAAAAGCCGGGATACTAGGTTATCCCGGCTTTTAAAATACCCAGCCGATACAAACGGCTGGGTAAAAAACTGGCGGGCTGGCTTACCTAACGAACTCCTCTGAGTCGGACGAAGCGGTCTGGTCGAAGCCGAATTTATACCACTTTCTGCCGGGCTTGGTGCTCTTGGGCGTCTTCTTGGCGGCAACTTCTTGTTTGGCCTTGGCGTCAGCGGCCAACTTTTCCGCGTCCGCTTTGCTCTTGGCTGCTGTGGCGGTTTTCTCAGCGTCTGCGGCGGGCTGGGCGACGGCTTTCTGTTGGACAACGGGAGCAACCGGTGCGGCCGCAACCTTGGGTTTTGCAGCGGCATCAACCTGAGGCTTCAAAACCGTGGTCTCTTTTTTGACAACGGGGGCAACCGGTGCGGCCTTGGCATCGGTCTTTACATGGACTTTTGCCCTATTGCCGTCGGACTTCGCCTTGGCGGCGGCCTTATCTGCTTTAGCCTTCGCTTTTTCCGCCTTTTTCTTGGCCTTTTCCTCCTTCAGCTTGGCGTCCGGTTTGCCCGCGGTCGCGGCCTCGGTCGTTGCAATGGTAACGGAACTATTTGAGCTGCTGGTCGCCATCGTATCGGCAACTGAACTGAGAGGTGCAAACAAGCATCCGAGTGCGAGAAGGGTGGCCGTAGACACGAATCGAGAGGAGGCAATAATAGGGTTTTTCATATGGGTGTTTAACATTAGACTTAGAACGTAAGGAAAAAAGCAATTCCTCAATGTCATCGCGATAAACCTATGCACTGACGGCTGAAACCAGCCCTAACAAAACTTCAAGCGACCGCCGCACGACTTGCCAGCGAGCCTGCCGACACTCACGTTGCCAAACTCTCATGTTCGACTCGCTCACCGAAAAACTCTCTTCCGCTCTCCGAAACCTCCGTGGCGTGGGCCAACTTTCAGAGGCCAACATGGAGATTGCCCTCCAGGAGGTGCGCACGGCGCTGCTCTCCGCCGACGTCCATTTCCGCGTCACCCGGGAGTTTATCGAGCGCGTCAAAGCCAAGGCCGTCGGCCAGGAGGTGCTCAAGGGGGTCAACCCCGGCCAGCAGATCGTCAAAATCATCAACGACGAGCTCGTCTCCCTGCTCGGCGAAGGGACCAACACGCTCTCCGGTTCACGACCGCTCAAAATTCTCATGGTCGGCCTCCATGGCTCGGGTAAAACCACCTCCACCGCGAAACTCGGCCGCCTGCTCAAGAAAAAGGGTTTTGCCAAGCCCTTTGCCGTCGCTTGCGACATCTACCGGCCCGCCGCCATCGATCAGCTTGAAATCCTCTCCAAGCAGGAAGATCTCGGCTTCTACGCTGACCGAGTTTCGCGTGATGTGCCCGCCATCGGCGCGGCCGGCCTCGCCGCCGCCCAGACCGCCGGCGCCGACCTGATCTTGTTCGACACTGCCGGTCGTCTGCAGATCGACGCCGATCTCATCGAAGAGGTTAAAAAACTCAGCGCCCGCGTCCAGCCCGACGAGATCATCCTCGTCGCCGACGGCGCGCTTGGCCAGGAAGCGGTCAACGTCGCCAAGGCCTTCCATGACGCGCTCAAGCTCACCGGCCTGATCCTGACCAAGCTCGACGGCGATGCCCGTGGCGGCGCCGCGCTCTCCATCAAGTCGATCACCGGTGTGCCCATCAAATTCGTGGGCACCGGCGAAAAGACAGCGGACTTCGATGTCTTTTACCCCGACCGTCTCGCCTCCCGCATCCTGGGCATGGGCGACGTCGTCTCGCTGGTTGAAAAAGCCGCCGAGGTGATCGACCAGAAGGAAGCGGAGAAGTTGGCCGAGAAGATGAAGAAGGCCGACTTCACCCTCGAAGACTTCCTCGCCCAGATGCAGCAAATCAAGAAGCTGGGTTCACTCGGCGGCATAATGGGAATGATGCCAGGCATGAGCGGCATGAAGATAGACGAAGACGCCGCCGAAACCGGCATGAAGCGCACCGAGGCGATCATCCTCTCCATGACCTATCAGGAGCGCCGCAAGCCGGCCGTGCTAAACGGCAGCCGCCGGCTCCGCATCGCCAATGGCGCGGGCGTTAAGGTCGTCGAGGTCAACCAGCTCCTCAAACAGTTCCAGCAAATGCAGGAAATGATGAAGATGATGCGAGGAGGCGGCGGCAAAAAGATGATGCGCCAGATGGAGCAAATGCAGCGCCAAGGCAAAATCCCCGGCCGGTAAACTACCACGCGCGGGTCATTCAGCCCCGGCGTTTCTGCGCGGCGCCACGGGGATAGGCACCGCGGCTCTTCCCCCCCTTGCCCTTTTGCTCGCGCGCCTGCGCGGCTTTGCGGAAATCGCCACTGCGCAGCGCGTTGATCTGGTCGCGCAAGACCGCCGCACGCTCGAACTCCAGACGGGACGAAGCCTCGCTCATCTCGTCTTCCAACTCGGCGATCACGGCCGCCACATCCTCGGGACGACTCTCGTCCACGATGTCGACGTCATCCTCGGGGCGTTTACCCGAGCCATCGTAAACGTGAAGGCTGGACTGGGTCGCGCGCTTCACCCCGCGCGGCGTGATGCCGTTGGACTCGTTGTAGGCGAGTTGCTTGGCGCGACGCGCCCCGGTCACGTCTAGGGTGCGCTGAATGGAGTTGGTGATGGTGTCAGCGTAAAAAAGCACCCGTCCACGCTCGTGACGCGCAGCCCGTCCGGAGGTCTGGATGAGTGAGGTCTCGCTGCGTAAAAAACCCTCCTTGTCGGCGTCGAGCACGGCCACGAGCGCAACTTCGGGGAGATCGAGACCCTCGCGCAGAAGGTTGATGCCGATAAGCACATCAAAATTACCCTGACGCAGGTTGCGCAGGATCTCCACCCGCTCGATGGCGTCGATATCGCTGTGCAGATACTCGACCTTCAACTTCGCCTCGCGGAAAAAAGCGGTAAGGTCCTCGGCGAGACGTTTGGTGAGCGTGGTCACCAGCACACGTTCACCGGCCTCGACCGCGCGACGGCACTCGGCGATTAAGTTTTCAACCTGCCCCTTGGTCGGTCGAATGGTAATGATCGGATCGAGCAGGCCGGTAGGCCGGATGACCTGCTCGGCGATGACGGAAGACCGCTCCAGCTCGAATTTCGCGGGCGTGGCCGTGACATAGACGATTTGGTCGGTGATCGACATGAACTCATCAAAATTCTGCGGCCGGTTATCGAGCGCCGAAGGCAGACGGAAGCCGAAGTTCACCAGCACCGATTTGCGCGCCTTGTCGCCGTTGAACATCCCGCCTACCTGCGGCACCGTGGCGTGGCTCTCATCGATCAGCAGGAGGAAATCCTTGGGAAAAAAGTCGATCAGGCAAAGGGGCCGGTCACCGGCGGCGCGACCAGCGAGATGGCGGGAGTAGTTCTCGATCCCGTTGCAGAAGCCCATCTCTTGAAGCATCTCCAAATCATAGTTGGTGCGCATGCGGATGCGCTGGGCCTCTAGCAGCAGACCCTTGGCCTCGAACTCCGCCACGCGCTGATCGAGCTCGGCCTTGATGCGGGCGACGGCGTCGCCCAGCTTGTCCTTGCTGGTGACGTATTGGTTCGCCGGATAGAGATCGAATTTATCAAGCGAGCGGATGACCTCGCCGGTGGTGGCGTCGAACTCGCTCAGCGCCTCGATCTCGTCGCCCCAGAACTCGACCCGCAGCCCCTGCTCGAGGTAGGCGGGCATGATGTCCACCACGTCTCCGCGCACCCTGAAGGTGCCGCGCTTGAGTTCGTAATCATTGCGCGAATAAATATTGTCCACCAGACGCTCCAAGAGTTTCTGGCGGGGAAGGATGCCACCACGCTCAAGCGAGATGCGTTGCTCCCTAAAGTCGTCGGGCGAGCCTAGGCCGTAGATGCACGATACCGAGGCGACCACGATGACATCGCGGCGCGAGACAAGCGCACTGGAAGCGGCGATGCGCAGGCGCTCGATCTCCTCGTTGATGGAAGAGTCCTTCTCAATGAAAGTATCGGAAGACGGAACGTAGGCCTCGGGCTGGTAGAAATCGAAGTGGGAAACGAAGTATTCGACGGCGTTTTCGGGGAAAAAGTTTTTGAACTCGGAGTAGAGCTGGGCGGCGAGGGTTTTGTTGTGCGAGATGATGAGCGTGGGGCGGTCCCGCGCAACGATCAGGTTGGCCATGGTGAAGGTCTTGCCCGAGCCGGTGACACCGAGAAGCGTCTGGTGCTTGTTACCCGCGAGCAGCGAGGCCGACAGCGCGGCGATGGCCTGCGGCTGGTCGCCGGTCGGCGCGTAGTCGGACTTGAGCTTGAACATTCCCATATCCGACAAAGTGCGCGGCTTTGGCGCGCGCGCTAGGTGAAAATCAAAAAGAGGGTCTGACCGGCGAAAACCGCAGCGGAGCGTTTCGCCGGTTAAACCGCTCAAGCAGCCATGCGCGGCCAAGATCCGGAACTCACTCGCTCGGGCGCCAATCGACCAACTCGAGCTGCAGCAATTTACGGTCGTTGAAGTGGTTCCAAGCCAGCTCGACCGCAAAGTCGAGCGGGACTCCCAACGGGGGTATGCGGTCGGCCATCTTCCATGCGACGCCGAAGAGACGGCGGCGTTGAGCATCTTCCAGATGAAAACGGAAATGTTGCCCCTTGAAAACTTCCGGACGCTGGCGCAAGACCACGCGGCGAAGCCCGAAGATGGGCTCTGCGTTGCCCTGGCCAAAGGGGTGCAGCAAATCCAGCTCCTCCATCAGCGAATCATTCACCTGCTCGGCGTTGATCCATGCGGCGATGGTGAGTTCGCGCTGATTGGTGCGACCCTGGGTCCAGCGGGTGATACCCTCGGCAAAAGCAGCGCGAAATGTATCCAGATGCTCCTTGCCGAGGGCGACGCCCACGGCCATCGGATGGCCACCCCAGCTCGAAAGCAGAGGCGAGCATTCCGTCAGGATCTCAATAAGATTAATGCCATCGACACTGCGACCGGAGCCCTTGGCGAGCACACCTTCGTTGCCCAGCACGATGCACGGACGGTGGTATTTACGGGAGATACGCCCGGCCACAATACCCACCACGCCGGGGTGCCAGCCGTCGGCGTAGAGCACGATGCCGGGGGCGTCCCGATACTGCGTCTCCACCATGCGCTCGGCCTCTTCGGTGATGGCGCGTTCGATATCCTGACGCTCGCGGTTGAAATCATCCAGCTGGCGGGCGGTTTCCCGGCAGAAGCGCGCGTCTCCACTGAGCATGAGCTCGACGGAAAGAGCGGCGTCGGCGAGCCGACCGGAAGCGTTGATGCGAGGGCCCAGACGGAAGGACACATCGACAGGCATGATCGTCTGCCCGAGGCGCACACCGGCGACCTCCATGAGTGCGCGGAGACCGGGCCGCTCTGCGTTTTGAAGGATGCGCAGGCCATGGCGGGCCATGGTGCGGTTCTCCCCGAGCAAAGGCACGAGGTCTGCCACGGTGCCGAGGGCAACGAGATCGAGATAATCGCGCAGCTTTATGGAGTGAGCGATCTCGTCTTTCTCGGCGCGGAGCTCTTTGACGAGACCGTGCACAAGTTTGAAAACGAGACCGACGGTGCAGAGATTACGCCACTCGTCGTCCCCCGCCTCGTCATGCGCGTGGGGATTGATCAGGATGCCCGAGGTCATCGGCGCCTCTTTGGAACGGTGGTGATCCACCACGAGCACATCAACGCCGAGAGAAACGAGGTAGGCGACCTCATCGCGTGAGTTGGTGCCGCAATCGAGGGCAATAAAAAGACCGGGGCGACCGCCCTCAAGCGCACGATCAATGGCACTGCGGGAAAGACCGTAACCATCCTCCATGCGGCGCGGCACGATAAAGCGAGGAGAGGCGCCGAAGCGGCGCAAGATACTGACCAGCAGCGCGGTGCTGCTGACTCCATCCACATCGTAATCACCAAGGACGACAATATCCTCCTTGGCCGCAAGGGCGCGCCGCAGGCGGGCGGTCGCGCGGTCGAGATATTTGAGCAGAAACGGATCCGCCAGCGACGCCAGGGTGGGACGCAGGAAGAGCTCGGCATGCTGCACGTCGCTTATGCCGACACGAAGCAGCAGCTCGGCGGTGACGGGACTCACCCCGGCCGTCTGGGCCAAAGCCGCCACCTGGGCGGGTGGCGAGGGTTGATAGAGCCAACGCATGGGCGTCAGGGGACGCGCGCGAAGGGCCGTAGCCGGCGCAAGGACGAGCGGGAGGGTCGCCGGACAAACCGGGCGTGAAGCGCGGCTTGCCGGAGACGGACCTGCGGGCCGTGATGCGCGCGACTCGGACGTCGCGACGCGACCCGGTTAACGGGATGCCTTGGTCTGGACTTCCCAGTCGTAAACCTTGCGTTTCTCGTCGTCGTCCACCTTGCCGCGGTCGCCCTTGTGCCACCAGTAGAAGACCGGCGAGGCGATGAATACGGAGGAGAACGCACCGGTGATGATACCGATGATAAAGGTGAAGGCCAAGTCCCGCATCACGCCTGTGCCCGCGACGAAAAGGGCGATCGCGGTGAGGAGCACGGTGACACTCGTGAGGATGGAGCGGGAGAACACGCGGCGGAGCGAGAGATTGATGATATCGCGCAGATTGCCGTTGGGATTATTCTTCATCTCTTCGCGGATGCGGTCGAAGACGACAACGGTGTCGTTAATCGAGTAACCCGCGATGGCGAGTATGGCCGCGACCATCGGAGCGGAGAACTGGTGTCCGAAGAGCACGAAGATGCCGATCGTCATCAAAATATCGTGAATGGAGGCCACCACGGCGCCGACGCCAAAGCCCCATTCGAAGCGCAAGGCGACGTAGATGAGGATGATGACCATCGAAAGCGCGAGGGAGATGAGGGCATTCGTGCGCACCTCGCCGCCAATGGACGGACCGATGCTGTTAGTGCCAATCTGCTTCAGGCCGGCCTCGGGGTGGGCCTTCTGGAGGGCTTGCACGAGAGCAGGCGACTGATTGAAGGGCGTCTCGATGCGGAGAGTCTCGGTGCCGCCGCCGATAGGTGCGACGTAGGTGGGAGTGGTCTCGGCAATACCGACGCTCTCGGCGATCTTGCGAATCTCGGAGCTATCAATGCGTTTCTCGAAAGTCAGGGTGGCGATGTCGCCGCCCAAGAAATCCACGCCGTAGATCTTGTCGCCCTTGAAGAACACGAAGACGACGGAGGCGAGCACGATGGCCCAGGAGATGATAAAGGACGGTTTGCCGAGCTTCACAAAATCAACCGCGCCAATGGTAATGGGCTTCATCATGGGAAGTTTCTTGATGATGCCGCCGGTAATGAGCCAATCGAGGATGAGGTGGCCGACAATTAGCACGGAGAACAAGGTGGAGAACACACCGATTGCGAGAGTGACGCCGAAGCCCTTGATGGGGCCGGTGCCCAGACCGATCATGACCGCGCAGATGGCAAGCTGAGTAATATGCGCGTCCAGAATGGTGGTGAAGGCACGATCGTAACCGGCGTGGTGGGCGGACACCAATGATTTGCCCATACCAAGCTCATCACGCATACGCTCGAAAATCAGGATGTTTGCGTCCACCGCCATACCGAGGGTCAGCACGATACCGGCAAGACCGGGCAGCGTGAGCGTGGCCCCGAGGGATGCCATAGTGGCGAAAACGATCAGGACGTTAAACCCGAGGGCGATGAGGGCGATACCGCCGCCGACGGTGTAATAGGTCACCATAAAACCGGCGACAAGAGCGGTGCCGATGACGGCGGCGCGAACGCCGCTATCGATGGCGTCTTGAGCGAGGGACGGACCGACCTCGTATTGCTCGCGAACGACGAGCGGCAGGTCGAGCGGATTATTCAACACGTTGGCCAAATCCTCTGCTTCACGGCGGGTGAACTGTCCGGTGATGACGGCGGAGCCACCTGCGATTTCTTCCTGCACTCCGGGAGCGGAGCAGACCTTGCCGTCCAGAATAATGGCAAGCTGGGCGCTGATCCGGGGATTGTTGGTCTTGGTGCGCAGATCCTGGGTCTGGCGGGCAACCTCGGCGGTGACTGCGGCGAATTTTTTGCTGCCTTCGGAGTTGAAGCGAAGCATGATGCGGTAACGGCCGAACTCGTCGACCGAGGGATAAGCGCTGTCAACGCCCTCGCCGGTCATTTCGGGAGTGCGTTTCACATAGAGCTCTTCCGTGACCGTCTGGCCGTTGGAGCCCTCGCGATCCATGGATTTGATCTCGTAAAGCGGCGGAACCTCGCTGGCGTCGCCACGACCGGGCGAAGCAAAGGGGTAAACCAGACGGAAATCGAGACGGGCGGGTTTCTTGACCGCTTCCAAGACCTCGGGGTTGTCGCGGGTGTTTACGCCGGCGAGTTGAACCTCGATGCGATTGGCGCCCACGGGACGCACGATGGGCTCGGCGACGCCGAGGCCGTTGATACGGTCGCCAATGATCTCGATCGCTTTGCTGAGCTTCTCGGTGCGATCGCGTTCGGAGACCTGCGCGGCAGCCTTTTCATCGACCTCCAAAGTGAAGGCGACGCCCCCTCTCAGATCGAGGCCGAGCTGGAGATGGCCCTTGGACTGCTTGAGCAGATGATCAAGGAGGAGATTATTGCGCTTGGTGATATTGCGCAAGGAGCTCTCAAGCCGGATCTGGGGGAAATAAGCGTCTGCGAGATCGATTTTACGTTCGTTAGCGATGTCGCGAAGGCCGACAAAAACGGAAGGCGTCTTCGTCGATTTGTCGTCGAAGCGGGCCTTGGCTTCGTCAAGGAGTTTGCCGAACTCCTCGGAACGAGCCTTGGCTTCGCCGCGCACATAGACGGGGAAGTCGCGATCCTGGATAGGAAACAACGACAACGACGCCCAGAGCACGACGCCAAGACTCAGGATGAGTTTCCAGAGATTGCGTTTAAGCATGGTGTTTTATTTTGGTTTAAGAAATTGAGACGACGGCACCGCCCTTGGCGTGCGGTCAAAAACGGAAGGGGATAGGGGTAAGGGAAATCGAAACGTAAAGGGGGCAATACAACAAAGCATCCAAAGCCAGCGCGACACCGGCACTCTGCCGATGCCGCGGAAAAATACGAAGGTGGCAAACTCAGTTCTTGGAGGAGCCGGACTTGCGCACCACGTCGAGCACGTAGGATTTACCAATCTCGACCTTAACGCCATCGGCAATACGGACCACGAAACAATCATCCTTCTTGTTGGTGATCTCGCCGTAGATCCCGCCGGCGGTGATGATTTGGTCGCCGGTGTCGAGTTCGGCTATGAGCTTGGCGTGCTCCTTTTGTTTTTTGCGCTGGGGGGCGATGATAAGGAACCACATCGCGGCGAACATGAGACCTATGAATATGATATTCATTAGGCCGGCGTTGGGACCAGCGCCGGTAGCTTGCGCGAAGAATAGATGGGAATCAGTGGCTAGTGTCATTTTCAGAATTGCGTGTCGTGGTAATCAGACGAGGAATCGCGAGATAACCGTGTCCACATTTAAGAACGCAAGCCATAACCCGTCCCGCATCTCACCTGTGAAAAACAAAAACGTCCCTACGTGGTCCTCCGCCCAGTCCGAAGAGCTCTACGGCTTTAAACGTTGGGGTGGCGGCCATTTTGGCGTCGAAGATGACGGAACCGTCTCGGTGCAACCCCTCGCCGACGGCACCTCGATCCGCATCATGGACGTGATCGACGAGGCGGTGAGCATGGGACTCAAGGCCCCGTTGGTCATCCGTTTCCAAGACCTGCTCCGCCACCGCGTCACCCAACTTAACGAGCTCTTCCGCAAGGCTATAAAAGACGAAGGCTACGAAGGCGAATACCGCGGAGTCTTCCCGATCAAAGTCAACCAACTCCGCGAAGTCGTGGAGGAAATCGTCTCGGCCAGCGATGGCTACGACTACGGACTCGAGGCCGGTTCCAAGCCAGAATTGATGATCGCCCTCGCCATGCACGAAGGGGCCAACTCCTTGATTATTTGCAACGGATACAAGGACCACGACTACATCCGCATCGCGCTTCTGGGCCGTAAACTGGGAAAGAAAATAATCATCGTCGTCGAGCAGCTTACGGAAGTGGACGACATCATTCGCGTGGCAGCCGAGGTCGGCGTAGATCCCCTGATCGGTTTCCGCGCCAAGCTCCAGACCCGTGGCGAGGGCAAATGGTCCTCCTCTTCAGGCGATAACGCCAAGTTCGGGCTCAACACCGCGGAAATCCTTTTCGCCTGTGAAAAACTGCGCAAAGCCAAGCTCACCTCCGCGCTCAAGCTCGTGCACTTCCACATCGGCTCGCAGGTGCCGAACATCCTCACGATTAAAAACGCCGTGATCGAGGCCTCCCGGTTCTACTGCCAGCTCGCCAAGATGGGCTTCCCGATGGGCTATCTCGACGTCGGCGGCGGCCTTGGCATCGACTACGATGGTTCCCGCACGAACTATGAGTCGTCCATGAACTACACCATGGCCGAATACGCCCGCGACGTCGTCGCCAATGTGCGCGACATCTGCGACAGCATGAACGTCCCCGTTCCAAACCTCGTATCCGAATCCGGCCGCGCCGTCGTAGCGCCCCACTCCATGCTCGTGGTCGAGGTATTCGAGCGCATTAACAAGCGCGAGACGCTTGGCGTGCAGCACCAACCCAAGGTCAAACACAAGGTCGTCACTGACCTGGAGACCCTGCTGCGCAACAAACACAAGCTCGGCCGCCTTGAGCGTTTCCACGACGCCACCCAGAAAAAAGAAGAGGCCTTTTCGCTCTTTAATCTTGGCTACCTTGACCTCGAAAACCGCGCCGCCGCCGAGTCCATTTTCTGGCAGGTGTGCGAACAGATCGCCCAGGAAACACGCAACGCAGGCTACGTGCCCGAAGAACTGCGCGAGCTCAACAAGCTCCTGGCCGACCAATACGTCTGCAACTTCTCCGTCTTTCAATCCCTCCTCGACCACTGGGCGCTCAAACAACTCTTCCCCATCGCCCCGCTGCACCGGCTCAAGGAGCACCCCTCCGTCAACGCCACGCTCGTTGACATCACCTGCGATTCCGACGGCAAGATCGGCACCTTTATCGACCTTCAGGACACGAAAGACTACCTGCAGCTTCATCCGCTCAACGGCAAACCCTACTACCTCGGTGTATTCCTCACCGGTGCGTATCAGGATATCATGGGCGACCTGCACAACCTTTTCGGCCGTGTGAATGAAGTGCACGTGTTTCTCGAAAACGACGAACCCAATGGCTACTATATCGAGGAAACCCTCAGTGGCGTGCGCATGAGCGAGGTCATAGAAGGCGTGCAATACCAGTGGGAAGAACTCTGCCGCCGCATCAAATCCCAGATCGACACCGCGACGAAAAAAGACCTTGTGAAACCCCGTGAAGGCGTGCGCCTGCTGGAGTTCTACGAGAGCCAGATGATGGCCAAGACCTATCTCAATATCGAGCAGCCGGTCGTAACCAAAACGAAGAAGACAAGGGCGCAAAGTAGGGGATAGCTCCCCTGCCCTCTGTGAAAATACGCAGATCAGAAATGGAATTTGCGCTCGAGCGGCGACTCCAACGCCAAGGTGGAACTTTCGACCTCACGGAGTAGCCTAGCCGCAAACACGAGCGTGGCCTGGACTCAAGCTCGGCACGCGGCGGCTCAACTACTGTAAGCCGCCGACTTCGAGCCGCGAACGGACTCAGCAATGTTCTCGGGATGTTTCTCCGGTTCGCCCTGCACCTGGTTGAATCGCATCGAAACAGTCTTGGAGACCCCCCGCTCTTCCATCGTCACACCGTAGATCGCCTGAGCGGCAGAGACCGTGCGCTTGTTGTGCGTGATGATGATGAATTGGGATGCATCCACGAACTTCTTTAACAAGTCGGTGAAACGACCGATATTCGACTCATCGAGAGGCGCGTCCAACTCGTCGAGCAAGCAGAAAGGCGAAGGCTTCACCATGTAGAGCGCGAAGAGCAAGGCGACCGCCGTGAGGGTCTTTTGTCCGCCGGAAAGCAGCGTGATGCTCTTTAACTTCGTGCCGGGGGGTTGAGCGGTGATTTCGATACCGGACTCGAGGATATCATCCGTCATGACGAGTTCGAGATTAGCCACGCCGCCACCAAAGAGGGTTTGGAAGGTGTAGATGAAATTCTTTTTGATCTGATCAAAGGTGATTTGAAACTGCGTCATCGACGTCGCGTTGATCTCGTCGATGGTTTTGACCAGCTCTGTCTTGGCGTTGATGAGGTCGTCGCTCTGTCCCTTGAGAAAATCGTAGCGTTGCTTCAACTCCACATACTCCTCGATGGCCGCCGTGTTGACCGCACCCATCGCGCCGAGGCGTTGGCGGAGGGCGTCAACCTCGACCTTGATCGCGGGCCAATCCGCAGATGCGGCGAAAGCGACCAGATCGTCCTCGGTCGGATCAGGCTTGGGTTCGGATTTCTTAACCCGGCGGCGTTTGGACGGAGCTGAATCCACGTCAGTCGCATTCGCCGGCTCGGCGATCGAACTGGAGCCTGGTGTTGCCTGGGGAGTGGACTCCAACTCGGACGCAGGGCTGTCCTCCTCGTCATCCTCGAGGTCGAGGACCTTTAAATCGGGCGGCTGATCGTCGGCACGGTAAAGAAGCCCGCGCCAATCGTAGCTACCTACGGGTAGCTGGTATTCGCGTTGCACGTCTTCGGTGATGAACTGCACGCGGCTTTGCACCTGGGCCAGCTCGACTTCGCAACGGTTTAAGTCGGAGGCGGATTTGTCGGCATCATTGCGTATGCCATCCTGCGATGATTCGACGCCATTGATGGAGCGCTCGACTTCAATGAGCTGCTGGCGAATGAGCTCCACCTGTTGCATGGCAACGGCGAGAGTCTCGCCAAGCTGGCCGGCACGGTAACGCTGGCCATCGGCCTCTTGCTCGAGCGCACTGCTTTGTTCGGTCCAGGTCTCGATCTCGCGCTGGCGTTGCACGAGAATCTCGGCGAGTTGAGAGCGTCTGCGCAGCATGTCGGCGATGCCACGGTCGAGCACCTCCACCTTTTGACGGCGCTCGGCAAGCTCGAGACGAGCCTGGGCTAGCGTTTCCCGTTTCACATCCCGCTCGGTGCGCAGCGTGATGATCTTGGTGTCGGTTTCGTTAATGCGAATACGACCGGCCTCGACGGACTGCTCGGCCTCGGTGAGTTGCAGGCGGGCGCGGTCAAAACGAGTCTGTGTCTCGTGGCGGGCGGCCTCGAGTTGCTGGAGTTCGCGATCCATACGCTCCGTGCGTTGGACGAGCTCCTCGACCGAACGCTGGGCATTGCGCTCCTCCTGCTGGACAGTTGCGAGCGACTGGGACGCCTCCAGCACCTCGCCGCGTTTCGTATCGAGCGACTGCTCGGCTTCGTTGAGACGGAGCTGGATGGAGTCGATCACCTGGCGCTGGCCATCGTGTGCGACCTGATCATCGGCGAGCGCCTTGGCGGTCTCACGCAAGTCAACCTCACGCTGCA
Organism: Verrucomicrobia bacterium IMCC26134; assembly: GCA_000972765.1. Lineage (GTDB taxonomy): Bacteria > Verrucomicrobiota > Verrucomicrobiia > Opitutales > Opitutaceae > IMCC26134_A. The sequence continues at coordinate 1,687,596 of CP011265.1, read as the reverse complement.
CAAGACTGTTGCCCGATTTTTTACGAAATCCGCCGAAGACGACACCGCGCGAATCTACCAGCTCACCCTTCGCGGTGGCGACGGCAAGAAAGCGAAACTCAGGGTGAGTATGCCAGTAGGACAGAAAAGAGCCAAGGTCGTCGGCAAGATAGCAACTGCGCAGCAGCGCCACGGCCGGATGATCGGCGTCAAAGCCAACCAGCGAATCGGTGGCGGGCCTTAATCCGGGAGGCAGATCCGATGGAGGGATTGCGTTTTCGGATTTGAGATTGGAAATCTGAAGGGCGGCGGAGCCGATCTGCTGGCCCTCGAGCTCGGCCAGTATTTTTTGAGCGACGTCGAGGTCAGCGACGACAACCGCTTCACTCGCCGCGCCGAGCAATGCTTCCAGTGCGCGCGTCCACTCGGCGCGAGGCCGGAGGCCGTCGGTAATCGGGCGCGGTTTTGCGGCACCGACACCCAACACAGGTGTAAAGCGTCCCTGAAGAACGGCCTTAGCGCCCTCCCCGAAACCCTCGAACTTCTCGGCGAGTTGTTGCAGGAGTTTTAAACGAGCGCTGCGCTGGGCAATGTTGCGATCGATTTCTTGGAGCGTTTTCTGGGCCTCTCTGAACTCTTTCGTGAGGTCGCCGATCTGGATTTGCAGGTCCTGTGTTTCGGAGTGAGCGCGGGCCTTGGTGACTTGAGCCTCTTCCACCCGAGCCTGAATATCGGAGAGCTGTTGAACCGCGGAGGATTGCTGCTGGCGCACGACCTCGACATCTGTGGCCAAGGCTTCGTAGCGCTGGGCGGAGGTCTTTTGGTCAACCTCGAAGCCTGTCGTATCGGTGCGCAAGCGGGCGACGTTGCTTTCAAACTGCAGCACCTGAAACTTGAACTGGGAAAGCTCCTGCTCAAACCGGGACAATTCGGCATCTAGAACGGTGAGCTCGCGATTGCGGTCTTGGAAAACGGCGTCGGAACTGCCGAGCAGGGCCAGCTCCATTTGTTTATCGTGAGCGCCGGTATCGGCCTGAGAGGCCAACTCGTGCAACTGCATCTCCAGCTCCTCGACATTCGCGCGAGAACCATCGAGACGCTCGGCGAGGCCGCTGCGTTTAATCTGGGCCAGATTTGCGGCGTTCTCAGCCTGCTCCTTTTCGGAGCGAAGATCGAAAACGGCTTGTTGCGCCTCCTGCACGCGCTGGTTGAGGCGGGAGCGCAGGGATTTTTGTTCATCGAGAGCGGACTGCTGCTGGTGCAGGTGGACGCGGCGGGTTTCCGCAGCGGCGCGAAGCTTGATGACATTCTCCTCCAGGGTCGCGAGCTGGGTCGAAAGTTGCGCGTAGTGGAACCCGTGATGAGCGAGCGCGAGGTGGCGAAGCCGCCAGGAGAGCTTTTTATAACGAAGGGCTTTCGAAGCCTGACGTTTGAGAGAGCCGATCTGACGACCGACCTCGCTTACGATATCGGCAACGCGAACGAGGTTGGCATCGGTCAAAGCGAGTTTCTGCAGGGCTTCTTTGCGCTGCGATTTATACTTTGTGATGCCGGCAGCCTCCTCGAACACGGCGCGACGTTCCTCGGGTTTGGATGAAAGAATCTGGTCAATCTGACCCTGAGCCATGATCGAATAGCTGGTCCGGCCTATGCCGGTGTCCATAAATAGCTTTTGGATGTCTTTGAGCCGACAAGCCTGGCCATTGAAGAAATACTCGCCGCCGCCGTCACGATAGACGCGACGCATGATTTCGATCTCGTGAAACTCACTGCCGAGTTGTTTCTCGCAGTCGGTAAGCAGAAGCGAAACCTCGCACATCTGGGCAGGTTTACGGGTGTCTGCACCCTCGAAAATAACGTCCTGCATCTTTCCACCGCGTAGCGCCTTGGCGGATTGCTCACCAAGCACCCAGCGGATGGCGTCGGCGACGTTGGACTTACCGCAGCCGTTGGGACCGACAATGGCGGTCACGCCCGTTTCAAAACGTAAAGTGGTCGGATCGGCGAAAGATTTGAAACCGTGGAGCTTGAGCGCTTGAAGATGCATGCGACGGACGTGGCGGAAAATCAGGTAAGCAGGAGGAAAGTGGGAACGCGCAGGCAGAGCACAACGCAGGGTGTCTGATTCAGGTGTTAGGGAATGGCGCGGCAAACGCAAAGTTTGGCCATGATGATTAAGGTATCCCCGTCCCTTCGGCTTGAAAAGAGGGAGGAATGAATGCCTGACCCTGTGGTTGATGCCGAAGTGACATCAACCAAGCCCATATCATGAAAACCTATAAAATAATCGAGAAGACAGGCTGAAGCAGTCGTTTACTCGAATTTTGAGGCGCGTAGTCTCTCTGCTTTTGGCGCAGGAACATAGGGACGTCGCAGCAACATCCAAGTGACTAATGCCAATGCCATGCTGAGGCCGACAAACCAGTCCCCCCAACGCACATAAAGCGTCTGCACCCCTATGAAACGACTATCACGTGTGACAGGAACGGTGGCACTTCCGCGAAAATAGACCGTGCCTGGTTCATCGCCTTTTTCTCCCGGTGAGGTGCTCACGTCTCCGGTTTCATGATTTTTGGTCAAAACCGCTCGGATGGCGCCGCACTCATCGATCCATCCACTCCATCCTGAGTTACCCGCTCGGATAACCGGACGGCGGGTCTCAACCGCACGAAGCACGGAATGCGCAGCGTGTTGATAGGCGGCCGCACCTTCGCCAAACCAACCATTATTAGTGTTCACCACAAGCACATCGGCACCTGCCAGCACGCTCTCGCGAGCCAAAGAAGGGAAAATGTCTTCATAGCATATGAGCGGCCCAATCCGGGTCGTGGATGGCGATCCGTTGATTCCATTCTGGCCTAACTTCACTTCGATCAAGGCGGCATCATGGCCGTTTGTAAAATCATCGCCCACCGGCACCACTTTTTCCAGCCACCCCAAAAGGGGCCGAACCGGCACATATTCTCCAAACGGCACGAGGTGGCGCTTCGAATAATACCGCGGATCCAGGCCCGTATCCGGCGTAACCAGAAAAACGCCATTCACCCAGTTTTCAACCGCTGTGTCGAACGCCTCACGGCCAATGGAGCCCAACAATAACGGCACACATCCCTTGCGGACTAGCGACTCCGTCCATGTCTTCATGTTGGGATCGCCAAGGACCGCGAGCGGTGTCGTTGCCTCTGGCCAAAGCAACAAATCAGGCCGCGCCAAGGCCGCATTGAGTGTCTCAGTTTCAAGGGTTTTAAGGATGCCGTAAGTCGCCTCATTATTCCACTTTAACGACTGCGGAATAGCTGGTTGTATGATTCCAACTTTTGCCCACGGAACATGAAACCGTCCACGGTTAAATGTTTCCCTCACGGTCAGTAACAGGCAACCGAGAAGCAGAATCATTGCAGCGATGAATTCAGGACACCGGGTCCGCGCCGTATCCGCGCTCCCCTTGATCAGCTTATGTGCGTAGGCGGCAAAGGCCACGTTGACCGCAATCAATACGAAGGATACGCCCCAAGCCCCGGTATAGGCGGCGGGTTGGAGAACACTTAACCGCTGCCATTGCGTTGCCGATAGGGTAAGCCAAGGAAAACCGCTCAATACCCAAGTGCGGGACCACTCGAGCACAACCCAAACACCAGCCAATCCCAAAACAGCCACAACTCGATGCGCCCAAGGCCGGCCCAGCATTCGCGGCATCGTCCAACGCACCGCCATGAACCAGCTTCCCGTCCAAGCACCGATAAACGGACCCAAAAGGAGCAACCCGATCCAAGTGACATTTTTAAGCCAACCCAAAGTGAAAGTCCATGCAAACGCCTGCGCACAGAAAATCGTCCAGGAAAAAACTCTCCAATTAGGCGAAGAGTAGGCCCAATAGACTGCGGGTGCGGCAAATAGATAGGCCAACTCTGGGTAACGCGAAGGAGGCATCATCAGGACAGACGCCAACACCGTTGAAATCAAAACCGCTGCTGCGGAGAGACTCTGAGCGTGTCGCGCAATAAAACTGACGTCGACCAACGCATCAGGATCTTTTGGGAAAGAGGGCATATCAGTGGTAAAGGGCTTCATGCCGGCACTCCTGTGGCGAAAAAGTTATCGTTTTGAAATAGTGTGGCCATTGGGAAAAATGCGCAGAGACCAACACTCATCCTGTCCAAGCCAATTTGTCGCAACACCAAGATTTCCGCAGGCATCTAACCTGATGTAAGCGAGTGAAATAATGCATTTTAAAAGCAGGGCATAAAATCATGCTAGACTTGATTTTAAAAATGGATATTTATACCTATGGTTCTGTGAATGCAGAGACCGCAACAGAACCTTAATAAACTGAACCACTGGCAAATAAATAGTCCCGTGAGCCCGACCTAAATAATAGATGTGAGGGCCGGCTAATTTATCATGCATCCTATTTATTAAAAAATGCTTAACACTTCAAATCACACACTACCTGAGCGTGTCGCGTCAGACTCCTGGCCTCGCTACACTACCCCGACAATTCTTTTGGTTGATGACGATAGAACAAGCATAAGAACGCTAGAGGAGATACTCAAAAAGGAGGGCTATAACCTGCGCTACGCACCTAGCGGTGAGGCCGCATTGGTGGAATATGAGCATAGGCAACCAGACTTGTTGCTCCTGGATGTTATGTTGCCTGGAATCGATGGTTTCGAGGTTTGCCGACGTTTACGAGACAAGCACGGCGAAGGTTGCGCTCCCGTTTTATTCATAAGTGCGAGTGCTGAAAACATGAAGCAAAATGACGGCTTTCGAGCCGGTGGAGTCGATTACCTTGCCAAGCCCATTCAGGCAAAAGACGCATTGCTACGCATACGTGCCCATCTTGGCGTGCATCTATATGCGAGAAGGCAGCAACGACTTGCAGACGAACTGGGACGTGCCAATGAAGCAAAAAATAAATTTATAGGCATGTGCGCGCATGATTTGCGCAACCCCCTCGCATCGATCCGAGGACTAGCGGAATTCCTAAAGGATCCAACGTTGGGTAAACTTACGCCCGAGCAATTAGCGATAGTTTCCTCAATTCACGACGCCAGCCAGACCATGTTAACGCTGGTCAATGAGTTGCTTGATATCTCAACAATCGAGTCCGGCGCGCTAACTTTGAATCGTTCGGCGACATCCCTTCATGAGCTCGCGGCCAATGCCATTCGGTTAGCTTCCATTAATGCGTCTCGCAAGGGAATGAGTATCACATTAAGTGATACGTCTGCATCACCCGTATTAAGTATTGACGCTCCCAAAATACGCCAGGTGCTGGACAATCTTATCAGTAATGCGATTAAGTTTTCCCCATCGGGGTCAGTCATTACGGTTTCGATCGGAATTCCTCCTCATGAATCCCCGCTCGGTTTCGCGTCCATTTCAGTTCGCGATCAGGGACCAGGGATTCCGGTAGCAGAGCACGATCGTTTATTTAAGGATTTCAGTCTTCTTTCGACACAACCGACGGGGGGCGAAAAATGCACCGGACTCGGACTCATGATCTGCCGTAAAATCGTGGAAGCTCATGGGGGAAATATCGAAGCAATAAACCAATCTGGGGGAGGCTGTGTATTCAGCTTCACACTACCATTAAGTCCATGAGACTGAATGGCAAAGTGATTATAGTAGACGACGAGCCGCATGTCCGACTCTTCCTTTCACTCATAGTTCGTTCAATGGGAACCGCCACCATACTTGAAGCACCCACGGGAAAAGACGCTGTAAACATTTTCAATGCACTGACTAAACCGCCCTGCTTGATCATGCTTGATGTAAACATGCCGGGTATGGACGGAATAGAAACGCTAAGACAACTCCGGCACGATGGTGCACTATGCCCTATCGTCATGCTGACCTCCCTAGCGACCCGACAGCGTATCGAAGAGGCAATAGCAGCCGGTGCCGACCACTATATCAGGAAAGATACGCCTAAGGACGAAATCGTAAAACAGCTCCAGTTTGTGCTAGATGAGGAAACGAATGGTAATGACGTTCGAGAACGGACCTAGAAACAGCTAACCAGCTTGCATTATGTCGTCTCACACCCCCACTCCGCTGACATCAAGTCCGCTTCCCGTTACAACGGCGTCGCCTGAGTCCACTTCGCCCCCGCGGATCACTGCGCTTACCGTGCGCTATTCCTTGCAGCAAATGCTAGCTGAACTAGCGGCTGAACGCAGCACCGGGTCCTTCGCCATGGAGAAGCTGAACCAGGCTGAGATATTGAAGTTGTTTGAGAACAAGAGAAAAAATCGTGCAAAAAAAACCTGATCACTCGTTTTCCCTTCGCCTGAAAACGCTCCCGAACTTCGGCTATGTGCACGATGTAGACAATCTTGTCCGTGATTTCGGTGAAGGACTCGACCTCTTGCACATAATTATAGAGCGCCAGTATCTCACTAAAGATGATGCGTGTCGCTGCTATGCTGAATCACTCGGGTTTGCGTATGTAGATCCTTTTTCCTCTATCATGACAGATAGTGCGGTGGCTGCCATACCCGTTGAAATCGCGCAAAAGGCAGGTGTCATTGGAATCTATATTATAGAAGGCGTGCTCACTGCCTCGATGTCAAAACCAGAGGACGAGAATCTTGTCCGGCGTCTAAGTCAGATCGCCAAGATGCCAGTCAGCCCGGTTTTCGCGCTGCCCTCCGAGATCGAACATGCCATCCTGATCCAGTATTCGAGTGAAGAAAATCTCTCCGAAAGTCTTTCCGCCCTGGCGCGCTCTAATATATTCGAAAACCCCGACCTGGCCACCGACAAACTCGCCGCCATCGCAGACACCGCAGAACTAATCTCAATACTTGAGGAGATCATTTACTACGCCATACGCGAACGCGCTACTGATATACATATTGAGCCCCAAGAGACAAGTTCACGGGTTCGGTTCCGTATAGATGGCATGCTAAGGGAAATACTGTGCTTTTCCAGAAAACTGCATCGTTCATTTATCTCCAGGCTTAAAATACTTTCCAATCTTAACATTGCAGAGAGTCGTTTCCCGCAAGATGGACGCTTTTCAATAGGCATAGCACAGAATAAAGCTGATTTTCGTTTTTCGTCCATACCCACCCAATATGGCGAAAAGGCCGTTGTGCGTATTCTGCCAAGCTCGACAAAAAAATCGATGATCACCTTGGACAAAATGATGATGTCCCAAAGCATTCTCGGTCCGCTACAGCACCTGATACGTAACCCCAACGGAATCATATTTGTAACCGGACCTACTGGCAGCGGAAAGACGACCACCCTTTATGCAGCGTTGAACGAAATAAATACGCCCGATGTAAACATTTCGACAATAGAGGACCCCGTAGAAATTCAGTTACCTGGGGTTACGCAAACCCAGGTAAACGCCAATATAGACCTGAAGTTTTCCACTGTGCTACGCTCTCTTTTACGGCAAGATCCAGACGTCATTTTAATCGGTGAAATTAGAGATCTTGAAACCGCCAAAATAGCGACCGAAGCAGCCCTTACCGGTCATATTGTTTTCGCCACGCTCCACACAAACACGGCCGCTCAAGCGATAATACGCTTAATGGACATCGGTGTTGATGCCTTTATGGTGGCACCTGCCGTTATTGGGGTGCTGGCACAACGTTTGGTCGGTCGAATCTGTGAAAGTTGTAAGGAAGCGTATATTCCGAGCCCCGATGTGCTAGACAAATACTTCAAGGATGAGGGCCGGGAATTGGTTCATTTTTTCCGTGGCAAAGGCTGCACTGTTTGCAGAGGCACTGGATACAAGGGGCGTATCGCTTTTCATGAACTTGTAATAATTACAGAGGAAGTGCGCACTTTAATAACCCAGCGTGCCCCAGTCTATGAAATCACTATCGCTGCTGCCAAAGTAGGCTTTAAACCCCTTCGATATGATGGACTTAAAAAAGTCCTGCTTGGTCTCACAACCATCGAGGAAATTGAAGCCAATACTTCGGTCGAATTTGGTGGTTAACCTGGGAAAAGGACTGTTGAAAAGCTATGTGACTCAAGTTCAGCAAACGGTGAGCAACGACCTAACCGACTCGGCGTATGTAAACATACTGTATCCATTTCATGAAGCTTATTTCTCTGTCATAGTATAGGCCCCATTCCAGCCGGATTCAGGTGGATTAGCTTTCAAATGAGAGGTGAATTTCTTATAAACTAAAGAGGGGTTCGTGGTGACGCCGCGGGAAAGCCCGGGCTGGTTAGGCTCCAAGTTCGCGCTCGCTGCAAACAGCGCCAGCGCCTCGTCCCACTCCCTAGCCAGATAGTATCGCATACCTTCAGCAAAAAGAGCCAGAGCTTCTCGTGTCGTTTCGCTAACGTCCTCTTTTAATCCCACTAGCTCAAAAATCGGAACCGGAGCCTTGCGGCCCTTAACAACGATACTACCAAGCGCGCGAAAAACCACCGCATCCGCGTCTACCGCGACGCACCCGTTGCGTGTGTCCTCGGTGCACATGGTGTAGACGCCGAAAAACTTCGCACCAGACTCCATGCGGGCAGCGAGGTTAACGGTGTCACCCATCATGGTGTAGTTAAAGCGGCTGGTGCTGCCCATGTTACCTACAACGGCACGACCCGAGTTGAGTCCTATGCGAGTTTGCAAACGCAGCACGATCTCGGGCCATTGTTTATCTGGCTCGTGCGACCACTTGGTGCGAAGCTCAGTCACGCGACGCTGCACGCGGAGAGCGGATACACATGCCTTGTGCGCGTGACTGGGCAAGGCCAGCGGTGCGCCATACATCGCGACTACAGCGTCACCAATGTATTTATCAAGTGTCCCGCCTTCAGCCTGCACGATATCAGTGCAGGCAGTCAGATATTCATTCATCAACGCAACTAAACGCACAGGCGACAGCACTTCTGAAAAAGATGAGAAGGACTCAATATCGCTGAAATAAGCAGTGATTTCTTCCTCGACGCCACCTAGCTGAGGCTCACGACCGGAATCCACCATCTGAGCGACTACAGACGGCGCCAGATAGGTGCCGAACATGGATTTGATACGGCCCTTCTGCTTCTGCTCGACGATCAGCTGTGTAACCAGTCCACCCAAGACCGAAATCATCACAGCCCCAACCGGTGCTGTGATTGGCAGCACCAAGTCAAATTTCGCAAAAGACCAAAGGCAGAAACTAATATAACCAATAAATATTCCCCCGCCCAGCAAACGAGCAAGAACGCCGAGTTTACCAGGCGCCACGATCAGAGGGGTAACCGATGCAGCCAAAAGCAACGTTATCAGCCACATGACCCAGTGAGGGGACTCACGTAAAAAACGACCGCTAACAATGGTTTTTAGCATATTACCATGGACTCCAACCTTGGGAACCGGATCTTTGTCCATCGATGTCGCTCCCAAATCCTGCATCAAGGGGTCAACCGGACCGATCAACACGATGGCGTCGGTAAAATCGTTTTCCTTAAAAAACGCCTCTGCCTCGTCACGGTCGGCCTTGTCCTCGGCTACCAACATTTGTGATGCGAGTAGGATGGTATTAATGCTGTAACGTGGATTGCTGGGATGTATCCAGGGCGAAAACCAGTTGATTGCCGTCTCCTGAGCACCTTTGAAGGGCACACTCCTCACAAGCGAGCCATCGGCTGCTCGTAACTCGACCCGGTCATCAAAATAATTCATGTCCTGCGTTCGGATCCCCCAGTGCATTCTAGCCAGCTCGAGTGATAGATGATAATAAGTCCGCAAAGGCACAGGAGCGAACAGCCTAACTTCCCGAGTCTGCCCGGCAACGGTGTCGATTAGACCAATATTTGGAGGAGTAAAAACCACGGGGCCAACCGGCCACTCCGGCAACTCCGGCGGCAACGCATTGGGCTGGGGATCGTCGATACGCGGGAAGACACGTTGTGTAAAAGAACCATCGTTATTTCGCTTAACCCCGCTGGCGTAGGAAGCACCCAGCACAACAGGCGATCCTGCCCATAAATAACGGCCAAATTCGCGATTGCCGCTACTGATCAAGTTTCGGTCTGCAATATTCGGCACACCCGCCTCGGAAAATACAACGTCAATACCTATTGCCTTGGTCTTTCCCTTTTTAATCAACACATCACAAACTTTGGCAAAGATGCTGCGGTCCCATGGCCAACTGCCGTGCTCCAAAATGGCGTCGCTGTCTATGTCTACATAGATAAGTTTGAGGGGAGATGGAAGCGGGCCACGAATCCAAAAACGCGCATCCACGGTTAATCGCTCCAATGGTTGCAGGAAACCGGAGTAAGAAACCACGCACCAGATCAGCGCAGTCATCACGGAACCCAGCCCTATCCAGAATCGAGTGTAACGAAGCAGCTTATTACTCACGGCAGGTGTGTGCGTGGAAATCAACTAACTGGCAACACAGGAGAAGTTCACGCGCCATAAAGGACTGGCCTCACCTAAAGTCTTTAAGCGCCATCAGGCCTGGTAGATTTTTTAAGTTCATCAAGGTGCCGTATATCTTGGGCTTGGGCGAGGAATACCATCTCCTCCGCTATATTGGTAGCATGATCCGCGATGCGCTCTATGGATTTTGAAATGAACATGAGTTCGAGTGCGCGAGTAATGTTTCCGGGCTTCTCAATCATGAAGCTGCTCAGTTCGCGATAGAGTTGCTTGTTAATGTCATCGACCTCTTTGTCGCGGCGCACGACCGCGATGGCCTTGTCGATATCACCGGATAGAAACGTGTCCATCGCCTCACGGAGCATTTCACCGGCTATCGCTGCCATACGAGGGATGTCGATATAGGCCTTTAAGGGGGGCTCGGCGGCGAGTTTAACCGCGCGCTTGGCGATGCTGGTCGCTTCGTCCCCCACCCGCTCCAGATCGTGCGATGCCTTCATGCCGACGATGACTAACCGGAGTTCGGTCGCGATAGGAGCGCGTAAATTCATGTAGCGAATGGCCTCGTTATCGATGCGCTTTTCAAGGTCATCCAATTCGTCATCGGCCGCTATAACCTGATCCGCAAGGCCCACGTCTGCTTCCACAAGCGCCTTGATCGCGTTACGCACTTGGCGGATGGAAACCTCCCCCATTCGGATCAGGTCGGAGCGGAAGGTTTCGAGTTCGGAGTCAAAAAAACGTTTCATTCGTAAGGGTGTGAATATGCGAAAGGCTGAATATTAAGTTGGTATCTGGATTTTGATTTCCAAATTACTGACTCGAGAACCGACGATCAACCAAAACGACCCGATACATAAGCTTCTGTCTGTGCGTTGGCTGGATTCATGAAGATGGTGCGCGTGTCTGCGTATTCAATTAATTTACCCATGTAGAAAAAAGCGGTCTTGTCCGAACAGCGGGCGGCTTGCTGCATAGAGTGTGTGACGATAATGATCGTGAACTGTTTTTTGAGCTCATGAATCAGTTCCTCCACCTTGGCGGTGGCGATTGGATCAAGCGCGGAACACGGCTCGTCCATAAGAATGATCTCGGGCTCTACGGCGATGGTGCGGGCGATGCAGAGACGTTGCTGCTGTCCGCCGGAAAGACTGAGACCGCTTTCGTGAAGGCGATCCTTCACCTCATCCCAAAGGGCGGCGCCGCGCAGCGATTTTTCAACGATCTCATCGAGGCGGGCCTTGCTCTTCACACCCTGAATACGAAGACCGTAGACAATGTTTTCGTAAATGGACTTCGGAAATGGATTTGATTTCTGAAAAACCATGCCGACGCGTTTACGAAGCTCGATGGAATCTACCTCCCGGCCATAAATATCCACGCCACGTATCTTTACCCCACCTCGCTTTATCTGCGTGCCGTCAATCAGATCGTTCATGCGATTTAAGCAGCGCAAAAGTGTGGATTTGCCACAGCCGGAAGGGCCGATAAAGGCAGTGACTCGTTTGTCATCAAGCTTCAGGTTGATATCGAAAAGGGCCTGCTTTGTCCCATAGTAAAAATCGAAATCACTGATCTCAATGAGCGTATCAGTTTGATCGCTATCCGCAGCGGGCGAGCTCAAATTAAAAGGGCGGGAGGTTGGCGTAGAGGCAGGCGTTTCCATGGACGTGGAAGAGGTGGAGTGCGAGATGGCGGAGGCTTTAGCGGTTACCATTTGTAGCGACCGCGAAGATTATTGCGGAGTAAAATAGAGGAGAGCGCGATGAGCGCGACGATGCCTAGAAAAACGAAAGCCGTGCCGTATTGAACACGCGAGGTATACGCATTCTGCGGAATCTTGGAGGAGACGACGTAGATATGATAGGGTAAAGCCATGACGCCTTGGAAGAAGAAGTCCGAAAACTTTTCAACATCCCATGGCAGCTTGTCGCGCACCACGTAAGCTGCGGTGAACATGATCGGGGCAGTCTCGCCGGCGACACGGGCGATGCCCAAGATTGAAGAAGTGAGAATGCCAGGCAGGGCGTAAGGCAGAACATTGCTTCGGATCGTCTGCCATTTTGTGGCCCCGAGGGCCAGAGAGCCCTCGCGAAAGCCTTTGGGCACTGCTTTAAGTGCTTCTTCGGAGGCCGTAATGACCACAGGGAGCACCATAAAAGCCAGGGTAAACCAGCCGGCCAGAAGGGAAACGTTCCAGTCGAAAAAGATCACAAACATCCCGAACCCGAACAGACCGAATACAATTGAGGGCACACCAGCCAGATTGAGAATCGCGAGACGCACAAAACGCACAAATGGACCGTCCTTGGCATATTCGCTAAGGAAGACTGCGCTGGATACGCCAAGAGTGAGTGCGATCGTCATCGATCCGACCACCAGTAAAACGGTGCCAACAATACAGGGCCAGATACCACCTGCGGAATACACGTAGCTCTCTGCCTTGAACTTAGGTGCAGGGCGCCCGGCCGCCGCGGCGGCGGCAGTCTCCTTCTCTCTGAAAGCTCGGTATTCACGATCTCCCATCTCCCGCTTCATGCCCTCGTGTTCGAAAACATAAAGCGACTCAGGTGCCTCAGCGAGGAAGGTATTGGTGAAATAGGGGAAACGATCAGTCTCTTTGAATGAACCAAATACGGCGGAAGAACCCTTGACCACGATATCACCAAAGACCGCGAGTCCCGCGAACAGTATGATATACGTGGCGATTCGAAAAATCCAGAAAGTGGATTTCTCGATCGTTCGCGCCGCACTGGGGCGACTGACAAAAGGATGTGCGGGAGTGCTCATGGGATCAACCGACAGAGATACGGTATTTACGAACAATTTTTTGCGCGAGGAAGTTGATCAACATAGCGATAAAAAAGAGCACTAATCCCACGACAAAAAGTGCCCGATAATGGATACTGCCACGCACAACTTCTCCCATTTCCTGCGCGATGATACCAGTCATGGTATGGACTGGCTGCACAGCAACGGCGAGTCCCGCAGTAAAATCAGGGATGGCGATGCGATTACCCGCACAGAGAAGCACCACCATGGTCTCGCCGATCACACGGCCCAAGCCGAGTAGGACCGCCGATATGATGCCCGAAAGCGCGGCGGGCACGATTATACGAATGATCGTCTGCATTTTGGAGGCACCAAGGGCAAACGAAGCCTCCTTGAATGCCCGAGGCACGTTGTTGATGGCATCCTCGGCGAGTGTAAAAATGGTCGGAACCGCGATCAGGGCAAGCAACACGCCGGCGGTAAGGGCGTTTAAGCGCTCTGAATACGGGAAGCCAGGTATCCAGCTAAGCGCCTCGACCTGAGAAAGCGCACGCAACGACTGGCCGAGGACCGCGATACCGAAAAAACCAAGGACGACTGACGGTATGGCGGAAATAAATTCGATGGCGGGCTTGATCAAACGTTGCTCGCGCGAGCTGGCAATCTGGTTGATGTAGACCGCCGCGCCGACCCCGAGCGGCACGGCGATGGCCAGAGCGATCATAGAGACCATAAGAGAGCCAACAAACAGCGGCACCACCCCATACCAATCCTGCCAAAAACTCGCGGTCAGCCACTGTTTGCCGAAGATGAATCCGGCAAGGGCGTGATACCAAGGCACGGGAGCGAGTTGATCCCAGGCTTTCAGACGCACCTCGGTTTCCGGAAACCCAGCGAGGTAGAGGTCGGTGAGCTCACTGAAGCGCACCATGCGCGGCTGGAGCGCTGGGACGGGCAGGATAGGTAAGTCATTTACGACCCGCTTCAACCCTACAGCGAACTCTTGATTCATCTGCTGATAGGTTGGAAAGATAGCGGTGATCGCGGCCACCTCGGTTTTGAAGTCAATCTCCTTGAGCACTATCGCGTCAGCCTCGGTCTTTTTACCGGCGGCAAGATATTGAGCCCGGGCAACTTTATAATCCTCGTTTTCGGTGTATCGGCTCTTGATACCCGTTGCTACTTCACCAATATCGGATACAAGCCCTCGAACAGGCAAAACGGTGTCGCCGTAACGCTCGGCGAACTTATCGAACGCAGCGAGTGAAGCGTTTATCTCGAGCGTAAGTGCCGAGTCGGCTTTCTGAAACTCATCCACGCGCATTTGCGCCTGGATCAATTCGGGGGCACCAGCGGCGGCGCCGTTCGAGAGAAGTTTCTCCACTGTCAAACGAGCCGCTTTGAGATCAGCTTCTATGAGCCCCCCACGCTCATCCCTCAGCTGTTTAACCACCTTCATCCGAATGTCGAAGAGGTAGCGGGTCAGAGCGGTATGGTCCTGCTCTTGCTGTCGAATGATATCAACATACTCCAGCCCGGCGACGCGGTAGACTCGAATGCTGTCGCGGTTCATTTTGAAAAACGGACCGCCCTCGCGAAACAAAAAGAACGTGATGAGCGCTAGAACGATCACCGCCACAAACGCATTTCCACCGAAAAACACCCGGATGCATTCATCTAAAGTCAGACCAAAAAAACGCGTGCGCGCCTTTTTAACGGCAAAAGCTTTGGGCTGGTGGCCGGCAATGGCGCTAGGTTGGGTTTCGGACTGCATGCGAAGCTGAGGAAGATCTAAAGGTTATAGGGACGTCGGATTAGTGCGGTTGTGGAAAAGCAAGAGGCCCGCTTAACGTAGCGTCAAGCGGGCCTCGGAAACGTTACAGTGACGACTAAACTTGAGAATTACTTAACTGGAACGAAACCAACTTTCTCAACGATCTTTTGGCCAGCATCACTGAGGGTGAATTCAATGAACTTAGCCGCTTCTCCGGCAGGAGCTCCATTGGTGTAATAAAAAGTAGGACGGGCATAAGGATATTTCTTAGACAGCACATTCTCTTTACCCGGTGTTTGCCCATCGATCGATATCACCTTGATGCCAGGGGCGTGGATATAGGCTAGACCAACATAGCCAATACCGTTCGGGTTTTTGGCAACTTCAGCAGCGATCTGCTCGTTACCGGCCATCTTCTGCGAAGAACCAGCGTAGTCGCGCTTCTTCATAGCGAGATCCTTCCAGTCCGAGTAAGTGCCGGAAGAGGTGTTCCGGGTATAGATGGAAATAGTTCCAGGGCTGCCACCGACGGCGGACCAATCGGTCACATCTCCGGTGAAAATCTGCTCAACCTGACGGACAGTGAGGTCCTTAATCGAGCTGTTCTCATTGACTATAACAGCCATGCCATCGTAGCACACGATTGTAGGCTTAAGCATGACACCTTTGGCCTGACCGGCGGAGAGCTCGGTCGTCTTGGCGCGTCGCGAAGACATTCCGATCTGGGCAGTGCTATCAATGATCGCAGTGATGCCTGTGGTGGAGCCTTCCGCGGCGATTTCAAAAGAAACCGCGGGGTTGGAGGCTCTGTATTCCTCGGCCAACGTTGGCACGAGTTTGGCGCCGAGAGTGTCGGAACCCTTGATGACAAGCTTTTGGGCTTGGACGGGGAGAGAAGTTGCCACCACGAGAGTGGCGAGTGTAAGGAAGGAGCGCATGGGATGAGTTTAAACTATGGATAAAGTTGTAATCAACCGACCGTGATTAAGCCAGTCGGTTGCGTGACAAATTGGTTACGATTAGAATTTGGCGGATAAATCCACTTGAATGACCTGAGCCTCGCCAAAGCCGTTACCACGGGACGCACCAGGCAAACGCTTTTCCTCGATGTTAAACGAGTTGAAGTAAGTGACTGTGGCTGTGACCGCAGGGTTGATGCTGTAAAGGCCAGATAGGATAAAGCCTTCACCATTAAGGAGACCGGCATTAAAATCAGAGTCGAGCAAGAGGGATGAGTATGAACCGTTGCCCACGTGACGGAACTCGCCGACCAACTGATAATCGCCGGCGAACTTGTTTTCGCCATAACGAACACCAAAATTGTAAATTGCTTGGTCCGCATCGACCTTGGCTTTGAGTGCCGGGGTGTTTGCGGAGGCGAGACGAAAGGCACGCTCCTCACCCTGCAAATTGTAGCCGTAGGTGGCGTAGAAGGCGAGAGGCTTGGACCCAAGGATCATCGTATACTCAACAGGCAACAACACGGTCGCGAGATCGGTGTAGACCGCGGTGTCGCTGGCCTGCGCGGCGGCAGACGTAGCAGAGCGATCATGTGCCGATGGAGCGGTAAAGGCGACGATGGTAGGAGCAGCCTTCCACGTCTTGGTGGCATACTCGACCTGCCCCATAAGAAGCAAGGACGGTGCGACGGTGTTATTCACTGCCGCAGCGGCGGTGCTACTCTTGTTGGCTGCGTTGTTGTTTAAGACGAACTCTCCGGTGCGGAACGAAAGGGTAGAGTCTTTGATCGCGATGTCGTTATAAACGAGTTCTTGGGCAAGACCCTCGAAATTGATGTCTGAATCGATCCAGAAACCATTCACGCCCGGATTAAAGAACTTGTGGGGGAGTTTACCAAACCGCAAATCGAGGTTGTCAGCGCCTAGGACGTTGCTGTCGCGATAGTTGACGTAGGCCTGACCGAAGTAAATGACGTCCCCGGTCTTGTCGAAGTTGTCTGTGCCGCCGCCGAGATCGGCATTGGTGGAAGTGGCGCCACTGGCGGTCTCCATACGGAAACCAGCGGACCAATTGGCTCCTAGATCGGCGACCGCACCAAAACGGATGCGATAACGATAGCGGTTTTGATCGCGATTATTGGCCAGGCCAGGGCTGTTGGGAATTTCGTTATCGTATTGGTAACGGACACGGGCATCGCCGCTTATCTTAAGCTTGGTAAGGCTCGACGAGAGCTCGAGCTTACCGGCGGAGCTGTTGACTGCAAAATCACGGGCAAGATCAGTGCGAATATCCTCCGCCTCCTGATCATTGAGAATACCTTTTTTGACCAAGGCGTCGATAAGCGGACCACTATCTTGGGCGCAGGCAATGGTGCCGGCACCGATTACAAGGCTGCCGAGCAGCGCAAGCGTTTTGAGGGAGTTTTTAATCATGGGTTTGGTTGGTTGCTGGTGACGTAAAACCGATCTTATGACCGCTTTCACATGTGTCTACCATCTCATGCTAATGTTACGAACGGATGACACAAATGTTACGAATAGGTGAATTCCAGGCCATTCGAGGCTTTCTCCAGAGGTTTTTACGTAAAAAAGCATCAATCACGATACAGACCTGTAACAATTCAGAGTCCAAGCCTCTGTTGAATCCGAAAATGTTCAACCTGTTGTCTCGGACTCTTCCTGTGCTCCGGTTAGCTGCACCAACTCGCGCAGCGATACGAAGTGCTGACTCAGGTCGAAATCTCCGCCGTGTCCGTCCATGACCTGATTGAATAGGTTTTTCTTGGATGCTTTGAGCGCCTCGATCCGTTCCTCGATGGTGCCGGCTGTAACCATGCGATAGACAAAAACGGTGCTCTTTTGCCCTAGACGATGCACACGGTCCACCGCCTGGGCCTCAACCGCCGGATTCCACCAGGGATCGAGCAGGAAAACGTAGTCCGCCGCGTGCAGTGTAATACCCGTGCCGGCGGCTTTGAGCGATACGAGCATAACCGCCGCTCCCTCGGCAGCCTGAAATGACTGCACCGGCTTTAGGCGATCCAGCGTCATCCCAGTGAGTTCGTAGCGGGGTAGCTCGGGGAATTGTTGCGTGAGGGCCTCTTTAACACGGTCCAGAAGCATGACAAACTGCGAGAAAATAACGACCTTGTGCCCGCTTGCCACGATCTCGGTGAGTTTCTCCAGCAATAGCGTAATCTTGCCCGAATCCGCCAACGAAGATTTTCTCCAGGGTAACATATCCGGATCGCAGCAAACCTGGCGTAGTCGGGTGAGCAAAGCAAGGAAGCCGAAGCTCTTCTCTCGCATAGCCGTGCTGACATCATCGCCGAGTCGGGAAAGGCCTTCGTTACAAATACGGGCGTATTCGGAGCGCTGCACATCAGTCAAAGGACAGATTAATTCCATCTCCATCTTGGGAGGCAACTCAGTCGCAACCTCATTTTTGGTGCGGCGTAACATGAAGGGAGAAAGCTGCGCCCGTAATCGAGAGAGAGTCCCTGCGCGGTCCGCGATAATCGCCGCCTCAAATGCTACACGCGACCCCAGCAACCCCGGCAGTAAGTAGCGGAAAATAGACCACAAATCGAGCTGACGATTCTCCAGGGGGGTTCCACTCAACACGATGCGATGCGCTGCCCGTATATCGAAACAGGTCTGGGTTACTTTCGCGTCGGGATTCTTGATAAACTGTCCCTCATCAAGCACTGCGTAGCCAAAGCGGTGTTTTTCCAAATGCGCGCGGTGTTTACGTAACTGGGTGTAACTGGAGAGCCAGATACAGGGCGCGGGACGCGAAGAGAAATCATGTCCAGTCTTGAGCACATCGACTATGAGTTCCGGATGGAATCGTTGTATCTCCTCCTGCCAAACCGGCACTACACTGGCGGGACATACGATGAGAGTCGGAAGGTCGTTGATACACCGTGTGGCGAGCAGAGTGATCACTTGAAGCGTCTTGCCCAAGCCCATCTCGTCGGCAAGCAACCCATGACAACTGTTTTCGCACAAGTGGTGCAGCCACTCGACGCCGCGTCGCTGATAAGGACGCAAGCGCTCGGGCAACTCCGGAGCGTGTTTCGGACCAGCCAGGACCGTTTCACGCCACGCCGCCAACTCGGGTGAAAGTGTCACCTTGAAGCGGGCGTCGCTGAAGAGGGAAAAAACCATATACGGCGCGAGGGCACCGCCGCCGTTTGTCTCGACTGTGCCACGCTGCCACGCTTTGACTGCGGCCAAACGGTCCACCGGCAAGCTAACGATACCGATACTAGGCAGTATAACCGGGGTGGTGTTCTTAGAGAGCAGCAGAGCCACCTCGGCGTCTGTTAACAAGCGTTCACCTGCCTTGAAAATCCATCGCAAATCCAGCGTGGCTTCCAAGCCTGCAGAGCGGCTGCCCCGTTTGTTGGTGCTCGCAGCAGCCTCGATCGTAATCTCTTGGGTTCCCTGCAGCAAAAGCGCTGATGCAGCGTCCAGTTCGACGCCGAACAGTCGTCGCCAAGCTGGCAGGGTGGTTCTGAGGAAATTAGGAATCTCAGCCACCGAAGACATCAGATAACGTCCCGACTCTTGCTTGTAAACGAAGTGGGCCTTGCGCGCATAAGACGCGAGGCCGATCAGCTTGGCGCGTTCGCCAGAGCTCACGGCAGGGACGCCATTCCCGTGTGCCGCCGGCCCGAGCGCGGGCACCAGGGTTTTGTCGGCCGCCAGCCAATAGGCCTGAAATTTCAAGCCCTCTTCAATCGTGATGAATGCCAGCAGCAACGAACGGGGGCCTTGGGGTGCCGGCCCTGCTCCACTCGCAACCGGAGGTCGAGCGGCGATTGCAACCGGCTTGACGGGCACTGAATAGGTGGTTCCCGACGTAGGCTTGGGTCGCTCGCCGATCAGTTGTGTCGACGGTTCAATTTTGCCATTAGACAGAGCAGCTGTGACGATTGGGGCTGCCTCGGGCAAGGGATCAGGCAGCGGAGACACCTCGTCCGCCACCAGCTCTTCAATCTCATGCAGACCAGCTACCGCCAACGCATGCGCCGCATCGGTATCTGTTGTTGAAGAACGGACGGAAAACCCCTTGTCCGCCCACTCGATGACCGCGTATTCGTCGCGTTTTTCTATACGGCGGTGAACGATTGCGTCTCCGGTGGTTAACTCGAGCTCACGAACCTGTCCGTCTCGGTAGATGGCGTGGCCCTGCTCCAATTGTTGGGCCGTGAAATACGTCTCCCAATTGTGCTCCAAACGACTGAACCAAAACTCCAATGAGTGTGGGGTGTAGACTCGTTTCGGGCCGTGATTTTGCATCCGCGAAAGTATCAAAGTAGACCACCCGAAATCGCGTTCAACCTAAATCTATCTGCTCATGAGCTCTGTAATAGCCATGAGAGTCCGCGCCGCAGCGCCACGATTTCCTTCATGCCAGGATCGGCCCGCAGCGCCGAGTGCAGCACGCGAGTCGTTATCTGCCCAAAGTGCAACCACCACTCGCGACAACTCTTCGGCATCCGACACGCGCCGTGCCGCACCCAGGTCGGTGAGTTCTTTTGCTATGACACGAAAGTTTGCCGTGCCGGGCCCAAACACCACGGCGCGTCCTCGTGCGGCCGCCTCGACCGGTGTTTGACCTTCCGTATGCGGCGGAAGGCTTTTGCCCACGAACACCACCTCGGCCAGAGCCAGAAGGTATTGGAGCTCGCCGGTAGTGTCCGCGACCGCCACATCCACCCCGTCCGGTGCCGCTGCCGCCCCCTTGGAGCGAAGGTGATAACGCACCCCCTCCGCAATCATCAGTCCCTCGATTTCATCGCGGCGTTCAGCGTGTCGTGGCACAATCAAAAGCTTTGCCTCACGTCCCGCAGCAGTCGCACGCAGTCCTCGCCATGCCGCAAGCAAGGCAGCCTCTTCGCCGGGCCAGGTCGAAGCGCCCATCAATATTCGCGAATCCCCCATTCCCAGCTCGGATCGAAACCTCGCCTGCTCCCCGGCGGGCACGACGGCGAGCTCCACGTCTAACTTAAGATTGCCCGTCACCGTGATCCGCTTCTTCGGCACACCAAACTTTTCAAACCGCTCCGCATCGCCCTCGCTCGCCGCCAGCACTCGGGTCAAACCGCGAGTGAGCAAGCGAGCCCATGGGCCGAGCTTGACCATGCGCCGATAGCTGCGGTCAGAAAGCCTCGCATTCACCGCCACCACCGGCACTCCACGCACTGCCGCCTGTGCGAGGTGTTCCGGCCAGCGTTCCCCCTCGGTCAATATTACCAAATCCGGCTCGACCGCCCTCCAGGTGCGCCTGGCGCAGAGCCAGCAATCGAGCGGAAAATACGCCAAACCAATCACCGTCCCCCGCCCAGCATAGCGTTGCGAAGCCAAAGCATAGGCGGTGCTTGTGGTAGTGCTGAGATAAACTTCGACCGCTTCATCCCGTCCCCATGCTTCTAGCAAGGGCGCGATCGCCAGCATTTCACCCACGCTGACGGCCTGTAGCCAGATTCGACGAACTCCTGCCCGTTTTGGCGGCAAGCTGGGCGTCGCCCCGAATCTCTGCCCAAAATGCTCAGCATAGCCCCCCCGCCGCCGCATACGCAGCAGATAATAGGGTGCCGCCAGCAGGACGGCAGGGAGAAATAACAGGCGATAGAGCCAGAGCATGAGATTTAAACAAAAAGAGAGACGGACTTAGGAACCTCATCTCAGCTCCGCGCTCAAAACAATTCCCCAGACTCGCGTTAAACCCGCACTTACGCTTTAAGTAATAACTCCTACATATATGCTACACTCCGCTCTACGCAGCCTATTAGCACTGATCGCGCTCACAATCTTCAGCGTGAACGCTATCGCGCTCTCAGCCGAGCTGGCATCGGCACCCGTTTTACGTTTCCCACCTGCAGCAGGTTCGACCGACCTCGCCACCGATCCCGCCATCGTCACCGGCACGCTTCCCAACGGAATACGATACGCATTGCGCCACAATACCGAACACCGCGGCCGCGCCGCCCTCCGTCTCGTTGTCGCAGCCGGTGCACTTCACGAGACCGAAAACCAGCGCGGTCTAGCCCACTTCCTTGAGCACATGGCCTTTAATGGCAGCACCCACTACCCGCCCGGCACATTGATAGAGTTCTTTCAACGTCTGGGGATGAACTTCGGCGGCGACACCAATGCTTACACCAGCTTCGACCGCACGGTCTACATGCTCGATTTACCCAACACGAAACCCGAGACGGTCTCGGCAGGTTGCAGGATGCTGGCGGACTTCGCCGGGCACCTGCTCCTCCTGCCCGAAGAAATCGACCGCGAGCGCGGAGTTATCCTTTCAGAAAAGCTCGCCCGAGATTCCGCCGACTACCGGGCCGCAATCGCTGGCTACGAATTTTTCCTAGCCGGCACGCTGCTCCCCAAGCGCATGCCTATCGGAGTCGAAACCGTCCTCCGCGAGTCCGATCATCAACGTTTCGTCGATTTCTACGACACATGGTATCGCCCCGAGCGTCTCGCTGTAATCGCGGTTGGCGACTTCGACCCCGCCATCCTCGAGAAGCCGTTGCAAGATAACTTCGGCACTCTGACCGCCCGCGGCCCAGCCCGCCCGACACCCGACTTCGGCACCCCTACCCCAGTCGAAGCCGGCGGCCTGCAAATCGGATACTACTATGCCCCGGAAACCAGCGCCACAACCGTAGCGATTCAAGTTATACGACCCGCCGACCGCACTCCAGACTCCTCAACCCGCCGCCTAAAGGAGCTGCCGCTTGACCTCGCTTACTCCATGATCAACCAGCGCCTGTCCGAACTGGCCCAAAAAGACACGGCTCCTTTCGTAAAGGCCGCCTCGGCTCGCGACAGTTACCCTGATATATACGATAGCAGCGAGTTATCCCTAACCTCCCGTCCCGGACGTTGGGTCGATACACTCAAGGCCGGTGAAAACGAACTGCGCCGTGCCCAGCGCTATGGCTTCCTCGCCACCGAGCTACGCGAAGCCGTCGCCAATTACCGTAACGCACTCGACCAAGCGGTGCTCACTGCCTCGACCCGACCTTCTGAGGAATTCGCGAATGATCTGGTTCGCTCTTTCATCGAAGGCTCCGTGCCAACGACCCCTTCCGCCGACCTCAAATTATTCGGTCCTGCACTAGATAAAATGACACCTGAAATGTGTCACCTGGCGCTCAAGGCCGCGTGGAACGAAGAACGGCTTTACGTAGCCGTTATCGGCAACACTGACTTGTCGACTGGTGGCAACGCGCCGAAAGATGCTATACGCAAGGCCTACGCCGCCGCCGCGGCATTCGAGGTCGCCCCGCCTGCTGAGCGCATTGAGAAACCGTGGGCCTACACAAACTTTGGCCCCGCTGGAACCATCGCTTCACGCAAAGAAGTCGCAGACCTAGGCATCACCCAGATTATTTTCGAGAACGGAGTGCGCCTCAATCTCAAGCGCACTGATTTCGAGGCGGGCACCATCGCGTTGCGGGCTCGTGTCGGCACCGGCCGCCTTGAGGAGCCTCGAGACCAACCCGGCCTGGCCTTCTTCGCCAATGCCGCCTTCACCGCCGGAGGCCTCGGAAAACACTCTGCGGACGAACTTCGCCGTTTGTTAGCCGGCCATAATGTAGGCATCGCCCTGCAAGTCGCCGACGACGCACTGGTGTTCGGCGGTCAAACCACTCCCGCCGACCTCACGCTTCAACTTCAGTTGCTCGCCGCCAATATCGTGGACCCTGGCTACCGTCCCGAAGCCGAGCTTTCCGCGCTCCGTCAATTGGATCCATTCTACAAACGACTCGCTACCGACCCCACCGGACCGCTCAATTTCAAAGTTCCTCGCCTGCTGACTTCCGGCGACTCTCGTTTCGGTTTACCCGCACGCGAAGAAGCCTTCTCCCGCACCCTCGTCGAGCTGCGCTCGTGGCTGGCTCCTCAACTCGCCTCCGGCGCCCTCGAGGTAAGCTTGGTTGGCGATCTGGACACCGAGACCGCGATAGCAGCTGCCTCGGCCACCATCGGAGCCATTCCCAGCCGCGCTACCAAGCCAGCTTTGGAAAAACTCCGCCACGTCGCCATACCGTCACCCTTTTCCCTCACCCTCAATATCACCACCACCATCCCCAAGGCCGTGCTCGCAGTCTACTGGCCCACTGCGGATGCGCGCGATATCACAAGAACCAGGCGCTTAAACATCCTTGCGGATATACTCGGCGATCGCCTGAGAAGAACCGTGCGAGAGGAGCTGGGAGGAAGCTACAGCCCTGGCGCCGCCAGCATGCCAAGCGACACTTATCGCGACTACGGTTTCCTTTTCGCTCGCCTCACCCTTGAAGCCAGCGACGTCGAACGCATTCGCCCGGCGGTGCTCGCCGCCGCCGCCGATCTGTTTGAGCATGGCGTGACAGAGGACGAGCTCGAGCGCGCCAAACTCCCGGTGCTCACCGCCCTTCGCGAGAGCGAACGCACCAACGCCTACTGGCTGAATGCCGTGCTCGGAACTTCACAGGAACAACCCCAGCGCCTGGACTGGGCACGCACCCGCACTGCGGACCATTCAGAGGTCACCAAACCCCAGCTCGACGCCCTGGCGCGAGAATACCTGAATCCAGCCTGTGCCTTTCAGTTCACCATTCTCCCTGACAACACGGCCAATGAGTCAACACCGGCAGCGAGAAACGGACCGCCACAACCCTTAATCCATGTAGGGAGTATATTCCGGTAGAAGTTTCTGCACCGCGAGCTTCACCTCATTGATATCCATTTCGTTCAAATGTCCCTGAAGTCTTAACATCTCCCGACGAACCAGCTGGGGATCGACCCCCGAGGACACAAAACGTAAAATACGCGGATGTGACGTAGGCTGGTGGGTCTCTGTGCTGTGTTGCAGCTCTTCGTAAAGTTTTTCACCCGGCTTCAGGCCGACATATTTAATCTCGATATCAGCATCCGGCACGAAACCGGAGAGCTGTATCATCTGGCGGGCGAGATCGGCGATTTTAACCGGCTGGCCCATATCGAGAACGAAGACCTCGCCACCACTCCCCAGCAAGGCGGTTTGGAGCACCAGTCCAACCGCCTCAGGGATGGTCATGAAATAGCGGGTAACCTCAGGATGCGTGACCGTCACAGGACCGCCGGCGGCTATTTGCTGCTTAAAAATAGGAACCACGCTGCCCGACGAACCGAGCACGTTGCCAAAGCGCACCGCCATCAAGCGAGTTTTCCCCGCATGACCCGAGGTGTGGAGACCTTGCATCATCAGCTCGGCAAGACGCTTTGACGCGCCCATAATATTGGTCGGATTAATCGCCTTGTCGGTAGAGATGGCGAGAAAGGTCTCCACGCCGTGAGCGACGGCTTCTTCCGCGAGCAACAAGGTGCCAAGTGAGTTATTTTTCAAAGCCTCCGCAGGCTGACGCTCCATCAGATAAACGTGTTTGTGCGCAGCCGCATGAAAGATGAGCGACGGTTTGTAACGCGATAGAATCTGAACGACTCGCGCACGGTCCAATACATCGGCAATGACCGGCTGGATTATCGCGCCCATGCCAAGTGAGATTAGCTCTTGCTCGATTACGAACAGGGCCGCCTCGGACTGTTCCACCAAAAGCAGGCGGGACGGATTGCAGGCGGCTATCTGACGGCACAGCTCGCTACCGATGCTACCACCGGCGCCAGTCACGAGCACGACCTTGTCGCGGGCCATATGGCTGATTCCCTCGGTATCGAGCGCTACCTGTTCCCGACCCAATAAGTCCTCCACCTCCACAGACCGGATACGCGTTACCTTCGCCCGTCCGGAAACCAGATCATCCACTGAGGGCACAATCTCCACAACGAGCCCTTTATCTGTCATCATCTTTATAATTTGACGGAGGCGTTTCTCCGGTGCGGTGGGCATGGCGAGAATCACGTGCTCAAACTCAAAGCGATCCCGCAAACGATCGACCTCATCAATCCGCCCCCCCACGGGGATTCCATGCACAAGCCCGCCGATCTTATCCTCATCATCATCCAGAAACACCACCGGCAGCAGTCCGCGGGCTGGACGGCTGATACATTCGCTCGCCAGACTGGCGCCGATATCTCCCGCGCCGACGATGGCGATACGGCGTGGGGCCTTGTGCGGACCCATACTGCGATGAAGCGTGATGCGTTCTCGATAAATACGAAGAGCTAAGCGAAAGCCGCCCACCACCCCCATAGACAATATGAAATTCAAGACCAACACCCCACGAGGGAGCATTAGAATCATCTCAGGCTCATTTCGGCAGAGTCCCCACCAGACAAACCCGATCAGCGACGACGTGAACATGGCTCCCAACACCCGCAATAAGTCGGGCATGCCGAAATACGTCAGCATCGAGCTGAACTGGCGGAAAACAACCAGCATCGCGACTTGGAGTGCGACGAAGGGCAGCAGTGTCAGCAGCCTGACATGGAGATAATTCTCCGGAACCGTGAAATCATAACGAACCTCCCACGATGCCCAAAGAGCCATGCCAAGCAGCACGGAGTAGGTAAGCGCAATTAGAAGCGAACGCTTGTTACGACTGGGGCTGTAGACGGAGGCGAACATCGTTAGGGGAAACACGGAGCAAAGTCGTTTGAACGAGGATAGGCTAGGGATTAAACTCTTGGGTGGTCGCTTCGCCGCCAGCATTAATACCTTCGCGACGCACAACCTTCCAAATGGTGATAAAAAGGATTTTTATATCCATATACAGGGTATGATTGTCCACGTAATAGACATCCCAACGGAACTTCTCGTCCCATGTCATGGCATTGCGGCCTTTGATTTGGGCCAGGCCGGTTATACCGGGCCTCACTTCATGTCGGCGTGATTGCTCGGGCGAGTATCGATTTAAATACGCGACCAGCAAAGGGCGGGGGCCCACCAAACTCATATCGCCGCAGAGGACGTTAAAGAGCTCCGGTAACTCGTCCAAAGAAGATGCGCGTAACGTGCGACCAAAGGCGCCAAGCCGATCGCCATCGGATAGCACCCGCCCATTCTCACCGTGCGCATCACTCATACTCCTGAACTTGATGAGCTGAAAGACCACACCGTCCTTTCCTGGACGCGCCTGTCGAAAAAAAACTGGTGCCCCTAATTTAAATCGAACAACCAATGCCACGAACAACAACAACAGACCCCAAAGAGGTAAAGTCACCAGGACCGTAATCAGATCAAATGCACGCTTCATACGGCAATACCGGGGCTAGAAGGCTTAAACTCCGTTTACCTATGACTAAACTCGACCGGCGCACCGCCGCACCACCGCCACAACGCGCTCCAAGTCATACATCGGCAGATTCGAGCCTGATGGCAGACACAGTCCTTGATCGAAAAGCTGCTCGGCAACCGCACCGCCGATACGCTCACAGCCTTCATACAGCGGTTGCATGTGCATGGGTTTCCAAACGGAGCGTGCCTCTATGTTCTCGGCACCGAGGGCGAGACGCACGCTTTCATGGTTCATGCCAAAGCGGACTGGGTCAATTAACACGCAAACCAACCAGCGCGAGGATCGGCCGAACGAGGCCTCTGGCATGAATTCGAGACCGTCGATACCGTCCAGCAACTCCTGATATCGAGCAAAGGTCTCCCTGCGCGCCGCGACGCGTGCATCCAAAACCCTCAACTGGCTGCGGCCTAATGCGGCCAGAATATTGCTTAAGCGGTAATTATAACCGATCTGAGAGTGCTGGTAATACTCCTCGTGATCACGAGCCTGCGTAGCCAAAAACTTTGCCTGCTGCACCAGTATAGGATCGTCCGAAACCAACATTCCGCCACCGGAGGTGGTAATGATTTTGTTGCCATTAAATGAAAAAATCCCGCAGCGACCGAAGGTGCCGGGTGTCTTTCCATGATAAGTCGCGCCCAATGCCTCGGCGGCGTCTTCAACGATAATGACACCATATCGATCACACAGCTCTTTGATCGGTTTTATATCCGCAGACTGGCCGTAAAGATGCACCAGCACCAATGCACGGGGAATACGACCGATGCGTGCGCGTTTTTCTAAAAACTCGGCAAGCAGGGCGGGGTTCAGGTTCCAAGTTTCACGATCACTATCGATAAAGATCGGCGTGGCTCCTAGATAACGGATGGGGTTGGCACTGGCCACAAATGTCAAGGTTGAGCAAATCACCTCATCGCCCGGCTGGATTCCCGTCACTTTGAGCGCGAGATGCAACGCAGCCGTTCCGGAGCTGACCGCAGTGGCGTGTCGTGCACCCACCTTGGCCGCGAATTCTTTTTCGAACGCATCCAAATCCGGACCGCTTGGCGCGATCCAATTACTTGTAAAGGCCGCCTGCACCATTGCCATGTCGGCAGGCTCCATATGCGGAGGTGAAAGATGGACTCGGATAGGTGGCATGAAAGTTTGTTAATGACTCAACGTATGGCCGAAGCACAGGTCAATCCCGCCATGACAGGGAAATGTTACTGATTTCCAACCAATCGCCTCTCTGCTGATGCAATAAATTCAGCGAAAAGCCCAGATATGCCGCTTTATCCGGCGGTTCCAGAGGGATCACCGGCCGCGTCTTAGTCCAATCACCAGACGGTATTTGGACGGTCGTCTCCCCGCATGGCTTCATTTCAGAGGTAAACCATAGCACGCGGAATAAAACTTGGTTGGTCACACTGATACGTCCACTAAACTCCCATGTAGCCGTCCCGTATCCAGTAGAAGGGCAAGCCACACCCTGTTCAAAGGCTGAGGTCTTGTTGTTTTCCAAACGCAATGTGCGGGGAGCGGAGTCTTGACCTCGTAGTTCCGCAACCAGTCCTTCCCAAGGCTCGGTGCGAGCCTGCCAGGCTTCGGTTAAACCCGGTTCATAAAGTAGGCCTGCCAGCCAGAGATCGGCTTTACGTTTGCCCGTCCAACCGGCGTCTTCGAGTAACTCCCGTCCCTGCACCGGGCCGAATCCCGAGAGCAACCAATCGGCCGAAGGCCCCCAATCACAGCGGGCGAAATCGGACGGTATACCGGGGTTAAACGCATACGGTTGTTTCTTCCGCACCTCGGCCAAAGTTTCCAGAAAGGCTCGTCTGGCCGCACGATCGCGCTCCCGCAGGTCGGATAGCGCAGACCGTGCGGAGTCGTCCCTGCACCCAATCGTCAGCACGGCACGCCCCAACGCCTCGCGCGTCTCGGCAAACTCGACATAGCGTTCACTCACCGTGAAGGCATCGCTCGACAACGCCACCCTGGCCGCCGCAACCGGGTCATCCGCGACCTTGCCCGCCGCTGCGTCTAGATGCGCCCTCAGTCGTCGACGCGCCTCTGGAGGAAACAATGCGGCCTGGGAATCATTCCTGTAGTGTTTTAACCAATACGAAGCCCCCTGCTGCCCTTCCCAAAGCGCTTCGCACTCTTCAAAGTAAGCACGCATCGGTCCCGCCGCGCGGCGAAAATAGCGTCGATAATACTCGCCTAGGAGAACCTGCGGAGATTGCCGGGGGTCTTGTAGCAGTTGTGCAGCCAGCCAGGGCTGGGGGCCATCCAGCCCCCAATTTGAGTTCAACTCCGCGAAGTAGTCGGTGAAGCCGATCCGGCGTGCTTCGCGAAGATGCCTCGTCAGAGTATTGATATACAGACGCGGCACCAAAAACCCGTAGCCGTAGATATAATCATAGAGACCCAGGCGTTTCGTTCCGAACCGGGCCCACTCCTGCTGAAGCGCCCTCTCCTCTTGCCTGAAGGAGCGGTCGAAAAGCAAACTTCGGTCAGCCGTCAAAAAGGGCACGACCTGAGGGTGCAGCGGAAAAGAAGGCGGATGCTCGGTCCAGTAATAAGCCAGCGCACCAATGAGTTTATCAGGATGCTTCTTGGAAACTTCCGTGGCCACGGAATTGGTAAAATTAAACACCAGATCGCTAAAGATCGGCATATTTCTGAAGTAGCGAGTCGGACATACCCAGCGCCGCGTTTCATCTGAATCGCCGTAACGCAAGGCATCGTTAATCCCCACCGAAAATGAACCGGCGTCCGGCTTGGTTTCGAAAAATGCATCGGCAGCCTGTGCCGCGAATTCCGCCCCACCGGGAGCGCCTAGATCGGGATTCCAAGTGACGCGACCTTCCGGTGGCCGCCAGCGCTGCGCGTTGATCAAGGGAAAAAACTCCGGGTGACTTTCGAAAAACTCGGGGCGAAAGATGCCGGAAAGATTATGGGAAAAGTTTAGGCCACGAGTCAGGCCGTTGCGCCTCGCCCACTCGCCACCGTCAAGGTTATCGACTCCGTAAAATGTTCGCGTCAA
The DNA here is from genome assembly GCA_000972765.1 of Verrucomicrobia bacterium IMCC26134. Classification (GTDB taxonomy): domain Bacteria; phylum Verrucomicrobiota; class Verrucomicrobiia; order Opitutales; family Opitutaceae; genus IMCC26134_A. The sequence goes on along the minus strand of CP011265.1, from coordinate 1,657,493 downwards.
GTAGGCACGAGAACTCGGCAAAGGTGGCTCCATGCCAGGCTCGAAACCCAGGTCGCCAGGAATGAACCATCGCGCAATGAGAGCTGGCGTCTCATGCTGCCGGCGGAAGCGTTCATGCACCTCGCGACGTTCAGGTCCGGCGCAAAGCACGCACGCAGTAATCAGCAAAAACGTCGCACCTGCCAACGAGCGCCTTCGGTGGCGAACTCCGCGGGAGCGAAAACAACTCATGGATTCGCGGCACTTGCAGCCGCAGAGCTGGCGCCCTCGGAAGGTAGTCGCAGCCCCATATCAGCCAACGCTTCCAGCACGGGAGCCAGATCGGCATCGGAAATAAGCTCTTCAACCGGACGGTCGGAGGTAAGACGGATAAAATACTGCGGCTGGCTGCCCTTGATCGCGTAGGCCATTGAATCACGCCACCATTTCAACGGATGCGGCGTGGAGTTGAAGCGATCACCATAGTCGTAAAGTTCATCGCCAACGAGATGCCAGAAGAGCACATATTGTGTGCCTACGCCATTCGGAGGGGTAAAACGCCGCCACTGAGCAGGTTTAAGCGCAACCTTGCCATAGGTCGCAGGCACACCGAAGCGCATCTCCTCGCATTTCCAACCGTTTTCGGTCCAGCAACGATCAGGAGTGTGCGAGGCGACTTTATGGGTCGGCATGCGACCTGCACGCCAATAGGCCACATAAACCCCGAGTGTGCGGCTGCCGTTGCGGTAGGTAAGGTAGACGTAATCGTCGAAATTCAAAATACGTTCTGCCGCAGCCGAAACGAACTCGCTCGGCCCGAGCGGCTCGACTTTCGCCTGCCAATCTCCGGCTGTAAAAGGTAGATGCTTCACTAACTCGCCCGCTGCCACACCGCCCCCGGACTCGCCGTCCTTGATGTTGCGCATGCGCAGAAACTGCAAAACCACCCCACCCAGAAAGATACAGGCGACAAAGGTGTAGAGGATGCGATTCTTTTTCATCAGGCGTTTAGGTGTCCGCCAATCAAACCCGCTCTCATTGGCACGCAAATTTTTAATCCACCACGATTCATCCGTGTATCGCCCAGCTGAAAGGCCAGGGTGCTTTCGCAAACGCTCATTCCAGGCGACGAGCCGGCACGCCAAAGACTTTAGTATCCGCGTCTACGTCACGTAAGACGACGGTGCCGATGCCGAGGTAGGCACGGTCGCCGATGCGCACACCGGGTGAAACGGCAACATGGCTGCTGAACCAGACCTCCGACCCCACCTGCACCCCGCCTGTGAGGTCACAGTGACAGTTGACCTGCGTCCAGTCGCCGATGTTCGCATCATGATCGACGGTGGCATGCAGGTTAACCACCACGCCCTTGCCGATCAAATTATATCCGGAAACAACGGAATAGGGACATAGTATCGATCCCGCCCCAAGATTGACTGCATCTCCGATCAACGCAGTGCGGTGGACAAGGGTGATAAATAGGCCCCCGCGCTGCTCTATACGCTCGTAACACTGCCGCTTGATCGAGGGGTTTCCGATCGCGCAGACGAACACTTCGTCCGCCGCCGGAGTGTGGTCTTCAATTCGTCCAAGCCATTTCCCAGGGGTGGAGAACCCCTTTAATGCGTCGGGATTATCGTCGATGAAGCCCTTTACCCCCCACTCCGTCCCAAAGCCCTCCGACTGGCGCGCCCAGGCAAACACCTCGCGTGCAAAGCCGCCGGCCCCGATGATGATGAGTTGTTTCATTGGAATAGAGAAAACCGTTTCAGAGATCAGATCGTGCCGGAATCGACAAACAGGTTTTGCCCCGTGATCGATGAGGCGCCCTCCCCGAGCAGGAAAACCACCGTCGCAGCCACCGACTCCAAACTCGCAGGAACCTTGAGCGCAGTGCGGGAATAAATGCGCTTACGTTGCTCGTCGGAAAGCGAACCGCTCATCGCCGTTTCCATGAAACCGGGCACCACGCAATTCGAGCGAATGCCGCGCTCACCCCATTCGCGCGCCGTGTTTTTCGAAAAGGCCTCCAAAGCACCTTTGGCCGAGGCATACATCGCCAGCCCCTTGTAACCGGTGTGGGCACTGATGGAGGAAACATGCACGATTGATCCACCCTGTCCGTGAAGCAGCGCATTGCGGATGAAATGCTTGGTCGCCACCATGGGCGCGAAAACATTCACGGCATACATCGCTTGCAGACGCTCAAGATCAAGATTGCTCACCAGATCGTCATAGGCACTAGCAGCATTGTTAACGAAGCCGTGCAACGGAACCTGTAAACCGGCGAAATCCGCACCAAAAATCCCCTGCGCCACGCCATCGGCATCAGCGAGATCGAAGGCGAGAAACTTAACCCGCTCCGGCGCTTGAGAGGCCAGTGCGGCGAACTCCGGAGAACTCGTTCGGCTGACGCCATACACCGTCCAACCCACCGCTATCACGGCATTCGCAACCGCCAGACCCAAGCCACGCGAGACTCCGGTAATCAGGATGTTTTTGGACATGGAATGAAGACCTAGGCCGCGCACCCCACCCCCGCAAGCCCTCCTTAGTAAACAAACGGAAACGTTTCGCGCCAAGTCTATCCGAGACTCAAGCACCCGCTTGCTTGCCGGTCCGACCCCGCGCGATCCGATCCACTACGCGTATCAGCCGCGGCACTTTAGCCCCTTGCAAGCGTTCCGCCAAATAAGTCCGCAAATCCACCTCTTCCGGCGTAGACGCCGCCACAACCTCCGCGCAAAGGATTTGCCCGAGCACGGAATTGTCCCGGCCATACACTCGAGCCTCTCGAACGCCGGGATATGCCAGCAATACGGCTTCAACTTCGGCGGGGTTTACTTTATGTCCACCCACGTTCACCCAATCGCGTTGCCGGCTCATTATTCGCCAGCGCAGGGGTTCGTTCGATACGAGCTCAACCGTGTCCCCTGTGCGATACCAACCATCAGTCGAAGCGGCAACGCCGCCGGCGAACTCCCCCAGCAGTGCCGAGGCCACCTGCAACTCTCCGTCCACGATCCGCACCTTACCCACCAAATCGGTGGAGAGCGTAAAAATATCCCCCTCTGAAGCAAAGAGTGCGCCCGCCTCCGTGGAAGCGTATACATTGCGAATCTTGGCCGCTGGAAAACATGCCGCTAACCGCAAACGCAAGCCCTCGTCACTGCGTTCGCCGCCCAGGGTGATTGCGCGAACGCCGCACGCAATCGATGCTTCATTCGAATTCGATTTTGCCTCCGCCACCGCAAGCAACATCCGGTAAAAACTGGGCGTCGCAGAGAGATGGCTGATTCCAGCCAAACTGACTTCGGACCACACTTTTGCCGGTTCCAGTCCGAAAAGATGCACGAGAACATTACCGTTAAAAAAAGCCTGAAGGATCACCTGCACACCGGCGATGTGCGTGGGATTATAAGCCAATCCCCAGACATCTTCCCGATGTCGCTCGCCAAGACGAAGCATGCGCGCAAGTCCATCGAGCCTATGCGTCACCTGCTTTGGCAAGCCGGTTGAGCCAGAGGTAAAAAGAGTTAACCGGAAGCCGGCCGCCACACCCGCTTTCCACTCCTCTCTTATGCGATCAATCATGGTCGCCGCCGATTCGAAGCGGCGCCCCGGCACTCGGCGCACCTCAGCCAATCGCTCCTGAGTCGCACCAACCGCACGCGCCTCCTCTGCGCTCAAATCCGCATCCACCAAGGTCAACTCCTGCCCGATCAGCAGCGCCGTAAGCAAACCAAGCACCGCCTCGCCGGGCGTCTCTGGGCATAACCAAGGACGCCACTCCAATTCGTCAAGCCCTGCCTGTTCCCGTAACTCGCCGTAAGTCACCCGCACACCGGTCGCAGGATCCAGCCAAAGGCAATCGGCGTCTTCCGTGAGCGCTTTCATTTCCTTTCGGGAGGCAGCCTCGCCTCGATTTCCCCCGCCGTGCCCACCACGCCTGCCGCAAAAATATCCACGCCGAAGGCCTCCTCGAGTCGCACGGTCAACTCGGCGAGATCGAGCGAATCAAAGCCCAGCTCCTCGCGGAGTCTCGTGTCAGGTGCTAGCGCAGCCACGGCAGGCCGGCGTTTGTTAGCGAGAACCTGATTGACGACGGAAAGTAGAGAGGGAGAGGACTTCATTCGAGATGCCCGCAAACCCATTGCGCCCGACGCACCGGTTCAAGCGACAAAACGACCGGCCGCTTAGATGATCGTTCAGTCAGACTCATGCTTTTGACGCACGAAACCCTCGTTCGGCATACAGGAAAAACCCAATCCAAACCGCCGCCACAAGCACCGCCGCAAGTAACACCCACCCCCCACCGGCCTTCACAGCGTAAATCACCACGCCCGCGTTTATGCTTTGCAAGGCCAACTCACGGAGCGTCACGTCGGCATGGCTGCGTCCGCTTCGCACCAATCTTTGATAAAAATGTTCACGGTGCGGTTCATGCCAACGCTCACCGCGCAGAATTCGACGCACGAGCGTGAAGCCAGTATCGAGAACGAAGTTTGCGTGGATCAGCCCAACAGGGAGCAGCAACCACCAACCCGCTTCACAGGCCAGCCACCAACCAAGCACGGCCAGCAGAAAGCCCAGCGGCGCGCTGCTCACGTCCCCCATAAACATCCTCGCGCGGGGAAAGTTGTGCGGAAAAAAACCTGCCGCTGCTCCTGCTGTGATCAGAGCAAGCCAAATGATGGGGTGGTCCGGGGTCAGTCCCACAGCCCAGGCAAGGCCTGCTGTTGCTAGGCCGGTTATCACGGCCTGCCCCGCCGCCAGTCCATTGATGCCGTCCATGAAGTTAAAGGCATTGGTATGGCCCGCAACCCAGAGGAAACCCACCAAGGCCAATCCAGCGGTTACAACCAACCCGAGATTGCCACCGAAGGCTGTTCGAGGGATTCCCGCCGTCAGTAAAACGGCGAGGGCGGCCGCCGCATGGCACCCAAAACGCAAACGTGCACCCACCGAGCGTAGATCATCCATAAATGACACCCCGGCAAGCACCAGCACCGCGCCCCCCACCGCTGCGAGAATCGTCTTTTGTGAACCTGCACCTGTCTCAATGCACAGCCAAAGAGTAATCGCACAAAGGATCGTAGCGATTATTGATACTCCGCCTCCACGCACCGTGGGCACACCGTGGGATGATCGCGCATTGGGCTTATCAATCACCCCCAAACGGAGCAGCAACCCATAGCCAGGCCACCCCAGTAAATAAGCCGTCAACGCACTGAAATAGAGGGGCGATAAGGATATTAAAGACATGCGTCGGTGACAAAACGAACGACCAAGATTGCGGTAGGACTATCCCCTGCCAACCCAAAGCAGATAAAGTCACCCATTTTTGACTTAATAAAACCAAGGTTAAATACCCGCAAAAAGGCATTCCAGCTATTTAAAACGAACGGTCGGTGCGAAGCGTGCCTTCGCTATTTTCAATACTCCGCAACTGCTTCCAGAGGACGAAACCAAGCACTGCGAAGATAGCCAGCATGGCGATCAAGACGAGAAACGGCCATCCGCCGAAACCCAGTAGCAAACTCTGACGTTCTTTAGCCTGAGCGGAAATTTCCCTGTTCGATTGCATCGCCTCAAAATTCAACCGGATAGACTCCTCGCGCTGGCGTTGCTGATAGAGATCGAAAGACGGTCGAAGCTTATCAAGTCGATATGCCAAAGCCACGTCTCGATTGCCATTGCGCACAAGCTCAAGATATTCAGCAAGTGATTGATTGTAAGTATGAGAAGCCGACCAGAGGGGCGCCATCGGATCGCCCGCAGATACTGGACCCTTCGAAAAAACCTCGGTTAATCGATCGAGTTCCTTCTGCCGGACCTCTTCGAGTCTGGTCCACATCAGTTTGGATTCGGACACATCTCTCGCCAGCAAGAGATTACCCGCAGCCCGATGGGTGTTGGTAGACTCCTGCGCGAGCAACATGAGTTCATGTAAACCTGGCACCGCTTTATTGAATTCGGTCGAGTAACGTTCATCGAGTCGATCGATGACCAAAAAAGCCACCAGCGCGGTGCCTAGATTGGAGCACACCAGCAGGCCGATGAGCACAATCAATACACGGGGAATTTTGCCTCCTGATGATGACATTGGTTTATTGATTGTTTGACGTGCTAATAGGGAAAAAATTAACGGGCGTGGCTGATCGACAAAGCCCCGGTGGTTTCGGCATGTCGACCCACATAAAGTCCAAGACTCATTAAAGACCAGAGTCGAAATGCATCGCGCGGAGATCTACTGGCCGCCAACTGATTCAAAGCGGTTTCCGCATCGAGGGCGAAGCCAAGCCGATTGTTAAGAGTGGCTGCGGCTGCGTGCATTTGATCACGGAACGGGCCCAATAGCATCTGACCGCAGGAGAGATTAAAACCCGTCTTGGGACGCCGGATGATCTCTTGATTGGCGGCCGAAATCCCAGATGCGATCAAAGGTTTTTTAACCCCTCCGCCAGGATGGCGATCCGTCGGCGAAATACGAAGCACACACTCGACGTATTTCTTTCCGAGAAAAGGCACTCTCAGCTCCTGCTGGTTGGCCATCGTTGCCCAGTCAGCGTCGCGCAAAAGCATATTACGCATGTAGCCCTTCATCTCGGCGAGCGACACCTCGTTAAAGGGATCCAACCGCGCAAATTCCCCCGGCCAATCACTCGGCACCCGCCAGCGCTGCACCAGTCCTGCCGCCTCGGGCCATAGCGTCTTTATCTGCGACTGGGTATAAAAACGTCGTTTTTCGAATGCCATGCGCCAGAGGCTGGGCGCCTCATCGAGCATGAGTTGAAGTCGCTCGGCCGCGACTCCGCCGCGCACCACTTCATAAGCCCGCTCCGCACCCCACTTCATCAAACCAGCCAGCGGGCCTGCAATCGTCATCATACGAGCAAGCTTGGGAAGACTCTCGGCGTGGCCATAAGCGCCGTGTAACTCATCCGCTCCGGTGCCCGCCAACGCGACCGTGAGGTTGGCCGCCTTCGATGCCCGAGACACCAGGTATATATTTACGCCGTCACCCGAAGGCTGGTCCATCGCCTCAAAGCCGTCCCGGACCCAAGCCAGCACCTCCTGCTCGCTCAATCGAACGATCTGATGGCGAACACCCAGATTCTTCGCCGTTGCTGCCGCGAGCGCGCCTTCGTCGGTCGAGGTCAGTTCGCCTGCCAGAGTAAATGCCGTTACGCGTTCACGATCCTCGACAGGTATCGCCTCGACAATCGCGGTAGAATCCATGCCCGCGGAGAGGAACACTCCCGTCTGCACATCGGATTCGAGATGCTCCTTGATCGTATCATGCCAGACTTCCCGGTGCCACTCCGACACATTGGCTGGCGGAGCCTTGTGCATGAGCCTTTCGATCGGCCAGAAAGACTCCATTCTGATCCGTTCTGGAGCATCCACGCTTATGATCCCACATTGGCCTGCGGGAAATTCGTTTATACCGGTGAAAAGCGTGTCAGGCTCCTGAAGAGAGCCAAAGCGCAGGTAATCCATCACCCCATCGGCGTTCATCCCGCCGGCCCATAGCCCGGATTGCAAAATAGCCCTCACCTCGGACGCAAATAACCAACCGCCAGCCCTCGTTCGGGCGTAGTAGAGCGGCTTTATACCCATCGGATCTCGCGCGATGATAAGTCGTCGTCCTTGGGGGTCATATAACAATACCGCATACATGCCGTCCAGTTCCGCGAAAAACGACGGCCCGCGCGCAACCAGACCACGTAGCAACACCTCCGTGTCTCCGGTGCTGCTAAAGGATTCCTGCCCGCCTAATCCAGCGCGCAAAGCGCGAAAATTGAAAATTTCCCCATTGAAGGCGATCACCGCGCCCGACTCCGCGTCTTTCATCGGTTGCGCAGCCGCATTTGAGAGATCCAAAATGGACAGACGGGTATGCACCAGATGCACTCCCATGCCCGACCCTGTGCCGGCACTCCAGCTTCCGTTGCCGTCGGGCCCACGATGCGACAAGGAGCGCTTCATGCGCTCCACCTCAAATCTCTCCGATCCAAAATAACCTGCAATGCCGCACATATTAAGGCGTTTTTTTACAAGACCCCAAGCTCGGGGACTAATATAAATAAGTTCTTTAGCATGGGGTAAGAATGATGAAAAAGCTTCAATGACCATGGAGTTGGCAAACGAAAAAACAAACCGTGCATTAGATACACGCCATGGCCGTATCGGCGCCGTCAGGCTCATCATTCGGGCTTTACCCTCTGATTCACCCTAGTCAAAAACCACCCACCGTGCCCGATCCCACTCGTATCCCCGCCGCAGAACTCTCCCGCGCGCTCGATAACATCTCAGCCGCCATCGCAGAACACCACCCCTCCGACTCTGCCCGTCGCCTCATCCTTCTTGGCATAGCCAACGGAGGAGTCCACGTCGTCACCCGCCTGCAACTGCTCCTGCGTAAATACTATCCGGAGGGTTCACGTCCGCGCACCGGAATCATCGACATCTCCTTCCACCGCGACGATATCGGCCGTCAGCCCATCCCGAAAGAGTTTACCCCCACCCTCATTCCAATCGATGTCACGGATGCCAACGTCATCCTCGTGGATGATGTCCTTCAATCAGGGCGCACCGTAAAGGCCGCCCTGGATGAACTTTTTGACCACGGACGCCCCGCCAAGGTCGAACTCGCCATCCTCGTCGATCGCGGAGGTCGCACCCTCCCTGTAGCCGCTGACTACACCGGTCTCATCGTCAAAGCCGGCGCCAACGAGAAAGTCACCGTGGTCCTCCACGGCACGGATGCGCGCAACGACTCCATCACTATCTCACGTCCCGCCAAATAACCACCCACGCTAAGGCCCTTTGGATCACGCACCGCGAGATCATAGTGCTTTGGTCATTTCCCTCCTATGTCTTGGACACGCCGCCACCTCCTCACGCTCGAAGAACTCTCCCTCGCCGAGATCGAGCAGATTCACACCACTGCCACAGCCTTTAAGAAAATCCTCGGCCGCAGCGTGAAAAAAGTCCCCGCCTTGCGCGGCAAGACCATCGTAAATCTCTTCCTCGAACCAAGCACGCGCACCCGCATGGCGTTTGACATGGCCGCAAAGCGGCTCAGCGCGGATGTCATTTCGTTCGACGCCGCCAGCTCCTCCACCACCAAAGGAGAGACCCTACGTGACACCGCCGAGAATATCGCCGCCCTGGGCGCAGACATGATTGTCATTCGCCACAATTGCGCCGGCTCCCCGCTCTATCTTTCCAAAATACTCGGCATACCCGTTATTAATGCCGGGGACGGCTCGCACGAGCACCCCACCCAGGGCCTCCTCGACACCTTCACCATGAAGGAGCACCTCGGCACGCTGAAAGGCCGGCGCATCGTCATCCTGGGCGACATCCTTTTCAGTCGCGTCGCCCGGTCCAACATCCACGCCCTGGTCAAATTCGGCGCCGATGTCACCCTCTGCGGACCCGCCACCCTGGTGCCTCGTCCGCTGGAAACCCTGGGCGTAAAAGTCTCGCACGATCTTCGTTCCGCCCTGGCTGACGCCGAGGTCGTCATGTTGCTTCGAATACAACACGAGCGCCAGACCGCGACCATGTTCCCCAGCTTGGGCGAATACACCTCGATGTTCGGGCTGAACAAAACCCGCGCCAGCTGGCTTCACCCCAAGGCGATCATCATGCACCCGGGCCCCATTAATCGTGGGGTCGAGATTGATAGCGATCTAGCCGATGGCGACCGGAGCGTGATCCTCGAACAGGTGACCAATGGAATCGCCGTGCGCATGGCCTGTCTCTACCTCTGCGCCGGCGGCAGTCCCGAGGCCGTTACGCCCACCGCCTAAACAAACCTAGCACACCTTTACGATGCCCTTGATCCACCTCACCAACGCCCGCGTCATCGACCCCGCCTCCAAGCGCGACGAGGCCGCCGGCGAACTCTTTATACGCGACGGCGTTTTCATCGCCCGCCCCTCTGCCCTTGCACTTAAAAAAGCCAAGGTCGTCAACGCCGGAGGCCTTGTCGCCGCTCCTGGACTTGTCGATGTCCACGTCCATTTTCGCGAGCCCGGCCAGACCCACAAGGAGACCATCGAGACCGGTTCCCGCGCCGCAGCCGCCGGTGGTTTCACCAGCGTCATCTGCATGCCCAATACCGCGCCGGTCGCTGATAACACCGGCACCATCCAGCTCATCAAGGACTCCGCCGCCCGCTCATCCTGCATCCACGTTTACCCCACCGGTTGCATCACCGTCGGCATGAAGGGCCAGGCACTCGCTCCCATCGGCTCCCTCAAACGCGCCGGCGTCGTCGCCATCACCGACGACGGCGATTGCGTGCAGTCCAACGAACTCATGCGCCGCGCCTGCGAATACGCCCAGATGTTCGACCTGCCGCTCATGGACCACTGTCAGGATCACTCCATGACCGTCGGCGCCGTCATGAACGAGGGGGCCCTCTCGCTGAAGCTTGGCCTCAAGGGCTGGCCCAACGCCGCCGAGGATCTTATCGTAGCGCGCAACTGCATCCTCTCCGAATACACCGGAGCGCACATCCACATGCAGCACGTCTCCTCGGGCAACTCGGTCGAGATTCTTCGCCGCGCCAAAGCGCGCGGATTGCGCGTCACTGGTGAGGCCACGCCCCACCACATCGCCCTCACCGAGCAGGGCGTCGCCACCTACGACACCCACTTCAAGATGAACCCGCCCCTCCGCACCGAGGCGGACCGGCTTGCCATCATCGCCGGCATCAAAGACGGCACCCTCGACATCCTCGCCACCGACCACGCCCCGCACACCCCCGACGAAAAGGATCGCGAGTTCGACCTCGCCCCCAACGGCATCCTCGGCCTCGAGACCGCCCTCGCCGTCTCGCTCGATATCCTCGTGCGCAAAAACAAACTCAAGCTCGCCACCTTGGTGGACCTCTGGACCCGCAAACCTGCGAGCCTGTTTAAACTCCCCGCCGGCACGCTTGCCGAGGGCGCCCCCGCCGATCTCGTGCTCTTCGACCCTGACGCCGAATGGACCTACGACGCCAAAGCCGGATTCTCCAAGTCGCGCAACAGCCCCTGGCACGGTCAAAAGCTTCGCGGCCGCGTTCGCAGCACCTACGTCTCCGGCAAACTCATCTACCACGCCGGCACCTTCGTCGCGCGCTGAGTGCCGCGTCACTCCATAAAAAATCCCGTCCCGACCCGAGGTCGCGAACGGGATTTTTTTAACCTATGCCTGCGCGTTATGCGCCCTGCGGCGCGACGGGCTTCGGGGCCTCGGGCTTTTTCTCGATCTTCACCGGGAGGGCGCGGGTGGCGATCTCCTGCTTGAGACGCTCAAAGTAGGTCATGAAGGGCAAAACGCCTTCGTCGCCCTTGGCGCGGCTGCGGACGGAGACGGAATGAACCTCCGCCTCCTTCTGACCGACGACCAGCATGTAGGGAACCTTCGCGAGCTCGGCGCGACGGAGTTTGGCACCGACCTTGTCGCTATCGTCGTCCAGGGTCACACGGATACCGGCGTTGCGGAGCTGGTTGAACAGGTCGCGGGCATAGTCGTTGACCTTCTCCGAGATGGGGGCGATGCGGACCTGCTCGGGGGCGAGCCAGACGGGGAAGTCGCCGTTGAAGTGCTCGATGAGCACACCGCAGAAACGCTCCATCGAGCCAAAGGGCGCCCGGTGGATCATGACGGGGCGGTGCTTCTCGTTGTCGGCGCCGATGTAGGTGAGGTCGAAGCGCACGGGAAGAACGTAGTCCACCTGCACGGTGCCCAGCTGCCACTCGCGGCCGATGACGTCCTTGATGACGAAGTCGATCTTGGGGCCGTAGAAGGCGGCCTCGCCGGGCTCTTCGGTGAAGGGAACGCCGAGGGTGGCGGCGGCTTCGCGGCAGGCGGCCTCGGCCTTGTCCCACTTGGCGGGATCGCCGGTGAACTTGGAGCTATCGGGGTCGCGCAGGCCGACGCGCACGCGGTAGTCGGCCATGCCGAGGGTGGTCAGCACGGTTTTAACCAAGCTAAGACAGCCTCGAATTTCGTCTGCCACCTGATCCTCGGTGACGAAGAGGTGGGCGTCGTCCTGGGTGAAGCCGCGCACGCGGGTGAGTCCGTTGAGCTCGCCGGATTGTTCCCAGCGGTAAACGGTGCCAAACTCGGCGAGGCGCACGGGCAGGTCGCGGTAGGAGTGCGGCTGCGAGGCAAAAATCTTGATGTGGTGCGGGCAGTTCATCGGCTTCAGGAGGAAGCCGTCGAGGAGCTCGGTCGGGTCTTTGATGCGCTCGGGGGCGATGACGGTCTTGCCGGCGCGGTCGTTGATGCCGGCGGCGAAGTTGGCGGACACGGCCTCGAGGCGGGCGGTCATCTCGGCGCAGCCGCAACCGGCGGCGGAGATTTGCGCGAGCTGGTCGGGCTCGATGATGGCGGGGAACTGCGCATCCTTGTAATAAGGGAAATGGCCAGAGGTCTTGTAGAGGGCGAGCTTGCCGATATGCGGGGTAAAAACCTGCGAGTAGCCCTGCTTGCGCAGCTCTTCGGAGATGAAGTCCTGCAAGGCCTGGCGGAGCACGGAGCCGTTGGGGGTCCAGAGAATGAGGCCCTGGCCGACGTCCTCGTCGATGTGGAAGAGCTTGAGATCGCGGCCAAGTTTGCGGTGGTCACGGAGCTTGGCCTGCTCCTGGCGCTCGAGGTATTGCGCAAGCTCTTCCTTGGAGGCGAAGGCGGTGCCGTAGATGCGCTGGAGTTGCTTGTTTTTCTCGTCGCCGCGGTGGTAGGCACCGGCGATCGAAAGGAGTTTGTAGGCCTTGACGCCCTTGGTGTAGCGAACGTGGGTGCCGGCGCAGAGGTCCATGAACTCTCCGTTTTCGTAGAAGGAAATGGCCTCGCCTTGAGGAATGTCGGCGAGACGGCCCAGCTTGTAGCGCTCCTGGCCGCGCGAACGGATGATAACCTCGGCCTCTTCACGTGAGACTTCCTTGCGACGGAACGGTTGATTTTCCTCGATAACCTTCTTCATCTCGACCTCTAGCTTGGCGAGGTCGTCGAGGGTAAGTTTGTGTTCAAGGTCGATGTCGTAGTAAAAGCCGGTGTCGGTGGGCGGACCGATGTCGAGTTTGGCATCGGGGAAAATGCGCAGGATCGCGGTAGCGAGGATGTGTGAGGCGCTGTGGCGGATTTCTTCGAGGGGAGTCATGGTGGGAAAAGGCGTGAAGGTTGAAAAAAACGGAAAGACGGAAGGAGTGTAAATGGACGCGGACTGGTGGAGCGAATTGAGTGAGGGCGGTTTGGTATTTTAGCTTTTCAGCTTTTCATCCGCTTAGCTTATGGGTCCGTCAGCCTTTTTCAGTTCGTAGCCGTCTTTGCGGTCGAGCATGGTCCAGCCGAGGGCGGCTATGGCGCCGCGAAGGCGGTCGGCTTCGGCCCAATTTTTGGCGGCTTTGACGGCCCAGCGCTGCTCAGCGAGGGCGGTGACTTCGGCGGACACTTCGGCCTTGGGCGCGACAGGCTCGGTGAGGTCCAGGCCGAGGGCGAAGAGGATGCGTTCAAAGGCGGCTGGCGAAACGTTTGCGGGACCAGCGTGGAGGGTAGTGAAAATAAGGCCGAGGGCGTGAGGCGTATTGAGGTCTTCCCGAAGCGTCTCAAGGGCGGCGGCGAAGGGGTCTGCGGTTCCGGAGGGACTGAGCGCAGAGCGGTAGGCGCGAAGTTGAGCGAGGGCCTTTTCGGCGGCGTGCAGCGAATCCAGCGTAAAGTTGAGTTGCTTGCGCGGGTGGCCGGCGAGGAGCGCGTAGCGGAGGGCGGTCGGGCTGTGCCCCATGGCCTTGAGCTGGTCGAGGGTGTAGAGGTTGCCCAGCGACTTGCTCATCTTCTTGCCGTCCACAAGCAGGTGCTCGCTGTGATACCAGTGGTGGGCGAAGGTGGTGCCGTTGCAGCATTGGCTCTGGGCGATCTCGTTTTCGTGGTGGGGGAAGAGCAGGTCCACGCCGCCGGTATGGAGGTCGATGGTGTCGCCGAGGTGCTTTTTACTCATGGCGCTGCACTCGATGTGCCAGCCGGGGCGGCCTTGGCCCCAGGGCGACGGCCAGAAGTTATCGCCATCGTCGGGTTTGTGGCCCTTCCAGAGGGCGAAGTCGGAGCCGTCTTCTTTTTCGTCGGCGTCGTGAGTCTGGGGTTTGCCGGCAAGGGCGGTGCCTGCACGGAGCTCGCGCTCTTTGACGCGGGAAAGCGCGCCATAGCCGGGAAAGGAGGAGACCTTGAAGTAAACGGATCCGTCGTCGGTGCGGTAGGCGTGGCCGCGTTTTTCGAGGGCTGAGATCATGTCGATCTGCTCGGGAATATGGCCGGTGGCGGTGGGCTCGACGTGAGGGGGCAGGCAGTTGAGTGCGGCGCAGTCGGCGTGGAATTTATCGGTCCACTCCTTGGTCACGACGCCGAGTGGGCGGCCTTCTTCCCGGGCGCGGCGGATGGTTTTGTCGTCCACGTCGGTGAGGTTGCGAACGTGCTTCACCTTGCCGGGGAACTCCAAGTCAAGCAGGCGGCGGAGGAGGTCATTGACCACGAAAGTGCGGAAGTTGCCTATGTGCGCGGCGGCATAAACGGTGGGGCCGCAGTTATAGAAGCGGTAAATGCCGTCGGGCTGACCTGGGGCAAGCGGGCGGGATGCGCGGGAAAGGGAATCGTGGAGGGTGATGGGCATGAAGAGAACAGGGCGACCAAAGGACGTGTGTAGAGCAATGAGACCGGACCGCGGATCGATTTTGCGGTGCGAGCGCGCCGGGATCGAGCTGCTTGCAGCCTGAAATCGCCGGCGATTTTACACGGCGAGACGCGTCGCCGTAGTAGTTCGCCAGGTGGCGACCTCCCGAACGCAAGCGGTGCTAAGGCGTGTAGTGCACGTAAACATGACTTTCGTGAAATTGATAAGGGAAACGAGTTCAGCGGGCTGATTCAAGAGCGGAAACCGGATTTGCCAGACGATCGGGACGGTGGATGTTTTCAATGACAACCTCTTTGACTAGAAAAGGCAGTTGGGCGGCGGAGTGTCGGCGGCCCACCTTCACGAGATTGAGTCGGATGGCGCTCGTGAAGTCGCGAGGTGCACCTGGCTGGTGCAAAGAGTGGGTTAAAAGCGTATCGCGGTTGGCTGCGATATCGTAGTCATAAAGGATGAGCGGAACGGTCTCAGCCCTGATAGAACGCAAAGCATTTCGGACGAGAGAGGGCTTGGGGCCGATTAACGGCCGACAGGCGATCGCGTCAGTTTCGCTACCAATTCCGACAATACTCTTAGTTTTAATGGCTTGCTCATGTAGTCCGTCGCGCCAGCCGCGAGGCAGGCTTCCCGATCGCCGGCCATCGCCAGAGCCGTGAGCGCGACTATCGGAATCGAGCACAACGCCGGATCGGACCGGATTTCACGGATCGCCGTTAAGCCGTCCATGACCGGCATATGCACATCCATGAGGATGACTGCCGGATTCCATTCCTTGGCCCCCTGGACCGCTTCGACACCGTTCACGGCATAACGCAGGTCATAGCCCTTTTCCTTTAGATAGCCGCCGAGCATCTCGGTATTGGCGGGATTATCCTCGGCGAGCAGGATAATCGAGCTTCGCTTGACGGCGAAAGCCTGCGCGACAGGTGCCTGAGGCGCCTTGGTTGGAGAGAGTTTTTCCCGTTGGAGAAAGCGCGACAGAGCTTCTCGCGTAACGGGTTTCGTTATACAAGCAGCCGCCCCGATCGCCAGAGACCGTCTTGGATTATCGATGATGGAAACCAAAACGATGGGAATACCGAGCGCAGCCGCCTTTTCCAACAGTGGGTTGAGCACGCACCATCCGCTTTCGTTGGGCAGGAGAATATCCAGGAAAATGACATCCGGACTTTCGCCTAGGAACACCTCGACTGCCGTCTCTGCAGAAGCATGCAGGACGGTGCTGAGGCCCAAATTGGTGAGTAATCTATCGAGTGACTGCCCCGCTGCTGCGTCGTCTTCGATAATCAACGCACGTCGGAAGCTCGTGCGACAGGCCTCCTCGGGCGGCGGCGGGAGGGGCTGCACACCAGAAAATGGACGGATACCTCGCGGGAGGGATACGATAAATCGACTGCCTCGACCGAGCTCGCTTTCGATGGTCACGCTACCGCCGTGCAACTCGCAAAGCTTGGCCACCAAGGCCAGGCCAAGACCCGAGCCTTCCTGTTTCCGGGTGACACTGGAATCGACTTGGGCGAAAGGACGAAACAGACGCTTTTGATCGTCCGGCGAGATGCCAATCCCCGAGTCCGAAACCATGAAGCACACCTTTTCTCCACTCAGAGGTGCGACCACGCTCAACCCGATGCGACCGCCATCCTGTGTAAACTTCACCGCGTTAATCAGCAAGTTGACGAGGATCTGCTTAAATAGGCGTGGATCTGCGAAGAATTCAGCGGCACCTGTGTCGATCCGGAGATCTACGCCGATTTGCTTATGCTTTGCCTGTGCATTCACGAAAGTCATGCAGCTCTCGCAGAGCTCGCTGATTATCAGCCACTCTGGATTAAAGGCGAGTTTACCCGACTCGATCTTCGACAGGTCCAAGATGTCGTTGATAAGTTCAAGCAAATGATCGCCGCTTTTCGAGATCGTGGTGATGGAATTGATTTGGAGCGTGTTGAGAGGGCCGGAGACCTGCTCTAGCAACATCTCGCTCATGCCGAGAATGGCATTGAGCGGAGTGCGCAGCTCATGGCTCATATTGGTAAGAAATTCGTCCTTGTGCTTGGAGGCTTGCGCCAACTCCAAGTTGAGTATCCGGATTTTATCCTGCGACGCTCTTTCATCGGTAACGTCACGGTTGGTGCCCACCACACGCGACGTATTCCCCCCCGTGTTTGTTATAGTTATCTCGGACGCCTGGATAACGCGGATGGCTTTATCGTTTGCCCGCACAATCCGAAATTCGCGCTGGCTGCGGCTATTGGTGGCGACTGTCCTCAAGAGAGCCTCCTCCGTTTCAGCCAGATCGGACGGCAGGATACTTGCCCGCCAGTCTTGGTAGGAAGCAATCATATCAGGAGTCGCCGCAAGGCCGTAAATCTGGAACATCCGTGCATCCCATATAACGGTGCCAGTTCCTACGTCCCAATCCCATACCCCTATACCGGCGTCAGCCGTGGCCAGTCGCATCCTGTGCTCACTCAATTTCTTAGCTTCGAGTTCAAATTCGCCCAAATGACTCTCGCGCAGGAGCACGGCAACCATACCGATGGACAAAGCTAGGATTAAGAAACAACCAACGGTGGCTTGATTGCGCCAGTCTGTTTCCATGTTCACCACGTTCGCTCGTCCGTCCCGCAGCAGCTTCGCCAGATGCAAGTCCGTGCTATTCATTTTGGATTTCACCTCAAGCATGAGCACTCTTCCCTTGCCGGTTTCCACTTCAGCCTGGGCCGCAACCACCCCCACCTCGCGACGTAGCTGTATGACTAGTGCGCTGTGCTCAATCCGGAGGGAGACGACCTGCTCCAGTGCAACAATATCGCCCTGCAGTGCTGAAAACGAAAGTGCATCTTGGCTCAGCAGTCTGAGCTGTTCGTTCCCTTCGTCATGTGCGGAGTTGAATGTCTCCAGAAAATCTTGCTGACCAGTCAAAACATAACTCCGGGCGGCGGCCTCCGCAATCGTAACATTCACCAAGAGTGACGAAATATGGTCGCGAGTATTCTCGGCAATCTGTGCCCACTGCACAAATTTTTCGGCGGCGACGGAATTCAGATGATTTTGACGAGCCAGATAACCGATCGAAGCCAGGCCCAATGCCAGTCCGACCACCACCATTCGTTTGGACTTAGAAAACATAATGTTCCAATCGGTTATTAATGATGGCCAACCGAATTAAGGCTGACTGCGAAAGGGGTGAAAGTTGGGCCACCGCAAGCGGGAGTTCACAGCTGTGCATTAAGCACAGGGCTTCTGTTCGACAGAAATAGCGACGTATTTCGTGACGTTCTAAAATCCCATTGTAGGGTGCGTCGACTTTGGCGCAGCGGGTGTTGACGGAGGCGGTATAAAATCTTGTAGCGAGTGAATGCGGAGCATGCTTAAGATGGTGGATCACATGCCTACGCCCGCCGCCTTCAAACTCGATTTACCCTGTCGTCCGCGTCGTCTCCGCCGTTCCGCCACGGTGCGGGCCCTTGTCGAGGAGACGGTGCTGCGACCGGAAGACTTCATCGCACCACTCTTCGTGGTGGAGGGCAAGCCCGCGCCGGAAGAGATCGCCTCGATGCCGGGGCAGTTTCGCCTCAGCATCGCCGATCTCGTAAAAGAGTGCCGGGCGCTGCGGAAACTCGGGGTGAAGGCGGTGGCGCTCTTCCCTAAACTCGATGCGAAGCTCAAAAATGCCGAGGGCACCGAGGAGTTGAACGACGACGGTCTTATATTGCGCGCGGTGAAAGCGGTAAAAAAGGCGCTGCCCGAGCTG
Organism: Verrucomicrobia bacterium IMCC26134; assembly: GCA_000972765.1. Lineage (GTDB taxonomy): Bacteria > Verrucomicrobiota > Verrucomicrobiia > Opitutales > Opitutaceae > IMCC26134_A. Next base: position 1,639,074 of record CP011265.1, on the reverse strand, counting down.
GTGGTGATCACCGATGTGGCGCTCGACCCCTACACCACGCACGGCCACGACGGCGTGCTAAACGCAGCGGGCACCGATGTGGAAAACGACCGCACGGTTGCGCGACTGGCCGCCATGGCGGTGCGTCAGGCGCGGGCGGGCGTGGATTTCGTGGCGCCGAGCGACATGATGGACGGTCGCGTGGGCGCGATCCGTTCAGCACTGGACGCGGCGGGATTTACGGAAACGGGCATCATCGCCTATTCAGTGAAATTTAACTCCGCCTACTACGGCCCCTTCCGCGATGCGGTGGGGAGCGCGCAGGCGGCGGGCACAAAATCGCTCAGCAAGGCGACCTATCAACTCAACCCCGCCAACCGGCGCGAGGCGCTGGCCGAGGCGGTATTGGATGCGGCGGAGGGTGCTGACGTGCTGATGGTCAAGCCAGCGGGCGCGTATCTAGACATCATCCGTGACGTGCGTGAACGATCCGATAAACCGCTGGCGGCGTATCAGGTGTCGGGTGAATATTCGCAAATTCACGCAGCGGCGCGACTGGGCTGGCTGGATTTGGCGCGCACCAGGCACGAGTCGCTTATCGCAATAAAACGCGCGGGAGCGGATCTGATTCTTACCTATTTCGCCAAGGACGAGGCAAAGGCGCTGGCGCATTGAGCACGTGATCGCCGAGGCTGCCGCGGTGGTTTCGGGTATAAGTCAGATCCGGAACCGGGCCCACCTCAGCGGACGCAAAAAAAGCCCGGCTGATGAGGCCGGGCTTTGTTTTAAGCAGGTGCGTTGAATAACTCAGCGCTTCTTGCCTTTGGCAGCGGGTTTATGAGGTGCTTTTGCGGGAGCTTTTGCAGATGCTTTTGCATGTGCTTTAGCCGGAGCTTTCGCTGCAGGCTTGGTTGCTTTCTTTGGTGCGGATGCGGATTTGGATTTTGATTTGGTGCGGGGCTTTTCATCCGCGTCATCATCATCATCGTCGTCGGACGACTTCTTGGGTGAGTCATCCTCATCCTCGTCGTCATCGTCGCCTTTTGCTTTCTTAGACTCGTCGTCATCTTCGTCGCCGTCGTCTTCGTCCCACTTAAGCGATTGGTCGCCCTTGAGCGCCTCTTCACCCTCTTCATCCAAGTCCGGCAGGTCGGCATCATCGATTTCCTCTTCCTCACCAGCAGCGGGAGCCTCGCCCTCCTCGGCGTCTTCGTCGAAGCCAGCTGGAGTATAATCAAGGATGGCGCAGAGTTCGTCAAAGCTATGGACGGCCTTGCCCTCGATGAAGCTGGCGTTCTGGTCTTCGCGCAACTCGTCCTCGACTTCGTCAACGGTGAGTTTGGCCTCGAACTTGAATACGTCGTTCAGGAGTTTGACGCGGCACTTGGTCAGGTGGTCGAGCAGATCGGCGTAGGGGCCGTTCTCGTCGTCGACTATGTCGGCCAAAGCGAACAGCTTCTCTTCGGAATCAAAGAGGGAATCTTTCACCCGCCTGAGTCTGATGCGGGCCGCGCCGACCTCTTTCTCGATACGGAAGGGGATGAAGGCCGCTTCGAAAAGATCCTGATCGAAACCATAATCACGCAGAGGCTCCACAAGATCGATCAAGTGGGATGCCTGACGTGGATCAATGATGCTGAGCCCATCAGTGTCCCACCGCACGGGATCGGAAACTTCATCGACCCACCAGTTGTGGTCTTCACCGAGACGAACGATACACCAGTCGAGTATAGCAGAGGAGTTGGCCATGATTACTTAAGTATGAGATAGGGGGAATTCTTCGGAGCCATGCCGAGGGTGATGGACGAGTCAAACCGCGAAAATTAACTTTTTTGTTAATGTGTCGAAATGAGTTTCAGCCCGGTCTCGGTAATGGGAAGGGCGCGCAGCGTTAGGTTCCCTGATTTGTTGCCAAGCCTAAACGTGAAATCGACACGGAGTGACTCTGATGCGGAAAGCTCCAGCCGGCGATACTTGCGTTTTTAGGTCGGCAAACATACCTGTCCGACGCATGAGCCTACTTTATAAGCACGTCACCCGCCGCGCCTTGTTCCGCATGGATGCGGAGCACGCCCACGAAGCCGGGGTCAACGCCCTCGCCCTCCTGGGCAGACTTACGCCGTTATGCCGGGCGCTGGAAGCGTGGCACCGCCTCGCCCCCTCATGGCATAGGCCGGTGGAAGCATTCGGACTGAAGTTCCCCAACGCGATAGGCATGGCTGCAGGATTCGACAAAAACGCCCGCGCCTGGCCTGCGGCCGCGGCACTGGGTTTTGGTCACGTAGAGATAGGAACTGTCACCGCCCTCGCACAGCCGGGGAATCCACAACCGCGCTTGTTTCGTTACCCGGCGGAGGAAGCAGTCATCAACCGCATGGGTTTTAACAACGAGGGCAGCGAAGCAGTCGCGGCACGGCTGGCCAAGCAGACCGGCGTAGGTCACCGTCAGATCCCCTTGGGCATCAATCTAGGAAAATCGAAGATTACCCCCAACGAACAGGCCACCCAAGACTACCTGACAAGCTTTGGTCGGCTCGCGGACTACGCCGACTACGTGGTGGTGAATGTCTCCAGCCCTAATACGCCCGGCTTGCGCGCCCTGCAGGACGAGAGGCCCCTGCGCGAGCTACTCGGGGCGCTGAGCGCATCCAACCGTGCGCGCGGCGCGATGCAGGCAAACGGCAAGGGCCGCAAACCGCTTCTGCTCAAAATAGCCCCGGATCTGAACTGGCCCCAGATCGACGCCGCCCTCGGGGTAATCCATGAGTTCGGGCTCGACGGTATCATAGCTACGAATACGACACTGGCGAGACCGGGGACCTTTGCCAACGTCGGTCAGGCTGGAGGATTGAGTGGCCGGCCACTGCGCCGTCGTTCGACTGAAATCGTAAACTACATCTCCAGGTCAACCGGCGGCCGCCTTCCCATCATCGCGGCCGGCGGCGTGCACGACGCCGAAAGCGCCGGCGAAAAACTGGACGCAGGGGCTACTCTGGTGCAGGTCTACACCGCCATGATCTACGAAGGCCCCTTCCTCGCTGCGGAACTGGCAAAAGCGATGGCCGAAAGGCAGCGCGTGGACATCCCCGTTACCGGGTGATAAGAGCCCGAGCCCCTGCGGGGGCCGGAACGGGGCGCCATAAAAAGCCCCTTTCGCCGGCCCATTCAAATGGACCAATTGAAGGCCTCGAGCTCGTTCTGCGTGCGGCTTTCAACGGCAGCCTCTTTCTTGTGGCGCGAGCGAACGACGAGATTCTCGTTCTTGTAGTAGGCGATGCTGTTCTCGGGAATGGATTCAAGCAGCCACACATTGGCACCGATGATAGAGTGCGCGCCAATCCTGGTGTCGCCACCCAGTATAGTCGCGTGTGCGTAGATAGTGACATTGTCATCGATATCAGGATGACGCTTCACCCCCTTGATGGGATGGCCGTTATTATCCACCTCGAACGATTTCGCGCCGAGGGTCACGCCTTGATAGATTTTAACATGGGCACCGATGCGCGCGGTCTCTCCCACCACGACACCGGTGCAGTGATCGATAAAGAAATACTCCCCTATTACAGCTCCCGGATGCAGATCAGTCCCGGTGCGCTCGTGCGCGTATTCGGTGAGCATGCGCGGTAAAAGCGGCACCTTCAATTTGTAGAGCTCATGCGCGAAACGCTGGAGTGAAATCACCAACACGCACGGATAGGCCAAAATGATTTCCTCGGTGCTGCGTGCGGCAGGGTCTCCGGAATAGGCCGCCTGAACATCGGTCTGCACGACACGACGAAGCTCCGGTAATTTTTGCAGGGCAAGTCCCGCCACCTCGCGTGCCCTCGCTGCAGGCGCAGAATCACCCGCGAATTGAAGGCACTTCTCCAAATCGATCCGCAATGCCTCATGAAAACTCACCAAGCGACTGCGCGTGAGTGCGGGAACATCATCGCGCGCGAGCGGCGTTGATTCGAAAAAGCCAGGGAAAAGCAGGTGCATGCACTCGGCGGCAAGCTGGTTGACCGAAACCTCGGAGGGCAGGTTGATGCCGTCGAAATGATTGATGCCGCCCTCGTTTTCGTAGGAATGGAGAAGGGCTTGCAGGGTGGCGTCGAGATTCATGGCGGGCTTGCCACCTTCCGGGGGACAGGGATGCGGGTCAAAACTGATTTTTGAGGAAATCATTTTTGAGGCTTTACAGTGCCGCGCTCGTTTGTCTTCGTCCGCCTTCCCTTCGGTTAGAAATGCTCGGGTGGTGGAATTGGTAGACACACACGTTTGAGGGGCGTGTGCCGAAAGGCGTAAGGGTTCGAGTCCCTTCCCGAGCACCATTCCTAAACCGGTCAAAAGACCGGGTTAATTCATAAAAAAGCCGAATATGGCCTGCTCAGTTCTGATATAAGCCCAACAGGAATTAAACAGCTTTACACGAAACGGCTTGCCTGCACCCCAACGCACCGTGACTGTCCATGAGCCCATGTATTTTGCATGGGAATTTTTATCTTCGCTTAACACTGACCGCCAGCTTGATTTAGCTAGCTCTCCCGCATGGACGAGACCCCTCCGCAAACGCCTGACAACGGGCTCAACAAGCTCGATTTATCGCAGCTTCAAAGCTTTAGTTTCGGGACCTCCTGGGCCCAGGAAAAACAAGCTCCCGGTGGCGCGCCTCGCCCCGAACGTGAAAGGCGCGACGATCGCCCCAGACGTGAAGGTGACGCCCCCCCACGTCGCGATCGGCGTGATTTCAAGCGCCCCGCCGGCGGCCCCGGCAATGGCCCCGGCCAGTCTCCCGAAGGTGGCGGCGCACAACCACAGTCCTATGCCCCTCGCGGCGATCGGCCTGCCGCTCCCTCCGGTGGCGCCCCCCATGGCGATCGTCCTCGCTTTGAAGGTCGCGGCGATCCCCGCGGTCCTCGTCGTGAAGGACCCGGTGGTCCCGGCGGCCCCGGCGGCGGTCGTCCTGATTTCCGCGGCCTCCCGCGCGAACCGGTCGGTCCCTACATCAGCCCGTATTTCGGCGTCACCTTTTATCCAGAGGACCAGAGCTTCAGCGCGCTCGCGCAGGCTATCCGCAAGTCTTGCCGCACCTTCGAACTGTTCTACATTGCGAAATCCGTCGTCGATAAGAACGACCGTTTTGTAGCCGTGGTGCAGCGCCTCGACCCGTCCGCTCGTCCCGGTGAAGCAGCATCTGCCCAACCCGCAGCAAAGGCCGCGCCGTTCTTCATCTCGGTGCCGGACGGAGTTCCCTTCGAAACCGAGGACGCCGCGATCAATCACGTCATGGAAAAGCACCTTGGCTCTTTCTTCGACGTGTCCGACGTCGAGATCGATGCGCCCAAGGGTAACTTCCAGGTGATCAACCGCTGCCCCATCACCGGCACACTGCTCGCCCCGCCCAACTATCATCGTTACCTTCAAATTCTTCAGCAACACCATGCGGCCAACGTTCGCATACCCTTTGATGCCTACAAGGCACGGGTGGAATCGGTGCGCGAACCCGAGCTGATCGCTCAGTGGCTGGAGAAGATGAAAAAAGCCACCCGCTACACGCTGAAGTCCAAAGCCCCCGTCGCCACGCCCGCCGCAGCCGAGGCCACAGCTTCGGCCGAGCCCGCATCCGATGCCGCACCCGCCGCTGAGTCTGCCCCAGCTACCGACTCGCCTGCCGCACCCGCCGCTGACGCGCCAGTAGCCCTCTATTTTGATTCACTGGAAGACGCCCGTCAGTATTTGCTCAATGCCGCCCGAGAGAAAATCGTGCGCTCTGTCGAACAACTCCGTTTCCCAGGCCGCATCTTGGACACCATTCCGGCCAGCAGCGAACTGCGCCGTGCGGTCGAGGGCGCCCTCGAGCGCCAGCGCCGCTTCCCGCTCGACACCGCGAACGCCTTGCGCGGCCGCCTTCGTCGCGAGAGTTTCACGATCTTCAAGAAGGGCTCCAAAGGCATCAGCTACGTCTGTGCCGTGAAGCGCCGCTTCCGCGTTCCTGGACAGTCATTCTCCGACTCACTCAGCGCCTTGATCAACCTGATCGAGAAACAACCGATGGTGAAGGAGAGCGAGTTGCCCGAGAAACTGCTCGGCATCGCCCCGCGCACCGCGCCCGTCGAGGGTGCAGATGCGGCGACCTACTCCGCCGAGGAACAAGCCAAGCTACTCAAGCTCAAGGGCGACCTGCGATATCTGGTCAAAGAGGGCTACGTCACCGAGTTCGTCGACGGCAGTCTCTTCACCCCGGCCCCCATGGTCGAGTCGAAGAAGCGCGAGATCGAGGCGACCGACGTCGATCCCGACAACTTCCCGGAGGCGCCCGCCACCAAACCGGTCGTGGTCACGGAAGCCAAGGTGGAATCGGCTCCCGTTTCCCCTGAAGTGACTTCGACCGATACCGCCGCTGACTCCGCTCCCGCCGAGTCCCCACCGGAAACGCCTCCAGCGGCCTGAGCGCATCGCTGCCTTTAAAACCAAGCCCCTCCGCCTCCGTGCCGCGGGGCTTTTTTATGCGCGCTAGTTCCTCCGAGAGCACCTTAACCGGAAGTTTAGCCGCAAAAGAACGCAGAGAACGCAAAGTATATGCCGCCGGAAAAGCTTTTCTTTGTGCTCCTTGTGTTCTTTCGCGGCAAATAATCCGTTGGTTGAATTTCAGCTATAGTTTTTGAGAAAAACTCCGGGCGCTGTCTTCAAAATAAACCGATGCTTCGCGAGAGGTAAACCATGCTCGGCCAAGACAACCGAGGTGGAGGTGGCCCAGAGGGCCATGCCGCCGAGGTCAACGCAGGCGCAGCGTGTGTCGCTCGTCAGCGGTAATACCGAGTTCAAAGTGCAAAGCGCCGGCGGGTATCCACGCGGCCACTTTTTCCGGCCACTCGACCACCAACCACCAGGGGGGCAACAGAAAGTCATCAATCATCAGCTCCTCCAGGGCGTCGGCGCCGTCCAACCGGTAGGCATCGAGATGAACGAGTGTCTTGCCCTCGGTTCGATGAAGCGTGAAAATGTTAAAAGTCGGACTGGTGACCGACTCGTGAATCCCCAGACCGCGAGCGAGCCCCTGGGTAAAGGTGGTCTTTCCCGCACCGAGGTCGCCATGCAAGGCCAGCACCGTGCCCGGAGGCAGCTCCAAGGCGAGGCGCCGCGCCAGGTCCTGCGTTTCCGCAGCGGAGGCGGTGCATACGCCGTTTCGAAGCTCGGAGAGGACTGAGGGCATCGGACGTGGGCGTTCAGGACTTGAGGTGTTCAAAACCCGCGTAGGTCGACAGATCGATCGCACCCGCGAGCGGCGTGCCCCGTTTGGCGAGTTGTCCGATCACCGTCAAAGGCACGCGGGGAAATGCCCGCCGCCATTCCACCAACAACCGCGCTGCAGCGGGAGCACCTCCGCGCACGGTGAAAAGCAATTCGTAGTCCTCGCCGTCCGTAAGCGCGGCCCGCAGATCGGCACCGGCACGACGGGGGATCACTTCGCCAAATAACAGAGGACTGCTTCCCGCCGGCGTCAGCGCATGGATGTCTTTCGCCAGACCGTCGCTCAGATCCAGCATGGCGGTAACTTCAGGACGACGGACCAGCCATGCGCCTTCGGCCAGACGAGGCGTGAAGCGGCAATGATGCCGGCTCGGGAGGCTGCCCCCAAGCACACCTGTAACTGCGATGAAATCTCCCGTTTTCGCCCCGGTGCGGGTGAGTGCACGGGCCGCCGTCGTCTCGCCGATCAGGGTCAGAGTCGCAACAATACCGCCTCGATGCGTGGCAACATCTCCGCCGACGATTGGCAGGTCGTGCTTTCGGGCGACGGCGGCGAGGCCGCGATAAAATTCCTCCAGCCAGTCGAGGCGGGTGCGCGGATCGAGAGCCAGGGCGATGACGGCGGCGCTTGGACGACCTCCCATCGCGGCAATGTCGCTCAGGTTGCGTTTGAGGAGCTTGGCTCCAGCCTCGCGGGGCGGCACGGCGTCGTCAAAATGCTCGCCGTAGATCACCGGATCGACGGTCACGAGTGGAGCACGACGCGCGGTAGGGACTGGCAGCACGGCACAATCATCGCCCATGCCCGCAGGGGCGGCTGGCGACACGCGACCAAGCCAGCGTCGCATGCAGGCGATCAACTTCTGCTCGCCGAGGGCGGCCACCGTTTCGGCTCTAAAATCGGAAAAGGGATTCACTTTTAGTTCAGAAAAGAAACCAGCTGCTGGAATGCGGAGCGCAAATCGGCATCCGACGTAGGAAAACCCGCGAGCACCAGCACGAGGGTATTCAGATTGAACAGCGAGTGGGCGATCATGGTGACAGCGGGATGACCGCTACGCTCGTAAGAAAGTGAAAAAATGATACTCAGCACCATCAGAGGCACGAGCACGGAAACAGAGCCATGCAGCATCGCAAAAGCCAGTGCGGGCAGAATAAATGCAAGCGAGCGCGCGATGCGCCCACGCAACCAGCGAAAGAGGCCTACGCGGAAAAGCAGCTCCTCGGCTATCGGCGCACAAACGAGGGCGAATCCGATCATCGCGGAGAGCGACACCCAGTCACCACGCTTTGCGAACAGTGCCACGATGTCCTGCGGTGGCGCCACTATACCTAATAGCTCCAGAAAGCTCTGCCACAACAGGCTCGCCAGCCAGACCGCCGGCAGCACGACAAGAAAGGTCAGAAAACCCTCTCGCACCACGGAAAAACCAGAAACGGGGCTTTCGGCTGTCGGACTGGCCACTGGCACAGATAGGCCCGGTCGAAGATGCCAGAACCACGCATGCGCAAGACCCGCGACAAGACCCAGTTGAAAGCCGGCGGCGACCAGCACATGAAAAAAACCCATGCTGCCATCAACGGGCGGCGGACAGTAACGTTTGCCCACCATGACGAAAAAAACCTGAAGTATGATCGCTGCACCGAAGGCAAAGGCACCCGCGAGAAAAATCTCGGAAAGTCGGTGCGGCGATGCGGTGAGTTTTGCCGGAGCGAGACCAAGCATACGCCTGACCAATGCTCGTGGATTGCGCAGCAGCAAAAATAAGCCGCTCAGGACAAGCAGCGCCTCGACGAACACGAGTCCGATTAAGAACGGCGTGAGAACAAAGTCAGGAGCGGATATGGGCGTGGAAGCAGGCACGGAATATGAAGGCAAAACGACAGGATGGCCTTTGGCGAGCGTGAGGCGCAGTGACGAGCCAAACCCGCACCCAGCCTTTTCTTAACTTTTGGCAAGTGTCGCCAGCCAGCCCAAGAGGCCCTGAAGGTCGCCTTGACGAAGTGTTCCGCCAACGGTCCTCGATCCCGTTCCGACGCCAAACTCCCTCGCCAGACGCACCAACTCGGCCGGCGCGTCACCGATGATCCAGCCCTGCCAGCAGGACTGCAAACCCGTGCGCTCATCCGCCTGACCGTCGCCATTGGAAACAAGCGTTGCCGCTAATAATGGCAGCGCCGCATCACACCACCAGGTGTCGAAACGGGTTCCCGCCAGCTCACCGTCGCACACTTCACTTACAATCCATTCCCGCACTGCCGTGCGGCGCACCGTAACCGACATGCGCTCCTTGAGCGCCGCGCCAAGACCAAGCAAACGCTCAGGCCAATCAGGTCGCGCCGCCACCCACCGCCCGTATTGGGCCAGTCGAAGCCGGGGTAAATTTGCTGGGCGCACCCCGGCATGACGCCAGTTCTCCGCCTGCGTGCTCCACGCCTCATCGACCAGACTTAAGCCCGCCTTGCGCCAAAGCCCGATAGGAAAAGCCTCCGCCACCGCCAGCATAGGATCACGATTGGGTCTGTAACCCAGCACCTCGAGCGCCGCCTGATGACAGGCAGCTTCCCAGCCCGATAACTCGATGCGACGCTGTGCTAGACGCACTTTCGCCCGCCAGCGAAGTTCCGCATGGTATGCCACTGCTTCCGCGAGTTTATCCACTGACACCTCCGCCAGCGCCGAGCGAAGCTGGCTGAAGGGTCGGCCCGCGATCCCCTCCACCGCCGCCTCCTCGGCATAGGCCTCGATGTCTTTTTCCAACAAGGGCAACAGCTCCAAAATCGGAATCTGTGCCCCGGCCACTCCGTCCGTGAACTTTCTCGGAGCAGGAAACAACACCACATGCAAACGCACCTTAGCGTAAGCCGGATCACGAGCGTGACCGTGCATGTCCCAATCCTGCGCCCGGAGATGCACCTCAACATCGCCACGGACCGTCTCGGCCGCCGCTCCTCCCTTGGGCTCGATCACAAATTCAGCGTCCATGAAATCCGGTCCGGCGAGACGGTTCCAACGCCCCCGTTTTATCAAACGCAACCTGCGTCCATCCCGCAGGCGCAAAGCCGTGGTATCAAACTCGCCGCGAAGCCAGATTTGCTGAAGCAGCCGCTCAGGGAAGGCAAACGCCCCATGCAGTCCGGTGAGCTCGGCGACCGCATCCGTCACGTCCACGCCGTCAGCTGTTCGTGATTTTGACTGCTTCACGACAGGCCTCCCTTCTCCCTCCAAACCCGCTCGGTTACGCTGCCGCGCCGCGCCATTGCGCGTCCGTCACGGCTCTGCTGTGCCTCGATACGTCGGAGAAGTTCCCCCGGGGAGCACCCGTCCGCGCCAGCCGCCTCCACCGTAGCGCGTTCCGCCATATCCGCAGTTGCCACCAGGCAAGCCGCCGGGTCAGCCGACTTGGCCACCAATTGTTCGATGATATCATCCGCCGTGGTGCCGGAAGGAGTATAGATGCACGCGAAGTCCGAGGCCCCTCCAACCGGTTCGAACTGCAACGCATCACCGCGTCCGTCGAATACCACCGTGATCCGCCAACCGGCGCCATCGTGCAGTCCAGCCAAGCGCCGTATGAGAAGCGTGCGCGCCGCCTCGCGGTCGGTCCTGGCCATGGCGCGGGTATCAGGCCATGCCTGCAGGACGTTGGAACCGTCGACGATTAAATGAGTGATCGCAGACATGCGTGAGGAATAGAATCTCTACGATAGTTCGCACACCCGCCATACCGTCTGCAACGCCGGATGCAGTGACGCCCTCATTATGAGGTAAAACGCCCCTCACCCTCACTGCATCCTTGCACCGGTCGATGCCTTACGAAACTTTCACCAGCGCATGCAATGGATCGCCCCCTCGGAGAAAGACACCGCCTCCGCCACCCTTGAAAAGCAACTTTGGGCGGCTGCCGACCAGCTCCGCGCCAACTCCGGACTGAAGGCCGCCGAATACTCCGCGCCCGTCCTCGGCCTCATTTTCCTCCGCTTCGCCGAGGCCCGCTTTGCCCTCCAGCGCGCCAAGCTCGAAGCCGCCTCCACCTCCTCCCGTCGCGGCTCCCGCGTGGACGATCCCGCCGCCTATCACGCCGAGGGCATGCTCTACCTGCCCGCCGAGGCCCGCTTCGACCACCTGCTCCACCTGCCCGAGGCCGCCAACGTCGGTGCCAAGGTCAACGACGCCATGCGCGCCATCGAGCAGCAGAACCCCCAGCTCGCCGGTGTCCTCCCCAAGACTTACACCATCTTCGGCGGCACCCTCCTCAAGCAGCTCCTCAAAAAGATGTCCGAGATCCCCATCTCGGCCGACTACGACACCTTTGGGCGCGTCTATGAATACTTCCTTGCCGAATTCGCGATGACCGAGGGCCAGGGCGGCGGCGAGTTCTACACCCCGTTCAGCATCGTCCGCCTGCTCACCGAAGTCATCGAGCCCTACCACGGGCGCATCCTCGATCCCGCCTGCGGCTCCGGCGGCATGTTTGTGCAGTCGGCCCGCTTCGTCTCCGAGCACCAGAAAAACCCGGCCAAGGAACTCGCCATCTACGGACAGGAAAAGGAACGCGCCACCGGCGACCTCTGCCGCATGAATCTCGCGGTCCACGGGCTGGAGGGCGACATCAAGCAGGCCATCAGCTACTACGACGACCCGCACGCCGCCACCGGCCGCTTCGACTTCGTCCTCGCCAACCCGCCCTTCAACGTAAACGCGGTGGACAAAGAACGCCTCGCCGACGCCGTCGGCCCCGGTCGCCGCTTCCCCCACGGCCTGCCCCGCACCGACAACGCCAACTACCTCTGGATTCAGCTCTTCGCCTCCGCGCTCAATGCCACCGGTCGCGCCGGGTTCGTGATGGCCAACTCCGCATCCGACGCCCGCGCCTCCGAGCAGGACATCCGGCAAAAACTCATCGAGAGCCGCGTCGTGGACGTGATGGTGGCCGTCGGCCCAAACCTGTTTTATACCGTCACCCTCCCCTGCACCCTCTGGTTCTTCGACAAGGCGAAAGCGTCGCTTCCGCCACCCTCAACCCGGCCTGCCGGCCACCCTTCTCCCACTGGGAGAAGGGACGGGGATGAGGGTAAACAGGACCGTGCCAACACGGTTCTGTTTATAGACGCCCGCCATATCTATCGGCAGGTGGACCGCGCCCACCGCGAATGGACGCCCGCGCAGATCGGCTTCATCGCCAACCTCGTCCGCCTCTATCGCGGCGAAGCTCCCGACACCACCCTCGGCGGCGACGAAGCCGGTGCGAAGCTCGAAGAAGTCTTCGGCAAGAAACCCAAGTTTGCCGACGTGCCCGGCCTGTGTCGCGCCGCCACCCTCGCCGAAATCGCCGCGCAAGGCTGGTCGCTCAACCCCGGCCGCTACGTCGGCGTGGCCCCCGGCGAAGCGGTGAGCGACGAGGATTTTAAGACCCAGCTCGAAACCCTGAACGAGGAACTCGAAACCCTGAACAAACAGGCCCGCGCCCTCGAACAAACCATCGCTGGCAACGTGGCGGCTATTCTGGAGGCGTGACGATGGATTCTGTGACTCTCGAATCTATCTGTAGCCGAATTTCTAGCGGGGGGACGCCTTCACGTAATCGAGCAGATTACTTTTCAAGCGGCAGCGATGGGCACTTATGGGTCAAGTCCAAGGAACTTCTCGACGGATCAATTAAGGATACAGAGGAAAAGATCACTGACACGGGTCTCGCTGGATCAGCTGCAAAATATTTCCCGTCAAATACTGTTCTTGTAGCGATGTATGGGGCAAATGTCGGGCAGCTAGGGTGGCTACGAAAACCAGCAACTGTAAACCAAGCCATCTGCGGTCTGTGTGTTGATGAGCATAAAGCAGATTGGCGGTTTGTCTTTTATAGTCTCCTGCAAACGCGAGGTGATCTGACGGTCCAAGCACAGGGAGCAGCACAGCAAAACCTTAATCAGGAGTTAATTCGGCAATTTCGCATCGCGATACCTGCTTTGCCAGAACAACGCCGGATCGCGGGCATTCTGTCGGCCTACGACGAGCTGATGGAGAACAGTCAGCGGCGCATCCGCATCTTGGAGTCGATGGCCCGCGCCCTCTACCGCGATTGGTTCGTCCACTTCCGCTACCCCGGCCACGAATCCGTCCCCCGCGTCGATTCCCCCCTCGGCCCCATCCCCCAAGGCTGGGAGGTGAAGAAGCTCGGCGAATTGACCGCTTATCTGAATCGTGGGCTTTCCCCGAGCTACGACGAAAACGGCGATTCAATGGTGCTTAACCAGAAGTGCATACGTGACCAGCGCCTCAACTCTGAGCCTGCACGCCGACAAACAAAGGCCATACCCCCGGATAAACAGGTTCGATTCGGTGATGTGCTCATCAATTCAACCGGCGTAGGCACGTTGGGCCGCGTAGCGCAGGTGTATCAAACATTGGAACGCTGCACGGTGGATACACACGTCACAATTGCGCGCCCCAACAAAGAGGCTGATCTGGACTTTTTCGGCTGCTCATTGCTCGGCCATCAAGAGACTTTCGAGCGCCTCGGCGTTGGGGCCACTGGACAGACGGAATTAAGTCGAACCGCCATCGCCAACGTGGAGTTGGTGGAGCCACCAGCTGACATCCAGAGGCGTTTCGGTGAATTGGTCCGTCCGATGCGATCAACGGCGATGGTGCACATTCAGAAAATCCAAAACCTCCGCCAAACCCGCGACCTGCTGCTGCCGCGCCTGCTGTCGGGGCAGGTGGAACTCAAAACGAATTGAGCCATGAAGAAACGCCCTGCAAAACCAGCCAAGTCCACCGCCGCGGTGCCGTCGGACTACGCGCCGTTGCTGGCGGACATCAAGGCACGGGTGCAGTCGGCGCGGATCAAGGCTGGGTTGGCCGCCAACCGGGAATTGCTCGCGCTGTATTGGGACATCGGGCGGTTGATTCTCGACCGGCAGAAGCGGGAGGGTTGGGGCGCCAAGGTGATCGACCGGCTTTCCGCCGACCTCCAAACCGAGTTTCCCGGTCAGCAGGGTTTTTCGCCGCGCAACCTGAAATACATGCGCACATTCGCCGGGGCGTGGCCGGAGACGGTAATTGTGCAGCAGGCTGGTGCACAATTGGCCGATACAAATCTGTCACAAGCCGTGACAGATTCCCTGACCACGTCTGCTGAGATTGTCCAACAGCCTGTTAGACAATTGGGGAAGGTTAAAAAATCCAAACCGGCAATCGTGCAAGCGCCCCTTGCACGAATCTCCGCCGCGATGTCGCCAATTGTGCAAGCACCGCTTGCACAATTGTCCTGGTATCACCACCTCGCCCTCCTCGATAAGCTCACTGCACCCGCCGACCGGCTCTGGTATGCGGCCAAAACAGTCGAGCATGGCTGGTCGCGCAACGTGCTGGCCCTGCAAATCGAAGCCGGTCTGCACACGCGGCAGGGCAAGGCGGTCACGAATTTCAAGGCGACCTTGCCCCCGGCCCAGTCGGATCTGGCCCAGCAGCTCACCAAGGATCCCTACTTGTTCGATTTCCTCACCCTGCGCGACGACGCCAACGAGCGCGCCGTGGAGGACGCGTTGATCACCCATGTGGAAAAATTCCTCCTGGAGCTGGGCGCAGGCTTCGCGCTGGTGGGGCGGCAGGTGCACCTGGAGGTCGGCGACCAGGATTTTTATCTCGATCTGCTCTTTTATCACCTGAAGTTGCGCTGCTTCGTGGTGATCGACCTCAAGGCGCGCGATTTCACGCCGGAGGCGGCGGGCAAGATGAATTTTTATCTGTCGGCGGTGGACGAACGTTTCCGGCAGGCGGGCGACCAGCCGTCCATCGGGCTGATTCTGTGTCGCAGCAAGAATCGGGTGATCGCCGAGTATGCGTTGCGCGATTTGACCAAGCCCATCGGCGTGTCGGGCTACGTAACCCGGTTGGTGGATTCCTTGCCCAAGGAGCTGAAGGGTGCCGTGCCCAGCGTGGAGGATCTGGAAAAGGAGTTTACAAAGAAATAGCTCATGAGCGCCGCCCACGCCTACACCGAAGACCAACTCGTCGAGCAACCCGCCATCGGGTTGTTCGCAGAGCTTGGCTGGGCCACGGTGTCGGCATCGGAGGAAATCTTTGGCGCGGCGGGCACACTTGGGCGCGAGACCAAGGGCGAGGTCGTGCTGGTGGTGCGGCTGCGCGCGGCGTTGGTTCGGCTCAACCCCGCGCTGCCGCCCGAGGCCATCGCGGCGGCGGTGGATGAACTCACTCGCGACCGTTCGACAATGCTGCTGGAGCAGGCCAACCGCGAGGTGTATAGCCTGCTCAAAGACGGCATCAAGGTCTCGGTGCCGGATCGCGATAACGGCGGCCAAAAGACCGAGCGCCTGCGCGTGGTGGATTGGGAAACCCCGGCGAACAACGATTTCCTTCTCGTCAGCCAGTTCAGCGTCACCGGCCAGCTCTACACCTGCCGCCCCGACCTCGTCGGCTTCGTCAACGGCCTACCCTTGGTCGTCATCGAACTCAAAAAGCCCGGCGTCCCCGCTCGCACCGCCTTCGACGACAACCTCACCCACTACAAGCAGCAGATACCCGCGCTATTTTGGACCAACGCTCTCCTCATCGCCTCCAACGGCACCGACAGCCGCGTGGGTTCACTCACCGCCGATTGGGAGCGTTTCTTCGAGTGGAAGCGCATCGAGCGCGAAGACGAACCCCGCCGCGTCTCCTTGGAGGTCATGCTGCGCGGCACCTGCGACAAAAGTCGCCTGCTCGACCTGGTGGAAAACTTCACCCTGTTTTCGGAACACAAGGCCGGTCTCGTCAAAATCCTCGGGCAGAACCATCAGTTCATCGGCGTAAACAACGCCATCACCGCTTCGCTGGAAGCGCGGCGTCAGGGCCACGGTCGCGGCGGCGTCTTCTGGCAGACCCAAGGCAGCGGCAAGAGCTTCTCGATGGTCTTCTACGCGCAGAAGATGCTGCGCAAGGTGCCGGGCAACTGGACCTTTGTCGTCGTCACCGACCGCGTGGAGCTGGACGACCAAATCGCCAAGACCTTCAAAACCGTGGGCGCGGTCGGCGACGCCGAGGGAGACCTCTGCCACGCCACCAGCGGCGCAAACCTGCGCGAACTCCTGCGCGGCAACCACCGCTACGTCTTCACCCTTGTCCACAAGTTCCAGACCCCGGAGCTGCTCTGCGACCGGTCCGACGTGATTGTCCTGACCGATGAGGCCCACCGCAGCCAATACGACACCCTTGCGCTCAACATGCGCGCGGCCCTGCCCAAGGCGCTCTTCCTCGCCTTCACCGGCACGCCCCTCATCGCCGGTGAGGAACGCACCCGCGACGTTTTTGGCGACTACGTCTCGATCTACGATTTCCAGCAATCGGTGGAGGACGGCGCGACCGTGCCGCTTTTCTACGAAAACCGCACGCCCGAGCTGCAACTCGTAAACCCCAGCCTCAACGACGACATCTACGACCTCATCGAACAGGCCGCGCTCGACCCCGAGCAGGAAGCGAAGCTGGAGAAGGAGCTGAGCAAGCAATACCACATCCTCACCCGCGACGACCGGCTAGAGACGGTGGCACAGGACATCGTGCGGCACTTCCTCGGGCGCGGTTTTGTCGGCAAGGCGATGGTCGTCTCCATAGACAAAGCCACCGCGCTCAAGATGCACGACAAGGTGCGTGCCCATTGGGCCAAGGAACAGGCACGAGTCCAGAAAGCCATCGCCAAGCTCGACTCGATCAAAGGCAACCGCAGCGACGAGCAACTCGCCCAGCTCGCCGAATTCAAGGCGCGGCTCGACGTGCTCACGACCACGGACATGGCCCTGATCGTCTCGCCCGGCCAAAACGAGATCGAGCACATGAAAAAGCTCGGCCTCGACATCACGCCCCACCGCGTGCGGATGAACGACTCGCAGCCGCCGCTGGCGGAAAAGTTCAAAGACACCCAAGACCCGCTGCGCCTGGTCTTCGTCTGCGCCATGTGGCTGACCGGCTTCGACGCGCCGAGCTGCTCCACGGTGTATTTGGACAAGCCGATGCGGAATCACACGCTGATGCAGACCATCGCGCGGGCCAACCGGGTGTTCCCCGGCAAGCACAGTGGCGTCATCGTGGACTACGCCAACGTCTTCGCCTCGCTGGAAAAAGCGCTCGCCATCTACGGCGCGGGCAAGGGCGGGACCAATCCGGTGAAGGACAAGCAGGAGCTGGTGGCCGAGCTTCGCCGGGCGGTCGAAGCCGCCACCGTCTTCTGCGCGGGCCACGGCGTCGCGCTGGCCGCCATCGAGCAGTTGCCCGCCGGAGGCTTTGACCGGCTCCAGTTAGTAGATGATGCAGTCAACGCCCTGATCGCCCCCGATACGCTGAGGCGCGAGTTCTTTGCCCACGAGCGCTACGTGACCACCCTCTACAACGCGGTGAAGCCCGACCCGGCGGCGGTGGAGTTCACCGGTCGTGCGTCCTGCCTCGCGGCGATAGCCGAGGCCATCCGTGCCAAGCTCAACCCCAACCCGGCCGACATCACCCACGTCATGGGTCAGATTGCCGAGTTGTTGGACATATCCATCACCGGCGCAGAAATCGCCGCCGAAGGCCCGCCGCCGCTCGACCTGTCGCGCATCGACTTCGAGGCCTTGTCCCAGCGCTTCAAAAAATCGAAGACCAAGAACACGGACCTGGAAGTCCTGAAAGCCGCCATCCGAGCCCAGCTCGACAAGCTCATCCGCATCAACCGCACGCGGGCCGACTACCTCGACAAGTTCGAGGAACTGATCGAGGCCTACAACAACGGCAGCCGCAGCATCGAAGAGCTTTTCGAGGAGCTGTTAAAACTGAGCCGGTCGCTCAGCGAAGAGCAGAAGCGTCACGTCCGCGAAAACCTGTCCGAGGACGAACTCACCATTTTCGATCTACTCGCCCGTCCCGACCCAGCGCTCACCGACGAAGAGCGAGCCGAGGTCAAAAAAGTGGCCCGATTGCTCCACGACCGCCTGAAAGACGTGCTGACGCTCGACTGGCGTCAAAAAGCGAGCGCCCGCGCCTCGGTGCTCACGGCCATCAAAGACACCTTGGACGAAGGCCTCCCCCGCGCCTACACCCCGGAAATCTACGAGAAGAAATGCTCCACCCTCTTCGAGCACATTTACGAGATCGGCGCGGCGTGAGCAGCCCTGCTTCGCTAAAGCTTCGCAGGGCATCCTTCGCCCAACCGTCCCAGCGTTGCCCCTACGAACGCGACATTCGCCGGGGCAGCGCCATCCGAAGCCCGCAGGGCGAAGGATGGCGGAAGGGGAGGGATTGGCTGGCCTTCGGCCACCGCTGCGCGGCTCGTTTCGCTCGGCCCATCTCCGCTTCGCTCCGTCGAACCCGGGGTTCAAATCCCTCACGCACCTGTTTGCATTCGCCGGGGCCGCGCCATCCGAAGCTCTTTAGGGCGGAGGATGGCGGAAGGGGAGGGATTGGCTGGCCTTCGGCCACCGCTGCGCGGCTCGTTTCGCTCGGCCCATCTCCGCTTCGCTCCGTCGAACCCGGGGTTCAAATCCCTCACGCACCTGTTTGCATTCGCCGGGGCCGCGCCATCCGAAGCTCTTTAGGGCGGAGGATGGCGGAAGGGGAGGGATTCGAACCCCCGGAACCTTTCGGTTCGCCAGATTTCAAGGCTGGAGCAATCGACCACTCTGCCACCCTTCCGGACCAGAAAAACAAAACTCAACGAGACTTTTCCCGCGAGGCGATGGAAAAAACACTGCCCCACCCCACCACGTCAACCCTGTTGAAGCCCCAACTCTTCGACCCGCTTACGCAAAGTCGCCCGAGTCATGCCCAATCGATCTGCAGTTCGGGCGAGGTTTCCTTCGTGCGCTTTGAACGCCCGGACGATCATCTCACGCTCCAATCGCTCCATGATAGGCTCGGCTACGAGACTGAGTTCTGTATGCAAAAAATCGAGTGCGTGAGCGATGGTCAGCGGCGCCAGCGCGGAAGTGAGGGAGGCAAGTGCTTCACCAGAAACGGACTCCTCTTTGTTGGCTGGTGACGAGACAACCGGCGGATTTGTGCTTACGTGAGCGGCGATCACTCCGGCCACATCCCGAACTTCCTGCGGAAGGTCTTTAAGCAAAATCGTGTCGCCTTGCGCGATCACCGCGCTGCGGTAGATCAGATTCTCAAGCTCACGCACGTTACCCGGCCAGTCGTAGCGGGCCAGCACCGACATCGCCTCGGGAGAGACCTTGGCCACGCGGGCTTTCTTTTGTTTGACCAGGTTGTGAAGACAAAAATCAACCAGCTGCGGGATGTCGTCGCGACGGTCGCGCAGGGGCGGCATTTTAATCCGCACGACGTTCAACCGGTAATAGAGATCCTCGCGGAAGGTCTTGGCCTTGACCATCGCTTCGAGGTCTTTGTTAGTCGCGGCGATGATGCGCACGTCCACCTTCAGGGTCTCGGTGCCACCTACGCGTTGGATTTCGCCCTGCTGGAGCACGCGAAGGATCTTGGTCTGGGTGGCAAGCGCCATGTCGCCAATTTCATCGAGAAAAATGGTTCCGCGGTCGCAGAGTTCAAACTTGCCGATACGCTGGTTGGTCGCGCCGGTGTAGGAGCCTTTTTCGTGACCGAATAGTTCACTCTCGATCAGATTATCCGGAATGGCCGCGCAGTTGACCGCGATGAAGTTGCCTTTGGCGCGGTGCGAGTGCTTCCAAATCGAGCGGGCGACGAGTTCTTTGCCGGTGCCGCTTTCCCCCGTGATCATCACGGTCACGTCACTGGCGGTGACCTGGCCGATGATTTTAAAAACCTCCTGCATCACCGGTGACACGCCCACGATGCCTTCACGGTAGTCATCGGCGTTGATGGTGGACTTATAATCCCCCGCCGAACGCATGTCGGCGTGGGCTTTCAATGCATTCTCCGCCAAGGCCAGCACCTTCGCCGGATCGAAGGGCTTCATGATGTAATCAAAGGCGCCGAATTTCATCGCCTCGATCGCAGTCTGTGCAGTGCCGAAGGCGGTCATGAGAATGACCAACTGCTTCGGGTTGGCGGAACGAATGTGCTGCAGTGCTTCCAGTCCGCTCATGCCGCCCATGCGAACATCGAGGAAAATCAAGTCCGGCGCGGGGCCTTTTTTAACCAAGGCCACGCCTTGCTCACCGCTGGCGGCCTCAAGAACCTGATAGTTGCGGGATGAAAGCACCCGGCCCAGCGAATAGCGGACCTCGGTGTCGTCATCGATTACGAGTATGGTGGCGGGCTTGGCTTCAGACATCGCGCGCACCGTGCAACTTTCCAGCGTTGCGGTCAATCGCAGGCGAAAGATCTGAGTCCTTAAAGCTCAGCCAGCCAAATCATCGCCGCTTCTGGCTTTCGCGGCAGGTTTGAGTAGCGTCCACCGCCATGCTCGCCGTGCCACCAGTCCCCAACTCCCCTACCCTTTTAGTTGCAAACATCATCAAAAGCTACGGCGCCCGGCGTGTGCTCGACGATGTGTCGTTTTCGGTCGCGCCCGGGGAACGCGTGGCGCTGACCGGTCCTTCCGGCAGCGGGAAAACCACCCTGCTGAACTGCCTGGGCGGCGTGGATCGACCCGACACCGGCGAGATCTCCCTGCTCGGTGCGCGTATCGAACGGCTCTCTGCCGACGGGCTCAACCTGCTGCGCAGAGAGCGCGTGGGCACGGTTTTCCAGTTTTTCCATCTTCTCCCCACCCTTACCGCCGCCGAAAACATCGAACTCCCCCTCCAGTTGATCTCCACGCCCACAGTCGAGCGGCGTGAGCGTGTAGCCGCCATTTTAGAGCGTGTAGGCCTGGCCTCTCGCGCACATGCCCTGCCCGCCCAGCTTTCGGGCGGAGAACAACAGCGCGTCGCCATCGCCCGCGCCCTCGTCCACCGCCCGGCCCTGCTACTCGCCGACGAGCCGACCGGCAACCTCGACTCGGCCAATGGTGAAAACATTCTCCGCCTCCTGCGCGAGCTGACCGACGAGACCGGCACCGCGCTCGTGCTCGTCACCCACAGTGAAGACGCCGCCGGCATCTGCCACCGTGGCATCCATCTTCGAGACGGCCGTATTGTCCCCGCCTGATTCAATCCTGCAGCGAAGTTAACTCCATGTCCGGCCGCACCAAATCACCTTCCCTCACTCCGCTCCTATTGCGGCTCTTCACGCAACGCCATTGGCGGCATGCATTCGGGCAAAATCTTTTACTCGTGCTTATCCTGGCGCTCGGCGTGGGCGTTTTTACTGCCGTGCGTCTGGCGAATCGGGCGGCAGTATCCAGCTTCACCCACTTTACCGAGACGCTCACCGGCCGCAGCGACTGGATAATCCAGGCCCCTGCCGGAACCTTGCCCGAAAACATCCTGCCCGAATTACGCGAAGCCCTCCTCGATCTGGCGGTGCAGATTCACCCGGTCGTGGAGAGCACGGCCACCGAAACCACACGTGAGGACAAAGCGCCGGCCACGGGATTCTCCCGCCGGACCTATACGTTGCTCGGTGTTGATCTAGTCGGCGTCAGTAATCTGGCAGGGCAACAAGCCGCCTCCGAATCCTTCTTTGGCCGGACCAAACCTGCGCAAGGAACCGCCACGTCCTCAACGGGAGACTTCTGGACTTTGTTCCAGGACAACCCGCGCCTCTGGGTCAGTCCGGCGCTCAACTCCGGTGCAAGCGCACCAGCGACACTCGATCTGGTGATCAACGACCGCGCACTCTCGTTGCCCGTCGCCGGTTTCATTCCGCAAGTGCCGGACGGGCCGGCCGCCCCCGCCAATCTCGTGGTCCTAGACTTGCCTCAGTTGCAACGCCTCGTCGGTCGCGAGGGCCGGCTGGACCGGATTGAATTTGTCCTCGAGGCCGGGCTAGCGCTCGCGAACCGCCGTATCATCCTTGGAGAACGTCTCGCCGCGCTCGGTCGCAACGCCGAGGGAGAGCGCTGGCTGGCTACGACTCCCGGGGCACGACGCGAGACAGCTGCGACGATGACCCAGGCCTTCCGGCTTAACCTCACCGTGCTTTCGCTCATTGCATTGCTGGTCGGGCTTTACCTGGTCTTCCAAGCCCTGGACGGCGCGGTCGTGCGAAGGCGAGCCGAAATAGCCATTCTGCGTTCACTCGGGGTCGATGCCGGCGTGATTCGACGCGCCTGGCTGATCGAAGCCGCGCTACTTGGACTGGCAGGCGGCGCGATGGGGCTGCTGCTGGGCTGGCTTGGCGCGCAATTCGCCGTGCGCGCCGTGGGTCAGACGGTCAACGCCCTTTACTACGCCACCAGCGTATCAGCAGCCCAACTTGGTTGGTCGGAGGCGGGCGTAGGATTGGCTGCCGGCGTGGTTGCCAGTATTGCAGCAGGTTGGGCGCCCGCACGCGCCGCCGCGCTGACCCCACCGGCACAGGTGCTCGTGAGGGGGGCGCCCGGCACGATCGGCGGACCCTGGCTCCGCAGTTGGCCGCTGGCGTTGGCTGCACTCGGCACCGCAGCGTTGCTCACACAAGTCCCGCCGCTAGAATTGGCAGGTGGAAATCGCTTCCCCTTGGCAGGCCACGCCGCCGCCCTCTGCGGCATCATTGGAGGAGGTGTCCTCGCCGCGCTCTCGATTCCGGTATTAGGCCGTGTGTTAGCGCCATTCTCAAACCGCGGCGCGACATGGCGGGTCGCCCTTGGCCATGTCCGCCGCCCCACCGGCCGTCACCGGCTCGCCGCCGCCGCCCTGGTCTGCGCCATCGGTATGGCCGCTGGCATGGCTATTCTTGTCGCCAGCTTCGAGCGCTCCGTTCGCACCTGGATCAACACCGCCCTCCAGGCCGATTTGTATCTTTCCAGTCAGGGCGCGCAAAGCGCATCCAGCAACAACCGCATCTCCTCCGCTACTTGGCGCGCCATCGCCACGCATGCCGCCGTGGAACGCGCCGCGCTGTTCAACGCCTATCCAATTCAAATCGATGGTCTGCCCACGACGCTCGGCGGCACCGATCTAGCCGCACAAAACAACCGGGGGGGATTCATGTGGCTTCAGCCGCCGCTCGATCAATCTGTTTTCACTCCCTCGCAAAACACCACCGCCGCGCTGGTGAGCGAAAGTTTTTCCGACCGCTTCGAGGTGCGAAGAGGGCAATCGATTGTCGTGCCTACACCAACCGGACCACGTAAGTTAAACGTGGCGGGCGTGTTCGCAGACTACGGCAACGAACGGGGAACCCTTCTCGTCGAGCGCAGCCACGCCGTGGAATGGTTCGGCGGCGACGAGCATGTCACCAGTCTTTCACTCGACCTGCGGGCTGGAACCACCCCGGAGACCGTTCGTGCCGACATGCTCGCCGCCCATCCCGGACTCTCGATCTACACCAATGTCGCGCTACGGGGCGAAGTTCTACGTATCTTTCACCAAACCTTTTCCATCACCTACGCGCTGGAAGGCATAGGCGTGGTCGTGGCCGTGGCGGGACTCGCCCTCACCCTCGTAAGTGTGCTCCTCGATCGCCGCGACGAACTCACCACCTTGCGCGCCCTTGGTTTTCGTCGCGCTGAGATAGCCCGTGCCACGGCCATCGAAGGCGGCGTGCTCGCGCTGTGCGCCACCGCATCCGGCCTCGCGCTCAGTTTCGCACTCGGCTGGGTGCTCATACACGTCATCAACAAGCAGTCCTTCGGCTGGACGCTCGCCTTCGCTGTGCCCGCTTTTCAGCTCGCCGCGCTGGGCGCTCTCGTCGTCGGAACCGGTTTCACCGTGAGCTACTTCGTGGGACTCTGGGGGGCCGACCTCCCCTCCGACCGCGAAGAATAAACCCTCAACGCCTGAAAAATAGAACCTGTTAATGAAAACGCTCCCACCCCTCTTCGTTCTGCTTTTTTTCGTCACCTTGCCTTGTTTCTCTCAAGCCAAGGACTCATCCCCAACCAAGCTCGAGGGCTATGCGGTTCCGCAAAAAAATCCGCGCTTCACCTTCCCGCGCGATCACGGCGCACACCCTGATTTTAGAATCGAATGGTGGTATATCACCGGACACCTCTTCACCCTTGAGACCCCGCCACGAAGGTTCGGTTTTCAGGCGACCTTCTTCCGGCAAGCCGCGCCGCTCACGCTAACGCCTCCGGCCGCATCCGCCTACTTTGCGCACGATCAAATCTACCTGGCACACATGGCCCTGCTCGATGTCGCGACCGGACGCTTTATTCACCAGGAACGGCTGAACCGCGCCGGCTGGAATGCCTCCGCCGCGACCGATACGCTCGACGTCATGAACGGCGACTGGCAACTCCGCCTTACCGATCCGGTCCGGGAAACACTCGCGCTGCGCGGCGGTATTCGCGCCGAGGCGCGATTTGATTTCGCCTTCAGTCCAGAGAAGTCGCTGGTCCGTTTCGGCGAAGGTGGCTATTCCCGAAAAGGCTCCGCCGCCACCGCTGCCAGTTATTACCTCACATTCAGCAGGCTGGGTGTAAACGGCACCCTGCAACTCGATGCCGTCTCGCTGCCAGTTCAAGGCTTCGCGTGGATGGACCACGAGATCAGCAGCAGTCAGCTCGATACAAACCAAGTCGGCTGGGACTGGCTCAGCATTCACTTTCGCGACGGACGTGAATTGATGCTCTACCGGCTTCGCTTGCGCGACGGCAGCAGTGATCCCGCATCGACTTTGACCTGGGTGGACAACGCGGGCCGCACCATGCACACGCCTTTTCGCCTTGAAGTGCTCGATACATGGAAGAGTCCGCACACCGGCGCGGTTTACCCTCATCGACTCAAGCTTCATACCACCGATCCCGCCAGCGGCAGAACGACCGTGCTGCAAATCGAGCCGCTGGCAAAAGATCAGGAGCTGGGCGGTGCACTCGGCGGAGTAACATATTACGAAGGGGCCTGCCGAGTGGTCGATGAACAGTCGAACGAACTCGGCTCAGCCTATCTTGAGCTCACTGGTTACGACCAGCCCGTCGATGCCCTGCGATAGTCTCTTTTTGCGTTTCATAATTTTCATGTAAGGTGAATTCATGTCTTCCTTCGTCATCATCGCAGGTATCACCGGCGGCATCGGTTCGGCACTCGCCCGACGCCTCCACAAAGCCGGCTGGCGCATAGGAGGCTTGGCCCGTTCTCCGGAAAAACTCGACGCACT
Source organism: Verrucomicrobia bacterium IMCC26134 (assembly GCA_000972765.1). Lineage (GTDB taxonomy): Bacteria > Verrucomicrobiota > Verrucomicrobiia > Opitutales > Opitutaceae > IMCC26134_A. The sequence continues at coordinate 1,613,765 of CP011265.1, read as the reverse complement.
CGCCCTCGAGTTGCCCGGCATCTTCACCATTCCGGCGGATGCAACCGACCCGCTTGCCGTGGAAGCAGCCATCAATCATTTATCCAGCCAGGCTGGCGGTAAACTGGACGGCTACGTCCACGCCGTGGGCTCGATTTTACTGAAATCCGCCCACCTCACTTCGCTGGAGGACTGGCGCCGCACCATCGACCTGAATCTCAACTCCGCCTTTTATGGACTCAAGACAGTCGCAGGACCGATGCAAAGTCAGGGGGAGGGATCGATCGTGTTGATCAGCTCGGTCGCTGCCGCCACCGGGTTGCCATCGCACGAGGCCATAGCCGCCGCCAAGGGAGGCATCGAGAGTCTGGTCCGTGCCGCTGCCGCCAGCTACGCGACCCGCAACGTCCGGATTAATGCCGTCGCGCCAGGCTTGATCGACACGCCGCTTTCCGCCGCGCTTCTGGCCAGTCCACAGGCGCGCGCATTTTCCGAAAAACTTCATCCTCTCGGCCGGGTGGGCACTCCCGATCAAGTGGCCGCAGTCATCGCGCATCTGCTTTCGCCAGAAGCGGATTGGATCACCGGACAGGTGTGGGCGGTGGACGGCGGTATGAGCACCGTGAGGCCGCGGCCGAAAGCCTGATCGGCGGGAAATCCACGGCATTCATGTTTTCTAAAAAAACCTCTTGCATTCCTGCGTCTAAACCAGCTTTCTGCCCGTCCTGTTTTGTTACGGGCTCTTAGCTCAGTTGGTAGAGCGCCTCAATGGCATTGAGGAGGTCAGCAGTTCGAGACTGCTAGGGTCCACCACTTTAAAAACCACCGGTTTAAACGCCGGTGGTTTTTTTGCAGTCAGAGGCCATCAGCCGACGCCAGCTTCAGCCCATATCCTTCATACGGAACGTAAGCGTGGAGGAATCGCTCTTCTTATCCGGTCGAGGGCCGATCGAGCCAGTGCGGGAAAAGGCCGCCAAAACGGATTGGTCAAACTCGGAATTACCAGAGGAACGGGTGATCGTAACCCGTGAAATCATGCCGTTGGACGCGATATGAAAGGACACATCCGCACTCAAGAGGTCGCTCAATCCCTCAGGTTTCACGTGATTACTCTTCAGCTGCTGAATGAGCATGGCGAAATAACTGTCCTGTGCGTCTTGGATCGCCCGTTGCATCGCCGGGCCTCCGGCTCCGGCCGCTTGGCTGGTGCCCGGACCGCCCGGCCCCTTTGTGGAGAGACTGTTTAGGTTGATGCGCTTACCTGGATTGGCTGTCGCGGTGGACGTGCTGGAGCCGGATTTAGCCGAGTTTTGTCGGCGAAAATCCTCAAGACTCATACGCTTGCTCTCCAGCGCGGCTGCCTTGGCGGCACGCTCGGCAGCTTCGATGCGTTTCTGCGAGGCCGCCTCGGCTTTCTTTTTCGCGCGATCGACAGTTCGCTGGAAGTCTCTGGCCAGATTGGGTGTTTTCGGGACCACGGGCGCAGTCGATTTCACAGGCGGCGCAGGCTCCACCGGCGCAGGTGGGACGGGCACAACCGGGACCGGAGGCACATAAGACTCTTCAACCGGATCGGCGGCGGGCGGTAGTTTAGCCACGGGAACGGTGGGTGCCTGGAATAGCTCCGCGCTGACCGTTTCAGCCAGGGTGCCGCCCCCCGCGGCCTCGGTGGCATTGTAGTCATTACCGACGCCCGCCACCAACTCGAATACCTGCGGTGCATCCTCCAGCTTATCCCGCAAGGTGATGGTTAATCCGATCAACAACCCGAGCAGTAATCCGTGTAAAGTCGCCGACACCCAGAAGGCCCCGCCGAAACGCCGGCCCTCGTTAGGGTCCGCCGCACTGCTCGGCCCGTAAGAGATCGGTTTGGCGACGGTGTTCATCGTGTTACAGGCTGGCGCGTGTTCGAAGAGGGGCGTGAGGGGCGGACCGGATTCAAGTTTTCACCTGAGTGTCAAAACTCACACGTCCAAGCTTCGCCTTCTTCAACTCATCCATCAAGGTAATGATGTTCTGATAGGGCACGGTCGCGTCGGCACGGATTCGGATAACCGGCTGTTTTTTACCACCGCCCGAGGAAGCGGCGAGGGCGAGCAGACGGGATGGCAGCTCACGGGCGGTGAGCGGGCGGTTGGAGTCGGATTCGAGCAGGTAGGTGCCGTTGGCCTTGACCGTGACGACGACAAACCTCGTGTCGTCGTCAGGCGCGCCTTGATCGCTGGCGGACTCGACCGGCAGCTCCACCGGCACGGTCTGCTCCTTGTTCATGAGGGGCGTGGCGATCATGAAGATGATCAGGAGCACGAAGGCCAGGTCTAGCAGGTTGGTCACGTTTAGCTCGGAGAGCGCGTGCATCTGCTGGTTGCGTTTAAATCTGCGTGCCATGAGCGTATCCGAAATTCAGTTACAATGGATACACCTGATCAGCGCGACTCGAGCTCGAGCCGGTCGGCGAGCACCGAAGCGTAGTTTTCCAGCTCGGTGGCGAGCTGGCGGGTGCGGGTCAGGAGCACATTGTAGCCGAATACGGCCGGGATGGCCACCACCAGGCCTGCAATGGTGGTCATAAGCGCTGCGGACACACCGGGCGCGAGCGTTTGCAGGTTGGCGGAGGTCTGATTGGAGACCGCTTGGAAGACCTCCATAACGCCCCAGACCGTGCCGAAAAGCCCGAGGAAAGGCGCGCCCGAGACAATAGAGGCGAGGAAGATCATACTGCTCTCGTAGCGCAGCGTCTGGCGGGCGATCGCGCGCTGGATACCGTTTTCCGCGTGCTCCAGCCGGGCGCGCCCCGAGTCGATGCCTTTTTCCTGAAGGATGGAAGCAGCGCGCCAATAGGCCTCGACTGCATCCGCGTAGACATCGGCATAAGGGATGGAACGACGGGTCCGGAACGACTCGGGGAGATCGAGCAGTGTGCGCTCGTCGCGCAGACGTTGCTCAAAGGCCAGGTTGAGCTCGCGGAGGCGCTTCAACTCGGAAAATTTACCGAACATCACGGTCCACGCCACGATACTAAAAAGCGCCAGGCCCACGGTGATGGCCTGACCGACAAAGTCGGTCGTGGTGAAAATCTTGATGAGATTAACGGAGGCAAGAACGGGCGCGACGGTGAGCATGATCCAAGAAAAAGAGTAAAAGGGATTACGTGTAACAAGCCTCGTTGCCGGCGTGCGTTCAACGTAAAACCCCCGCAACTTGTTCACATCGGCTCATTCGGCATTTACCGTTTGCCCCTGGACCTGTCCGGCGGCTAGCTGGCCGCCTTTTACTTCCATCCATGCCGTCCTTCAAAACCCGCGCCCTCTCAGCCCTCCGCGCCGCCGCCCCTCGCTCCTCCACCAAATCCGCCTTGGTCGGTCTGGACGGCTTTGTCGACACCATCGTAACCCCCGTAGCACAGCGCACCGCGCAGGGCGATGCCTTCACGCCTATAACCAACATCCCCGACTTTGCCGCCCGCATCGCCGGCGCCGCCGGCAAGAGCACCAACCTCGAATTCTACCCTCTGATGGACAAGCTCGGAGGTAATGGCCCCATCATGGCCGCCGCCCTGCTCGCTGGCGGCACCAAGATCACTTACGTGGGCGCTCTGGGACACCCCTCTATTCATCCGGTTTTCCAATCCTTCGCCGCCGGCGCCGAAGTCGTTTCACTCGCCGCCCCCGCCACCACAACCGCAGTCGAGTTTCAGGATGGAAAATTGATGTTTGGACAACTCCGGAGCCTGGACACCATTACGCTGTCAAAAATCGACGAGGTGATGGGCGCCGCCCGCTTCCGCGCTTCGCTCGCCTCCGCCGATCTGGTTGCCCTAGTCAACTGGACCATGATTCCCAACATGTCAGACATCTTCACCGCGCTAGTGGACGAAGTTTTACCGGCACTTCCAGTTAGATCCGCCGAACTGCCGCCGCGCTTGTTTTTCTTCGATCTCGCCGACCCCGAGAAACGCACCCGCTCTGATTTGCGCGATGTGCTCCATCTGATCGCCCGCTTCAGCGCCCACGGCCAGGTCACCCTGGGTCTCAATCTTAAGGAGGCCCAGCAGGTCGCCGACGTGCTCGCCCTTTCATCCCCCGATAAGGACGAGGCATCCCTCCGCGCCTCCGCCGCCGCCATCCGGGACAAGCTCGGGGTCGCCACGGTGGTCGTGCACCCGCGTGAATCCGCCGCCTGCGCCACCGCCGCCGGCACCGCTTGGATACCCGGTCCTTACACCGACAAGCCCCTCATCACCACCGGCGCCGGCGACCATTTCAACGGCGGCTTCAGTCAGGGCCAGCTTCTGGGACTCGATCCCGAGTCCTGCCTCGCGCTCGGCGCCTGCACCAGCGGCCACTATGTGCGCACTGGCATCAGCCCCACTCTCACCGACCTCGAAAGCTTCCTCGCTTCTTGGGCCTAAGCCCGCCATGATCCAACCATGCCACTGAAACACACACCCACCGGCAAACTGATCTCCTTCGAAGGCTCCGAGGGTAGCGGTAAATCGACCCAGATCGCCAAGCTGGCCAAACACCTCCAGCTCCTCGGTCACGAAGTGCTCACCACCCGGGAGCCGGGAGGCACCGAAATCGGCGAACAGATCCGTAATATTATAGTTCACAATTCCCGCGGCGACGAGATGTGCGCCGAGACCGAATTATTCCTTTTCGCCGCCGCTCGCGCCCAACTCGTTCGCCAAGTCATCGCCCCCGCCCTCATCACCGGCACCTACGTGCTGAGCGACCGTTTCCTCGACTCTTCAACCGTCTACCAGGGCATCGCGCGCAACCTTGCCTCCGATCCAGTCCAGCAGATCAATCACTTCGCGGTAGGCAATGTCATGCCCGACCTGACCATCATTCTCGATGTGCCCACGGAGGTGAGCCTCGCCCGCATACGACTGCGCGCGTCCGACATCCCCGATCGCATGGAACGGGAAAACGCCGAGTTCTTCGCCAAAGTCCGCGAGGGCTATCTCGTGCTGGCGAAAAGCATCCCGAGCCGCTTCCACGTCATCGACGGCACCCTGCCCGAGGCCGCGATCGAGAAAGAGGTTTGGAAAACGGTGCAGAAGCTCATCGCCTGACCATCCGTTTCCACGACTCCGCCACGTGTCCGCCGCCGTTGCCTCCCTCCCCTGGCCCGAAGCACTCGACGACACACCCGTTGTCGCGGTGCTGGATCAAGCGCTTGCGCGCAAGCGGCTCTCACACAGTCTACTGCTCTCAGGAGATGATCCCGACCTGCTCCGCCACGTCGCCCTCGCCCTCGCAGACCGCTTGTTGAATCCTCCGGGCACCGAACCCTCCCGCCGTCGGCGCGTGGACGACGGCACCCATCCCGACTGTTTCCACCTGCGGCCAGTCGGCAAGATGCGCCAGATCGGCGCCGATGCCACCCGCGCCCTCATAGGAAAAGTCCAGGTCTCGGCATCCGCCGGCGAGCACAAGGTCGCCATTCTCCACGAATGCGACCGCATGAACACCGCTGCGGCCAACATCTTCCTCAAAACCCTCGAGGAGCCGCCCGCCAATACCACCCTCCTGCTGCTCACCACCCGCCCACACGCGCTGCTCCCCACCATCCGCAGCCGCTGCCAGCTATTCCGCTTCCCGGTGCCGGGAAGCGTTACGGCCGTCGACGGCTGGTCCGCCTGGCTGGAAGATTACCGCATCTGGCTCGGCGGCCTGCACCAAGGCACGGCGCGCACGGCACCCGCCGACGCAATCTTCGCCCTTTACGGTCTCGTCTCACGCTTTGACATGCTGCTGGAGAACGCCGTCACCACAGTCTGGGCCGTTCAGAAAAAGTCCTTGGCCGAGGACCTATCCGGTGACGAACAGGAAGCCATCGAGACCGGGTTGAGCAAGGGCCTGCGCGACCGCCTCTTCGCTGATGTCGAACGAGCCACCAGCACCTTCGCCCGCACGGTCCTTTCCGGCGCAGATGCAGGAGCCGCGGCCAGGGCTTTCATCGAGACGGTTAAACATTTGGAGCACTCCGTAGGACTATTGCGGGTCAACTTCAGCGACGCCGCCGCCCTTGAATTATTCCTCCTTAAAACCCTTCGCGCCTGGACGCGCAAGTAAGGAGGGCCAGCCTGAGCGCGAGGACTTGAGGGCACTTGCGCTCCCAAGCACTGCAGCTAGATTGACCACCTCATGAAAACCCTAAGCCCTGTGCTTGCCCTCTGTTTCGCCAGCGTCCTGTCCGTCACTGCCGCCTACGCTGATGACGCCGGAACCCAGCCCGCCAAACCCACCAAAGCCCCCTGTGGTTGCGAACTGAAAGCCGACGGAAAAGTCTGCGGCACCGACACCGATTGCTGCTGCACCGGCGAGAAAGCCAAAGCTACTCCAGAGGCGAAAAAACCGTCGAAGAACGAATGCCCTGACGCCAAGCACGGGGATAAGTGCGACGTCGACACCAAAGCCGACGGCGCGAAACCAGCCAAAGCCAAGTCCCACCAGTAAACCCACCCGGCTTGTGCAGACCCGGCTCATTCGCGGGTCTGCAAAGTGTATGCCGGCCAATTGCAGGCTAGCGCGCGATCAGGCTAACTCCTGTCATCTCGGCGGGCTTGGGCAGGCCCATCAAGTTGAGCACGGTCGGAGCGATGTCGGCCAGTCGGCCTCCTGCGCGCATTTTTGTGCCTGCCTTGGTGAAGCCATCGCCCACCACGAAAACCTCGACCAGATTCAAGGTATGGGCGGTGTGCGGTCCGTTTACAGACGGGTCCCACATCATCTCCGCATTGCCATGGTCGGCGCAGACAACGGCACTTCCGCCCATTGACTTGACCGCGGCAAGAAGTTCGCCAACTCCGGCATCGGTGGCTTCGCAGGCCTTGATCGTCGCAGGAAGGGAACCCGTGTGCCCAACCATGTCGGGATTGGCGAAGTTAACCACGATCATGCCGTATTTTCCGGAGAGAATCGCCTCCTTGCTCAAGCGGGTGACCTCGGCCGCGTTCATCTCTGGCTGCATGTCGTAGGTGGGCACCTTCGGACTGGCGGGGCAGGCGCGGTCTTCGCCCGGGAAGGGATCCTTGTTATAGTTGTTGAAGAAGAAGGTGACGTGCGGGTTCTTCTCCGTCTCGGCGCAACGGAACTGGGCGACCCCGGCGGAGGAGACGGCCTGGGCCAGGATGTTTTTGAGCTTGGGCGGCTTGGGCGATATCACATGCACAGGCAACCCGGACTCATACTCGGTCATCGTTGCGTAGTAGAGGTCGAGCTTGGGTCCGCGATCAAACTCGGCGAATCCATCCAACACGAAAGCCTTGGTGATCTCGCGAGGACGGTCGCCGCGGTAGTTGTAAAACACTACGGCATCGCCATCCTGGAAAGTGGCGAGAGGCTTTCCGTCCGTGCCGGTGATGGCAGTTGCGGGCACAAACTCGTCCCCCTTCTGCGTCTCGGAGAGAGGATTTTCGTAGTAATGCTGGACTGCGGCGGCGGCGGTGGCGGCGGTGGCGACGATGGCTCGACCGGTGAGCAGGTCGTAAGCTTTTTTCACGCGCTCCCATCGGTTGTCGCGATCCATGGCCCAGAAGCGACCGGTCACGGTGGCGATGCGCCCGTAGCCCAGTTCACGGATTTTAGCCTCAACTTGGGCAAGGTAGCCGAGGGCGCTGCTCGGTGGCGTGTCGCGACCATCGGTGAAGGCGTGGATGAAAACACGATCGCCGGCGATGCCGTCAGCCTTCGCTTGGGCAAGCAGACCGTAGAGATGCTCCAACATGCCGTGCACGCCGCCATCCGAGACGATTCCCATCAGGTGTAATTTGGCCGTGGCGGAGGATTTCACGCGGGCGACGACCGCCTGCCAGACTGGATTCGGCACGAGCTGCTTATCCGTGAATAGCTTGTTAAGGCGGACCAGTTCTTGATCCACGATACGACCGGCCCCGATGTTCTCATGGCCCACCTCGGAATTACCCATCTGGCCGTCGGGCAAACCGACGTCGAGACCGCTGGCGGAAACGAGGGCAACCGGCGCGTGAGCCTGAAGGTGATCGTCGGCCGGTTTATGGGCCAGGGCAACGGCGTTGACCTTGTTTTGGTCGGCGTTGGGGTTGTGCCCCCAACCGTCGCGGATGATGAGAAGGACCGGTTTGCGTGTGGTGCTCATGGATACGAAAAGGATCAGCAGAAAGGCAAAGCAGCGACTCGCCAACACTGATATGCGCGAAAGCGCTCGCCCCTTGCGGGGATGTTAATCGCGAAGCCGGCCTCAGCGCCAAAGCTCCTTATAACCCACCCGCAATAGACGTTTACGGGAGGCTTGGGACGTCAGTCATCTGACTTGAGCTGGTTGAGTCAGAACTGGCGCCCGAAGGTTTGCCGCGTATCCACTGGCAGCGCGATTGAGGCGCATAACCGACGGATTAAACGGTGGTCGTTGGAGCCAGGTTACGGCTGACCACTTCGGCTAATTTGGCGATCGTATAAGGCTTGGACAATAGTTCGCGCACGCCTGCCGCTTCTAGACGCCCCGGTGTCAGTGAGGTGCTGTGCCCGCTTGCAATCACGATCGGCAGGTTCGGCCGGATAGCTCTGATGCGTTGCGCGAATTCGAGTCCGTTGAGATCAGGCATGGTCTGGTCCAGAAGGGCCAGGGCGAAGACCTGCGGGTTTTCCTCGAAATAAGCCAATGCCTTTAGTGGCTGATTTTCAATAATTACTGTATAACCAAGAAGCTCGAGTGCCAGCTTGCCAGTTTTAATAACCGCCGGTTCATCATCCACCATAAGAATGCACTCGCCATGGCCGACTGGCATATTGAATGGCAAAGCGGAGCGGACCGCCGGCGCGGCGTTTATCGCGGGTAGATAAATTTCGAAAGTGGTGCCGACATCGACTTCGCTCCTGAGGCTGATGCCGCCGCGGTGACTTTGCACAATGCCGTGCACCACGGACAATCCGAGCCCGGTGCCTTGACCGGGTTCCTTGGTCGTAAAAAACGGTTCGAACACACGCTCTTGAATCGCGGCAGTCATGCCGCTACCCGTATCGCTGACCGAGAGTCGTAAACAAGGACCGGCGGCGAGGCCTAGAAGCGAACGGGCGCGATGTTCATCAACCTGATAAGTATCGAGGTTGAAAGTCAGCCGCCCCGATCGGTCGCCCATTGCCTGCACCGCATTGGTGCCGAGATTCATCAGGATCTGGTGTAGCTGCGCCGAATTACCTCTCACAGCGGGAAGACCCGATGCCGTATGAGAAATAATCGTGATCGTGCTGGGCGTGGCTGACGACAAAAGCTTAACCACCTCCGCAAGGAGTTCATCAAGCCGCACCGCTTCCATGCTTTCGTCGCCGCCGCGAGTCTGACTGAAGGCCAGAATCCGCTGCACCAAATCTGCCGCGCGACGACCGGCACGGGCTATCTCATCGAGATAACCGGTGGTCTGCGTATTATTTTCAGCAGACATGCGGGCCAACGTAGTGAACCCGTAGATGCCGGTCAGGATGTTGTTGAAATCATGTGCTATGCCGCCTGCTAAAGTGCCGATCGCCTCGAGCTTTTGAGATTGGCGCAACTGCTGGGCAAGCTGTCGTGTCGCGGTTAAATCAGAGATTGATCCTGTCATGGACAGCGGCTTGCCCGCCTCGTCGTAATCCACCTTGGCCCGCGATAAAACCCATAAGTAGTCGCCCTCTTTACGACGTAAGCGCATCTCCACATTGTAGGGCTTGGCATCGCGAATACTGGTTTCCGCCGAAGCCAATATGTAGGCCCGGTCTTCCGGATGAACCAGTTCGATGAAGCCACCGAAATCGAGCGGTGGAGTATCGGCGGAATAACCAAGCATTTCCATCCACCGTGGCGAACAGTATTCCTTGCCACTGGGAATGTGCCACTCCCAGAGACCGTCGGCGGTGCCCAACTCGACCCGACGATACCGCGCCTCACTCGCGCGCAAAGCCTGCTCGGCCTGTTTGCGTTCGGTTATGTCGTGGCCCAGACTGGCCAAGCCGACAATCTCACCGGACTCGCCGCGCATCAGACAGTTACTCCAGGAGACAAGCCGTCGTTCTCCTGCGCGCGTGACGATCTCATTTTCGTAGCACCTGGATAGCTCCCCGCTTTTAATACCACGAATAAAAACATCTTTACGAATGAGTTCCGTCTGGTCCGAAGGTAAAAAAGTGCTGAACCAATCGCGACCTATCACCTCCTCACGTTTCCAACCGGTAATACTTAAAAGATGATCGCTACAAAGGGTAATACGCCCCTCACGGTCGAGCATGAGTCCGATCAAGGCGACCGATTCAAGCACGGTGCGAAAAAGCGCCTCGCTGTCGCGCAGAGCAGCTTCCGATTTTTTACGGGCGGTGATGTCGCGGACCGTTGAGAAATTGAACTCCTTGCCGGCTATACGAACGTGGCTTGCGTTGACCTCTACGGGGTAAATGCGCCCGTCTTTGGTTCTATGACGGGCCTCGAATGTCATGCTACCTGTCGTTTTAATCCTTTCAAAATGTAGCAACCAAGCCTCCGGTTTCGCGTCCGGATCCAAATCGAAAATCTTCATCGCAAGCAATTCCTCTCTTGCATAGCCGCGCCCGCAACAGGCCGAATCGTTCACATAGCGTATATCGCCCGTAGGGCTAATCCAGAATATGCTATCGCCCGCGCTATCCACACTGTAACGCATCATTTCCAGTTCCTTCTCTGTTTTTTTACGCAGGGAGATGTCGCGGGCCAGACCGATGAATAGGGCTTGGCCATCGCGATCGACGCGAACCACCCGCACCTCAACTGGAAACAAAGTCCCGTCTTTACGTCGCTGCCTGCCCATGAGTAACCGCGACTCGGCTGGCTGTAACAGACGCAACGCGTCCCAAATCTGGTCGATCTCCTGATCGGTTTCGATATCGGCGATCCCCTTTTGCAGTAACTCCTCGCGCGTATATCCAAGGCTTATACAAGCCTGACGATTTACATCAATAAATCGACCTGAAAGGTCGTGCACAAATAACGCATCGGGGAACTGCTCTACATAAACCTGAAGCCTTCCCTCGTTTTTACGCAAGATGGTGTTCAATTCACAAAGCTGATCGCTGCGTTTCGCGCTGCGATTACATTCGACCCGATAGATCAAAAGTATTCGAGTAAGAACGACAAGCAGAGTGGAAAAGAGCGCCAGCAAGACGCCAAATTGAACGAACTGAAGATTGCGAGCATCCGTCCATTTCGAGACGTCTGTGATAACCGAGATCGTTGCCTGTCCCCCGATGCCATATTCAAGCGGAATAGCGAGGGCGTAAGGCTCCAGCGCTTCCGTATCTCGTTTATAGTCGTATAAAACCAATCCACCGGGTGCCTGAAACCGTAGATTGGTAACGTCAGGATAAAGGCTAACCCATTCGCGAAACACGGCCCCAACATGAGACTCGGCCCCAGTCCGTGTATTATTCCGGGTTAAAACCGCCAGCGCCTGAATCCTATTGAAAAGATCATCTCGCGAGACGGTCCGTTCATGCGCCAATCGCGTGAACATGAACCAACTGCTTCCCACGCCAAGCAAGAGAATCACGACCACCAACGAAAGCCATACATGTAGACTTTTATACCTCATAAATTAGTTTCGAGACACGGCTAAGATTATATGGTTAAACATGAAATGAAAAATGAAACCGGACTAATGTCGGGCAATACCATTGGCGCGAGATTTTATCTGATTTAATTACGCACACCCCTCATCGCGGACCTAAGTCGCACCAAAGCACAGTCATGCAACTCGCTCTTCTTAGCCCTCTGCTGACTTCCAGTGCCTTTAATACGGTGTATTTAACCTATGAAAAGCGTTCCAGCGGCTGAGTATCGGCGTCCCGAATTCGCGGGCTTGAATCGGATGGATTTCGCCGTATTCCGAGGTGCACCTAGACCATTTTAGAATAACCATAATGGATTCCAGCCAAATGGTTTGTGTCGAAATTCAGATAAGACCAATGCGTTTTTCCGTAGATTACTCGAAGGTAGACACGTTTTATCACGAATCAGGACAAAAGCCATAGAGAAGATCGTCGCGACCTTTCCCAGGCCAGTTCACTTGGTCAACCCGAAGGTGGCGCATGACCGCGAAGACGAGGGCGTTAAGGGCGGCTTCGAAGCCAAAGATCGAATATAATGGCGGCGCATTCACGCGAACAACAAAAGCGCTGAGACCCACTTCGCGTAACATACGCACGCTGCGGTCGACAAGGTCAGCCTCGGCAGCGGAGTCTCCTTGCAGAATGATGACCGGCTTGGGATGAGCGTTCATCTGCTGAAAAGGACCATGGGCAAATTGTAGAAAATCCGAAATCGGCGGGCATGGCCAGAAGACGCCTTCCATGAATTTACAGGCAAGGTTTTGCGCAAAGTCAGAGATAGGAGCGGCGGTGACGATGTTAAAGCCCTGCGAAAAGGCACTGGGCAGCCGAATCATCGCGTCCAAGAGGTCGGCCGGCGCTGGTTCTGCGAGTAAGGGCAGAATGGTGGCGGCGCCGGGCGCGGGGAAGCGGCATCCGGCGAGCTGGGAAGTAAACTGGAGTGCGGCTAAATAACCGGCCAGAGGCCCTACGAAACGAATGAGGGTGGTGTATTCCTCCGCGAGCGGGAACTCGATGAGCTCCCCCCCTGCATCGATAATGGATTGGAGAAGAGCGGCACGGTCTCGTTTACCAGCCGCGAGTGCGGCGGCCGGAGTAGTGGCGGTCAAAAGCACGCAGTGCGCGAAATCCTGCCGACGATTGAGAGCGATCTGAGCGTTGGGAGAAACGCCTTGGGAAAAGACGACCAGGGTTTTTCCGGCAAAAGCGTCGCGATGCCAGTCAACGAAGCCCGACAACGGCAGGTAAGTGGCGGCGCGGTCGGTGTATAAATTCAGCAGCATCGCCAGATAGCGTGCATGCGCCTCCGAGCTTCCCGTGCCGGTGATAATAAATCGACGGGCGTTAAGCGTAGCGGGTTTAAGTGCGGCGGGGCCGCGCTCAATCATCCCAGCTAGGACCGAGGGTATCTGCCCGAGCCTACGGGCCAGTAGCCCGTGACCGAGCGGATCATCGGTAATGACTGAGGGGCTGGTAGTTTTGGAGGACACAAAGGAATATCGAAGACAGGACGCGATGAAATCGCGACCCGCAAAGCATCAATCATGGCCGGGCTCGTCTTCGAGGAATATCCATTTCTCGACGTCAATTTTATGGCGATTCAAGGCTTCGGCATACTCGGGCTTTTTAACCAGGCTGGCAGGAGAGTTCATCACCATCTGGATCTTCTCGTTGGGAATGTGGTGACGAAGCAGCAGGATGGACGAATCGTAGTCTCGACTGTCGTAACCGACGCCAAGTTTACGATAAGCCTCGTCGGAAGAGAAAGCCTGGTTGGTTTCGGTCATCATACGATCGGTTGCGTATGCACCGAAACCGGCGCCACGTCCGTCGTTATGTAGCAGGAGCATGGCACCTACGCCGTAGGTGACGATGTGTTTGACGGACTGCTTCATCTTGTCGCGGTTCTCGACCGTGCGCAGCGGGAAGCGATTAAAGAGGGATTCACTGTGGAGGCGAACCACGGGCAGATCATAGATGCGGGGCTTGCCATGGGTGAGCACCACAAAGTCCTGCGAGGTCACGATGTCGTAGTAAACGTGAACGCGAAACCAATAAGGGGTGGTAAGGAGATCGAGGATGGGATCCTCGGGATTATCGCGTTTGAAGTAGTTGAGATTATCGACGGAAATCTTTACGAAAAACCGGTTGTCGCGGATGGCGTGATAGCCAAGCACCAGCGGGTGCGGACCAGCGGAATAACGACTGAGCGCGTCATGTTTGAACAAGTCGTTAAACTGGACGCCAGTGAGCAGGATGTCGTTATCCACCGGCTTCATCGGAAGAAAATAACTGGCCGAATAGATGAAGCGACGAGCTTCGGGAAGCGCGTAAGGCTTGAAGGGAATAACCGGCTCAGGCGGGAGCGCGCGCTTCACGAGCGTTTCGGAAGGCCGAAGCAGAATATGTCCTCCAGCTGCTTTGGATGTCAGGTAGGCGAGATTAAAAGGGGAAGGTTCGAACTCGAGCGCCTCGGTCCCGGCAACCACCAGTCCCTGTGCCTTCATGGCGTCGACCTTATCTGGATTGTTGGTCAGAACGGTGAATGACGCGGTGATGCCGAGCAGGTAGCAAATATGGGATATGTTCTCATAGTTGCGGTGGTCTTTTTTGAGCCCCATCGCAGCGTAGGCGGCAAAGGTGGAGAGTTGATCAAGCGAAGCCTGCACCAGCATACGATCCCTGGCCTTGCCAACGTAGCCCACACCGCGCCCCTCCTGCATCAGATAAAAAAGTATGCCTTTCCCTTTCTCGGCGATCACCTTGAAGGCTCCCTCGAGCTGCTGCACACAATCGCAATCACAGCCCCTCAAAGTCTCGCTGGTCACACAAGAAGAGTGCAGCCGGGTATGGAGCGTGGTCGCGTTTACAATATCACCAAAAGCAAGCGCGATGATGTAGTGCTTATCGATGATATCCTGAAAGATATGTGCACGGAAATGACCGAAGCGGGTGTCGAGCTTGCAGGTCGCAATGTAAAGCGTGGTGCCATAGAGCGGACGATCATCCACGGGCCGAGGTGCGACCACGGCACCGGTTGCGTGTTGTAACTCGGCGATAAGAGCTTCGAAATCTATATCGAGCGCGGCCTCGTCAGGAACTTTAAGGGGAGAAACAGAAGTAGGCATTTAAGGCGTCGAAATTAACCGCTGAATGGGAAGATATGGAAAAACTCCAAAAAGAAAATAGCGGCGATTACATAACCAGTTGCAGTAAAACCGCGAGGCTTACCGGTGGCAAGGGCGAGCAACGCAGCTGAAATAAGACCGAAGCCAATGCCTTCCGCGATGCTGAAGGTGAGCGGTATACCTATGATGGTGAGTGCCGCGGGGGCGGCGATGCGGAAATCGCTCATATCAATCTCCGTCACCGACTGAAGCATAAATACCCCCACCACAACGAGCGCCGAGGCGGTGGCGGCAAGGGGCACGATCAGAATCAAAGGCGTCAGGAACAAAGCCAGCAACATGAGCACGGCAGTGGAGACTGCGGTCAGACCGGTCCGCCCCCCGGCCTCCACTCCAGACGCGCTTTCGATATAGCTGACCACCGTGGAGGTGCCAAAGAGCGAGCTGAGAATGGCGGCGGTGGAGTCCGCCACAAGCGCTCTCCCCGCCTTGGGCAAATTGCCATTTTTATCAAGGAAACCCGCACGCTTGGTAACGCCAATAAGCGTGCCTATGTTGTCGAACATATCGACCAATAGCAGGGTCAGCAGCAAAGGAAGTATTTTAAAGAACGTCGCCGTGCTGGTCATGAAACCGAACTCTAATTTAAGAAATACCGGTGCCGGCGAAGCTGGAAGCGCGAAAATCGATTCAGGGAGGCGCGTGACTTGGCCTCCATGACCATCAGGAACGAATAACCCCGCCAGCGTTGTTCCCACTATGCCAATCACGATGGCCCCCGGAACGCGACGGGCGACCAACACCAGGACCAAAACAACTCCGCCCAAAGCGAGGGCGACAGGCCCTTGGGTAAAATCTCCAGGGGAAACGAAAGTAACTGGGTTCGAAACAATTATACCCGAGTTTTTAAGCCCGATAAACGCGATGAAAATGCCAATGCCGCAGGTGATGGCGATCTTCAGCGGATAAGGGATGCATTTGACGATTTTTTCGCGAACCCCGGTCAGCGAGAGGAGCAAAAAAATACATCCGTTTAGGAAGACCATACCAAGCGCCTCCTGCCAGCGCACCCCCGCCCCGAGGCAAATACTGAAAGCAAAAAACGCATTTATTCCCATGCCGGGCGCGAGCGCGATCGGGTAATTCGTCATGAGCGCCATCAAGATCGTGCTCACGGCCGCGGTAATCGCCGTGACCGTCACGAGAGCGCCTTTAGTTGCGATAAAAGCGGCGGTGGTCGGATCTGAGCCAATGGCCGAATCTGCACCAAGCCCATTCATCAAAATGCTGGGATTCACCGCGAGAATATAGGCCATGGCCGCAAATGTAGCCAGGCCGGCAAAGAGCTCACGACTGACAGTCGTGCGATGTTCGGAGAGTTTAAAAATACGTTGCAGCATAAGGGATTAAGTTAAAATTGAAACGGAATGCGGCTCAACTTGCTCAGATCAAACAACACCCGCCGCAGGCAGCAAGGTGACTTTATCGACCAAAACAGGAGCCACGCTGAATGCGTGGCGTAGAGATTCCAAGTTCTTGGCCTCGGTTTTTGCCACCATGCGATAAGGTAAATCCAGGACGAGCTTAACGCCGGACAAGGGCCATGGCGAAAGTGTATAACACCCGCTCCCAGCCGGTTCGCAGTGTATGGCATGGCGAACACCCCGCCGATCCGAATGCGTATGCCGAAGATCCCGTGCCTGATCGTAGCCCGAGCATACGATCAGCGAGAGATTATCGCAGCATTGCAAAAATTCATAGCCGACCTGCAAAGCATGGCTGGAAGCCCCGAGACGTGCCGCGGTGGTGCTCTGAAACTCCTTCTGCTCAAGCAGAAATGCGGCGTGCGCAGCGCGATGTTCGGGCCGAATACTATTCAGGTCCGCCTGCTCGGAAAGCAGATTATACGTGTGCATAGACACCAAGATGCCCGCATATGGATCGACTTCCGCAACCGTGGAGGTGGCCTTTGCTCGCACCCCCAGATAGGCAGGCAGATCAATTTCTTCAAACGCACTATACGCGCCCACCAAGGAGCTCGTGAACGCCTCAGGCAATCCGGCGGGGGTGAGCGACGGGGCGGCGTCGCGGGCGAGCCATCCATCGTCATGATGATACACGGCGTATTTAAGGCCAGTATACGGCTCTGGGCGGGCGAAATTCTCATTGCCCCAGGCATCTCCGAATTGTCCGGCCAGACGCGCGTGATCCGGATGAGTCACAAATACCCAGTGCGTTGATGTTTCACGTCGTATCATAATTTATTGGATTAATTGTGTAAATGAACTGAGTCAGTCATTAATAATTTGGTCGCTTGTAAGGTCACGACCTAACAAGCGACAAGCTGGATCGCTGCACCCGCTCGGAATGCTCCAGGCGAAAGTCCGGCCCGTAAACGAAAGAAACGGCAAAAATATGAAGGATCCTGAAATCTTAATTTATATGCGATTTCAGATACAGTGGAATCCGAGTATAGCAAAAGGCGTTTGGCCTCGAGAAGCAGACGATCATGTATGAATTCGCTCGCCGTCCGCCCGGTATGGTTACGCAGGTCGTTGTTCAGTTGTGTGCGTGAGGTATGCAAAAGGGATGCATAATCACTGACCTTAAGCAGGCGAGGAAATTGCTCTTCCAGCGCCTGCCGAAAGCGTATGGACAAAGAGTTGAGCGCGCGCTTAGAAATCTGACTTTGTGCATCTCCCGGCAACCAGCGTTTAGTCTTGGCCAAAATAATCATGATATAGGCATGAACTACTTCATCGCGAGAAGACTCTGTATCCGCAGCTTCAGCTAGCAACCGCGAGAAAAAATGCGTCATCTCATCCTGCTTGGCACCTGTTAAGGTGAGCAATGGATTTTCAGATTCCTGTAAATAAGCAAATCGACCAAGCAGCGAGGCTCTAATGGAGTCCCTGCATAGAAATTCGTCTGTAAAACCTAACGCGAACCCCCGGACCGGCGTCTCAGGCTTCCAACAATGTAAACGACCGGGTGCGGCAAAAAAGAGTGTGCCAGCAGTAAAGCGCCATTCTTTAAGGTCACAAATGAGATCACCGCTTCCCTCAGTCAGCCATATAAGTTGATAAAAATCATGCCGGTGCGGCACTTGCCTGTCATGCACACCGTCACCTTCGGCCCGGTAGGGAAATACGCTGTAGTGGCCGGACTGCTGATAACTAATCTCGGCGTAAGAGGCTAGACCGTATTGAACAAAAGAAGCAAAAGACATGGAAGCGAAGCAATGGAAAGGCGTTTCTCTGGACACTAAACCTAAGCAACTTGGAGGCCAAAACAGATAATACCGCGGAAAGGTTCATTTTTTACCTTGGTTCCGCTTCGTGAAGCCAATAAAAATGAGAATAAAACCTCAGTTTAAAATAATACTGAAAACAACCTAACTCAATCCCTTACATTCTTCTTTATATAAACATGCATAAAAACCATCCGCCATCCTGCTTCCATACGGAAATCCGAGCCTTATATTAAATACGCAGATAATAAATAGATGATCCGAGACAGATGCCAGATCCGTGCAGGTGTTTCAAAATCTGGGCTATGATAATCTTTTGCCGATCAACGACCGCTAAATGCGACATCAGGCATGACAACGTTGATTAACCAATCCGGTAATGCCTGCCGGTAGGCCAGCACGGGACGACTTTGCCATCACCCTAGGCTTGGCTTCCAATCTGCTAAGATCGTTTACATCTCGGAAACACGCAGCGCCTGAATAAGAACTACCATCACTCAAACCCGATATGCCTGAAACACTCGCGCAACTTTGTCAGGTGGATGAAAAAACTTTCTGGCCCTGGCTCACATGGGAGGATTTTTCGCGTCTCAAAGATAAAAAAAACATCACCGTGGTCGTGCCCATCGCCGGATTCGCCGACTCGGGACTGGGCCACGCCCTCGACGCTGAAGAAACCGTTTTGATGCGGGTTCTTGCCGACGCCTCCCGCCAGTCAGATCCGACGCGGATGCTCGTCGTTCCACCGCTGCGTTTCGTAATAGGCGCGAATGCCGGCTGCGCATTCACCGTGGATGTGCCGACCGCTCACGCCTTCATCGATGAAGTCTGCTCCACAATAGCGGCGGCAGGATTTCGACGGGTCGTGTTGTTCAACGCCAGCCCATGGAACGAGGAGCTGATAGACGCCGCCGCACGCGATATCCGCATCGAGCGCAGACTACAGACATTTTGCATCAACCTAAGCGCCATCGACCTCGACTTCCACCCGGCCCGCAGCCGTAACCGGCATGCTTTGCAGACCCTTATCACCGCACTCACCGGCAAGGAACCGACCTTGGTCAAAAGCGAAGCCCCCGCCTCGAAATCGTCCGCACTTCCCGGAGAAGAAGATGTCATACCCTTGGCCGAGCCTCCCCTGGGTCTGGCGGTGGCCTGCAACGCAGGAATTGAGCTCCTGGCCAAGTCATCCGCGCGCCTCGCTGCGCTGTTGGTCGAAATCAACGCCCGTCCTGCACTGCCCCGCGATGGTGAACTTCTCACCATGTCCGCATCATGAGTATTTCCGAAACATTTCCCACTTATCGCGCACGTTATCTACCGGCCATGTCAGCAGCGCAGATCACTGCCCTGCCCGACAGGAAATGGGCGCCGGTCATCATCGCAACGGGTGCCATTGAGCAACACGGCCCGCATCTTCCGGTCGCGGTGGATTCATTGTTGGGGCAAGTCTGGTTGAACCTCCTGCTGGCTCGCCTGCCTGCCGGTGTTTCCTGCTACGTCGCCCCGCCCATCACGATCGGCAAAAGCAACGAACACGTCGGTTTCCCCGGCACGCTCTATATCAGCAAGACCACACTCAGACTGCAATTAGTGGCCATCGCCCGCCAGCTTCATGAGTGGGGCTTTAAGGAACTTGTAGTCCTGAACACCCACGGCGGAAATTCAGCCGTCATAAACTACACCCTGCGTGAAATCCGCGCACTTTACGGACCTTCCGGGCTTCGTATCAGCCCGATCAAATCAGACGCAAAGATTGATGTTTCTCCGCAGGAATCCGCTTACGGTTTTCACGCCAACGAAGTTGAAACCTCCCTGCTCCTGGCCGCTGCACCGGCTCACACCCGGATGAAAGCTGCCGTGTGTCATTACCCCTCCTTCATCGGGGACCCCGGGGAGCTGAGGCCGGAGAATGCACCGGCCACCTACTCATGGGCCTCGCAGGATATTTCTCCTACCGGCATTATGGGCGACGCGACGGCTGCAAGCGCTGAAAAAGGCGCGCAGTGGCTGGATTTGATTTCCACCGGCATGACCGCCGACATTATTCACCGCCACAACGAAGGCCGCCGGCGCGCGACCACGGAATGATAATACCCGCTTTTGCCATGCACCACACGCTTAGCCCAGAACCGATGGTCCATCGTTGGAACCACGCCACCCCGCCCCGCCTCACGGTCGCACCCGGCGACACCGTGACCTTCAAATGCGCCGACTCGAGCGGCTGGCAGGTCCGACCGGATTGGACCGCGGCAGACTTCAAAGCCCGCTTCGATCCGCTTCAAGTCCACGCCCTAACAGGCCCGGTCGCCATAGATGGCGCGGAGCCCGGCGATATCCTGGAAATCAAAATCGAGGCCTACCAACACCACGGTTGGGCGTGGACAAGCCTCATACCCGGACTGGGTCTCCTGCCCGAGGATTTCCCCGAAAACCATCTCTTCATCTGGAAACTCGACGAGGCCCATACCCGCAGCTTTCCGGGGGTAACCCTCGATCTCCACCCCTTCGCCGGCATCATCGGCGTGCAACGTGCCGAGGCCGGCGAGTTCCGCACCCGCGCGCCCGGTGCTTTCGGCGGCAATCTCGACGTGCGCCACCTGACCGCCGGCACCACCCTGCACCTACCCGTTTTCACCCAGGGCGCAGGTGTGCTCACCGGCGATTGCCACGCCGCCCAAGGCGACGGCGAAGTGTGCATCAACGGCATGGAGGCACCGATGGACGTCACGTTGACCTTTAACCTGCGCAAACAAAAGCCACTCGCCGGACCCTACGCGATTTTCCCCGGTGGCTTCACTCCAGCGCGCTATGCAAGCAAACCGTGGCACCTGTTCATCGAGTCCGATGAAAACCCCCGCGAGGCCTGCAAACGCGCCGTGCGCCGCGCCATCGCGTTCATCGTGGACCGGCTCGGAGTCACACCGGCGATGGCCTACACCTTGTGCAGTGTGGTGCTCGACCTCAAAGTCAGCCAACTCGTCAACGTGCCTACCACTACCATCACTGCCTACCTCCCTGAAGCGATTTTCGACCGCGTATGAGCAACTCCATCGAAACCAAACTCGCGGGCCTCGGTCTTGCGCTACCCTACGCACCTTCCGCCGGAGGCAACTACGTCCCCTATCGAATAAACGGTGACACCCTCGTGCTCGCCGGCGTTATCAGCATACACAATGGTGTGCTCACCCACGCCGGCCAGGTCGGCGGTGATCGCACCGTCGAGGAAGGCTACGCCGCCGCCCAAGTTTGCGCGCTCAACAGCCTTGCCGCCATCAAAGACGCGCTGGGCAGCCTCGATCGGGTTCGCGAGTTCGTTTACCTCGCCGGCTACGTCAACGCCGTGGCCGGCTTCACCGAAAGTCCTCAGGTCATCAACGGTGCGAGCGACCTCTTCGTAAAGCTCTACGGCGACGCCGGAAAACACGCCCGTGCCGCCATCGCTGTCGCCGGCCTTCCGCGCGGCGCGACCGTCGAAATCCAAGTCACCGTGAGCTTCAACTCCTAGTTGCGTCGCGACCACCCAACGCGAATGCAAGCTCCCCCCTCACCAATGCCGGCTGGCGCGCCCTCGACCCGGTGCATGCGGCGCGACGCGTGCAAGCAGCAGCGGCAACCCTAAGCCCACGCACTGCGCAGCATCTGACAACGACTCCTTTATGAAAATCATACGCCATCTGAGCGCCTCGGGGCCCGCCTACGCCGTGCTCCAACCGGACGGCACCGCCCGTGCCACAACCGGAGAGCTATTTGATGGCCTTCGCCTCACCGAGGTGACGATCAAGCCCGGCCCCCTGCTCGCGCCGCTGGAGCCGTCCACGATACTCGGTATCGGCCTCAACTACCGCAAACACGCCGAAGAACTCGGCCGTGAAGTTCTTAACCGTCCGCTGCTCTTCCTCAAGAGCCTGAACACCGTTCAAAACCCCGGAGGCGTCATTGAGTTGCCGCGCACGCTCGCCAGCGACGCGGTGGACTACGAGGGTGAGCTCGCCGTGGTCATTGGAAAAACCTGCAAAAACGCCACTCGCGAAAACGCCCTCGACCACGTCTTCGGCTACCTGATCGCCAACGACATCTCGGCTCGCGACTGGCAGTTTAAACTCGGAGGCGGTCAGTTTTGCCAGGGCAAGAGCTTCGACACCTTTTGTCCGCTCGGCCCGTTCTTGCTCACCAAGGACGAACTCCCCGCCCCCGCTTCACTCCGCTTGCGCACGACGGTCAACGGCGTGTTGCGACAGGATGGAAACACGCGAGACATGCTCTTCGACGTTCCCGCACTCATCGAGTTTTTGAGCGCCAGCAAAACCCTTCTGCCCGGAACAGTCATTCTCACCGGCACACCCGACGGCGTGGGCCACTCGCTAAAGCCACCGGTGTATTTGAAAGCGGGCGACACCATCAGCGTCGAGATCGAGCACCTCGGTGTGCTGACAAACACCGTAGTCGAGGAACCACAATCCAACGATCAACCCCACGCCATAACTAACCAAGCTTGCACCGCCAGCGCGGGAACGACGGTCTAAAAAACAAAAATCGATGCGCCTCAAACTCGACTGGTTTCTTATCGGCATGATCGCGGTGGTGGGCGTCGCTTGGGCCTACCCGCAACTCGGCGCAAAAAACGGTCCGCTTCACCCCGACCTGGTCAACAAAGCGGGCGTCGCACTGATTTTTTTCCTTAACGGTGCCGCGCTCTCCTTCGCTTCGCTCAAAGCCGGGGCGCTGCGCTGGCCGCTCCATCTGGTCGTGCAGAGCGCGACCTATCTGCTGTTTCCCCTGCTGGGCCTGGGCCTGCTTCTGATCGCCGGCGGCCTGATCTCCCCTGCGCTGGCACTGGGCTTTTTTTTCCTTTGCGCCCTGCCCTCGACCGTCTCCTCGTCGGTCGCCATGACCTCGGCGGCCAGGGGCAACGTGCCGGCGGCGGTCTTCAACGCCACCCTGTCCAGCCTGCTCGGCGTATTCCTCACCCCCATCTGGATCGGCTGGATGGTCAATAGCCAAGGCGCCCACACGCTCTCACTCGGCAGGGTGATTCTCGATCTCGTGATCTGGCTGATATTGCCGCTCTTGCTTGGACAGCTCAGCCGTCCCTTCATCGCCGACTGGGTAAAGCGCCACAAAGCGAAAGTCTTCCTCGTGGATCGCGGCACCATCCTCTTCATTATCTACACCTCATTTTGCGATTCCATCGTCCGAGGCGTCTGGTCGGGCCAGGGAGTGCGCACGGTGTTCGCAGCTCTTGCGGGAGGCTTGTTGCTGTTTGCGGTGGTCTTTGCAATTCTGACCGCAGTCTGTCGCGCACTTAAGTTCTCAGACGAAGACCGCATCGCCGCCGTATTTTGCGGATCCAAGAAGACTATCGCCTCGGGCGTGCCGATGGCACAGCTCATCTTCGGCAGCGACCCCCGCCTCGGCCTGATCCTGCTGCCGCTGATGATTTACCACCCGATGCAACTCGTCATCTGCGGCGTGCTGGCCGGTCGCTGGGCCAGACGCTAAAGCACCAGAAAACACGCCGCCATCACAAGCGTCGGCACCAGGGCAGCCAGAGCCAGTTTAAGTGGCGAAAAACCTCCCGGAAAAAAACGTTGCAGAATCGACAGGCCGGCCGGGTTCGGCGCGTTGGCGATCACGGTGAGGCCGCCACCTGCGACCGCACCCGCCACAACTGCATATTTCGCAGCATCAGAAAAATTCGGCACAAGGGTCGCCAGATAAGTGATGGCAGCGTTGTCATTGAACGCCGTCAGCAAGGTCGCGCCCCAAAACAACGCGGCTGGCGCGAGCCCGGAAAGCACCGGCGCTATCCACCATCCTTGCAGTCCGCCGTGAACGACCAGTCCAGCCAGGAAAAACCCTACCAAAACCGGACCGCGCAGATCCAGTTTCGTCTGATGCTGCGCAGTCGCCTGCAGGAATCCGACAAAGAACAGGAATCCGCCGATAAACAGCACCGGATAATGCGCCGCCCACACCGTCCAGGCGAGAAACCCGAGATGCGCCGCGACGACCCATGCCGGAACCGGCGCCGCGCCTCCGTCGGATTCAACCCCACCGCTGCGGGGCTGGGCGGCGAGCGAACGCAGTTCTATACGGAAATAGTAACCATAGAGGAAAGTCGCCACAACGATGCCCACCAGCGCCTTCCATCCAAAATTAATCAGCATGTGCCCAAACCCCCAGCCCCAAGGCCCCGCCACCATCAAGACCGGCGGAGCGGCGAAGTGTGTAAGCGTGCCCCCCACGGATATATTCACGAACAACAATCCAAGCGTGGCGTAGCGGAGCTTCTGGCTGGGATTGTAGGCGTAAAATTGCCGCCCCAGCAGCAGCGCGCCCAGCGTCATCGCCGCCGGTTCGGTGATGAACGACCCCAATACTGGAGCCAGCACCAGCAGGGCAGCCCACCATGCGAACGGAGTGCCACCTCCCAGTGCCGCCACTCGTTTCAAACCCGCCTCGGCCAAG
Organism: Verrucomicrobia bacterium IMCC26134; assembly: GCA_000972765.1. Taxonomy (GTDB): domain Bacteria; phylum Verrucomicrobiota; class Verrucomicrobiia; order Opitutales; family Opitutaceae; genus IMCC26134_A. The sequence goes on along the minus strand of CP011265.1, from coordinate 1,589,343 downwards.
CGCACCACCGGACGCGTCGCCGCCATCGCCATGATGACCACCACGAAGAGGGGCTCGGTGTAGTTTACTCCCGAGAGATAAGCGATCGCCGTCGACATGCCCGCGTGAACCGCGATCGCTACGCCGAGCACAAGGGCCCAAAGTCCGAAAACGACTTCAATCTCGCCAAAAAAGTGCAGCACCTGCCCCCAAAAGCTGACCTCTTGTGGCGAACCGTCATCAGCAACAGGGCCCACACTCGTTTCACCCGGGGCGCCGATGAGCGCCGCCTGCCGTAAAGCGGACGCATGGCGCTCTTCGATCACATGCCCCCAATGCCGGATTTTCCCCGCGAAAAACGTGTGCACGATCGCCAGCAGGAAAATACCCGTGGCCACGAGATTAAATGGCTCGGCCTGCACGCGGGCAGACAACACGGCCCAGAGAGTTCCGTTGTCTATCTCGAGATACGAGCTCAACGAACGGGGAAAAACCTCCGCCGCGCTCCCAGTGGTGAGTGCGAAGAAAGCGTTCATGTTAGCAAGCCCGGGAGCTCAGCCAGCGAATGCACAAAGGCGCGCGCCTGCGACTTCACTTTTGCCCGCTCCACGTAACGGCCAAATCCGACAAAAAGATCCACCTCGGACTGCGTCTCCAGATCGCTCACGCCGTCGCCCACCATTACGATGCGCGAAGGGCTCAGCTCGGCCTTTAATGCGCGTATCACTTCGGGTTTTCCTCCGGAGCGTGTGGTCGGATAACGTTCATCGTATCCGGTGTAGTTGCCGGCTGCGTCGAAAAACAGGTCCACCGCCTCGACCCGGGGGATGCCGAGATAATCGGCGAGCGGACGAATGGCGTTTCGAAAGCCTCCGCTCAGGATAAGTGGAGTCCACCCGGAGGCACGCAGGGCGACGAGCGTGGCGGCGGCCGTGGGCTCGATCGTGTCAATGTATTGCCGGCCCACCGCTGCGACGTCCGAGGCTCGCGGCTTGATGATGCGAAGGCGTTCGCCAAAAACATCCTCGACCGCCAGTTTGCCGTTCATCGCATCGTGCGTCATCGCCTCCACCCGGGCAAAAACTTCGGGGCCACGCGCGCGGCCGAGTTCATCAATGCCCTCGATGGACGAGAGCGTGCTGTCGCAGTCAAAAACGATAAGTTTGGGATTCGCCATGTCAGGATGACGCCAGCGTCCCCGCCTGCCCCCTGTCGAGGCAAGCGCCAAGCTGATACGTTTCGAGACCCGGCAAAAAAGCAGACGCAAAAAACCGCCGGCCCTTGCGGGAACACGGCGGTCAAAAGAGAAGGAGGGAGCGACGCCTTACTTCTTGGCGGCGGGAGCGACTCCGCGGCGGAACTTGGTGGTGAACTTCTCGACGCGACCGGCGGTGTCCACGATGCGCTTCTCGCCGGTGTAGGCGGGATGCGAGTCCATGGTCACATCGCGCAGGGCGACGAAATGCTCGACACCGTCAATGGTCTCCTTGCGAGCCGTCTTGAGGGTCGAGCGAGTGAGGAAACGCTTGCCGGAGGAAACGTCTAGAAAACAGACGTTGTTGAGAACTGGATGGCCTTCCGATTTCATAGGATGGATTAGTTGGGCGTTATAATGGGTAAGACTCAGCCCTGACGCGCTTTGTAGCGGGGGTCGGTCTTGTTGATCACGTAGATGCGCCCTTTGCGGCGGACGACTTGGCAGTCAGGGTGACGCTTCTTCGCGGATTTGATGGAGGATACAACTTTCATAAAAAGGTAGAAAACAGCGATTCCACGGGGGGGGTGTCAAACGGAAAGTAACCCCCGGCGCAGGTTTCGTGATAATAGTCGGTATCCTAACCGGATTTAGTTGCGGCTCGGCTCGTCCGGTTCGCCCGCCATGAGTTTCCAATGCGGATCAATCCCGCCCAGCACATGCCGCCAGAGGCCCTCATCCGCGGTTTGGGTCAGCAAATCCGGCACCAGATCGGAGACAACCCAGGTTTCCCTTGCCAATTCGCTCTCGAGTTGGCCGCCCGTCCAGCCGGCATAACCCAGGAAAGCACGCAGGTGCACATCGGCCTCGCCGACCAGTTCAGTGGCTTTTTCAGGAGAGACGCCGAAAAAAAGTTTAAACCCATCCTGATCCGTATGCGGACGCCAAGCACAGAGCAGCAGTTGCCGCGGCTCCACCGGTCCGCCGCAAAACAGCGGCACCTTCGCCAACGGTCCAAGGGCGAAATCCCCGCCCAATTCGCTCAATACGCGACGCATCGGCCGGTTCAAAACCACGCCCATCGCGCCTTCCGCGTCATGATTCGAAAGCAGGATGGCGGTGCGTCGGAATGTCGCCTCCTTTAAACTCGGATGCGCCAGCAGCAACGAACCGGCCAGCGAATCGGAGCCGGAGGAGGTTTCTGAGGAGGATGCGCGCATGAGGGTGATTTCTTGCAGTCGGGTCGGTCCGCCGCTCAGAGCTTGATGATTTTCACGTTCGCGTCAGCGAGCAAAGGCGCCACCAGAGGGTCGTTCTTGTAATCCTCGCGATAGCGCACCTCGGCTATGCCGGCGGCGGCGAGGATCTTCGCGCAGTTGATACACGGGAAGTGGGTGACGTAAGCGGTGCAACCCTCGACCGAGCTGCCGCGCCGCGCCGCGTCGGCGATCGCGTTTTGCTCCGCGTGCACCGTCGCCTGCTCATGTCCTTCACGAAGCCGCGAGGTGTGGGGCGTGCCGGGCAGAAAGCCGTTGTAGCCGGCCGCGATGAGGCGGTTTTTACGCTCTCCGGCGCTCACGATGACGCAGCCCACGTGCAGGCGCTCGCAGGAACTGCGGGTGGAGAGCAGCACGGCGGTGGCCATGAAATAATCATCCCACGACGGCCTCCCGCCGAATTGGGCGGTGGCGGCGGCGATCAGATCGACGGGCGAAGACGCATTCGACATCGAGCCGAAGCAACTCGCCGATGCGTAAAACGACAACTCAAAATATCCACGCGCCCTCACACCCGGACCGCGCGTCGAACGAAGGACCGTGATTATGGAGAGCGTCCGCTTTATCGAAACCGATGCGGCCCCATCCTTATATTAACATCTCCAGAATGGCCTCCAAATTGAACAAGCCGGGCGCAGAGTCATACGTCTCCTTCCGGTTCGGTTGTTTTTCCCTCTAGCGTGGCCAACCATTACCCGCCACGCTCGATGCCCTCCCCTCCCCTACCCGACCATGACCACGCTGCGTATATTCCCCGACCTCGCTCAAAACGCCATCGATCCCCGTCTCTTCGGCTCGTTTATCGAGCATCTGGGCCGAGCCGTTTACACCGGGCTCTACGAGCCTGGCCACGCCACCGCCGATGGTAACGGTTTCCGCCGCGATGTTATAGACCTCGTCCGTGAACTCGACATTCCCATGGTGCGCTACCCGGGCGGCAACTTCGTCTCCGCCTACGATTGGGAGGATGGAGTCGGTCCGCGCGCCCAGCGCCCCGCCCGCCTGGACTACGCCTGGGGCGTCACTGAAACGAACCAGTTTGGCACCAACGAATTCATGGACTGGTGCAAGGCCGCCAATACCGCGCCCATGATGGCCTTTAACCTCGGCACCCGCGGCATCGACGCCGCCCGCCAGTTGATCGAATACTGCAACGCCCCACTCGGCTCCAAGTTCGCCGACCTCCGCAAAGCCCACGGCTACGCCGCCCCCCACAACGTCCGCACCTGGTGCCTCGGCAACGAAATGGACGGCCCCTGGCAAACCGGCCGCAAAACCGCCGAGGAATACGGACGCCTCGCCAACGAAACCGCCAACGCCCTTCACCAGTTCGACCCCACCCTGGAGCTCATCGCCTGCGGCTCCTCCGGTCCCGGGATGCCCGGCTTCCCCGACTGGGAACGCAACGTGCTCGAGCACTGCTACGCCCACGTCGACGCACTCTCCATCCATCTCTACGTCCGCGAAGACGGCCACAAATCACTCGCCGACTACCTCGCCTGCCCCGCGCAGATGGAGACCCAGATTCGCGACGTGCTGGCCGCCTGTGACTTTGTAAAAGCCAAGCAACACCACAAAAAAACCATGATGCTGTCCTTCGACGAGTGGAACGTCTGGGACATGGCCCAAGGTAACGAAAAATTTCACCGCTGGGCCTCCGCTCCGCGCCAGCTGGAGCAAATCTATACCTTCGCCGACGCCCTTGTGGTCGGCGGCATGCTTCTCGTGCTGCTGCGCCAGTCCGCCCGCGTTCGCTACGCCTGCATGGCCCAGCTGGTCAACGTAATCGCTCCCATCATGACCGCTCCCGGCGGGGACGCCTGGCGGCAGACGATCTTCCACCCGCTTCAACAAGCCTCCCGCCACGGCCGTGGCGTCGTGCTCGCCACCCACCTGAACGGCGGCACTTCCACCGACACGCCGACCCATGGTCTATCGCCCGACATCGAGGCCGTCGCCACCCGCGATGGGAACAAGGTCTCCGTCTTCGTCCTGCATCGCGGCGCCGTCCCTGCGTCATTTACTGTGAGCCTCGACGGCTCGGCTAGCTGGCGGGTAGTAGCTCACGAGGTGCTGGCCTCGCCCGATGTTTACGCCGTCAACTCCGCCGCCTCGCCGGCGACTGTCGCCCCGCGGGTCGTGCCGTCCACCCAAGTCGCAGCGGACGGCGCCCTGACGCTCACGCTGCCCCCGCTCTCTTGGCACTGCCTGCGTCTGACCGCCGCATAATACTGATTCCGCTCCATCTCGGCCGCGCTCAAGGCGCGGCCATCAAGGCCTCCTTGAGCGGTTCGCGCCAGGCTTCGGCCTTCGCATCATACGCGCCGAAGCCGGAGCAGAATTCCCAATAGGCCCAGCTCAGCCCGAGGCGCCGTGCCTCCGTCGCCACGAAGCGCGTCCAGCGTTCTCGGGACTCCGCATCCGCTTTGGAAAAGGCACCGAATTCACCGAGAAAGATCGGGCGCTGGTTCTCCCGCCCCCAGAGTGCCGCCTTTTCCAATTCCTTACGCACCTCGGCCAGCGCTTTCTCATCACCGCTCCAGCTCCGGCCCAGCCATTGGTCCGCGCCCTTGACCCACGAGGCCCCTTGGTGGGTGAACTGAAAGGGCGAGTAGTAGTGCACCGTCACGATGAGGTTCCGGTCGTCGGCGGGCAGGCGTAAAGCCGCCAACCGGCCGATGTCGTTCCAGCCATCGGGTCCGATAATCAGCGGACGCGTCGGGTTGGTGCGGCGCACCGCCTGCAATAGCACAGGCACGGCGGCGTTCCACGTCTCGCCGCTTAACTTGCCGTGCGGCTCGTTGTAGAGCTCGAAATAGACCGTCGTCGGCCGGTGCTGATAACGCTCGGCGAGCTGATCCCAAAGCGCGGTCATGCGGACCAGTTCGCTCTCCGGGTTGTCGTCAAAAGCTGCGTTGTGATGGACGTTGACGACGATGTTGAGTCCGTGGGCTGTCGCCTGATCTATCGCCCAATCCACCCGCGCCGCAAAGGTCGGTTCTATGGCGTAAGGAGCGGCGAGGTCGGCGTGGGCCGACCAACGCACGGGCAGCCTCACGGTATCAAAGCCCGCCGCGCGGATCTGCTGGAAATAATCGGCCTTCAGCGTGACACCCCACGCCCCCTCGGACGGTGCCTCCAGCGCGTTGCCCAAATTGATTCCCCGACCCAGCCGGGCGTTTGCCGACTCGATGGTTTCGATCGCGCTTGGCACCGACGAGGTGGTCGGCGCGGTGGCAACAAGGCTAGAGACTTGCGCTATACACATGCATACCAACGTCTCCGCCAAGAGGGTGATTCTCATACGGTCAGACTTGGCCTTGGCACTCGCTGCGGCGAGCGCCAAGACGTGAGCCCCAAGAGGAATCGTTAGTTCTTCAGGATCTGGATGAAGGTGTCGGGCGGGATGTTCACCTTGCCGATCATCTTCATCTTTTTCTTACCTTCTTTCTGCTTATCGAGGAGTTTGCGCTTACGGGAGATGTCGCCGCCGTAGCACTTCGCGGTCACGTCCTTGCGCATCTCCTTCACGTTGTCGCGGGCGATGATCTTGCCGCCGATGGCGGCCTGGATCGCGACCTTGAACATCTGGGGCGGGATGATCTCGGCGAGCTTTTCACAGAGCACGCGGCCTTTGCCTTCGGCCTTCTCGCGGTGCACGATGCTGGAGAACGCATCGACGGGGTCGCCGTTGATGAGGATGTCCATTTTCACCAGGTCGCTTTGCACGTAGTCGCCGAGTTCGTAGTCCATCGAGCCGTAGCCGTGGGTGACGGATTTAAGGCGGTCGTTGAAATCGACCAGGATTTCGTTGAGCGGGAGCACGCAACTGAGCATGACGCGGTTGGCGTCGAGGGTGTCGGTGTGGTCGCACATGCCGCGTTTTTCCATGATGAGGGCGAGGATGTCGCCCATGGACTCGTTGGGAATGTGGATGGAGGCCTTGATGGTGGGCTCGCAGATATACTCGATGGTGCCGGGGTCGGGCAGGTTGACGGGGTTATCGACCTCGATCTCGTCGGCGCCGTGGGCTTTGACTTTGTAAACGACGGAGGGATACGTGGAGATGATTTCCACGTCGTGCTCGCGGCGGATACGCTCCTGGATGATCTCCATGTGGAGCAGGCCGAGGAAGCCGCAACGGAAGCCGAAGCCGAGCGCCAGGGAGCTCTCGGAGGAGTAGAGGAAGGCGGCGTCGTTGAGACGCAGGCGGCCGAGCGCGGCCTTGAGTTTTTCGTAGTCGCTGCTCTCGAGCGGATAGAGTCCGCAAAATACCATGGGGCGGACTTCCTTGTAACCGGGCAGCATCTCGGAGGCGGGATTGCGCGCGAGGGTGAGCGTATCGCCGATTTTGATGTCGGTGGTGTCTTTGATGTTGGAGATGACGTAGCCGACATCGCCGGCGTCGAGGGTGGCGGTCTTGGTCATCTTCGGGGTGAAGACGCCGACCTCCTTGATCTCGGACTTCTGGTTGTTGCTCATCAGGAGCATTTGGTCGCCGGCCTTGACCGAGCCCGAAAACACACGGGCATAGGTAATGACGCCACGGTAGCTGTCGTAAAGGGAGTCGAAGACGAGGGCGCGGGTGGAGGGGTGGTGCGACCAGCGCGGTGGCGGTATGCGGGCGACCACGGCCTCGAGGATGTCCTGGATGCCGATGCCGGATTTGCCGGAAGCGAGGATGGCCTCCTCGGCTGGGATGGTGAGGATGTCCTCAAGCTGTTTCATGCAGAGCTCGAGGTTGGCGGAGGGCAGGTCGATCTTATTGATGACCGGGATGATTTTAAGGCCCTGGGCGGTGGCGAGGTGGGCGTTGGCGACGGTCTGGGCCTCCACGCCCTGAGCGGCGTCGATGAGGAGCACGGCGCCCTCGCAGGCGGCCAGCGAGCGCGAGACCTCGTAGGCGAAGTCCACGTGGCCGGGGGTGTCCATCAAGTTGATCTTGTATAGGTTCCCGTCCTTGGCCGGGTAGACCATGGTGACTGGGTGGGACTTGATGGTGATACCGCGCTCCTTCTCCAGGTCCATCGAGTCGAGGTGCTGCGCGGTAAGCACACGCTGAGTGACCGTGTTGGTATATTCGAGCAGGCGGTCGGACAACGTTGTCTTGCCGTGGTCAACGTGGGCGATGATGCAGAAATTACGAGTAAGGGAGACGTCCATGCGGGAAGGCCGGTCTTGGAGCGCAGGGGATGCCGCGCGGCAAGGGTTCGGTAAAGATAAACCGAGCAGCCTGCGAACGCCCCCGCCGCCTTTCAAGCGGCTAAATCGTAAAAACTCAAAAGCCTGCCCCCCGCCCTTCAGACCACTGGCGGCAGGGCCGAAGCCCGCTGCTTGAGGGCGAAGAGGTGTTTGTCGATCTTGTTGGCCGTGATGACGCCGTAGTTAATAGTGCCCAGCCAACCGCTCATGATGATGCCCACGCTGCCGGCATGGAAGAGGCCTGGGAGCTTTTCGGATAAATTCATCGAAACCGGCAGGCCTTCGAACTTGGTGCCGAAACTGGTGCCGGCCATGTGCGTGGTGTAGCGCTCGATGGTGCGCGGGGTGGCGGCCTCCATCCAGTCGATCTTCGCACGCACGTCGGGGATGTATTTCTCCAGCGCAACGAGACTCTCATCGATCAGGCGCGCCTTATGGATGGCATAGTCTTCGTCGGAGAGGGCCTTCCAGTCCGGATGCTTTCCGTTGAGCGAGGCGACCACGGTGTAGCGGTCGGAGCCGGGGCGGGTATCGGGATAATAGACCGAGAAGGTGCGGCTGGTGGTGTGAAGGGAGGTCAACTCCTCGGGGCTGTAGCTAGGTGCCTCGGAAGTGAACACGAGATCGCCGATGTGCGGGATGCTCTCGCCCTTGCGGATGCCGAAATAGACCTGGCAGGAGCTGGAGTTGATGCGCACGGCCTCGGCCTGCTTCACGAACTCGGGATCGAAATTCTCCGCGCCGGCGAGGCGGAAGATGGTATTCTTGATGTTCGCATTGGAGAGCACCGCCTTGGCACGGATAACGCGGCCGCTCTTGGTGACGACACCGCAAGCGACCTTGCGGCCGTCGCGTTCCTCGATGAGGATTTTCTCGACGAGGACGTGTTTGCGCAGCTCGACACTGTTTTTGCGCAGCTCCTCGGCCATTTTCTTGATAAGCAGATCGGAACCGCCCTGAAAAGTGAACACGCCCGAACCCATGAAATTGCTAAACACGATGCCGAAGGTGATGGCGGGATCATCTCGGGTGGAGCCGTTGGCATAGGCGATAGGCTCCATGAGCAGGCGGTGCACATCGGGCCGGCCGGGGAAAAACCGCTCGAACATCTGCCCCGTTGTCTCGGGGTTGTTGTCGTAGTAGTTCATCGCACGGAGATGATCGTAGAACGATTCGACCTGCTCACGGGGGAGCTTGAACTGCTCGACCAGCACGCGGGTGTAGTCCTCGCGAGTGAAAGTCGTCCAGACATCCATCTGAGGGTTCACAAAGCGCACGTCCTTGAGCTGGTGGATGGAGTCGGCGATCTCCTTGGTCCAGTAGCGTCGGCAGCTCTTGATCATACCGCTGGGAAATCCATGAAGGGAGATGTCAAAAATGTGACCGCCCTTGCGGGTGAACCAGGTGGCGAGGCCGCCGTATTGGTAATGGTGTTCGAGCAGCAGCACTTTGTGCCCGGCCTTCGCGAGGACATTGGCCCCGGTGAGGCCACCGAGACCGCTGCCGATCACGATCACATCATACTCGTCTGCGACACCTTTGAGCCAGTCGTATGCCATGGGTAAACGGACAACTGAAAGCCCCGCGCCGCCATGCGCAAGGGCGGTTTTGAAGAATGCCACGCCAAAGCCGCAAGTTTTCCACCAAGTCATACGGAACCGCCTGCACCCTCAGCCTGCTCCGAAACCTGGGGGTATCAGCGTTGAGCTGGAACTAAAACAACCCGATCGGGTGGGTCTCAGGCCAATCGCGTCACTTCCACGACCACCAGTGAGCCGCCCTCGCCGGAGCGCCAGCGAACGTTCCAGCCCGCGACGCTCATTCCATAAAGGCGCGCGGAATCAGTCTGGTAGGCTGGCTGCACGTCGAGTTGCAGGAGTTGCCGCACCAGAGTGGTGACGGGCTCACCGAGCTGGCCGGCGAACTCGGCAGCGATCACCACGGCTTCAGCAGTTCGCCTGACAGGGGCGGCCTGCGCCCAGTCGGCTCGGGCCTCGGGCTTGGCCTCGCACCACGGAAGATAGGGCTTCACGTCGTAGACCGGAGTGCCGTCCACGCAGTCGATACCGGCGACGCGCAACATGCCCGGCTCGATGGCGATCAGTTGCACAAGGGAGAGTCCGAGGCCATTGGGACGGTTGGGGGATCGCGAGGCAAAGACGCCGACGCGTTCGTTGCCGCCCAGGCGGGGCGGTCGCACCGTCGCACCGCCGGCCCAGACCGGATTGCGGTCAAAGCCGGTGACCAGCCACACATGCGAAAACGCCTCCAGCCCACGAGTGAAATCGCCGGCGGCAAACTCCGGAGTGAACTCCACTCGCCCCTCGGCCTCCGGCACGATTCCGCTCTGGCGCGGCACACCAAACTTTTCCGCAAAAGGCGTGCGGACGTAGGCGACAGGAAAAAGGGATTGAATCACGGAAGACACAAAGAGCACGGAGAGTAAATCCGGCGTAAAAGTCAGCGTTTATCCCAAAAACCTCGATTCGACTCACTATGTCCTGCCTGCGCTCAGTGGTGCACACTGCACCGCCGCCGCACTAACTATTTTAATGCTATTAATTTAATCGAAAGGGTGGCGTTTAGTTTAAGTTGATTCTGACACGCAACGTAGTGCGCGGTGGCTTAACCAGCGAACGCTCATCGGTCTCCGGCCGCGTCCTTCGCGGAGGCGCAGAGCCGGCCTACTGCAGGGACTGCGTCGGCTTTCGTGTCGCCCTCAGCTCGTCCCGGAGCGGCTGAGCTTACCCGAACTCAACCGGTCGGCCTCGCGCTCACAGGCACATGGGCAGGGGACGAAGATACGCGGCCCGGTGCCAGTAAGAGCGATGGATTTCGCGCCCACCGCTCCGGTATGCGACGCTATGCGTCCTCATGGCCTCGATCTTAATTTGGCCAATAAGCCAAAATTAAAAAAAGGGGGGCCAGCTGCTGCAGATGAAAAGGCGCGCTGCTGCAGTGTCACGATGCGCATGCGCGGAGTCGGCGGACGCCCGCGAGGCGGTTTTGGAATCGCGTCCACATCTTGGTGTGGCTTGCCTCTCACTACCCGCTCAGCTGGCAGTGGGCGCGTGAATCCCCGTCCCCGAAAAATGAGTCGCACCCTACTCCTCCTGCTTTTGTCCGCATTTCCAATGACGGAGACATACGCCGCGCAGGCACCCTCTGCCGTGCGAGGCGCACCGGTCTCGCAGATAGCGGATGGCGCATTGAGCTATACTCCGGATGAGGCGGGCAATGTGGTGCCTGAATTTTCCATGGCCGGTTATCGAAACGGCGGCGTAGCCCTCCCAGTCGCCCCCGTGCTTGAGCGCCTGGCCCCGGTGGCGGACTCCGCGGATGAGAGCGTGCGGATACAGGCGGCCCTCAATCGCGTCGCGAACGCACCAGCCGACCCCGCCACCGGCGTGCGTGGCGCGGTGTTGCTCACCCGCGGCAGCTATCGCTGCGGCGAGACAATAACCATCCCCGCCGGCGTGACCTTGCGCGGCGAGGGCGCGCACGCCACCGGCACCGTATTGATCGCAACGATGTTGCCCGAGAAAGGCGCCGAGGCGAAGTCGACCCTCCTTCAACTCACGAGCAAGGGCTCCCTGCCAATCGTCGGCCCGGCCCACGCAGTGCTGGACGAGAGCGTGCCGATCGGCGCCAAACACCTCAGCGTGAAGAATGCAGGGGCGTTTGAGGTCGGAGATGAGATCATCATCGTGCGGGCGCCGAGCGAAGCGTGGATACACGACCTGCAAATGGACCGGATTAAACTCTCCGCAGGCGGCAAGCAGTGGGCGCCCGAAATCTTTGTAGTTCGCTGGCAAAGCCGCGTCGCCGCCATCGCAGGCGACCGCCTCACCCTGGACAGCCCGGTGCTTTGCGCGCTGGAGCGCCGTTACGGCGGCGCAAAGGTCTATGCCTGCGGGCCCGACACCCGGGGAAGGGCGGCGGCGGTAGAAAACATACGCCTCGAATCCGTTTACGAGAAAGGCCACGAAACCGAGGACGAGTGCCATGCTTGGAATGCGATCAGCATCGGCTCCGTGGTCGATAGTTGGGTGCGCGATGTCACCGCCCTTCATTTTGCCTATGCCTGCATCAACATCGGTCGCACGGCGGCGCGCATCACGGTGCAGGATTGCGCGATGATCGACCCCGTCTCGCTTCTGACGGGCGGCAGACGGTATTCGTTCGTCGGCGGCGGGCAGTATTGCTTTTTCCAGCGCTGCTATACACGCAACGGCCGCCACGATTTCGTCACCGGTGCGCAAAATGTCGGCCCCACGGTGTTCCTTGATTGCCTATCCGAAGAGGCCCATTCCGACATCGGGCCGCATCACCGCTGGAGCTGCGGTCAGCTCTACGACAACGTGAAAGGCGGCGCGATCCACGTGCAGGATCGGGGCGGAGCCGGCACGGGCCACGGCTGGGCGGGCAACGCCCAGGTATTGTGGAACTGCGAGGCGAGGAGACTCATTTGTCAAAAACCCTGGCCCGCCAGCGCCCAAAATTGGGCTATCGGTTGCAGCGGCGAGGATGGCAAACCCTTGCAAAGCAGCCGCCTGCCCGGCCTGTGGTTTTCCCGCGATACCCCGGTCTCACCCCGCAGTCTTTACCTCGCGCAGCTCAGGGCCCGGATCACTGCCTCACGCGGGGACGGCGACGTCTCAATTTGCTCCGTCACAACGCCCGAGCAAGCGCAGGGAACAGTCTGGGCGCACCTGCGCGAGCGCTATCAGGACGAACCTAGTTACGCGAAGTGAAGCCAAGCGGCGTCCTCGGCATTCCGTAACGGGTAATACCGCCTGCACCGAAGGCGAATCGGAGCGAACGCAGGGGACGCGCGAGCCACCCTGTAGCCTCAGCTTTTCGTCGCTAGGACGTGGAAATTGGCCATGCTGATGCCAGACAACATCGCGCCGATGATGCCGAGAAAGCCTTGGTCGGTGCCGGCGAGGTAGACGTTGGACAGTGGGGTGCGGCCGTCGCGGATTTTTTTAGGCGAACCGTAGATCGCACCGCCGAGGTGACCGGTGAACTTGGTGATGGTGCGCGGGGTGAACATATCCGTTGCGAGCGTGGCGCGGGCGAGCGTGTCGGCAGCGGGCAAGGCCGGCAGAAAACGCAGGGCGCTGCGCTGAATCTCGCCATACCAGCGGGTTTTATCGGCGCTATAGGCCGCCTCGTCAGAAAGGCTTGCCCAGGCGTCATAGTTAGCGAGGCAAGTGCAGCGGAAAAGGCCCTCGGGCAGGTCCTGCCCCTCGGGGAAGGCGAAGTTATTGGGCAGGCAGATGACTCCGCTGCGCACGTCCACCGCACCTCGAGATTGCTCGTAGGTGAAACGCGCCGAGTCGTTGAAGAAGATGATGGTATCGTCACCCCAGCCAAGCGCGGACGGCGGGCGATCCAGCACGGTGATAGTCTCGCAATAACTAAGGCGCCCCACTGGATGGGAAGCAACCGGAGCGGCGGTCGTGGTGCAGAGGCGCTCGGTCTCGGCGGCTCCGATGGTGCTGATCACCTGCGTGGCGGTGATCTCGGTGCCATCGTCGAGCAGGAGGCGGTCGGCGCGGCCTGATCTGGCGATGATCTGCTGCACGCCGCATTTCATGCGACGCTCGCCGCCGGCGTGGCGGTATTTATCGAGCAGCACGCGCAGGATCACGCGCACGCCGTCGAGCGGGCGGGCGAAGCCTTCAAGAAAGAGGGCTTTGAACATGATCACGAACTGGCCGAACTCCATGTCGTGCTCGCTGGCGCTGCCGTAATACATGACGGGGCAGAACAACATGTCCTCGAGCAGCGGATCGGAAAGGTGGCGGCGCACCACGGCGCGGGCGCTCTCGGGCACGGCGTCGAGCGAAACATCGTCGTAGGTGCGCACCAGCGCGACGAGCCGCCGAAAGCCATCGATCTGGGCGGGGAATTTTTGTGCAACCTCGGACTCCAGCACGGCGAAGTCGTTGGTGAAAGTCAGCGAAGTCTCGCCGCGCGGACCGAAGGCGATGCGTGAGCGTTTTTGCGGATGGAGGGCAAACTCATCGCGGTCGATGCGGAGCTGGCGGAGGAGCTTGCCGAGGGGCGTGCCCTTGGTGCCGGGCGGCACCCAGTTCGTCATGGCGTGCAAGCCGACGTCGTATTTGCGCCCGGAGATAGAGTAAAAAGAGTTGAGCCCGCCGACGGCATTGTGGCGCTCGAAGATGCACACTCGTTTACCAAAGTGCGCAAGGCGGATGCCGGCGGCGAGCCCGGCCATGCCCGCACCGATGATGGCGACGTCGTAGTGAGTGGCGGTGTTCATGCTTCGAAGTGAAAAAGCCTTCCGCATAGCGGGAGGCTTCGCAAGCTCGGCACGCTCTACCGTGAACGTAAACCGTTTAAGACACCACCCGGGCCGCGCAGATTATCTCTGCCTGCGCGAGCTCGGTCTTCACCGTCGCGCCCTACAAGTCCGCTGGGGAGCCATATCTTTATAGCGTCCGCTTCACCATAACCCTGCTATTGGCGAGGGCACTTTCGCGATGGTCCAATCGATGGTCATGCTCTTCTTCACCTGAAAGATGAGCTCGGCGGCGATGAGCTTCAGCTTCGCATCGCCCAATGCCTGCAGGGCACAATCAATAGCGGCGAGGGCGGTGTGGATCAGACGGTAGATTTCATCGCGGAGTGGCTGCGGTCGGCTTTGAGATTTCGACAAGTTGCTTCACTACGATGACTGGGGCGGTTTTTCCTCCATCATCACGGTAGACGAGCGTGCCCGTGAGGCGCACCCACGCGCCTTCCGTCATGGCGGGGACCGCTCCGGCGAACTGAAGCGCGACGGAGAATTGCCGGGCGTGTGAGGAGCAACATTGGAACTGGGATTGCGCGATGCGAAGGGACTTGCCGGAAGCATTATCGCCAGTTTCGGCCATCAACTGTCCGGTCGTCACCACGTGCTGGCCGGCGAGCAGCTTCTGCGCTTCCCGATCCGTGGAGGTGTTCACAATCGACGGGACCTCCATCAGGAAATGTCCGTCGATGTTCTGCGGGAATTGCGCTTTGAGATCTGCTAGGGTGAGCGCGCGTTCTGGCGCAAGCGCTGGCGCGGGAGCGGCCGCTTGAACGGTTGTGACGGGCGGGAGCGCTGTAGGCGGAATCAACGGAAGCGGATGCGCTGCTGTTTGGACCTGTCCATGTTCCCCCGCGAGGGCGACGGTCGTCAGCAAAAAGGCTGATTTGAGCGACTGCGCGAAACGTTTCATGGGGTGTAGCTGACCCGATAGAAGACGCGGGGTTGGTTCACGCGTGAGGTATTGGTGTCCGTGTAGATGCCGTTGGTGTTCACGGCGGGGAAGGTCACTGAATCGATAATGTTCCAATCCAACAGGTTTGACGACCACTGAACGGTGTAGGGCTTGTTTGGCACCGCGTTCCAACGGAAGGTGGCAGTGTTTCCCTCTTTCCCCAGCATCTCGACCGGAGCGAAAATCCGCGGTGCCATCGCGAAGCTGTGTGCGACGTCCTGGTTGTGACGCGTGGCGTTTTCGTCCTGCGGACGATAGGCCCTGACGTATTCGCTCACTGCTTGGTGCGGGCCAACGGTAACGCGGATGTGGCCGCTGTTCGGCAGCAACGTGCCAGCTGTGTATTTTCCATCTCCGGCACTGCCCAGCGTGATGTAATTGGCCGTGCCGGGCTGCGGGCATTCCAGATAGATGACGCCATCCAGCATTTGATAGCCATAGAGGTGATCGTGGCCGTGGAAAACGACGTTCACCTTATTCTGCACTAATAACTGATGCACGGGCACTCCCCAGCCGGGACGATTGGTTGCGAATCCATCGGAGCCGTCGGCGTTCTTTCCGCCCCATTCGTATTTGTCAGCGACCTCGACTCCACCACGAGCTGCGAACTGCGGTGTGGTGCCATTTGCCAGCGTTGTGCTGCCTCCCACTATATGATGCAGGAAGACGAAACGGTAGGCGGCACTGCTGTTTTGCAGCGTGGCTTTCAGCCAGTCATACTGCGCGCGGCCCAACGACCACTGCCACGCGTCCTCGTTCTGGTTCGGGTTCAACATCGTATTCCAGAAGGGATCCAGCACGATGAACAGGGCATCGCCCCACTCCCACGCGTAGTAGTTTTCCAGCAAGCCCAGAGTGCCACCCGGATAGTTCATGGGAGTCGAATTCCCCGAGTAAAACTCGCTCGGCACCGGCGTGGGATAGTAGAGTTTCCGCGCCTTGAGATTCCATGCGGGGATGTTGTTCTGTTTGTCCGCTGCTGCATTGAATGCATAGCCATACTCCGCCTCGTGATTCCCCAGCACATAAAAGTAAGGCGTGGAATGACAGGCCTGCTCAAAGAAGGTGCGGAAGATGGATGCCCGCGTCTTCACCCGGGCCTCGTTGGGCAGCACACCGCCGCCGTAGACAGGCAGTATATTGGCGGCGTCCGCCATTTTATCCGTCATGAAAATGTCGCCGAGATCAATGTGTAGATCAGGCTGGTCGGCGGCGATGTTCTGCATGGTCCTGGCCAGCAGTGCGGGATCGGTATTCACATCCAGATGCGGGTCCGCCGTCACGGTGAACGCAAAGGCAGTTCCGCGTGGCGGGGCAGTGCGGAAGGTCCGCTGGCCGCGGGCAATAAAATATGTGGCCCCCGGAGTGCGATAGCGGAGGCGATAGTAGTATTTCGTGTCACGCTGCAGGCCGGTGATGGATATTTCCATGGCGCCAGCCGCCGCCGGATAAAGCACAGGAGCCGTGGCTAAGGTGTAGCTGAAGGGAGCCGTGCCATACTCCACATAGGCCTCCAGATCCGCGGAGGACGCTACATTCAGCGTGATCCCGGAATCCGTGGGGATGCCGAGAAACTCCGCATTTGTGATCAGCGAATCCGTAAGGGCCGCATTCACCGTGTAGGTGAAACTGGATGCCGCCGGACTCGTGGCGGAGTTGCCGTCGCCTCCCGTGGCGACGATACGGTAGTTCACCGGGACACCGCCCGTCTGCGGCGGAATCTGGGCGGCATACATGCCATCGCCCGCCGCTCCATCGCCATGCAGACCATCGTCAAACATCGCCACCGTGAGGGATGGCGGCAGCGATGTGACGGCCACGGTGATGTCATCCACATCCACCCGAGGCGGCCTTGCCGGGGCGACCACCGCATGGCCTGCAAACTGAAACCGTAGCCGTGTATTCGGCCCCAGTTCCGCACCGGTGAGATCATAGTGATAGAGCTGGAATCCATGATTCACCGCCGTCATTTCCGCGATCCGCGTGGCCCAGTTCGTGCCGCCATCGGTGGAGGTCTGGAACGTCCATTGATCCCCGGCGGCCATGTCCCGCGTCTGAACGTTGAATTCCACATAGCCCGCCGATGACGTGCAATCGATGCCGTTCGTCGTGGCAAACATGGCATCCGTCAGGTTGGCCGTGCCCGTTTGAAACTCCGCCGCCGCACCGCCGGCGACCAGCGTCAAGCCCGTGGTGCCACCCGTAGCCGCCGTGTTCAGCAGGAAGGTTATGCCATCCGCGTTCACCGATGAGACCGTGGCATTGTTCGGCATTCCCGTGCCGGAAATGGACATGCCGCTCACCAGACCCACCGTGCTGTCGCAGGTCACGGTTGTGGTGCCATTGATCGTCGCATTGGTCAGCGTCATGCCCGCCGCTGTCAGCATGAGCCCCGTGCCGCTGCCGGTGGCAGTATTGGTGAGATCAAAGCTCGTGGCACTGTTGATCCGCAGCACAGAAGTCCCGGCGGCGATGGTCGGTCCCGTGACTCTCATTCCCGGCCACAGGGCCGCCGTGCTGGCACAGGTGACTTGCGCCGTGCCGTTCGTCATGCACGACGCCAACGCAACCGGAGCCGTGCGGTTCGCCGTGCCCACCGATTGCCGCACATAGCCCGTATTTGCCGCCACCACCGTCCACGCATTCTGCGCTCCCGTGCCATTCCATGCATTGGATCCGGTATAGCTGAAGGTTTCCCGGAAAACATCGCGGCTCACCGGCACACCTAGCTCATAGCTGAGCTGCACCTGCGAAACCATGCTGCCCGGAGCCGCCACCACCTGTGCCAGCACGGTCACCTCGTCCAGATAAGTCGGTGCCGTGGGAGCGGTGGAGACGCCCACGATCGTCGGTGCGACCGGGGCGGTCACCGTGAGCGTTCCCGCCGCGCTGGTCGTGCTTCCCGTCGCATTGGCCACCACCACATCATAGCTGCCCGCATCAGCCAACGTCACTCCCGTGAGAGTCAGGGTGGTCGTGTAGGCTCCGGTAACCAGATTACCGAGAGTGTCGGTCACTTGTGAAAAAGTGCCGCCCGCCACCGGTGATCCAACTTTCCGCCACTGCACCGAGGGGGCCTTGTAGGAGGTGAACGGAGCATACAGCGTGATCGTGCTGCCCTGCGTCACAGAGTTGGAGATAAGCGGCGGACCAATGTAGGGCACCGGTGTTTCCACCGCGATACTGGTGATGGCGGTGCTCAGCGTAGAAACGATGCTGGCATAACCCGCCACATTTGCCCCCGCCAGCAGATCCGTGGTTTCATACGGATCATCGGTCAGATTGAACAATTCATTCACCGCGGTCTGGCCCACCCGGTTGCGGATCAACTTGAACAACCTGCTGCCGCCATTCACGGGATCGGTGAACGTGTGAAACGCCGATGGAATGGCCGTAGCCGTCACCATAGGCGACGGACGCGTCGCCGCCGTAGTATTGCTCGACGCCAGGAGAGCAGGCCAGAGGTTCAAGCCGTCGAACGGCTTGGTATTGAGCGGCGTCACTCCCGTGGCCGCACAAAGAGTGGGAAACAAATCACCGACCCATACCAGTTGATTGCTGATGACTCCCGCGGGCAGCACCCCCGGCCATTTCATACCCGCCACCTCA
Source organism: Verrucomicrobia bacterium IMCC26134 (assembly GCA_000972765.1). Classification (GTDB taxonomy): domain Bacteria; phylum Verrucomicrobiota; class Verrucomicrobiia; order Opitutales; family Opitutaceae; genus IMCC26134_A. The sequence continues at coordinate 1,570,804 of CP011265.1, read as the reverse complement.
CGGATCGCCCCATCGTAGCCATCGCCCTTCGTCCCTCGCAGCGGATCATTCAGCGATCCCTTGTCTTCATCCCCGCCATTGTCGCCGAACCACACCACCAGCGTGTTGTTCGTGATACCTGCCGCATCCAGTGCCGCAAGCACCCGGCCCATCGCCTGGTCCGTCCCTTCCACCGCCGCCGCGATGGACCGCCGCCCGGTGCTGGTGATGCCCAGATTCTGATACTTCGTGATCAAGGTCGGAGGTGCCGATACCGGGCCGTGGATGGAATTAAACGCCAAATACAGCAGCATCGGCTTCGCCGGATCACGGTTCTGAATGTGTGAGATCGCCTTGTCCGCCAGCAAATCCGGCGACCACCCGCCGTTGCCCTGCGAATCCGTGTGCTCCGCAGGCCCGTCTTGTTGCACGCCGTTCAGCCACCAATCCGGCACATCGAGGTTCTCGACTTCCGCGCTGCGGTGCGTGAAATAGTCTATCGCGCCCGAGTATTGCCCGTAGTGCGAATCCCACCCGCGATTGTAGGGGGCGTATTCCAGCCCCTCCTGAATGATACGCACGTTCCGTCCGTTCACCGTGGTGTAGCTGAGATTCTTATCCGACCCACCCAGGTGCCACTTCCCGCAAACAAAGGTTTGATATCCCGCCTCCTTGAACGACTGCGACATGAGATGTTCGCCGAGCGGAACGCCGCGCGTGTTGTTTGTGCCGGTCCGAATCGAGTTTCGACCCGTGAGCAGAGCCGAGCGCGTCACGCTGCAAACCGCCGTCGCGTAAAACCGCTCCAACCGGATGCCCGACGTCGCAAAGCTGTCCATCGTCGGTGTCTGAATCGGCACCTGCGCCGCAGGAGTGTGATACCCCACATCACCCCAACCCTGATCGTCGGTGACGATGATGACGATATTTGGAGCCGTGCCGAACACCTTCACCGCGAAGAAAAATGCGAGTAGTTTTGCGATGTATTTCCTCATAAGAACTCTCCTCCTACCGTGCTATCGCAACACCCGGTAAAAACGCTTCGCCGTCGCACCAATTACGCCGGGGTCGGTCCATGTTCCCACCTGTCCGACAGGAATGTTGTTCCAGTTGATGAGGTCCTCGGACGTCTGCACGGAGTAGCTGATTCCGGATTGGGTGGACCATTGGATGATCACGTCGTTGCCGTTTGCCGTCAACGTGGCCGCGAAGTTTTCGGGCGGCGTTACTGCGCTCACGGTGTAGCTCGCAACGGCGGCAGATGTCGTGGTGCTTCCGTTGCTGTCCGTCACGCTGAGGCTGTAGGTAATGGTCGTCCCCGCGGCGCGCAACGGGACTTCTGCGCCGAAAATCCCATCGCCTGCGATGCCGTCTCCGTGGAGTCCGTCGTCGAACATAGTCAGCGCGACAGGTGGACTTCCAGATATTGTGACGACCATGATGTCGTCGATGCTCACTTTCGGCGCCGGTGTTGGCGCGACGGCATTGTAACCCGCGAATTGGAAACGCATCTTCAGCGTGTTCACGCGTTCGGTGACCAGCAGATCGTAGTGGTAGAGCTGCATTGCGTGGTTCGACCCGGTGAGTTCGCTGAGGCGCGTGGTCCATGTGGCTCCGCCATCGGTCGAGAGCTGAAACGTCCAGCCGTTTGGTGAAATCAGTGCCTGTGCGCCGAGCCAGAACTCCACGTAGCCCGCAGTGCCCGCAGCGGAGATATTGTTTGTCGTGGTGACGTAGTTATCGGTTATGGTCACGGTGCCTTTGTCGAACTGCAGCCCGCATGAATTGCCGAATCCGTGATTTGCCGCCGTGAGTTGCCTGATCGTATTTACGGTTCCATTTACAGTCCAAGGGTTGTCCGCATTCGTGCCGGTCCACGGCGTAACCGCGGCTGCCGCCATCGTCTCCGTGAAAACGGGACCGGTCGTGAGCGAACCATCGCTGTAGGTGAGCTTCGCGCTCGCGACCGTTGCTCCGCTCGCGGCCTGAAGGCGCGCGTTGACGAATACGTTGTCCACGTAAGTCGGCGTGTTTGGCGACGTGAACGTGTTCGTGATGGTTGGGGCCGGAATGAATCCGCTTCCAGTAAGGGTGATATCAAACGCCGTTCCCACTGCCGTGTCGCTGCTCGCGATGTGAAGCGCGGCGGTTTTTGCGCCAGCGGTTGCTGCGGAAAACTGCACCGTCATCGTGGTCGTGGCACCCGCCGCGATGGAGGCGGCTGGCGGACTGGCGACGGTGAACAGAGCGGCGTCAGCGCCGTCAACAGTCACCCCGCTGATGGTGAGGGAAGTCGCACCCTTGTTGAGGATAGTGAATGTCTTTGTGGCAGTGGAGCCGATGTTCACATTTCCAAAACCAACTGCGCTGATTCCATCGCTTAACGGGCTGCCCGAAGGCTGTTCCACACTGATTTGCGTGGTCACGGAAGTCGTCCGCACGGCGAAGACCGGATAGTTGGATGCAAACGGCTCGTAGCTCACGATGCCCTGCGAGTTTCGCTGTGGAACGGAACTCGTGTTCACGCCGAACTCCACAAGCCATGCCTGCGTGGGCGTTCCGCCACCGCTCCGCAACGGCGTGGACGACCAATAGGCCGCGGCCGTCGCGGCGGGGAAAAGCTTGCGTTGCAGACACGGTAGCGCGCTCGCCGCCGACGTCGCAGTGGCTAGCGTAATGTCCACGAGCGTCTGGAGTTCTTTCACGTTTGGCAGCCTCCAGTCGGTGAATCCGGCGGTCGTGAGCCCCTCGGCGTGAGCCAGCGCCGCGTTCCAGTTCATCGCCCCCGACGGCACCTGCGTCCACATCAGCCCCGTATCGAGGTCCGTGATCGTTCCGTCGTTGTTGTTGAGATAATTGTGGGCGTTCGTCGGCTTCGGACCGCGCACGTAGCGGGCGTGAAAACGGAGCGCCCCGCCCGCGCTCAACGTTTCCGATTTCGGATGCGCCCCAAGCCCGCCGCCCGAGTTTGTGCACCAAACGCGGGTTGCGTCCGTTCCGAAAACATCGCTTGTCCACCAGTATGCCGCAGCACCGGCAGGGTTATTAGGGAAATACGTGAGATTCACCGCTGGATTGTTCGCGTGATTCAGGATGCCGAAAGCCTCGGCTGGCGTGGGGAGCCGCCAGTCGTTGTAGCCGCCAGTCGTCACCGCTGCCGCGTTCGTCACCGCGGCGTCCCAAGTGGATTCACCGTTGTCAGTCTTTTGCCACATCAGCCCCGTAACATTGTCGGTGACGGTTCCGTCGCCGTTGTCCGTGAACGACTGCGGATTGACTGAGTAGTCCGCATCCTCGCCAAACGTCGCCGTTGCGTCCTGCGCCGTCGTGTCCGGCAGTTTCACCATGCTCCAAGCCGCCATCGGATACGCCTTCAGCCGGTTGTTCGTGCCGTTAGTGTAGGTCGTAGTCGTCGTGCCCGTGGTCGGGTGCCGGAACGTGATAGTGAGCGTCTTCGGATTCACGTTCCGATTAATGCGCCAGCAGATGTCGTAAGCCGTCGCGCCGACTGTATAGCGCATGAGATATTGATCTGCCGATGGCGTGCCGGCGGGGTTGTGAACAAAGTGCCCCGATCCATCCACACTGAACGCGACGGGATTGATAAACGCCGTGATAACCGCCCCCGCCACTGCCTGTGCATTGTAGCCGCCCGTGCCCGATGCGCGCATGGACTGCACCTCCGGTTGCGGGTCCACCTGCCCGCCGAAATTGACCACCGTCCCGTGCATCGCATCCATGAGATAGGGCGCGACGTGCCCGCCCACGGTGCTCCCGCGTGCGTGATAGTGATACCCCCACGTCCCGTGCTCATGGCCGCCGTCCGCATCCAGTGGTAACTGCGGCGATCCGTCGGGCTCCGTGAATCCATAAATCGGGTATCCATCGAGCGCCCACGCCACCGGCTTGTCCACACCGAGCACGCTCTGTAAATGCACCGGCGCGATGTGGTAGTGGTAATCATCCGCCAGCCCGCAATGCCCGCCATATTGGTCTAGTTCCCCGATCGCATAGGAAAATTCGCCTCGATTGTTTCGCGGATTAAAAATCGCGATCCCATTCGCAGCCACGCCCACCGCACCGCGAAGGAAGTTCCCATTCAGTGAAATCGGCGATGCCACGGGCACCGGCACAAGCGGCAGACGCCATACATTCGGCTGTCCGTAGCCGAGCGAGCCCGCGTTGTTCTCAGGATTCGTGGTCGCGAAAAAGTAGGATGTCGGCAGCGGAATTTGCTGCTGCCACGCAGTGATGCCAACCATAGGCAAAGGCATGATCGCGGGGTCCGGCACGTTGTCGCCCTCGACATAAAAATAGGTGCCGTCGTTATAGCTCCGAACCCGTGGTCGGAACGGCGAAAACGAAGCTGTCATAAGCAATCCATTGCCTGGCGGTGGCGACAACAAGGCTATAGACCCGCCGGTGTTGCGCTGAACCGCTGTAATGCTCCCAAGTGCAAAAATCTGTGACCGCAATGCTGCGGGAAGTGCAAGACCACGACGCGGTGGTGTCGTGAGTATCGTCCCTTCGTGATCGTAGTGCCCGCCCGGATGCGCGAACGCGACGGCGGCGATGAGGCCCAAGGCGGCGGCGGCGATGATTTTCATGTATCGATCGTGAAAATGGTTTCGCGTCACGGTCCGCGCGGAGCGGGAGCTTCGTCCTGAATCCACCGGCCTGACTCGTGATGCGGCATGTGGGTGAAATAGTCGGCGGGCAGCGTGGACTCGCCGTTGAGCGTCAGACGCACGGCTTCGGGGCCGCCTCTGGCGCGCGGCAGGCCGCGCAGTTCGAGTGCGACGATCACACCCGTTTCGCGGCGGAATGTGATGTCCATCTCGCGCGGGCCGCGCACGTCGCGTGACTTCCGCTTGGCGTATAGGCGAACCTGCGACGGTTCGCCGAGCACGTCGCTAAGCACCAAATCGTATCCGCTTTTCAGACCGGACAGATTTCCCGCGAGGTCGAGAAACGTCGAGTCCTGCTGCTCACCGGGCAGTCCGCCGCGGAACCGCGTGAGGTCGCTCGTTACCTTCACCGGGCCGTCGCCGACGATGTCCCAATTCACCGTTCCATCGCTGCCCGTGATGCGGCGCCCGCCCTCGATGATGGGGCGCACAAGCACAAATTGCCGATCGCCCCGCAAATGCAGCACCCCGCCTTCGTAGGTGAGCGTTCGTCCATTGTTCATCGCCATCCGTGCGTCGCCCTCGATGACAGAAATCGTGTAGCTGCGGTCGCCGCGCTGCATCGCTGCGAACACCCGATTCACCGCCGCAGTTGCCCGACTTGGTGCGAGCGCGAAGAATACCGCACCGAGCATGACGAGCGCAACCGCCGCCCATCCCGCCCAGCGTAAAAGACGCGGCTTAACCGGAAACGCGACGATTTTCTCAGTGGCATTCGCTGTCGCTGCACCCGCGCGCCATGCAAGCAGCGCGTGTATTCGCACCTGGCTACAATACGCGTCAAGTGCCGCCGGATCGGAGCGTAGCGCTTCATTCAGCGCCGCCTGCGCCTCGGCAGAAAGCTCGCCATCCAGCACAGAATGCATGACTTTTCCAAACTCCGGGTTCATGCCGATTCCTCCTTCGCGAGCGTGGTAGTGACACACTCCTGCAAAGCGCGACGGATGCGATAGAACATCGCCGCGAGCGCGTTCTCCGGCTGCCCCAAACGTCCCGCCATCGCCCGCACCGTTTCACCGCACTGATAGCGTTCATCCACCATCGCCCTCTGACTCTGCGGAAGTTTTTGCAGGCAACGTTCCAACGCCGCCAGCTCCCGCTCCGGCTCCATCGGTTGCACCTGCAGCGCCGAGGCAACACGTTCCAAAACATCGTCATCCAGCACAAGCCGCGACCTGGACTGACGGGTGCGCCAAGCCATAACTTCGAACCGCGCGAGCGTCAGCGCCCAGTTGATGAAAGGTTTCGACTCATCATAGCGATGAAACTCACGGCATAGTTTCAAATTCGTCTCCTGCAACACATCCGCTGCCTCATCTCGCCCACCCATGAGCGAAACGATGAAGGCATAAATCGAACTCTGCGCCGACGCGAGTCGCTGGGCGAATTCGGGTGTCATTTGTGAGCGTCCATTATCCATTCTCCTATTATGAGCGCTGGGACACCGAGTATGACGGAAAATCTTTCGCGCCATTTGTGAGCAGCGCACTTTTCACGAATCTAAGAATTCGTTAATTTATAGTTAATACCTAGACTATTAATAGTATGCATATAATATTCCAGAATAAAGCTAACAATAAAGTCCGCCAGACTGGTGCAGGGAAACATTGCCGCGGATAGCGAAGTTAATGATGACGAGGCGGGGGGTGGTGACGTTGCTTGCTTTCGACTGCTGTCGCCGTAGCCACACCCCTGGGGTCTCGCACAGCGAGCCCAAGCACGACGTGCTTCTATTCCGCCACTTCCATGTTGTTGCGGAGATTGTCGGCGGCGCGCCAGAGCTTGGTCTTGAAGCCGAGGTTGGTGGCAGAGTCGGTTGGCGGAAAATTTTGAGCGGGCCATGCGGTGGTGGCCTGGATAAGGCTGCGCCACTGCAAACCGCTGGGGGTATGGAGCTATCGGACCTATGGGCCTCGGGGTCAGAGGCTGGGCAGAAAAAAGCCCGACCGAGATGGCGGTCGGGGCCGGGAGCGGCGAAATGGGGAGAGAAAAAAACGGCTCGCGCTGGCTTACTTGCCGAGGGCTTCGAACTTGGGCGTCAGGTAGTCGGCGCAGCTGTCGAGCGAGGCGAGGTGGATATAGTCGGCCTCGGGGACTTCGATGCCGTGCTGCTTGCGGAGCTCCATGACGATATCGAGGAAGTCCATGCTATCGAGCTGCATCTGGTCGCGCAGCCGAACATCGGGCTTGAGGTTGGAAATATCTTCGTCGGGCGCGATGTCAGCGATGATATCGAGAACGATCTTTTTGCAGGCGTCTTTGGTCATGTGGGTCGGGAAAGGGGAACGATGAAGAGGGAGAATAATCGCGGGAAGTCGAGGAACTAGGCGGTAAAGCGCTTCACAATCAACGTGGAATTGATGCCCAGCATGCCGAACGAGTTGTTCAAGATGGCCTCCACCTTGGCGACCTTCTTGGGCTTGTTGAGCACGAGGCCGTCGATGGCGCAAAGCGGATCGAGGTCGTCCACGTTGATGGTCGGGTGCACGATCAGGTCGCCGAAGGAAGGCAGGTTGCCGGCGAGCTCGAGCGCACCGGCCGCACCCATGCAGTGGCCGATGTAGGACTTGGTATTGTTGATCGAAGTGTCGGGGCAACCTGCACCGAATACGGCACGGATGGCTTCGCACTCCTGGATATCGCCCATCGGAGTGGCGGTGGCGTGGGTGTTGACGATATGGATATCGGCGGCGGTGAGCTTGGCGTTGGTCAGGGCCTTGCGCACGCACTCGGCCTGGCGGCCGGGGTTGGGGAGCACGTAGTCGGAGGCGTCACTGTTAACGCAGTAGCCGCCAATCTCGCCATAAATCTTCGCGCCGCGGGCAAGGGCGTCATCCAGACGCTCCAGCGTATAAATACAGCCGCCCTCGGAGACGACGATGCCGTTGCGGCCCTTATCGAAGGGACGGGAGGCTTTTTTCGGGTCCTCGTGGGTGGCGAGTGCCCCCTGGGACTTGAAACCGGCGAAAATACCAAAAGTATGGATCGACTCGCTGACGCCTCCGCAAAAAGCCACGTCCACCTCGTGAAGGCGCAGCATCTGCGCGGCGTGGATGAGCCCCATGTTACCCGCCGCGCAGGCCGCGCCGATGGTGTAGGCAGGCCCCGTGATGCCGAGCGCGAGCGAGATCTCGCCGGCCGGGTTGTTGGCCACGGTGCGGGGGTTGTGGTAGTGCGACCAATACTTGGTGTCGTAGTTGAACTTGGAAATGGCGTAGATCTCGTTCTCGGTCTCGACATTGCCGTGCTCGGTGCAGCCGATGTAGATGCCAACGCGATCTTTCGGCACAGAATCGAAGGAAAGGCCGCTGTCTTTCAGCGCCTCATGGGCGCAGTAGATTGAGATGGAACCGGCGCGGGTGCCGACACGCAGCCCCTTCTTGGTCTGGTAGCGAAGGGTGTCGAAATGGCAGACCCCCGCGATGAGACGCCCCATGTAGCGCACATCAAAGGGCTCCACACCGGCGACGCCGTCGAGCAGGTTTTGACGGAATTCGGGCAGGGAATTTCCGTTCGGGGCGGTGAGCCCCACGCCAGTGATAACAATGCGGGTTTGCTGAAACGACATGCGGAGAATGAAATCGCTAGCCAAGTCCGCCCGCTTAGCAATACAAGCCTGTCTTCAAATCATGAACGTTCTTGTCGTCGGAGGAGCCGGTTATATCGGCAGTCACTGTGTTCGCCAACTCATCGCAGCAGGCCATACGCCTGTTGTGCTCGATAATCTGGTGTTTGGCCATCGAGAGTCCGTCCACCCGGACGTGCCTTTTTACACGGTGAATCTGGGCAACGAGAGCGAGGTCGGGAAAATTCTTCGTAAAGAGAAGATAGAGCTAGTCATGCACTTCGCCGCCTATGCCTATGTGGGCGAGAGTGTCACCGATCCCCTAAAGTATTATTTTAACAACGTCTCAGCCACCCTGCACCTCCTGCGCTGCATGATGGGCTCGGGGGTAAAGAAGTTCGTTTTCTCATCCACCTGCGCCACTTATGGCATTCCGGATAAAATGCCTCTCGTCGAAGGCATGCCTCAGGCCCCGATCAACCCCTACGGCCAGACCAAGCTCGATATCGAGAACGCGCTCAAAGCCTTCGCCCACGCCTATGGGCTAAGTTTCGCCGCCTTCCGCTACTTCAACGCCGCCGGCGCCGCCGAGGATGGCTCCATCGGCGAGGCCCACGACCCCGAATCTCACCTGATCCCGCTCGCGATCGACGCCGCCACCGGCAAGCGCCCTCCACTTCAAGTCTTCGGCACCGACTACCCCACCCCGGACGGCACCTGCCTGCGCGACTACGTGCATGTGGACGACCTCAGCCGCGCCCACATCGCGGTCTTCGAAAAACTCGAGACCCCCGGCGCGCAGTATTTCTACAACCTCGGCACCGGCACGCCGACCTCGGTGCTCGAAGTCATCAACGCCGTCGAAAAAGTCACCGGCCTCAAGGTTCCCCACTCCTTTGGCCCCCGTCGAGCCGGCGATCCCCCCGCCCTCTACGCCGACTCGACCAAGGCCAAGACCGAACTCGGCTGGGCCCCCCAATACATGACCATCGAGCCCATCGTGGCCACGGCCTGGGCCTGGCATCAGGCCAACCCGCACGGGTTCGGCAAAAAGCCCGCCGCCAAGTAAGCGGCGGGGGCTCGGGCTAGGAGAGCGCTGCCACCAAGGCGCGCAGTTTATCGGGCGACTTCACACCGGGCGCACTCTCCACGCCGCTGTTCACATCAAGAAAGCGCGCACCGCTCTGGCCGCGCGCAGATGCCGCGTTATCAGGAGACAAGCCCCCGGCCAGCACCCAGGTTTTCTCCGGGTGCGACACCGCCAGTCTGGCGAAACCGCTCCAATCACCGGTCTTCCCCGATCCGCCAAAACCCTCCGCATGGAAGGTATCGACCAAAAATGTGTCCGCCAGCGGTAGCCACAGGGATGGAAACGGAATGCCCGGCGGCAGCTTCGGAGCCAGCCAGAGTCGAGCCGGGCTGACTACGCCCGACCAAGCGGCCACCGTTGCGAACGGTATATCTGCGCGCGCATGGATTTGGATAAAATCGAAGCCGGCTCCGAGCGCCGCCGCCAGCTCGTCCGGAGCAGGCTCCACCATCACGGCCACGCGACGCGGTTCCGCAGGCAAATCGGCCCGCAAAGCCGCGTAGTCCGCCACCGCCAGGTAGCGCGGCGATTTGGCATACAAGATAAACCCGATGTAATCCGCGCCCAACTCCGCCGCGAGACGAGCGTCCGCCGCACGGGTAAGGCCGCAGATCTTGAAGCAGGTGTTGCCAATCATGTTGCTCGGGGGAGAGCGGCGGAATCAGAACGCGTTCACCGAGGTGATCACGTGCTCGACCTGCGCATCGGTTAACTCAGGGAAGATGGGCAGACTGACGCACGTGGCGCAGGCCTTCTCGGCGACGGGCATTGAGCCCTCCGCGTAACCGAGCCCCGCGTAGCATTGCTGACGATGCAGCGGCACGGGATAAATCAGATCGGTGCCGATCTCGTGCCGGGCGAGATGCTCGCGCAGCGCCTCGCGACGCGGATGGCGAATCGTGAATTGATGATAGACGCTCTCGCCCCACGCGACCGTGACCGGCAGGATCGTGTCGGCCAGCTTGATGCCCTCGCGGTAGCGCTTGGCGACCTCCTGGCGGCGTGCGGTCCATTTCGCCAGATGAGGCAGCTTCACGTTCAGGAGCGCACCCTGAAAGCCATCCATCCGAAAGTTAAAGCCCACGTAGTCGTGGTAGTAACGCCGCCCCGAGCCGTGCACACGGAGGAGCTTCGCTTTCTCAAACAACGCGTCGTCCTTCGACACCAGGGCACCGCCCTCGCCGCAACCGCCAAGATTTTTTGTGGGATAAAAACTAAAGGTGCCGGCGTCGCCAAGCAGACCGACCGGCGTGCCTTTATAACGTGCGCCAACCGCCTGGGCGCAGTCCTCGATCACGAAAAGACCGTGCTTTTTCGCGATGGCGAGAATCTCGTCCATCTGCGCCGGCTGTCCGAAAAGATGAACCGCGACGATACCTTTGGTGCGCGGAGTGATAGCAGCCTCGATCTTCGCGGGGTCGATATTGAAAGTGGCAGCGTCCACATCCACGAAAACCGGAGTGGCCCCGACGTAACTGATGCCCCAGACGGTGGAAATAAACGTGAAGGGAGGCGCGATGACTTCGTCGCCCGGACCAAAGCCGCCCAATACAGCCGCAACATGAAGCGGCGAGGTGCCGCTGCTCATGCCGAGCGCACGCGGATAGCCCAGTGTGGCGGAAAAAGCCTTCTCAAAGTCCTCCACGTCCTTACCGAGGCAAAACCGGGTGGCGTCGTAGGTGGCGGCGAGGGCAGCGAGCGCCTCGGACCGCAGGGCCTGATGCTGAAGCGAAAGATCGAGGAATGGAACCTTCATGGTTGGATTAGCCACAAAAGCACGCCGCGCCCGAAAACCAAACTTGTTTTACAGCCACCGCTCACGTTGGTGGCGGGCAAAATTGAACCATAAAAAAGGCGGCCGGATTTCTCCGGCCGCCGTAAGAGCCTTTTACCATGCTTCGCTCAATCCTCGGCCTGCAAGGCGGCGACGACGGAGAAATCCTCCAGCGTGCTGGTGTCGCCCTTCACCTCTCCGCCTGCAGCAATCTGCTTGAGGATGCGGCGCATGATTTTGCCTGAACGAGTCTTCGGAAGGGCGGCGGCGAAGCGCACCTGATCCGGCTTCGCGATGGCGCCGATCTCCTTGCCCACGTGGGCGCGGAGAGCCTCTTTCAGCTCGGGCGTGGCGGCGTGGCCGGTCTTAAGCGTGACGAACACGACGAGAGCCTGGCCCTTGAGATCATCGGGACGCCCGACGGCTGCAGCCTCGGCGACGGACGGATGCGTCGCGAGCGCACCCTCGACCTCGGCGGTGCCGATGCGATGACCGGAGACATTGAGCACATCGTCCACGCGACCGATGATCCAGAAGTTGCCGTCCTTGTCCTGCCGCGCGCCGTCACCAGTGAAATACCAACCGGGGAACTCGCTGAAGTAGGTCTGCTTGAAACGCTCGTCGTCGCCCCAGAGGGTGCGTAGCATCGAGGGCCAGGGCTTGGTAATGACCATCTTGCCGTCGGTGCCGCGCGGCACCTCCTTGCCTCTGTCGTCCACGATCTTGGGCGAGACGCCGAAAAACGGCAGCGTAGCAGTGCCAGGCACGCACGGCGTGACACCGGGCAAGGGCGAGATCATGATGGAGCCGGTCTCAGTCTGCCACCAGGTGTCCACGATGGGGCAGCGGTTTTTGCCGATCATCTTGTGATACCAAATCCAAGCCTCGGGACTGATCGGCTCGCCGACCGAGCCGAGTAAACGCAGGGAGTCGAGGTTGTGCTTGAGGACGTAGTTATCACCCCAGCGCATGAAAGCACGGATGGCGGTCGGGGCGGTGTAGAGAATGGTGAGCGCGTGGCGGTCAATCATCTCCCAGAAACGATCCGGCTCGGGCTGGTTGGGAGCTCCCTCGTAGAGGAACAAGGTGGCGCCATTGGAAAGGATGCCGTAGACAACGTAGCTGTGGCCGGTGATCCAGCCGATGTCGGCGGAGCAGAAATAGCGATCAGTGTCCTTGAGGTCGAAAACGTAGTGCGAACTGAGCTTGGCGCCGAGCAAGTAGCCGGCGGAGGTGTGGAGCACACCCTTAGGTTTTCCGGTGGAGCCGGAGGTGTAGAGGATGAAGAGCGGGTGCTCGGAATCAAAGGCCTTGGCCTTATGATGATTTGGGCCGCCCTTCCAGGCATCATGCCACCAGATGTCGCGTCCCTCCTGCATGGCAACAGGATTGCCGCAGCGCTTCAGCACGATGACACTCTGCACGGTAGGAGTGCCGGCCAGGGCTCGGTCCACGGTGGACTTCAACTCGACGACTTTGCCGCGACGCCAACCGCCGTCGGCGGTAATGACGAGCTTGGCTTTGCAGTCGTTGATACGGTCCTTGATCGCCTCGGAGCTGAAACCGCCGAAAATCACCGTATGAACAGCGCCGATACGCGCGCAGGCCAGCATGGCAATGACAGCCTCGGGCACCATCGGCATATAGATGGCGACGCGGTCGCCTGCCACTATGCCCATGTTTTCAAAAATATGCGCGAAACGGCTGACGTGGGAGTAAAGCTGACGGTAGGTGATGGTGCGGACGTCGCCGGGCTCGCCCTCGAAAATGATCGCGGACTTGTTCTCCCGGACGGTGCCAAGGTGGCGGTCGATGCAGTTTTCGGAGACATTCAACCGCCCCCCGGTGAACCACTTCGCGTGCGGTTCAGTCCATGTGCAGACCTTGGTGAAGGGTTTGCGCCAGACCAGGTGATCATTGGCCATTCTTTTCCAGAAGGTATCCGGAGAGTTGACAGACTCGGCATGAAGCTTCTTGTATGCCGCCATACTGCCAAGGTTGGCTTGGCGCTGAAACTCAGCTGTAGGCTTAAACGTCCGTTTTTTACGGGACACTGTGGTGTTAGTTTGGTCCGACACGTTGAGATGTGGTTTTAGGGTTGGGGTGCGCATCTGCTGAAATTCTGTCAGCTTGGCTACGCGTCGTCCTTATTCAGACCACTTTACACAGCGTCAAGTCCGGGTGCTAAGCACCGCCGGGGCAAATTCTTCATCATGGCTAAAAAATCCCCTTCTAAACGTGTCTCCGCTTCGGCGGCCGCGACCGAGTCTGCTCCCGTCACCGAGTCCCTCGCGCTGGACACGCCCGCCGCTGTCCCTGCCACCGCCCGCGTGCGCGCACCGGCTAAGAAAAAAATCGCAGCACCAGTCGATGCGCCGGCCCTGATAATGTCCCCAGCCGCCGTCGTCAGTGAACCTGCCGTAGCTGCGCCAGCGGCAGAACCGGTCGCCGCCCCCACCCCCATTTCGCCCCCTGCGCCCGCACCTTTGGCTGCTCCGGTCGTCGTGCCCGCGCCTGTCGCGGTGAATGCACCGACTGCGTTATCAGCTGAAGCACCCGCCGACGCGCCTGCCCCTTCGCGCACCGCCATTGTGCCCGCGACCTCGACCGCGCTCATCACCACCCCGGCCTATACTCCTCCACAGGAAAACCTCATCACCGTCGAAGGCATCCTCGACATCGACACCCAGCGCAGTGGAAACGGCGCACTGCTCGACCCCACCCGCAACGGACGCCGCCGCCCTTCCGACGTTTTTATACCGAAAGAGATGATCCGTCGCTTCCGGCTTAAGCAGGGCAGCATCATCAAAGGCATCGCCTACCCCGCTGAGGGACGTTTCCCGAACCCCAAGATGAAGTTCATCGAGCTCGTGGACGGCATCGACATGGAGGTGCGGCGCAATAAATTCGATTTCGCCCAGCTGACCACCATTTCGCCGGAACAACAGCTTAAGCTGGAGTCCAAGGACGGCCGTATGACCACCCGCGCCATCGATCTTTTCTGCCCCATCGGCAAGGGCACACGCGGCCTCATCGTCGCCCCGCCGCGCACCGGCAAGACCACTATCCTGCGCGATATCGCAATCGGCGTGATCGAGAACCATCCCGAGTGCCATGTCATGATCCTGCTCGTCGACGAACGCCCCGAGGAAGTAACCGACTTCCGCCGCAGCGTCGGCGCCGAGGTATGGGCCTCTTCCAACGACGACCCGGTGGAAAACCACATCCGCGTGGCTGACCTCGCCATCGATCGCGCCCGCCGCCTCGTCGAGGCCGGTCGCGATGTCGTCCTGTTGATCGACTCGCTCACCCGCCTCTCCCGCGCCCACAACACCGCCAAAAACTCCGGTCGCACCGGCTCTGGCGGTCTTGATGTCCGCGCCCTCGAAAAACCCCGCCAGCTTTTCGCCTCCGCCCGCCGCACCGAAGAAGCCGGCTCGCTCACCATCATCGCTTCCATCCTCGTCGAAACCGGCTCGCGCATGGACGACGTTATTTTCCAGGAATTCAAAGGCACGGGCAACAGCGACCTTATCCTCGACCGCAAGTGCGCCGAGCTGCGCCTCTGGCCCGCCATCAACATCCAGGCTTCCGGCACCCGAAAAGAGGAGTTGCTCATCGAGGCGAAACGTCTCGAAACCATCCACTTTTTCCGCCGCGCACTCGTCGCCGCTAAAATCGAGGAAGCCTGCGAAACAATGATCTCCCGTGTTTCGAAAACACGTAATAACGATGAGTTTATAAAACTCATATCACGGTAATCCCGCGCCGCCATCCGTGCCCTGGCGCCCGCGCATTTTTTACCGACGCCAGCTTGTTTTCCGATAGACTAAAATACCTCTTGCCCGCACCGGCGGCGGCCACCCATTGTCCACCTTTATTTTAGACGTCAGCACCACCGCAACCGTCTCTCGTCAGCTCCTTTAATTTCTACGCATGCATAGCTTCTCAGAGCAGTGTCTCGATATGGCCCGTTCGATGTTGGGCCACAATCTGGACGCCATCCAACCCGATGGCTCCATCCTCCCAGCACCCGGAGAGGAACCACGCCCCGACGAAGCCGGCCATGTCGCGCTAGCCCTCGGCGAATACTACCGCGCCACCGGAGAAGCCACCCTCAAGGGCTACGATCTCATCGATCTCGCGGCGCGTTGCATCACCGCCCAGATGTTCACCGAGCCACCGGAGGAGAACGGTCTCGCTTACGCTTCCCTCGGCCTCCTCTGCTTCGGTCCCTCCAAAGAGCGCAATCCAGTCTGGGAACGTCTCGTCGACGAGACCCAGCAGCGCATCGACAAGGCCCTGCTCCACCGCTCCGACTACGACAACCACTGGCAGGCATTCAACGTAGCCAAGGCCGTCGCCCGCTTCTCCCTCGGCCTCTCCAAAAAGGACGAGACCTCCCGCCTCATCGAACGCATGGTCGAGCGCATCAACGCCACCAGTTCGAACGGCTTCTTTGACGACTCCACCAGCGGCCTGGGCGGAAATTTCAATCTCTATGGCGTCATGAACTTTGTGTTCATCCGCTCCGCCTTGCAACTCCACGCCAACTCCGGCGTGCGCGACCGCAAGCTCCCCACCCTCCGCACCTACGCAGAAAAATACATCAAGATGATGCCCGATCTCGTCCGTGCGGACGGTCTGGGCTGGGCCTTTGGCCGCGCCGCCGGCGCCTACGGCCAGATGCACTGCATCAGCCTCATCCTCCAAGGTCTGCGCGATGGCTGGATCATCGATGCCGACAAGCCAAAATACTTCGACGTTCTCCGCCGTCTGTTTGTATTCTTCTACCAGACCTATCTCGACCAGGAGCATGGTTTCCTCGATCTGCGTGACGAGGAGCGGACCGCTTACTCGCACCACACCACCCGCATGGCGAACTTCGATGCGGCCCGCTACCTGTGCCAGTGGGCTCGCCTCGCCAAGACCATCGGCATGCCCCTCAACTCTGGCAAAACCGAAGCACCTCGCACAATCGGACGTTTCGTCATTTTCGACAAATCCTCCCGCAAGGAACAAGGTCTCTTTGTCTATCGCAACGCCGAGACCGGTCTGCACGCCCAGATCCCGCTCATCAGCGCCGGCGGTCAGATCACCGCCGACTCCCTGCCCTTCCCCCACTCGCCGGGCGTCTTCGATTGGCCGAACAACACCTATCTTCCCGTCATGGTGCCCGAACTCACCTTCGGCACGAATGTCACCCTACCCGCCTTCTACGGAAAAAATTGCGTCACCGGCCTGGGCCTGCGCAACAGCTTCTACTTCCGCTACGATCAACCCGAGTTAATCAATATCCAGGAGGAGTTGCTCAAGGGATTGGGTTCCGTGAAGGTGCAATGGAACTTCACCGGTCCGGCCATCAGCTGCGAATACGCCTACACCGTCAAACAACAGGTCACCCTCGACAAGTTCCGCTACCAACTCGTCATCGCCGCTCCGCACTCGAGGTATCGCGTCTCAGGCATGCCTTCCCTCGGCGCACAGGGTCATCGCTGCACCGTCCAGAAGGACGATTTCCAGGGCGTCTGGCAGGAGACCGAGGTTGTCTCCCAAGATCCCGCCTACCGCACCAATTTCGGAAAAATCCACTACGTCCAGACCCTCCTCCGCGATCACCCGCTCATCATGCGTCCCGGCCAGGTCTACCGCTTCGTGGTGAACTTCGAGCCCGACGTCACCCACGTCGATTAAGCGGGCGGCAAACCGGTCTGACGCCAAGCCGCGGAGACGCAGAGGACGTATAGAGTGAGAAGATGACTTCCATCCCTACAATCATCCCCTCGCTTTTCGCCTTGGCGGCTTTGCGTTAAAAACCTGACTTCCCTCTGATGCTATCGAGACGAGTAATTCCTTGCCTTGACGTCCACGCCGGTCGTGTGGTCAAGGGCATCAAATTCCTCGAGCTCCGCGATGCCGGTGACCCCGTGGAATCCGCCAAGGCCTACGACGCCCAGGGCGCGGACGAGCTCGTTTTTCTCGACATCACCGCCTCCTCGGATGGACGCGGCATCATGCACGATGTCGTGGCCCGCACCGCCGAGCAGTGCTTCATGCCCCTCACCGTCGGCGGCGGCCTCCGCACCGTGGCCGACATCGAGGCCATGCTAAAAAGCGGCGCCGACAAGGTTTCCATCAACACCGCCGCGATCAAGGATCCGCAGCTCATCCGCTCGGCCTCAGATCGCTTCGGTGCGCAATGCATTGTCCTCGCCATCGACGCCAAACGCGAACCCGACGGCCACTCCTGGCGCGTCTACACCCACGGGGGCCGCAATCGCACCGAGCTCGATGCCGTGAAGTGGGCCGAGGAAGCCGTGCGCCTCGGCGCTGGCGAGATCCTGCTCACCTCGATGGACGCCGACGGCACCCTCGCCGGTTTTGATTGCCCGCTCACCCGCGCCGTGAGCGACGCCGTGAGCGTGCCCGTCATAGCCAGCGGCGGCGCAGGCAAGCTCGACCACTTTGCCGAAGTCATCCACACTGGCCACGCCAGCGCCGTGCTCGCCGCCAGCCTATTCCATTTCGGCACCCTCACCGTTTCACAGGTGAAAAACCACCTCGCCAGCGTTGGAATTCCGGTGCGCCACTAGAGCGGCCTTCGGTTCCGCGCGGCGAAAATCTGAAAACGACCTGGAGCGATTCTCCGGTCTGGGCGCCTTCGCCATCACCCGTTTGCGTCCCTTGATCGCAATCCGCTCCGATCCTAACTCCACCGAAAAAAAACACCGCAGCCAGGCTGCCCCCAGCCCAAGGCTGGAAGATTGTTTTCTTATAACGACACCGCCTGTCCGCTTGCCCTTGGCGCGCCACTAGTTGCAATCCCTGCATGCGCCTGCCCTCCTTGGTTTTGGTTTTAGTGTCCGTCCTCCTTCTCGCAGGCTGTTCGCGCTCTGGCGCCCCGGCAGCTGCTGCGGCTAAAATACTGGCTTACGGCAACGGCGCCGAACCCGAAGATCTCGACCCGCATATCGTCACTGGCGTCAGCGAAAACAATATTATCACGGCGCTATTCGAGGGGCTGGTGAACTACCACCCCTCCGGCGAGGGTATCTCCCCGGGCGTCGCCGAATCTTGGGAAACCGCACCCGACGGCCTGACTTGGACCTTTCACCTTCGCTCCACCGCCCGCTGGTCCAACGGCGAGCCCGTCACCTCCCGCGACTTCCTGCGTTCTTACCAGCGCATCCTGACGCCGACCATGGCGGCAAAGTATGCGCGAAACCTTTTCCACGTCGTCGGAGCCGAGGATTTTAATTCCGGCAAGATCACCGACTTCGCCGCCACCGGGTTTTCCGCACCCGATGCCCACACACTCGTCCTGCACCTCAATCACCCCGTTCCCTATCTGCTCGAGTTATTGAAGCATTACTCGTGGTTTCCCGTCCACCTTCCCACCATCGAGAAATTCGGCCCGGCGGATCGCAAGGGGAATGCCTGGACGCGCGCCGGCAACCTCGTCGGAAACGGCCCGTTCCAACTCGAGTCCTGGCTTCCCAATCAAAAAATCACCGTCACCCGTTCGCCGACCTACTGGAACGCCCCGGCCGTGAAGCTCGACGGCATCGCCTTCTACGCCATCGATAGCATTGATGCCGAGGAACGCATGTTCCGGGGCGGTCAGCTCGACGTGACCAGCACCATCCCCACCAGTAAAATCGACGAATATCGCTCGAAATCCCCCGGGCTCATGCGCATCGATCCCTACTACGGCACTTATTTCTACCGCCTGAATACCACCCGCCCTCCGCTCAACGACGCCCGGGTGCGCCGCGCTCTGGCCCTTTCTTTTGATCGCGAAGCCATCATCAAAACCATCCTGCGCGCCGGCCAGACTGCCGCCTATAACATTACCCCCGCCTACGCCGGTTTCACGCCCGACACCGAGCTCAAGTCCGATCTGATCGAGGCCCGCCGCCTTCTCGCCGAGGCCGGATTCCCCGAAGGCAAGGGTATGCGCCCGATCGAACTCCTCTACAACACTTCCGAGGGCCACAAGCAGATCGCCGAGGCGATACAGCAAATGTGGCGCACCAATCTCGGCATCGATATCTCCCTTCGCAACGAAGAGTGGAAAGTGTATCTGGATTCCCAGCACAACCTCAATTTCGACATCAGCCGCGCGGCCTGGATTGGCGACTATCCCAATCCCGAGACTTTCCTCGACTTGTGGATCACCGACGGAGGCAACAACGACACCGGCTACGCCAATCCCGCCTACGACCACCTCCTCGCCACCGCCCTCGCCACCGCAGGTGCCGCAGAGCGTCTCGCTGTCTACCGTCAGATGGAAAACCTGATCGTGCGAGATGTGCCCGTCATCCCCGTCTACTTTTATAAACGGGTCTTCCTCATCAATCCGAGGGTGCAAAACTGGGTGCCAAACATCCTCGATAACCGGGGATGGCAATACATCGATATCTCACCGGCACCGCCGGATGGTGCAGCAAAAACGAAGACTTGAGTTCCGCACCAGATACCCGCCACCGGCGCTGTTTTCCAACTTGAATCAGATAATCTAATCTAGCCCGACTTCATTCCGTTTTCGCGCCATGTTCCGCTTTATCCTACGTCGTCTGCTAGAGACCATTCCGGTTCTCTTCGTGCTCGCGACCGTTACCTTTTTTATGCTTCGCCTCGTGCCCGGCGGGCCCTTTACCGCGGAAAAGGCCGTGTCCAAGGAAATCATGAAAAACCTGGAAGCCCACTACGGCCTCGATAAACCGCTCCTCACTCAATACGGCGCCTACCTCTGGGATATCACCCCAAAACGTTTCGAGCCTTGGCGCCTGGCCGATGGCCCCGACTTCGACACCAAGGCTGACTTCGACCTCAAGGGCTCCTTCGGCGTGGATCTCGGACCTTCGTTCAAATACCCGAGCCGCACCGTCAACGAAATCATCGCGGATAAACTTCCCGCTTCGCTCGAACTCGGACTGCTCGCCCTTAGCGTCGCTCTCGCTATCGGAGTGCCGCTCGGTGTCATCGCCGCCATGAAGCGCAACACCGGCATCGATTACGCCGCATCTACGTTTGCGATGGTCGGCATCTGTGTGCCTACGTTCGTCATGGGGCCTCTCTTCGTGCTCTTCTTCTCCCTCAAGCTCGGCTGGTTCAGTGCCTCCGGCTGGTATTTTGCCTCGGATCGTGTGCTGCCCGCCGCCACCCTCGGCCTCGTCTACGCCGCCTACATCGCCCGACTCACCCGCGGCGGCATGTTGGAGGTGCTTAATCAGGACTTCATCCGCACCGCGCGCGCCAAGGGCGCGTCCGAAACGCGCATCGTGCTCAAGCACGCCCTGCGCGGCGGCCTGCTGCCCGTCGTCACCTTTCTGGGGCCCGCCATCGCCGGCATCATCTCAGGCTCGTTCGTCATCGAGACCATCTTCCAGATTCCTGGCCTCGGACGGGAGTTCGTTACGTCCGCCTTTAACCGGGACTACACTTTGGTGAGCGGCACCGTCCTCCTCTACGCCGTGCTCATCATCGCCCTCAACCTGCTTGTAGACGTCATCCAGGTCTGGCTCAACCCGCGGCTCAAATTCGACTAAACACCCCCATGAGTTTAGACGACAAACCATCTGGTGAATCATTGGTTGATAAAAGCTCCGGCCTTCCGGGCGGCTCCGTGTTCGAAGTTTCGGCCATCTCCAATTCAAACGCAGCCGATGAGCACCACTCGCCGTGGCGCGATGCCTGGTTAAGGCTGCGTCGCAACCGGCTCGCCGTCATCGCCGGCATCGTGGTGCTCACGCTGACTTTTTTCTGCGTGGTGGTGCCGACCGTTTTCGGTCTCTCCTACCAAGACCAAAACCTTGCCCTTGGCGCCACCCCGCCATCGCCCGTGCATTGGTTCGGCACTGACGAACTCGGACGCGATCTCTTCGCCCGCCTGCTCTACGGTGGCCGCATCTCGCTTATGGTCGGCCTAATCGCGTCCTGCGTCGCCCTCACCATTGGCGTGTCTTACGGTGCCATCGCCGGCTATACAGGCGGAAAACTGGACGCTTTCATGATGCGCGTCGTGGACATCCTCTACGCCCTGCCTTTCACCGTGTTTGTCATCTTAATGATGGTCTTCCTCAAAGAACCGATGAACCACCTCGACTCCGCTCTACGCGGATTTTCCGTCTTTGGGTATACTCCCCTCGGCAACCTGCAGGGCATTGGCAAGATTGTCGGTCTATTCGCCGCCATAGGTGCAGTCGAGTGGCTCACCATGGCGCGCATCGTGCGCGGCCAGGTCCTCACGGTGAAGAAAATGGAATACATCGAGGCCGCCCGCACCCTCGGCTACAGTCATACGCGGATCATCTTCCGCCACATCGTTCCCAACGTGCTCGGCCCCGTCATCGTTTTCACCACCTTGACCATTCCTGCCGTGATGATGCTGGAAAGTTTTCTCAGCTTCCTCGGTCTGGGCGTGGATGCGCCGCTCAGTAGTTGGGGCACGCTTATCAAAGACGGTGCCGACAAAATGGAAAACTACCCGTGGCTCCTCATTTTCCCTGGAGGTATCTTCGCCACCACGTTGCTCTCGCTTAACTTGCTCGGTGATGGCCTGCGCGACGCCCTCGACGTCCGCGCCGCCAAAGATTAAAGCCGGTTCTGTTTCTTACTCCGTGGCCACACCTGCCAAAGATCCTTTTCACCATGTCGCGCGACAGCTCATCGCGGCCTTCCGAGGCGTCCCCGACCGCACACCGGCACGTCAAATCAAGCGCCCCACCCAATCCCTTTCGCCACTTATAGAGGAGCTGCTGGTTCAACACCGGATCGGCCGCGCCTCGCCCGAGGACGCCATTCGCGAGCAATGGCCCCAGCTCGCAGGCCAGGGAAACTCCCACTACTCGCACCCCGGGCTCATCGACCCCAAAGGCAAGCTCACCATCCTGTGCAGCCATGCCATCGTGCGCACCGAGTTAAATTTCCACAAAGCCACCGTGCTCGCCCGCATCAAAGCCCTCCCCGGTTGCGGCCACGTCAACGACCTCATAATCCGCGCCGGGTAAAAGCGCAGGGGAAATCGACCTTCACTCAACCCTGCCTCACTTACGCCGCCGCGTTTGCGCAAGGTGAGTCCCACGGACATAAAAACGGCCGACGCTCTCATCGACCACGAAAGCGGCGGAGGCCGTGGAGATCCCCCGGATACCCTCTATGCCTGACTGCGTAATTCGCCGGTGATCGCATCCCATAGCGCTACGCGCGCCTCGATCGCCGCCACGGAAGCGGCGGCGGCCTCAGCCCATTTGTGGTCGTCATCGCCGCACAGCAATTCGACCATGCGTAACGAGATGGCACCGTGATGCCCGCCATCGACCTCGATGTGCCGCTCGAGATAGTAGCGGAAAGTGTCGAGCTTACCCGGGTATTCGCGACTAAGACGCGAGACGAGCTCGGTGAACATATCAGGAATCAGGTCCTCGCGTGCGAAGGTGAACGCTGCGGCGACCTCGTGCGATTTTCCAGTCTTAGCCAAAGCGAAAGTCGCACCAGAGAAGGCGGCAGCTCCAACCGGAACGCCGGCAGAAAGCAACGCGGAGGCGGTAGAACCGCCCGCTCGCACGGACGCCAAGGCCTTGTCGACCGCGGAAGTGTTGGCGTCTGCCTCGCGCATGGCCCGCAAATAAAGATCGAAATGCGCGATACGCCCTCCCTGCGGATCCACGTCGGACTCTTCGCCGCAGACGATCTCATTGATGAGGAAGCGGACCTCCGCATCGCCCACCGGCACCCACGGAATGGATACGCAGGTCAGATCGCGCTGGAGTCGTTTCAACAACGACATGAAATCCCAGACCGCGAAGACATGCGAACACATGAAGAGGCGCACGTCATCGAGCGAGGACATGCGCCCGTAGAGCGGGTGGGCAAGCAGGCGCTGGCGGGCTGGCGCGATACGGGAACGGACGAAATCAAGGCGGGACATGTCATCGAAATTACGAAAGCAGGCCGAAAGGCAAGTAGAGGAAAGCAGGAGTTTACTGAGTGTATGCCAGATGCCCCTGCAATCGCTTTAAGTAATTTCGCGTAAAATGCTTCCATTCGTTTAAAGACTCATGGAGTGGTTGCTAAAAATAACCCTACCCGTGTGTAACGCCCTGTATCCAGGTAGAAATCTCGTATTTCTAGGAGCGTTTACTTAGTCACAGAGAAAACAGTGCGCAGGAGCAGTTAGTCCAGCCTTCACTCCGCGTTCGCCGCCGCCGCAAAGGCAGCGATGATGCCGTCGAAACTACCGTTGGAGAAAAACACCACCACACGGTTTTTCACGGCCAGTGCGCCTTCGCTGACCAGCGTGGCTTCACGCAGCTTGACTAGCACTTCCGCATTGGTTGCGGCTGTCGCTGCATACACGCCCTGAGTTTCGAGGTGCTCGACTACGGCTTCGGCATCAAAACGCTCCGACTCCGCGAGCTTGTCCGCCCGGTTGACCGCGCCAAGAAACACTTCATCGGCCTGGGCCAGCGCGCGCATGAATCCGACTTGCATAGTCTTCGTTCGGGCCGTGTTGCTTCGCGGCTCAAAGACGGCCGTCAGCAAGGCACCCGGGTAACGATTCGTCAGGCTCGTAAGGGTCTCCGCCAGAGCCGTCGGATGGTGCCCGAAGTCCTCGATGACCGTAAGCTTCGGGGTGGCCACCAGAATCTCCTGCCGGCGCTTTACGCCGCGAAACCGCGCCAGTGGCGCCAGGGAAATACCGGGAAGCGCCCCCGCCTCCGGCGCCCCTCCCGTCGCAAGTGCTACCGCCGTGGCGGCCATAGCGGCATTGCGGGCGTTAAAAATCCCGGGAGAAGCCCAGCGGACATCGCCCCACTTTTTACCCGCCCAAGTCAGGGTGAACTGCACGCCGGTCGCATCCTCCGAAAAGTTCTCGATTCGCACATCGTTCCCTTCTTCCACACCTACGCGCACCACGCGGGTCCAGGCCAGCGGTCCGAGCGCTCTCAGGTTGTGGTCGTCGCCATTGAGCACGATCCAGCCCTTACGCGGGACGATGCGCGTGAGATGCGAAAAAGTCCTCTGCACGTCCGCGAGGTCGCGGAAGATATCGGCGTGGTCAAACTCGAGGTTGTTTAACACCGCCACATGGGGAGCATAGTGGATGAATTTCGACCGTTTGTCGAAAAACGCGCTGTCATACTCATCGCCCTCGATCACGAAAGGATCGCCCGCCGCGCCGAGGTGATTCCCCACCGGCGGATCGAGCGGCACGCCGCCGATCAGAAAACCGGGATCGCGCCCGTTCTCACGCAGCAAAAACGCAGCCAGTGCTGTCGTGGTGGTTTTGCCGTGCGTGCCGCAGACCACGATGTTCTTGCGGGTCTTGAGCACGGTATCATGCAACAGCGCCGGCAAGGAGGTGTAGGCGAGCGCGCGGGTATCAAGCAACCACTCCACCTCGGGGTTGCCGCGCGACATGGCGTTGCCGATGACCACGAGATCAGGCGCGAGCTGGTGCAGGCGCGCGGGATCGTAGCCTTCGTGCAGAGAGATGCCCGCCTCGGCCAGCACCGTGCTCATGGGAGGATAAACGCCAGCATCGGCCCCGATCACCTCATGCCCGGCCGCCCGCGCCAGAAGCGCTGCGTTCCCCATCGCCGTGCCGCAGATTCCCATGAAGTAGATTTTCATTTTTACAAAACTTAGGGCGCAAGATCTCGCCGCGCCCACAGGAAAATGATCCTACGAGGATTATTTCTACATAAGCACGTTATCCCCAGCCTGACAATTAGAGCCTAGTTCATCGGTAAATTTGGGCGCTTTTCTGGACGACGATGCATAAAGCAGGTCCTGATATCTCCAGCGGGGGCTGCACGATAACATGAGGAAAGCCTATAACAATCTACCTAGATGGTTGCCATGACATGACGCTTGCCCGGGCACCCGCCACCCGGCTTTGTTTATCCTCTTTTAACGCCATGTGCCAAATTCCCTCCTCCACCCCTCGTCCGCACTCCTCCGTCGTTGTCGACGGCAATGACCGCGCCCCCGCCCGCTCCATGCTGCGCGCCGTCGGTTTCACCGACGAGGATTTCAAGAAGCCGCAGATCGCCGTCGCTTCGTCCGCCAGTAACATGACGCCCTGCAACGTCCACCTCGGCGATCTCAGCGAGCACGCGCAAAAGGGCATCAACGCCGCCGGCGGCAAGGCCGTTTACTTCAACACCATCACCGTCACCGACGGCATCAGCATGGGCACGCAGGGCATGCGCTACTCCCTGGTCTCCCGCGACGTCATCGCCGATTCCATCGAGACCGCAGTCGCCGCCGAGGGCTTCGACGGCCTGGTTGCCATCGGTGGCTGCGACAAAAACATGCCCGGTTGCATGATTGCCATCGCGCGACTCAACCGCCCCGCCGTATTCATCTACGGTGGCAGCATTCTCCCTGGTTTCGCTGCCGCCGACTGCGACAAACAGAAGCCCCTCGACATCGTTTCCGTCTTCGAGGCCGTCGGCAAACACGCCAAGGGCGAGCTCACCGACGCCGGCCTGCGCGACGTCGAGGCCACCGCCATCCCCGGTCCCGGCTCCTGCGGCGGCATGTATACCGCCAACACCATGGCCACCGCCATCGAGGCCCTCGGCATGAGCCTGCCCAACAGCAGCGCCCAGCTCGCCGTCGGCAAGGAGAAGCGCGAGGACTGCGAACGCGCCGGAGCCGCCGTCATGGCCATGCTCAAAAATGGCATCAAACCTCGCGACATTCTCACCCGGAAGGCTTTTGAGAACTCCATCACCGTCTGCCTCGCGCTGGGCGGTTCGACCAATCTCATCCTCCACCTCCTAGCCATCGCCCACTCGGCAGAGGTTCCGCTCACCCTCCAGGATTTCAAGACCATCGGCGAACGCGTCCCGCTCCTCGCCGACGTGAAACCCTTCGGCAAATACGGCATGGCCCACCTCATCCGCATCGGCGGCATCCGCCCGATGATGAAGATCCTTCTCGACCGCGGCCTGCTCCACGGCGACGCCCTCACCGTCTCCGGCGAGACTATCGCCGAATCCCTGAAGGAAGTGCAGCCCTACCCATCTTATCCCGACCAGCAGGACGTCATCCGCCCCTGGGACCAACCCATCAAGGCCGACACCCATCTCCGCGTGCTCCACGGCAACCTCGCCCCCGGCGGCGCCGTTGGCAAAATCACCGGCAAGGAAGGCCTCTACTTCAAGGGTCCCGCCAAGGTTTACGAGGGCGAGGAAGACGCGCTCCAGGGCGTGCTCCGTGGCGACGTCGTCAAGGGCGACGTCGTTGTCATCCGCAACGAGGGCCCGGTCGGCGGCCCCGGCATGCGCGAGATGCTTTCACCTACCAGCGCCATTGCCGGTCGCGGCCTCATCAAGGACGTAGCCCTCATCACCGATGGGCGTTTCTCCGGCGGTTCGCACGGCTTCGACGTCGGCCACATCACGCCCGAAGCCGCCAAGGGAGGCCCCATTGGCATCGTAAAAAATGGCGACGTCATCGAAATCGACGCCGTTAAAAACACGATCAGCCTCCTGATTCCCGACGCCGACTACGCCGCCCGCATGGCATCCTACAAGCCCCGCGCTCCTCGTGAGACCCGCGGCGTGCTCGCCAAATACGCCAAGCTCGTCAGCACCGCCTCCGAAGGCGCCGTGACCGACAAATACCTGTAATCCATTGCCCGGCCCCGGTCTCCGGCAGTCCAGGACCGGCCCGCCTATCGCGCTTCCGGCGCCGTGCTCTCCGCGCGGCGCCGTTTTTGTGTCCAGTGCATTCGCCTCCTCCCCTGACACCTTGTCCAGGCATCGGCACTCGGGCGCGAAAGCCCAGACCCTGATACAACTTGGCGGCTTGTCTCCGCGCCATTCTTGCGCACCGCGGCCGCAACCCCGTTTTCACCGCTCCATGTCTCAGACCTAAGCCAGCTCAGCATTATTTGGGTGCACATCGCCGAGCGGGAGGCCGGGCTAGTTTACGTTAAAGTCAGTCCCACCTGTTTTAGTCCCGGTTTCAGGATACACTACAACCATTCCTTCTACCCCGATGCCCCTTGTGTTGCCCCGCTGGCTCGTGCCATGCCTTGCCCTGCTCCTTTCCTTCGCGGCGGCGCATTACGCCAGCGCCCAGCTTATTACGCTCTCGGAGGGCGTGCAAACCTACGCGTCCCTCACCGCCGCCACCGTCACCCTCAGCGGTAATTCCGAGCTGCGCCTCACCGCCGCCACCCCGCTCTCCAGCAGCATCATCAACCTCACTTCGCCCAACTCCTGGGTTCTTTTCACCTCCGTCAAGCCCTCCGTCGTCGTCTCCACTTACCTCGCTCAACTACGGGTCAACTCCGCCGCCGCAGTCTCCGGTTACAACGTGCGCGTCGTCCAATACGAACTCGGCGCGATGGTGATCCCGCAGGCGCCTTCCTACGAGCCGCTCCAGGCCTTCACCGGACGAGATTTCAGCGGCTCCTCGCGCACCTTCGCCCAATACACCTACTATAACAGCGCCACCGCCCTCGGCACCTTCAACCGCGACATCAGCTCCTTTAAACTCAAACGAGGCTACATGGCGACGTTCTCGACCCAGACCAACGGCAGCGGCCCCAGCCAGGTTTACATCGCCCAGGACGCCGATCTCGAAATCGGTCGCCTGCCCTCTTCGATGGATAACGCCATCCGTTTCGTGCGCGTCTTCCCCTGGCGCTGGGTCTCCAAAAAGGGCTCCGCCGACGTCGGCCCCACCACGCTGAACGCCACCTGGCACTACAATTGGGACAACAACCTGAGTTCCGCGCTCGACTGGGAATACGTGCCCATCCGCCAACAACGCTGGTGGCCCGCCTACCCGACCAACAAGCCCGACTCCACCCATGTCCTCGGCTACAACGAGCCCGACAACCCAGTCGAGGACTCCTACACCTCCCTCAATAATGGCTCCGTGGATACGGCCATCGCCGTGTGGCCAGAACTCCTCGCCAGCGGTCTGCGTATCGGCTCCCCCGTCACCACCGACGGCGGCCTGAGCTGGCTCTACGATTTCATGACCAAGGCCGACGCCGCCAAGCTGCGCGTGGACTACGTCGCCGTCCACTTCTACCGCTGCGGCTTCACCGCCTCCCAGCTCTACGATTGGCTCTACGCCATCCACGTCCAGACCGGCCGTCCCCTCTGGGTCACCGAATTCAACAACGGCGCGGACTGGACCACCTGCACCGACCCCTCCTACGCCCAGAACGCCACTCGCATTGGTGAGTTCATCGCCATGATGGATGACACCCCCTGGATCGAGCGCTACTCCATTTACAGCAAAGTTGAATACATGCGCCAGATGACCTACGACACCGGCGGACTCACCCCGGCCGGTATCGCATATCGCGACAACGTCGCGCCTATGAGCTACGTCCAACGTCTCCCGCGCACCGGCTCGCGCGCCCTCACCCAGCTCGCCCTCGACGGCGACACCCTCGACTCTTCCGGCCAGGGCAACAACGCCATCGCCGTCGGCCGTCCCGCCTTTGCCTCCGGCCGCACCGGCCAGGCCCTGCGCCTCGACGGAACCACCCAACACCTCCAGCTCCCGCCCGATGTCGCCGGTTCGTCCTCCTTCAGCTTCGCCGCCTGGGTTTACTGGGACGGCGGAGCAAGCTGGCAACGCATCTTCGACTTCGGCAAAGACACCTCGCGCTACCTGTTCCTCACCACGAGCGCCACCGGCGGCCACCTGCGTTTTGCCACCCGTAACTCAGGCTCAGAACAGACCGTGCAAACCGCCAACGCCCTCCCTATCGGGCAGTGGACCCACGTCGCCGTCACACTCACTGGGGGCACCGCACGCCTCTACGTCAACGGCACCGAGGCCGCCAATGGCCCCATTTCCATCACGCCGTCGCAGGTCAGCGCCGACCTGAACTACCTCGGCAAAAGCCGCTTCTCCTCCGACCCGCTCTTCGCCGGCCTGCTCGACGATGTGCGCATCGCCGACTTCGCCTTTACCCCCGCCCAGATCACCGCGATGCAGAGTGCCAACGTAGCCCCTCAATTCGCCTCCGCCACCATCGTCGGCGGCTCCGCCACTCAAAATCAACCCTACTCAGGCAGCCTTGCCGGCTCCGCCACCGACGCCGACCCGGCCGATAGCCTCACTTACGCCAAGGTATCCGGTCCCTCTTGGCTCCTCGTCGCCGCCGACGGCACCCTCTCCGGCACCCCCGGCTTCGCCAACGATGGCCCTCAGGAGTTCGTCGTCTCCGCCACCGACGCCACTGGCGCCAGCGACTCCGCCGTGCTCGCCATCAGCATGCCCTACGTCATCGGCAATGGCACCTGGCTCACCGACACCGACGGCAACTGGAGCGATGTCCTCAAATGGACATCCTCCTTCCCTGCCAATGGCGCCAACGCCTCCGCCAACTTCTCCACCCTCGACATCACCGCCGACCGCTCCGTCACCCTCGACAGCTCGCGCGGCATAGGCTCCCTCTCCTTCGGCGACAACTCCGGCGCCCAAAGCTGGACGCTCCTCTCCGCCGATGGCGCCTCCCTCACCCTCGACACCGGCTCCTCCACCTCGCCAGCCATCGCCGTCAACCAGAACACCGCCACCCTCGCCCTACCCCTCGAAGGCTCCAACGGCTTCTCAAAATCCGGCGCGGGCACCCTTGTTCTCGCCGGCGGCGGCAGCCTCTCCGGCCTCGTCAACATCGACAACGCCAGCAGCACCGCCGCCCAGGGCGTCGTCCGCGTCGCCCACTCCGACGCCATCGCCGACGTATCGACGCTCCAGATACGCACCAATAACTCAGGCTCCTCCACCCTCGAGCTCAGCGCCGCCCTCGGCGACATCGCCACCTCAGCCTCCCTCTCCCTCAACGGGCGCAACAACACCGTGCCCGCCGTCCGCAATCTCTCCGGCCTCAACACCCTCGGCGTCCTCTCCGTCCAGATCGGCGGCGCGAGCTACCTCATCCAGTCCGACGCCGGCAACCTCGTTCTCGGCGGACTGACTTCCGGGGCCTCCGGCACGCGCACCGTGACTTTCTCCGGCGGGGGCGACTTCACTCTCGCCGGCGTAGCATCCAACGGCAGCGCCACCACCGGCCTCGTCCTCGTCAAGAACGGCGCCGGTCGCCTGTCCCTCACCGCCTCCAACACCTTCACCGGCAACCTCACCGTCAACGGCGGCACCCTCGCTATTTCCAACACCGGCTCGCTCTACGCCGGCGCGTGGAACAACTCCGCCGTGCTCACCCTCAACGCCGGCTCCGTCCTCGAGCTCGACCGCTGGGGCTACGGCATCACCGACACCACCTACCGCACCCAGGCTCTCGGCGGCCTCTCCTACAACCCCGCCCGCTTCATCATAAACGGCGGCACCCTCCGTTACACCGGCGGCGCCGCCGGCGTCCCCCAAAACCCCGCCGAATCGCCCTACGGCCCCGGCTTCACCATCGGCGCCGGCGGCGCCACCCTTGAAGCCGCCAAGGCCGGCGACACCTGGACGGTGAAAAGCGACTCCCGCGGCGGTGGCAACATCACCAGCACCGCCGGCGGCGCGCTCACCCTTGCCGGCGTCGGCGACGGCATCTTTGACAAGGTCCTTTCCGGCACCGGCTCCCTGGTCAAAACCGGCCCCGGCGTCTGGACCCTTCCCCTCGCCAACACCTACACCGGCCCCACCTCCGTCAACGCAGGCACCCTGCGCGTCACCGGCTCCACCGCTTCGGGCGCGGTGAACGTGAATACCGGCGGCTCCCTCACCGGCACAGGCTCTCTCGCCGGCGCGACCGCGATCCTCTCGGGCGGTCTGCTCGCTCCCGGCTCCGACGGCGTCGGCACCCTGACTTTCTCTGGCAACCTCACCCTCGTTCCCGGCTCAAGCACCCGCCTCGAACTTAATCGCGCCGCCGCCACGCGCGACCAGCTCGTCGTCGGCGGCACCCTCTCGCTCGGCGGCGCGCTCGAGGTCACCAACCTCGGCGGCACCTTGGCCGACGGCGATTCCTTCCTCCTCTTCACCGCCGGCCTGCGCTCCGGTTCCTTCGTAACCCTCGCCCTGCCCGCCCTTCCCTCCCTCCTCGCCTGGGACTCCTCCACCCTCGATAGCAACGGCACCCTGCGCGTGCTCGCCCTCCCCGGCTTCGCCGACTGGATCGCCCCGCGCGGCCTGCCCGTCGAGGCCGCCGCCTTCGCCGCCGATCCCGATGGCGACGGCCTTGCCAACGCCCTCGAATGGCTCCTCGGCGGCGACCCCGTCATCTCCGATGCCGCCGCCCACCATCCGCAACTCGCGCTGCGCGCACTCGACCCCGCCGAGTATCCCGCCGCCATCGCAGGGCGCACCTACCTGACCCTCACCACCCGCGTGCTCCGCTCCCGCCCCGGAGCCACTTTCATCCCCGAGGCCGCAACCACCGTCGCGGGTTTGACCGCGCCCGGGGCCGCCGCCGCCGCCGCCCCCGTCGGCTTGCCCGTCGCCGACGGCGCCTTCGATCTTGTCACTTACGTCTTTACCACTCCGCTCGAAGACACCCCCACCGGCACCGCCTTCCTGCGCTTGAGAGTCGTGCAGGATTAGGCGCTGATCAGCGCCTAATAACGGCCTGGAAAAGGCAAAAAAGCACAAGAAAACAGCCGTCTCTTTTTACGTCTTCAGCGACCTGTTCGGCCAATTCTCATTTAAAAAAGTAGCATTAGGTCGTCCACAACTCCTTGGGCCGAACTGATCCCGCGCAAGGGGGTGATCGGTCGCGAGGATTATTCTTGGAAGGGGTTCATCACGTCTTACCGGCAAACATCGCGCGCGGACACTCCAAACAGGTTATACTATCACACAGGGCATTTTTTATCATATCGTGTGCACATATTTTTTAAGTTTTTGTATTTTTAAATAGTTAACAAATAATGCATTAGTTATTTTGAAGTAACTAAAAATAAATCATGTGCACATTATATTGCACAATCTTCACGGCCGGACCTAACTCCGGTCCACCGTCGCCCGTGAGCTCCCCGAACCCATCCATAAATCAGCTGGAACTGGCTCGCCACCTGCGCCTCTCGCACACCACGGTCTCGCGCGCCCTTTCAAACCATCCGGCCATAAACGCCTCGACCCGCGCCCGCGTTTTGGCCCTCGCCGACCAGCTTGGCTACCGCCCCGGCCCAAGCCGCGCCGTATCCCGCACCCGCCAGGCCCGCTCCCTTGCTTTCGGCGTCCTGCTGGGTCGCCCTCTCGTTCCAGCCGACGGGCGGAGTCTTCCGCGTCTGCTCGAAGGCATTCACCGCCGCGCCTCGGTGGAATCAGCCCGCGTGGATGTGATCGACCTCGCCGGCGGCGGTCTCGACATCGATCCCCTGAAATGCCGCCGCGAGGTTTTCAGGAGGATACGGGCCGGCGGCTGGCGCGGAGCGCTTCTATTGTATCCGTTTCCTAACGACGTCGTGGCCTTGCTGGCGCGCAAGCTTCCCCTCGTGTCCTTGCTCACGGAATATCCAGCGCCTGCGCCTGCCACCGACCTCGTGGACACCGACCACACCGCCGTCGCCCGCCACGTCGCCGCCCTCGTCCGGCTCGGCCACCGGCACATTGGATTCCTCCACTGGCGCTACCCTGCCGGCGGCCACTGGGGTTCGCACCGCTACGCGGCCTACGCCGCCGCTCTGGCCGCACATGGGCTCGATCTTGTTGCCGATCACGTCCTCAATATCCACGCCTCGGCGCCAGCCTATCCTACGCCGGCATCGATCGCCGCCCGAGTCGCCTCCCTCTCTCGCAAAAAATCCGGTCCCACCGCCTGGCTCTGCGCCGCAGACCACCAGGCCTTCGCACTTTTCGCCGACCTCGCCCGGTTGGGTATCCAGGTGCCCCGCGACCTAAGCCTTGCCGGGTTTGACGGTCAGCCCCCCCCGCCCGGCCTGCCCGCACTCGCCACCGTCCGTGTTCCCTATGAGGACATCGGTGCCTCCTCCGTCGCACGCCTCATCAGTCGCATGCTTGAGCCGACATCGCCACGGCGCGTCATACATGTCGATCCCACTTGGGACGCCGGCGCCACTCTGGCCAAACCACGCACCTAAGCCCGCTCTTTCCCCCTCGAACCCACACCACCATGGCCAAAGCCACCACGACCACCAAAGCCGTCGAGCACTTCGCCGGTGTCCCTAAAATCGCCTACGAAGGCCCTAAGAGCAATAATCCGCTCGCGTTCAAACACTACAACGCATCCGAAAAAGTCGGCGACAAAACCATGGCCGAGCATCTCCGCTTCGGCATCGCCTACTGGCACTCCTTCCGCGGCACCGGCGCCGACCCCTTCGGCCCAGGCACCATCGTCCGCAAATGGGAATCCTCCTCAAAGGACGCCGTCTCCGTCGCCAAGGTTCGCATGGATGCCGCCTTCGAGTTCTATCAAAAAATCGGCGCGCCCTTCTGGTGCTTCCACGACCGCGACATCGCCCCCGAGGGTGCCTCCCTCGCCGAGTCCAACAAGAACCTCGATGCCGTCGTCGCCCACGCGAAGTCCCTCCAACAGGCCACCGGCGTCAAACTCCTCTGGGGCACCGCCAACCTTTTCAGCAACCCGCGCTTCATGTGCGGCGCCTCCACCAACCCCGACGCCCACGTCTTCGCCTACGCCGCCGCACAGGTGAAGAAGGCCATCGACGTCACCCAGGAACTCGGCGGCGAGAACTACGTTTTCTGGGGCGGTCGCGAGGGCTACGAGACCCTGCTCAACACCAATCTCAAGCGCGAACAGGACCACCTCGCCCGCTTCCTTGGTCTCGCGGTGGATTACGCCAAGAAGATCGGCTTCAAGGGCCAGTTCCTCATCGAGCCCAAGCCCAAGGAGCCCACCAAGCACCAATACGATTTCGATGTCGCCACCTGCATCGGATTCCTGCGCACCTACGGACTGCACAAGTATTTCAAGTTCAACATCGAGACCAACCACGCCACTCTCGCCGGCCACACCTTCCAGCACGAGATCGAGGTCGCGGGCTCCGCCGGAATGCTGGGCTCCATCGACGCCAACACCGGCGACCTACTCGTCGGCTGGGATACCGACCAGTTCTCCACCGACACCAAGGAGCTCACCCTCGCGATGATGAGCATCCTCAAATACGGCGGCCTCGGCTCGGGCGGCTTCAACTTCGACGCCAAGCTCCGCCGCCCCTCCACCGACCTCGCCGACCTCTTCCACGCCCACATCGGCGGCATGGATACCTATGCGCAGGCCCTCAAGCTCGCCCACCGCATCAACACCGAAGGCAAATTCTCCAACCACGTCGCCGCCCGCTATGCGACCTACGATTCGGGATACGGAAAGGATATCGAGACCGGAAAGGCCAGCTTCGAGAGCCTGGAAAAACTCGTCCTCGGCGCCCTCGGCGAGCCCACCCTCAAGAGCGGCAAACAGGAATACCTCGAGAACCTCCTCAACCAGGAACTCTTCCGGTAGGTCCCCGCCCAGCATCTGATGGCCGGGTGATTTGCCCAGCCATTCACTGCGGACTGCTTCCTTAGCGTCCCGGTCATCCGTGCGCCCTGAACACTGCAGCACGAACGGTTGGTTTCCACGCTTGCCGCCGGCGCCATCCTTCGGCGCGATGAGTCACTTACATGCCTACCAAGCCCAAAGTCTCCACCTCCGCCTCCTCTGCTGCCGAACTCTGCCCCTGCGGCTCCGGTAAACCGTTCGCCGATTGCTGCGGCCCTCTCCTCGCCGGCGCGCCGGCCGCCACCCCCGAAGCCTTGATGCGCTCGCGCTACACCGCGTATGGGAAACTTCACTTCATCCACCTCGAGCGCTCCCTCTCAGCCGACCAGCGCGCCGACTTCAGTGCCGCCGACGCCAAGAAATGGGCCGAGTCCTCCGAATGGCTGGGCCTCGAAATCCGCACCACCACCGGCGGCGGCCCTGCGGACAACGAGGGCACGGTCGATTTCGTCGCCTCCTTCCGCACCGACGGCGAGGAGCGCAAGCACGTTGAGAACGCCCGCTTCATCCGCGAGGACGGTGCCTGGGTTTACGATGGCCAGGTCGTCGAAAAAGCCGTCCCCGTCCGCCACGCCGAGCCCAAGACCGGTCGCAACGACCCCTGCCCCTGCGGCTCCGGCAAGAAGTTCAAAAAGTGCCACGGCGCGTGAGCCCAGCCACTAGCCGCAAGCTACTAGTCACCGGCTTCTAGCAACTAAATCCTCACCCACCACACCTCCTCCCATGACCACCGCGCGCGATATCTACCTCGGCACCGACTCCGGCGCCACCACGTCCAAGACCGGCGGTATTTACGCCGACGGCACGCCCATCTCCACCCAGCTCCGCCAGAGTTCCACCAACTCCCAGGCCGGCACCGCCGCCGTCATCGCCGGTTGGGTCGAAGGGGTGCAGGGATTCCTCACCGAGAATCACCTCTCCTGGTCGCAGGTGCGCGGCGTCGGTCTGGCCCTCCCCGGCCCCTACCAGAGCTACGGCGTGTTGGCCAAGTCCGCCAACCTTCCCGAGAGCTTCATCGGCTGGAACTTTCACGCCGACTACTCCGCCGCCCTCGCCCAGGCCGCCGGCCGCCCCATCGCCCTTTCCGTGGGTAACGACGGCGACCTCGGCGGC
The DNA here is from genome assembly GCA_000972765.1 of Verrucomicrobia bacterium IMCC26134. Taxonomy (GTDB): domain Bacteria; phylum Verrucomicrobiota; class Verrucomicrobiia; order Opitutales; family Opitutaceae; genus IMCC26134_A. The sequence continues at coordinate 1,535,134 of CP011265.1, read as the reverse complement.
GTCGGCGAGGCCGCCCGCGTGCGCGGCGACAGTAAAGCCACCGTCCTTCTTCTCGCCCCTGGCTCCGGCCTAGGCGCCGCCTACATCGACGCCAAGGGACTGCCGCTCACCGGCGACCAGTTCGCCGGCATGGAAGCAGGCCACATGCCCGTGCCCTTGCATGTCCTCGGTCATGGTCTGGACAAGGCCCCCGCCTTCCGCTGCGGCTGCGGGCGCACCTGGGGTTGCATCGAGGCCTACTCCACCATCTCCGGCCTGCCCCAGTATCTCGATACCCTCCTGCCCAAGTATCCCGGCCACGAGCTCGCCACCTCGACCGACACGCCCAAGCACAAGGCGCTCTCCCTCCGCGGTCGCGCCCAGAAGGGCGACGCCCTCGCGCTGGAGATTTTCGACACCCAGGCCCGCGCCCTCGGCATCCACGTCGCCAATCTCGCCATGGCACTCGACCCCGGCATCGTCGTGATCGGCGGCGGCCTCATCGATACCGAGAGCACCACCCCCGAGTTCCGCCAGCGCTACCTTGACGGCATCCGTAACGCCGCCGCGCCCTTCCTCTTCCCCGCCCAGCGCGAGCGCATGAAGATCGTTCCCGCCACCCTCGGCGAGCTCTCCCAGGCCATCGGCGCCGCCCTCGTCGCCCTCTACTCCGTCAAGGCCTGAGCGGTTTCCCGCTCAGATACGCCCTCGGCCTGACCGCCGCCTCAGGGATACGTTTTCCCGTCGAGCCAGAGGCGGCGAATGTAGAGGCGGTGCGTCGCACTCACCGAGGCCTCGACCTCCATGTTGGTGAAGTGTGGCGTGCCCTTGCCTTCCGGCACGAAGTAGCGCTCCACGCCATACTCGATGCGCACGGACTCGTTGCTTTCAGTCGCCTTGGCTGCGACCCAGTGTCGCGTCTCCTCCGCCGCCGGTTCGGTGTCCAGGATGGTATCGACCACCGCGTAGCCGCCTTCATCCCGCAGCACCACGAACACGTCCTCCGCCTGCGATTTACCCCACCACGCCGGCTTGGGCGCGCGGCTGATGTCGTAGTTCAGGGTCATGTAGTCCCCGCGTAAAATATCGCGCGGATCCACCGGCTGGGTTTTCAGCCGCACCGTCGGCGCGGAATGACGCACCACCTCGTGAAAGCCCGCCCAGCCGAGCAGAAAGGCCACTTGCACCGCCACCACCACCCAGATCCAGCGTGCTGTTTTCGTAGTCATGCGACCTCCTTTTCCGCGCGCATCGTGGCGAGCCAGCCCCGTCGCTTCCGTTCCAGATAAAAACCCAGCACCAGCACAATCACGCCCGAGACGAGGAAAAACACCCCGCCCTCCAGCATCGTGCCGAAAAGATCAAAGTAGCGTGTCACAATGTTGAGCGCGATGAAGCCCAGCCCGAGGTTCACCCAGCCCTCGCGTCCGTTCGCCAGACCGGAGCGAATCATAAATACATTGAGCACAAACAAGCCCGTCCACGCGCACGCGCTCCACAGCCAGCCGCCATCGCCCACGCTTGCGCCCAGCAGCACCACGCCGACCGGCACCAGCGCGAGGACGAAGCTCCCGCCGAGCGCGACCACCTCGCGCCGGCTGGTGCGCCACGCGCCCCACCCAGCCAGGGCGACGAGCGCCGCCACCACCAGAACCGGCAAGAGCCGCACCGGCGCATCCCCGTCATGCCACTCCCACGCATGCTTGAGAAACCCGAGCGCATACAGCCCTGTGCACACGATCATGGCGCCCCACTTCTCGTGCAGTCCGGAAAAGTCTTCGTGCTTTGTGCCCCGCAAGGCCAGCCCCGCCAGCCAAACCGCCAGACCCAGTGCGGTCATCATCGCGAAAACGCGCATTTCATCATCGAAAAACCGCGTGTCCGGCCGCAGTTCGAGCCACCCGCCCCGCAGGTTGAACTCCATGGCTAACCAGGCGAGTAAGGCAAAGAGGCTCACGACCTGCGCGCCCTTGGCCCGCACCAGCCACGGCACCGCAACGATGCCCAGCCACCATAGCAGCACCCCGGACGGAGGCCGCGAGTTGAGATGGAAAATCTGACTCACCAGCGCGATGCCCGCCATGAACAAGCCCGCCCCGAGCATGAAAAACGCATCGCCTGTTTTCGGGTAGCGACCGGGCTCGATCTTGAGTTTCCAGCCCGCGAAGTAAGCGCCCGCCAGCAAGGCCACGAGCCCGATGATTTTTGCCCAGTCGCCGATCTCCTGCCAGTTGTTGCCGATGAGCAGGCAGACTCCCGCCAGCAGTAAGCCGCCGCCGATAATGCCCAGGATGGCCGCGAAGCGCCCCGCCGCCGACGTATCGGAATGCCGCGCCAGCAACGCGCCGCGCTGATCGGCCGTGATCACCCCCTCGCTCACCCAATCCGCCGACTCACCGCGCAGCCGTTCTTCAAAGCTTTTCATGTGATGAACATGGTCATGCCTAGGCTTGCTGCGCTTGGCGACAGGTTTCCACCCCTACTCCACGGCGAAAGCCGGACGGCTAATACGTCCCGGCCGCGTTTGGAGTGACGAATGGCAAGTGTTATTCTCCGGCGGGCCCAGCGGGCCCGCCCTGCATCAAATCACCGGAAAGCGCTCCACCACCTCGTCGGAGAGTTCGTTGCGATCGTCGGTGCGGCGAGGGAAATGCACGGCGAGCAACTCACCGGCGCACTCCAGGGCGTGGACGAGGCCATCGGTGAAGGCCTCGCGCTTAAAATGCCCGCTCATCGTCTCCGCGACTTCCCGCCAGAAGGCGGGGCCGCATTTGGCGTGGATGCCGGTATCGCCATAGAGAGCAAAGGTGCGCGAGAGCGGCGCGACGAGGATGAGCACAGCATTGCGCTCGCGGGTGCGATCCATGCCGAGGCGCGCAAACTCCTGCTTGGCGGCGGCGAGGGCGTCCACCGCCGGGAATTGGTGCACGACGACGCGGAGTTCGCCGGAGGTGCGCAGCTCGGCGGCGGCGATGGCGCGGCGGATGCGGGCGTGGTCGAGTTGGGTTTCGAAAGAGTTCATGGGTATCACCATTTTCCACTGGCGCCGCCGCCGCCAAAACTGCCGCCACCACCGGAGAAACCGCCACCGGAGCCGCCGCCGCCGGAGCCCCAGTCGGAACCGGACGACCATCCGGAGCCGCCGCCGTAGCGAGAGCTGCGCGGGTTTAGGCGACGGAAAAAATGACTGCCGATCACAAAAACAAAGAAGAGCACGATCACCACCCAAGGTGGCAGCTCGCCGGCGCCCTTACGTCCGCCACCGGCGGTGCCGTCGCGCTCGGCCCGGGTGCGCCCGGTGCCAGTGTATTCGCCGCGGGTGGCGGAGATCATGGCGGTGATGGCGGCATCAAAGCCGCCGGTAAAATCCCCGGCGCGAAAGCGGGGCGTCAGCTCATCCGTGATGATGGCGTAGGCGGTGGCATCGGGCAGCGCGCCCTCGAGCCCGTAGCCGACCTCGATGCGGAGCTGGCGCTCGGCCATGAAGGCGAAAAGCACGGCGCCGTTGTTGCGGGCCTTTTGGCCGACGCGCCAGCTCTGGGCGATGCGCACGGTGTAGTCCTCGACGGAGGATTTCGACTCCATGCGAGGGTAAACGACGACGAGGATCTGATTGGACGTCTCGCGCTCGAACTGGGCGAGGCGGGCATCGAGCGCGCTGGCGCTCGCGGCGGGGATGAGCCTGGCATAGTCGTTAAAATGCGCGGCAGGCGCGGGCGGGAGCGTCTCGGCCCCGCGCGAAACGAGCGCGACGCAACCAAAGACCAAGGCAAGGAAGGTGAGGCACAGGCGGCGCACGGTCACGGTTTGGCGGAGAAGTCGAACTTCACCTCGGGCGCGTTTTGCGCGGCGGGTGCGGCGGCGAAGTATGGTCGCTCCTTAAAGCCGAGCATCGCAGCGTAGAACACGGCGGGCACGCGCTTGATGGCGGCGTTGTAGGCGAGAGCGGTGTCGTTAAAGCGGCCACGCTCGACCGCGATGCGGTTTTCGCTGCCCTCGAGCTGGGCCTGCAAGGTGGCGAAGTTGCCGGTTGCCTTAAGATCGGGGTAACGTTCGGAGACGACGAGCAGGCGGGAGAGCGCGGAGCCGAGGCTGCCCTGGGCGCGCTCGAATTCGGCGAGCTGGGCGGCGTCGGTCGGGGCCTTGCTGGGGTCGAGGGTCACCTTGCCGACGGAGGCGCGGGCCTCAGTAATGGCGGTGAGGGTGGATTTTTCAAAATTGGCGGCGCCGGAGACGGTGCTGACCAGATTCGGGATGAGGTCGGCACGGCGCTGATAGACATTCTGCACCTGGGCCCACTGGGCATCGACGCCCTGCTGGAGGTTGACGAGGCCGTTGTAGCTGCTGACGGCGGCGACGACAGCGATGAGCGCGAACAAGCCAAGCACGCCGAGGATGCCGAGGATGATGAAGGTTTTTTTCATGGGAATGACGGTGAAAGAAAGAATGACGGGACGCAAACGAGATGGGTGCTATACTTGCCGCTGCTTCTGGCTTAGCGGAAGCGCGGCAGCGCTTTCGTTTTTCTCCCCCGAAACGATTCCGTCGTTCCGCTACGTGAGTTTGCCAGAGGCGATTACTTTTGACCCGGAGCAGCGGAGGCGACGCCGACCTCGGCGGCGGGCTTCTCGGCGGAGCGCACGGTGAAAGCGGCCATCAGGCACCGGACGGCTTTTTTTGCAGCGCGAGATTGCGGCCAAAGCGGCGCATCACAATCAGATGCGCAATAGCTTGGGTGAGATTATAAAAATACCACGGCAATGTAGGGGAAAAATCATGAATGGCCGCCAGCACGCAGGTGCGATTGAGCATTTCTCGAAATTCTAGACGGCCTTTTTTATTATCGCTGGTTTTGGCGAGCAAGCCACCCGTGATGTAGAAAAGCACCCGATCCTGAGTGCTGCGCTTGTGCGAATAGGCCAGTTCCAACAACAACACACTGCGGGAGCCGAAATAGAAGCGGCAGCGCCCGGTCTTGTCCTCCACCACGCACTCCAAAAACGGCCAGACGAAGCGCGGCAACCAGCGGTAATACTCCTCCGCGACCCAGGCGGCCGAGATACCTTCCGGCAGCGGCAGACGCTGCACCGAGCGAACGCGCTTGGCCGCGCGCATCACCTGTAAATCGCGCGGTCGCATGCGGTCGAGTTGCGTGTGGATGAGCCGTTTTTTACCATCCAGCGATTGCCTCAGCGCCTCTTCAAACCCCATCGCGCCCACCGACAACCTGGCGAGCAAAGGATTCGGCTCCGCAAGCATGTCGTGCTTCAGGCTGTCCACCAGCGGACCGACCAAGGTGCGCGGCGCACCGCTGAAAAGCGCGACCCAGAACTTCGACATGCCCGGCGTGATAAACGGCACGTTCACCATCCATGTGCGCCGCTCCAAGAGCCGCACCGTCTTCTGCAACAGCTCGCGATAAGTGAGCACATCCGGCCCGCCGATGTCGTAACTGGCACCGAAATACTCCGGTTCGCCGATCACCATATCCACCGCACGCACCACCTCCTGAATCGCGACCGGTTGCATCCGGCTGTTTACCCAGGGAGGCAGAAGCATCACCGGCAGGCGGTGCACCAAACTCACAAGGATTCGCAGCGAAGAGCCGCCCGGACCAACGATCAAACCCGCGCGCAGCGCTGTCACCGGCGTCGAGCCCGAGCCGAGGGATTGCTCCACCTCCAAACGGCTCGCGAGATGCCGCGAAAGCTTTGTATCCTTGGGGATCAACCCGCCTAAATAGATGATCTGCTTCACTTGGTGCAGCCGTGCCGCGCGAGCGAAGTTATCCGCCAGGATGAGATCCATATCCACAAAACTCCCCTGGGTAAGTCGTGACGAGGGTAGCATCGAATGCACCAGATAGACCGCGTAGTCGGCGCCCTTCAGCGCCTCCTCAGTCTCCAGCAGGGAAAACATGTCGCACCGCCGCCACTCGATCCCCTCCTCATCCAGGCCCTGCCCGTGCGCAAGGGACCGGGTCAAGGCCACCACCCGAAACCGTTTTGCCAGCTGGAGGCACAAGACCTGCCCCACAAAACCGCGGGCCCCGGCGACCACCACGGTTTTTCGATTTTTTAAGTCCATGAGTGCGCGCCGGAAACCAGCGGGGATACTCTCGAACGACACAGGCTTTATCGCAAGCCCTTGCATCGGCGCGCAGCCCTGCAATCGGTGTTCACGGTAAATCCACCGCCTTGAACCTCGATCACTCCAACCGCATCGCCCGTTTCGCCGTAGGCGAACTCGCCACCTTCGCCCCCGGCCCCCGCGCCACCAGCGACGGCGCCTCCGCCCGCTGGCGCATGGAGATAGGTTCGCACTGGCATCGCGAGCTCCGCACCGCCGCCGGCCCCGATGATTCCAAATGCCAGCACGAGGCCGTTGTGCGCGGCACGCTCGCCCGGCGCGGCTGGCGCTTTGAGCTCGAGGGCCGCATCGACCAGCTCCACCTCACCGGCTCCGGCTACGTTGTCCGCGAGATCAAGACCACCCTCGAAAAACTCCCGCGCGACAGCGACGAGCTCCGCGCCGCCCACCCCTCTCATTTTATCCAGCTCGGTCTCTACATCCGGCTCAGTGAGCTCATCAACCCCGGGCAGTCTTTCCGAGGACAACTCCTCTTCGTCGAGGCCGGCACAGGCCTGCAACAAGGCGTCGACTTCAACGACCGCGACCTCGCCGCCACCGAGGCCCACCTCGATCTCGTCGCCGATTTCATCGAACAACGCCACGCCAGCCTCGCCCGCCTTCGCTCGCTCACCTGGCAGCCCGCCTTCGCCGCCCCCCGCCCCGGCCAGGAAACCATCCTCGCCGATCTCGCGGCCGCGCTCGACCCCGCCGCCGACGGCACCCAACCGCCACCCGTCGTGCTCGCCGCCCCCACCGGCTACGGCAAGACCGGCGTCCTGCTCGAGGCCGCCTTCGCCGCGCTCCGCGCCGGACGGGCCGACCGCGTCGTTTACCTGACCGGCAAATCGACGGGACAACTCCACGTGCTCAGCACCCTGCAATCCATGCTGGCCCCGCCCGCCGCCAACACCGGCGCGGCCCCGCCGCAGCTCTCCGCTTGGAATATCCGCCCCAAACGCGAACACTGCGTCAACGACGTCTTCCACTGCACCCGCGAACGCTGCCGCTTTCTCCACGATCTGCCCCGCCGCTACCAACAGGCCGGCCTGTCGCGCTTCCATCTCTTTCCGGACGAAGCCCGGGACCTGCCCGCACTACGCGCCGCCGGCCTGTCCGCCGAAATCTGCCCCTACGAAATCGCCCGCGCCACCCTGCCCGCCTGCTCAGTCTGGCTCGGCGATTTCAACTACCTCTTCGCCCCCGCCAACCGCGGCGTCTTCGTCGATCAACCCACCTGGGACCCCGCCGCCACGCTGCTCGTGATCGACGAAGCCCACCACCTGCCCGCCCGTGTGGCCGAAGCCCACTCGCACGCCCTCGCCGCCGACGATTTGCACGGCCTGCTCGCTGATTTAACCGACGCTACCGCACGTCCATTGCGCCGCGCCTTGGAAGCGCTCTGGCGCCTGCTGGCCGCACTCCCCCCCGCCGATTCGTTGGACCTCGATACCGAAGACGACCTCGCCGCCGCTTTGCGCACCGCCACCGAGGCGCTGCTCAAGCATCCGCCCGATCACGCCGCACTGCCGCCCCCCTCCGCCGACCTGCTCTTCCGCCTGCCCGCGCTGCTGGCCTGGCTGGAGGATCACACCCTGGAAAAACTCCTCTGGTCCCCTGCCGCCGCGATGCTGCGCTTCACCTGCCTAGATGCCGCGCCTGTCATTGGCAAACAACTACGCGAATTCGCGGCCGTCATTCTCGCCACCGCGACGCCACCGCCGCCGGACGTTTTTGGAGCGTTGCTCGGCCTGGAGCAGCCCTCCCCCGGGATCGCACGACCTGCGCTCACCTTGCTCACCCCTGCCGCACCCTGGCGGGATCGCGCCTACGACGTCGCGCTCGACCTGCGCGTAGACACCACCTACCGCCGCCGCGAAAGCCACCACGCCGCCACCGCCGCGACGCTCGCCACGCTGCGCGAGGCCTCGGCCGGGCCGGTCGTGGTGTTTTTCCCCAGTTATAACTACGCCGAGCGCATCATCGACCACCTCGACCGCACCCAGCCCGGCCTGCGCTGCGCCCTGCAACCCCGCGCCGTCGACCTCGCGACCCAATCCGCCTGGATCGACGTGCAGCTCGCCCTCGCCGACGTCCTCGTCTTCGTGCTCGGAGGCAGCTTCGCCGAGGGTATCGACCACCTCGGTGGTCGTATCACCCACGCGATGGTGGTCGGCCCTGCCCTGCCCGAGCTCAACGCCCTCCAACGCGCCCGCGAAGCCGCTCTCGCCCGCCATGCGCCCGCGCCTGAAGCATTTCGCCGCACCTACCTCGTGCCAGGCCTGCAAAAGGTAAACCAGGCTCTGGGCCGCCTCGTGCGCGCCCCCGGCCAGCGCTGCCGTGTGCTGCTCCACTGCCGTCGCTTCGCCGACCCCGCCTACGCCGCTCTACTCGCCCCAGAATACCAGTTGGGAACCCACGTCGTAAACGACGCAGACCTGTCGTCGTGGCTCGATAACCAATGAGCCCGCGCAGGGAAGCGTGCGCCTGAGCTTGCCTCGTGATGCAGCTAAAGGCTGCGCAAAAAAGCCGCGTCCAACGAAGGACGCGGCCTGGGAAAAGCCTGGTGGGCGCTAAAAGAAGCCTGGCCCTACTTGCTAGAGTAGAACTCGTTGATCTTGTCCGCCACGTCCCGGAAGCCGATATCGTCGCTGTAGATCAGTTTATATTCAATGATGGCCTCGTCTTTGCGGCCCATGCCCTCGTAGCATTCAGCGAGCTGGTAGATGACATCCTTCTTGAGGTCGTCCATGGTGGGCAGCTCGGACTTGGCGGTTTGGAACTGCTGCACCGCCAGATCGAACATCTTGCGGGCCTTGAGCGCCTTGCCCATGCCGCCGAGCGCGGAAATACGCACCTTGGGGGATTTGAGCGCCTGCTGGAAATTGGCGATGGCGCTCTGGTAATCGCCCGCGTCGTAGAGCAATACGCCAAGGGTATAGCGTGCGGCGTAGTCGTTCGGATAACGTTCCACATAGGCGTGGGCATCAGCGAGTTTGACCTTGGCGAGTTCATCGCGGGCCGCTTGCACAGACTGCTTGAGTGCGGCGTCATCAGGGGCGGCCTCGGCCTGTGCGACGAGAGTTTTCAGCTGTTTGTCCAAGACGGCGATTGCGAGATCGCCCTGCAGTTTCTCCAACGTGGAATCGCCCGCGGCAGAGGGCAAAAGACGGGCTTTTTTAACGTATTCCAAGGCCGAAGCGGAATCCTCCATGCGCCGATACCCCTCGATGATGGATCGGTAGTGGTTGATGTTATTGGGCTCCTGGGCGAGGCGCTCTTTGGCTTCCTCGATCAAGCGCTCCGTCATCTCAGCCGATGTGATCACCTTGGCGGCCTGCTCCAAAGAAACGGCAAGCGTCTCGTCCTTGAGCTTGGTGCGGAAGGAGGCCTGCGACTCCCACTTGCCCTTGTCCATCGTCTGGGCGACGGAGGTCTTGCGCATGAGAGCGATAGCGTCGCCGTCCTGGGGACGAAGTTTCAAAAGATCCTCGGCTACCTGCACGGCCTCCTTGTATTGGTGGGCGGCGATGTAAGCGTTGGCCAAGGTCACCAAGGTGTCGTGATCCTTGGGATTGATATCCCGAACGGCTTCCCAGGCGAATGCCGCGGTCTCAAGCAACCCGAGGGCGGCGCATGCCTCGGACAACATCTTGAGGGCAATTATGTTGTAAGGGTCCGCATGGAGCATCTTATCGGCGTTCTCCAGCGACTTCAACGGGTCCTTCTTACTCGCGAGCATGAAACCAGCCATGGTGACGGACCCCATCGCCTTGCTGAAAAACTTATTCTTGGTGTCGGCACGCTTCAGCATCGCCACCCGCTGCAAACGGCGAACCGGAAGACAGCCAGGCTCTTGCTTCAGCACTTGAGTGGTTATTTCGATTACATAATCGAAGTTGCCGCGTTGGAGTGCGACTTGAGCGTTCTCGATCTGTTTTTGCAAACGAGCTTCGAGGGAGTTGAGAGTAACTTCCTGCATAGGGTTGGACCGAAAAACACTTCAACCCCAAGCAAGGGTCAACGCTAGATTACATCCAAGTCGGTCCGCGCCGCTGCCTCCAACCTATCAAGGGCCGTTCTCACCAAAGCCTCACTCTCGCCCTCTGCCAGCAAGCGTAACTTCGGCTCAGTCCCGGAAAACCTCACCATGGCCCGCCCCCGATGGCCGAACTCCTGAGTGAGGGCGGCCTGCACGGCGACCAGCGCGGTGCAATCCTGCATGGGGCGTTTAACCGTCACCTTGAGGTTGCGCTGGCCCTGCGGGAACTTCGTCAAGGCGCGGCGCAGATCAGAGAGCGGCCGGCCGCTCTTTTTCATCACCGCCAGGACACCAAGCGCGGCCGCCAAGCCATCACCGGTGGGCGACATGTCCAAATTAATGATGTGGCCACTCGACTCACCGCCAAGCCTTGCTCCGCACTCGCGCATCCGTGCAAGCACGTAACGGTCGCCGACATCGGTGCGGTCCACGCGGCCGCCCGCCCGCTGCAGCGCCGCGTCAACACCAAGATTGCTTTGCACCGTCACAACGAGGGTGCGCTCGGCCAGTTGATTGCCATCCAATGCGTCCAGCGCCAGGAGCACGAGTATCTCGTCGCCATCCAAAATCGCCCCCGTTTCGTCGCAAAGCACGCAGCGGTCCCCATCGCCATCATGCGCCACTCCCAGATTCGCCCCGGCCTGCCGCACGGCGACGGACATGGCGTCTGGATGCTCGCTACCCACCCCGTCGTTGATGTTGGATCCGTCAGGCGAAGCGGCGAGCTCGATCACGGTCGCCCCCAGCTTGCGCAAAACCTCGGGCGTGGTCGCACAAGTCGCACCGTTAGCTGTATCCGTCACCACCTTGAGTCCGGCCAAAGCACCCGGTGCGAGGCGGGATGCCATCGAAGAAACATAGGCCGAAGTCCCGTCTTCTTCCGACCAAACGCGACTCCCCGCCCCGAGCTGGTCGGCAGGGGCATTCGGAAGCTGAGCCTCGATCAAAGCCTCGTCAGAATCGCTCAGCTTTAATCCGCCGTGGGCGAAAAATTTAATCCCGTTATCGGACGCGGGATTGTGCGAAGCGGTCACCACCGCGCCCAGTCGCACGCCACTCGCCGCCACCACCCGGGCCACCGCCGGGGTGGGCGTGACGCCGAGCAAGACCGGATGCATTCCGCCGGCCGCGAGCCCCGCGGCAAGTGCCGAGGCCAGGCTGGCCCCCGAGGCGCGAGTGTCGCGGCCTATGTAAACGGTGCCCGTGCCGCCCGCCCAGCGCGCCGCAGCCTGCCCGAGCCTGGCGACAAAGGCCTCATTAATCACAGGCCCGCCATAGGGCCCGCGCACACCATCGGTGCCAAAGTAGTCGCGCTTCATGGATTTTGAATGAAAAACTCCCGCGTCGCGGCGATCTTTGCGCGCACCGCGCCTCCCAGTAGCAGCTCACGGGCCTGGCCCGCGCCCTCAGCCGGAGCCGCGGTCCGGCCGCAGATCCAAAGCGCCACCGCTGCGTTTAAAACGATGGTATCGACGAGACCTGCCGGCCCCTTGCCCGCCAGCAACAATTCAACCAGCGCCAGATTTTCGACCAAGTCGCCGCCCGCCAAATGCGAAAAATCCGACTTTTGAAATCCAAGGAGCTCTGGCGTCCACACCGTATCCAAATCACGGTGACGGCCGAAACCGCGCACCCGCGTCTCCGTCGCGGTCGTCAATTCGTCCACCCCGCGCCCCTCGCCCAGCCGTCCGTGCGCGGCAAGTCCGCCACTGGCCCCCAATTCGTGAAACGTATCGGCCAGCAAGGGAGTCCAGATTTCCGAAAAAACGCCGAGTAAAACGTGGGCCGGCCGCCCCGGGTTGATAAGAGGTCCCAGCACGTTAAAAACCGATCTCCGCCCCTCGGCCGCCAGAAGCTTGCGGGCGGCCGAGATGTGCTTGAATGCCGGATGAAAGGCCTGGGCAAAGAAGAACACATAGCCGAGCTCGGCCAGCGCGCCGCGCAGTTTTTCCGGCGGTGAATCGAGGCGGAAACCAAGCCCGGCCAGCAAATCCGCACTTCCGCACTTGGAGGTGATGCCCCGGTTGCCGTGTTTCATCACAGGCACTCCGGCGCAACTCAGCGTGAGCACGACCAGACTGGAGATATTAAAAGCTCCGGTGTGGTCGCCGCCCGTGCCGACGATATCGATGGCGCGATCAGCCCAAGCCTCTACGCCGGGATTTACCGCCCGGGCCCGAAACGCAAGGGCGAAACCCGCGACCTCAGCGGCGGTTTCCCCCTTGTCCGAAAGTGCCCGCAAAAAATCCGCCTTCGCTTCATCAGCCACACCAGCCTCTGCGAGCCAGGAGGCGGCCTGCTCGATCTCCTCGCGCCGCAAGTCTTGTTTGTGGCGCAACTGCAGGGTAAGTTCAGCGAGCGGAATCATGTGTAGTCGCGAGAAATGGGCGTATCTTGCAGCCGAGGGAAAGCATAAACTCGACACATCGTCCCGACCCTGAGAGCGCTTTGCCGTGCATCGCTACATGATCGCCCTCCTTTTTCTGCTGCTAAGTCCCCTCGCAGCGCAAACCCCGGCTCACTCGCCCGAACAAACCGGCACGCCATCGGTGGTGATCGGGACCAAAGCAAGCTCCGCGGCCGCTACAGTGTTACCCAATGCGACCGACTCCGTCATTTTGGGTCTGGTCGAGGGTATCACCGAGTTTCTCCCCATCTCGTCAACGGGACACCTCATCATCACCACACACCTGCTCGGACTGGATGGCGACACCGTGGTGGGCAACGACCGCAAGGGCCGTCCAATGACGCTCAAAGATGCCGCCGATACCTACACGGTTATCATTCAAGTCGGAGCGATCGCCGCCGTCGCGCTCATTTACTGGAGTCAGCTTTCGCGCATTTTGGCGGGCCTGGCCGGCAAAGATCCTGCCGGCATCCGTTTGCTCCGGAATATTATACTGGCCTGTATTCCGCCTGTTATCACCGCACTGGCGTTTAAAAGCTTCATCAAAGCCAAACTCTTCTCAGTCCCCACGGTTGCCGGCGCATTGCTCGCCGGAGCTCTTTTGATGTTATTCGCAGAGTGGTGGCGCCGTCGCTCCGAGGCACAGGCGCCAGCCACCGCCTCGGCCCCCGAATTCACCGGTGCAGATCTGACTCCCCTGCAAGCGTTGACCATCGGCTTCGTGCAATGTCTGGCGCTTTGGCCTGGCATGAGTCGCTCGATGACCGCGATGGTGGCAGGCTATTTTGTGGGTCTTCGCCCCGTGCGAGCCGCCGAATTTAGCTTTCTGCTTGGTCTGCCCCTGCTCGGAGCGGCGGCGGTAAAAGATAGCCTCGATGGTGGCAGCGCGGTGATAAATGCCTTCGGTTGGTTCAACATCATAATCGGGCTGATTATTGCCTTCGCCAGTGCCGCCGTAGCGGTAAGATTCCTGATTTCTTTCCTGAATAAACACGGCCTCACCTCGTTTGCGTGGTATCGTATGGCCCTCGCGGTGGTCTTGGGCTTTTTATTTATTTTCTGAAACACTTGCGTCATCGCACTTGACCAGCGCACTTCCGGGTCTTAATCCCATCAACTTTTACTAACTTTCAACCCGCGTCGGAGAAATCCGTCGCACCCTCCCTTAACCCGCCCTCATCATGGCCAATCCGAAACGCAAGCAATCCAAACGCCGCAGCGCCAACCGCCGCGCTGCCAACGCCTTCAAGGCCCCTGAATACGCCAAGGACCCGACGGACGGCACCGCTTTCCGCCCGCACCACGTCAATGCCAAGAACGGCATGTATCGTGGCCGCCAGGTGCTCGACGTCACAGTCTGAGCGTCTTGATAGCCATCAAGCCTACGCGCTGATTTAACTCCGATGGGCACGCCCACCGGCCCCATCGGCCACATCGCGGTAGACGCCATGGGCGGCGACCTCGGCCCTTCAGAGGTCGTGGCCGCCGCCGGTTTGGCGCTTAAAGATCCGGCGCTGCTCAGCGACCTGATTTTGGTCGGTCAACCCGGCTTACTGACCCCGCTGCTCAAGGAGCACGGCCTCTCCCACAACCCGCGCCTGAGAATCCACGCAGCCTCTGAAGTTGTCACCATGGAGGACAAGCCCCTCCAGGCGTTTCGCCGTAAAAAGGACTCGTCGATGGGCCGGGCGATAGAACTTATTAAATCTGGAGAAGCCGGTGCGGTTGTCAGTTGCGGCAACACAGGAGCCCTCATGGCCGGAGGGGCGATCCGCTTGCGAACGCTCGACGGCATAGACCGTCCAGCACTCGGTGCCGTTATCCCTCGAGCAAACGGCTATTTCATCTTGATCGATGCGGGCGCCAACCCCGAGGCCGAGCCCCGGCACCTGGTTCATAATGCACTGCTTGGCAGCCACTATGCCCGGCTCATTCTGGGCGTTGAGAATCCTCGCGTGGGGCTGCTCACCATCGGCACCGAAGAAGGCAAGGGCAACGCGCTCACCAGCGCCACGCACGAGATACTTAAACGGTGCGGTGAGGTCATCAACTACGTCGGCCCCACCGAAGGCTTCCAGGTTTTTACCGACCACTGTGATGTGGCGGTATGCGATGGTTTCACCGGTAACCTTCTGCTCAAAAGCTGGGAGTCTCTCGCCAAATTCTTTACCAGCACGCTTAAGTCGGAGCTCACCGCCAATCCGCTTCGCATGGCGGGCGCCCTCCTAGCCCGAGGTGCATTCAAGCAAATGAAGACGCGAATCAACCCCGAGCGCTATAGCGGAGCCCCTTTGCTTGGTTTGCGAGGCAACGTCCTGAAAGCCCATGGTTCCAGCAACCGCCATGCATTGCGCCACGCCATCCTGGCCGCCGACAAAGTCATACGCGCCGACTTCCTAGGACAGGTTTCACGCGACGCCGTTCTTCTCAACACCTTGTCCGCAGCGCCCCAAACCAACAACGTGTCCGGTGCACCCGCGAACACTGATTCGTGAGACGCCATACAGAAGCCATGACCGCACACGCCATAATCGGATCCGGTTCCTTTACCCCGACTCGGGTTGTAACCAACGAAGATATGTCGCGCATCGTCGATACGTCCGACGAATGGATAGTCACCCGCACGGGTATCCGAGAGCGCCGTTTGGCCTCGGAAACCGAGTCCACTTCTTACATGGCCGCGGCCGCCGCTTCGGCCGCATTGATCGACGCAGGCGTGAAAGCTGAGCAGATAGATCTGCTCATCATCGCGACCTTTACACCTGATTTGCCCATGCCGGCAACCGCGTGCCTGGTTCAAACCATGATCGGGATACCCTCAAAAGCGGCCTGCTTTGACATCAACGCCGCTTGCACGGGGTTTGTCTATGCACTGGATACAGCATGGGCGATGCTGGCCTCCGGTCGATATCAGCACGCCGTTGTGATTGGTGCGGAAAAAATCTCGAGTTTGATTAATTGGAATGATCGAACAACCTGCGTGCTCTTCGGAGATGGCGCCGGCGCCGTAGTCATAGGTCCCGCCCCTAGCGGATCTACCGGTCGCTTTATAGGCTCAAAACTAGGAGCCATCCCGGGAACAAGTGCCGTCCTGATGGTGCCAGGCGGCGGCAGTTCACCCGTCCAGACCGATGCAGCCCGTTTCATAACCATGAAGGGCAAGGAAGTCTTCAAGCTCGCCGTCAGGGCAATGGACGATGTAGCCCGCGACATTCTGGCCGCCCACGGCATAGCCGCCGACGATGTCGCCTGCATTATTCCACACCAAGCAAACCGGCGTATCATCGATGCAATCGCCCAGTATCTCGAGGTGCCGATCGAACGCTTTTTTATTAATGTAGATCGCTACGGCAACACCTCCGCCGCCTCGATACCCATCGCCCTCGATGAAGCCCGCCGGGCTGGAAGGATCAAATCTGGAGATCTCGTTCTGCTGGTAGCATTCGGGGCGGGCTTGACCTACGGAGCCACGCTGGTTCGCTTCTAATTCGACTTATGTTAAAGCTCTCCGCGCCATACCGCTTCACCTACCTGCTAATAGTTATCTTCCTCTGCGCATCTGGCGGAGGCTTGAGAGCAGACTTGGTCTGGGATGCCCGAAATGGATGGCGCGCCGATGGCGGAGTTTTGTCGGCATATTTCGCGAGCACAGAAGGACGCTCAGCCAAAGAGATCATGGACAAAGCACGCAACGCGGAAGAATCCGGATCAACAGGCACTGCACTTTCGGCCTACAAGCGCGTCTATAAAAAATTTGGCAGCTCGGTATTTGCGGCTGAGGCGCTCTTCCGTTCGGCCCACCTTTACGAACAACGTCGTCAATACACCAACGCGTTCAGAAACCTGCAGCGCATCGTGACCGAGCATCCGAACTTCCCCCGCTTTAAGGAGGTTCTGGGTGCCCAATACCAGATTGCAAACGCCTTGGCGGAGGGAAAACGTCCGCGTTATTTCGGCATAATCCCCGGCTTTAAGCAGCGCGACAAAGGCATCGAGGACTACGAGATCCTAGTAAGCAACGCTCCCTACAGCGAATATGCTCCGCTCGCACTGATGAATACAGCCAAGGTCCAAAGCGAGTTCGGGGACAAGGACATGGCGATCGATGCGCTGGATCGCATGATCAACAACTACCCGGATAACTTCCTCACTGCCGACGCCTACTTGAAACTCGCCTCCGCCCAGGCAGAGATCACCCAAGGGCCTCCCTACGATCAAGCCTCCACCCAACAGGCCATGACCTATTATCAGGACTACCTGATTCTTTATCCGGGTGAATCGGATGCTTCCGTCGCCACCAAGGGCTACAACGACACGCGCACCATGCTGGCCGAGAGCAAAATGACCATCGGTGACTTCTACTTTTTTAAACGTAATAACCGGGTTGCGGCCAAAGTTTTTTACAACGAGGCCATCACCATTCATCCAGACTCCCCCGTTTCCGAAAGAGCTCGCAAACTTCTGGCTAGCATCGAGGCGATCGAAGCTGGGCAAGCAACCGCCCCCGAGGCGGCTAGAACCGCTCCGCGCGCCAAACGTTTTTGGCTTTTCTAAGCTGAAACGCAATCAATCCGCCGCCGTTTCGTTACTTCTCCAAGACTTCGATGCATCGCACATTGGGATTCCTGATTCTTGCTATCGCAATGCTATCAAGCACGGCATGCTCGCACTATCGGATGGGAACAGGGTCAGAACGGCCCTATGACAGCATATTCATTCAGGCAGTAGAAACTCAGGGTGTGATTCCCCAGTCGGCTGCTATTTTTACGACACAATTACGCGATACCTTCATCAAGGACGCTAGACTGCGCGTGGTAAACACGCCTCAAGAAGCCGATGCAATTCTCAGTGTAAAACTAGGTTCATTAAGGCGTGAACGCCTGACCTCACTGCCCAACGACACCGGCTTAACGCGTAAATTCGGGCTGCAACTTAACGCGAGTTGCACACTCATCCAGGCCAAGGACGGCAAAGCCTACTTCACAGACCGTCCCTTGATTGTTGAGCGCCAAATCTTTTCAGAAAGTGGAACCGGTCTGACCGCAGCCACCATTGTATCCACGCAGCAAGTCCAGGCTGAATACCAGATCGTGCCCCAGCTCGCCACCCCGCTTGCCGAGCAGGCACGTAGTGCAGTTTTAGATACTTGGTAAGCAAATGCCGGGATCTATTCCTGATAGGTCAAAAGCCCCGAGACCATATCTAGATAAAAATGGCGGGCGCCTGCCCTTCACCACTAGCAAACAGAGATTCCTAAAGTGACAAACCGTCCCCTACTCGCTCCGTCCCTGCTTGCCGGTAAGCATACGCGTTTAACAGAAAGCGCACTCCAGGTGGTCGCTGCTGGTGCGCCTTGGCTACATCTTGATATCATGGACGGGCACTTCGTGCCGAACCTGACATTCGGGCCTCAAATGATCGCGGAACTGAGACGTGAAACCCCTGATCTCTTCTTCGATGTCCACCTGATGCTCGATCAGCCCCAACTCTACGCGAAGGCGTTCGCCCAGGCCGGTGCCCAACTGATTAGTTTTCACATTGAACCCGGGATCGATCATGCAGATTTGCTAAAGGAAATCAGCGGGCTGGGTTGCCAAACTGGTATAGTGCTCAACCCCGACACCCCGCCCCAGGCAGTCCGCCACCTTCTGAGTGCGATAGACCTCGTTCTTGTCATGACCGTCCAGCCCGGCTTCGGCGGACAGCCCTTCCGTCGCGATATGCTGCCCAAGTTAACCTGCTTGGACAAATGGCGTCGTGAGGAAAACCTGACATTCCGGTTGGAAGTGGACGGCGGAATCGATCTCGCAACTGGTCGCGAATGCCGCGCATGCGGCGCAGACACCTTCGTGGCCGGAACCGCATTTTTTAAAGCCCCGGACCGAGCCGAATTCGTGCGTCAGGTGGCCAGCTGGTAATACCTACTGGTGATCTTTTAAAAAAAGTTGGTTATTTACCTGATCGGGCCAGCTCTCCCGCCCGTAGATACTGAGCACGGAATTTCTCGCCCAGCTCCTTGGCGAGTTTCAACTCCTCAACTTTGTCCTTTGCTTTGAGGGCAGCTTTAATCCGCCCCTGTGACTGCAAATAATCAACTGCACTGAGATCGGAAAATATCGCCACTGCCTGAGGCGGCATGCCCGCGGCAACGATATCCCGCCAAGCGGCGACTAGTTCCGGCTGCGAATCGAGACACATTACCCGCATGATGAAGCGTAATTCGCCGAAAAGCGCGGCAGTCCACTCGGGACGGTAAACCAAAGGAGCTTCAATTTGATAGGGCGCTTCTTCCGGATCGCTGCGCAACACCGCAAGCCCAGCCTCTCCATAGGCATCCTTACGCACAGGTAATCGCCTCAACGCAAAACGAGTGGGGCCTCCGGGTGTGCCAGGCTTTTGATTCCAAAGGCTCTGCCCTTTATCTGAGAGCACATACTCGATGAATGCACGCGCGGTATCCTCATTGGTTGAACCACGGAGCAAACCAATCGGGTCAACCGAATAAACTGTTCCACCCTGCGGTGAAACATACCCCATACGGCCACTACCTGAACGTCTTTCGAGGGCCTCAACCTGTTGACGTCCGTAAAAATCGATACACATGCCTACTGCACAGTTCCCCGCAGCGACATCAATCGGAACCTTTTGGGCACTATCGGTAAAATAACGAGAATTGGCGGAAATATACTGCAACAGCCTAAGACCTTCCACCCACCCTTCCGCTACCGCATCTTGCTCTGCCACGAGCTTATCCGCTTCCGATGAAAACCGCGTCGTCGCGAGTCGGGCGTCCACTATGCGATGAATCTGCTGCTGAAGCACATTTTCAAACGCCTTGTTCATAGAACCGCTTTTGGTTGGATCAGCCAATGCTACCTGTCCAATAAGACGCGGATCAGCGAGATCAGTCCATTGACTGGGCGGTGACATTCCAAGACGGGCCAAAGAATCTCGATTATAAACTATCCCAAATGAGCTCAGGGCTGCGCCAAACCATCTTCCCTGTGGATCACGAAAATCATCCCCGGCATGTTTGACCGGAAAAACACTATCTTGAAACCAATCAGCGTGGACGTTTTCCAGTCCGGGGGAAACAAGCCGGCCAGCCCTGGCCTGAACAATGAAATCGTATGATCCACCACCGAAAAAAAGATCGATCCCGCAGCCCACTGAAGAGGCTAAAAATGCCTCACGGGCTTCTTTAGCCTCTAGCGGAGCGTCTTTCGCTAATCGTCCATCTGCAAAAGACGAAGCAACTACCGTGCTCCATGGACGTCCAAGTTTCCCGGTCCAATAGTTTTGAAACGAACCACTGTATTCACCTTCAAGATACCGGGCAATTTCGCTGGTGCCACCAATCAATCTCCAATCAAAGGCCACCGTCTTACCCGTCCGGTCGAAATACCATTTTTTAAAACCAGCTTCGAACTCGTAGCGTATGGCTTCGTTGTGCGGCGATATTATCACCAAAACGCGATCCGACTTCGTTTCGTCCGACAATGCGCCAGTTCTCAGCCAAAATGGCAGAGCCAAAACAGCCATTAAAAACACCAGAAGCGTAATATTCCTTCTCATGTCTCGCCTCGGATTAGCGCTCCAAAACCACCACATCTTGCCTTTCAACACAGGCAAATAGCTCTTCCCCCATGCCACCAGATGTATTTACATGGCGAGGGTTTAGCTCGAAAATTTTGAGGACGGGGCCCGACGTAACAAAGCCGTATTGCGCTACTTCCCCCAGATAAATCGACTCCCCGATGCGTCCACGAACGCAATTGTTATCCATTTTATCATTACTCAGTCGCCAGCACTCTGGACGTATTGAAAGTGTTACACTGGAGCCTACTGCAGGTCGTGCTGCAGCGTCACCCATCACACCGTTGAATCGACCGATTAAACTCTCAACAACGACTGAACCGTCAGCGATCGTTACGATTTTACCTTCAATGAAATCAGTTTCACCTATGAAATGAGCCACCGTTCTAGAATTGGGACGGCAGTAAATTTCACGGGGTGAGCCCACCTGAAGAATATGGCCGGCATCCAGTATTGCCATACGATCAGCAATTGAGAGCGCCTCCTTTTGATCATGTGTCACATAAACGGTCGTAAGTTTGAACTCTTTGCAAACCCGCCGAATCTCGGCTCTCATTTCGAGTCGAAGCTTGGCATCGAGATTAGAAAGAGGTTCATCAAGCAGTAGACAACGCGGTCGAATGACCAGCGCTCGCGCTAAAGCCACACGTTGCTGTTGGCCCCCCGAAAGCTCGTTCGGTTTGCGCGCCGCATACTTTCCCATACGAACGGACTCAAGTGCTTCATTCACTCGGCGATCTATTTCCCCGCGATCTACCTTTCGCTCAACTAAACCAAAGGCGACATTTTCAGACACAGTCAAATGCGGCCAGAGCGCATAGCTTTGGAACATCATACCTGTGTTTCGTTTATGAGGCTCAAGACGGGTCACGTCATCCGCGTCGAACGATATCTTTCCCTGTTCCGGAATATAAAAACCAGCAATACTTCTCAACAGGGTAGTCTTGCCGCATCCACTCGGTCCCAAGAGAAAAAAAAGCTCTCCCGCCTCAATCGTGAGATCCAACCCATGCAATGCGGTTGTCTGGCCAAATCGCTTCGTTAGTTTTGAAATGCCTATGGTAATCATGCAGCGCACAGAGTGCTTCCATAAAAAAAACTTCAGCAAGTAAGCTGAGTCAAAATAATAGGCATTTTCATTGAAAAGGAACGAGTAACTTTTGCGTTCAAAAGCATAACCAGACTTGATCCCGACTATTCTAGAACCAGTTTAATGCCGATCTTCTCACCATGCCTATCGAAAAGCTAACATCCTCCGCCTCCTCAGTCGCAGTTCACGCTGACCTAGACTCGGTCTTGGTCTCCGAGTTCGATATCAAAAAGCGCATTAAAAAACTAGGCGCTGAGATAACCGCGCTCTACGGCCAAGAAGAAATTACGATTGTTGCAGTCATCAACGGAGCTATTCTCTTCACTGCTGACCTCATTCGGCATATTGAAAACCCCATTCGGCTCGACTGCATACGTATCTCCAGTTACCGAAACGATACCAAATCAGTCGGTAAGCCACAGGTTTTGGGCCACCTTTCGCTCGACTTGGCAAACCGTCACGTGCTACTAATAGACGATATTCTAGATACGGGAAAAACACTGTCCATGCTAGTGTCCATGATCCAGAAAATGCACCCGGCAACGGTTAGAACCTGCGTGCTACTGGATAAACGCGGCCGACGTGAAGTTGAGTTCGAGGCTGATCTCGTTGGATTTCAGATACCTGATAAATTTGTAGTAGGCTACGGCTTAGACTTTGCAGAGCGCTATCGAAACCTGCCGTGCATAGGTGTCCTAAAGCCACACCTCCAGAACCCTCCCGAGTGGGCTTGATCAAAAAATAATTATTTCCACTGAATTAAATTCGGAATTCGTTATTAAATAAAGCTTTCCAAAACCCATCCCAGCGTGTGCAATGTGGCGCAAGTCGCCAAGGCAGCGGCTACGTCATCGGCTACCACGCCCCACCCACTAGATAAGGTCTGCAACCTGCTTATTCCTAGTGGCTTGGTGATGTCATAGAGACGAAAAAAACCGAAACCGATTAAAAAAATTATCCAGGGTGTATGTATTGACCATCTATCGGGTAAATCGGGTAAAGCCTGCCATCCCAGAAAACAAAGTGGCATCACCACAAATTCGTCCAGAATGACCATTCCGGGATCACGCAAACCGAGACGAACCTCTGCCTCACCGCAAATAGCCACTGCCAAATACAGCATAGGCAATGTCAATAGAAGTGTAAGCCACCAAGATAAAGGCTCGAAAAAGACAGTAAAATAAAACAAGCCAGCTAGAGAACCCAAAGTCCCCGGTGCCTTTTTAACTTTTCCAACTGGACCTAAAGTAGCGAGCGCAACTACCCAGCGAGAAGATAGTGAACGCGGCCAGATTGGTTGCCCAATTATCATAGTCTTGTTTAACTAGTAAAAACCAACCAATTCGACTTAAGATAGCGATATCCAGTCCAAACGGCCAAGTAAGTCCCTAAAATAAAGGCGACCCACCCCAAATTATGGATCCACTCAACAAAGTTGAATGAATCAAATAGCGTGAGATGCGACATATCGTTTGATAACATAGGAACCGATAGTAAACAACCGATGGCTATCATTTGGGTGACGGTTTTAATTTTCCCACCACTATCAGCAGCAACTACAATACCCTTTGCCGCTACGACCATACGCATACCGGACACTATAAACTCACGGCATAAAGTAACCAAAACAAAAGGTAATGGCAGCCCAAACCGCTCCACAAATGCAACCATTAGCCCGATTACGAGTATTTTATCGGTAAGGGCATCCATAAACTTTCCGAAATTAGAGACCACACCGCGCTTTCTAGCAATGGCTCCATCGAGCCAATCACTTAATGCCGCTAATATAAAGATTGAAAATGCGAGGGTAGCAGCGCCCTGCCACGATTGATAAGTTAACCATACGATCAAAAACATCAACGGTATACGTGAAAGCGTCAGAATATTCGGCAAAGTCCACATCGCTTTAAGTCGTTTTATTTATATCCAAGGAATTAGCGCCCAAGACCAATCAGACCTCAGAATTGCAGCTGGCAAGCACACATGGTGTAATCCAGAAATCGAATGACTAGATATTGATTACTTATAACATTCATGATCCGTGTATATAAAATTAAAAAACGGGGCAAGGACATGCCTCAACCCCGTTTCACTTGAATAGCAATAAAGATTAAGCTAAGTCCTATTTAGATTTCTGATTAGGGACCCTTAGCTTTAACCGTATTTTAGCATCTTGCTCATCCTGGCGCTTTTTGTCAGTAGCATCGTATAGTTGAGCTTCCTCGGCGGATTTCTCATATGAAATGCCTTTGATATCACGCTCGGTAACATTAAGGTCGTAAAGTTGCTCGCTGGTCGAAACGTTTTTATAAGTTGTTTTAGAAGGTTCTAAGATGTTCGCAGTGATAAAGATAATCAAATTAGTATTTTGATCTGAATTCTTTTTGGTTTTAAACAAGTTGCCGATTATTGGTATATCGCCAAGCAATGGAACTTTGGTCGTCACTTTATCAGCTTTCCGGTCCACGAGACCACCGATCGCAGCGGTTTGACCATCTTGCAACAGCATAGTCAAATTGGCCTCACGTTTGTTGATGTCATAAAAAACCTGCTTTATAGTGCCTCCCTCAGCCTTAGAAGCGCTCTCCGATGCAATTGTTTTGTTCGCGTTTATGGCAAGGGATACTAGCTTTTTACTCGTTATTTGAGGAGTCACCTCAATCTTGATACCCTCAAATATGACGCCATCTTTTTCGGTGGTCGAGATTGGATCGCTCCCAGCGGAATTCGTCTGGGTAGTTTTAACTAGTTGTATTTCTTTACCCACAGAAATCGTAGACTTCATGCCATTCACAGCGACAATCGTGGGATTAGACGCTATACGAGTATCGGTTTTCGATTGTAAGGCTTGTAACAGCACGGAGTAATCCTTTGTATTCAAAACTGCGTTAAAAGCACCTGTTGCGCCGGCGCCGCCAGGCCCACTCAGCAGGGTTGATAATGGAGAAATAGGCGTTTGCTTAAACGTATTTATGCCTCCAACTTGATTGGCTCCAAACGGTTTATTAAGGTCCATGCGACCCTCAGTCTTCAGTGAAAACTCTAGCGCATTTGCATCTGTAACCTCAACGAACTTCGTCTCAATTACGACCTGTCTCGGTTCGGTATCAAGCGTTTGTGCTGTTTTGATAGCGCGCGCAACTACAGTGGGCCTGTCTGTAATAATATATTCATTGGCTTGCGAATTTAATACCAGACTACCAGCAGGTAATCCTGGCGAGCTAGCGCTTGCTGGAACCGCAGGTGTTAGCAGTGAGCGTAAAACAGCATCTACACTCGTCGCAGCAACGCTTTGTAAAACAATTGAACTTGTAATAAATGGCTCTAACTCTAATGCTTTTTTATCGATGATTTTTATTATATTACCGTCTTCAACGAAAGTATACCCCACCGGTGATAGTGTGACTGTAAAAATTTGACGCCAAGTTACATCACGCAGTTTAATTGATGTGCGGCCCTGCAAGGTATCAGGTATAACTATATTCAACTCGAATAAGTCTGAAACATTACGCAAGATAGCGCGAATATCCTCATCAGGAAAGTCGACTGAAAGCGTATCCTTAGATTTACTTGAATCCGTAATAATTGAAACACTCGCTTTAGGCTCTACGCGCTCTGGTGCGGTAATTTCATTTAATTGCGTATTTTTTTGCTCTCCTTCTTGGACTGCAACGGGGGATGTTACTTCTGAAGAAGTAACCGGATTCGCCACGACTGGCGTTTCTCCTTCCTTGGATTGTGCGGTCAGAGTCTGTGCAGGACTTGCCGGTGCTGTCGCAGCAGATTGCGGTTCTTGGGCCTTAACCAGTAACGGAACAGCCAATGCTACAATAAGTGATATTTTTTGGGCAGTATTTTTTTTCATATTATAGTAATTTTAATGATTTTTAACAGGTCTAGTGCTTAAAGAGTCGCCCATCTTTACCGTGAACGATGTGGATGTAACACTAACTAGAGTAAGCTCATAATTGATGCCATCTTGTGAAACATTAATCTTTTCTCCCACTTTAACTTTTTTTGTTCCAAGTAGTAACATGGCGTTGCCGCCAAAAGTTAACGTTGCCGTCGAAGGAATTTTGGCAGACAACTGACTCAACAGTTCCGGGCCAGACAAACCGATCGGAACTTGCAAAATCTTGATTTCGGTAGAAATAGTATTTGGGGCTGATTTTGTAACAAAAGGGCTTTTAACATCATCCGAAACACGAACATTTTTACCCCTATTTTCTAATAGCACAGAAATTTTTGAAACCGTAGAAACACGATTTGCTGAGTCTGGAATATCTGAAGTTTGAGCACACAAACAGTGCGAACTATAGAAAACTAAAAGCACCAGGAATTTGCCGGGGATTTTTTTCATCTTAATCCTAGAACGTCAACTGTAATAGTAAGTGAGAGTTTAGTCTGTTGGAAAGGAGCTAGCGAGGCCGTTGAAATTTTAACAATATTATTTCCATACTCCAGTCTCTTTAGGAAATTTAAAATATTAATATATTCACCCTCTGCAACAATAGTAAATGGGACAACTATAAAAGCATCCAGAGGCCCCTTTGCCGCCGAAGCCGCCATCTGCCTAACATCCGAAATTTTTACACCCGTTTCTTTTTCTAAAGAATAAAAAAACTGTGGGTTTTTAGCAAGCTCGGTGATATGGATTGCTGATGCCTGCAATTGAGCGTTTGCTTTTTGTAAAACCAAAAGCTGTGTGTCCAACTGCGCTGAGGCAGCAAGATTCGTCTTGTATCTTTTTAGCTCAGTAGAACGTTCCTCTAATTTAGAATTTGCTTCAATGAGCAGATCGGTGCGGAGGTAAAACGCCATAACTGCAATAATCAAGACAAGCAGACATGCAGAAGGGAGAGGATACTTTTTTACGATACGAGTAATATCTTTGCCTTGTATGCTCATTTTTTAATAGGCTTGGACAGCATAGAAATTTCCAGACTCAAGGTAGAACGATCGGTATTTCTGACCGTTCCGGTAAGCGTAACGTCGGCAAAAAAGTCTTTGATGGATTTATCCGATTGAAGTTGCTTTACGTATTCGGATGCTACGTCCCCCGTAGTGTCATCTAAACCTTGAACCGTTGCAGTCATCAAAAGCAATTGGCCTGCACCACGATAAACAATTCGCTGTAATGTTACACGTTTAGGAACTGTATTCCCAATGTGGATAATAAAGTCGGAAAATATGAATGGATCTTTAGTTAAATTCAAAACTTCAACCAGTTTTTTCTCTTCAGCAATATATTTCCCATATTCAATAACGGCTTTAGCGCTTTCAGTTTTATCTATATTTATGAGAGATTCATTAATAGCAATATCACTATTGATTTGATACAAATTATATTCTTTATCACCAAAATACACTAAAAATGCGCTTAGGATAGCTATTGAAGCACCATTAAAGAAAAAAGTTGTCCGAACAACTTTGATATCAGGCAACCTTGCAGGATTTGAAAAGTTGGGGTGCCAGGACAATAATTGCTTACTTTCCGACTTTTCCAGTGATTGTTTAAACGGCTGGATCATTGATTTCAGAGTTAAAATTGACAATCAAACCACATAAAGCAAACTTTCGGGCATCGAGTGCACTGATTATACTAGCGTCGACCACACTAATCCCGCGTTTATTTAGCCAAGGTAACAAATTTGGCTGCAAAATAGTGACTCCGATTTGTGAAGCTATGACGCCTTCTATCCAATTAAGTTTTGCGGGCAAAACGGTGCAAACCAGCTGTGAGATGGACTGACCGGTCTGAACCTCATAAAAGCCCATGGACGATTGCAATTCCTTGAGTAGTCTTTTGCATAGTGAGTTACCCATCCCCGTGAAATCAAATGTATTAGAAAAAAACAGCTTTCGGGCAGATTCTTCGTCTTTTAGTCCAAGTTCTTTTTGAACTACAGGAACCATATCATCCAAACCGACCGAAATAGGTCTGGAAGCTTCTATGCCTCGCGAACTGACTATGTATGACTGAGTTTGTCGTGAACCTAACTCAAGGACTAATGTTGGCTTAGTGGAATCGGTAAACTTCAGATAGTCAATTAACGCTCCTAACGATGCCACCGAGCTTAATTCTAGCCTGGCTGGATATACACCACGTTGAAGCAAGTCCTCTTGAAATTTATTAACCTCAGAAATTGGTAGTCCGCATAATACTACATCTTTTTCCGGGTTTAACCTTTGCTGGTCATGGTCACGACCATCGGTAGCATTTAAAACTGCTATAGAGTTAATTACCGGGTCCAGCTTAAACTGCGTAATTGCAAATTCAGTAAGATAATCAGGATCCTTTAGTTTTTTAACATCCAATGATGACTTGCGAACAAAAACTTGATCTGAGTTAACTCCAACACAAGCTTGAGTATAACCACCAGCGGACTTCCTGGATTGCAATTCAACTAAAATAGCAGCGAGTCCACGGAGGTCGTCTGGTTGAAATTCCCTAAGGACTTCAACCTGCATTGCACCAGATGAGGCGGAGGTCCTGAGCACGTAAGCACTTTTTTCGCCCAAATCTATGAAAAATCCCTTAGGTTTAGAAGAAAACAGCATAATACATCAATTAGCAGTGTAGTTCAAATCAGCGATTTGGATGAAGTCACGTCGCAGGTTCACGTGCAAGAGAGAAGTTTTCATAAACCACATCCAGCTGCATTTCAGATAAAAAAAGCCGTCAACCCTTGGTTGACGGCTTTAAAATGCCAGCTAACAGAGAATAAAGACTACCTTACTTCTGCCATGTGCGCTTTTTGTGGCGATTTGCCTTCAAGCGCTTCTTGCGCTTGTGCTTGTTCATTTGGAGACGACGCTTTTTCTTGAGGTTGCCCATGGCTGTAAACGTTTTGAGTTGTAAGAGAAAAAGGGTTTGTTGAATGCCAGCACGGGTCAGCTGTAAAGCTTATTTTTTAGCTGATGTTGAAAATTGATTTTTATCTCTCTTCCCTCCATTCGGCAAACGCTGGTCTAAATAAAATCCCTGCATTGGAAACCCTTCAGTTATCCGATAAACCATAACTTATATTCCTTTATTTTAACGGATTACCTATCTTTTAAATTTAGAAACAAGGTGCATTGAAGGCCAAGAGTGACGTTTTACGCCTATGTGACCAACCTGGAACCGGAACAATCTACGGACAGCGCAGCTCTTGCGAAGCTATCGCAAGCGAAGGGAAGCGGAAACCAACTTCTAAGCAATGAAGAATCTGGGGGCTTTGACGGCTTTTGCAGCGGTTAAGAGACGCGGTGAGCCAAACCGCCGCGCCGCTGTTGTTGCCAACGGACAACCTGTGCGGCTTTTCATGCGCGTTATCAAAGAGGAGGTCACCGCATGGCGATCATCAGTCGCGACGACCTGCTGCTCATGCCGACCCGTGAAACTCAACTGCGGGATTTATGAGTTATGGCCGCAACCGCTACCTAAGGATTAGCTTCTACTCACACTTCTCAAGGAACCTCCCCCGTAGCGATAGGCCGCTTAATACCAAGCGGGTGGCGATCGCCTCGTATGCCCCGCCAATCAATTCGAGCGAGTGTAAACGCATGAGCAGATGCCCGGCAGCTTGCGCCAGATCATGGCGATCCAATTCGGATTTCAGGTTTAGCTCTCCAAACTATCAATCCACTTAGCCCTCTTTTGCAGAGCGTGAAGGTCAAAACAGGAGAGTTCGATTTCGTCGCCGCCGGTTGCTATTTCCATACGTGAGAGCTCAACCGAGCTCCATCGACCAATCTTGTAGTCCTAGAAACATCGAGCGACGACACGCCCAGGAGATTCAACTCAAAGCAGAGCAGGCTGTAACCCTGCGATGCGTTACGAACGCAAAAAACCCCGTTCCGCCATAAGCTGGAAACGGGGTCGGTAGTGGAGTCGTAGCGTGACAGCCTCCAAGCCTTCGCGCCTGAAGGCGCCTGGGCTTACTTCGCGAAGACGATCTTCGCGGTGTGCGACTTGGCGCGGGATGCGGCGTTCTTGTGCACGACGCCAGACTTGGTGGCCTTGTCCATGGCGGCGACATAGGCTTGGGCTGCAGCCTTGGCTGCTTCCTTGTCGGAGCCGGCGACGGCTGCGGCGAGTTTCTTGCTGAGAGTCTTGATGCGGGTCTTGGTCGCCTTGTTACGCGCGGTGAGGCGAGTGGTCTTACGGGCGGCTTTGATGGCGGACTTGGTATTAGCCATGGGAGTGGGTGTGTTGGTTTGAGTAAAGGTTTAGAACCTCAAAGCGGTCCGCCTGAGTCAAGGGCCATTTCTGGAATTCACAGACCGACCCTCGCCCTCGTTTCTTTTAAGCCCACTATAAAGTCGCCAGAGTATACCGGATAACCATTGCTCCAACCAACCCCATGAAACTTTTTCTCACCCTCATTTTAATCGTAGTGCTCGCCGGAGGCTCCTACCTCCTCTTCGTGGATCGTTCGGCTCCAGTCAGCACTGCTTCGGCCGCCTGGTCAGCCGAGGCGCAAGTCGAGCTCACCGCGCTTCTCTCCGATCTGTTGAAAGCCAGTCAATCCAACGACTGGAGGGCTTTCGACGCAGACTTGGACAAAGCGGATGCCCACCTTGCCAGTGCTCCCGCCGATGCCGACACCACCAACTTCCGCACCGCCATCACCAGTTATCGTTCACAGCAACAGCTCCGCGCCCAGCTTGCCAAATAACGCGATCGATCGCTCGAACACACACTGGTTTTAAATGGCCCAGCCCCTCCCCCACACCAAGATTCGAGCCCTGTCTCCCCGTCTATTGCTTCTCGTTGCCGCCGCATTTTCCGCGCACGGATTGAGAGCTCAATCAATGGACGAAGATGCTCCCGCACCGCCCGTCATGCTCGAGCCGTTCAACGTGGAGGGCGAAGACGAGCACTCGCCCGACTATGATCCTACCGGACTCGACGGCAGCCGCGCGGAGCTCAGCGAGCCTCCCTTTGCCAACGACCTGCTCTCGGATCCCGCCTTCGCCGAGATGCCGCTCAATGAACTCGACCAGGAGCTCGAAGCCCTGATCGCATCGCGAGCCAACGCCGCCGAGATCGCCGCCGGCTCGGAAAACATCAACCTGAGAGGCTTCCCCGCTCCGCTTCGGCGCAACGGCTTTTCCCAGGTCGGCATCCCCGAGGTATTGAACGGCGAGGGCGGTGAACTCGTCATCGGGTCGCTCGTTCCAGTCATCGGGCGCGCCGCTCCCGGCGGCATTCGCAACACCCTTACCGCCCGCCCCAAAGGCCGCGAATCCCGCCAGCTGGAGGTTTCCGCCGGCACAAATGGCGGTCGCCGTGCCCAAGCCCGCGCCACCGGCGTGATCATTCCGAAAAAATCGTGGTATCTCGTCTCCGGCGGTTGGTCCGGCTCGGATGGTCCGCAATACTTTTCCTATAGCTCGCAGGCCACCGCACGCCTGGCCCTGGCCATTAGACACACTCGTGCCACCAGCACGCTGTGGTCGTTCGATATTCTGGATTACCATGGCAACCCCGCCCCGGGTATACCCGAGTATCGGCTGGTGCCAGGAGGGCCGGTGATAGGTCCCTATCTGCCACTCGCTCGGTTCCACACCTACGGACCTCGCGCCGATGTCCGCCGTCAGGCCGCCTCCTTTGGCTTGCAGCTCGAAAGTCAGCTCAGCCCGGATCTCGCCCTTAGCTCCTCGACCCAACTTTTTGGCCGCCGCTCCACCCAAGATCGTTTCACCACCGGCCAATACATCGTCAGCACCGGCGTCTTCTCCGGCGTGCGCGAACCTTCCCACCGCAAAGAGGGCTTTCAGGGCGTCACGCACCAGTCCGACCTGACACGCCGTTTCCACCTGCTCAACTCCGAACACAAGGTCCTCGCCGGCTTTGAGTTCACCGCCTCACGCGACCAGGACGAGACTCGCGGCCTGCTTGCGGCAGACCGCGACACGTTGCTGCCGGTAACCGTGCGGACTTTCGACCCAGACTCTCCCGATTACTACCGTCCGGACTACTCCCCCGACATCTATCGTAGAATTATCACCGATCGGCAAAACCTCCTCGGCCATGCCGCCTTCGTCACTTCCCTGCGCTCCGCCTTCGACCACGGAAACACCGTTTTCACCACCGGCCTGCGTCGTGACTTTAACTTTATCGAGGTGAACGACAATCGCGCCAGCGCCACCACGCCCCGCTCCGATAAAAACCTCGCCAACACCTCCGCCCACGTCGGCGCCAACCAACGTCTGGGCCGGCATGTCCTGCTATTCGCCACCGCCAGTTCCGCCGTGCAGCCCTCCACCCGTGTCGATGCCCGCACCGGCAAAATCCAGAATAATGCCTCGACCAGCGGTCTGGAGTTTGGCGCCCGCGCCAGCCTGCTCGACCGCAAGCTCACCCTTGGCCTCATGGGCTACGCCTACACCAACGCTGACATCGTGCGGCGCAATCCCCTTTACCAGGACCCCGTCGCCGACGCCGACCAGACCCAGCCCCAGCTCGTCACCAGCGGCGAGGAGGAGTTCCGCGGGATCACCGCCCAGATCGGCTGCAAACCCACTCCGGAATGGACCGCCACGACGCGCGCCTCCTGGACTCACGCCTACACCGTGTCCTCGCCCGACCTTCCCGAGGAAGAGGGCCTGCAACTCACCCAGCTGCCGCGCTTCACCGCCGGAGCCGGGCTGCGCCACACCTTTCAATCCAGCAGCCTGAAGGGACTCTCCATGGGCGGCAATGTCACCCACATCGGCGAGGTCGTGCAAAGCTACGCCCGCTCCGGTCGCCAACGGCTCGACTACCCGGCCTACACCGTCGCCAGCCTCGACACCGGCTACAGCTGGACCAGCGGCAAACTCGCGCACTCGGTGAACGCCGGCATCGGCAATCTTTTCGACACGGACCTGCTGGCCAAAACCGCCCGCGTCGGCGCCGGTCGCAGCCTCACCCTCGGCTGGCGCGTGGCCTTCTAGGCGCGGCTCAGGCGGTGTCTCGTTCTTTTTCCAACTGGACAGAGAGCCAAACCGGTCTTCGGATTACACCTCCCAATACCGTTTTAAACAACTAACCACGGTCGCCTTATGAAGTTCTTCATTTCCCGTAAGCTACTCCTCCTGCCCGTTGCCATCGCGCTACTGACGCAAGCATACGCCAATCGTGAAACGATTCCACTTCGCTCCGAGTGGCGGTTCATTAAGGAAGACGCCGGCATCTTCGCCGACAGTGATTCATGGGAGAAGATCACTGTTCCGCATACTTGGAATGCCCTTGATGGTCAGGACGGCCCCGCTGAAATCAGCGACAAACAGGAGAGCGCTGCTGAAGCCACCAAGGCGATGGCGAGCAAATTGGCGGCTTTGAAATCTGTGAGGGATCAGGATCCCCATACGAGGCGCGGTTTGTATGAGGGCGCCTGCTGGTATGAGCGCACACTTGCCATCCCCTCGGACTGGGAGGGCAAGAAACGTATCTTTATCCGCTTTGAAGCAGCCAGTTTGGTAGCGAAGACCTATATCAACAAGACCCTACTCGGTGAGCACCGTGGGGCGTTCACGGCCTTTTGCTACGAGCTCACCGATTACCTTAACTAAGGAGGTAAGAACGAACTCCGGCTTCAGGTCGATAACAGCCGCCGCGAGGACGTGCCCCCGCAGTTCGGCGACTTTAATCTTTTCGGCGGTATTTATCGGCCCGCCCAGCTGATCGTGACGGATAACGTCTGCGTCTCACCGCTCGATTACGCGTCGTCGGGAATCTATCTGACGACGAAGTCCTTGGAGGATGCGAAGGCCGTCGTGGAAGTTCGTTCCATCATCTCCAACGGCGAAAAGGCGGTGCCGGCTTCCAAAAGCAAGGACACGACTCCCGGCCAAGAGACTGGTATGAAACCAAGAAACAGACTCGCGCGCCCCGCGCCCGTCCGTGCCACGATCTTCACTGAAATCAAAGATTCCGCCGGCCAGACGGTGGCGAAGACCTCCACTGAACAAGATATACCCTCCGAAGTATCCGTGACAGTCAGTCAGTCGCTCACCATCACGGCGCCGCACCGCTGGCAGGGCCGCCAGGACCCCTACCTCTACACCGCAACGGTCCGCGTTCAGCGTGCGGACGAGACCGTGGATCAGGTTACCCAATCCCTCGGCCTGCGCACGGTGGCCATCACCCAGGAACAGGGCTTCCTGCTCAATGGAAAACCCTATGCCGTGCATGGGGTTAACCGTCACCAAGACATACGCAACAAGGGCTGGGCGCTCTCGCCCGAGGATGAGGAAAGCGATGCCCGGTTCATAAAGGAGATGGGCGGCAATGCGGTGCGAAATGCCCACTATCCGCAGAGCGAGAACTGGCACGCGATCAATGACCGCGAAGGCGTGCTGCTGTGGAATGAGCTGCCGCTGGTCAATGTCACCCGCGACACCCGTGCTTTCTGGCAAAACAGCGAAGAGGCTCTCCGGGAGATGGTTTGCCAGCTCTACAACCATCCCAGCGCCGCCTGGTGGGGGATCTTTAATGAACTCGGCACCAGACCCATGCCACCCAGCGATGAAAAACTCGCCCACCTGCAGGCAGTGGTGAAAGAAATCGATCAGAACCGCCTGGTAGTCTCAGCATCGTGTCGCATGCAGGAGTCATTCAACTTGGTGACCGAACAGATAGGCTTCAACACCTACCCGGGCTGGTATCACCCAACCCCGCCGTCCGAGATGAAGGTGAACATCGAGAAACGATCGGCCGAAGTCGGCAAACGCATCGCCATCAGCGAATACGGAGCCGGAGCCAATATCGCGCACCACACCGAGGGCGCTCTTTTCCAGCCGGAGCCAAGAGGGGCTTTCCATCCGGAGGAGTATCAGGCCTTCATCCACGAAGAGGAATGGCGCACCATGCGAGACAATCCTCTCCTGTGGGGCACCTTCATCTGGAACATGTTCGATTTCGCCAAACAGGGTCGCAAAGAAGGAAACATCCTGGCGCTCAACGACAAGGGCATGGTTACCCACGACCGCCGTGTCAAAAAGGACGCCTTCTTTTTCTACAAAGCGAACTGGAATCCCGAGCCCATGGTCCACATCACTTCACGCCGCTTGGTTTCACGCCTACAACCCGTGACCGAAGTGAAAGTGTATTCCAACTGCCCGGAAGTGGAGCTCAAGGTTAACGGGAAATCCCAAGGTGTGATGAAACCCGACAGCTTGAAAATCGCGCGCTGGCCCGTCGTGAACTTACAACCAGGTATAAACACGATCGAGGCAACCACGCTCGCAAACGGCAAAGCGCTCTCTGATTCGTGCAAGTGGTTTTTGGTGCAGGGCGCGAAATAAAAAAACGCCCGATCCATCTGGGTCTGTTGAGATGAAGGACGACCTAGGGGGTTGGGCGGTGATTTGTTAATTTTAATATCACATTTCCGATCAGACGGCGGGGATTCCGAGTCCGTGAAAAACACACATTCCCCGGCCCGACGCCATTGGCATAACTTCGGTTAGAGTTAGGAGCGGGCGGGAGCCGATCATTTGAAATTGATCGGCGCACGCCATTCGCATTTCGAAATCGCGTGCAATCACGCTCCTGCCCTAACCCGCCACGCACCTACTCCAGCCCGAACACGGCCCGGGAATAAGCCTCGGGATCGAAGGGTTGCAGGTCTTCCTTCTGCTCGCCCAGGCCGACGTAGTGGATGGGAATTTTTAGACTCCGCCAGATGCCGACCACAGCGCCGCCACGGCTGGTGCCGTCGAGCTTGGTAACCACGAGCCCGGTCAGCCCGAAGCTCTGGTGAAACACGCGCGCCTGCTCGATCGAGTTACTGCCGAGCGAACCGTCCACCACCAGCCAAGCGTAATGCGGGGCTGCAGGGTCGATCTTTTGCAGCACGCGGCGGATCTTTGCCAGCTCCTCCATGAGGTTGGTCTTGGTGTGGAGCCGTCCGGCGGTGTCGATGATGACCACGTCCTTGCCGCGGCTTTTGCCGGCTTGGAGCGCGTCATAGGCGACTGCCGCGGCATCAGCGCCGGTGTGGCTGGCGACGACGTCGAGTTTTAAGCGCTCGGCCCATGCTTTTAACTGCTCCACGGCGGCGGCGCGGAAGGTGTCGCAGGCGGCTACGAGCACGGACTTGCCCTCTTCCTGCAAGGCCCAGGCGAGCTTCGCGGTGGTGGTGGTTTTGCCGGAGCCGTTGACGCCGATCATGACGATGACGGCGGGCGTGCCGTCCGGGCGTTTGCAGAGGGCGGGCGTGCCTGCGCTGCCGGCCAGCACGCGGGTCAGCACAGCCGCGCCGATCTCGGCGGCCTGTTTGCCGGCGAGCAGCGGATCCTTGCGATAGGCCGCTTTGATCTCGGACAGGATCTCGGTGGTCGTCTCGACCCCGAAATCCGCGGTGATGAGCGCTTCCTCGAGCTCTTCAAGCGAGGAGGCGTCGATTTTGCGGCCGCCAAAGAGCGAGTGCGTCTTGGCGGTGATCGCCGCGACCGTCTTGGCGAGACCCTCTTTGAATTTCTTAAATAGTCCGAACATGCGAGTGCGCCAGGGGGAGAGCGGTGCGCTCAGGTGATCTTGCGGGAATCGCGGCCGACCTGGTCCTTGAGCTTATCGAGGATGCCGTTGATGAAGCGCTTGGCGTCGGCGTTGGAGAACTGTTTGGAGAGGTCGATCGCCTCGTTGATCGATACGACCGGAGGGATGTCTTTGCGATGGATCATCTCGAAGATCGCGAGGCGCAGGATGGCGAGGTCGATCTTGGCGATGCGGTCGAAGTCCCAGTTCTGGGCCAGCCCGCGGATACGTCCGTCGATCTCGTCGACATTGGTGATCACGCCATGGATGAGCTCTTCGCCAAACGCGAAGTGCTCGCGGGGCTTCTCGCTCTCCATCTGGGTGAAGAAGGTCGTCAGATCTTCGACCAGGTTCTCCGGGATGTTCAGGCTCCAGGCGTAGAGATATTGGAGGGCGACCACCCGGCCGTCACGGCGCTGGGCAAATAGGGCTTTGTTACTCATTTTCAGGAAAGTTTACGTTTCAACTCCGCCATCTCAAGGGCGGCACCGGCGAACTCCGCCCCGCGGTTGATCACGCCCCGGCAGCGATCCTCGGCCTGCGCAGTCGTCTCCGCCACCACCACGCCAGCGATCACCGGCACGCCGGCGTCCAGCGCGACGCGTTGCAGCCCCTCGGAGGCGGCGAACGACACCAGCTCGTAATGCAGGGTGCCGCCCCGGATGACGACTCCGAGCGCCACCACGGCGTCGAGCCTGGTCTTGCGCAGCAGGAGTTGGACGCCACTGGGCAATTCATTCGCCCCCGGCACCCGCACCACCGGCAGGCCGGCTTCGGAAACGCCCGCTGCAAGAAGGCGTGTTTTCACCTGCTCGACCAGGGCATCGACCAGCTCGCTGTTATAGCGCGAGGCTACGATACCGATGGATAATCCGGCTCCGGAGATGGACAGGTGTTTGGGCGCGTCGAGGCTCATGACAAAGAAAAGAGGTGCATCCATGCGTCCCGCCTTCGCGCTAGGCAAACGGGAAATCGCGACATTTGAAGACTAGAGAGAAACGCCCGAGGGATGCCCTCGCGCTTTACAGGTCGGAGGCTTTCACGTTTGTAGACGCTGTTCGCTCTTACTTTAACATGCCGACATCGCTCCCCTCCGCCGCCCTTCTAACCGGTCAACACGCCTACGATATCGTTTTTCCCCAGTCGATCAAAGAGGAGCTGTCCGGACTTTGTTCGCTGAGGGTCGATGGCGTCACTCCCCCTGATCTCGCCCTCCACGCCGACGCTTTGCGCGGGGTTGAGTTCCTTTTTACCAGCTGGGGCGCGCCTAAGCTCGATGCGGCAAACCTCAACTTGATGCCGAAACTTCGCGCCGTCTTCTACGCGGCAGGCAGCATCAAGGCCATCGTCACCGACGAATTCTGGTCGCGCGATATCCCGATCTGCTCAGCCTGGGCTGCCAACGCGGTGCCGGTCACCGAGTTCACCTTCGCCCAGATCATCCTTGGCTTGAAACAGGTGCACCGTTTCAGCGCCGTGATACGTTCCGCCCGGGCCAAGGCCTGGCCGGAGCACTACGAGGGGGTCGGGGCCTTCGGCACCACCGTAGGCCTGGTTTCCCTCGGCCAGATCGGCCGGCGTGTGGCCGGCATGCTAAAACAACTTGAAGTCAAAGTCCTGGCCTACGATCCCTTTTGCCCGCCGCACGTCGCGAAAGAATTGGGCGTCACCCTTGTCTCACTCGAGGAGGTTTTCGCCCGCAGCCGGGTCGTCTCCCTCCACGCCCCGTGGCTCAAAGAGACCGAAAACCTGATCACCGGCGCCTTGCTGGAGTCGATGCCCTTGGGCGGCACGTTTATCAACACCGCCCGCGGCGCCATCGTCAACGAACCCGAGATGATCGCCGTGCTGCAAAAGCGCCACGATCTGAACGCCGTGCTCGATGTCACCTGGCCCGAGCCCGCAGCCGCCGACTCCCCTCTCTACGATTTGCCAAATGTCTTTCTCACCCCCCACATCGCAGGCTCCGAGCAAGGCGAGTGCGCCCGCATGGCGCGCTACATGATCGACGAGTTTCATCGCTACCTCCATGGCGAGCCGCTCCTCTGGAGCGTGACCAGGGAAGCCGCCGCCCGCATGGCTTGAGGCCCGCCCACGCCTGAATTAACGTCCCACCTCTATCCGACATGCGCCACTGTATATACCCAGGCACTTTCGATCCTTTTACCTTCGGGCATCTCGATGTCTTGCAGCGTGCGGCCAGGCTATTTGACCACGTCACGGTCGCCATCGCCAACAACCCCGGCAAAGGTCCTCTTTTCACCCCGGCTCACCGTCTGGAGTTGGTCAAGGCCAGCACCACGCACCTCCCGAATGTCAGCGCCACTCTGTTCGACGGCCTGCTCGTCGAGTTCGCCCGAGCGCAGAAGGCGGTCGCCCTCATCCGCGGCCTGCGCGCCCTCTCCGACTTCGAATTCGAGTTCAACATGGCCCTGATGAACCGCCACCTCGAACCCGAGATCGAGACGCTCTTCGTCATGCCTCGGGAGGCTTTTAGCTACACCAGCTCCAGCCTCGTAAAACAGGTCGCCAAGCTCGGCGGCGACGTCTCCCACTTCGTGCCCCCGTCGGTGCAAGAGGCTTTGCGCACCGTCTACGCCGCCAAAGCCTGACCCGCTCCGCCCTCACAGCGCGCAGGTCCCGGTCCTCTTGCCGACCGGATCACCCTTTGTCTCCGCAAAGCGAGTCGATAAATCGTCGCACTTTGTGCAACCGGTGCGTTGCGGAGGCGTCTTCATGCCGTATAGCATAGCTGCCTTGCTCCTAGTCCGCCTCTTGGCGGCGTCTTTTTCCAAACTCTCATTCCCTCCTCTGATCCCGATGGCCTTTCGTCTCCGCCGCCTTCTCCTTCCCGCAGTTATTGTGGTGCTCGGCACCGCCGCCTACTTCTGGTGGAAAAACGAGCAAAAGCTCGCCCCTGTCGTCTTCAGCACCAGCGCCGTCACCATCGGCACCCTCACCCAGAGCGTCACCGCCACCGGCGAGCTCCAGCCGGTCTCCACCGTCGAGGTCAGTTCCCAGATCTCCGGCCTCATCAAGGAGGTTCTCGTTGACTACAACTCCACCGTCCGCGCCGGCGACGTGCTCGCCCGCATCGACCCCGCCACCTACGAGACCCGCCTGAACTCCGCCCAGGCCGAACTCGCCAACACCCGCGCCAACTACCAGCTCGTCAGCCTTAACGCCGAGCGCATCAAATCCCTTCGCGAGCGCAACCTCGTCTCCCAACAGGAGGCCGATCAATCCGTCGCCCAGCTCGCCCAGGCCGAGGCCCAGCTCCTCATCCGCACCGCCTCGGTCGAGACCGCCAAGGTCGATCTGTCCCGCTGCACCATCTCCGCCCCGATCGACGGCCTTGTCCTTGACCGCCCTGCCATCGCCGGCAAGACCGTCTCCGCCAGCACCTCCGCCCCCGTGCTTTTTGTCTTGGTCAACGACCTCAGCCAGTTGCAGATCAAAGCCTCCATCGCCGAGGCCGACATCGGCAATGTCCGCGAAAAACAGTCCGTCACCTTCACCGTGGACGCCTTCCCCAACCAGTCCTTCAAGGGCCTCGTCCGCCAGATCCGCAACCAGCCCGTCTCACAGTCCAACGTGGTCACCTACGCCACCATCATCGACGTCAACAACGACAACCTCACCCTCAAGCCCGGCATGACCGCCAACGTCTCCATCACCGTCCAGGAACGCGTGGACTCCCTGCTTATCTCCAACTCCGCCCTCCGCTCCCGCATCCCCGATGAGGTAAAGCTCCCCGCCGAGGCCAAGGTCCCCGCCGATGGCAAACCAGACCCCGCCGACGCTCTCCGCGCCTTGCTCGCCGAGATCGGCTACAAGGAGGAGCCCGGATCCCGTCCCACTCGCGAACAGATCGGCAAGGCCCGCGCCCTCGCCACCGAGCGCGGCATCGTCCTGCCCGAGCGCCATCGCGGCGGCCGCACTGCCTCATCCACTCCAGCCACCGAGACCATCCGCACCCTCTACGTCCCGGCTGGCACGCCCGATTCCCCCAAGGCCAAACCCGTTGAGGTGAAGCTCGGTATCACCGATGGCGTCAGCACCGAGGTCCTCTCCGGCCTCGAGGAAAAGGCCCTCGTCATCACCGGCGTCAAAGACACCACCGACGCCAGCTCCGCCGCCAAACCCGCCAGCAATCCCTTCTCGCCCAGCGGTGGCCAGCGCCGCTTCTAACGCTTTCGATCTAGCAACTGGCGCCTAGCAACTAGCCCACCTCCCCGTCTCCTCGTGTCCCAGCCCGTCGTCCAGCTCCGCGATATTCGCAAAACCTACCGCAACGGCGACCTCGAGGTCCACGCCGTGCGGGGTATCTCGCTCGATATCCAGCCTGGCGAGTTCGTCGCCATCATGGGTGCCTCCGGCTCCGGCAAATCCACCTTGATGAACACCCTCGGGTGCCTCGATCGCCCCACCTCCGGTTCCTACCACCTCGATGGCGTGGACGTCTCCGGCCTGGACCGCGAGGCCCGCGCCGACTTGCGCAACCAGAAGCTCGGCTTCGTGTTCCAGGGTTTCAATCTGCTCGCCCGCACCAGCGCCCTCGAAAACGTCGAGCTGCCCATGCTCTACGCCCCGCAGCGTCCCGCCCGCGCGGCAATGAAAAGCCGCGCC
Organism: Verrucomicrobia bacterium IMCC26134; assembly: GCA_000972765.1. Classification (GTDB taxonomy): domain Bacteria; phylum Verrucomicrobiota; class Verrucomicrobiia; order Opitutales; family Opitutaceae; genus IMCC26134_A. The sequence continues at coordinate 1,494,750 of CP011265.1, read as the reverse complement.
CTCGCCGCCCTAGCCATCGTCGGCCTGGCCGATCGCTCGGATCACCTCCCCTCCCAGCTCTCCGGCGGCCAGCAGCAACGCGTCGCCATCGCCCGCGCCCTCGTCAACCAGCCCCGCCTGCTCCTCGCCGACGAGCCCACCGGCAACCTCGACAGCCGCACCTCCATCGAGGTCATGGGCGTTTTCCAAAGCCTCAACGAGCAGGGCATCACCCTCGTCATGGTCACCCACGAGCTCGACGTCGCCAGCTACTGCAAACGCATCCTCGTCGTGCGCGACGGCCTCGTCGTCCGCGACGAACCCGTCGCCAACCGGCTCATCGCCTCCGAGCAGCTGGCCAAGCTCCGCTCCGCCGAATCCGCCGCCAAACTCACCAGCGTCGCGCCATGAGACTCATCGCCACCACCGTCATCGCGCTGCGCGCCCTGCGCCGCAACAAGCTGCGCTCCGCCCTCACCGCCCTCGGCATCATCATCGGAGTCGCCGCCGTCATCGCCATGGTCGGCATCGGCAACGGCGCCAAGTCCCAGGTCGAGGCCCAGGTCGCCTCCCTCGGCCGCAATGTCGTCACCGTCTTCCCCGGATCTTTCTCCAGCGGCGGCGCGCGCGGCGGCTGGGGCAGCGCCTCCACCCTCACCGTCGAGGACACCGAGGCCATCGCCCGCGAGGTCGCCGGCGTCGTCTCCATCTCGCCCGAGGTCCGCGACCGCAACCAGGTCCTCGCCAACGGCCTCAATTGGAACACCCAGATCATCGGCGAATCCCCCGACTTCCTCAGCATCCGCGCCTGGGACATCGACTCCGGCACCATGTTCTCTGACGCCGATGTCCGCTCCGCCGCCAAGGTCTGCGTCCTCGGTTCGACCGTCGCCAAACAACTCTTCCCCGACGTAGATCCCGCTGGCCAGATCCTGCGCGTGCGCAACATACCCTTCGTCATTCGCGGCGTCCTCAAGAGCAAGGGCTTTAACTTCTTCGGCCAGGATCAGGACGACACCGTGGTCGTGCCCTACACCACCCACATGCGCCGCATCAACCGCCGCACCACCGTCAGCTCCATCATGATCGAGGCCAGCGCGCCGGAGGCCATGCAACGCATCCAGGACGACATCTCCGCCCTGCTCCTGCAGCGTCACGCCGTCCGCGAGGCCGACTTCACCGTGCGCAACCAGCTCGAGCTCGCCCAGACCGCCACCGCCACCACCCGCGTCATGACCAGCCTGCTCGGCGCCATCGCCGGCGTATCCCTCCTGGTCGGAGGCATCGGCATCATGAACATCATGCTCGTCTCCGTCACCGAACGCACCCGCGAGATCGGCATCCGCCTCGCCATCGGCGCGCATGATCGCGATATCCGCGTGCAATTCCTCATCGAGGCGATGGTGCTCAGCAGTCTCGGCGGCATCATCGGCGTGCTCCTCGGCATCGGTATTTCCCAAAGCCTTTCCGTTCTCAACGGCTGGCCCGTGCTCGTCTCCACCAACGCCATCCTTCTAGCCGTCGGTTTCTCCGCAATCGTCGGCGTGCTTTTCGGCTTCTACCCCGCCCACAAGGCCGCCCAGCTCGACCCCATCGAAGCCCTCCGCTTCGAGTAAAACCCGGCCCCCCGCCGTGTCGCAAAAGCCCGCCAGTCTTCGGCTCGCCCTCCTTCTGATCGCCACCACCGGCCTGCTCTCAGCCTACCCTTCGCCGCCCGCAAGCGAGACCCTCGCCGAGGCCCGCCGCCTCATCGCCACTTCCCGCCTCCCCGAGGCCCGCGAGCCCCTCGCCACCCTCCTCGCCCGCGAACCGGACAACCTCGAAGCCCGCCTTCTCCTCGCCGAGGTGCTCGGCCGTCTCCACCGGCGCGACGAGGCCATCACGTTGTTAAAAGACGCCGTCGAAACCCGCCCGGAGGACGCCCCCCTGCTCGGTGCCTACGGTGGTCAGCTCCTGCTCCGAGCCGGTGAGCTCGGCTCCGGCTTCCGCGCCCTTCTACTCGCCCGCCGCGGCCGCGCCGCGCTGGAGCATGCCGTCACCCTCGACCCGCGCGCCCCCAGATTGCGCGAGGGCCTGATTCAATTTTATCGCAAGGCCCCCGCCCTCGCCGGTGGCGACCGGGGAAAAGCCCGCGCCCACGCGGAAGCCCTCGCCCAAATCGACCCGGTGCGCGGCGCGGTCTGGAACGCCTCGTTGCTCATCGATGACAAGCGTTATCCCGAAGCCCTCGCCATCTGCGATGCCGCCCTCATCGCCCGGCCCGGCGACTACGTGGCCCTCTTTCTCCTCGGCCGCACCGTGTCGGAGTCCGGCCTGCGCCTCGCCGACGGCGAAGCCGCACTGCGACGTTGCTTGGAACTCGCGCCGCAGCCCGGCGAACCCGCCCGCGCCGACGTGAATTACCACCTAGGTCTCATCGCCGAAAAACGCGGTGATCGTCCCGCCGCACGCGCCGCCTATACCCTCGCCCTGACCGAGTCGCCCACCTTCACCCCCGCCACCGAAGCACTCCAACGCGTGTCAGGAACCCCAAACTAATCGCCCGGCTAAAGCTCACTCCATTCCCGCCTGAAAGCGCCGCAGCGTCTCCTCCAGCGTCCAGTGCATCCCGTGCGCCCGCGACGCGCCGTAAAATCGCAGAAACGGCACCACCTGGTGCGTCGCCGTCTCCACTTCGCGATAAAAAAGTTTCCCCAGCGGACCGGAGCGTTCGAGGTAACCGCTCTCGTGAAAGCGCCTCAGCGTAGCGCCCACGTCGTAACGCACCATCCGGTGCCGCACCGACCACGCTCCAGTCTCCTCCGCCGCGCTGCTTTGCTCGAGCACCACATATTGCGCCGCCGGATTCCCGTCCTGCGCCAGCCCCACGCTGCCCGTCGTCACGATCCGGCGCGTCCCCCACTCCCGTTGACTGCAAAAGTGATTATGCCCGCGCACGACCACCCGCACATCGGCGCCGATTCCGGGAAACATCGGGTCTATCTGCGCATCCGCCGTGTAGGGAAAGATCGAGTCGTTGTCGCTCCGCAGCGAGGCATGCACCACGAGCAAACCAGGCGCCGAGGCCTCGCTCCAAATCGTCGGCAAGGCCGCCATCTCCGCTATCTGGACCGTGCTGAGTTCCGCCAACGCCACCCGAAGCGGAGCGAACTGCGGCGAGGCCCAGGCGGGGTCCGCCCGGGGTGTCCCGTAGTCGAAAACATAACGCTCGTGGTTGCCGCGCAGCACGGGGCACCCGAGGGCCTTTACCCGCTCCCAGCACGCCGCCGAGTCCGGGCCGCCGTCCACCACGTCGCCCGCCACCATCAAGCGGTCGGGTTTGAGCGCCTCAACGTCAGCCAGCACTGCCTCCAATGCAGCGAGGTTACCGTGGATGTCGGCGATGATGGCGATGCGCATGTCCGCCCAGCCAAACGACGTTCCCGACTTTCCGCCACTGCGTTTCCAAGAAAAATTCCGCATCCACCTTCGCCGCCCGCTTTCCGTCGTTTACGCCTCCGTCCTCCAGCGTCCGGTTTTTCACGAAACCGCTGTTGCGCCGCCCCAAAGCGCACCTCACAAAGATCACTACCTCAGCGCGCGCGCATAGCTCGCTTCGGTTACGAAAAGACTAGGCTTCTATGAGCGACGAACCACTGCCCAATTCCGAAATCATCCTCTATCAGACGGAGGACGGCCGCACCCGCATCCAGTGCCGGTTGGAGAACGAAACGCTGTGGCTGACGCAGGCGCAAATTGCCGAGCTTTTTCAAGTCACAGTGCCGACCGTGAACGAGCATCTGAAAGGAATTTACACAGAGGAGGAACTGGCCAGAGCAGCAACTATTCGGAAATTCCGAATAGTTCGAAGCGAGGGACGCCGGGAGGTGGCACGGGAGATAGAGCACTACAATCTGGACGCCATCCTCGCCGTCGGTTTCCGCGTGCGCAGCCATCGGGGCACGCAGTTTCGCCAGTGGGCGACGGCACGCTTGAGCGAATATTTGGTGAAGGGCTTCACCATGGACGACGAACGGCTTAAAAACCCGCCGGGCAAGGGGCAGAAGGATTACTTCGATGAGCAACTGGAGCGTATCCGCGACGTCCGCTCCTCTGAACGTCGTTTCTACCAAAAGGTGCTCGATATTTACGCGACGAGTGTGGACTACACGCCGAACACGGAAGCGTCACAGCAGTTCTTTGCCACGGTGCAGAACAAAATGCACTGGGCGGCACACGGACAGACGGCGGCGGAGGTGATCCATGAGCGGGTGGATGCGGGCCAGCCGTTCATGGGGCTGAAGACGACGCGCCCTGGCGGCATCGTTCGCAAAGAGGACGTGTCCATCGCCAAAAACTATCTCGATGGCGAAGAGCTCGGCACGCTGAACCGGATCGTGAACGCCTACATCGAATTTGCCGAATTGCGGGCGCTCCAGCGCAAGGTGATGACGATGCGCGACTGGATCACGAAGCTGGATGATTTCCTAAAGCTCTCCGAGCACGAGCTGCTCGACCACGCGGGTAAAATTTCCGCCGAGCAAGCGAAGATGAAGGCGGAGCTGGAATATGATCGTTACCGGAAATTCGTGGATTCGCAGCCGCGCACGGTGGATTTTGATTTTGATAAGGCCGTGACGGATTTGAAGAAGCTTCCAAAGCCGAAGAAGCCCAATCCGCCGAAACCATGAGCCGCCCCTCCATCAGCCGCAGTCCCCTTCGGTATTCGATAATCGGATTTCGATATTTACGCCTTATCGCTCTTCGCGACATCGAGGCGACTACGACCACACCGATCAGCACTTTGATAATTTCGACTAGCTCCAAAACTACGGCGCTTTGCGTTGGTAAAACTTGAGCGTAGCAAGCCCAACCGAAACATTCTCCGATCAATGAACAAACCCTATTCAATCAAAATATTCCTTCCCGGCGGCGACCCCGACGGCCTGCGCACTATCGAGAAATCAAACTGGAGCGGTGCTGGCATCGTCATCCCTAGGGCATTGATGGGCAAAGCAAAGAGTCGTCGTGAATTATCCCGCACCGGCGTTTACGTGTTGGTCGGCCCGCCGGAAGAATCAGGCTTACCGCGTGTGTATGTAGGCGAAGGCGACCCGATCAAACCTCGCCTCGAGCAACATGCAGCGAAGAAGGATTTTTGGACAAGTTGCATTGCCTTCACGAGCAAAGACGAGAATTTAAACAAGGCGCATGTGCAGTATATAGAATCACGCCTGATCTCCTTTGCCACGCAAGCCAAGCGATGCGTTTTGGATAATGGAAACGCGCCCGCTCTACCATCGCTCTCTGAAGCCGATGCTGCGGATGCCGAAGGATTCCTATCCGAGATGATGCTCTGCTTTCCCGTGCTCGGACTCAGCGTATTCACTGCCGCTGCCCTGATACAAAAAAGCGCGAAGCTACTCTTCATCACCGCCAAAGGCATCAAAGCTGAAGGCATGGAAACACACGATGGGTTTGTCGTCCGCACCGGCAGTGGTGCGGTCAAAGGCGAAGTCCCGTCCTGCCACGCGTATCTGAAAGAGCTGCGTGCCGCTTTGATTTCTAACGGGGTATTGAAGCCTGCGGGTGAGGGCTACGCGTTCGCACAGGACTACGTTTTCCCATCGCCATCCACCGCCGCCGGAGTCGTGCAGGGACGAGCTGCCAACGGCCGCGTGGACTGGAAGACAAAAGACGGAAAAACACTCAAAGACCTACAAGAAGCCGAGGCGAAAGAATGAGCGCCTGCTACACCAGCCTTGGCATTTTAAGGCGGTGGCCAACGCTTTGATTTCGGGCACGCTCCTGAACCCACCTTCGTCATGCTCGCCACCATTCACCTCAAATCCCTTCGCTTTCACGGCCGCCACGGTGTGCTGCCAGAGGAGGCCGTGCTCGGCCAGCCCTTCATCCTTGATCTCGATCTGCGGGTAAACATCGCCGATGCCGCTGCCAGCGACGATCTCGCCCACACCGTCAACTACGCCGAGGTCCAAGCCCTGTGCCGCGACATCGTCGAAAAGGAGCGCTACGCCCTCATCGAAGCCCTCTCCCAACGCATCCTCTCCGCCGTGCTCGCCGCCCATCCCCGCGTGCTTTCCGCCACCCTGACTTTGCACAAGCCCCACGCCCCCATCCCGGGCAACCACTCCGGCGTCGCCATCACCGTCTCGCTCGCCCGCTGAGCTCGCTGCTCCCCTCCCCTTGAGTTCCGGCATCCCTTCATCCGCGCCAGCCACCAGCGTCACCGCCTACGTCGCCCTCGGCAGCAACCTCGGCGACCGCGCCGCCCATGTCGCCGCCGCCGTGACCGCGCTCGGGGCCTTGCCCGGCACCCGCCTGATCGCCGTCTCCGCCACCTACGAGACCGCTCCCGTCGGCCCCGCCGGCCAGCAAAACTATTTTAACGCCGTCGCCGCCCTCGCCACCTCGCTGGCCCCGCTCACCCTGCTCGACCACCTGCTCGCCATCGAGCAGGCCCGGGGGCGCGTCCGTCGCGAACGCTGGGGGCCACGCACCCTCGATCTGGATCTGCTCCTCCACGGTGGAACCGTGCTCGACGACCCGCGCCTGACCCTGCCCCACCCGCGCCTGTTGGAACGCGCCTTCGTGCTCGCCCCGCTCGCCGATGTCGCGCCGGATCTCGTCCTCGCCGGCCGCCCCGTCTCCGTCCACCTCGCCGCGCTCGACCTCGTCGGCATCGTCCGCCTCCCGGCCTACGCCTGAGCCCATGCGCCCGTCTCCGCTCACCGAAGTTTTTTCTCCCGGCGCCTGCCTCCCGCCGGCCGCGCTCTGGACCGCCTTTGCCGCCGAGCCGGGCTGCGTCTTTCTCGATTCCTCGCTGCCCTCCGCCTCCGCCCGGCACTCGGTGCTGGCCTGCCGCCCTGCCCTCGTGCTTCGCGCGGAAAACCACGGCGTCACCCTCACCCACGCGGACGGCACCGTGGAGACTTACCCAAAGGCCAATCCCATCCCTTTGCTCAAAGGCCTCCTCGACGCCCGCGCCACCCCCCCCCTGCCCGGGCTGCCCTTCTCCGGCGCCGCCATCGGGTATCTGGGCTACGAATACGGCGCTGCTCTGGACGGCATCGCGCCGCGCTCGCCTGACAACCTCGGATTGCCCGGCCTCGCCTTCGGTTTTTACGACGCCTTCGCCGTGCATGATCACCTCGCCGCCACGACCACGCTGGTCGCGCCCGACACCACCGGACTCCAGGCGCTGCGCGACCTCGTCGCCTCCTCCCCGCGTCCGCTTGCGCCTTGCACCGTCGGTCCGCTGACCCCCGAGCTCTCCCGCGCCGCCTACGCCGCCTCGCTGGAGCGCATCCGCGCCTACATCGCCGCCGGCGACAGTTATCAGGTCAACTTCACCCACCGCTTCACCGCGCCCTTCTCCGGCTCCGCCGCCACGCTCTACGAACGCCTGCGCACCCTGAACCCGGCGCCCCACTCCGCCTACCTCGATTTCGGCGATTTCCAACTCGTCTCCAGCACGCCCGAGCGCCTGCTCCGCGTCAGCGGCGACCGGCTCGAAACCCGCCCGATCAAGGGCACCGTTCCCCGCCTGACCGACCCCGCAGCCGACGCCGCGCAACGCGCCGCCTTGCTCGCCAGCGCCAAGGATCAGGCCGAGTTGCTCATGATCGTGGACCTCGCCCGCAACGACCTCGGGCGCGTCGCCGTCCCGGGCTCCGTCCACGTAACCGCCCGGCACGACCTCGAGACCTACGCCACCGTGCACCACCTCGTCGCCACCGTGGAGGCCGAGCTCGCCCCCGGTCGGGATCGTTTTGACGCCCTCCGCGCCCTGCACCCCGGCGGCAGCATCACCGGCGCGCCCAAGATCCGCGCCATGCAGATAATCAACGAACTGGAGCCTGTCCGCCGCCACGCCTACACCGGCGCCCTCGGCTGGCTGGGTTACGATGGCGGCGCCGACCTCGCCATCGCCATCCGCACCATCACCTGCGCCCGCGGACTAGCGACCTACCACGTCGGCGGCGGCATCACCTGGGACAGCGACCCCGACTCCGAATACGAGGAAACCCTCCACAAGGGTCGCGCCCTCCACCAAACCCTCAACCCGTAACCCGCTCCGCCATGTCCCTCGCCCCTCAAGTCCTGCTCGACGGCCAGCTCGTCCCTACCGCCGAGGCCAAAGTCTCCGCCCTCTCCGACGGCTTCCTCTTCGGCCACGGCGTCTTTGAAACCGTCCGCACCCGCGCCGGCCGGCCCTTGCTCTGGGCCGCGCACCACGCCCGGCTCGCCACCAGCTGCGCCGCGCTGGGCCTGGAAGCCCCGCCCGCGGCCGACGAGCTTGCGGCCCGCATCACCCGCCTGCTCGCCTCCGTCGCCCTGCCGGTCGCGGCGGTGAAGATCGTGCGATTTCGTGATTTTGCCCGCAACGGGGAACTCATCACCGCGCGCACCCTGCCCTACTCGGTGGCCGACACCCTGCGCGGCTTTCGTCTGCAAACCTTCCGCCAAGGCGAGCGCGACGGACGCCTCACGGGTCACAAATCCTTAAACTACCTCGAGAATCTCCTCGCCCGCCGTTCCGCCCAGGCCGCCGGCTACGACGAGGCCTTGTTCGTGACCCCCGCCGGACAGGTGCTTGAAGGCGCGGTCAGCAGTCTCTTCATCGTCAAAGAAGGCCAGGCCCGCACTCCACCGCTGCGCGCAGGCATCCTGCCCGGAGTGGCCCGCGCCCGCGTGCTCGCCCTCATCGGCCCCGAGCGCGCGCAAGAGATGCCGATCACCCTCGATGACGTGTTCGCCGCCGACGAATGTTTTGTCACCAACGCACTCATTGGCGTGATGCCGGTGAGCACCCTCGACGCCCACAAATTCCGCCCCCACTCGCCCGAGACCAGCGCCCTGCGCCACCACTTCGCCCACGCGCCGGAGTGATGACGGCAGACCGGCCTACTTCGCCGCCGCCGCGCGGGCGCTGGCCAGCGAGGCTGAATAGGAATAGACGGCGGTGGCGAGCGCCTCGGCGATATCGCCCCGGTAATCGGCATCGGCGATGCGGCGGGCCTCGCCCGCGTTGGAAAGATAACCGGCCTCGACCAGCACGCCCGGGCAATTCACGAGACGAAGAACGGCAAAACGGGCGCGTTTATAGCCTCGATCCTCGGTCTTGAGTTTGGAGAGCAACTTCAGGTGCATGTGGTAGCCGAGCACCGCGCTCCATGCGTCGTGCCGGTTGCCGGGGGCTTCGACTTTGTCCTCGGGTGAGGACTTGGCCGAGGAGGTGGACCGCTGAAACCGGGGCGTAAGCACATAGGTCTCGGTGCCGCGCACGGAGGCACCGTTGGCCACGGCGTTGAAGTGAATGCTGATAAAGAGATCCGCCTTGGCCGCGTTGGCGATATCGGCGCGCTCCGGCAGCGGAATGTAGCGGTCGTCGGTGCGGGTCATGACCACGCGCCAGTCGCCGCCGGCGAGCAGGCGCTGCAGGCGGCGCGCCACGTCGATGGTATACGTTTTCTCCATGAGCTTTTCATCGGAGGAACGCGTGCCGGAATCGTTGCCGCCGTGGCCCGCATCAATCACAATCACGCGCAGCGGGCGGGGTGCATTGCGCTCGGGACGGAGCATGGGCAGGAGAAACCGCTCCATGTCGATGGTGGTGATGTGGAGCACGCCCTTGTTGAGCACGGCCGATTCGCCAAGGAAAAGCCGCATGCCGTGAACCGTGGCCTCGCGGCTGTCCGCGGTGAAAACGACTACGCCCGACGGCGAAGTCAGGGTGAGATCGAGGGTCTTGGCGTTCCACGCCGACTTGTAGCCGAGGCGGCTGAAGGCGGCACGCGCATCGGAGTAGCTGACACCGCCCAGCGTGACCCGTCCGGGTGAGGCGGACGCCTCGCTGCGCGGACGAGCGCGCTGCGGGGCCGCGTCGGCGGTCAAAACGGCAAGATCAAGTCCGGCGACCAAGGCCAAAAAAGCGAGGCCGCCACGCAGCGTCCGCGTTATGGAAGCACGCGGAAGGTAGAGGCGGGGCGACATGGCCGGCTCGTTCGGGAAAGCTACGCGCCGGTCGAACGAATCAGGCTTGAGCCTCGTCGTCCTCGTGCGAATCGCTTCCCGTGTCGTCGATCGCCTGCTCGTTGACCTGCAGCGTGTATTTACGCTTCCGCTTGTTGGCGGGGAACGGGGTCAGCATGACGTTGATCTGCTTGCCCATGAGGCGGGCTTCGGAGTCGGGATTGGCCATGCCGCTCAGCTCGGAGAGGGCGCGCTTCATGAGTTCAAAGCCGATCTCGGTGTGGGCCATCTCGCGTCCGCGGAACTTGAGGCGGAGCTTCACCTTGGCGCCGTGGTCGAGGAACTCCTCGGCATGGCGGATCTTGGTGAGGAAATCGTTGTCGGCGATGCGGGGGGTGAACTCGACCTCCTTGATCTTGCTGGCGGTCGATTTGACGTGGCTGGTCTTCTTGGACTCTTCGTAAACGTATTTACCGAAATCCATGATGCGACAGACCGGGGGCACGGCGGTCGCAGCCATCTCGACGAGGTCGAGGTTATACTGCTGGGCGAGGGCGAGGGCGCGCTCGGTCGCCATGATGCCGAGCTGCTTGCCTTCGGGCGAGATTACCCGGATCTCGGGAACCTTGATACGCGCGTTCCGCTTGATATGCGCGAACGGGTCGTTGTTGCGACGCTGCTGGAATTGGCCGGGGCGACGGGCGCCACCGCCTGAGGGTGCTGAGAGAGCCATCAATTAATTGAGATGCAAGTTGAGGAGGACGGAAAATAAATCTTCAGCCGCCGCATAAAGACAACCGGAAAATGGAACGATTCCGTCTTGCACGCCTTAAACGCTAAAACTCTCGCCGCAGGAGCAGGAGGCCTTGGCGTTGGGATTAGTGAACTTGAACCCGCCGGCAATGAGCTGATTGGAGTAGTCGATGTGCGTGCCCTTGAGGTAGAGCGCGGTCTTGGCATCGACGAGGGCCCTCACCCCGGCGGTGGCGACCAGGATATCTCCCCGCCTGCCCTCGGGAGTGAAGCGCAGCTTGTAGCTGAGGCCGTTGCAGCCTCCGCCGGAGATGGCCACGCGAAGATAGCCTCCCTGCTTTTCACGGGCGATGAGGGCCGAGACCTTGCGCCCGGCCGCTTCGGTCAGGCAGACCAGCTGCTCGTTACCCACACGGACACCCTCGGGTAACGGCTGGTCCGGGGCGGCGGACACCGGAGGCAGGACCGGTGCGGGTAGGGAAGAAAGAGAGACGGCGTTGCTCATGCGTGGTGGTTGCGGATACTATTCACCGTCCGGCTCCGCTGCGCAAGCGGCGCAACGCGGCAATTTCGCGAGCCACCCGCACCGCATTGGCAAAACTGCCGCCATCGGCCAGTCCGCGCCCCGCAATTTCAAAGCCCGTCCCGTGATCCGGGCTGGTGCGCACGTGCGGCAGGCCGAGGGTGACATTCACCGCCTGGTCAAATTCCAGCGTCTTCAGCGGAGCCAGCCCCTGATCATGATAGAGCGCGATCACGGCGTCGAAATCACCACGCAGCTGCCGGCCAAACACCGTGTCGCCCGGCAAGGTGCGCGACAGCCCGGGATGCAGCCCGCGCAGGCCGTCGAGGATCGGGTCGATGACGTCGCGCTCCTCGGAGCCGAGCAGTCCGTCCTCACCGGCGTGGGGATTCAACCCGCACACCGCGATGCGCGGCACTCCGCCTAGGCCTGAAGCTGCGCACAACTCCGCCGCCGCCGCCGCCGCCCGCGCGAAGGCCTCCGGACTCAAATGCGCCGGCACCGACGCGAAGGGAATATGCCAGGTAAGCAGCACCACGCGCAGCCGCCCGCCGCAAAAAGCCATGACCGGCTCGCCGCCCCAAGCCTCGGCAAAAAACTCGGTCTGCCCGGGGTGCGGCCAACCGGCGCGCGCCATCCAGCTCTTCGCCACCGGCCCGGTCACCACCGCCTCGCAAAGCGCCGCGCGCACGTCCGCCGCCGCCGTTTTGAGCGCAAGGTCAGCGATGGCCGCACCCTCAACGCTCGGCCGCCCGGGCGTAATTTCATAATCCGCCGCCCCCGCCGGCACGGCGCGAAAGACACCCGCCCCCGGCAGGCGCGCCAGCCAGGCCGCCGGCCCGTGGACGTCGATGTTCGGCGCCTGCTCCGGATGCGCGGCCAGCCAGCCGGCGATAATCTCGGGGCCGACTCCGGCGGGATCACCGCAGGTAAACGCTAGACGCGCAGGCTTCATACGACATGAGATCTACTCGGACGGTTCGGCGGCTGCGGACACCGGCGCGAAAGCCTCGCGCCTCGGACGGGCAAATCCGCGTTTTCCGCCGGCAAAAAACTCCAGAAACGCCTGAGCCTGCAATGAGGGAAAACGACCCGATGCCCGCGCCTCCGCCGCGATCGTGCGAATGTTGCCCGGCTGGAAATACACCGTGCGAAACGCCTCCTTCAGCTCGAGCACCGCCTCGCGCGGCCAGTTGCGGCGCTTGATGCCCACGAGGTTCAGGCCGATGACTTCGTCGCGCTCCGCGATCATGGTGCCGGGGGCGACGTCGAAGGTCACGCGGGCCAGGCCGGCGACCATGCAAAGTTCGCCGATGCGACAGAACTGGTGTATGCCTGCGCCGCCACCGACAAAGGTCCACGACCCGACCGAGACATGTCCGGCCAGCATCACATTGTTCGCCAGCACCACGTCGTCGGCCAGTTCGCAATCATGGCCCGCATGCGAGCCCGCCATCAGGAAGCAACGCGCGCCCACCACGGTGGCTTTCCCTTCGTAGATGGATCGGTTGACCGTGACGTTTTCGCGGATCACCGAACCCTCGCCGATGCGCACAAACGAGGGCGTGGCGTGGTCGAATTTCAAAAACTGCGGATCACCGCCCACCACCGCGCCCGGATGCACGACGACGCGATCTCCCAGGATGGCGTGGCGGGTGATGACGGCGCCGGCCATGATTTCGCAATCCGCGCCAAGTTGCGCGCCGGGGTCGATGTGTGCAGCGGGATGTATCATGCAGGATGCACCATTCCGGCATCCGGCTGCGCTGACAAGCCCGCGCACACGCCCTCTCCTAGCCCGCCGCCCGGGGCGGCTTCGCGTCGCGCGACTCCTTCGGTTCGCGTTGAATCCTGGGCAGCAGGTCGAGCTGCGGATCACGCACGAGATCGTAGTTTTTCAGAATGCGGATGACCTCCAGCGTGTCGCTCTTCCGGTAGTGGCGGTTCACCTCCACCTTGTCGATGAGGTCGAGCAACATGGCCCGGAACGAGATGATGCAGTCCACCCCGCGCGCCTTCAGCAGCTCGACACTCTGGGTGCGAAACGGCTCCTGGGTCGGCAGCGCGGGCAACACGAGGATCTTCGTCACTTCGCCCGCCGTCACCCCGCCGGCTTCACCCGTGTTCGCAATCTCCTCCGACGGGAAAAATTTCACCGCCTCGCGCAGCACCTTGTCCTCGAGAAAACGAAACAACTCCGGCGAGCTCCGCAGCGTGCCGGGCGTGAACACGTCCGTGTGCCACGGCTTGATCGAGACCACCGCGCGGTGCAGGCAGGGCAGTTCGTTCGCAAAAAGGAAAAAATCCGGCTTACGCCGGTCGCGAGTCCAGGTCGGGTTGTAAACGACCAGGTCGATCTCCTCGTCGCTCGTTTTGCGGCGCGCCTGCACGGCGTGCTTGCGCATCTGGCGCACGAAAAAGCCGTTTTGCTCGAAATACTCCCTAACGATGCCTTCGTCGATTGCCGCCATGGTGTGAGTTAAACGCGGGTTGCGCCCAAAGCTAAACGTTAATCACGCACCGCCCCGACCTCGATAAACGCAGCCTCGGCCAGCGCCGCGTCCACGCCGCCCAGAGTGGCGGCGAGTCCGAGCGACTCCAGCACCACGAAACGCAGCCCGCCCGCCCGCACTTTTTTGTCGCGCGCCATCGCGGCGGTCAGCGCCGGCAGTGGCAGGGGCTCGCGCAACCGCACGGGCAAGGCGTGCGCCGCCACCACCGCGTCCACCCGCGCGACTTCCGCCGCCGTGATCTTGCCGAGCTTGGCCGAGAGGCGCGCCGCAGCGCACAGCCCCACCGCCACCGCCTCGCCATGCAGATAGGTGCCGTAGCCCGTCACCTGCTCGATCGCGTGGCCGAAGGTGTGCCCGAGGTTCAACAGGGCCCGACCGCCGTCTTTCGCGGTCTCATGCTCGTCGGCCTCGACGACGCGCGCCTTGATCGCGCAACACCGGCGCACCACATCCGGCAAGTCCTCGCTTGCCAGCGTCAGGGGGGATTTCTCCAACCGGGCCAGCAACTCCGGGTCGCCGAGCAGTCCCGCCTTGATGATCTCCGCCATCCCGGCGGCGAATTCGCGCGGTGGCAGCGTGGACAGCAAAGCCGTGTCGATGTAGACCGCCTTCGGCTGGTGAAACGCGCCCACCAGGTTTTTACCCGCGTCGAGATTGAGCCCGGTTTTCCCGCCCACCGAACTGTCCACCATCGAGAGCAAGGTCGTCGGCACCTGGATGAAAGGGACGCCGCGCAGATAACTCGCCGCCGCGAAACCGACCAGGTCGCCGATCACACCGCCGCCGACCGCCACCACCACGGAGCTGCGATCCAGCCTCTGCCCCGCCAGAAAATCCCACACGCGGCCGAGCTCGCGCAGGCACTTGGTGCCCTCGCCCGGGGGCAACACCAGCACCGGCGCATCCCCGGCGATCGCCGCCAGAGCGCGCGACTGATGTTCGACGAAGTTGGCGTCGGTCACCACCGCCACCTTGCCATTGGCCGCCTTCACCTTGGCCAGCTCCGCGCCAACTTTGGCGGCGAGCCCGGCCCCCAGTAAAATATCGTAGCTGCGTTCGGCAAGATTGACGCGAAGAGAGGTATCCATCCGCCCACTCAAGCCGCTCCCACCGCCGTCGGTCAACCATCCGCCGCTGGCGGTTCAGCCAAACACCGACTCCACCGTCGCCGCGCCCGCCGCCAGCACCCGCACCCGCTCCGCCGGCAACTGGGTGCGGAACCATGTCCGCTGCTTGCGCACCAGCCCCCAGGTGTTCAGCGCGATCTCCGCCGCCAGTGCCGCCTCGCCCCCGGGCCGACCGGCCTCGAGCCACGTCAGCGTCTCGCGATACCCGATCGCCGCCGCCGCGCTCGGATTCTCTTTCAGACCTTCGGAGCGCAGGCGCTCCACCTCCGCCACCAAGCCCTCTTTCAACATCGCCGCGACGCGCGCGGCGATCCGCCCGCGCAGCTCCTCCGGCTCGCGATCGAGCCGGGTGCAGCTCACCGCCCAATCCGCGAAGGGCCCCGGTTGCGCCGCGAACTCCGCCGCCAGCTCCGCCAGCGTTTTACCCGATACGATGCAGCGTTCCAGCGCCCGTAAAACCCGGCGCGGGTTGGCGGTATCGAGCGCGCCGAGTCCGGCCGGGTTGCGCACCCGCAGCTCCGCCACCAGTCCAGCCAGGCCGTTGCCCGCGCCTCCGTCCGCCGCCTCAAAGCGCGCGGTCAGCGTCGCGCGCAACTCCGCCGGCACCGCGACATCGTCCGCGACTGCCCCGAAAAACGCTTTTAGATAAAATCCGCTGCCTCCCGTGACGAGCACCCGCCGGCCCCGTGCCGCGATCTGTTCGCTGGCCTCCTTCGCCAGCGCCACATAACGCGTCACATCCATGCGCTCACTCACGGCGCAGACGTCTATGCCGTGATGCGGCACCCGCGCCCGCTCCGCCGCCGTCGGCTTCGCGGTGCCGATATCCATGCCGCGATAAAACAACGAGGCGTCGCACGATACGATCTCCGCCCCGTGCCGCTCCGCCCAGCGCAAGGCCAGCTCGGTTTTGCCCACCGCCGTCGGGCCGGTCAGAATGTAAAGGTTTCGACACATAAGTTACGGTCGGGTGAGAAGCGGCCCATGCCGCCCCGCCCGAGGGTTTTTCGGTTGCCTGCTTAGGCACTCCCGACGAATCCCGACCGCAAGTTGAAACTCGCGCTTGTCACCGAAACCTTCCCGCCGGAGATCAACGGCGTCGCCATGACGCTCGGCCACCTCGCCGCCGGCCTGACGCGGCGCGGCTTCACCGTCACCGTCCACCGCCCCCGCCAGCCAGCCGACGCTCTGCCCCGGGCCGTTGCACAGATTACACCGCCTTTCCAAGAGGTTCTCCACCCCGGCCTGCCCATCCCCGGATACTCCATGCTGCGTCTGGGCCTGCCGGTGCGCGGCACCCTCCTTCGCGCCTGGAAAAAATCCCGCCCCGATGTCGTCCACGTCGCCACCGAGGGCCCGCTGGGCTGGGCCGCCCTTTCCGCAGCCGACGCCCTCGGCATCCCGCTCGCCTCCAGTTTTCACACCAACTTTCACAGTTACTCGAAGCACTACGGCTTCAACTTCCTCACCCGCCCCGCCCTCGCCTATCTGAGGTGGTTTCACAACCGCACCCGCATCACGCTCTCGCCCACCGAGGAGCTCAACGCCGAGCTCACCCGCGATGGGTTTCACGGCATGAAGCTGCTCTCGCGCGGCGTGGACACCGATCTCTTCTCCCCCGCCAAACGCGACTCGGCGCTGCGCGACTCCTGGGGCGCCGGGCCGGATGATCCGGTTTTCATTCACGTCAGCCGTCTCGCCGCTGAAAAAAACTACGCCCTGCTCTTCCGCACCTGGGAGGCGGTTCGCAGCGCCCATCCGCGCGCCCGTTTCGTCGTTACCAGCGACGGGCCCCTGCGCCGCAGCCTCGAGCGCAACTACCCCTGGGCGGTTTTCACCGGTTTTCTGGAGCGCGAGGATCTCGCCCGCCACTACGCCTCCGCCGACGTCTTCCTCTACCCCAGCCTGACCGAGACCTTTGGCAACGTCGTCACCGAGAGCATGGCCAGTGGTCTCGCCGTGTGCGCCTACAACTACGCCGCCGCCGCCCGCTATCTCCGCCATCAGGTCAACGGTTCGTTGGTGCCGCTCGACGACGAAGCCGCGTTCTTGGCCAGTTCACTGGCCCTCGCCGGCGACATCCGCCTGTGCCGTTCCCTCGGACGTATTGCCCGCGCCACCGCCGAGAACATCCCCTGGGGCCGGGTCATCGACGGCTTTGCCCGCGATCTGACCGAGGTTGCCAACTCCGCCACGACCAGGAAGCATCCGGCCGCGCCCGCTTCCCCCGCACCCACCGGATGATCCCCCGCACCCGCTTCATTTTCAACCCCCGCTCCGGCCACAACGCCCGCAATCCCTGGCTTCTCGAGCACACCCGCGCCTTCATCGCCGAGCACAAGCTCGACGCCTCCGTCGTCCCCACCGAGCGTCCGCTGCACGCCACCGAGCTGGCCCGACGCGCCATTGACCAGGGCTGTGGTCTGGTCGTCGCCATCGGAGGAGACGGCACCATGAACGAGGTCGCAGCCGCCCTCGTCGGCACCCCCGCCGCCCTCGGCCTCATCCCCTGCGGCTCGGGCAACGGCCTCGGCCGCCATCTCGGCATACCCGGCCCCGGCAAGGGCGCCTTCCGCGCCTTGCTCGCCAACCGCACCCGCTTGATCGACACCGGCAGCGCCGACGGCCACGCCTTTTTCAACGCCATGGGCCTGGGCTTCGACGCCGAGATCAGCGCCCGCTTCAACGCCCTCATCCGGCGCGGCCTGCCCGCCTACGTGCGCACCTCCCTCGGCACCCTGTTTTCCTATAAACCGGCGCACTACACCATCCGCGCCGGCGAGGCCGCACCGATCACCACGCCCGGTTTCATCGTCGCCGTGGCCAACTCCGACCAATACGGCAACGACTGCTACATCGCCCCGGGCGCCCGCGTGGACGACGGCCTGCTCGACCTGACGGTGCTGAGCAAAGTAAACGCCTGGAACGCGCTCCCGCTGGCCGTGCGTATGTTCGCCGGCAAGCTCGACGGCGCGGCGAGCGTCACCCGCCTGCGTGCCGCCCGTTTCGTGATCGAACGCCCCGAACCCGGCTTTATCCACACCGATGGCGAGGTCCGTCCCGCCCCCGCCGCCATCGAGGTCCGCGTGCTGCCGCGAAGCCTACGCATCGCCATCCCCGCCAGCCAGTGAGCGCAGGCGATTCGTCGCAGGAGCGCGCGGTTTAGAAATTAAAGCCGTCGATGTTGGCGGCGTTAAAAATGAAGGGCTTGCCGAGGAGGATCTGGTCGCCCTCTACCTTCAGGGAGCCGAGGCGTCCGGCGGAGAAGCTGGTCGCGCCGGGCTTCAAGGTGCCGTCCTGCACCGCGGCGGATGCGCGCACCGTGAGGTAGCCGAGATCCTGGGTATTCCAGAGCACGATGCTCTGTATCCAGTCGTCGTGGACGTAACTCTTGCAAAGGCTGGGCACGGAGAGACCGGTGAGCTTCACGTCGCGGCGGTTTTCCTGTTTCAGGGCCTCGGCGGCGCCGGGGACGGCGGGGGCGGCGACGGCGATGATGACCTTCACGTCGGGGTAGGCGCGGACGATGTTGCGGGCCTCGGTCATGGCCTTGTCACGCTGGCCGTCAGAGGGCTGAACAGCCGCCAGCTCCATGCCGGGATAGGCGGCGGCCATGCGGGCCTTGATGAACTTGATCCACTCGTTCTGGTTCGAATCGGTGAGGGAGGCGGTGATGATGGCGTAGCGTCCCTTGCCTCCGGCGAGGCGGGCGCCCTCGTCGGCCAGCGTGCTGCCGATGCCTTCGGCGGTGGCTTGGTTGACGAAAAAGCCGCGGGCGTCGCTCTTCGCGTCGGCGTCCCACGAGATGACCTTGATGCCGCGTTCCTGCGCCTTGCGCAGCACGGAGGACAGGGCCTCGGGGCTGGCGCAGCTCGCCGCGATCACATCGACGCCGCGTGTGATCCAGGCCTCGACGATCTCGGTCTGCTTGGCCGGATCCGGATCGGTGGGGGCATCCCAAAGTAGATCAACGCCGAGCTCGGCGGCGGCGGCGTCCGCGCCCTGTTTGCAGGACACGAAATAGGGGTCGGCCTTCGCCTTCGGCGTGAGCGCCACGACCGTGCGCACGGCGGGGGGCTTGGCGGCGGCGACGGAGGTCGCGCCAGCGGACGCAGGCAGTGAAGCGGAGCGGGCGGACTGGACGGCAGCGGAGCCGGCCTCGGTCACGGAGCGGGCGAGGAAGACATTGCTCACGGCGATGAGCGCGGCACCACCGAGGATGGCGGCGATGAGGAGGGCGAGTTGACTGTTTTTCATGGTGAGTTCGTCGGGGTTTGAAAGCGATTCGTCCGCAGCGGCGGGGCGAGCGGAGGATTGGAAAAGAAAGCGCGAGGCGGTGATGGCCACAATGAGCACGGCGCCGGTCAGCAGACCTGCGATCTCGCTGGGCTGGCCGGCGAGGCGAAGACCGTTTTGCAGCACAATGAGGCAGAGCAGCCCGAGCAAGGTGCCATGCAGCGTGCCACGACCGCCATTGATCGAGGTGCCGCCCAGCACGACGGCGGCGATGGCGGTGAGCTCGTAGCCGAGGCCTGCGTCGGCCTTGGCCTGACCGATGCGGGAGACGTAGATCACGCCCGCGAGCGCCGCACAGGCACCGCAGAGCACGTAGGCCCGCGTGGTGACGGAGGCGACGCTCACACCCGCGAAGCGAGCACCGCCGGGGTTGTGGCCGATCACGCCGAGTTCGCGTCCGAAAACAGTGCGCTGCAGCAGCACCCAGAGGAGCATGAACAACAAGCCGACCACGACGAGTTGCACCGGCAACCACCCCGCAAGGTAGGACTGGCCGAGAGCAAGAAACGAGGCAGGGAACCCGGTGTAGCTCACCGAACCGCCGGTCAGCGCCTCGGCGAGGCCGCGATAGAGGGAGAAGGTTCCGAGGGTGACGATGAGCGGCGGCACCCGCAGCCGCGTGATGAGCAGGCCGTGCAGCGCGCCGCCCGCCCCACCGAGCGCGACCGCTAGCAGCGCGGCGAGCCAGATTGGCAACCCGAGGGACCACGCGCCGCCGAGGGTGACGGCGGTCAGTCCCATCATGGAGCCGACCGAGAGGTCGATGCCGCCAGTCTTGATCACAAAGGTGAGGCCGAAAGCGAGCAGACCGACCTCGGCGGCGAGACGTGCGATCTCAAACCCGTTGTCGAGCGTGAGAAAACGCGGATGGGCGAGACCGAAGCCCACCGCCTCGGCGAGCAGCACGAGCAGTAGCACCCACTCGGCGTTGGGCAGCCAGCGGGCGAAGGCCGACGGACGACCGGGAGGTGTCGCGGCGGACGCGGACGTTTTATCAACCACGGGCGGACTCCTTTCGGAAGGCGGTGTCAGCCACGACGGCGACGAGCAGGATGGCGCCCTGGATGGCTTTCTCCCAAGCCGGGTTGACGTGCAGGAACGTGAAAACGGTGCCGATGGAGCCGAGCAGAATGACACCGAGTAAAGTCCCGATGGGCGAGCCGCGACCGCCGGTGATGGCGGTGCCGCCGACAACGACGGCGGCTATGACCTTCAGCTCAAAGCCAAGACCGGCGTTGGTCTCGATCGTGGGATAGCGGGTGAAGTTGAGCAACGCGGCGACGGCAGTGGCGACACCGAGCACGGCAAAGGCGGCGACCACCTGGCGAGACGGGTTCAGGCCGATGCGGCGCGCGGCCTCATGATCGCACCCAACGGCGTAAAAAGCGCGACCGGCGGAGGTGTTGCGCATGGCCCAGGCGAAGGCGCCAAAAAGCGCGGCGGCGGCGGCGAGGTAGGCGACTTGCGCGACACCGGAGGGCAGGCCGAACCACTGGAAACCGGCGGGCAGGTTCTGGATCCAGTCACCGCCGGTGGCGCGAAGCACCCCGTTGCGAAGCAGGACCATCGTGGCGAGCGTGGCGATGATGGCGGGTATCCGCGCGGCGGCGACGAGCAGGCCGTTGAGAGCGCCGAGCACGGCGCCGAGCGCGATCGTGGCAAGCACGACGAACGGCATGGGCAGCCCGGACTTGGCGAGCAGGCCGGCGGCGATGCCGCCCACCACGAATTGGGAGCCGATGGAGATGTCGATCTGGCCGGCCACGATGACGAGCGTCATACCGGCGGCGGCGAGCAGGACGGGCAGGTTGTCGATGGCGAGACTGCGGAAAGTCGAGACGGCGTAAAACCCGTTCACCCCGAAAAGAGGCAGCAGGAAAAGCGCGGCGATGGCGGAGAGCAGGGCGGCCTCGCGGGAGTGACGGCGGAGCAGCGAGGTCATGATGCGTTGTCCTCCAAGGCAAGATGGAGCACAGCCTCGCGACTGGCTTCCTCGGCGGAGAGGATGCCGGCCAGGTGGCCGCGACGAAGCACGGCGATGCGGTCGGCGAGGCCGAGCAACTCGGGGAGTTCGGATGAGATGAGAATGATGGCGAGGCCCTCCTTCACGAGCTCGCCCATGATACGATGGATCTCGGCCTTGGCGCCGACGTCGATGCCCTGGGTGGGCTCGTCGAGGATGAGCACGCGGGGCTTGGTCGCGAGCCAGCGGGCGAGTGCGACTTTTTGTTGGTTGCCGCCCGAGAGCGTGCCGGCGGCGACGTAGATCGAGGCGGCCTTCACCCCGAGGCGGGCGGAGAGCTCGGCGGCGAGTTGTTCCTCGCGCGGTTCTTCGAGCCAGACGCCGGCAAGGCGGCGGAGAATGGGAAGCGAGATGTTTTCGGCGATGGGCAGGGCCTCGACCACGCCGTGCTCCTTGCGGTCCTCGGGCACATACGCGAGGCCTTGGGCGAGGGCATCGCCCACGGTGCGGATGGCCACGGGTTTTCCGTCGATGAGGATGGCGCCGGAAGTGGCGGGCGAGAGACCGAAGAGCACGCGGGCAAACTCGGTGCGGCCGGCGCCGACCAGGCCGGCGAGGCCGAGAATCTCGCCGCGACGCACGGACAGGGAGATGTTATCCACGCCGGAGGGCTCGTGGCAAAGAGCGCGGGTATCGAGAACGGTCTCGCCGAGGGGAACGCGAACCTTGGGGAACATCTCGGCGAGGTCGCGGCCGGCCATGAGCTGGATGAGGCGGGCGCGGTCCACCTCGGAGCGCGGGTAGGTGCCGATGTAGGCGCCGTCGCGCAGCACGGTGAAACGGTCGGCGAGGCGCAGAACCTCTTCCAGACGGTGGGTGATGTAAAGGATGGCGACGCCCTCGGCGCGGAGTTTCTCCACCAGATCGAGCAGGCGGTCGGCGTCTTGCTGGGACAGCGAGGCGGTGGGTTCGTCGAGGATGAGCACGCGGGCCTTGCGGCCGAGGGCGCGGGCAATTTCGAGCAGCTGTTTCTCCGCCATGCGCAGGTCCTTGACCGGACGCTCGACATCCAGTTCGGCGCCGATGCGGGCAAGCAAGGCGCGCGCGGCGGCGGCGCGGCCACGCCAGGAGATCACCGCGCCGTCCTCGCCAAACAAAAGGTTTTCCGCGACCGACAGCTCGGCGAACAAAGTCGGGTTCTGGTAAACGACCGCCACGCCCAGCTCCTGTATCTGACGCGGCGTGGCATGCTCCACCACGACGCCGCCAATTCGTATCTCCGCGCCGGGATCGGGTTGCACGACGCCGCTGGCAATCTTGATCAAGGTGCTCTTGCCCGCGCCGTTTTCGCCCAGCAGGGCGTGCACCTCGCCGGCCGCCAATTCCAGCCGCACGCCGCGCAGGGCACGCACCCCTGGATAGGTTTTTGCGACATTTCTAAGACTCAACATTCGAGGGCAGTGGGGTTGGTTGGGGTGCTGACCACGCGCAAAAAGCTGCAGTGTTTGATCCAGCGCAAGCCTCTTAGATTCGAACAGAACGAATATGGCCGGTTTGGAGTGAATCATGAATCAATCCGGCCGCCGCGGTTTTCTCCGCCGCCTCGCCTGTTTTCAAAAACCTCCTTCGCAGGGTTGCATCATCCGCGCCGCGCCTTTGTCCTTTCGCCCCGATGTCGGCCCCACCGTCCCTTCCCTTGCCCGCAGCCCACGATGCCATGCTCGCGGAAGACCATGCCTTGCTCGCGCGCTGGCAGGAGGATCTCGCGGCGCGCCGGGAGGAACGCACCACACTCCAGGCCCGCCACCGCGACCGCCTCGAAGACGCCCTCGACCACATCGATTCACTCCGAAAAAACGCCCGCGATCGCCAGGCCGACATCGCCGCCATCGGGCAAACACCCGAGGGGAGCGAAGCGGTTGGCAGCGAGTCCGATCGACCGCCCGCCGAACAGGCCGCGCCCCGCACTCCGCCGCCAGAGCCTTTTACCCCGGAAGATCTCGCCACCTACCGGCTCCCGGTCCTCGATTTGCTCCGGCCCGCCACCGCCGCCGAGCAGGAGCTCGTCCCGCCCGAGGAAGTCGCCGCCAATAAACAGATTCTCCAGACCACGCTCGATAGTTTTTCCGTCGATGCCTTCGTTTACGATTCCATCGTCGGCCCGCGCGTCACCCAGTTCCGCGTCAAACCCGGCTTCGGCGTGCGCGTCGAAGCCATCGCCGGCCTCGAAAAAAACCTCGCCCTCGCCCTCTCCGCCAACGCCGTCCGCATTCAGGCGCCGATCCCGGGCGAGAGTTTCGTGGGCGTGGAAACGCCCAACCGTCGCTCCGTGCCGCTCGCTTTACGCGCCGCCTTCGAATCCGCCGCCTGGCGCGACTCCACCGCCGATCTCCCCATCGTGCTCGGCGTGGACATCACCGGCCGTCACGTCATCTGCGATCTGGCCAAGGCCCCGCACGCGCTCATCGCCGGCGCCACCGGCAGCGGAAAATCCGTCTGCATCAGCAACATCATCCTTTCGCTCCTCTACCGCTTCCGGCCGGACGAGTTGGAGCTCGTGCTCATTGACCCGAAGATCGTCGAGTTCGCCATCTACCGCGATCTGCCTCACTTGATCCACCCGGTCGTCACCGACCCCAAGCAGGCCTGCCAGGCCCTCAAGTGGCTCGTCCGCGAGATGGAGCGCCGCTACGAAACCCTCTCCGAGAAAAACGTCCGCAATCTCGCCGGCTACAACGCCAAGGCCGCCGTCGAGGGTTTTGCCAAACTTCCCTTCATCGTCCTCATCATCGACGAGCTCGCCGACTTGATGATGACCGCCGCACAGGAGGTCGAGACGCCCATCGCCCGCCTCGCCCAGATGGCCCGCGCCGTCGGCATCCACACCATCCTCGCCACCCAACGCCCCTCGGTAAACGTCATCACCGGCGTCATCAAGGCCAACTTCCCCACCCGAGTCGCTTTCCAGGTTTCGTCACAAATCGACTCGCGCACCATCCTCGACGGCAAGGGCGCCGAGGCGCTCCAGGGTCGCGGCGACATGCTTTACAGCCCGCCCGGCCTCGGACGCCTCCAACGCCTGCAAGCCCCCTTCGTGGACGACGCCGAGGTCGAGCAGATCGTCGCCTCGCTCAAGTCCCAGCTCCAACCCCGTTACCGCGTCGAACTCCGCTCCGAGGACGCCCCCGGCGGCGGCGAGGACATCATGGGCGACAACGAGACCCACTCCGGCCTAGACCCCATGATCAAGGAGGCCCTCGAGATCATTTCCTCGCACGGCCGCGCCAGCACGAGCTATCTGCAACGCCGGCTTCGCATCGGCTACAACCGCGCCGCCAGCCTCATCGACGAGATGGAGAAACGCCGCTTCATCGGCCCCGCCGTCGGCAACAACCCGCGCGAGATCTACGTCCAGCCCGGCGACCTGCATCTCGATTAAACACGCTCGGCTGCAAGTTACCAACTTACCCCTTGCCCCTTAAATAAACCATGCCGCCCGCCTCCGAAGCCCTGACGCCCGACTCCCTTCTTGCCCGCATCCGGCAGGACGGCGTGCGTCGCACCGCCCAGGCCCTTCGCAAACCGCCGCTGCCTTCCTCCCTCCTTCAAGCCCTCGCCGACCTACCGCCGTCCACCGCACCCGAGGCGCGCGTCTTCGTCGCCGCCTATCCGCTCTCCCCCAGCCACCTGCTCGAAACCCTCGCCGCCCAGGACCCCGCGCCCGACGTCCTCGCCTTCCTCGCCACCAATCCCCGCACCCCTCCACATCTGCTCATCGAGTTCGCCACCCACGCCGACGCCTCCGTCCGCGCCCAGGCCGCCCTCCACCCGCAACTGCCGGCCCGCGAACTTCTCGCCCTCGCCGACGACCCCGAAGCCACCGTCCGCCGCGCCCTCGCCACGAACGCCAGCCTGCGTCTCCCCCAACAAGCCATTCTTTCCGGCGACGCCGCACCTTCCGTCCGTCTTGCCCTCGCCGGCCAGTCCGCCCTCGCCGCGCCCGCCGCCCTCGTCCTCGCCATCGACGACAGTGCCGTCGTCCGCCTCCACACCGTCGCCGCCGCCCCCGCCGACGACGACACCGTGAACGGCTGGGCCTCCACCGACGAGGAGGACGTGCAACTCGCCCTCCTGCGCCGCCGCACTCTCCCTGAAGCAGCCGAACGCCTGCTGCTGCAATCGCCGCACTCCAGCGTGCGCCAGGCCGTGCGCGACCGGGTCGAGCCCGACGAAGCCGACCTGCTCAACCTCGCCACCACCGGCGAGACCGAGGAGCGGCGGTGGGTGGCAGCCCGCACCAGCCTGCCTCGTCCCCTTCAACGGCTGCTCGCCCAGGACGCCGAAGCCACCGTGCGCGCCACCCTCGCCGCCAATCCGCGGCTGGACCCCGCCATCGCCTCCTACTTCGTGGACCTCGCCGACGAACCCGCCTGCATCGCCCTGGCCGCCAATCCATCCGTATCTGACGAGCAGATACAAGGCGTCGCCGCCACCCGCCGGCCCTCGGTGCTCGCCGCCCTCGCCTACCGCGAACAACTCGACCCGGACCTCGCCTGCCTGCTCGCCACCCGCAGCCCGATCTTCCGCCGCCACTGGGCGTTCCAGGACCGCCCTCTTTCCGGCCTCGACGCCGAGACCGCGCGGACGCTGCTCGCCGACCGCCTGCCCGCCATTCGCGCCCTCGCCGTCCGCGGCCACGCCTGGCGCCGCGCCGATCTCTACGACCTCGTGCGCGATCCCGACGTCCGGGTGCGCCTCGCCGTCGTGCAACACCCCAATGCCCCCGACGAACTGCTGTCCGACGCCCTGAGCGACCCAGAGGTGGAAATCGCCACCGCCGCCCGCACGGCGCAAAGTGCTCGCACCACACGGCTCAAACCAAACACCATGCCGCCCGTCCGCGCCGCGAACGCCGCGCCGCCCAAATCCCCGCTTCCCTCCCCTCCTGAGCAACGCGAAATCCCGCCGCAACGGACTGCCCCTTCACCCCTCAATCCACGCCCCGCACCCGTCGCGCCGACGCCCGAAGGCAACCTCCTGAGCAAGCTGTCACGTCTTTTTCGCTAGCCCTTTTCCAAACCATTCACGTCCTTCTCGCGACTCCTCTCCGAACCACTTTTCATCATGGCAAAGAAATCCAACCTCACCGCCCTCACCTTCCGCGACCTCGTCCTCGGGGCCGAAGCCGACGTCCTCCGCCAGGCGCTCGAAGCCCGTGTCCGTATCGACGAACTCATCGCCGAGCGCCAGGCCGCCTACGACCGCATCGCCAGCCTCGAGACCCAGATCGAGGACGTCATCGGCGAGCCCGGCGTCTTCCCCTTCCCCGCCCCGCCGCTCCCGGTCGCCGGCCTCGACCCCAAGGCCGACACCTTTACACGCTCTTCCGGCGCTTCCGCAGCCGTTAAAAAACCCCCCGTCCGCGAACCCGCCGCCCCGCCTCCTTCTGAAGCGGACGATGACAACGACGAGAGCTCCGACGAAGAAGCGCCCGCCGACGAAGAGTCCGACGTCTGATCCCCGCAATGCGGAGAGACCAACAAATCCGGGTCAACGAACTCCTTCTCCAGCGAGAGGAGCTCTTCCTTCGTATCCACGAAGCGGAGACTGAAGTGTCGCGCATCCTAGGCGAGCCCTTCCCCTTCACCCTGCCTGAAATCCCCTCCCTGCGGCGCGGCAAGCGCAAGACCTCCGATCCCCGGCCCCCGGCCGCCGCCACGGCGCCCAAACCGGCCAAATCACCCGCCGACTCACTCCGCCGTCTGGAAGCCGGCGAAGCAGGCTACCGCGTGACCTACCAGCAGTTTTCAAAAGTCATCATCGAGGAACACTTCGAGTTCGAGGCCGTGCGCACGCTCCTCGGCTGCCAGAGCGCCCACTTAAGCGTGCAAAAACTGGAAACCTTCGCCGCCGACGGCACCCCCAGAGCGACCTTGCTCTGAACGCCCCGCGCGGCCGCTCATTTGGCCGCGCTGTCACGGCTCCCCCGCGGT
Organism: Verrucomicrobia bacterium IMCC26134; assembly: GCA_000972765.1. Classification (GTDB taxonomy): domain Bacteria; phylum Verrucomicrobiota; class Verrucomicrobiia; order Opitutales; family Opitutaceae; genus IMCC26134_A. The sequence goes on along the minus strand of CP011265.1, from coordinate 1,467,628 downwards.
GCCGAAGTAAGAGGGGCTAATTCGCCCTATCCAGTCCCGTTCTAGCCCCCTTTGAACCGGCCGTGAAAGGCCGCCCGCGGTAACCGCCATGCCAGAGTCAAGCGTCTCACTAGGCGTAACGCACGCATCCGGCGTCCCCTATCATAAAAGTCTGCTCCTTACCCGCCATGCCGACCCTCCTCACCACTCAATCGCCTTGCGGCGTGATCGGAAACGGAGCGACACCGCCGCTTTCCACCGCGAGGGAATCGGTCTTCTCCGAAGCCGCGCAAAGCAACGACGGGCCGGTGTCGGTTTTCCAACGGCTGGCCTTCCGTCTTCGCGTAGCCCGGGCGACTCCCATCGGCCTGATGATTTTCGGGTCTATCGCCGCCCGACCGATGATCGATAACGCCATGAGAAACATACTCGGCGAGGCCTCTTGGCCGGTGCTGTGGATCGAGGGTGCCGCCTGCCACGGTGCGCCTCTCGCGGGAGTGCAGGCCTTCGCGCTGCGCGAGGGGCCCGTCACGCCGGTGGTGCTGGGCGGTCGTGTCGTGGCGTCATGTTACAAGGTCGGCGGCATGAGCCTGTGCTGGGCCGGCGGAGCGCTGCCCGACGATCCCGGTGCCGCGCGTGACGTCCAGACCACGCAGGCGTTTCGCGCCCTTGAGCGCGCCCTGCTCGCCGCCGGCTTCGAGCTCGGTGACCTCGTCCGCACCTGGTGCTACACCCGCGATCTGCCCGCCTGGCGTGACGCGTTCAACCGCGCCCGTTCCGCGCTCTACAGCGAAGTTCATTTCCACACCGGAGCGCCGCCCGCCAGCACCGGTATCAGCGCCTCCAATACGGCCGGCTCCGCCCTAGTCCTCGCCGGCCTCGCTGTCCGGCCGGGCCCGGACGGCCGCGGCGCCCGGGTGATCAGCTCCCCCTTGCAATGTCCCGCGCCCGGCTGCGGCAGCACTTTCAGCCGCGCCATGGAGCTCCAGCTCGGGGGCTCCCGCCGCCTGCTCATCTCCGGCACCGCCAGCATCGAACCGGGCGGCGCGACCGCGTGGAAAGGCGAACTCAACTCACAAATCTGGCTCACCATGCGGGTCATCTCGGCGATTCTTGGTTCCCGCGGCATGAACTGGAGCGACATCAACCGCAGTATCGCCTACTTTAAATCCCCCGATTCCGTGCACGCCTTTGAGAACTGGTGCCATGATCACCGCGTGATAAATCTGCCCTGTATCCAGCTCCACTGCGATATGAGTCGCGACGACCTGCTCTTTGAACTCGAAGCCGACGCCGAGACCATGATGCCCGCGCCCCAGACAAAGTGACCGATTAGGTTACTTCGTCCTCCCAAGCGAAACGCCCGCCCCAGGGCCTCAGATTCCCTCGACGCTTTCCGGAGCCTTCTCGGCCTGGGTCTTGCGCTCGGCCTCCTTGCGCACCGCCTCGGTTTCGTCCCAACGCATCTTTCGCTCGAGCAGGAATGCGTCGAAGCGCGCGTTGAAAACCACCAGCCAGTCGCCCTGTTTCCGCGCGCGCAGCACAGGCGCGTTTGCCTCACCCAGTTCAAAATCGTAGCCGATGACGGTGGGACCGTTCTCCTTGCGCTCCACCCTGCGCCAGGTGTCGCTGCCGCGCATGCGCCCGAGGATGGCGGCAACCTCGAAATCGTTCAACGTATCGCCCGTCCTGCGGTAGAGTTCCACCGCCGAACGCCCCTTGTAATAATAGGCATGGATGCGCCAGCCGCTCTCATTGCTCAGATGGCTTTTGACCGCGCTCTTCCAAAAGATCTGTTCCTGCCACTCACCCGGGCCGGCAGGCAGCAGGTAGGTGTGGGGCTTGAGCGGATTTTCGTTTTCCTGCCTGCTACGCTCCCGCTCGGTCATGTCCTTGGGCCAGGAAAAGTTTTTACCGACATTCGGCTGTAGGATTCTGCCTGCCATTTGCTCCGGTGAGTCACCCAGACGAGCGAGCGCGGGCCCCGCACTCAGCGCCGCAAGGGCCGAAACGAAACCAGCCTTGCGCAGCCAAGCTCTAGATAGGGTTATCATGCTCCAAATCCTGCCCAATCCACCCCGTGTTGGCCAAGGGGAAAGCCCTTTCGCGACGGAGATTATCACATTTTCCTAAATTGTCCTTGCACACCTGCATCCGAAAACCCTTTGTTCTTCCTTTTTAAGCAATGAAAGCGACCATCAAAACTCAGGGACAGCAGTTCGCCGTCAGCGAAGGCGACGTGCTATTCGTAAACCGCTATCCCAACACCGAAGCCGGCTCCATCGTTGAAATCACCGAGGTGCTTTCCTCCGGCGAAGGCGCCGCGTTCAAGGTCGGCACCCCCACCCTTCAGGGTGCTAAGGTCACCGCCAAGATCCTCGAAAACAAACGCGGTCCCAAGATCGTCGTTTTCAAAATGCGCAAGCGTAAGGGTTATCGCCGCAAGCAGGGCCATCGCCAGGAACTCTCCGTCATCAAGATCGAGACCATTTCCGTCTAAGCGCCCGCCTCTTTAACTTAACCACAACTTCAAAACGGAGAACCTAAGTCATGGCGCATAAAAAAGGTGCAGGATCAACCAGCAACGGCCGCGAGAGCCAATCGAAGCGTCGCGGCATCAAGCTGTTCGGCGGCGAGGTCGCTATCGCCGGCAACATCATCGTCCGTCAGTGCGGCTCCAAGCTGCATGCCGGCGCCAATGTCGGCATCGGCCGTGATTGGACCCTCTTCGCCCTCAAGGACGGCGTTGTTCAATACGACAAACCCCACCGCAAGGTGAACGTCGTTCCCGCCGTTCAGGCCTAATCTGCCTTCGGTCGCTTTTCCCGCGCCGGTTCCTTCTCGGAACCGGCGCTTTTTATTTACCAAGTCCCGCACCTGCGCCAGCGTTCGTTGCAGTTACCCTCCCCCCGCATGCCTTCAGAACGCCTCGCCACTTTACTTCGCCAGCGTCAGCAACTCGCCGAACACCTCATCTGGCTGGATACGGAAATCACCGCCGCCGAGGCTGTCTCGACCCTGCAGGCTGCTCCCCTGACCGCCTCGCCATCTGGCTCAACACCGCCTGCATTGCCGGCTGCGACCGCGATCGCGCCCCCTGTCACACCGGGAGCTCCAGCCGGCCCGGAGTTTACTGGTAAACTGATCGAGGCCGACCCCGCAGCCCTCGCACGCGCCAACGCCCTGGCCGACTCCGTGCTCGAAAGCTATCGCGCCCAGAGCACCGACACCCCGCAAGCCACCCGCCGCAGCTGCCTGCTGCTCGCCGTTGCCTTCGCATTACTTTGCACCGCCGCCGTGATGGGAATCTATCTTTTCTACTACCGCTGATTGCCGAGGGCGCCGAATACGAGGCTGTGCTTCGCTCCGACTGCCGTCTCCAGGCTAAGCCAGCTCAAGCCCCGGGGCTATCTCCAGCGCCGCGCCCCCGGCCATCAACGATTGGAAAATCACCTGCGGATCGGCCCAGGCGGCAAAAGCAATCATACCCGCGTTATCGCCGGTGTGCTTGGGCTCCGCCGCCAACAGGGGCAAACCGCGCCGCAAGGCCAGATCGCCAAGGATGGTGCGCAGTCCTCGATTATTGGCCACTCCACCGGACAGCCCGACGCTGCGGTAAGCTCCTCGCGAAAGCGCAGCCGCAGTCTTTCTGGCCAACGCATCCATCACCGCCTGCTGATAACTGGCGCAAAGGTCGGCCTTGCGTTCCTCGATCTCGGCCGGGGGCATTTTCTCCAGCTGGTAGCGCAGGGCGGTTTTGAGTCCCGAAAAGCTAAAATCGAGTTCCGCCTTGGGCCCGAGCCCGCGCGGGAAATCATACGCATCGGGCCGGCCACCGGCCGCGAGGCGCTCCACCAAGGGTCCGCCGGGATAGCCGAGACCGAGGAGTTTCGCCCCTTTGTCCAAGGCTTCACCCGCCGCGTCGTCGCGTGTGGTTGAGAGCACGGAGATGTGCCTGTTCTCGTCGAGCGTCGCCAGCAGGGTGTTGCCTCCCGAAACGACCAGCGCGAGATGAGGGAGCAAGCCCGCCAGCTCCCGCTCGAAGGCCGCCGGTTGTCGCGCGTGCAGCCCGATGAAGGGTGAAAAAACGTGCCCGCGCAGGTGGTTCACTCCCGCGAGGGGTTTGCCGAGCGCCTGAGCCAGCGCCTTCGCGGAGGCGAGACCGATCGCCAGGCAGCCCGCAAGGCCCGGGCCGTGTGTGATCGCGATGCGGTCCACCTCGGCGAAATCGCCTGAAGCCTCGCGCGCCCGCGCCAGCAGAGGCTCCAGGGTGCGCAGGTGTTCACGCACCGCGAGATCCGGCACCACGCCGCCGTGGCGTTCGTGGATCGCGATCTGGCTGTGCACCCACTCGGCGCGGAGCCCTTTGGCCGGATCGAACAGCGCGACGGCGCTTTCATCGCATGAGGTTTCGATGGCGAGGATCACTTCGCACCTCCATGCTCAGCGGACACCACCGGCGTGGAGCCGAGTTTATCGCGCAGGGCCTTCAAGGCGACGTCGAGCTGCAGGTCCTCCACCCGCTCGACGCCAAACTTCGCCTTGAACTCCGCCGCATCCGTGACGTCTGGTCGCAACCGGCGCAAGAACACCGCCTTTTCCTGCTCCGGCGTCAGCGTCACCTTCAAATCGGGCTCGATGCCTTTCGCGTGAATCACGTAGCCTGAGGGGGTGTAATACCGCGCGGTGGTCAGGCGCAGCGCGGCCTTGTCCCGAAGGGGGAAAATAGTCTGCACCGAGCCTTTGCCGAAACTCTTCTCACCCACGATAATCGCGCGCCGCGTATCCTTCAACGCCCCGGTCACGATCTCCGCCGCGCTGGCGCTTCCGCCATTGATCAGCACCGCCAGCGGCACCTTTACGCGCACCCCGCCGCCTTTCGCTCGATATTCCAACGGGTCGTCCGCCCGCTGCCCCTGGGTGTAGACGATCATCTCGTTTCGGTTGAAAAACGGTTCGGCCACCGACTCGGCCGCCGTGATCAAACCTCCGGGGTTGTTGCGTAGGTCGATCACGAGTGCCCGCATGCCCTTGTTTTTCAAATCCTCCAGCGCCTTGCCAAACTCTTCCCCGGTGCGCTCGCCAAACTGCACGATCCGGACGTAGCCGATGCCATCCGGCCGGAGTTCGACGTCGCTCACACTGTCCACGCGGATGAGCTCCCGTTTAATCGTGAACTCTATTCCCCTTCCCGCCGGTTTGACTTCGGACGCTTTGTTCGCCGCCGCAACGTAAGCCGCGCGCGCGCCTTCATACCGAAATACCGTAAGCACGACCGTCGTTCCCGGTTTTCCGCGAAGACAACCGACGAGTTCCGAGAGCTTCCGTCCAGCCATGGTTTCGCCGTCGACCTTCGCCAGCACATCGCCGCGCAGGATGCCGGCGCGCTCACCGGGCGAACCCGCAATCGGAGCCACGACGACGACTTGGTCGCCGTCCTGCTCGACTTGCACTCCTATGCCGCCGAACGAACTCCCGATATCCTCCTCGAGCTGGTGATAGGACTCGGGATCGAGATACTCGCTGTGGCGGTCGAGCGGCTGAAGCATGCCCGCGATCGCACGCGCCGCAAGTTCGTCGCCCTTCACCTTCTCGGTTTCGAGTGAGTTTTTATTCACCAGCAACATCACCTCGCGCACCCGAGCCGCCGCGTTATCCGTCTCACGATCGACGGACAGTCCCCAGGCCGAGACCACCTCCAGCGTGCCAAGCGCAACGAGGTAACCCAGCACCGCGCAGAGCCCGAGCGTAAGAATCCGTTTGAACATACGCGCACTGTGGCCATGCGCATGGTTTTGTAAATGGGATCATCCAACACCCCTCCTCCGTCCTTCGGCACCACTCCGGCTCCGCTTGATCCCGCGTTTCGCGCCGCCTTCCTGCGCCTCGCCGGACCGGGCGGGGTGCTGCGTTTCGACGCGTTCATGGACTTCGCCCTCTATGACGCCGTCCACGGTTACTATCAACGCGAGCGCACCCGGGTCGGGCGCCAGGCAGGAAGTGATTTCTACACCGCCACCAGCCTAGGGCCTATCTTCGGTGAACTGATCGCCGCCGCCTGCGTCAGCCTGCTTTCCGCCGCCGGCCTCGACCCCGCCGCCCACACCTTCGTCGAACTCGGCGCCGAACCCGCCGGCGGTGTGCTGTCCCTACTCGAGACCACCCCGTTTGCCGCCTGCAGCACGCTCCGTCTGGGCGAAGAGCTTAAACCGGAGGGGCCATGCGTGGTTTTCTCCAACGAACTTTTCGACGCCCAACCCGTGCGCCGGTTCATTCGGCGCGCCGACGGCTGGCACGAGTTCGGAGTCGCCCTGGCCCAAGACAGCGGGCTGCTCAGCGACCACGATCTCGGTCCGGTCGCCGAACCCTGGCTGCCACCGGCCGAGACCACGCCGGAAGGCTATCTCTTCGACGCACCTCGTGCCGCCGCAGAACTCGCAGCCCGGTTGGCCGCGCAAAATTGGCACGGCCTGTTTGTCGCCTTCGATTACGGCAAGACCTTCGCCGCCCTCGCCGCGGAAACTCCGCAGGGCACCGCCCGCGCCTACCGCCTGCACACCCAGCACAACGACTTGCTCGCCCACCCCGGCGAACAAGATCTCACCGCCCACGTATGCTGGGATTGGCTTGCCGCTGCGCTCGCCACCGGAGGCTGCCTCGAACCGAGGGTCGAGTCCCAAGAGGCTTTTTTCGTCCATCACGCAGGCCCCTGGATCGCCGCCAGCCTGGCGCGCGAGTCCTCCGGAGCCTCGAGCCCGCGCAAACGCGCGCTCATGCATTTGCTCCACCCGGCGCAAATGGGACAGAAATTCCAGGTCCTGCACGCCCTTAAACCCACTCCAAACGGGCGGTAACTCCTCGCCTGGTCTTCCGGCGGATAGTCGTCGATGCTTTTTAATAATCATAAGTAGATCAGCATTTTATCCTACAACTACTGAACTACGCCCACAGTGGCACCATTTAAGACATTCCCGTGACGAACCAAATATAAGTTCGCATTTATGATTTTGGCCGAAATTTTGGCGCCCAGCACGATTCTTGCAAATTTCCTACATAGTTTAAGCCCCTTGTCAGGTCTGCGCCCATACTAATTTCGTCTCCCCCCACCTACCGTGAAGAAAACCCGCCTCATTCCTCTCGCCCTAGCGCTCATCCTGACGCTTGGCGCTTTCATATTTATCACGCGCACGCCTGAGACGGCCTCCGCACCTCACGATGCAACTTCACAAGCGTCGGACAAATCCGCACCCGCGACCTCTGCCGCAAATCGGCCATCCGCTACCGAATCCAATCCCGCCTCCACTAATCAGGACGCTGAAGCCCTCGCTTCGTCTGCGCCTTCCGCCACCTCCAAGCCGTCGTCACGATCCGCCTCGATCCCGACCACCGCCACCCCCACCGCAGTTGCCTCCGCTTCCGTCGCTGGCGCGGCATCTGGCACGAAGGGACAACCTAAGCTGGAAGACGAACTCGCCGCCCGCTATGCAGACGCCACTACGCCCGCCGAGTTATTGCGCGATGCCGACCTGAGTAATCCGGTTATCCGTGCCTTCGTAGTCGCCCGTATGTCCGAGATGCAGGAGGCGCAGCACGAGGCCGCGCTCGCCAAGGCCGAGCGTCTAGGCATCCCCGTCCGCATTGAGCGACCAAACCAGAAGGTCGCCATCCTCTACGATTTCCGCGGCGACAAGCCCCTCTACCGCTCGACCATGAACGTCAACGCCGCCATCTCCACCGGCGCCAACCTGCTGCGCGACCAAGGCGCACCCTACGGCCTCGACGGCACCAGCATGAAGGTCGGCGTCTGGGACGAGGCCCGGGTCAGAAACACCCATCGCGAATTCACCACCACCCGCGTTGTTATCAAAGACAGCGCCACCACCTATTCCGACCACTCCACCCACGTCGCCGGCACCATCGGCGCCGCCGGCACTGACCCGCTTGCCAAGGGCATGGCCCCCAAAGTCGCCATCGATTCCTACGATTGGAACAGCGACTACGCCGAGATGACCGCCGCCGGCGCGGCCACCGCGACCGATTTAACCAAGATCACCCTTTCCAACCACTCCTACGGCGCGGGCTTTAACACGGCCGCCGAATACGTGCCCTACATGGGCTCCTACGAAGCCGAGGCCCAGACCACCGACGCCCTCGCCGTCAGCCTCCCCTACTACCAGATTTTCTGGGCGGCCGGCAATGAACAGGACTACATCCTCACCAAAGGCGGCTACCAATCCATCACCTTCAACGGTCTCGCCAAAAACATCATCACCATCGCCGCCGCCGACGACGCCGTCACCTCCGGCGTGCGCACCCCCTCAGCCGGCACCCTTGCCTACTTCTCCAGCGAGGGTCCCTGCGACGACGGCCGCATCAAACCCGACCTCACCGCCAACGGCGTCAACGTCTACTCCAGCATAGCCTTCGTCGCCCCTGCCGGCACCGTAGCCAGCACTACTTCCTACGACGGCACCTACAGCGGCACCAGTATGGCCACGCCCAACGCCGTCGGCTCCTCCACCCTGATCCAGCAACTCTACACCCGCGAATTCCCCGGCCAGCGCCTCCGCGCCAGCACCCTCAAGGCCCTTCTGATCGACACTGCCGACGACGTCGGCCGCACTGGCCCCGACTACCAATACGGCTGGGGCTATATCAATGTGAAGGCCGCCGCTGATCTCATCCTCGCCCACAAAGCCAGCCTGGCCAGTCCCAAGCTCATCGAGGGCACCCTCACCAGCTCCGCCAAAACCCAAACGCACACCTTCAGTTGGGACGGGGTCAGCCCCATCCGCGCCACCCTCTGCTGGACCGACCCCGCCGGCACCGCCCTCGACCCGTCCATCGCCGCTCAAGTCGACGTCCGCACGCCGAATCTCGTCAACGACCTCGACCTCAAGATCACCGCCCCCGATGGCAGCACCGTCAAACTGCCCTACGTCATGCCTTTTGTCGGCACCTGGACGGATGCATCGATGCAGCTGCCTGCCACCACCGGCGTGAACCACGTGGACAACGTCGAACAGGTCTACGTTCCCACTCCCTCCCAATCCGGCATCTACACCATGACCGTGACCCTCCCCGGCACGCTCACCGGTGCCAGTCAGGTTTACTCCCTCGTCGTCACCGGCGGAAGCAGCGTCGAATCCAACCCCGCCCCGGTTGTCACCCTCGATACGCCGACGGACGGCACCACGCTCCTGCCCGACCTCCAAGTCACTCTCTCCGCCTCCGCCACGGATAAAGTCATAGGCGGCGGCGCCGGCGTGGTGGCCAGCGTGGAGTTCTTCAACGGCACCACCTCGCTCGGCGTCGATGCCACCGCCCCCTACACCCTTGCCTGGACGCCACCCGCCGCCGGCACCTATGCGATCAGCGCCAAGGCCACCGACACCGAGGGCGCCATCGGCACCTCTGCTATAGCCAATCTCACCGTGCTCACCGGCGACGGCACCCCGACGATCGTTTCCTTCGATCCCGCCAGCGGAACCGCCGGCGATACCATCACCCTTACCGGCACGAACTACGCCGGCGTTTCCTCCGTTAAATTCAATGGAGTTGACGCCCTTTACACCGTCGTCTCCGCCACGTCGATCACCGCCACCGTGCCCGCCACCGCCACCACCGGCACTTTGACCGTGACCACGCCATACGGCACGGCCACCAGCGCGACTTCGTTTACCGTCACCCAAAACCCCATCCTCATCAGCCAGATCTTCGGCGGAGGTGGCAACTCGGGGGCTCCCTACAACTCAGACTACGTCGAACTCTACAACCGGGGGGCCACGAGCGTCAGCCTCGCCGGTTGGTCCGTCCAGTATTCGTCCGCCTCTGGCACAACCTGGACGCCCACCGCCCTCAGCGGCACGATCGCAGCCGGCAAATACTACCTCGTTAAACTCGCGAGCGGCGGAGCCAACGGCAGCGCCCTTCCCACCCCCGACGCCACGGGCACGATCAACATGGGCGGCACCAATGGCAAAGTCGCCCTCTCCAATAGCACCACCGCCTTCACCGGCGCCTCTCCCGTCGGCCAGACCGGTCTGCTCGACCTCGTCGGCTACGGCACGGCCAACGCCTACGAAGGCTCCGCCGCGCCGGCAGGCTCCAACACCACTGCCCTCTTCCGCGCCGCCGGCGGGGCGACCGACACCGCCAATAACGCTGCCGACTTCTCTGCCTCCGCTCCCAACCCGCGCAATTCGACCGCCGGCCAGCCCGCCGCCCCCGTCATCTCCAGTTCCACCACGGCCAGCGGCACGGTTTCTCAGGCGTTTAGTTATCAAATCGCCGCCAGCAACACGCCGACTTCCTTCGCCGCCACCGGCCTGCCCGCCGGCCTGAGTGTCAACACCGCCACGGGCCTGATCTCCGGCACGCCGACCACCGCCGCAGTCTCCAGCGTCACGATCTCAGCCACCAACGCCACCGGCACAGGCAGCGCGACCCTCACGATCACCATCGCCGCCAGCGGCGGCGGGGGCGGAGGCGCCACCGCCTTATCCGAGGATTTCGCCACTATAACCGTTGGCGACAACACCACGTCGAACGGGTCGTCCACCGCCTGGACAGGAAACACTAATTTCCCCAGCGCAACCTTGGTAAAAGCCTATCAAGCGGGCGGCGCGGTCAAACTAGGCAGTTCGTCTGCGACCGGTTCGATCACCACCAAAACCCTCGACTTGAGCGCCAACGGCGGCGCCTTCTCCGTTACCTTCAAGGTCAAGGGATGGACCAACCTCGAAGGAAATATCACGGTGACCGCAACCGGACAGGCGGCCCAAACGGTCACCTATACTCAAGTCATGGCCGGCAGCTTTGAGAGCAAGACGGTCAACTTCACCGGAGGCACTTCGAGCACAGTGATCACGTTCGCCACCACGGCGAAACGCGCCTACCTTGATGATGTGGTGATTGCCACCACCGGCAGCGGTCCCCCCCCCGTGATCACCGCCACCGGCACCCTCGCCGCCGTCAATACCACCTATGGCACGGCTTCACCCACCCCGACGTCCTTCACCGTCTCCGGCGCGAACATGTCCGCCCCCATCGTGGTGACCCCTCCGTCCGGTTTTGAGGTGTCCCAATCGGTCGGCGGCGCCTCGGGCTACGCCGCCACCCAGTCCATCGGCACCTCCGGCACGATCGCCTCGACCACGGTTTATCTGCGCCTCGCAGGCAACGCACCGGTCGCCAGCTACTCCGGCACGGTCGTCTGCTCCAGCACCGGCGCCACGTCGGCCAACGTGACAACCGTCGCCAGCGCCGTGGCTGCGAAAGCACTCACCGTCACGGCCCAGGATCGCAGCAAGGTCTACGGCGCCACCCTCGCCTTGGGCACCTCAGCGTTCACCACCAGCGGCCTCGTGCTCAGTGAAACCGTCGGCTCCGCCACTCTCACCGCCAGCGGCGGCACGGGGGCAAGTGACGCGCCGGGCACCTACTCCATCACGCCCTCCGCCGTCACCGGCGGCACGTTCACCGCCTCCAACTACGCCATCACCTATCAAGCCGGCACCCTCACCGTTACCGCGCCGACCTTTGCCGAATGGGGCTCGGGCCTCGCCGATCCCGCCGTCACGGCTGATGCCGACGGAGACGGGGTCTCCAATCTCGTCGAATACTTCATGGGCTTGAATCCAGCCCTGGCCGACTCCGCCACCCCCCAAGTTCAATACACCGGCTCCGAGCTTCAACTCGACTACCGCCGCAGCAAGACTCTGAGCGGCGTGAGCGGCGCCGTCGAGTGGACGTCCAGTCTCACCGGGACCCCGTCCTGGTCCACGTCTGGCGTCACCGACACCTTGGTCTCCGACCAAGGCACCTACGAGATACGCCGCTCCACCGTAACGATCACCAATGGTGAACCCGCAAAGTTCCTCCACCTCCGCGTCTCCCTGCCGTAAGCCGGAAAGGTGGGTTTAACCAACCACGGATAAACACAAGCAACCCGGATCGAACTCCCTGATCCGTTTTATCCGCGGGCAACTTGAGCCCCTTGCCATAACTTATCGCTAAAGAATGCTGAACCGCCCAAAGCCCGCTCATCGCTTCTGTTTCTATCTTTGCGTTCTTTGCGGCTAACTATTCCTGCCAGTCCATACTCCAGCAGCCACCCCACTGCATGAAAAAAATACGTTTTACCCTCACTGTTTTCACCGCACTTAGCGTAATGGTCTGCGCGCACATTGGCCGCGCCGACGCACTGCCGCTCTGGCCTTCCTCCGCACCCGGCGCATTGGGCGCGACCGAGGCCGACATCCCCACGATCACCCTGTTCGCTCCGGCCGCCGGACAGGCCAATGGCGCCACGATGCTGATCCTGCCCGGCGGCGGCTACGCTCGTCTCGCCACTCACGAAGGCGCAGGCTACGCCGACTGGCTGGCCGCGAACGGCGTCACCTGCTACGTGCTCAAATACCGGCTGGGCTCCAACGGCTATCACCATCCGGTCATGCTTCAGGACGCAGCCCGCGCCCTCCGGACCCTGCGCGCCTTCGCCCGTCGCGACGGGCTCGACCCCGCTCGCATCGGTATCATCGGCTCCTCCGCCGGCGGCCACCTCGCCTCGACCTTGCTCACCCACTTCGACGCGGGCCAACCCGACTCCCTCGATCCCATCGAGCGCGAAAGCTCACGCCCGGACCTCGGTATTCTGTGCTATGCCGTCATCAGCCTCGGTGAATTCGCCCACCAGGGCTCCAAAACCAATCTCCTCGGAAAAGAACCAACCGCAGAGCTCGTCACCCTCCTTTCCAACGAACTCCAGGTCACCCCTCAGACCCCGCCGTGCTTCATCTGGCACACCGCCGCGGACAAGACGGTTCCAGTCGAGAACTCGCTGCTCTTCGCCTCGGCGCTACGCCGCGCCGGTGTCCCCGTGGAGCTCCATGTCTATGAAAAGGGCGGCCACGGCATGGGCCTGCCCGCCGCCAAGAAAAACGCCCCGCCCTGGGACGCCGCCTGTCTCCAGTGGCTGAATTCGCGAGCCTTTATACCGGTTTCACTTCCAGCCACGCCAGCGAAGTGAGCCCCCTCTCTCTTTCGACCGTGAACAGCCGCTGAGGAGAAAATAAGCGGCCATTTCGAAGGTTAAATCCAGTCAGCTAGGGAATCAGTTAGTGTTTTTAGTTGCATAAAATTGCAATATCAGGGTTTCTCACCTCGTCACCGTTCCGCCCGTCCTGAGCGTGTTCGTTCACCCCCCTGTTTCGCCCATCCCCCAATCCCCCGCCTCCGGGTTGAACCGTCCCCATGTCCCCAGCCTTTTTCGCCCGTGTCCGTTTCGTCTTTTCTCCCCGCTGCGCGTTCGCCGCGTTTTTTGGAGTAGCCCTTCTCGCCTCCACGCCGCTGGCCGCCCTGCCGCAACTCCAGCTGGAACCGGGTCTTTCGATCGGCTGGGCCGGTGTAACGGGCAACTCCTACCAACTTCAGAGCCGCGCCGACTCCAACGCCGTCTGGTCTAACCTCGGCACGAGTGTATCCGGCGCCGGCACCACCCTGTCCGCCTACTCACCCGGTCGCGACCCCGCGAGGGAGTTCAAGGCCGTGGAAACCTATCCCGTCGTCGTCGCGCCGCCCGCAATCCTAAGGAACGGCGATTTTGAAGCCGGCAGTGGCACGGTCGCCACCGGATGGAACACCCTCGCCAGCCAGCCTCCGGTCCGCATCACCACCGCCGCCCACGGCGGGACAGCCAGCATGCGCTGCAACTTGCTCAACGTCGGCGGCGCCCCCGCCGAAGGCATGATGGATCAGACCCTGCTTCCCGCCGGCACCGCCCTGACCGTGGGCCAGTCCTACGCGTTCTCCTTCTGGATCAAACAGATCAGCAGCGGCCCGTCCTACATCCAGCAATACTGGCTCCAGTGGCTCAACTCCTCCGGCGGTATCATCGGCGGCACCGGCCTGCAAAACTTCAACGGCACTATCGGCAGCTGGATCAAGATCAGCGCCCCCAACCAGACCGCGCCCGCCGGCACGGCCGGCATTAAAATCGTTTTCCGTCTTGTGACCGGCGCAGTCACCGGCGGCTTGGGCGAGGTTTTAATCGACGACGTCGAGGTCGCCCCGGTCGGAGCCGCTCCGGTCACCACCACCGCCACTCGCGACGTGGCCGTCACCACCAGTCCGGCCGGTTCGCTTTCCTGGATCGCAACGGCAGGCAGTCGCTATGAACCCCAAGCCTCGACCGATCTCGTTAACTGGACAAGCCTCGCCCCCGACCTCGCTGGCGACGGGCAGATTCGCTCCATTTCAGTGGCCCTGAGCCACGCCGCCGATTTCTACCGCCTGCGCGTGACGGCCATCGCTATCGAAGCACCGTCCAATGTCCGCCTTATCACCAGCAATCAGAGCAACGCCATCGGGCTCGCCTGGGACGCCAGCCCCACCGTCGGCATCACCGGCTATCGCATCCTCTACGGCCTTGCCGGCGGCGGCTACACCAGCTCGCTGGACGTAGGCAATGTCACCTCCGCCACCGTGCCCGACCTTGTCCAGGGCTCTAATTACCAGCTCACGGTCGTCGCCCTCGTGTCCAGCGCAGCCAGCCCCTCCGCCGCCACAGGAGTCTTCAGCCAACCCGAGGCAGGCATCGGCCTCGATGCCCTCTTCAGCCCCGCAACGATCCTCGAACCCGCGGTGCGGGTCGACACCCCCTCTGCGCTCATCACCACCCTGGCCGACCGCGCCCGCGACCGCCACGCCCGGGAAGCGGTTTTCCACGCCTATGACCACTATCTGTCCTTCTACTGGGAGCAGCGCGTGGCCAACATCGAGATCATCGACCAGGTCGCTAAAGGCGGGACGAAGTTGATTTTCAACTACACCACCCAGGCGAAACTGAATCCGGCCGAGTTCCGTGCTTTTTTCCGCGGCATCACCGCCGTCGCCGAATACCACTACAATATCATCGCCACCTTCCTGGGTTCCCACCCCTCGCTCCGATACCCCGGCGAGACCGACTACGACTACACCGCCACGCTCGAGACCAAGCTCCCCGAGAACCGCCCGCTCCAGATCGGCGACCGCGTCGAGCTGGAGATCAGCCAGTTTCTCGAAACCGTGCGCAACGGTCGCCTGAACTACTACGGCACCACCTTCCTTTATGTCGTCGGCCAGGGCGTCCGTCCCTGGTATCAGGAGAAGGAATTCGTCGCCGGCGGTAGCATCGACTCTCGCGTGCTTCCGCAAAATGCCTGGCTCGGCGGGCTCACCACCCTGCCCTACCAATACTCAAACGAGCCCGCCGACCGCTTTAAGCAGACCGCAGGCAACATCGCCCCGGCCAGCGGCCAGCCCTTCATGCTCGGACGCCGCCTGCACCACACCGAGTTCGACAGCGGCGCGCACACCGAGGCAAATAACCCGGTTTTCTCCGCCCAAATCGGCAAGCTCGGCCCCAAGTTCGTCGCAAAGAGCTGCGTCGAGTGCCACGTGAACAACGGCCGCGCCCTGCCCCCCGCCGTCGGATCGCCCCTCGCCTTCTCCGTCGTCAAGGTCTCCGCCGACGGCAACGGCGCTCCCCATCCGCTCTACGGAGAGGAGCTGCAGCAGCGCATCACCGGCGGCACCCCCGAGGGCTCCGCCACACTCGCCAGCTACACCACCACCACCGGCGTTTACGGCGACGGTTCAGCCTTTTCCCTGCGCAAGCCCAACTACACCTTCAGCGGCGTCGCGCCCGCCTTTTTCTCCGTCCGGCTTGCCCCTCCCTTGGTCGGCCTCGGACTGCTGGAGGCGGTGGATGAAGCCACGGTCATCGCCCTTGCCGATCCCAGCGACGTCAACAGCGACGGTATCTCCGGCCGGCCGCAATTGGTCAACGACCCGGAGGACGCGACCAAGCTCCGCCTTGGCCGCTTCACCTACAAAGCCGCCCAGGCCCGCGTCTCCCATCAGATCGCTTACGCCCTTAACCGCGACATGGGCGTGTCCACCGCGATCTTCCCCGTCCTTGACGGCGACACGAACGCCACCACTCCCGAGGTGAGCGCAACCGAACTGGAGCAGATGAACCGCTACGTCTCCCTGCTCGGGGTCGGCGCTCGCCGTGACTTGACCGATGCCGTCGCCCTGCGCGGCGAACAGGTTTTCCAAGCCGCCGGCTGCGTCAGCTGCCACGTCCCATCTCTCACCACCAGCGCCTACCCTCCCTACGCCGAGCTGCGCAACCAGACTATTCGCCCCTACACCGACCTTCTTCTCCACGACCTTGGCCCGGGCCTGGCCGATAACTTCGGCGAGGGTTCCGCCACCGGCTCGGAGTGGCGCACCGCACCGCTCTGGAACATCGGCCTGACCGCCGGCGTAAGCGGCGGCGAGGCCTACCTGCACGACGGTCGCGCCAGCACCCTCGAGGAGGCCATCCTCTGGCACGGAGGTGAGGGCGCATCGTCCAAAGAAGCCTTCCGCACCGCCCCCGCCGCCGACCGCGCCGCCCTGATCAAATTCCTGAAAAGCCTCTGAGGCGGCGCTGAGATCTCCCCGCGCAACGATGCGACGCGCAAAGGAGTGGCATGCCGTGCTTTTTATCGCAGGCTCGCGAGCATGCTTCGCCTCTACCCCGCCGTTACACTCGCAGTTATTTCGCTGACCCTCTTTCAGGGGACGCACGCTTTGCGTGCCGCTCCAGTCACACCCGAAAGGATCGCCGTCCTGCCGAAGGAAGAACAAAGCCGATGGACGGACTACCTCGCCCGATCCCAAGCCCTCGCGGCGGCCGATGCTGAAGCGCTCCAACGCGAAGTAGCCGGCCTCAAGCTCGCTCAAGCCCTGCCCACTCCTGACGGCGGTGATTTTAAATTCGATCCCAAGTCCGCCGGCACCTGGTTCTCGAGCGCCGAGGCGACGCAGCTCGCAGATACGATCCTCTCCTATCAGGCGCCCAATGGCGGCTGGTCTAAACACACCGGCTATTCCAAAGGCCCCCGCCAGCCCGGCATGCAGTGGTCCTCGCAAAGCCAGCCCGGCCAATCGCCCCACTACCTCTCCACTTTCGACAACGGTTCCACCACCTCCCAGATCGAGTTGCTCGCCAAAGTCTGGCAAGCCACAGGCCGCGAAGACTGCCGCGCGGCGGCGCTGCGCGGCCTGGACTTCATCTTCGCCGCCCAGTTTCCCAGTGGCGGCTGGCCCCAAGTCTACCCCCTGGAGGGCGGCTACCACGACGATATTACGTTTAACGACGACGCCATGACCCATGTGCTTGAGCTGCTGCGCGCCATTGAAGCCGGCCTGCCCGCTTTCGCCTTGGTCGATCAGCCTCGGCGTGAACGCGCCGCCGCCGCGCTTGCCAGCGGCCTGCGTTGCGTGATCGCCAGCCAGATCGTGCAAGACGGCCGCAAAACCGCCTGGTGCGCGCAACACGACCCGATCACCCTGAGCCCGACCACCGCGCGTAAGATGGAACCCGCCGCCATCAGCGGCCTGGAGAGCGCGCACGTGCTGGAGTTTCTTATGAAACTCCCGCAACCCGCACCGGAAATCGTGGCGTCCATCGAGCACGGACTAGGCTGGCTCGACCGGGTAAAGGTCACCGGTATCGCCCGGGGCAAACGCGACGGGAAGACCACCTACGACCCCACCCCGGGCTCGACTGAAGTGTATTGGGCGCGCTTCTACGACCTGACCGACAGCCATCCGCTCTTTCCAGGCCGCGACGGCGTGATTTACACCACCTACGAGGCCATGGCCGCGAACAACAAACTGGGCTACGACTTTTACACCAGCCAACCGGCCAGCATCTTGAAAAACGGCCAGAAGAAATGGCGCAAGATGCTCGCCCAACCGGGCCGCACCTAAATCCCCGATCCTATCGGTTTGCACCGCGCTCGCGTTGGACCCAGATGATGCGGAGGAAAATGGACTTCAGCGCATCAAGCGCCTCATCACCCAACGTGTCACACCCGCTCAAATCACTGCTCTGGCTGCTGCTCTCTCTTGCTCTCGGCGGCATGGCGAGGGCGGCCGGCACCGACTGGACCGGCCGGCTCGCGGCACTTGAGGCGACCGCACGCAGTGCGCTCAACGACACCACCCTGCTTGCGGACCAATACGCGTTCACCACCAAGATAAACCGCTTCAACACCCGCGTCGCCGACCTCCAGAACGAAAACGCTGCCGCCAAGTCGAAACTCGACGCCGAGACCGAGCCGCTGCGTGCCCTCGAAAAACAAATCGAGGCGGGTTCCGCCCGGATTAAAAACCGTCCCGACGGTCGCAGTAGCAGCGAGGTCAGCCGCTACAATGCCGCCGTCGAAAGCTATAAC
Source organism: Verrucomicrobia bacterium IMCC26134 (assembly GCA_000972765.1). Lineage (GTDB taxonomy): Bacteria > Verrucomicrobiota > Verrucomicrobiia > Opitutales > Opitutaceae > IMCC26134_A. Next base: position 1,449,377 of record CP011265.1, on the reverse strand, counting down.
CGGCTGGTTGATAAACAGCGCACCCTCGCCGGAAAACTCAACCCGCGTATACAGGCAGAAAGCGACCGGCTTGAACGCCTGCAACTCACCCACAATGCCGAGCGCAAGACCCTGGACGCTGAAGCGGAGGCGTTGCGCCGCCGCCAGACGGCGTGGGACACCTTCAGTCGCGACGGAGGCGATGTCCGGTATCAAAACGAGGTCAACCGCCTGCTTGCAGATATTCGCTTATCGCCAGGCAACGGCACCCAGTATCGCGACTCCCTGCTGGCCCGGGTGCGCACACTCAGACGCACGCTCGCGGAATGGGCCATCGCCCGCTCGTCCACCCAGCCGAACGGGCTCATCCTGGTCACCGCCCAAGCGGGTGACGAACCGATGTGCTTTATTTTTGATACCGGCGCCCAAGCCGTGACCTTACCCCAGGACTTGGTGCGGGCGCTAGGCTGGCAAAACCGGATGGGCGAAGAAGAAAGCGTGGTGGGTGTAGGCGGTGCAAAGACCAAGGGCCGCCCCCTCCTGCTCCCCGGTCTTTCCAGCCTGGGTCAAACCGTGCGGGACGTGTCCGCGAGCGCGATCGCCACCGCAGAAGGCGTGGGCGTCGATGGACTCCTCGGCCAAACCTTCCTGAAAAACTTCCGCATCACGATAGACCCGCGAGCCAAGCCCCAAGTCGTGCTGCAACCCGCACGTTAAGGCCCGATCGCCCACAACGAACGTGAGGATAATGAGCGGGCTTCACGATGCTGCGTCAGGATCCCGGCCTGGCCCTGTGACCAATGCGAAAAATACCGAGCCCCAAGCCAATGAATATTTACCGGGAAAAGGCGCAAAGATCACAAAGAAGGTTTCCCGTCGTTAGATACAGGTATTCGCTGCCTCTTTCGCTGCGAAACTTCCGGTTTAAATGACCGTGGGCGTTCTATCTCGATTCAACCGATATGGATAGGGATCGAAGAAGTATGGGCCGAAAACAAAACTGCGGGGCAAAATAAGAAAGCTGGAACCGCTGCCGGTCATGTGTTCACTTGAACACGGTTCACAAGAACACACCGCCATGCAACTCACCGACCGTCAGGAAGAGATCCTTGCCTACATCAGCGAATACCAGCGCGAGCATAAGGTTCCGCCGTCCACCCGTATCATCAAAAAGCACTTCGGGTTTAACTCTCAAACCACGGTCGTTCGCCACCTGGCCGGTCTCGCGATGAAGGGGGCGTTGGAACAACTCTCCGACGGCACGTGGGGCGCAAAGGCCAACGAGGTTCAGGTTATGTTTTCCCTGCCCATCTACGGCGAAATTCCCGCCGGTCCGCCCTCGTTGGAAGAGCAACAGCAGCTGCGCTCCATTCCCATCGACCCGACGCTTTTTGGGATTAGCCCCAAACGGCAGCAGCACCTTTGGGGCTTGGAGATCAAAGGCGACTCCATGATCGACGCCCAAATCCGGAGCGGTGACATCGGTCTCTTCGAGCGTCGCGAACCTCGCCCCGGTGAAATCATCGCCGCTCTTGTCAACGAAACCACAGTCACACTGAAGCGCCTCATCGAGGTCAAGGGGCGGCGAATTCTGCGGGCTGAAAACAAGGGGTATGCGGACATCATCCCCACCAGTGGTTTGATGTGTCAGGGTGTTCTTATCGGAGTAATTCGCACAACGGTATGAAGGCCGCCTCCATACATCCGGCAAAAGTCGGCGCTCCCCTGCCCCGTCCGCTGATGCTGTCCACCCCCGCCGACGGCACGCGTGATTGATACCGGGACAGGTCGGGGCGGAGTTGATCGACTCCTTGGAGAAACCCATCACGACTCGCCACCTTTACCCGCAGATGTCCGACCCCGTGGCTTAAGGTGGAACTAAAGCTGGCCCGTGACGCGCTGAATCGTCGCCATGACGCCGTCTTCCCTCTTCCTTCACGCCAACTCGCCTCCCTTCACGCATGAGCCCCCACCTTCAACTCTTCGCCCATAGTCATGCGCTGCTGGAGTCGTTGCGTCGCGACTTGGCCGCCGCCCGCTCCGCCTCCCTGCACCAGAACCCTGGCATCCCGCATCCGGTTACGGTTCTGGTGCCGTCCTCCCAGCTCGGCGATTGGCTGCAAATGCGGCTCGCCCGCGATCTCGGCCTCAGCATGGGCTTCGAGTTTCCGTCGCCAGGAGCCTATTTAGGCCGCCTCCTCGCCACCATCGCCGGCGCTCAGGCCCAGCCCAACGGCCACGCCTACTGGAACCCGGATGCGCTGCGCTGGCACTTGCTTCCGCATGTGAACGCCTTCGCAGCCAAGCTCGGCCACGAGGCCGATAAACCCCTCTCGGCCCGAGACCGTTTCGCCTTCGCGCAACTGCTCGCCACCCAGCTCGACCGCTACGCCCGCTTTCGCCCCGACTGGCCCGCCGCCTGGAGCGCCGACCGCTCCGTTCCGCTCGCCAATCAAGGGCAACCCGAGGTGACCGCCTCCAAAGACGAGCTCTGGCAACGCGCCCTCTGGCACACCTTGGCCAGCCAGCCCGAAGTCCCGCCCCACCCCGCGCAACAACTCGCCGGCCTCGACAGCGCCGCGTCCGCCGCCACCGGCACCCCGGCGCGCCAGCCCGTCTTCATCGTCGGCGCCGACCTGCTCGATCCGCTCCTGCTGCGCACCTTGCAAGTTCTGGCGCACCACGGCCACGAGGTGTCTCTCTACCTCCTGCTGCCTTCGCTCGGCTACCTCGCCGACCAGACGCGCCGCCACGCCCTCCAATCGCTGATCGCCGCCACGCCGGACGCGGATGAACCGCTGGAGTTCGGCGGCCACCCGTTGCTGGCTTCCCTCGGTCAACAGGCGGTCGGTCACTTCCTCCTGCTCGAAACCCTCTCCGCTGATTACTCCGCCTGGCCTGACGCGGCCGACAGCGCCGTCCCGCCGCCCGCGGACGCCACCTTGCTCCAGCGCCTCCAATCCGACATCCGCGCCCAACGCACCCCGCCCGGCGCTCCGTTGGCCCCCGATGCGCCAGACCTCCGACCACCCCTCGCCGCCACCGATCTGAGCCTGCGTATCCACTCCTGCCACAGCCCGCGCCGCGAGCTGGAAGTTCTGCGGGACGAACTGCTGCGCGCCTTTAAGGAACTGCCGGATCTGCAACCCGAGGAGGTGTTGATCGCCGTCTCCGATTTCGATCTCTACGCCCCGCTGGCCGAGGCCATTCTGCGCGGCGGCGAGAAGACTCTGCCCGTGCGTCTCACCGCCGTTCCCGCCCGCGAAGCCAACCCCGTCGCCGTCGCCCTGCTCGCGCTGCTTCAGCTCTCCGTCGGCCGCCATGGCGCCAGCGAACTCGTGGAGTTGCTCAACCTCAGCGCGCTCCAACACCACCTCGACCTCGCGGACGCTCCCGAGATCCTCGCACACCTGCGCGAAACCATTCGCAGTTCCGGCCTCACCCACGACATCGACGCCTCCGCTCGCGACCGCGCCGATGCCACCGGCACCTGGCGGGCCGCCCTCGATCGCCATCTCGCCGGCGCCTGGCTCGGCCCGCTCACCACCGCGCGCGATGCCGACGGCGAATTCGTCCACCCGCTGGCTCCCGACTTGCATCACGCCGACGAAATCCGCCTGCGCTTCATCGCCTGGCTCATCCGGCTCGCCGAGAGCCAGTCGGTCTGGCGCACCGAGGCTACGGCCGCGGCCTGGGCGGAGCGTTTATCCGGCGCGGTTGACACCCTGCTCGCGGCCGAGGTGCTCGACGACCACGCCGCCGCCGTCCACCGTATCATCGCCGAACTCAAGACCCTCACCGTTGCCACACCGCTCGATGCCGGCGCGCTCATCGACTGGTTGCAACCCGCACTGGAAAACGCCACCAGCCTGCGCACCAGCATGGGTGGCGATATCCTGCTCGGCCGTCTCAACCAGCTCCACGGGCTGCCTTGCCGCGTCTTCGCCTTCCTCGGCCTTCAGGACGGGGCCTTCCCCCGCGCCTCCCGCCGGCCTTCATGGGATTTGCTCGCCCACGCGCCCGAGCGCTGGGATGCCGACCCGCGCCGCCAGGATCGTCAGTGGTTCCTGGATACGCTGCTCGCTCCCTCCGACCGCCTCATTCTCACCGCCGCCAACCGCAGCCTGCGCACCTCCCACGACGGTCCGCTTTCTTCCTGCGTGGAAGAGGTTCTCCGCGTCGCCTCCGCCACCGTGCGACCACCGGAGGCCGCGCCCGTCCTGCAAGATGTTCTCCTCATCAAACACCCGATCCAGCCTTTTACGCCCGACTACTTCACCGCCGAAAACAAGCTGCCTCGTTCCTTCGACGCCCGCTCCGCCCTGATCGCAACCGAGCTCTATTGCGCCGCCGTGCCGCCGGCGCGGCCTTTCTTTACCCCGCCACCCGCTGCCGTGGACGCTTTGCCCGCCTCGCCCATCGAGCCGCTGTCCCTTACCTTGGCCCAGTTGGCCGCCTTTTGGAAAGACCCCGCCCGCGCCTGGCTCAAGTCCCTGCGTATCGATATACCTGAAGACGAGGAGGACGACACCGTCCTCGACGATGCCCCGCTCACGCTCGACGGCCTTCAGTCTTACCAGGCCGACGCCACCGCCCTCGCCGCCCGCCTGCCCGGCGCTCCACTGACCGAGGACGAGGCCTGCTCGCAACTCATAGCCAATCGCGCCCTCCCTCCCGGCGCCCTCGGAGACCTCGCCTGGGCGAAACATCAGCGCCAGATCACGCCTCTGGCCGACACCCTCGGCCCCTTGCTGCAACGCACCGCCCTCACGCCGCTCACCGTCACTCTCGACGCGGTCACCGAACTCACTGGCGAGATCAATCTTGGCCCGGCCGACGGCGCCACCCAACCCACGGACTGGGTTCTGGTTTTTCGCCCGGGAAAATACACCCAAAAGCCCAAGCACCAAATCGCCGCCTTCATCCAAACCCTCGCCGCCGCAGCCCTGCTCAACCGGCCTGTCGCCTGCGTGCTCTGCAGCCTGGACGATAATGGAGCGCCAAAAAAACTCTCCGCCATCCTTCCCGCCGACGCCCGCCAACACCTCGCCGCCTTGGTCGCCGGTTACCGCTCAGGCCAGACCGCACCGCTCTGCTACGCCCCCGACACCAGCGCAGCCCTCGCTTCAAAGTTGAGCGGAGCCAGCAATGACCAGGCCGCACTGAAAGAGGCCCTGTCCACGTGGAACGCCCCGGGCTTTAAAAGCCAATCCGGCGAGGGCCTCCAACCCGCCGCCACCCTCGTCTGGCGCGACGCCGAGCCCTTCGCCGCCCCGCATGACCACGTCTGGCTGGCCTGGGCGCGCAACGTCGCCGGCCCGCTCCATCTCTGGTGGAACACCTAAACCCACGCACCTCTCGCCATGTCCACGGAACTCGATCTTCACACCTCCCCCATCGCGCCCGGCCTCACCGTCATCGAGGCCAGCGCCGGCACCGGCAAGACCTACTCGATCAGCCACCTCGTGCCCCGCCTCCTGCTCGAAGGCACCCTGCCCGACGTCTCCAAACTCCTGCTCGTCACCTTCACCAAAGACGCCGCCCGCGAACTCTCAGATCGTGTCCGCCGCGTGCTCACCCAGCTGGCTGAACCCGCCACCGCCGACGAGCTCGCCGGCAAAACCGCCCTCGACGTCGCCCTCCTTCGCCGCCGCCTCGATCCCGCGCACAACCCCGACGCCACCGCGGCCCGCGCTCGTCTTCAACGCGCCTTGCTCGATCTCGATCTGCTCGCGGTCTCCACCATCCACGCCTTCTGCCAGCGCAGCCTTCAGCAAGAGGGCACCCTCTGCGGCCTGCCCGTCCTCCCCGAGGTTGTCACCAACGACACCGAGCACCTCGATCCCATCGTCCGTAAAATCTGGATCGACACCCTTTCGACCGACCCCGTGCTCGCCGCCCTCGCCACCGCGCACGAGTGGACTCTCGACGACGCCCTCACGGTCATCAACACCCGCCGCCGTTGCCTCCGCCCTCAGGCCGACCCCGCCGCCGGTCCTTACGACGATCTCCTGCAGGACCTTCACTCGCACGTGGTCACACTGAAAAGCGAAGCTCCGTGGCAGACCGTTTCGCACACACTCCAAGCCGTCAGCAAGTGGTCCAAACACGGCCCCGCCGATTCAGCCGTAGCCCTGAGCTGGGCCGAGCGTATCCGCAATGGCGACACGTCCACCGTCGCCTTTTGGGAAGACTTGCAACAGGTCGTCGATCTTCCGCAAAACGCCAACAAACAGGGCAACGCCAACAAAGCCGCCGCCGCCGCCCTGGCCGCCCACCCTTGGTTCGAGGCCGCCGTGGCCCTCCATTCCCTCGCCACCCGCCTAAAATGGTCCTGGCAACACCATCTCGCCGAGCTCGCCCTGCCCGAACTCGCCGCCTTCATGGCCCGCCATCGCCTGATCTCCCAGGACGGCCTCATCGGCACTCTCTACCACGCCCTCCACCGCTCCGCCGACGACACCGCCGCCGCGCAATCCACCCGCCTGGCCAACAGCCTCGCCGCCCGTTACCACGTCGCCCTCATCGACGAATCGCAGGACACCGACCCGCGCCAGTTCGCCATTTTCAAGCGCATCTTCCTTGATGCCGAGCCCCGCCGCCGCCTGCTCCTCGTCGGCGACCCCAAGCAGGCCATCTACGGCTTTCGCGGCGCCGATCTCTCCACCTACCTCGCCGCCCGCGACACCGCCCAGGCTCGCTACACCCTGAGCCAGACCCGCCGCGCCCCGCAGCCTCTCGTCGAGGTTATCAACTCCCTCTTCCAGCGGAAGGGCGCCTTTCTCAACCCGGGCATGGAGTTCACCCCCGCCGTATCCGCGCTCGACTACGACCACCAGCTCTTCCGCGACGGCAAGCCGTGTTCACGGCTCGAGGTCTGGCTCGTGCCCGACGACGATAAAGAGGCCTACTCCGCCCAGGCCCGCCGCATCCCCTCCCTCTCGAAGCGCGTCGCCGGCACCATCGCCGACTTGCTCAACCACCGCTCCGAGATGGTCAAAACCTACCGCGAGCCCAGCAAGGCACCTAGCCGCACCGCCGTCACGCCCGCGCATTTCGCCGTCCTCGTCGCCACCCACAAACAAGCCGCCGGCATGGCCGAGGCCCTGCAATTACACGGCATCCCCGCCGTGATCAACTCCGGGGCCGATGTCTTCGCCACCGAGGAAGCAAGCGACCTCCACCTCCTGCTCCACTCCATCCTCGATCCACGCCGCACCGGCAGCCTCCGCCGCGCCCTCGCCACCCGTCTGCTCGGCCTCGATGCCGGCGCCCTCGCCGACCTTGACCAGTCCGACGACGAGTCAGAGGCGACTGACGTCCTCCCCTCCCGCGACTCCTGGCTCAAACGCTTCACCCACTGGCAGACAAAGTGGCAGACTCGCGGCGTCGTCGCTCTTTTCACCGAGTTCGATAAACCCGCCACCGAGTCCCCGATCTACACCGGCATCACCCAACGCCTCGCCCTCATTCCGCTCACTGGCGAGCGCCGCGTCACCAACTACCGCCAGCTCACCGATCTCCTGCTCGACGCCGCCCGCGACACCGCTTCCCGCCCCGACGAGTTGGTGCGTTGGCTCGGCCAGCAAATCGCCCGCGCCACCGAGCGCTGCGACGCCGAGGACCGTCAACTCCAGCTCTCCAGCGACCGTCAGGCCGTGCAGGTCGTCACCATGCACAAGGCCAAGGGACTCGAATACCCCCTCGTCTTCTGCCCCTACCTCGCCGACTCGCTGATGGCCCCGAATAACTACGAGAAGCTTCCCGGCCGGCCCACCGCCACCGAGCCCGTTCCACCGGACGCCTTGCTCAATTTCGCACTGCTCGACCTGCCCACCCAGAAGACTTGCAAGGACCAGCTCCTCGCCGCCCAGCTCGAGGAGCGGCTTCGTCTCGCCTACGTCGCCCTCACCCGGGCGCAAGTCCGCGCCTGGACGTGCCGTTACTCTTCCTCCGCGCAACGCAACTTCGGCAGCGCCTTCGATTGGCTGCTCCGCAATGAGCAGCAAATCACGGACTGCCCCGTGTATTCCTCCGCGTGGATTAAAATCGCTACCGCCAGCGGCACTGCCGACCACGAAGCCACCCTTCGCGCCCTCGGCGCCGAACCGCACTCCGACGAGCTGCCTGCCTCCGAGGCCGCCGGCCCCGCCTTCACCTTTCGCTCTCCGCCCAATTTCGATTTCCAACTTTACCAACCCGCCGCCGCCGCGCTCGTCGCCACCGGACAACTCCAGGCGCAAACCGGCCCTACCGTCCCCATGGGCTGGCGCGTCACTTCCTTCTCCACCCTGACCCGCGAAAAAAACGCCCACGGTTCGTCCGCCCCCCGTCACGACAAGCCATCGATTCAATCCTCGCACGACACCGAGCCGCCCGCCCCTGCCTTCCTCGCCTCTCCGGCCGGCGCTCTCGTCGGCACCGTCGTCCACAAGTGGATCGAGGCTTGGGATTTCTCCGAACTCCCCGCCGCCGATCTAGCCGGCTCCCCGCTTGCCCTTCACCTCAACTCCGCCCGCTTGCCGAAGCCCCGCGAGGGCCAACCCGCCTGGCCCGCCTCCCTGCACGAACTCTTCTCCACTCTTCGTCTGATACAACTTCCCGGCTGCGGCGACACCCCGCTCCATGCACTTTGCCCCGACGCCCACGGCTCCGAGTGGCATTTCCATCTGCCGATCGCCGGCGACCTCTCGGTCAAGCTTCTTGCCCGCTGCTTCGCCAATCACGCCGCGGACAAGCACCGCCCATACTCATCGAACCTCGAGGCTCTTTCCAACGAAGAGTTCAAGGGCCTGCTTCAGGGCTTCATCGACCGCCTCGCCCGCCACGGCGAAGCGTGGGGTGTGATCGATTGGAAGACCAACCGGCTCGGCTCCACCCTCGCCGACTACGACGAGCCAGCCCTCCTCCGCTGCGCGATGGAGTCGCACTACCTCCTGCAAACCCACCTCTACCTCGTCGCCCTGCGCCGCTACCTGCGCTGCGTCGGCCTCGCCGACGCGCCCATCGCCGGCGCCTGGCTCGTGTTCCTGCGCGCCCTCGCCCCCGGCTCCAGCCGTGGAGTCCTCCACATCCAGCCTCCGGTCGCGATGCTCGACGCTCTCGACGCCCTCTTCGCTCCCGCCGCCACCCCTGACCTCGCCCTCGCATGAGCCTCCCCTCTTCACCAGACCTCCTCCCGCCCGAGATCGACCTGCTCGTGCGCCGCTGGCACCTGCCCGCCGAACGCGTTGACGACGTCAAAGCCCTGCTCGAAGAACAGGCCCGGGGCGGCACTGCCGGTCGCCTGACGGACGCCTCGCCCACCGCTGCCGCAGGCTGGGGTTCCGCCGCGCAACTCGCGCCCGCCCCCGGCGTCGCCGATCTCCCCGCGCCGACTCCGCTCGTGCTTCAGCGTCACGGTGGGGACACCTACCTCCAGTCGTGGCGCTTCTTCCAGGCCGAGCACACCATCGCCCGCCACCTGCTCGCCCGCGCCGCCCGCCCCGCCCCCGCGCTCACCCGCCCCTCTGCCGATCTCCTCGCCAGCCTTGGAACCGATAGAATCAATCCCCTCCAGGCCCGGGCCATCGCCTGCGCGCTGGACCATTCGCTCGCCCTCATCACCGGTGGCCCCGGCACGGGCAAGACCCACACCCTCGCCCGCCTTCTCGCCCTTCTCCTCGCCGCCCAACCCGCCGGCACAGCCCCCGTCATCCGCCTCGCCGCCCCCACCGGCAAAGCCGCCGAGCGCATGAAGGAGGCCATCGAGGCTGCCGCCGATCACCTCCCCGCCAGCCTGCCCCCCGATACGCAGAGCCGGCTAAAGGCCACCGCCACCACCGCCTGCACGCTCCACAAGCTCCTCGGCTTTCACCCCGGCACCGGTCGCTGCCGCCACACGGCCGGAGCCCCGCTGCGCTGCGACGTGCTCATCATCGACGAATGCTCGATGGTGGACACCCTTCAATGGCAGGCGCTGCTCACCGCCCTGCCCGCCACCGCCCGCCTCATTCTCCTCGGCGACCCCAACCAGCTCGAAAGCGTCTCCGCCGGAGATGTTCTCGGCGCCCTCGTCCGCCAGGCCCGCGCCTTTCCCGCCTGCCCCCTGGCCGGCACCTGGGTCGAGCTGACCGAAAGCATCCGTTTCCGCGCCCACCCCGCCATCGGAGCGCTGGCCGAAGCCGTGGTAAACGTTCAGGCCGACGCCGCCCTCCACCTGCTTGCCACGCACAGGCCGAACAACGCCGCCACCACCCTGCCTGCCGACGGTCTGAGCTGGCTCGGCGACCACGCCAACCGCTTCGCCTGGGCCAGCCTGCCCCCCTCCGTGCAGACTGCGCTCGCCGCCATCGCCGACGCCCCTTCGCCTGCCGAAGCGCTGGCCGCGCTTGGCCGGGTGCGCCTGCTCGCCGCCCACCGTGAAAACACCGTCGGCGTGGCCGGCCTCAACGCCGCCATCGAGCGCCACCTCCGCGCCCGCCGCGACACGAACCACGCGCCCGGTAAGGAGCCAAAGATCAACAAGCCCATCATCATCAATCGCAACGACCCGGAGACCGGCCTGACCAACGGCTCCGTCGGTATCATCATGTCCGATACGGACGGCGTGAATAGCGCCTTTTTCCCCGGTGACTCGGCCGCCGCCGCGCCCCGCCGCGTATCCTGGGGCCAGTTACCCGACCACAGCGCGGCGTGGGCCATGACGATCCACCGTTCGCAAGGCAGCGAGTTTGAGCAAGTCGTGGTGATTCTGCCCTCGGACGAGAGCCCGCTGGCGACACGCGAGTTGATCTACACCGGCATCACCCGCGCCAAGAGCTGCGTCCACGTCTGGGGCGCCGAGGCCACCGTCCGCAAAGCCCTCGCCGACCGCGCCGGCCGCTGCACCCTGCTCGAGTCCGCACTGAGCGGGGCCGAATAATCGCCAACAAAAACGTCCGCCTCCGCATTTCCGAATTTCAGCTTTTCCAAATTTTCAAATTTTCAAATTCCCCGAACTCCCCTCCTCGGCGGTCGTCAGGCATTCTGGGCTGCAGCTAGCTTCTCTTTCAACTCCGCCAGGATCTGGCGGGCGGTAGCCGTGGCCTTCGGTATGTCTTTGGTCTTGATCCAGCCGCACACAAAGTGGCCGCTGATACACTCTCCCTCCCAGAAATCAGATTCAAAATCCACCCCGAGGCTCTCGGCAAAGCCTTGCCGGCCTCTCGCCTCTTCTTCGAGTCCCAAGTCTTCGAGAGCCAATCCGGCATCGGACGCTTGCTTCACTAAAGCACTGTATTTCTCCACCGCGTCTTCCAGCCAGCAGTCCCATTGATCAGGCCAATCGTCACCCATGGCGACAAGCGTTCGGGATCTCTTGGTCAGTCCTATTTCATAATCTTCAGGTTTCATGGTTTTAAACGATAATGGCGAAGCAGTCTGGTGATAAAAATAACGAAGGCGGCGCGCAGGCCAAACGAAAGGACAGCGGCTATATATTGCTGCCTTCGTCATCGCTTTGGCAGCGCCGGCAGGGTGTGCACAGGCCGGCCTAGCTTGCAGACGATTTGCGTGCTGCCCCCGTTGGAGATCAGGAATTCCACTCCATGGCGCGTGAGCGTGTCCCGCCACTCTCCGGGTGGGGACGCTACATAACCATCCGTTATCACCAGGGCTTTTTGTGGCCGGGTCGCTTTCAGGTGCTCGATCACGCACCCGAGCTCCGTCCCCCCGGTCGTGCCTGTGACCAGCTGCCCAGCCTTGAATACAGCAGGGGTCACGGCATCGGAAAAGGCCCAGAAGGGCGTCCTCAAAAGATGCTTAAATCGCAGCAGGATGGTGGTCAGGCGTTGCAGTTCCGCCGTCATCGATCCGCTCACATCCAGATAGACGGCGGTGCCCACTGCAGGCTCAGCCATCGGCAGCAGCCAGTTTGCCTCAGGTAGCAAGGGGCTCCACCCTGCTTGCAGGGTCGCCCGCCGGTCACCTTCGTGCAGCACTGGCAGGCGGACTACACGCGCCTCCAGCCTACGCGCCCGGTTTCGGGCGTCAGGCGCGGCCAGACGTCTCAATAATTCGCTCACGGTTGTCCGCCATGCCTTGAGCGCAGGATCCTCGATCTGCGGCACGGTTAAGTTTCCGCATTGCAGTTGCTGACCGGGGAGAGCGCCGGTGGTCCGTAGCATCCCGTGGGCAAAGTCCAGCTGGCCTCTAATCTCCGGTGGCAGATCCAGATCCTCCATGCCTTCGCCCGTGTGGTTGCCCAGGAATACCAGACGTCCGCTTTTAAGCGCCTCGTGCAAGGCGCTCGCTCCATTTGCACAGACCGCCTGATACACGTCATCCAGACTGAGCTCGCCCTGATAAAGCTTCGTCCAAATGTGCAAGGTTTCCCGACTCACGCCCAGCGTTTCCAGATCAGCGTCCGCCCGGCTGCGAAGCAGGTTGATGGCGCCGCGCGCAGTCTCCGAGTAAAAGCGGTTGAAGAAACTGCTGTAAGCGTCTCCGCATTTCCGGTGGATGATCGCGTTCACGATCGCATCCGCCGCCAGGTTGAGGGCATTGCTCACCTTTTGGAAGCGCTGGGTATGTCCCAGCACCACATGCAGAAACTCATGCAGGAGGACAGCCTTCACGTGCTCCGGGGTGGCGCAGTGCGTCCGCAGGAAATCCAGGTTCACGCGCAGGATGGAACGTTGGCCCAGGGTGACCTGCGCGGTCTTGATCGTGTCCGTGAATTCCGTTCCACAAAGACGCAGCACACCCCGGCAGGCCAGGGGGTTTTCGTCGACGAGTTCGGAGAGGATTGTTTTAAAATCGGCAGGGCTGAGGTTCATCATTGTTGGTAAATCAAGCGTAGTAGCTCCCGAGGGAGTGGAGTTGGAGATGCCGGCCCAAACGGGCCTCCGATAGGATGAGCGGGCGGTCCGGGGCGTAGTAACCCTCTCCGCAGAGTCCGAGGAGCAGCGCGGCCACATAAGGCGGAAGATCGCACCGAAAGGACGCGCCGTCCAAGGGCAGCAAGGGGCGGACAAAAAAACGCCCCTCCGGAAGGGGAACTTGCGAGCGCCAGGAATCGGACGATGTGACGTCCGGCCCCAAGTGCGCCTCGATCAGTTGCCGCGCTCGCGGGACGCGAAATCCCGCCTCGTCCGGCGCAAAAGCCAGCACGGGGCCGGCGTGAAACAAGGCCGCTCCGGATAGCTCCGAGGCGGACCGGGAAACCAAAACGCTGCGGGTGAAATATTGGATGCTGTTAAAAGGGGGGCCCATGGCGCTAGGCGGCCTCCTTCACCGCGGCGATGATGGCTTCGAAGCCGGTGATGAGTTCAGACGCTTTTGCGGGGATCTGACCGGTTTTTTGCACGATGGCGTCGAGATAGCCCCCCGCCCTCTCCCGCTTGGCCGGCGGCAGGGCTTCAATGAGCTTCTCGACCTCCTCGTAGCCAGTGAGGGTGCGAACCCAGGAGCCCCGGCCTGGCGCAAGCCAGGGTGTGTCCTTGTTGACCGGGTCCACTTTGCGGTGGGCGACGACCTTGTCTTGATGAAGGAGCGGGGCGGCCGCCCGGGATAGATCCGCGAGCCCCTCCGCCCCCACCGGGCATTGGCCGGCGGGCAGATCGAGGAGATGCGGCGTGACCGCGAGCACGAAGGCGTAACTGCGTTCAGGCGGCTCGGTCGCGAGAAACTGCGCGATGGCGGCACTGGCGGTGTCGGGATTGGGCGCTTCCTTGAGGAGCAGTCTGGCCTTGCGGGCGAGATCTGGCTCCCGCGCGAACTCATGCAGCCACTGCTCGCGTCCATCCAGCGTCACGCTGTCCCAGGCGATCCGGTGGGCGGCGGCGATCGCGTCCGTGGAAACCTGCTCGCCGGTCGCGAACTGGGGGATGCTGTTTTGCAGCACCAGCTGAAACAGCTGCTTCAAGGGCAGGGATGACACCGCAAGAACCGCGAGCAAGTTGCGGCTCAGCTGCCGGGCACGCCGGGGTGAGAGCCGCACTCCCGCCTCGCCGAGCAGGGTGGTCACCGCGCAGGCGTAAGCGAGGACATGGGGAGGCGGCTCCGCCAGGAGTCCGGCGAAGCGCACCCGGGCGGCCTCCACTTTTTTTAACAAGACCCCGCCATCGCGGGAAAGGGCGCCATCCCCACGCGGGTCGGCGATCCGCACCCGGTCGGCTTCCTTGAGCTCCTCCCAATCGGCCACGGTCACGACAAAGGCGAACCGATCGGCCAAAGCCGGATCGAGCGCCTCGGCCCCGATGTAGCCCTGCTCCGCGCCCGCCGGATTCATGGCGGCCCAGCGGTAGCGGAGCTTTTCCAATTTAATCCCCTGCAACCGGCGCTCCTGCACCAGCGAGAAGAGGCGGTTTTGTTGCTCGGGACGACAGCGGTTGATCTCGTCGATCAGCACCGACTCGGCGGGCCAGACTGTCGCCGGAGTCTGCAGGTAGCGTATGCTCGCGGACGTTGCGTCCGGGTAGGGAAAGCCGACCAAGTCATCGAAGGAGATGATGCTGGCATTGTAGTGGCGATGCTCCAGCCCGAGCGCCTCGGAGAGTGAATTGAGCAGGAATGTTTTTCCAGTGCCATGCCGGCCGATGAGGAGCAGCGGATCCTCGGTTACGAGGGCCGCGAGTATGATGGGCTCGACCGAGTCGTAGCCGTAAATGCCGAGTGGGCGTAGTAGGGAAGATGTCATGTGGATGGCTGAGTGCGTTGTTGGTTCGATGGGTGGCGCCCTTGAGGGTGGCGCCGTGGTGAAAAACAGTGACCGGCTGCGTTGCGCGGGAGGCCTGAGCCGGGCCGGAATTGTCCGGTGGAGGTATGCGGGTTCATGGGGCTGCGTGACTGGCTTTTTCGACGGGGAGGCGCCCCTCTTCCACCAAGCGCATCCAGAGTCCGTAGTCGAAGGCCCGCACACACAGGAACGGGGCAACTGCGCAGGTATCGGCGATCAGCTGGTGGTAGCGTTCGGCCAGATGCCGGGCGCAGCCGCCGAGCAGAACCGGCTGGGCAACCTGGCCCTCCGGTGTGTGTTCCAGCCGGGCGGCGAGGGTGCGGGTAAACTTCACATTTTCAGGCGGCTCCTCGTCGATGAGTGCGGGGAGCGCATGAAGCGTTTCAGCGTGCGCGCCCGCCCGCCACCCCGCCAGCGTCCAGGCCGTCAAATCCCAATTGATAACCAGACCGTCCACGATGAGCGGATCGTGTATAGCCAGATTTGAGTAGAGCCTGGCGGAGAGCGAACAAAGCCCGTAGATGTAACGGATGAGATCCTCCACCGGATGAACCGAGGCTGGATTAGGCCAGGCAGGGAGACTCCAGAATATCAAGCGACTGCACAGAAACCGGTCGGGCTCACTGAACTTGTCAAAGGATGCCCGCAAAGCCTCCGTCCAATCGGGATTTCGATCCGCCACGGCGTGGCCGCACCAGGCAGCTAGAGTCACAAGCCAGCGTCCCCGCGCGTCGCATCCTTCTGTGGCCACAGGCGACAGCGACCGCGGAAAGTGGGCGTGGATCTCCGTCCACGTCGTCAGTCCCAGTCCGAGCCAATCTAACGCAGCGCCGAGCCCGGCAAATTCCTCGAGGTAGACGGCTTCGAGCCTGTCGGCGGCATGTTCAATGGACAGTTGAGTCAGCTGGTCAGGCGGGGCCAGCAAACGCGAGGGCTCGGGCTGTGCCCAAAGCAACCGGAGCAGAAGCGTGTTGACGAACGTGGCATTCGCCAGGCGCACCCAGAACTCCTCGCCGTTGCCGGGCCACCCGACGATGAGCTCCGCTCGATACGCCAAGGCGTCGATCCAGTTGGGCGCGCGCGGCGGAACCGGGCCCTGCGCATGAAGAGGTTTTTTCATGGCGGGGCTCCTCAGTTTTCCCACGGCAGATCAGCTTTACCGAAATGCCCGTAGTTGGTGGTGCCGGCATAAAGGGGGCGCCGAAGATCAAACTGCTGGATGATGGCCCCCGGCCTGCCGTCGAATTGCGCGGCATACTGGGCGCAGAGCGCGTCGTCGCCCGTTCCGCGAGTGTCCACATGCCAGGCTACGGGACGGGCCACGCCGATGGCGTAGGCGATCTGGACTTCGGCCGTCTTGGCCAAGCCCCGGAGCACGATCTGGCGGGCCACCCAGCGGGCGAAATAGGCGGCGCTGCGATCCACCTTGGACGGGTCTTTGCCGGAGAAGGCCCCCCCGCCATGGCGGGCATAGCCACCGTAGGTATCCACGATGATTTTTCGCCCCGTCAACCCGCAGTCCCCCACCGGGCCGCCGACGTCGAAGACTCCGGTGGGATTGATAAAGGCCCTGATGCTGGCGCGGTGCCACGGTCCAAGCGCGTCCGGCAGGAGCACCTGAAGGACCCAGTCCTTCAGCACCCCCTGGTCAAAACCCTTGGCATGTTGCGTGGAGACCACCACATCGGTGACCTCGACAGGGATCCCCCCAAGATAGCGGACGGTGACCTGGGATTTTGCATCCGGGCGCAGCCAATTCACCGCGCCCGAACGGCGATACTTTTCCAACGTGCGGGTGATCGCATGCGCCAGTGAAATCGGAAGCGGCAGCAAGGCCGGCGTTTCCTTGCACGCAAAGCCAAAGACCAGCCCTTGGTCACCGGCCCCTTGGTCAAGCCCTGCGCCTACTCCCTGTGCGATGTCGGGCGACTGCTGCCCGATCAAATTAACGACGCTGATGTTCCCCGCGTTAAAGGGATTCGCCGGATCGTTGTAGCCGATGGCAGCGATGGTGCGCCGCACCAGTGCGTCCGTATCCACGTTCGCCCGTGAGGTGACTTCGCCGGCGACAACGACCGTGCAATCCTTGGCCAGCGTCTCGATCGCCACATGGGCGCTCGGATCCTGGGCGAGATGGGCATCGAGAAGCGTGTCGGAGATTAAATCGGCGACCTTATCGGGATGGCCGGAGCCAACCGATTCGGAGGTGAAGGGACCGGAAAAAGTGTGCGTGCTCATTAGGCAGCCCTCCTTTCCGTAAAAAAACCCGCGAGGGACGCTGGCAGGCCGAGGCAGGCCTGATGGCGGAGATGCGCGAGTGCAGCGTCACGCCGCTCACGGGCTATGGCGAGGCACTTGGTGCCTAGGGAGGTGCGCACCCGGCCCTTCTGGAATCCGGTGTGCGTGGCATAATGAAGGAACCACGTTCCGTTGTTAAGCCAGAGGTGGTGGTTCGGGTTGCGGCGGTTAATCCGCAGCGACGTTTGGGTGTAGGATACGTTTTTCATGGTGTCGGATGGTTTGATTTTCCGGACACCACGAGTTCAGCGGTTTGATCGAGACGGCTGGACGTTTGAACGCCCGACCGGTCGAACCGCATCCCTGGCAGGATTGCCAGGTGCCACCGGTGCCGCTTTCGGCCGGTTGGCGAACCGTGCGCACGCTTGCCACCGCCGGAAAGGCGGAGGAAGCGGACAAGGTCACTCGTGATGCAGGATAGTTCATCTTACAGAAAGAAAGTGTGTGCTTTAAAAAACGGGGAGCAATAGCCGCGCGTGTCATATTTAAAAGGCAGGCTGAAACCGTGAATCGAGGCGGGGGGGATTTAGGATACTGACGCTTGAGATGATCTGAAATTCCAGATGCCAAAGAGGGCGGCTAGGTTGCCCCGAATCGATTCATTACTTTTGCTCGGCTTCGATTTTCTTAATCAGTTCCGTAAGCTTCTTGATGTCGTCCATGATCGAGGTGAAATCAGAGGGGGAATCCAAATACAGCGTCACCCCTTCCCCGGAGACCATGCCTTCAGTTGCCACTTTCGACCCTTCTTCAAAGGCGAGCAGTTCGCGCAGGACACAGGATACTGACTCACCATCGGCCGCGGATTGAAGGAGGTATTTACGTTGCTCACCGAGCACATCGAGCTCCACGAGTTCATCCGTTACCGTGTCCACGGGTGTCTTCAGATCCTGCACCAAATCAGTGAATGTGCGCCAGGCTCTGTCGAACTCCTCCATGCGATCAGAGTTTATGATTTCCCAATCCCAATAGGCGCCAAAGTAGTGCTCGCAATGATCGCAGGCGCCGGGCGCATTCCACCGATCACAAATCGGGCATTGTTCGGTCGCTTCGTTTCCTTCCGGAGTTTTTTTAATTTTGCTCATATTCGTTTATGTGTGGCGGGAGATCCTCAATCCACCGGGGTCAACCGTTGTGCAGGTAATAGGAACGCATGAGGCCGATGACGATACAGTCCTTCTCTTTGGCCAAGGTTTTGAGGGATCGGAAGACGTTCAGGATGTCGTCAAAACGTTCGGGCTCATCCTCGAACCATGGGTGTTGCGAGAGCTCAAGAAACGCCCGCCAGGTCTCTAGACATTCCCGTTCTTTGAGGACGCACATGAAGAGCGGCATATCGCTGAAGTGTAGGTCGATCCCGGAGTAGAACGGCTCGACAATATCCTCCACGTCGTAGGGACGAACGTTGCCGAAGTAATCGCTACCACATGCGGACAGAACGACCGTGCCGGTGGCAACCGCTCGCTGTGCCAAGGAGGCCTCAAAGAGCTTTGCGCGAGCATTAAACTCCTCGAAGGGAATGTTGGCCTCCGGCTTAGTGACCCACGCATGGATTTCCTTACCCTCCCGGAGCACTTCCTCGGGATCCACCGGGTTGTGAGGAAAAGCCTTTTTCGCAAAGTGGTCGTCCATCTTACAAAATCCGTAGTAGTTGATCTGGTCGGGCTGTGTGAGTGCAGGCATCAGTAGAAGGGGTGGTGAATGGTTCTCGTGAACCTGCGCATAATGCCCGATGGGGTCGGACAACGACGGTCCCGGTAAGCCGTAACGATGCATTCGAAGGCGGAGTAGCGGGGTGAGATGACGAGTAGATTTCAGAGGAGGAATCCCGCCGCAACCGGTGATGCTGTCTCCAAGGCACACCGTTAAACACCCCTGCACTCAGAGATCGTTCCCCAGCTAAACGAAGCTTGTCTTGACGGTAAAAAACATCATTATTTCCGTCAAATTTACATGAAATCTGATTGCCAATCCATTGATTACCAAGTCCGTAGCCGCATTTATGGCAACGGTAGGGGTTGGGTATTCACGCCAAAGCATTTCCAAGGCTTGGGCAAGACAGACGCCATCGACTCCGCATTGCGCCGGTTCAAGGCCGCCGGCACGATCCGCCAACTCGCCCGAGGACTCTACGATTACCCCGCCCACGACCCGGTGCTTGGTTTGGTTGCGCCTTCCGCCGATGCCATCGCGCGCGCCCTGGTCGTGCGTGATGCGATCCGACTCCAGCCCTCCGGGGCCTACGCTGCGAATGTGCTCGGGCTCTCCGAGCAAGTGCCCTCTCGCATCGTCTTTCTCACCGACGGCCCCGCACGCAAGATCAGGATCGGACGGCGTGAGATTCATCTCCAGCACACGACTCCGCGCAACATGGCCACCGCCGGACGCAAAAGCGGCACCATCATACAAGCCCTTCGCCACCTGGGCCAGGATCAGATCAACGACCAGGTGCTCGCCATCCTGCGCAGACATGTCACCGACTCCGATCTCCCGGCCCTGCACAAAGACCTCGTCCACGCTCCCGCATGGATCGCCGATCTGCTGCGGCCGATAACCGCAAACGCCGCCTGACCCATGGACGCCTTTCTTCAACTCCCCGCGCCCCGCCGTCTCCTGGCCTTTCAACAAGTGGATGCCGAGATGGGCCTCCAGGCCGTCAGCGTGGAAAAAGACTTCTGGGTCTGCTGGACGCTGCGCGAACTCTTTGCCCTTCCGGGTATCGGCGAGCACCTCACCTTCAAGGGCGGCACGTCTCTTTCCAAAGCGTGGAAGCTCATCGAACGCTTCTCCGAAGACATTGATATCATCGTGGACAAAGACGTGCTGGGTTTTGGTGGCGCTTCCGCCCCGGACAAAGCACCGAGCAACAAGCAGCGCAAAGCACGACTTGAGCAGCTCATGGGCGCATGCCGGGGCTGGGTGCAGGGCACGCTCCAGCCCGCCTTCGCCGCACGCCTCCAGCACGCACTCGGGCCAACGGGCTGGCGACTCGAAGTCGATCCCGACATGTCCGATGGCCAGTGCCTGCTGTTTCATTATCCATCCGCGTTTGATCCGGGAGCCGTCGGTTATGTCCGCCCCGTGGTGAAGATCGAACTCGGTGCCCGCTCGGATGACTGGCCCCATGAGTCGAAAGCCATCCAGCCCTACGTCATCGAGCACTTTCCCGCCTTTGACCCTGCCGCTGCTTTTACCGTCCGCGTCCTCTCCGCTGAACGCACTTTTTGGGAAAAGGCCTGCCTGCTCCACGAGGAAACGTTTCGCCCGGCCGATAAACCGCGAAAGATCCGCATGGCCCGCCACTATTATGACCTGTGGTGCCTGCTGCGTGCAGGCGTGGGCGAAAGAGCCCTGGCGCAGACGGCGCTCTTTCAACGCGTGGCCGAGCACCGTGAACTCTTTTTTCGGTATTCATGGGTAGACTACAGCACGCACAAGCCTGGCACCTTCCGACTCGCGCCTCCCGCCGCGCACGTCGCCAACTGGCGTGCCGACTACCAGGAAATGCTCGGCCCGATGTTCTTTGGTGCCACGCCCACCTTTGATGAAATGGTGAACGCAGCCGCAGAGTTTGAGGCGGTCTTCAACAAGACCGCGAGATAGCGGCCGACGTAAACTCGGTTTCGCATCAGAAAAGCAAACGACGCCCCCACGTCACCCCGTCGTTGTCCGCCCCCCTCGGTTAAGGTGTCGGGCATGACCACGGTGCTCACCACCCCCTCACGCGGAAACCACGCGAACCCCACGCCAGACACGCCAGCGCTTCACGCCACCGGAAACCGGCACCACTGGAGGCACGCCGTGAAGCCCCGCTTCGCACTTCCAGATGTCCTTTTCGACGTGGATACCGCCGCCGTGGAAGCCGTCGTATCGCACGGCCCCGACCACGCGCCGACCCGCTGCCGCATCCCCTCGAAACAAGCGCTCGACCACCGTCCAAGCGGACGCATCCTTGGCATCGTCGGCACCGGTTACCGCATCGTCACGAATCGCGAAGCCCTTGCCCTCGCCCACACCGTCTGCGCCCGCGCTTTTCCCGGCGTCACGGCTCACGAGTGGGCGCCCACCCGCGTCTCGGCTCCGCAGACACTCAGCTACGCCAGCATAGACCTCCACCACCGCGCCAACGTGCTGAACCTCACCTTCGCCGACCGCACCCGCGACGACCCCTACACGCCCTTTGTGCGCGTCACCAATTCCTTCAACGGCTCCCGCGCCCTGCGTTTCGATTTCGGATTCATCCGCTCCCACTGCACCAACGGTTGCATCTTTGAGCGCGACCTCGCCAGCCTCGTCGTCACCCATGCTCGCAATGCCGTTGCCGGGCTCGACGTCAAAGTGAGCGCATTCCCCATCGATGAGAAATGGCGGCAATTCTCCACGATGATCCACACCCTCAAAACCACCCCCGTCACGCCCCCCATCGCCCACGAGCTGATCGCCGCCCTGCTTACCCTCGCGCCGGCCGATCACTGCCGCACCGAGCGCCAATCCGCTGAGCGCGCCCAGGTCGTGCAAGAGATACGCCAGCGTCACGCCGCCTACGAAACTGAACTCGGGGCCAACGCCTACGCGGTGTTCAACACCGTCACCGACTTCGCTGCCCGCCCCCTCGAACTGGGAACGTTCAACCGCGCCCCCACCACCCTCGAACAACGCGCCGGCACCTGGTTGCGCACCGTCACGACCGACCTAGCCAAAGCCAGCCCACTCGACTGGCAAACCCACCTCACCGCACTCCGTCGCCCGCTGAGTCTGAGTAGCTCCCTGCCTTCTTAACCTTAATCGTCTACCTTAATCTGCGTTGCTGCGCCAACCCGACCAATCCGCAGAACTCACCGGCCTACACGACATCTGGTCTCAGGTGCCATGGTCTGCTTCGCGGCCGAAACCCTCTTGATTTCTCAACCATTCCAATTTTCCAGAAACGAACGTTGCGCTAACCCGTCACGGTCTTCAAAACCCACGAATCACATTGAGCAGGCAAATCATTCCGTCGTTTCCTCCTCCCAAGCATCCGCCACCATCGGCCTACGTCCGCGCCAATGGCAGCATGTCCTACAACCAGTCCGGCGAGGCCAAACGGAAAATGCCGAATGACGAACTGAGAGTGCCGAACCGCCTGATCACCATTTCATCCCTCATCCTTCCTCGTTCAGCCTTTCTAGTTTGCATCTGGTTCCTCGCGAAAAACAGAAACGTCGACGCCAAACGCGGCTTCCGCGAGCGCCGAAAGACGGATAATCAACTGGAATTGGCCGCATGAAGAAATTTCTCGCTGCATCCAAGACGCGAAACACCGAACTTGAACGAACTAAGATTTCCATGATAAAAAGACAGAAGCAGTTTGATCCGCCTGACCAAAGTGGCGACCTCGGATTTTTTCCGCAGGTAGTTGCTCCTGAATATTTTAGTCTGAGTAGGGACGGAAAAAAAATCACGAGAAAGGTATCCATCGCCAACTACGAAGGAAGTGCTTCCTTTCCTGCAACCAATGAACCGTTCGGCCTCGATATTGACGCATCCTTTGAAAAATCATGGCTGATGGCGCAACGACCACCAGAGTCTCTAGGAAGCGGTCCCAACCTGCGCGTCGTGGATTTGTTTGCGGGATGCGGCGGTTTATCCGTTGGTATCCAAGCAGCCGCACAAGCATTGGACGGAAGGTTTGAGTCTGTATTTGCATCGGATATAGATGAGGGAGCCCTTGAAGTTTATTCTGCGAATCTCTTTCCGAAACACATCTGCTCCAAGCCGATAGAGGAGACCTTTGATAACGTGGCAACAGCCTCGCTAAATCCGGGAGAAAAACGCCTCAAAGAGCAATGTGGACACGTGGACTTTCTGATTGGAGGGCCACCTTGTCAGGGGCATTCGGATCTT
Organism: Verrucomicrobia bacterium IMCC26134; assembly: GCA_000972765.1. Lineage (GTDB taxonomy): Bacteria > Verrucomicrobiota > Verrucomicrobiia > Opitutales > Opitutaceae > IMCC26134_A. Next base: position 1,426,519 of record CP011265.1, on the reverse strand, counting down.
AATAACCACACCCGCCGAAACGACCCAAGGAACGACTTATATGGAGTGATGGGCCGGGCGGCGACTGTCCTCAAACCAAAGTTCATTATCATTGAGAACGTTTTAGGTGTCAGGCATTCATCAACGGAGGTGGTTCAAAAAACATTAAAGCACCTCAATCGCCTAGGCTATCAGACCGCTTCCATAATGCTCAATGCGGCGAACTATGGTGTAGCGCAAAATCGCAAGAGACATTTCACCTTGGCCATGTTTGGTAATCCTGAAGTGCTTCAATGCACCCTCATGGCACTTGTGCGGAAGGTGCGTCCAGTAATGTGGGCAATTGATGACTTAATTGACGAGTCGGAATCATCTCCAAACGTTTTCACGACGGCAGCTACTCACTCGGCAACCAACAAAGAAAGAATCAACTATTTGTTTGAGAATGATCTTTATGAGCTTCCAGATTCTGAGCGACCTGATTGTCATCGGCTAAAGCCGCATGCTTACAACTCGGTATATGGACGGATGCGCCCGGACGCACAGGCTCCAACAATTACGAGCGGATTTGGATCTACAGGACAAGGTCGTTTTGTTCATCCTTTCCGAAAACGCACTCTCACGCCGCATGAGGCGGCCAGGATCCAATTTTTTCCAGACTGGTTTTCGTTTGACGATTTAGGACGACGCCAGTTGCAGAAATACATCGGAAACGCGGTGCCACCAAAACTGGGATATGTTTTAGGTCTGGCGCTTCTAAACGCAGGAGGAGGCCATTCATGAGTGAGCGCATTGTGAGTCTCTTTTCAGGGATTGGGGGGTTGGAGTTTGGATTCCACAAGCTTGGGCGCACGCCTCTCCTCTTCTGCGAAAACGATCTTGCTGCTCAGGCTGTCCTCGGCGCGCACTTTCCTGATGTGCCAATATCGCACGATGTCAGTAAGTTAAAAAGGCTCCCCGCTTGCGACCTCCTTCTTGCGGGATTTCCATGTCAAGACTTGAGCCAAGCTGGAGGTAAAGCTGGAATTGGTGGAACTCGCTCGGGTCTAGTTGATCACCTCTTTAGATTAATCTCGACCGCGCGGCCTAAGCCGAAATGGCTAGTGGTAGAAAACGTGCCTTACATGCTTTCCCTAGACGCTGGGGCAGCGATGCGGCATTTGGTTTCCGAATTAGAGCATTTGGGGTATATGTGGGCTTATCGCGTTGTTGATGCTAGGTCGTTCGGAACTCCACAGCGCCGACCTAGAGTCCTTATGGTTGCATCGCGGACCGAGGATCCCCGCGAGATTCTGTTTAGTGGGAATCAAAATCCCGGAGACATTGATGGCAAGCCATCGGACGTTGATGAGAGCGCATGGTATGGCTTTTATTGGACGGAGGGCAGCCGGGGCGTTGGATGGGCTAAGGAAGGAGTTCCGCCAATAAAAGGCGGGTCAACCATCGGGATTGCTTCCCCCCCTGCTATCTGGGTTCCGAAGAGAAATTTTGTCGGGACAATTACGTTAAACGATGCCGAACGGTTGCAAGGATTTGAGACAGATTGGACGGCTAAAGTTGAACAAACGGTCGGGCTCAAAAAGAACGCTCGCTGGAGGTTGATTGGTAATGCTGTTAATACAGGATTGTCTACTTGGCTTGCTAGCCGCTTTGAAAACCCGATCGGATACGATGGTGTAAGCTCGCTCCGAATAGCGGGCGATCGTTGGCCGAAGGCAGCTTGGGGACACAAGGGGAAAGCATATGCAGTCACGCTATCTCAATGGCCCGAACTTTGTCAGACCCCACGGCTGGAAAGATTCCTTAAAGATCCACTAAAGCCACTGAGTGTTAGAGCAACTAGCGGCTTCCTAAAGCGCGCCCTAGTATGCACAAATGTTACCTATTCGGATCGGTTCTTGGAGTCACTTCAAGCACATGCAGATTCGATTGTTGGTTCGGAATGAGATCTAGCAATAAATAACTTATGCCAAACGAAGATACATCGACACAGCTAAACAGCCTATGGACTGAATTGCTGACGAGCTACCCAGATGGAGTGAGTAACACATCGACAACGAAATATAACGCGATACGAGAATTGCTTGCCGGGGTTCTTGGAGTTCCAATTGAAGAGATTTATGCTACCGGAGCGAAAACTAGAACCTCAAATTTAGATACAAGGCTTGTTCAGGGCAACCAAGCTGGTCGGCATACGAAAGTTGGGGTAGCTTTTATGCAAGTGGAGAGCGCCACTGTCGATCTAGAGCGTCTGTCTGATAGCGCGGTCGTCACCTCTAGAAAATTCGTCGATGGAAGCGACAATACGCGATACGACGTGATTTTGATTTTTGTGGAGTCCGACGGCGGTCTTTTATTGAAGCGGGTCATCCAAAGCCGGCCATCTGGATATTTTGACCTGCTAAAGTCCCGTTTTCATGATGCACAATTAGTTATAACAGGGACAACCGGTGGTCTGGCGCCTGCCGCTGGTGCGATGTCTGGAAGCGCTAGTTCAGAGACAGAAGGCATTAGTAACCTAGTTGAAAAATTCAGATCTGATGCAGCAATAAGTCGACTGCACGTTGACAACACTATCGCACACCGGTTCACTTCATGCCTTTTATCCAAGCGGTTTTTGATTGCGACGGGCTTGGCCGGGTCAGGCAAAACGAAGCTCGCTCAGGCTCTTGCGAGATGGCTGACACCCAAAACGGTCCCGGCGGACCCGTTTAAACCAGGGAGCACAATAAAGGGGATTCAAAACGATTACACAGTAGTCGCTGCAGATGCAGGAGTAGTCGAGCTGGCAACTGAGGACGGAAAGTTGGTGCCGCTTCCTCGCGTGATTATCCAAGAGTGGGCTGACTATATTCAATCCAATGACGTGCCCGAATCGGTGAGCGGGCGCGAGCTGCGCGACAAGATCGAAGCTCAAAGCAAAATCACCGGTTACTTGCACAGGCTGGAAAGCCACTACAAGCCGGCTGCCTTCGCTTTGGTTGCAGCTCGTAAAAGCACTGAATCTGCAAAGTGCTATGAAGTCGTTCCGGTTGGGGCAGACTGGACAGGCACCGATAACATCCTTGGCTACCCTGACGGATTACAGGCAACCCATTATGTTGCCAAACCCGCTCTGGATTTGATTCTCCACGCCGAAGCGCATGGTGATGTTCCACACTTCCTCATTCTCGACGAAATGAATCTGTCGCACGTCGAGCGGTATTTCGCCGACGTCCTCTCCATCATCGAGTCAGATGAAGGACTTGAGCTCTACTCAGGTGACGTGACGAAGCCGGAAACGTGGCGAAAAACATCAGCGTCAAAGCCAGTCCCGCCAAAACTGAAAAAACTCCCCGGGAATCTCTTCATCATAGGCACGGTGAACGTGGACGAGACAACCTACATGTTCTCGCCGAAAGTTCTGGATCGGGCGAACGTCATCGAATTCCGCATGAACGATCGCGATTTGGAAGGCTTCCTTGGCAGCCCGGCCAAACCCGACCTGTCGAAGCTCGATGGCAAAGGTGCACCGTCGTTTGGGAATGCGTTCGTAGATGCGGCCAAGAATTCAGTGGCTGTGCCCGACGAGGTAAAGGCTGCTTACGATGCCGAAATGCTGTTGCTCTTCAAAACGCTGCAAGCGCATGGAGCGGAGTTTGGGTATCGCACGGCCTACGAGACGGCCCGCTTCATTCACTTCTACAAGCTGCTTGGTGACGGTAAGGTTTGGAACAAGAAGCTTGATGAAGGCAAAGGAGCTTGGTCTGACGAAGATGGTGAGGGACGCGGATGGCTCGAATACGCAATGGACTGCGTGGTGTTCCAGAAGCTGCTCCCCAAGCTGCACGGCTCGCGGGCCAAACTGGGGCCGGTGCTCAAGAAGCTGTGGTTCCTGTGCGTGAACGATGCGGCAGGCCGTGGAGCGGACGCGCTCAAGGCGGCGGAAGAGGCAGCGCGCTCGACGGACAAAAAGGCCGAGCCGTCGGTCGTTGTCCCAGCTGGTGCGCCTTATCCATTGAGCGCGGAGAAGATTGGCCGGATGTGGCGGCTGCTGATTGAAAACGGATTCGCCTCCTTCGCTGAGGCGTGAGCCCATGCGCGTTCTTCCTGATACCAGCGTTCCGTTTCGCTCGCCCTCAGGAACAGTGGTGGGGCGTGTCACATTAGTGCCGGTCAGGTTAGACCAAAACCCATTCACAACACCGCTGGCGGAAGCGAATGAGGAAGACGCTCGGGAACATGGGGAAACAACCATTCAATTGCGTGAGTCCGAGCGGTATGAATATGAAGTGGTGTCCGCCAACGGCGCGGACTTACGGCTGCGCTGCAGTCTTTCAAGTCGTCGCCGAAGTCTAGGCAGTGGCGGAGGAAAGCCGGATGCGGGACTGATTGAGACGCGTTCCTTTTGCGGCACGCTCCTGATGGAACTTGTCGAGGGCGAGGTGGACGACGCGAAGTCTGCGGTGGCGTCGGCGTTGCTGGATGTGCGCTCGCTCAAGCTGGATTACCGGACGGAATACCGGGGGATGCTTCGGCGGCTGTCGGATGAAATGGCGGGGCTGGTAGCGGATGCACGGTCATCGGCCAAGGCGGGTTTCCGTTCGACATTTGAAGACCGGACGGATGCGGGCTGGCTGCAAATCCAACTGGAGCTGCTGCGCGAGACGCTGGACAGCGCCGATTTCTCCGCCGCGCTGCAACGCATCCTGAGCTTTCCCCATGAGCGGCTGTCCACGGTGAGCGACTCCGTTTCCAGTGACCGACCGGTTCGCTGGACGCCGTCGGCGGTGCGGCAACTGGTGACGGGCAATCCACGCCGCGTGGTTCCGGCGTCGCATCCGCTACGCACGCAACTCGGTTTGGAGTCCATCGCCGAGCGCGTGCTGGTGCCGCGCAAGTCGCGGGACCTGGATACGCTGGAGAACCGGTTTGTGAAGTTCGCGCTGGGCGAGTTCCGAGCTTTCCTCACCCACGCACAGGGCGTCTTCGAGGCGAAGGAGAATTGCAATGCCTGGGGCGCATCGGCGGCATTGTCGCGTCGGCTGGCGGCCACTGTGGAGGATTGGCTGGGGCGCAGCTTGTTTCGTGAAGTGGGCGAGATGCGTTTCGCGCCGCTGGGCAGTCCGGTGTTGCAGCGCAAGGCGGGCTATCGCGAGGTGCTGCGCTGGTGGTTGAGGTTTCGCACGGCGGCGGAGCTTTCGTGGGAAGGCGGCGAGGAGTTGTTTCACGCAGGACAGCGCGACGTGGCTAGCCTCTACGAGTATTGGCTATTCTTCGAGTTGCTGGGCTGGTTCTGCCAGAAGTGCCGGGGTGGAGATCGTCCGGCGGTGGAGGAATTGATTGAAGGATTGGAGGAAGGGTCGCCGAATCTTCGGCTGCGGAAGCGGATGGAACTGGGGCCGTTTGTCGGCACGTTCGCGGGGCAGAGTCGCCGATTGAATGCGCGCTTCGCTTACAACCGCCGCTTTGAAGTGACGCAGGACCGGCACGCGGGCGGAAGCTGGACGCGGCGGTTGCATCCCGACTACACGCTGACGTTTTGGCCAGAGGCTTTGAGTGAGGCGGACGCGGAGCGGCAGGAGTTGCTTGTGCATGTGCATTTCGACGCGAAGTATCGCGTGGAGGACATTGAGGGCTTGTTCGGTGCGGAAGGGTCGGACGACGCCGACGACGAGGTTGAGGGCAATTACAAGCGGCAGGACTTGTTGAAAATGCACGCATACCGCGATGCCATTAAACGCTCGCAAGGTGCTTATGTCCTTTATCCAGGGCGGGCGAACGTAGCGGAGAAGCTTAAGGGGTTTCACGAAATCCTACCGGGGCTCGGTGCGTTCGGAGTCGCACCGGACGAGAACGGAGTGGCTCAGGGTTTGGAATCGCTTCAAAAATTTTTGGATGAAGTGCTCGCGCACGTTAGCAACCGGACGACGGCGCAAGAGCGTGTGAGCTATCACGTCGCTGAGAGCTACATGCTTGAGGAAGAACCAGTGCAGTATGGGTCACTGATGCTTGCGGAGCGGGATGAGTTGAGCGACTCGACGCGGGCGCTGCCTCCGTCTGAACATCATGTGGTGGTGGCTTGGTTTGAGGACGAAGCGCAACTTAACTGGACGATGAAGACAGGTTTTGCGGTCGTTCGGCTGGGTGATCGACGTGGCACTTGGCACGTGCCACCGGAATTCGCCTCAGCGCGCCACATTCTGCTCCACACCTACAAGAGCCAAGTGGCCGATGGCTTATTAGCGCTCAAAGGCGGGAAGCCCGGCTACAAGATTTTTACCGTCGAAGATTTGAAGCAGAAAGGCTATCCCGGATCGGCCAGCGGCGACATCTATGCCATCTTCGAAGTTGAACCGGACGCAGTCTTCAATGGTCAAAAATGGGATGGCAGAAAGTTACAGGAGGTAATGACCGAATTCGAGTCTCGGCGTAAATACCGTGAGGTTAAAGCGCTGAAGCGCACCTCACCAATTCCACGGGTTTTGACTTTGCAGGTGCTGCTAAAGGCAATGCAGGCCGATCCAAGAACAAGAAGGACAATCCAAAGGGGCCTGGCGACAATCCAAAGGGGCCTGGCCGAGAAACGTTGATTCTATCCATCGTAGCTACGTTGCCCCAAACTTTATAGGCGTTTCGTGAGCAAACCAGCCTTCGCTGAAATCTTCAACGCCTCCCACGACTTGAAGCGCCCACTCCGCGCGCTGCTCACCGACCGCCAAACGATCAAAGAAATCCGCCTCATAGAATCGGCCGGCCACTAACTGAAACCTCGCATGAGCACCACGCCCCCAACGCCCTTTCCTCAGCTTGCTAATCCGGTTACCAAAGCAGTCGCCGCGATGTCCCCACTTTTAGAGCAACTCAGGCCGACCGAAGCTCGGCGCGCTTACGACCTACTGCGTGATGCCGGGCTCGTCACCGAGGTTCCTCCGCAGGACCGGCCGATCCAAAGGGGTCAGGCCGAGTATTGTTGTTTTTATCGGCCGTAGCTATGTTACCCAAACTTGATATGCGGCTCGTTGCCAAACCAATCACCCCCCCGAAGTCTTCACCGCCGGACGTTAAACTCGCTCCCTTTACCTAGAGGTAAACAAGGGACGGGTTAAATCTTCTCCCCTTTTACGCGATCAAACGTTCAACGCGCCACTGCATCGCAGCCGGGTCGGGGCGGTAGGCGTCATCCGTGGGCGGCAGCACGGGGTGGTCCGCGAGGCGCACCAACTCCGCTTCGCCGGTCGATCGGTGACCGATTAAAACCCGCGAGACTTTCCACACGCCGGCCGGTGTAGGCGCGATGAGGTGGCGGTCCATCGCCCAGTGGTGGTTTTTGCAGAGTGCGATGCCGTTGGTCGGGTGATCGTTTGCGCTCTCGGCAAAGGGTATCAGGTGCGCTGCATCCACGTAGCAGGCCTCGTGCACGGGGAGTTTTATCCGCAACCCGCAGGCCACGCACTGGTGGTCGTAAACCTCTAGGATCTTACGCCGGAAACCCGCGTTGCGTCCGGGCACTTCGAGTGCCTCGTCGTCATCTTCCGAACTCACCATATCGATGGGCTCGATCAACTGTTTCGCCGCGTTCGGGAAATAGCGCGCCACCAGCGCCTGTCTCAACCTATGCCGCAGGTTGGCGTCGGCCGCGACTAGATCAACCCCGTCAACCAGTCGCGCAAAGAGCGTGCCGGAATCGCGCACCAAAACCTCACCTTCGTATGGGACGGGACCAGCGAGCGTGATCCGATAGGTTTCCCAAAAGCCATCGCTCGCGAGATAGCGAAACGGGTTTTCCGGGGTGTCGCGGTCATCCCGCAGGCGAACCTTGGCAAAGTAGAGACTGAAGCGCTCACGCAGCGGTGCGCCCCAGGGGATGCGGTCCGGCGTGGCCTGTCCGGCATCGAGGAGATCAAGCACCGCCAGGAGCAGAAGCGCCTTATGCGGGCGTTCGTGTCGCTCGGCCCCGTGACCCACGGCACCGACATTGAGGGTATAAATCCGGTCAAGGGTCTGGTCGATGCAGGCGATCATTGTTGTCAGCCATGAAGTGAAACAAGCGCGGTCAGGCATAGCAACTCCCTCCACGGCGCTCCGCACTCTGAGCGCGGCGGGCCTAAGTTTGCTAATTGTAGTCCCCCACGAGCCCTAGCCACCGCGATCATACCAAACGCCCGTATAACGTAGGCTTTTGCCTGCTGTAGGCCCGAACGGCAATCGGGCTTTCCCCGCGGACCCAGACCACCGGTCGGGGCTACACTAGGCCATGTTAAGGTCCCTATTTTACGGACGCTTGAGCCGGGTTGATCTGATGCTAAAAACGCCCCCGTAGCCGGTGCGTTTCGAGTTGGCCGCAAAAGGCAAGCCCCACTGAAAAGCAGGCCCGGGCACCGATTTGCATCACAGGTAAAAAGCCTCATGATCGGGCGCCTAATCCACCACCTTATGAATCTCGAAATCTCCGAGCACACGATCACCTTCGGCCCGTTTGAAACCGACTACTTTCGCGCCCATGCCGCCCCCGAAAAACGCGAGTGGTTCTTTGACCAAATCCGGACCGTGATCATCCCCCAGCTCACCGGACCCGTGCTGGCGGTGAAGGGACGGGTTTACTCCGACTACGATAAACTGCGTCACCTCGGTCCGGTCAGCATCGTCAAATTTCATTTTTCGTTCAACTTGGAATTCACTTCGAAAAGGCAGATCGAAAAAGTCTACGGGCGTTGGGATTTTGAAGACATCAACAAGCCGGTGGTTTACGTGGGCTCCATCGATAACGCCAAAACGCGAAACGAGGCCAGGGAATTGAAGGAGCGGGAAATCGCCGCGTTGAGCGCCTCGGCCGATCCCGATATCACCATCGGCGACAGCCGCTTCAATCCCGTGGTTTACGAGGATATCGCAGGCACCGGCGCGAAGACCCTCGAGGGCGGCACTGTGTTTGGCCCCTTCCACACCGACCACTTTCGGCAAGCGGTGGACGAGAAATTTCGGACCGATTTTTTCACCTACGCGCGCACGCACCTCCTTCCGCGCATCAAAGGTCAGCAACCGGTGATCGAGGGGCAAGTCTATGCCCCTTACGATGAGGAGCGTCACCTCGGCCCCAACAGTGCGCTGAAAAATCGCTACCGGATCATGTTCACGTTCACTTCACCGCAGGGTAAGGAAAGCGTGAGCGGTCTTCTGATTTATGAACGGGCGACCGGGGAGTTTTCTCCCGGCAGAGGCAAGCTTTACTGGATGGATTTTGAAAAGAACCGCGAGGCGGACTACCGGGGTCAGATCGTGGACCGGATCGCCTACCGCTATGCCCAGGGACAACGATCTATTCTCTGCCCGGTCTGCTCGAGCGCCTTGCTCACCTTTGATTGCACGGAGGGCGACAAGTGGGGCTCGTGCTACTGCCGAGGATACAAGGGCACAACCGGCTGCGCCCTCAACACCTCAATCGCACTGGAGCAGGCGAGTTAAAGCCCGAAGTCCGATGCGCTGCAGCTCTTCGCTGTGCCCTGGCGGCCTCGTCACCGTCTGTTTTGGGGCAACCTCGATACCCGGCTTGCTGACTTTGACGGCCGCCGCGGCGTGCGAGGCTCTGTTATTTACCCTCGCGTGAGCGGGCTCAGGCCGCGCCGCTGCCGCGCACGGTGAAAATGGAGCGAGTGTTCATCAAGTCCGCATCGCGATCTCGCAAGCCGTAGCCGACCAACCACTCGACTCCCGGGTAAACAAACCCCGTGAGCGTAGGGGTGTGGATCGAATCCGCGCGCTGGCGATGCACGATGACGGCGGTGCGGATCTTTCGCGCGCCCCAGGATTCGAGCTGCGCGGATGCAGCGGCCAAGGTGCGTCCGCTGTCGCAGATATTGTCGATCAAGACCACATGGCGATCCCGCACGTCGAGTCCCTGCCAGTCCATGCGCACGGTGTCCTCGGGCTGTCCGTTGATTCCCTTGGCATAGCTCCAGGCGCGGCAAAATCCGGGTTCCACCGAGTGTCTCAAGTGCAGGAGCAGATCGGAAAAAAAGAACACCCCGCCCCTCAGCATGCACACGGCGAGCAAGAGACGGCCGTTCTCGGCCTTCGATTCGGCCGCCCACGCATCCAGACTGGTGGCGAGTTCACCAAGCCGGGACTCGATCTGGGCGGGCGTGTAGAGGTGGTTGAGGTGTTCGGGTAAGTGCATAAGCGCGTAAACGTGGTGCGGATCGGAGACAGACGGCCGCAGATGCGCGCAACAATCCAGCAAACACAGTGCCAGTCGCGCTTGCACTGGCACATGGCGTGCTAAAATTACCGGCGTGGAAAAATCAGTTGCCCCCGATCAATCGCCGTCGCCTGCCCTGGTTTATGGCCTGGAAGAACGCGTGCCGGCCGGCCCCGCGCTGCTCGTCAGCGCGCAGCAAGTGGCGGCCATGGTGGTGGGCACCATCACGCCACCGCTCATCCTGGCGGGCATCCTTAAATGGCCGGCGGCCGACACCGCCTACCTCGTCAGCATGGCCCTGATGGCCTCGGCGCTCGGCACTTTGCTGCAAACCATGAGACCGGGGCCGGTCGGGTCGGGCTTGTTGAGTGTTACGGGCACGAGTTTTTCATTTCTGCAGCCGCTTATTCTCGCCGGAAAAACCGGCGGGCTGGCCTTGATGTTGGGCATGTCGCTGGTGACTGCACCGGTGCAATTGGTGCTCGCCCCGTTTTTGCCCATGCTCCGGAAAGTGTTTACGCCGCTCGTATCTGGAGTGGTCGTCCTGCTCATCGGGCTCACGCTGATCCCGTCGGCCATGTATGGCATCGTGGCCCCCGCTGCAACGGGGGCGCCTCCGTGGGCGGGCGGGCTGGTCGCGGGCATCGTCATCGCGGTGGTGCTGGGCGCGCAGGCCGCCGGTCGGCGTTGGACGCGTTTGGCGTCGGTCTTGTTTGGCGTGGCGGCGGGCTACCTGGTGTGCGCCGCGGGCGGTTGGCTGCACGCACCGGAGGCTGGAGACGGCTCGTGGATCACGCTGCCCCGCTGGTTGCCGCATGGCTTCTCCTTCAGCTGGGCGCTGGTGCTGCCTTTCGCGTTTATCTACCTCGTATCGGTGCTTGAGGCGATGGGCGACATGACCGCCACGGCGGAACTTTCCGGTCTTCCGGCCCAAGGTCAGGCGCACTGGGCGAGACTGCGCGGCGGGGTGCTGGCGGATGGGTTGACCAGTCTCAGCTCGGCACTGGTGGGCGGCTTCCCCAGCACCACCTACGCACAAAACAATGGCGTCATACAAATCACCGGCGTGGCCAGCCGTCGCATCGGCCCGTTGATGGCGCTCATGCTGGCATTGCTGGGGCTTTTCCCGGCGGTCGGACGTTGGGTCACGGCGATGCCGCCGTCGGTTTTGGGTGCGCTGGCCTTGATGCTATTCGGCCTGGTGGCGGTCTCTGGACTGCGCTTGATCGCGAGCCGGGGTATCTCACAACGCGATGCGTTGATCGTGGCGCTCTCGCTCGCCATCGGTCTCGGCGCGCCTTCGCAATCAACCTGGCTGGGCACGCTGCCGGAATGGGTAAAGGCATTTCTCGAATCCGGTATCGCCGCCGGCGGCATCACCGCGCTCGTGCTGAATCTGGTGTTGCCGGAGGGCAGGTCTGCTTCTGGCGCGGATAAACCGCGATCGTCCGACGAATAGGAAGACGGGGCGCCACAAAAGCGCCACAGGGAGAAGTCAGTAAGCAAAACTCCTCTTTAAAAGAGGAGAAAGACATGGGGCGGCCAACGGGATTCGAACCCGCGCAAGTCCTTGTTGAATAATTATTTATAAACTTGAAAATCCGTGAAATCGTGGACAATGAAATCAGTATTTTATAACGCTTTATTTTTACTTTAAGCGAAAATAGGCAGCTCCGGACAAAAAGTTTGTGGAGAACTGTAGAGAAACTAGGGCGGTTTTAGCGGATAGAAACCTTCGCCATCGGACCTGCCCCAGGACAAGGACCACCACCCGCTTTCCCTCTCTCTTAAAACTTACCCATTCCCCTGTTTAGGGGATCCGTGTCCCTTGTGCGTTATCACCCGCCGAAGAAAAGATAAAAATGAAACCTTTTCCGTGAAACGAGATACTAAAACTGCATCGGAATGCGTGATTGACCATCAAATGGCCAGCAGGTTGCGGCAGAAAGCCGATTCTCATTCTTAATCTCGGGGAAATGCGAAAACTAATATTTAATTTTAGGCACAACCGATTACCGCCCGGCGCTATAAAGCGTGATTACTCGTTAGACTTAGGTGCGAGCGGGAGTGTTAACCGGATAGCCCAAACCCCTTCGTTCCGTTCACGCCATAGTTCAATTAACCGCCGGGCGTTCGCTAAGTCGCGCTAACCCGGCTTCTCCCCTACCCCAGCTGGCGCTTAACCGCCCCACGCTGCAGCGATCACAGAACGCAAAAGCGTAACGCCATCTCCTTGAACTGCCTCATCTCTATACGACTTCTCATCGGCTTTTTGCTGACGGGAATAGCCGGCATGCCGGCCGCCGAAACGGCCCGCGAACGCATCTCCATCAACACCGACTGGCGTTTCCAAAAAGACGATCCAGCCCAAGTCGCTAGTTCGCTAGATTACCCCGATATCCGTCAATGGTTGCTACCCAGCAGTGAGGCCTTCTTAGTGGATCCGACGGTCCTGCACAAACGGCCCGATGGCAACCTTGGGACGAACGTGCCCTATACCCAGCCGGGATTCGATGACTCCGCCTGGCGGAAACTGGATCTCCCCCACGACTGGGCCATCGAGGGCCCTTATAAGCAGGAATATCGGGGTAGGACCGGAAAACTGAAATACACGGGGCCCGTGTCGTATCGCAAGCACCTGAGCTTGCCGGCGTCCGACCGAGGCCGACGCATCTCTCTGGATATAGACGGCGCCATGTCCTACGCCACGGTGCTCATCACCGGCAGCTAAAGCTAGCCCGCCGCAATCTTCTGGCCGTATGAAAGAAATCATAAACATGAAAAACTCCGCTGCTTTAGTATTGGGCTTGCTGATGTCCGCCAGCGGGCGGGCGGAGCAAACCGAAAAGGCGCCCCTGGGTGTGTTGCCGCCGGAAGCCTGCGGGGTATGGAGCTGGTATTCCTGGGGTGGCACACCGAATAAATGGAACAGCAAGATCACCGCCGAAGAAACCTACCCAGGCCTTCGGGGCATTCCGATCGTAGTAGGCTGGGATAAGTTGGAGCCAGAGGATGGCGTCTATAAATGGGATCTGTTTGATGACATCATCAAACAGGCGGCGGCAAATAATAAGTATGTTTTCACGCTGCTCTGGATCAACCCCACCGAGCCCCAATGGCTCTACGACAAGGGCGTGCCCAAGGTGAAAATCGATACCTTTAAGGATGACCCCAATTTCGGCATCCAAGCCTATCCGTTGGACAAGAAATACAAGTTCTACTCGGAACGGATCATCACCAAACTGGCCGAGCATCTGCGCAGCCTGCCGCCGGAGTTGTTCAAGCGCGTTGTGTTCCACCAAGTGGTCGAAGGCTCGACCGGTGACGGCTTCTGCTACAAAGGTGAACCCAAGGACCCTCGTTACAAGGTGATGCGAGAGGAGTGGGCGGATTACCAGAAATACATTCGTCGTTTCACGGTTGACGCTTTTTCAAAGCCCATGGACGGCAAGCCGCCCATGGCGCTGCTAATTCACACCGAGGACGTGGCCGCTGGACTCAAGTATTATCCGGGCACGGTGTTAAAACAGGGCGTGCCTTCGCACGGCTACGGCAGCAACTCCGAACGCTCCAAATTCAACGGCTACAAACCGTGGATGACACCGGACAATCCCTCCGGACGCCCTGTTTTCTCCCGAGGGGAGGGCGAGACGATGATCCCCCGCAAGGGCCAGACGACGGAACACTCAAAGTGGTTTCAGCAGAATCCGCAGCAGAACTTGTATTGGACTGCTCTTGGAGCCCTGCAAAATGGGCTCGATATCTGGAATTTGCCGGAGTTCGTCATCGAGGATCCGCAGTGGCGCGAGTCGCTGGACATGTTCAATCGATACGCCGGCCAGAAATATCCGAATAAGTCACCGGTGGCCTTCTGCGCCTTGCGCGACGAGCTGAATGCGGACGACACCATCCGCTTCCCCGAGGCTAAATACGGAGCGGCAAACAAAAACAATACCGATCGGGTGCTGAAAATTTGTGCGGAATTCGCCGACCACGGCGCGGTGGTGCAGGACTTGGATAAGGCGCTTGCTGGCGGACTCAAAAGCCGCAGCCGCACCGGCTATAACGATGTAGCCTGGGATCGGATCGACGACGACTATTGCCGGTTTCTCTACCCCATCGAAAAACTGGAAACCAGCGTCGGTTGGTGGAATCTAGGCCCGAAAGATCAGCCTTACGGAAAATTTGCGCGCGGCTTTGAACACAAGTCGGGCAAAAACGCGCTCTACTTCGGCTTCCACAAGGATTTCTTCAAGCAAGACGGCCAACCCGTTGGCCCGCTAAGCTTCCGTTTGGTGTGGTATGACAACACCACCGGCTCATGGGGTTTTTCCTATGATGCCGGCCAAGGAAACTTCAAATCCGCCAAAACCTTTACGGGAACGGGGACGAACCGCTGGCGGGAGGAGATATTTACGATTACGGATGCCGTGATGAACCACCAAGGTCCGCAGGGCGCGGACATTGCGTTGGTCAATCTCGATGACAAAAACAAAGTCTTCCACCTCATCGAAGTCCAGCGCGTAGATCGGAAGGCGCTGACTACCAGCGAGTCCCATTAGTCGGATAAATATACATGAAAAACATAACTTTGATTTTAGCCGGGGGTTTCCTCTTCGGTGCTTCTGCTTTGGCGGAAACGGTATCGGATCGTGCGGGACTGACGCTGGAATTGCAGGAAAATGGAAATGTTTCCGGTGTCGCAATGAACGGCACAAAGCTGCCACAAGGCGCCGCGGGTGGTTTTTATCTGCGTGAACCAAATACTGTCAAAAAAGCTTTCCTAGCTGGAAGCGCCTTTGCCAAAAACGGCAAACTCCACCTGACGCTGAACAGCCCGCTTCAGGCACAGGTGCAGGCGGTGATTACCGAGGGGCCGGGTTTTATCGAGGTGGCGGGAGAACTGGAAGATCTCACCGGTAAGGATCGCGGCGTGTGGCTGGGCTTCAATTTGCCGGTAAACACCACCGGCTGGAAATGGGGTAAGACGCTAAGCGTCAGTCCGGTTATCAATCAAGAAACCCCGGCTTATGCGGAGGAAAACAACATGGTGCCGATTCCCGCCGTTTGGACGGACAAAGGTGGAATCGCGCTGTGCATTCCTCCGACGGATCCCTGTGTATTCGAGGTTGGGGCCGATGCCGACGGTCTCCGCATCCAAATGGCGTTCGGCTTGTCGAAGGACACCAAGAAATTCCCATCCAAGGCACCCTTCCGTTTCCGCATCTACTCCATCGACGGCACGTGGGGGGGTCGTGATGCGCTGGCGAAATACTACGACTGGTATCCCGAATACTATCATATCGACGCGAAGACCATGTCATTCCTCGGTCATCACCATGACTGGATGAACATGAACTATGTCAAAGAAGAAGTGAAGACCGACCGCCAGATCGATCCCAACTATAAAGAGTATTTAGCTTACACGAAAACATCGGCACGAATCCAAGGATTGAAGAAGGCGGAAGACCTTAAGACAAATAAACAGTTACTTGATGCCATTGCCAAGACAGATACCATTCAGCATTACGAGAAAAAGGGGGACGCAAAATCCACGCTGCTGATTGAGGGACGGGCCGCTCTCATCAATAGTATTTGTTATAATCCTGACGGAACCATTGGGCGCTTTGGAGCGTCAGCTGGAGGCGTTGACTTCCCGCATAACTGCGATCCCGACTTGTTTGCAGATCAAACTCCACATCATCCCGTCTATGCAGACATGTATTTAGGCAAGGCCGTTGATCTCCGAAATGTGGGTAATTTTGTTGGCATTCACTGGGACCGTCTTGGGGGTTGGAGTAATTTCCTCAACTATCGCCGCGATCATTTTCCCTACATCGACCATCCCTTGACGTTCGATCAGGACGGGCGTCCTTCCATTCATACCCAGTTCACAAACTACGAGTTGTTCGACGCCTACCGATTACAGCTCAAGCAGGGCGGACTGTTTCATGAGGCGGCAGGAATGAAGGGATACAGTTGGAAAAAAATCCCCAACAAACCGGCAGGGCAGATGGCGGGCGGGCAGTTCTTCCTCGCCTCAGTGGTGGCCGGCGGCTGGCAGGAAGGAAGCTTCAAACCGCTTGAGTTGGGAGGCTTTGATTTCGAGCGTTTGGTGGTCGGGCGAAAATCTTATCGAATTTCCTCGGGGAATATTCCGGCGCACAAGGAGTCTCCGACTTTGGAGGTAATCAAAAACGCCCTCGCGAAAACCACGGCCTACGGTTTCGCCTGCCCGGTGCAGGTTCTCTATTTCTATCCGCCCGGGCATCCCGG
The DNA here is from genome assembly GCA_000972765.1 of Verrucomicrobia bacterium IMCC26134. Lineage (GTDB taxonomy): Bacteria > Verrucomicrobiota > Verrucomicrobiia > Opitutales > Opitutaceae > IMCC26134_A. Next base: position 1,410,087 of record CP011265.1, on the reverse strand, counting down.
CTATGACAAGGATTATTCCTGGTATACCAAGCCGGAACACAAGGCACTGTGGGACAAATATGAACCCGCCAACCTCGCTATCCGCCTCGCGGGCTGGGAGCCGGTCACCTATGCCACCGTCAATTCTCCGAAGGTTCAACTGCAGCGTTTCGGCAAAGGGGAAAACATCTATCTGACCGTCTGGGGGCCGAACCCGCCCGCATCGGTCGAGATCGAAGTTGATGCCGCCAAGCTCGGGCTGAAGCCAAAACCATCATTCAGCGAGATGGTCGCAAACACCCCGATTAAGGTGACCCCGAGTCCCAAAGGCTGGAAGCTCACCGTCGCGATGGAGAAGGACATGACCCGGGTCCTAAAAATCAACTAAGCCAATGCAAATATCGCAACAATTCCATTCGAATCCGTTCTTCCACCCTTACCCTATAAGCTGATTTCAGCGTTCGACCATCCCTTGCACAACTGTCGCCAAGTTCCCGGAAAAATCTATTTTCCTAACCGTATATCAAATGATAAATATACCTGCGATAACACCATTTCTGTCAGTTCTCGCGCTTGCGCTTCCGATCACGTTATTGGCCGCTCCTTCAGTTAAGCCCGACTCAAAACCCAATGTTGTGATCGTCTTGATTGACGACTTCGGCTATGAGTGCGTCACGGCCAACGGAGGAGAAAGTTATAAGACCCCCGTCATGGATCAACTTGCCGCGACGGGCGTGCGTTTCGAGCAATGCCACGCTCAACCGCTCTGCACGCCCACGCGCGTGCAACTGATGACCGGCATGAGTAACAAACGGAACTACTCAAACTTCGGTAGTCTGGACAGAACACAAACCACCTTCGGCAATTTGCTAAAGAGTAACGGCTATGCGACGGCCATCGCGGGCAAGTGGCAGCTTGGTGTAGAACCCGATGGGCCCACGCATTTTGGCTTCGATGAACACTGCCTCTGGCATTTCAACGAAAAGGGCAGTCGCTATAGAAATCCCACAATAGAAACCAACGGCACTCTGGTGACCTCTAAAAACAATGAATACGGGCCGGATATCGTGAGCGACTATGCGCTCGACTTCATCACGCGTAATAAAGACAGGCCATTTTTCCTTTACTACACAATGATGCTCACGCACTCGCCGTTTGATGCCACGCCGGATAGTCCGGACTACCTCGAATCGGGCAAGAGCAAGAAGAACAAGGGAGCGGACGGAAGCAAAATCAAGAAGGCGGACGGCGGCTCAGGCAAAGGCGAACATTTTCCAGATATGACTGCCTATAGCGATAAACTGATCGGCAAACTGATAGCCAAACTCGAAGAACTGCATTTACGCGATAACACGCTCGTTCTTATTCTGGGCGACAACGGCACATCGAAAACCGTGAAATCTCAATTCATGGGGCGCGAAGTCAACGGCGGCAAGGGCTCTGCTTCGCCCTGGGGCACCCGCGTGCCGGGCATCGGCAACTGGCCCGGCCATGTCGTCGGCGGCAAGGTCAGCACAGACCTGATAGACACTAGAGATTTCCTGCCAACGATTTGTGAAGTCACAAGCACTTCGATTCCTGATAAATTGAAACTAGACGGTCGTAGTTTCCTGCCTCAACTGCTTGGAAAGAAAGGTAATCCCCGCGAATTCCTTTATGCTTGGTATAGTCCGGAGGGCGGCGCCAAGGCGGAAGCCGAGTTTGCCCATGATGGGAGTTATTGGCTCTTCACCGACGGTCGGTTCTACGACGTGCGAAAGGACGACAGACTTAAAAAATCCCTCTTGGACAATGAGCTCGACGAAAAGGCTAAAGCCGCAAAGGCCAGGCTACAGACTGCGCTCAAAGAATACCCGTGGACCCGTGACCCATACTTTGTAAACCAATATCAAGCGGGTAAAGAGTAGCTGAAATCTGCAATTTTTAGGCTACGAGCCCGGCACGAATGCAGACGTTGAGGTAGGCGGCGGCCGACCAGAGCTGGCGGCCTGAGCCATGAATGAAGCCGTCCGGCAGCGTGATGTATTCGTGGAAGGATCCAAACCCATCCGCTTCCGCCTGATCCTCCTTCGCTTTTTGGGGTTTGATGGCGGTGCCGATCGAACGGGCAAGCAGTGCGGCGTTGTAGTCGGTGTAGTCTTTACCGTCGGCGATTGATTTCCCCCAGAGGAAGAAGGTGTCGCAGAAAGGCCAACTGGCTTGGTTGTGCCACACCGAACCTTCGGTGCCGGCGATGAACGGGAAGAAGAGCGGAATGCCGTTGTCGGGCGTTGGAAAGCCTGCGTAGGCCGCCTTGGCTGCGTCGCCCTCCACAATTCCGAAAATGACGGCAAAGGCGGTCGCGTAGCCCGAGCGGTTGATCATGAGTTTCCCGTGGCGATCCTTGTAATAAGCGAGTGCTCCGTCGGGCTGGGTGAACGTCTTCAGGATGCAGGCCTTGAGTGCGGCGGCGCGGTCGAGCCAATGCTGATTATCAGCGACGGGGCGGCCGGATTTTTCGCACGCCTTGGCCATGGCCTGCATACCGCGATAGTAGAGGCAGTTGGTGGCGAGAGATTTCAGCAGCACGCAATCGGCAGTGCTCATGCCCTTGGGGTAGGCAGAGCTTTGGATATCGTGAAAGAGCGGTTGGCCGCGGTAAAGGCCGTCGCTTTGATCAAACCACGGCGCATAGAAGTTATTGAAAAACAGCTCGCCGTTTTCAGCCATCCAAGCCCAGTCAGCCAGCTTGGGATGGAGCGTGAAAAGATCGTCCACCGCCCACAGCCAGGCCACATCATCGGTGCGTCGGGTGTAGGAGTTGGTCCGGTATTTCGCCATGATCTCCTTATCAATTTGCGCAATCACCTCCCACGGGGCGGCGATCTCTTTGACCACGTGCGGAGCCGAAACTTTGTAGCCCAATTCCTTGCGGATTTCGCGCGCCACCCTCAGCGAAGAAAGCATGATTTCCGGATAGAAACGGTTGAGGCCCAGCACACCGGAGACGGCGATATCACGCTCGTAAATCCGAAGGCCATACTGGCTGCCCGCGCCGAAATACACTGTGCCCGACTCGCTGGTCACGAGATTGTGCTCCGCGTCGTCGAGCGCGATCTTCCACAGCCGTTCGGTCAGCGGAGTGATGTTGTCGCCTTGCAAACGCACCTGGCACTTGGGCTCGGGGTTGGGAAGTTTCGCCAACGAATAACCGCCAATGGCATCGCGCACGGAATCCTCCGCCATGACCAACGGTCCCTGCTCATAGAGGAACCGCGGCCGGGCTTTAACGGTGAGGCTTTTAGCCGGACCAGGCTTGGCAAAAAGCGGTCCGCCACCCAGTCCCGATCCGGTCCAAGCCAAGGCAGTCGCGACGGCGCCCAAAAAGCTGCGTCGGTTGAGCATCAATCGTCCAAGCGGTCTATTATTCGCCTGAAAGAGTGTTATTTGAGGCTGATGGCCTGGCTCAGTTCTCATGGTTCGCTACAAGGCGATAGAGTCCAGTGGTCACTCATCCTTGATCTCTTTCGGGGCTTTTCCGGTCCACTCCGCGCCCGTGCAATCTCTCCACCAGGCCAGCCACTGCGCTTCCATTTTCTGGGCAATTTCGGGGTGTGTTTTCACGAGGTCGTGCATCTCGTTACGGTCCGTGGCTACATTATACAATTCCCACGTCGGGCCCAGTCGCACGAGTTTCCATTGCCCATCGCGGATCGCGGCACCTTTACCAAACTGGAAGAACAGAGGGTTGTTGCGTGCAAGCGTCTCGCCTTTAAAAGCGGGTAGCAGGCTCACGCCGCCGGATGGACGAATTTCGGCTTCCTTTGACTCGCCGGGGAACTTCGCACCCGATACCGCCAGAACCGTTGGCATGATGTCCACCAAGTGAGCGGGTTCGCGGTTCCATTCGGACAACGGCGCGAATCCGGCCGGCCAGTGAACGATGAGCGGCGTGTTGATGCCGCCCTCATGGCTGGTGGTCTTCCATTTGCGCAAGGGGGTGTCGCTCACGGTCGCCCAGTTTTGGCCATAGCTGGGGTAACTCGCCACGCTACCCATCGGCGCGTCGGGGTCGGCGTTATCAATTTTGGGGTCGGTCGCGCAGGCTCCGTTATCTGATAAAAATATAATCAAGGTGTTATCGAGTTTGCCCTGCCCTTCCAGTTTTTTGATCAGGCGCCCTATGTTTTGATCCAACCGATCAACCATCGCTGCATAGATCTCCATCCGCATCGCTTCCAGCTTTCGCTCGTCGGACGAGAGGTCCTCCCATTTGGGCTTCCTCTCCCCTATCTCCATGGCCGGTAGCGGCGCCGTCTTCGGATCGATGAGCCCCATCTCAACCTGCCGCTTATAACGGGCCTGACGCACGGCCTCGTAGCCGCCATCGTAGACGCCCTTGTATTTGGCAATGTCCTCGGGCCAGGCGTGCAAGGGCCAGTGAGGCGCGGTGTAAGCCATATAGAGCAGAAACGGCTTGTTGTCCTTTTTATATTCATCCAGCCAGGTCAGCGCACGATCGGTAAAGGCATCGGTGTCGTAGAACTTGGGATCCTGCGGGACGTAATTAGCGTTTTCCGGCACACCCTCCTCGTCGAGAGCCCAGCGATTGCCAGCGATCTTGTAGGCTGGCACCGGCTGGCCCGGAGCGGCGTCCGTCCCGGGATTGAAGTGGTTTTCGCAGCCTCCGATCATTCCATAGTAGCGATCAAATCCGCGCGTCACCGGATTGAATTTCGCGTGCTGCTTTCCCGACCAAAAGGTGTTGTAGCCAGCTGGCCGGAGCACCTCACCCAGGGTCGCTGTTTTTGCGAAATCCGCATTCGTCCGCTGGAAATATGCACCGGTAAGCAATGAAGCACGCGTGGGAAAGCACTTGGCGGTATTATACATTTGGGTGAACTTGGCTCCACCCGCGGCGAGTTTGTCCAGATGCGGAGTTTGAATCTCCCCTCCATAGCACCCGATGTCCGAGTAACCCATGTCGTCGGCCAGAATGATCAGGATGTTGGGTTTGATTTCCGGCTTGGTAAGATCGGCGGCAAAGAGCGCGGCGGCCGAACTCAGCGGCAGCGCGACAAGGATTAGTTTTAGAATGTGGTTCATGGGAACAATGGGCGGGCTAAAAACCTACGGCTGATTGCCATCACAGCCAGTTATCACGGCATGGGGCGCGGGCGATTCGCCTGCTCAGGAGGGATTGCGCCAAGCTTGCTTCATCAGCGCCTCCAGTTCCTCGACCAACTCGGGGTTTTCCTTTGCGACATTCTTGGACTCGGTAGGATCGTCCTCCAAGTTGAAGAGCTGAACGACGAGCGGCTTGGGAGCGGTCATCTTCTTTTTGGCGGTGGATTTTCCTGACTCGTCAGACGCTTCCGCGGATCCCGTATTGAGGTGGAGGAGCTTCCACGGCCACTTGAGAACAGCGAGTTTCCCTCCTTTTTCGGAGCCATACCAGAACAGATAGTCATGTTTCTTCTGCTGATCGTTTTTTCCGAGCAAGGTCGGAAGGAAGGAAATGCCGTCGCACTCCGACGTCACTTTACCGCCGGAGAGATCCGCCACGGTGGGCATCAAATCCTGGAAGCCGCTGACTTGCTCGCTGATCGTGCCCGCCTTGATCTTGCCGGGCCATCTTACAACAAAAGGCATACGCACACCGCCCTCGGTGAGATCACGCTTGATGCCGGCGAGACCGCCGCTGCTTTTGAAAAAGGCCGGATCATTTCCACCTTCTTTATGCGGTCCGTTGTCGCTGGAAAGCATGACGATGGTGTTATCATCGAGCCCAAGCGCCTTCAATTTGGCGAGCACCGCTCCAACCTCGTTGTCCACGAATCTCATGGCGCTTGCGTAGCCCTTTTGAACGTCGGGCCAGTCGCGAGACGCGAACTCGCCGTAGCTTGGGGTTTCCATGCCGTGACCGAGCGGCGAGCTCTCGTCCGCTTCATTGTTCGCATGAGGTAGAATGGGCGTGTAATAGAGAAAAAACGGCTGGCTCTTGTCCTTCGCGCGCTGATCCAGATACTGCTGCACGTCGTCCGCGAGGAGCTGCGGTGCCCATTGTTTGCGGCCCTCGGCCGTGGCCACGCCGGTGCCGGGTTTGTTCTCGGAGCCGGGGATCTGCTGGTTATCCAACATCACCTTTTCGCCGTTGCGGATGAGGTAGGTGGGGTAGCCGTTGTGCGCGTGCGCGGTGTCCACATAACCGAAGGCATAATCGAAGCCCTTCTTTTTGGGATCATCTGGAGCGAGCGGCATGCCGAGACCGTATTTCCCGATGCAGGCAGTCTGATAGCCCGCATCCTTGAGCAGCCGCGGCACGGTCAGATCGGTATCGGGAATCGTTGCGGGGCCATTGGCGCGCACCCGGCTGTGGCCGGTGTGCAAACCGGTCATGAGCGTGGTCCTCGAGGGGGCGCAAACCGCCGCTCCCGCATAGTGACGGGTGAACTTCATGCCCTCGCTTGCCATCTCATCCACATGCGGAGTTGTAAACGCTGTTTGACCATAGCAGCCAAAGTCGCCGTAGCCTGCGTCATCGAGGAGGATGTAGATGATGTTGGGCTTGGCAGGTGGCTTCGCTGACTCGGCGGCGTGCAGAATCGTCAGCGGAGCGAGCAATAGCGTGATTAGAGGAAGAAGAATACGTCGGTTTTTCATGAATTTGTTTTTGGACTAGAGTTGGATGTATGGATGGAGGAGGCTGAGCTGGTTATTCCGATGCCTCGCCGTCAGCCGGTTGCTTCTTTTTACCTTTCTTATCTTTACCGCCCTTGCCTGCCTTATCTGCTTTGGGCGGCATCGGCGCTTTGTCAGACACCTTGTAATGGGTGGGAGGCACAAGCACGGGCGTCTCCAGCTTGCCGCGATGGACTTCAATCAGGCTAAAGATGTCGTCCTTGGCATCGGTGTTCACTAGAGCGAAGTCAGCACCCTTGCTTCCTCCCTGACGAAGGACGGCATCCTCGACCGTGACCGTTTCATGATGCCACTGCTTGTCACCTTTCCCGGTGACGTTCAGCGCCGTCTTCATGCCCGCCTTGCCCGCATCGTAACACAACTTCCAGGTCGATCCTTCCGTCTCGTCATACCAGACGACCGTCATCGTCATGACCTTCGGCTCGTTACCTTGAGAGAAGCCCTCGTGCAATTTGAAATACATGGCGTCCTTGCCGGAGTCGTGCTCGAAGCTGCGCGCAAAGCGGGAATAGATGGATGAGGTCTTGGTGATCGGTCCGCCAACACGCCATAGCGGGATAGAGCTGGCATCGGCATCTATCTGATCGAGGAAGCGACCGTAGTTGTCCGGCCAAATGTCCCAGCCCACGTCGTTAAATCCGGTTTGCGTGTCGCGTTGCCGAACCTGGCCCAGCAACAGCCCATTCTTGTCGTCGACCGCCGCGCCATACTTGGAATACGCGTCGCAGATCTTCAGCATGCGATCTACATTGGCTTTGCCGGCCGTGCCGAATTGCTCCTCAGGGTAGGCCTTCGTATCGGCGGAATCCAATCCTTTGTGCAGGGCGCAGAAGGCGTCGGTGGCCGTCTGCGGCTGAGTCTGTCCCGCGTAGCGGTTGAAGAAATAAAAAGAGTAGTCAAAGCCCTGCTCCTTGCACGCACCCATGGCGCCGGCACTGATATCCCAAATGCTTTGGCCGTTTTGCAGGCCGGTGAGCGCACCCCAATAAAAGCTGAGCGGAACGTTTAGCTGATAATACGCGCGCTGCCAGGTTTGGTCCATTTCCGAGCGGGCAAACAACGGAGTGCCTTGCGCGCCGATCAGACGGGGTTGCCAAGTGTCAATCTTGGTCCGTTCCCCGCTCAAGTGATGACCGCGCGCACTGCCGCCGATCTTGATCCCAACCCCGCCCTTGGAATTGGCCATCACCCACTCCCACTCTTTTTGATAACCCTGCCCGCCCCCATCATCCTCACCCGGCGAAGCGTTGTTAAACATCAGGCTGATCTGGGGATGGTCAGAACTTTCCTGAAAGGTCTTCACAAATACGTCGAACGCCCACAAGCGGAACTCCCGCCACGCGGGCGACTTCACGGGCAAGTCGAATTTCTTCTCCACCACATCGCCCTTGTAAGCGCATTCATCGCCGGTGCAGCCGGTCTTGACCTGAATGAACGCAATGCGCTTCTGTTTTTCTATCGGGTAACTGCGGATGTGCTTCCCGTATTCCGTAATCAATCGCTGGAAAAGCGATTTGTATGTCGGCGAAGGATAGAAGGGGTAAACGGGCCAACTATCGTGAATTTGGTTGTCGGTCTTCACCTCCGGGACGCCCTTGGCATAGATCCATAGGGGTGCATCAGGCCCCACGCCCAACGCGAGGTAGATGAACTGGTTTTTCTGAACGGCGCTTTCCATTGCCTGATCCAGAGTGCTCCAGTCAAAGACGCCGGGCTGTTTTTCCACATCTTTCCAAGCTTGATTGAACGCCAATCCTTTCAGGAACGGATACTCCTTGGGATCGGAAGCGTCGGCACGATCCCATACGCCGAAGGCAGTCGGCGGAGGCGCAGCATGAAGCCATGAGCAGATGCCGATTAGAGTGAGGACGAAGAGCCCGAGGGGGGGTTTTTTCATGATGAACCTAGAGTTATCAAACTGTTGGTTTATTATATCTCGCCGTCAGCCGACTTGTCCTTTTTCCCTTTTTCACGTTTTCCGTATTTGGCACCTTTGCCAGAGGCTGGAAAGGCTTTCACTTCAGTAGGCGGAAGGAGTAGCGGAAGTTTCGGTTCCCCACGGTGAACTTCGACCAGACTGAAAACGTCGTCTTTCGCGTCCGTGTTCACCAAGGCCAGGTCAGCGCCCTTCTTACCACCATGATTGAAAACCGCGTCACGCACGGTGACGGTCTCATGATGCCACGTTTGGTCGCCTTTTCCGGTGACGGTTAGCGCGGTCTTCATGGTCGCGGGACCGGCATCGTAATCCAGCTTCCAAGTCGAACCTTGCTGACCGTCATACCAGACGACCGTGATCGTCATTACCTTGGGCTTGGCGTCGGCGGAAAAACCGTCGTGCAGTTTGAAGAGCATCGTGTCCCTGCCGGAGGCGTGCTCGAAACCGCGGGCGAACCGGGAATAGATCGAGGAGGTATTGGTAATCGGGCCGCCGACACGCCACAGCGGGATGGACGTGGCATCAGGCTCGATTTGCGTGAGAAAGCGCCCGTAATTATCCGGCCAGATTTGCCAGCCGACGTCATTGAATCCGGATTGATCGCCACGTTGCCCGACCTGCCCCAAGGTGAGGGCGTTTTTGTCATCGATGGCCGCGCCATACTTGGCATAGGCGGCGGTAATTTTCTCCATCCGCTCCACGTTGCCTTTGGAGGCCTTACCAAATGTAGCCTCGGGATAAGCATTCGTGTCGGAAGCATCCAGGCCCTTGTGCAAGGCGCAAAACGCACCGGTGGCGGTTTTGGGATATATCTGGCCAGCATAACGGTTGAAAAAGTAGAACGAATAGTCGAATCCCCGTTCCTTGCTCGCCTCGATGGCGCTTTTGGTTACGTCCCAGATGCTTTGCCCCGAGTTCAGGCCATTGATCGCGCTCCAGTAAAAGTTAAGCGGAACGTTGAGCTGATACAAGGGCCTCTGCCAGGACTGATCCATCTCCGATCTCCGAAACAGGGTGACTCCGTTGGCATCTATGAGGTAAGGAAGGAATGTATTCACCGCGGGGATTTCCCCGGTCATATGATGTCCCCGGGAGAGTGCCCCGTTCTTAATGCCGAAGCCGTCCTTAAGCGTGGTGGTTGCCCAATTCCACTCCTCCGTGAAATCCTTCTTGCCATCGCTTTCCGCCTCGGGTGCGACGTTGTTCAAAAGCAGGCTGATATTCAGTCCGGATTCCGCACCGAACAGCTTGGCATGCAGGGCGAAAGTCTCCAACCGGAAAGCCCTCCACTCCGGACTCGACGTTTCCAAGTTGTATTTGGGATCCTTGGGGTTGCCCTTGTAGGCACATTCGTCCCCGGTGCAGCCCGTTTTGACCTGGATGAAAGCGATGCGCTCCAGCTTCTCTTTGGGGTAGGTGTTGATGTGTTTAGCTATCTCGGTGAGAAAGCGGTGATAGTAGGTCTTGTATTCCGAGGAGAGATAATAGGGATAGTAAGGAAATTTATCAGCGTGCATCTTATTATCCGTTACGACCTTGGGGACGCCTTTTTCATACACCCAGTCCGGCGTTTTCGGACCAGCCTCGAATGAGAAATAGAGCGAGATACTGTCCTTAATAGCCCTCTCAATCGCCGCATCCATGAAGCTCCAGTCATAGACGCCCGGCTTTTTCTCCACTTCATTCCAAGGCGCTTCGCATGACGTTCCCCTCAGGAATGGATACGCTTTAGGATCCATGGCTTCTCCCCGGTCCCAGACACCGAAAGCGCTGGGCAGTGGAGCGGCATTAATGGTCGCCAAAACGCTCAAACCGATCAGGGTAATGAGGGTGATTTTGGCAGCGAAGCTTTTTATTACTGAGTTCATTTTGTATTAAAATCCTAAAACTTTTCGGGTTGCGCTAGTAGGTTTCTTGACGAACTGCGGTTGCTCATTCCTCAGCTTTTTCTTTGGGCGGAGTTCCGGTCCACTCATTACCGGTGGTATCCTTCCACCAAGCCTTCCATTCGGAATCCATCTTTTGCACCAACTCTGGTTTTTGCGCCGCGAGATCACGCATTTCCGTGCGATCCGCCGCCATGTTATAGAGCTCCCACGTCTGCGTGTTCCGCACGAGCTTCCATTGCCCATCACGAACGGCAGCGCCTTTGGCAAATTGGAAAAACAGAGGATTCGGGCGACGAACCGGTAGCCCTTTAAATGCGGGCAGGAGGCTAACGCCGTCCGGTTGCGCAATGTTCTCCTGCTTGGATTCACCGGGAAACTTCGCGCCGGAGACGGCGAGCACGGTGGGCATGATGTCTATCAAGTGGGCGGGTTCTCGGTTCCACCCAGCCTGAGGCTTGATGGCCGCCGGCCAGTGAACCACAAGTGGCGTGTTAATCCCGCCCTCGAAGCTGTCGGTCTTCCATTTACGCAACGGGGTATTGCTGACGGTCGCCCAGTTTTGGCCGTAACTCACAAAACTAGCCACGCTGCCCATCGGCGCATGGGGATCGGCGTTATCCACCTTTGGGCCTTCCGCGCAGGCACCGTTGTCGGAGAGAAACATGATGAGCGTGTTATCGAGTTTTCCCTGCTCTTCTAGCTTCTTGATGAGCCGTCCGATGTTCTGATCAATCCGATCAACCATCGCGGCATAAATTTCCATGCGGGTTGCCACGGTCCTGGGATCTTCCGCTCCATTTTCTCCCTTCGCTTTCTTTTTTTTCGCTTTAACATCCTCTTCCCGAGGCGGCAGCGGCGAAGTTTTCGGATCTACCAGCCCCAGCTCGATCTGGCGCTTGTAGCGAGCCTCCCGCACGGCATCATAACCGCCGTCATAGACGCCCTTGTATTTGGCGATATCCTCCGGCCAAGCTTGCAAGGGCCAGTGGGGCGCGGTGTATGCCATATAGAGCAGGAAGGGCTTTCCGTCTTTGCCGTATTTATCCAGCCACTGGAGCCCGCGATCGGTGAACGCGTCGGTATCGTAGAACTTCGGATCCTTCGGTGTAAATCGCTTCATCTCCACGGCGTCATCCGCCCAAGTCGCTCCCTTACCCTTGGAAGCCGGAGCGGGCTGCCCGGGGCCGGCGGGCTGATCACCCGGATTGAAATGATTTTCCGCGCCGCCGATCATTCCGTAGTAATGCTCAAAACCGCGCGTCACCGGATTAAAATGCGCGTGATTTTTGCCCGCCCACCACGTGTGGTAACCGGCCGGTTGGAGCACCTCGCCGAGCGTCGCGGTTTTTGAGAAATCCAAATCCGTCCGCTGGTAGTATGCGCCGGTCAACAAGCTGGCCCGCGTAGGGTAACACTTCGCCGTGTTATACACTTGGGTGAATTTCATCCCGCCGGCGGCAAGACGATCGAGGTTGGGAGTCTTTATCTCGCTGCCAAAACAACCGAGATCCGAATAGCCCATGTCATCCACGAGGATGATCAAGATATTGGGTTTGGCGGGCGTCGTTGCAGGTTCCGCGGCATAGAGCGCGGCTGAGCCGGTGAGCGTTAGTCCGATAAGAAACCGGGGGATGCGGGTGGTCATAAGGAAAAAATTTGCGGGATGAATGGAATAAGAGTATTTAACTATTCGCCGCCTTGTTTACCTTTGCCGCCCTTTTTGGAGACTGCGGGCAACGGGATAAAATCGCGCTGCAGCATAATCCATTCGTGCATCTCGGCCTTGAGTTCGGTTTCCACCGCCTCGGCTTGCGGAGTGCCGGCGAGGTTGGTGAATTCTTCGGGATCATTTACCAAGTCATAGAGTTCAAACATCGAACGGGTCGGGGCGAAATAGAGTTTTTCGAACTTGGCATCGAGGGTTCCGGATTTTTGCATCGCAACCAACTCTTTCCAGAAATCCATTTTGTAGAAATCGACCGGCCAATACGGTAGTTCTCCGAGCGCATTATAGATCAGCTTGTGCGTCTTGCTGACAACAGCGCGACTCAGATCGAAATCGGCGGTGTTGCCCGGCAGATCATAGCCGTGTGCGCCACGCTCGGAGAAGACCACCGTGCGCGGTTCGTAGGCCTCACCCTTCAAGAGTTTGGCAAAGCTCTTACCGGTCATTTCAGGAGGGATAGGCAGGCCGGCGGCCTCTAGGCAGGTGGGGGCAATATCTTCGCCGCTGATCAAATCTGTCGAGGATGACCCGGGCATCGCTTTACCAGGCCAGCGCACGATAAGGGGCACGTGAATACCAAACTCGTAGAGGGTGCCCTTGCCACGAAACTGGGAGGCACCGTTGTCACCCATAAAAATCACGATCGTGTTCGCAGCGAGTCCGCGTTTTTCGAGTTCCGCCATCGCTTCGCCGAAAAACACATCAAAGTGGGCTATCTCGTCGTAGTAATTCGCGAGGTCCTCCCGCACGAGCGTGGTGTCGGGGTAATGGGCCGGCAGCGTGATTTTGCTCGGGTCGGTTTTAAACGGGCCTTTGGTGGTGAGCGGGCGGTGCGGATCGTGCGAACAGAGCTGAAGAAAGAAGGGCTTGTCCGATGGCCTCAGATCGAGGAACTCACGCATTTGCCCCAGCGATATTTCTTCGATCTTCCCTATCTTTACGAAATCAAGGCGATCCGGAAAGGTTTTGAGTTTATACTTGTCGAAAACGGCCTGGGTTTCCGGTGGCATCGTCCCGCTCGCGCCATCCATATGATAGGTGCGCCCGGCGACACCGGTGAACCAACCCGCCGCCCGCAGCGCCTCGGGGTAGGTCTTGATCGCACGTGGCAGCGGTGAGGAAAAGCGTGACATGCCGATGTCCACCGGCGAACGCCCGGTAAAGATGGTTGCCCGAGACGGCACGCATTGCGGGCTGCTCACATAGGCACGGTCGAAACGCATGCCTTCCGCCGCGAACTTGTCGAGGTTAGGCGTCCTTACGTCCTTATTGCCGTAGCAGCCTAAATGCGGATAGCTATGGTCGTCGGAGAGGATAAGCAGGACGTTGGGTTTTGGCTCGGCGGACGCCGCCGGATTGGCGGCACAGAGCGCGGCCAGAGACGTAAGAATCAGGCAGGCGAAAACTAATGTTATTTTCCGATTCATACTTGGTTCGAATTCCAGACGGTTTCGAGGGGTTGAGAGTTACAGGGCGGCTTCGAATTCAATGTGCTGCCCCGGCACAAGGCGGTCGCTTTCGATGGTCAAGCGGGGTGATGCGCCGCCGCTGGCGATGTCGAAAGTCGCGCTTTCGCCGGGAGCCAGGCCTTTCAGCGAGCCGCCGGCCCGCACTCCATTCACCGCGGCAAAGGCATCATGATAAATCGGGGCTATGCCCTCATTCGCCACCGTGACCCGCGCCGAGTGGTCACCGACCTGAAATTTTAGCACACGAAACTTGTAGCCACAGGCCAGCCCCGCCTGCTGGATGCGGGCCATAGACTGGTATTGCGGTTGGTCGCTGCCGATCATGTAGCTGATGTGAAATTCACGGGCGGAAGTCTCGAAAGATACGCCGTTGGGGCCATTGGGCGCGAGTGCCAGCTTCTGGTCGCGTTTGTTGTAATAACTGAATTCGCCACCGCCGGGGGAGCGCCGCAATCGCTCGCGGTCCAATGCGTTCCAATTTTGCTCGTTCTCCTTTACGTGCTGCTTGCAGAGGAACGAGTCGTCAAAGAGACCGAAAGGAAGGTCCAGCAGCTCCGTGTTGCCTGCCAGTGGTGTCACCTCCTCGTCTGCCGCATCAACCGAGATGCTCCAGGGCGTGAACTTGAAAGTTGCCGCCATGTGCCGCAGGAATTCTGCTTGGAACTCCTTGTCCGGAAAGGTGCCGCCGAGTTTCAAGGGGCCGTCGTAGATGTGGTATTCTGCCCACAAACCAAATCCGGTCTGTAGGAACGCCAAGCGCGGGTCGCGGTCGTAATGTTCCGCGAAACGCGTGTAGAATTCCTTAACAAAACGCTTCAGCTCCGGATGCGACCAATCAGGAAAGCCCGTGGTCTTCTTCTCGCTCAGCGCCGTCGTCTCCCTGTAATACGGCAGCGCCTTTATGTAAGCGGGCACGGTGGTGGGATCGCCGGGATATACGAAGTAAAAACGTAGAATCGCCTGGTGCTTGCGGCCGGCGATGTCTTGGAGCTTTTTATCGACCGGCGCCCAATCGTATTCGCCCTTCCGTGACACAATATCGCCATAACGCATGTAGGAGTATTCGAGCTGGATGGCGTCGGTTTCATTCCGGCCCGAATCCTCCCAGAAGACGATTCCAGTTATTGGCTGCACGTGTTGGATATGACTTTGAAGCGGAAAGTCGCGCAGCGTTTCCGACTTATCAGAATACAATCCCTGTGACGCTGTGCCCGCGCCAAGTGCGAGCGCCGGCATCAGAAGCCCTGATGCGAAAAGGATTTGAGATAGAAAAGTTTTCACCGTGGGTGAAAAGTGACGGACCGCTCAGGAGGGAACGCGCCAAGCCTGCTTCATGATTGCGTCAAACTCCGCGAAGTCTTTGCCCGTAACAGCTGAAATCGCCATAGCCCGCGTCATCCGCGAGAATGTAAAATCATGTTGGGGCTGGAGTGTGATAAAGGCTGGTCAGCATGGCGTGCGGCCAGTGGACCGAGTAGAATGGTGGTAAAGCGGGTGCGGCTCATTTTCATGGTTTATGGAGCAGACTACGTATCAAATAAGAGATTACGGGAGACTGATCTCGACCCGGAAGAAAACGGGCGGGATGGCGGCTGAATTACTAATCACGGTGCGCACATTGCCGGTATCGCTCGACGTGAAATTGGTAAGCGGCATCCAGGTCGCCGAGCTCAAGGACCCAGTGCTCTTCAATGTATAAGTGCGGTCGGCTACGATCGGGCCGAAGCTGATGGCTACTTGGCTGGATTGACCCGGCACAGTCGACACCGCGGTTTGGAATACGGAGCTTGCGCTCGTGGGGATGAGGCCGGCGACGAACTCGAAGTTATTTGAGTTGCCGTCGCCATCGTCGTCTCCGGTTGGCCCCTGGACGAGGTTGTATTGGGTGGCCCATGCCGTGTAGGGCGTGACCACCGCGATGCTCAGCGAAGCAGTCGTGAAGCCGCCGGTGTTCGTCGCCGTGACGGTGTAGGTCGCGGTTGAAGTTACTGCGGTCGGCGTGCCGCTGATGACGCCGGTTGCGGTGTTCAACGTGAGCCCCGCTGGCAGCGCGGGTGAGACCGCATACGAAACCACCGCACCGCCGCCGCTAGTCGCGGTGTTGTTAGTAATCGCCGCGCCCTTGGTGTAGGTGCCAGCACCGCTGGAGTAGGCCAGCGCCGAGGGGGCGATATCGTTGATCGTAATGCTCAGCGAAGCAGTCGTGAAGCCGCCGGTGTTCGTCGCCGTGACGGTGTAGGTGGTGGTTGAGGTTACTGCGGTCGGCGTGCCGCTGATGACGCCGGTGGCGGTGTCCAACGCGAGCCCCGCTGGCAGCGCGGGTGAGACCGCATACGAAACCACCGCACCGCCGCCGCTAGTCGCGGTGTTGTTGGTAATCGCTGCGCCCTTGGTGTAGGTGCCCGCACCGCTGGAATAGGCCAGCGCCGAGGGGGCGACGACGGCCGGCTGGCTGATCTCAAAGGACAGACTCCATCCTCCGCTCAATGTGCCGCTGTCAGTTTTAGCATCATCTCTTGCGTAGAGGCTCCACGTCCCGCTGGGATTCGTGCCATTGAAGCCGGACAAGGCCCCGGAAAGATACGGATAGGCGGGAGCGGGAGAAGCGAAGGTGTAGGTGCCACTGGAGTAGGTGGATGGCTTGTAAGTTCCGCTTACAATTGCGCTCGGAAGCGAGGTCGTAACCGAATCAGTAAATATCAAATTCGCACCTACTGCGTCGGTGCCCCCGCCACTGTGATAAAATAGAAGGAACTTTTGCCCTAAAGGCCCAACGAGCAGGATAGCCGCGTCGGCCGGATAGGTATGATTGAAGCCATTGAGTTGGACCGTCACTTTGGCGATGGTTCCGGCGGTGGTCGGAACCGTGATGGTGGAGGGGTAAGGCGTCGCGGTGTTATTGTCCCTGATCGTGATCAACGAGGAGTTACTATAGGTAAGAATGGAGTCATTGACCGTGATACTCACCGAGGCGGAGGTGGATCCGAAGCTGTTTGTGGCCGTGACGGTGTAAGTGGCGGTTGGAACAACCGACGTGGGCGTGCCGCTTATCACTCCGGTGGAGGTATTCAGGGTAAGGCCGGCTGGAAGCGCGGGCGTGACCGCATACGAAGCCACCGCCCCGCCGCCGCTAGTCGGGGTGTTATTTGTGATCGATGTATTCTTGGTGTAAGCCGCCGGATTACTGGAGTAGGTCAGCGCCGAAGGTGGTATGCCGCTGACCGTGATGCTCACCGAGGCCGTCGTGGAGCCGAGGCTGTTCGTGGCCGTGACGATGTAAGTGGCGGGCGCAGTCACCACCGTCGGAGTGCCGCTGATAAACCCCGTGGTGGTGTCCAGCGCCAGACCCGCAGGCAGTGCGGGTGAAACCGCATACGAGGACACCGCTCCGCCGCTACTGGTCGGCGTGTTGTTGGTGATCACAGAGCCAATGGTGTAGGTGGCGGGGTTGCTGGAATAGGTCAGGTTGGTCGGCGCTGAGGTTGCGACCGCATTGACCGTGATGGTCAGCGTCGCGGTAGTGGAGCCACCGGTGTTCGTGGCCGTGACGGTGTAAACGGTGGTCGGGCTCGCCGCTGTGGGGGTGCCTCTGGTGGCTCCAAAGTTCGCGGCGGTGGTCGAGGGATTCAGCGACAACCCGGCGGGCAATGCTGGCGTGATCGAATACGAAACCACGGCACCGCCACTGTTGGTGGGGGCGCTTCTGGTGGCGGTCGTGAGTGCGGTGCCCACAGTGTAAATGGCGGGGTTGTTGGAATAGGTCATCGCCGAGGGGGGGGCATCGTTGACCGTGATCGTTAGCGAAGCAGTGGTGAAGCCGTTGGCGTTTGTCGCCGTGACGATATAGCTGGCCGAGGGCGTAACCGTCGTGGGTGTGCCGTTGATGATGCCGGTGGCAGTGTCCAGCGTCAGGCCTTCTGGCAGTGCGGGTGACACCGAATAAGATACCACCGCTCCGCCGCTGCTGGAGGGCGTGTTGTTGGCGCTCGCCGCGCCCTTGGTGTAGATGGCGGGGTTACTGGAGTAGGCTAGCGCCAAGGGTCCGAGACTATCCACTGCGATGCTGACCTGGGCCGTCGTGGAGCCGCCGGTGTTCGTGGCCGTAACGGTGTAAAGAGTTGTCGGGCTTGGCACCGAGGGCGTGCCGCTAATGATGCCGGTGGAGGCGCTCAAAGCCAGACCCGCTGGCAGTGCGGGTGAGACCGCATAAGAAACCACCACTCCGCCGCTGCTGCCCGGGGTGTTGACGGGTATCGCCGTGCCCGAAGTGTAATTGGCCGGATTGCTGGAATACGTGAGCGACGCGGGCGCCATATCGTTGACCGTAATGACGACGTTTGAAGTGGTGGCGCCGTCGGTATTGGTGGCCGTGATGGTGTAAGTGGCGGTCGCGGACACCTCCGACGGCGTGCCGCTAATGCTGCCGGTGGTGCTGTTGAGATAAAGTCCTTTGGGCAGTCGGGGTGAGGCTAAATACCGCAACACACTGCCGCCACTGCTGGTAGGGGAAGTATTCGGGATCGCGGTTCCCCTCGTGTAAGCTGCGGGGCTCGGATACGTCAGCGCCGAGGGTGGATTGGGGCCGGGTGCGACGACGTTAATCAAGAGCGTCGCCGTCTCCGAGCCACCGGAGCTGCTTACCTGCACGGTCCAGCGGTTGAGGCCAAGGTCAGCGAGCGTGGGTGTTCCGGCCAGCCCTCCGCTGGGAGAGATGGTGAGCCAGTCAGATCCTCCGGAAAATTTGGAAAGCTTGGAATAGCTCAGCGAATTGCTGTTCGGGTCGGTCGCCGTGCCGGCCAGAGTCTGCCCTAAGTAGGCCTGAGCTACTGTGGCCGCGGCCTTGCTGATGGGCTCGGTGTTGAACTGAGGCGAGCTACTGAAGACGACGACCGGCGTTCCCGTGATCGTTAAGTTATCGATCAGGAAGGTGTCTCCAGACCCTCCGGCATTTAAGGTGAAGCGGACGTAGGCGATGCTGCCGGTAAGGGCGATGTTTCCTGATGGTAACATATTCGCGGTGCCATCGACATCCGTGCCCCTGGAGTTCTGAATCCAAACCTGCTGCCAGGTCGTTCCATTGGAGGAAACTTCGACCGTGCCGGATTCAGAAAGATTGGCAGCGATTCGATCCAGATCCCAGTCAAAGGAGAGGGTCGCGCCCGTCAGTGGAACGGCGAAAGTGCGGGTGATTCTAGCGGCTGTGGCTCCGCCATTGAGTTCGACGATGGCACCTGACTTTGCCGCGCCGACTGTCGTCCAGTCGCCGTTCCAACCATTGCCGCCCGACCACGTGGCCGAATTGAAATCATCCACGGAAGAGCTAACCGTAGCCGGCGCGAACGTGGCCGTGAGGCGGGTGTCCTTGGTCGGGAAAAGAAATGGAGTCGGGTTGCTGCCGGTCAAGGCGCCGCTCCACCCGGTGAATTGCCAGCCCGGCGCGGGCGTGGCCTTCAGTTCCAAGCGTTGAGCCTCCATGAAGCTGGCAGGCAGGGGCGAGAAAGCCGCGGTGTTGTTGCGGCCCGTCACGGTCCCGCTGCCGATGATGCCCACGCTGATATCGGCTATTTTAATCAACTCGATGCCGTGATAGATGGTATCGCCGGGTCCCACATTGACCAACTGCAGGTCGGAGCCACTCGGGGCGGTATTTGTAGGCTGGCGGTTCCCGAAGACCCAGTCCGCGACCTCAAACGAAGCCGTTGCCCAAACCTCGTTGCCAGTTCCCAGTCCGGTTTTGTTGACCGTGAGTGTTTTCACCGTGTTGCCCACGGCATCGTATTTAATCAGGAACTGCCCGGCGGTATCGTTGCGGTAAGTGACATTAATTTGCACCCGTTGGCCGATCGACGGCAGCAGGTTATCATTGATGTCGAAATACATCGTGTTCTTGCCAGACGCGGTATCGGAGCGCCGCGCAAAGCGGTCGAAGGCGTGCGCCGTGGAGGACAGCTTTCCTTTTTCAGGACCTGAAGTGGCAGTGCCGACACGCCAGAGCGCCTTGCTGGTGTTATCAGGATCAAGCTGGGTGATGAAGCGGTCGTAGTTGCCGGGATGAATTTTCCAACCGGCATCATTAAATCCGATCATGCCGGGGTTGTCATCACGCTGTGCAACTGACCCCATGGTGGCTCCGGCAAGATCGTCCATCTGTGCGCCCTGAGCGGCATAGGCCTCACAGATCGCCGTGTAGCGGGCGGTATTGCCCCACGATGCGTTACCATATTGACCCGGGCCTGAGCCCGTCGGGAACTTCTCGATATTATACGAATCTAGCCCCTCGTGGAAAACGCAGAATCCACCACCGGACGTGGTTGGATCAAGCTCCGCCGCCCATTTGTTAAAAAATTCAGCGGTAAAGATAAAATTACCGTTACCGAAAAACTGCTTAAGAGTGCCATCCGCGTTCTCCATGGCCGTGCCGCTCCAATCCCAAATGCTCATGCCCACATTCAACTGCTCGAGCGCAGCCCAATACATATTCAAAGGCACATTGAGCTTAAAGTAAGGTTTCGTCCAAGTTTGATCCATTTCATTTCTGGAAAAGAACTTAAAATCGGAATCCACCGCCAAGGGCTTATAGACCGTCACATTCGACTCAGACTCCGACAAGTGATGCCCCCGCATCTGTCCACCATGCTTGATTCCGAAACCACCCCGCACATTATTAACAATCCAATTCCACTTGAGATTCGGTGCACCGAGCACGGGTTCCACTGTATTGAAAAGGAGCGGTATCGGGCGCCCCGGTCCCTCTTGGAACTCCTTGCGATAGAGCTCGAAAACCCAGTCGCGATATTCATCCCAAGCCGCGGTTGAGATATAATAAGCCGGTGGAATCAGGCTCGGATTCTCGTAGGGCTCTTCATCACCGGTGGCACCGGTGTCCACCCGCACAAAGGCGATACGGGCCCGCTGACTTTCCGAAGTCGCAGGGTCATAGCGGATCTTGTAGGCTAACGCCTTCACCGCCGCCGCGAAATAGACCTTGAATTGCGGTTCCGTATATTTCGCGTAAATATATGACGCCGGGATGACCGTCGGCCGGCTGGGATCGGCGACCTCCGAGAATGCCACCAGACCCCCGCCCGTGGCGGTGAGCGGCCCGAACATCCAACCCGGCATGCTTTGCCCCGCACCCAGTCCGCCGATGGGAGATATCGAACAGGTGATGGATTGGTTCTGAGCTTCGGCAGACGCCAATAGGATGTTCAGATCCGTCCAATCAAAATCTACAGCATAGTTTCCGGTGTAAAACTTGTGCACTGCTGCCCAAGGCATATTCAGTGACTGGCCGCGCGCGTAGGGATAGTCCGCGACCGAATGAAGACCCTCCCGATCCCAAACGCCAAAGGATTCCCTGGCCAGTCCTAGCTCGGCATGAAGCGAAGCTAGCGGCGCCAGCAGGAGTGCGGCGAAAATGAGGGCGTTGCGTTTCATGATCGGTCGTGTTTACGCCTTTAGGGTCTTATTTAACCAGTTAACGAGCTGGGCTATGTAGTCAGAGTTGAGTTGCCTCCAACTGCTCATGCCATGCACGAGGATGCACACCGGAAACGGCCCCTGCCACGCAGGCACGGAAAGATCGAGTTTAAGCTCCTCACCAGCGGAAGTGCCGTAGGCCAGATCGAGTCTATCTTCCGCCCGTATAACGGAAATGAGCAGGGTCCAGATGAATATAAAAAAGGGGTATTTCATCGAGAGGTGATGACTGGTAAATTAAAGAAGCACGGACGTGCGCATTTGGGTTGGTGATAGAAAATCGCGTCTAGTTGCTGCTAGTTCGTCTTAAGCTTATCGCAAAGTGCCTCAAACGAGTCTGTGCCTTCATATTTCAAGACCACCGAGTGGCGGGCTTTCAATTGAATGTCGGCAGCCGATTTGCCAAAGGAGGGGAGAGAATAAAACTTCGGGGTGTCGGCCCAATTAAAGACCCCCAGGTATATGTCGGTTCCGCTGCGCGAGAGGATCAGCTCAACTGCATCCAGCTTGCTTGTGGCATGTTTCCATACATCAAGCGGAATCGTCTCATCCATTTTGGGGGATTTAAGACCCCCTGCTACGATGGCCTTACGCTCAGGCCGTAGCGTCTTTAGATTATCGCTGTTCAGTCGAACGTTACCGAAAAGGCTGACGAAATCCGTCCACATCTGGCCCTCATTTTCCGTCAAGGTGCCGCCCTTTTTCTTCTCAGCTCCAAATACGGTTTCATCCTCATCGGCCGCGGCGCGAACTACGATATAATCGGGATCCAAATTGAATACAGACTTAAGGTAGAAATTGCCCGTGTTACCGAGGGCACGCTCACCGAACGCATCATATACAGGATGGATGTCACCGGCGGTGCGCATTGCATCAACAAAGCCGATCGTGGGACCAAATACCGCCGAGCACCCCAGAAAGTAGTTGTCCTGCCCGATGGCATCACGAATCGCCTTGATACCTAAACGGAAACGCTCAACGCCGGTAATGGTCGGATCGTAGGCTTTAAAGCTTTTTACGGCCGGGTTATTCCTCTTGATATCATCCTCGAGGCCGTAACGCATGAAGTCCACCTTGAAATAGGTGATGCCCCAGCTTTTCATGGCCTTAATACATTCGGCAATGTGGGCGCGGGCACCTGGATGAGAATAGTCAAAGAAGGTGTAATCCATGACCATATCGACCATCTCTTTTGTTTCGACGATCAACTTGCCGTCTTGGTCATGCAGGAAGTATTCGGGGTGGGTTTTGCAGATTTCCGCCTTGGCATCGCCACGGAAGCCATCGAAGTGCAGACCGACTGTTTTACCTTCGGCACGAATACGATCCGCGATCGCTTTGATACCGCCGGGCAGATTCGGGCGAACGCTGGTATAGTCGCCGCGCTGGGTCCACCACCCGCCATCAATTTGAACCATATTGGACTTAAGCGGCAGCTTGATCAACTGCTCCATGTTTTTCAGAATATCATCCGCCACGAAAACACGTCCGTAGTAATCCCACGTGGCCCAGCCATTAAAGGTGACATTCTTGAGCTGAGCGACGCCGTTTTCCTTGGCGATCGCCGTGCCAAATTGATTGAGCAGCGTGACCCAGTTATTACTACGGGTCAGAACGATTTGCTCATACTCGATTTTCTGCCCGGGGCTAAGCTGCTTGCCCTCACCTTTGGACGTAATTTCATACGCGCCGTCTTTGACCGTAATATTGGGGAGGAAAATGCGCCATGACAATGAACCGGCAAACAAGTAATCATTTTCGGCAATCTTCACGATCGTGAAAAACTGGCTGGAACTGATTCTCCCCAATTTACCAATGCTTTGGCGTGACACGGGGGCGCGCCCCATATCACTACCACCAAAGAGGACTTCAGTTTCATTCGTTGTTTTCTCGGGCAGGGGGATACGAACGGTGACTTTTTCGATCATAAGGGGCTCGGTGCCCTCATTGGCCAAGGTGACTTTGAGGCGCACGGACCCGTCTTCCTGCTCCGTAACCTGCCGTGTGGTCGCAACCGGATTAGTGGCCTTGACGTTGATGGTGATGTCCTGCCAGGACGACGGGGCGGTTTCTGCAAAAACAGCGCCGATACTTAGCATCGCCGCAGTCATAATTATTACGATTTTTTGATTCATTTTAAGTTAGTTTAAATTGATACTATATGAAAAATTATATCATTGTAGATTAACCTTGGCCCGCACGGCCTTGATGCCCATATCGAGCGGGCCTTTGCCATTGTCGCCCTTGTCGAACGCTTTGACATCCGGCACAAAAGAGGTCGGGAATGACCTGGCCAAGCGATCTTTATGGGAAATAATCTCAGGATTATCTGACTTGGCCAGATTGGTCCATTGCATAGGATCGTTCTCCATATCATAGAATTCCTCGGTGCCGTCATTATAACGAATAAAATACCAGCGCTCGTCATGAACACACGCGCTTCCATTTGCATTAATGGTGATGGACGGGTATGGCCAAGCCATCTTCGGATCACGCAGGAGAGGCGCGATGCTGCGTCCGTCTATGTTGGTCTTTGGCGGCAGACCGCATAAATCAATCAGGGTGGGATAGAGATCTATCAAGTTGACCGCGCGGGGGCTATCGGTTCGTGCGCTCATATCCGGGGTGCGGATGATCAAAGGCACACGGGCGGATTCAGCCCAAAGGGTAAACTTGCGAAAGCGTTGCTTCTCTCCGAGATGCCATCCGTGGTCGCCCCAGATTACGACAATAGTATTATCCTTGGCCGGACTCTTGGCCAAGGCATCCAGAACATGCCCGACGCAATCATCGGCCAAACTGGTGGCGGCGAGATAGGCCTGCAGGGCACTTTTAAATAGCTTTGGGTCTTCCATCGCCCAATTGAAATCGGAGGTGGGTTTAAACTTAACCGCCCCGCTGGGGGTGGTGATATCATTCAGGTCTCCATCGAGGATTCTCGGGAGCGTGATGCCCTCCAAGGGATGACGGTCAAAATATTCTTGCGGGACAAACCACGTGAGGTGCGGCTTCGAAATGCCGAGCGCGAGGAAAAAGGGCTTGTCGCGAGGGGTGGCGAGTTGCTGCACCGCCCATTCGGCGGCTTTCCAGTCTTTGGTCTCTTCCTTGCCGCCCCTTGTCGGCCCCCAGGCAAAATCCGTGCCTTCGCCCTCGCCGCCTTCATCCCCTTCGCTTTCGACTGCAGGCACTACGTTTGTTTCCCCATCCACTAAATTCTTCTTGCGACTGGTGACGTGATTGGGATCAGCACCGCCACCTTTACCGCCGTCACCATCGAACCAGAGGTCCCACGCCCATTGACCCGAATCACCGGGGTGACGGTGGAAAATCTTGCCGGTCGAGAGCGTGAAGTAGCCGTTTTTGCTGAAATACTCAGGCAGCGTCAGGTGGGTCTGCACGGCCGTAGAGTCGAGGAACCGTTGGGTGTTAAGATAAACACCGGTGCGATTCGGCATCATGCCCGAGAGTAGTGCAGCACGCGAGGGAGCGCAGACGGGGGCGGCGCAGCTGGCCTGCTGAAAGGCCATCGCTCCGCTGTCTATAAAGCGATCAATATTCGGCGTGGCTGACTTCGCTTGGGGAGCACCACCGAAGGTGCCGACCCAGTCGTTCAGGTCATCTACGGCGATAAACAAGATGTTGTAGGGCTGACGGGGTGCCTCGGCTCCGCGTAAGCAGGCGACCGAGGTCAATATCAGGCCGATACACGCAATGTGGGTTCTCATTAATTTAAATAAAGTATTTTGTATTAGAGCATCAACCCCGGCCCGGAGGGCTGAACGAGGGATAACATGGGTTAACCACGTCTAGGGGGTGTGGATCGTCCGATATCCGTGGGCGAATGCCTGAAGGAAAAGTTACACATTTCCTGTTGGTTTTTCCGGTAACTCTGGGCGCTTTATATAACGATTGGACTCCTAAGAGTTAGTCGGACTCCAAACCGCTTACATGGCGCACGCCGGTTTTTCGCAGGAGAGCGGACAGTTCTTTCACTTTTTCTGGGCGCTCGCTTGCGAGGTTTTTGGTCTCTGCCGGATCTTCAGCCAAGTTGAATAAAAGAGTTTCCCGCACGATTGCGGCGGCGAAGCGGGGGTCGTCGGGGTTCGCGCCGGAGCCCATGCCGTTAGCCTGCTTCACCGCATTGGCGGGAATGAGCTTCCAGTCGCCATGACGAATTGCATAAGCACCGGAGATGCCCTGCTGCACTACCGATTCACGAATAGCGTTCGCGCTACGATCCTGTAAAACGGGCCACTGATTAAGGCTGTCTACCGCGGCACCCGCAGGAATTTGCGCACCAGTAATTGCGGCACACGTTGCCATCATATCAGTAAGGCAAATCATGCGGTCGGAAACACCGACGGGCACTTTTGCGGGCCAGCTCATAAGGAAAGGCACGCGGGTGCTGCCTTCATAAACCAAGTATTTGAAGCCACGTAGCCCACCCGCCGGATCATGCCAGGCGGCGTCGGCATCGGCCTTGGCGTTATCCTCATAACCGTCGAAAAAGATCGGGCCGTTGTCGCTGGTGAAAAGAATAAGGGTGTTGTCGGTCAGCTTGAGGCGTTCGAGGGCATCGAGAATCTTTCCTGTTTGCCAATCCATCTGGCGAATCACGTCGCCGCGGATGCCGCAGCTGCCGGTTGCGCCGACTATGCGCGGATCGGCTACCCGAGGCACGTGGGGTTCAAACAATCCGACATGAAGGAAGAAGGGCTTGCTCTGGTGCTTTTCCAGAAAGTCCACCGTCTTATCCACCACGGTATGGGGTAGATCTTCATCTTTAAAACGGGCGGCGTGGCCACCTTTCATATAACCGATGCGGCTGATCCCGTGGATGATTGAGTTGGAATGCTGCTTATCGGCTTTTTGCATCAGCAAGTCGGGACGCTCCGTGCCCAAGGGGGTATCGCTGATGTTGTTTTTGTAGCTGACCGAAATAGGGTCGGCTGGATCCAGTCCAACGACCCGATCATTCTCCAGCCACACGCTGGGAACACGGTCCACGGTCGCGGGTATGATAATCGAGTAATCAAAACCGATTTGACGGGGGCCTGGCGCTACCTCGCCGTTAAAGTTAAGGGGGGTCTTGCCGTCGCCCAAACCGAGATGCCACTTACCGACAATCCCAGTGGCATAACCCATACGCCGAAGCATCTCCGGCAGCGTCAAAGTGCCCGGCTCAATCGCTAGGGGGGCGTCACCATCTAAAATAGTTGTTTGTTTCGCTATCTGGCGCCACGCGTAGTCGCCAGTGAGCATGGCATAGCGCGAGGGGGTGCAAGTCGAGGCAGGTGCGTAACCGTTGGTGAAACGCACGCCACGGGAAGCGATTCGATCTACATTGGGTGTCGGGACCGCCTTGGCGCCGTAACAGCTAAGATCGCCGAAGCCAAGATCGTCGGCCATGATAACCACAATGTTGGGCGGCTTTGCAGGAGCGGGAGCTTCCGAAGCCTTCAGACTCAGCAATGTCACTAGGGAGGTAAGGAATATAGCAACAGGGTAATATTTCATGTGGGTTTTGAATGAAACAAAGGGGCACCGAAGTAATTCGGACTTAGCTAAGGAATTTATGTGAAGCGGGATGAAAAGATTGAGAGGCGGGACACACGCGCCAGCTGACTCGAACCACAAGGAGCGTATGTCATAAACCCCCGCTATGCTCCGAATCTAACGATGATTCGCGCATTTCCGGTTTTAAACGAATCCGATTTAGGGTAAAGCCGTCCTGAAACCAGAATAGGCCCTGCGGCTATGTAGCTGTAAGTAATTTAATTTGTGCGTAATACAAATGATCGTAATTCAGCATTGAGGATTTGGATGCGCCCTCAAAATCACTCGACCGAGAATGAAGCGGTCGGTGGAAAAATCGACCGAACGTTCCGATCGATCAAGGCTCAAAGTATAAACGACTCTACTTCCTCCAGCGCCCCCCCTCTCCAAATAGAATTTGGTGAACGCTTTAAATGGGCGGACGCTCCATTCGGCATTTTTTGTGAGTCTAATCGCAAATTTTCGCGTAAGATATCATCGGGACTCGGGAGTTAGCGTTTGATTGGCCCCTTACTTAAACTCCCGTAACCATCCTACCTATGCAATCCACACGTAAATCAAAGTTATTCCTAATGCTCCTTGCCCTTGGCATGGCCATGGTGTCGGTTCGCGCCGAAAATGCTGCTACCACTGCTACCGCAGTTCCGAGCACCAGTGCCGATGTTTCTGCCCCGGCTCCCGCTGCTGATCCCGCAGCTCAGGTGCAGGAGCCTGAACAGGGCGCCAAAAAGAAGAAGAACAAGGGGAAGAAAAAGAAGCAAATGCAAGCTGCGGCTGAGGATTCGTCTGCTGCGACCGTCACGCCTGCCGAAACCATAATCCCTTCGGAGAAAGCGACCGCCGCGACCCCTGAAGCGGGAAAATAAGATCTGGGCGAGGCCCGTTGCTTCGTAAATCCCCCCCCTCCCCCACCCCCGCCGCGTTCGCATGCATCGCGGGTTTTCTCTGGAGACGGTAACATTAATTGAACTCGAGTGTCCCCTTTCGACGTTGGCCTGTGTCCCTTGCGGCATCTGGATGATGACGGGCACATGCCAACGAATTCCGCGAGTGGCTAGTCTAAGATTACTAGGTTTACAGAGCCTGCCTAACAGGAACGGAGTTATGGAGCCCGTCCCATGTTCGGGTCTTACATTTTAAGGACCATGGGCCGGCAGGATTAACTCTTTGAGCCGACTGGCAAAGTGCCTGACTGGTGGCACCTAGGCCCGATTGGGTATCTTGTCCGTGAAGCGCAGGGCATGCGTGAGTTTCCGAGTGTCCTTATCGAGCAAGAGCACAATGGAGGAGGCCTTCGTTTCGAGGCGCCTTCGGCCCGTGAATCGGGCAGGATGCGATGTGAGACGGAATCTCTCTCGACTTTGCCTTTATTGAAAGTCACCAGCAACTTCTGCTAATCGCCACGGGGAAAGTAGATAATGCTTGGTTGCGCACCCTGCCAGTCAAACCCAACGTCCTCGTGCAGTGAGTCTTCAGCACGGATGCGGGCAATGATTGCATCGCTGCGAAGGTCCACGGTTTTTTGGAGGCTTCGCGATTCCATTCTTAATTCGCAGACATGAGAGTATCGCTCAGCCGAGATAGGAATTTGGCATCATTTGAAGTTTGTGATGTTGCGCGAGAACCAGCGAACCAAGCAGCAACCCACCAAGAATGATGCGAACGGTTAAAATCGACGGAACGTTCCGATCGAGGCTCAACGTAAACACGCTCCTAATTCCGCCATTGCGTCACACTTTCTCTGAGTAGAATTTGGTGCACGCTTTAATTGGACGAACGATCTATTCGTTATTGTTTTTGCGTCGCATCTGAAATTTTCGCGTAAGATTTTATGGGCAATTGGGAGTTCACTATTGGTCCCTCCTGCATTTTCGCTAATTTGCTCCCCAGTTCCGAAGATTTTATAGGTATTTGTTTCGAGTAGGCAAGCTGCCTCCCACGCCCATTCCGACATGAAAAAATATTGCCTAGCATCTCCCCGTGCCTCGCGAGGCTTTACCCTCATTGAGCTCCTTACCGTGATTGCCATTATTGGCATTCTTGCCGCGATCCTCATCCCCACCGTGGGCTCGGTCCGCAAAACCGCCAAAGGAGCTAACTGCGTCTCTAACCTTCGTCAAATTGGCGTGGCTATCAATCTCTACCCATCGGACAACAAAGGTTACTATCCGCGACTCCGATATAACTATGCTCCCGATGATCCCGTTAATAATCTCAACTGGGCCAAAGCTCTTTATCCATACATACCCACCCAGACTGGCACCAACAAGTCATTGAGCAGCAAAATATATTATTGCCCCGGAGAAGAAATCCAGCCCGATCCTACCAAGGTTAATATAATTCAATACGTGGCCACGTATGTGCTCGAAAAAACCAATGCAGCGGGCGCCGCCGCCCCCAACGGACCGCGTCTCGCTTCATCAATCCCAAACCCCTCGAGGACTTTCCTTTTGCTTGATGCCTTGGTGGACGCGACCGGTAACATCGCCGCCGGCGGTGCAGGCATCAACTTCACAGAAGGCCAAACAGACATCGCCGCCGCTCCGGCGGCTCGCAAGATTCTCTCATTTCGCCATAAAGACGCAATTCATGTCCTCTTTGTAGATGGGCATACGAAAAGATACACTCTAGATGCCCTGATGGCTGCCGCTCCCAACGACGCCATCGGCCAGGATGTTTGGGACGGTAAATAGTCCTAAACTCATCTGGTCTAGCTAGGGAGAAGCGTCAAACCAAGAACCTATCCCCGTGATTAAACAGTGTAGATAACGTGCAGGGGCAATATACACCCAAACTGACCGACCGGATGGACGATGAGCACAAACGCAATCCGCGCGGGAGACATATAGCGGGGCCCGAATACACTAAGCGCAAGAAGCGAGCACGGGGTTCTGTTTTCCAAGCTCGAGACAAGGCATGGTGATCCTCCAGAGGCCAAGCTGGGTTAATAATTTTTTTAAATGAGGAGATGGCCGGGGAGTTCCTTGGCGGCCCCCATAGTCGGGTTGTGGTTTACCACCCTCTCTTAAGGTTCACGCGTTACGATCTCTCCCCGTTCGTCAGGCCGGACGAAATGGGCCGAACAATCTAATGAAATCCCCCGTCACGTTTCTCATCATTCTCCTTCTTGAAGCCGCACCGTTGGGTGCAGAAATCACGGCCATTTGGGGCAACGATGGAGGCGACAAAGTCAGCCAGGACGAGCTTCGGGTGGGTTCACCCAACGGCCGTAAGGTTCACAGTTACTTGTGGAACGGCGGGACCATTTGCCTCTCCGGTGCGGCCAACGAAGTGGTGAGCTTTAACCTCGTGCTGGAAGCCGCGAAAACAGGCGCGAAGGACGTGAAGGTTCGCTTTGATACGCTGAAAGCCAAGGGCGGAAAAATCCAATCCAAGGCCGTTGCCGGCGATGGTGTTTTTAATTGGGTGGGACGTCCCATCGAACTTTTCTTTGTCCGGTATTTGCCCATCCAAGGGCTTTCGATCGGCAACAATTACGAGACCTACGACGAGCGGCATGTGCCGGAGCGATTGCGGCGGCCGTGGAGCGACGATGGACACGCCAAGGCGGGGACGGGTTGGTCGGATCGTCCGGATCACGACAGGGCCTACCCCGACATCGCGGTGCCGCTGGAACTAGTGCCGCCTTTCGCTATCGCGGCCGGCCGCAACCAGAGCATTTGGGCCGATGTTTACATCCCCAAAAGCACCGCGCCTGGTGTTTACAAGGGCGAGGTGACCGTGGAGGAGGCGGGCGGCCCGACGAAGCGCGTGCCCGTGACGCTGACCGTTTATACCTTTGCCCTGCCTGATGTGCCCACTGGTAAGAGTATGCTATTTTTGTCCGGCTCCAATATCAACGAGCGTTATCTGGGAAAAAGCTGGATTGATGATCCGCAGGAGGAGGCTTTGGGAAAAACCATCCAAGACCGCCACTTCCTCCTCGCCCACCGGCATAAGATTTCCCTCATCGGAGATTCCAGCGGCCTGGAACACGAAGACAAAACGCAGGATCGTCCCAACGACCATTTTGCCGCACGCCTGAAAGGAGATTTCTTCAGCGCCCCCAATGGATATGACGGCCCGGGCGCCGGGGTGGGTAACACCGTTTATTCCGTCCGGACCTACGGGATTCCAAAGGATTGGCAGAACGAAAAATCGATCCAGAAACACTGCGACGCGTGGGTCAACTGGTTCGATGCGAACGCGCCTCAAGTGGACTACTTTCTCTACCTGATTGATGAGTCGAAAGATTTTGGCCCGACCGAAAAATGGGCGCAGTGGATGGCCCGGAATCCGGGCGTCGGAAAACGGATGCCCTCGATGGCGACGGTCCAGCTACCCGCTGCGGCCAAGCACGTGCCAACGATCAACGTGGTTGCCTCGCAACTCAGCCTGGGCGTGGCCAAAGACTGGGAGCAGGCGCTGCCGGAATACACGGACAAACCTGACCGTAAATTTTATCTCTACAACGGAGTGCGCCCTTTTGGCGGTTCCTTCTGCACGGAGGACGACGGAGTTTCCCTCTGGGTGAATAGCTGGATTCAATATCGCTTCAAAGTGGATAGTTATTTTTTTTGGGAAGCCACCTTTTATACCAACCGCGAAGGCGGCGGAAACAAAACAGATCTTTTCACCACGGCAAAAACGTTTGGCCCCACGACGCGGCGCGATCCGAGCGCGGGAGAAACGGGAGCAAATTATGCCAACGGCGACGGCGTGCTCATGTATCCGGGCACGGACAAACTCTATCCCGCTTCCTCCTATGGCGTAAAGGGACCGTTCGCCAGCCTGCGCCTCAAGCAGTGGCGGCGCGGATTGCAAGATCACGATTATCTCACCTTGGCGGGACGCATCGATGAAGCGGCAACGACCAAGATTGTGGAACGGATGGTTCCCAAGGTTGCCTGGGAGCTGGGCGTAGCCGATCCGGAGGACCCGACCTGGCAGCGTGGCGATATTTCCTGGGCGATTGATCCTGATGTATGGGCGGCGGCCCGGAAGGAGCTCGTTGAAATCATCATCCGCACCCCGAAGAAGTGAGCGGCGTGCTGGAGTCTTCCGGCATGGGCCAGAGCCTCACTCGCCGGATTCGCCAAGCGTCTTGAGCTGACGATCCGCCACGAGCCAAACGAGACCGTTCTCCTCGGCCAATTTCTTTGACTGCGCCTGCAGGTCCGGCTTCTTCGGATATTCGATGAGCAGGTCGGGCTTCTTTGCCGCAGCCATTTTTTCAGATGGCCGAGGATTTCATCCGTGTGCGAGTCGGGCTGGAGCTTTTTGCCATTGGCAAACAGGTCCTCGATGCCGATGGCGCTTATGACTTCGACGAAGTCGCCATTGGCGACGAGCTGGGAGCCGTTCTGCGGGATGATAAGCGCAGCGGAATTTTTCGCGCGGGCGCGGGCGGCGATGGCTTTCACCCAGTCCACCATGTCGCGGCGATAGGTGTGCTTCGTCTCGGGGTTCATGCGGTCATCGATGAAATCCTCGCCGTTCTGCTCATACGTCTCGAAGCCGTCCACGATATCCAAATACACGCCGTCGAAACCGCACGCCATCGCGTCGTCAATCGCGGCCAGCATGATATTCTGCCATTCGGCGTTCCAATATTTGACCTGAAATTCCCCTTCCAGTCCGGGTTTTCGATCCCGAGCCAAGCCGGCGCGGCGGCGGTGCGCTTGCCATTGCTGCCCCACTCGGGGCGCCAGTAGGAACGGTAGCTCTCCGCATCGCCTATGGAGATGTAGGCGACCACTTTCCGCCCTTCCTTACCGCTGCGGATCGCGTCGAGATCGGCCCGCTCCCACGGCGTGTCGCCAGCGAAGGTCGCATCGAGGACGATCCAATCGCGATCGCAATCCCTGAGCTGCGCGACGGCCGCAGGTTTTTTTTCGCGAAGGAATCGGCCTGCAGGATGTAGGCGAACGACGCGGGAGAGGATTCCGCGCGGGCAAATTGCGCCAGGATAAGAATCAAAATAGAGACGACGAAGGCAGGTGTTTTCATGGCTGATTTTTACGACTGATTTCTTGGGGATTATTGTTCGAGGGGGCGGAGTTGGGCGGACTCCGAGACAGAATATACGTGAACTTCCTCGGGGCTAATCCTGCCGTTTAGGATGCCGTCTTTGAGTTCCAATCCGGCCGGCCGGTTGGCAAATAGAGTTGAGAGTGTTTCGCCTGCCGAATTGGGAATTTCCGCGCGCAAATCCCGCGCGACGCTTCGGTCGGTGCTGAAGACCACGAGGATTTTCTTCGAGTCGTTTTCCCACATGAAAACATGGACATGCTCCGCGTTGGACGTGAGGGCGCGGCGGGTGCCCTTGAGGAGAAACGGAGCGAGTTGGTTGATCTCCTTGGACTGCTTCCTGATTTCGTCCCAAAGTGCCGGGTTCTGCTGGTTCAGCGTCACGTGGCCGTTGATAGGCGTGCCGTCGTAGAATGTGTAATACAAGACGCCCTTCACCCCTGCGGCGAGTGCGCCATAGAGCATGTTTCGAGATTCGGAGGGAGTGGGGAAAATGCCCTTTTTCGACCAACTGAAGGATTGCAAGTTGGCGATGGGGACAATGCCCGAGCCTTCGATTTCCCCAACTCGTGATTGAAGCTGTTGGAAACAAAGCTCAAGCATCAGTTCATCAGGAAAATCCGGCTTGTTGTCCACGGGATAGCATTGGATGCCGATCATGTTGATGCAGCCTTGATAGTCTTTGAATGACCGATACCGCGCCACCGGCGCAGAACCGCCGCTTGCGTAGGTGACGTGGTTGGGGTCGTGCGCCCTAGCCAACTCGTGGCGTTCCTTGAGGAGCTCGGGCGAGCAGTAATTTTCTGAAGACGTGACATTAAAATCATCACCGATCTGCCAGGAGATGATGGCAGGGTAACTCTTCATTTGATCGATTAGTAGGCCGAGGGCGGGAAGGTAAAGCTCGGCCATGACGCCCATGTCGCGCCGAGCCGCGTCGTCGAGAAGAGTGAAATCGGATTGTCGGCTGGTGGGGTCAAGGGTGGTCATCAGGATGCGAAGACCGTTGTCGTGGATGGCGAGCAGGTCTTGAGCGCGCTCGTCCCCATAGCGCTCGCCGATCCATGAAGTATGATAGATGCCAAAGGGAAAGATCTCGGCACCTCCGCGCAGCAAGGTGCCTTGAGGGCTGACGGCGGTCGGCAAGGGGACAGCCACGCTGGTCAGTGGCAACAGAAGGGCCAGGGAGAGCCGCGCAAGCGTGAGGGTGGCTGGGAAAAAACGCCGGGAATGGCTCATGGGGTTAATGGGTTAATGGGTTAATGGGTTAATGGGTTAATGGGTTAAGGGGTGAATGCTTCATCGGGTCGTCAGGGTGCCCATTTTTACGACTTCAAAGTCCTTGCCCTTCACGTTTCGGATGGGGGTAAGTTCATCGTGAACCCAGCGTTCATCCGGTGCGCCGCTGATGAACCAATCGCCACCATTGTCGGCGAGGATCATGCCGTGGGTTTTCAATCCCTCGAGGATGACTCGGGCCGCGCCGGTGTATTTGCTGGTGTCGAAGCTGGCCTTGAGGCGCACGCGCATGCCCATGGGCGGCAGGTTTTCCTCTTGGTGCGGGCTGGCAAAGTGCGTGGCGGGTGGCACGTAGGCGCGGCGGGATTTTTGGACGGTGAAGCGCAGGGCGTGCGTGAGTTTCCGGGTGCCGCAAATCTCGTCGTAGCGGGCCAGTCCGGGTAGGATCGGCAGGCCGGCGGCATCGGCACTCGTCCAGCCTGCGGGGCGTGGCGTGGGCGCTTTCAAATCAAACACACTGCCACTGTATGCATGCCACGATTTACCGCCGTCGGCTGGGAAGGCGCGGTAGAGTTCGTAGAGTTTCCAGTTGTCCTTATCGAGCACGAGCACGTGGCGGTCGCCGTCACTTTTGGCGCCGCCTTCGATCCACGCGTCGGGCGGGATGGGATACGGGCCTGGATCGCTCTCGTCTTTGCCTTCGTTGAAAATCACCGTCACCTTCGGCTGATCGCCGCCGACAACGTAATACGGTATGCCTCCCGGTGCACCCTGCCAGACAAGGCCAAAGTCCTCATGCAGTCCCTTCTCCGCGCCAATGCTGGCAATGATCGCATCGCTGCGTGGGTCTACGGGGTCCCTGGAGACGCCGCGATTCCATTCATCATTCGCCGGCATGAGCGAAGCACCGCCGAGATCGGCATTCGGCCCCGTTTTGAGTTCGGGGCGTTGCGCTAGGGTTAGCGGTGTCAGCAGAAAGCTAAGCAGAGTGACAAGGTAGGGGGAAGAGCTGTGGGTTCGCATGGTTGGCTTTTTTTTCATGGTCACTTGATCGCACTCAGCAGATGTGCGGATGACTATTGTAGCGGTCCAGTTTTACACGGAGTGAATTGCAGCGCGCCTTGGTAGCGCTGTCCATCCGCGTTGGGTTCAATGTGGATCGCATGAAGGAGCCGATTGAACCCGGTTGCGGCTTCCCATATTTTCTCGTTTTCCAAGCGGATGCTGAAGTCGGATCTGCTGGCGAGGGACGGCTGCGGATCAGGCAGGTTCAGCAGCATCTCGTAGTCACCCGGAAGCATCTCGGCCGGGAGTCCGGCGGTGAATGCGAGGGTCTTCGTTTCACCCGGACCGGGAAGCCAGAGGCGGTTGCCGCGTGCGTCATCGAGACGGTCGGCGTAGGTGGCCGGGCCGCGAAGGATCAACTCGACGGCGCGTGGGTTCGTGACGCGCCCGAACCCGTCGTTGGCCATCTCGATCTTCACCTCGCAGCCAGAGTCAGGTCTCAACGTCTTCGGCAATTCGGCACGGACGAGTCGGAAGCGGTAGCCGAGCTTCTTGGCAAAGTTGTCGTAGGCACCGTCCTTTATCCAGCGGTCAAAGATGTCCCTCGTGGACGATTCATCCTTGGGATTGCTGAGCGCCACGAAGTGAAACCTGCGGGCCATTTCGAGCCATTCCCGAGGGTCCATCGTCACGTCCTCGAAGTGGTCGCAGTGCGCCCACATCGGCACATACCGCGTCTCGGGTGCCCATTTGGAAAGCAGCTCCGCGTCGCGGTGATAAAGTTTTTCTCCCGCGCCAAAGTTGGCATACCACGCGGCCAGTCGCGATTGTTCGGAGCCGTTGTAGGCGGACGCCTCATCGAGCGGTTTTAGAAAGCCCAGCGAGCCATAATTCGTGGGATCACGGTAGATCATCTGCGGGTAGCGCACGGCGACAAAGCGCTCCTGCGGGAAAACCTCCAGCGCCTTGTGCAGGATGCGTTGGCCGCTTTCGGAAAGCCCTACCGTTTTCGGCACCGTGTGGCCTTGCGTCGAGCTGTGCATCTCCCCCCAGAAGCCGATGAATCCCATTTCCATCGCGAAGAGCACGTCGATGTTTGCCGTAAAAAACGGCCGAAGTTGCTCAAGGTGCGAGAGTGTGATCGCAACCGGCGCATCCTCGTTGTTGATGTCGTGGTTCCAGTTGTAGTTGAATCGGTAGATGACCTTGAAGCCGTGCTTCCGCATCAAGTCCGCCTCGCGCTGCAGGTCGTCGAGAAAGCTTTGCGGGATTGGTTCGGAACGCGTTGGGATGATAAGGATGTGCTTGGCCAGCCGGTAACCCTGCGCGTGGTAGTTCTCAAGCAGCGCATCGGTGGCCCAAGAGTTGACGTTGTCGCCGTGCGGTTTCAGTTCCCGGAAGACGAACCACCCGCGTTCGGGATTTGCGAAGTCGGTGTCGTCGCCTGCGTAGGTTATCCCGGCACGGTTGCTAGGGGCAGTCGGATACTGATCCTGAGGCTTAAACTGCGCGACGTCCGGTCGAGAATTCGGCTTGGCTTCAGCATGGCATACCGTCGTCGAAAGAAATGCTCCCATCACGAGCGCCGCAACGACACCGACTCGCTGAAAACGATGACTCATGTTTCTTGCCTTTGACCGACCTCGGCATGGAGAGCTGCGCGGTCGAGATTTGAGGGGAAGAGCAAAAAGAACTTTTGCATATTGGAGAGGCAGGTTTGACCGAAGGCGACTTAGTCATCCCGGTCGGTTGTTTTGAGGTATTCCTTCGGCAACGTGGCGCACCAACCGATCAACTTCGCGAAGAGCTTTTTCACGATTTCAGGACTTTGTGCGGCTAGGTTCTTTGACTCGGCTGGATCGGCGCTGATGTCGTAGAGTTCTACTTCGCCGTTATTTTTGCGGGTTGGGTTGCGCAGTTTCCACGGTCCTTCGCGAATGAAGGACTCGCTGCCCGGCGAACTCGTTTTCCAGAAAAGGGGCTTCGAGCGCACATGGGCTGCCTGTCCAAGCCACGCTGCGGAAGTGTCTTCACCGTCGAAGTCATTGGGGTTGATTGTCACGCCGGTGATTGCGCACAAGGTCGGCAGCCAGTCCACGCCGCTGATGACGGATTGCTTGTCGGTGCGCCCTGTGGGAACGTGCCCCGGCCAACGCACGAGCCAGGGCACGCGCACGCCGCCTTCCCAGTGCGTGTGTTTGCCACCACGAAACGCTCCGTTGAAGCCCATTTGATTGAAGCGCAGTCCGCCGAGGGATGCCTTGGTCATGTCCGCGCCCTGATCGGAGCTGAAGACGACGATCGTATTCTCGCGCAGGCCAAGTTCATCGAGCCGCTTCAGCAGTCGGCCCACGTTGTCGTCGAGCGATTCGACGTCCGCAAGGTAACGGCGCATCCCGTCGTCCACGTCGCCACCGGCTTTACGAACGTCGTTAAACTTGGTGTGCATCTGATCGGGGAAGTTGCTGTCCATCACGTGCAGCCCGCCCCAACGCTTCACCAGCGATCCGATGGGGTTCACGGGATTGTGCGAGATATGGCCCCACACATTCACATAAAAAGGGCCATCCTTGTGTTGCTCGATGAAATGGATGGCGTCGTCGTAAAGGTGCGCGTCGCGCCCGCGGTCGTCGGCGATCTTCGCCTTTTTGCCGCTCTGGATCGCCTCGCCCGTGATGAGGGAATCAATGCCGTAGGTGCCGGGTTTCTGTTCGGGGCCGATGTGCCATTTGCCAAAATGTCCCGTGGCGTAGCCTTGTTTCTTTAACAACTCGGTGATCGTGACGCGGTCCGCAAAGCCGCCATTCGCCGGGTAAGTTGGATACGTCGCGGGAAACTTCGAAGTCATCAACCCCGTGCGCGCCGGACAGCAGGTTGCGCCTGTGGCGTAGGCTTGCAGAAAGCGGGTGCCGTCGCGGGCGAGGGAATCAATGTTCGGCGTTCGCGAATAAGGATGCCCGTAGCAATGCAGGTCGCCTCCGCCGAGATCGTCGGCCAACAGGAATACGATGTTCGGCGGAGGCGAACCGGACTGGGGTGAAGCGAAAGCCGGGCTGGTCGAGAGCAGGATGAACGCGGCAGCCAGACGGAGCGTGCGGATGGGCGTGGTCATTGCTGCGGTGGGATACATGGGTGCTTTCCCGTTGGCGGAAAATCAAAAGGGTCCGCCGCGAGCATCTTATTTGATTTTGACATCCAAATTGCGTCCGTCGCTTCTCGTCCGGGCGAACTCGTTAAAGTCGGTGACTTTTTTGCCACCGATAAACAGGTCTTTGATGACAATGCCGCGCATGAAATCATCCGGCGCTTCCGGGCGGACCCCGAAGATGCTCTTCCAGTTCTGGCCCATGGGAACTTGGATGTTGTCAAAGGTGATGCCCTCGACGCCGATCAGCTTGGTGTTATTCGTGCCGGTCATCGGCGCGAACTGGAAGAGCGGGTTTACGGTAGTTTCGAAGCGAATGTTCTGCATGACGATGTCGGCGATATAGCCGAAGTTGGCTTTGTTGTTGTCATGGTTGATCCCAAGCCAGAAGCCGCCACGCATCGGGTTGTATTCGGAGCCGGCCAGGTTGCCGACACCGGCCGATCCATAACGCCCGTCAATGACGGTGACGTTGCGCACGAGCGCGTGGCCGAGGGTGTTGCCATCCGTGGGCGTGTTTCGGGTGAAACAAAAGACGTTCGCATTGTTCTGCTGCCAGGCGAACCAGCCGTCGATATCCAGGCCGGTTTTAATGTAAGTGCCATCATCCTGTTGAATGCTGAAAAGATTGCGACGCACCATGCCCCACTGGGAAGCGTCGGTGTTGCCATGAAAGCCGGAGAGTGTCTTGACGTTGGCGATCAGCGCGGGCGAACCGAAGAAATTGGCCGAGTGGAAATGCCTGCCGGTGAGAGTCACGCCCTCAAGAACGCCGTTCATACCCCCGCGATTCACCAAGATCGGATAGCTGGGCACGTCCTCCTGTCCCTTGAACCAGTCCATGGGTTCAGCGGAAAGAATACCGCGTCCGCGAATCGTGAAATTTTCAATCGACCCGAGGAAGTCACCCGTTCCCTTATTCGATGGATCCATGTAAACGTAATCAGCCGCGTCCCGATAGCCCTGCTTGAAGGCCGGGTAGTTAAAGATGTTCTTGTTTTGGGTGATCAGCTTTGTGCCGTAAGCGTTATTGTTAGCTTGGGCCCGGTTGATTCCGAGGATCGTTCCCGCCACGTAAGCATCGCCAGGGATGTAGATCGTCTGGTCGCTCAAAATCGGGAAAAACAATCCGATGTCGTGATAGCCCGGGGCAAAATAGATGACGCGGAAGTCTGCGAGTTTCTTGCGGTTTTCCAGGGTTTTGAAGTCGTCGCCTGTTTTGATGGTGAGGACCGCTGCGTCGGCTGGATTGGGCGCAGGCGCCTCCGGTGGATTCCCGTAAACAAACAAGGGGCGCAGCCAGTCGCTGTTGACGATGATGGCGACGTATTGGGGACCGGGCACGGTAAACGAAAAGCTCCGCCGGTCTGCGGCATAAGTCGGCTGGATATTCAGCTGCGAGGGTAGGATCAGGGCCTCTTTGATGACGGGTGCGCGCTCTTTCATGCGCACCGTCACCTCCACCGGTCCGCGGTGGGTGAAGTTAGCAAAGTGCTCGGTGGGCATCGGCGGTGGGCAACTGATTGAGTTACCCGTGCTGTTCATCGTTCCGATGTTTTCATACACCGGGACCGACGCTGCCGGACTGCGACTGCTCTTCTGGGCGACAATTACTTCGTAGTCTGGTGAATGGAGAGCGTGCATGCGCGGGTCGGTGACGGGCGCGAAGGTTTGCAGGAAATCCTCGGTCGGCGCTGCGATCGTCTTGATCCCGTCCAGGCTCGCACCGGTGGCTACATTATCAAATGCCGCAGAGAGGCTTTTCGGGAAACTGGGGTTGGCCTTATCCGCGGCCGAGGGATAGGCGATCCGGTGTGCGATGTTCCGGCCCAACCTGTCGCCATCCTCGTCGCGGCGGGGGTAGGCCTCGGCTGGGTTGGCCACCGGTTCGACGAGCGGGTATTTCCGGTAAGGCGGTTTAGCTGTCGGGCGCTTTCCTTCGGCAATGGTTGTTCCACCAATAGCGATTTGGTAGGCATGCTGTTCGATGTCCGGCAAAAACTCCGCAGGCTCATCATTGACCGTAATGTTTTCGACCGTGACGCCACGCACTGCGCACCGCTCGCTGAAACCGAAGGCGTCCACCGCGACTTTCGGCGTCTTGTTCCATGCGGTGATGCGGATATCACTGACGGTCACACCGCTGATGCTGCCTTGATCGTTATCCCGGCGATACGGTGAGAAGCCGACCGCCAGACTCAGCAGCGAGGTTCTGGGCTTGGTTCCAGCATAGATCGCCTTGATATTTTTAACCGTCAGGTTGCTGAGATTTCCGAAATGCACCTGCTGGACGCAGAACAGGGTGCCCCAGTTTCCGACCACGGTAGAGTCTTCGAAGGTGATGTTGTTAAGATTGTCGAGAATGCGGTCACCGAGGTGAAACGGCGTGCCCGCTTCGAAGCCAACGATCATGTTGCGGCTAAAAGTCGTGTCCGATCCGAATGTGGTGAGCGCACGGACGTCGGTCGAAACGTAGCAATCTCGCACCGCTGCCTGCGAGCCAACGCAGATGGCGCCGAAATCCTTCTCGAAGTTGAAGACCTTGACGTTTTCAATGAGCGTATTCGAGCCATTGCCCATGATGGGTTGCTGCGACGGATAGATGAGGGTGATGTCCTTGACGATCTGCTTGTCGGCGGGTTCGCGGTTGAAGCCACCGAGGTAGATCGAATTGCTCCAGAAGCGCAGCGGACGGGGGAGGAAATTGTCGTTCGGGCCATCGGTCGTTTGGTTATACTCACTCGAAAGGATGCCACGACCGAAGATTTTAACTCCGGACGCGCCGGCGGTCTCCGCCTCTGGCGGGCAGGTGAAGAAGCCGCGCACGTAAGCTCCCGGCGCCAGATAAATCTGAAGCTCCGGCCGGAGCGGAAAACTGTCGCCCATTTCATGCAGACCAGGCGCGAAAAACAGGGTTTTTTTCGTCGTTACTTCATACGAAGCGCGCGGGGTGCCCGGCTGAATCAGAAAGGTGTCGGGGCCGTTCTTATCCGGCACATCCTGCTCGGGAGTTTCGGCGAAGATGGTCAGGCGACGCGAGAGGTCACGGTTGAGAACCAGCAGGTATTTGTTACCCGGTCTCGCGGTGAACGAAATCCTCCCGCCGGCGATCTCGTGCTTAACGGCGTTGCCGAGGCCGTCGATGAGCAGGATGTTCTCCAGCGGCAGTTTGTCCGCCAACTGCCCAATACTGAGGGGCATTAGACCATCGCTTTCGAAGGAAACCCAGGACTCACGCGCTTTCCGGCTTTCCTTCCTAATCGGGTCATCTTCGGTCTGGTTTCTAATGACAACTTTAGGCTCCTTCAACTTCGTGATATCCGCACCGGGCAGGAATTTCTTCCTCAGCCCGTTCTCTGCCATATAGAAGACAAAAGCTTCCCGCCCGTCCACGGTCACCGCGAAGTCGCCACTGCAATCAATGCCTGCGGGCGCGGAGTAGATTTTTACCGCCGCAGAAGAGGTCATCGGAAAACCAATGATCAGCGCTGTTCCCCAGACTTTTATCCAATTCATTACTTTCTTAATAACTTGTTTTTTCAAATTGTTCGTCCTTCCGGCTTGTTGATCTCAACGGTATAAAAACGTGCTGGCACGATGATGCCATCAGTCACCGACCAAATGTCATCGACTGGCGCGCTGGTGTCCTTGGAAACGAATACCCAGCCGGAAAGACTTTGGCCGTCGAACAGCTCAATCTTTTGGGTGGGTGCGACAGCGACCTTACCCGAATGCCGATCGGAGGCTTGCGCAATGACTAGCAATCCGCAGATCGCGAGCTGGATAATGAAAAAGTGTATCATTGTGTGTTGGTGCATTTATGGCTTGTTGAGCAGTATTTTGCCCGTGCCGGCGGACATTGTGACTGTCGTAACCAACTGGCGCGTATCAGGATCAAAATACGTTTCTTCGAGTTTCACCGGGCAGTCCTGATCGGACGAATTTACCAGCACGAGGCCATTGGTGAACGAACGGTGGTAAACCGGAACGTCCTTCATAAGGTATTTGCCAAACTCATTGGGCTTCACGGTTACAGCCGGGTAGCCAATGGGGTAATAATACATGGGATGGATTTTTACGAAACGCTTGCCGTTGGCCTGATAGAAGGCGTAGGTGCCCATCAGCGTCTTGCCCTCTTTTTCGACTCCCAGCAGGTAACTGGCGTAACCAAACCGTTCGGCCTTGTCGCGTCCGGGCGTGTCGGGCTCCGATTCGGCATAGCTCGGAGAGCCCGCATTGGCCCAGATCGGGGCCGCGGCGAGGCCACTTTGGGCGGCGTCCATGAGCATCACGATCCGCTTTTTCCATTTTTCTGGGCTCTGCAACTCGAGACCGCCTTCCATGCAGTAGGCATCCAGCGGGCGCGGCTTCACCTCCGTGGCCATCAAAAGTAGTTTGAGCCCGCCGCGCCCCGGCGCATACGCGTCAGTCAGGTTATTGGCGACGAGGAACGGGAACTTACCGAGTCGCTCGTTGATGAATTGCCCTATAAAGGCGACTTTCTTCTCCTGGCCCAGGCGAAAGTCATCGGGAGCGTAGGGCTGGTTTTTAGCGAAGTCCCAGACCTTCCCGGCGGCCGCGCGGCCGAGACAATCACTCAGATTAAAGGTGCCGGTATTCAGGGTGTCCATCCACACGCCGTCCACGCGATTTTCCTGCATGGCCTTCAGCACGGTTTCACCCTGAAAAAGGTAGCCCTTTCTATAGGCCGGATCCAGCACGTAGCGAAGTTTATCGTCGTGCCCGTTTGGATAGTTGCCACGGGAAGAGGTGTTAGCACTTTCTTTACTCTTCGGGCTACGATCAAAGCCAAGGTAAACAGGGGAAAAAACGTTCGCCTTCGCCGGATGCGCTGCCGAGGCGGTGCCGGCGAAGCTTCGCGCGACCTCGATATCACCCGTCGCGGGAATGAACTGATTGACGCGCATCAACTCGTCGCCGATGCGTATCCAAAAGACGTAAAACTTCGTGCTCGGCTTGCCATTTTCAATGGACGAATAGTCACCCGCGATCGTGCTGGCCCGGATCGGAATTGGCACTTCTTTTCCGCCAGACTTTTGCCCGTCTCCGGCGGGCTCAACACGGAACTTCGTGCTTCCGGCCTCGATCGACTGCGACAAGCGAGCCGCCACCAGCATGCTCAGACAATCACGGTATTGGGATTCCACGAGGCGGACATCGGCCTCAGATTGCGTGTAGGTGCTGTTGATGTAGGTCAGACACTTGAATGCCGGGTTGATCTCGCGGATGGCATCCGCCTGTTCGGGCTGAAACTTCC
Source organism: Verrucomicrobia bacterium IMCC26134 (assembly GCA_000972765.1). GTDB lineage: Bacteria > Verrucomicrobiota > Verrucomicrobiia > Opitutales > Opitutaceae > IMCC26134_A. The sequence goes on along the minus strand of CP011265.1, from coordinate 1,366,672 downwards.
CGTGATAGAATTCAAAATTTTCGGCAATGAGCCGCAAGTCTTCCTTGGATGCGTCAATTTTATTGGAGCACACCGAGTAGAGTTTGTATTGCGGCTTCGAGAGGGGCGTGAAGTCAGCGCCATTGGCGAAGGCGGAAGTGCCCGCCCAATGGGCGGCGACAGATACTGCGGCTGTTATCAAACGGAGAATTGAGCGTTTCATCTTTTGGGTTCGGTTGGGGGCTGGCCGCGATTGAGTAGATATTTGCCGGGACAAATGGAGGGCTACTCCCCGCTCGCGTCCTTCTTGCCTTTGGCTCTCCCGCCAAATAACTCCGGGAAAATTTGATCCGGGACTTGCAGTTCGTTGCGCAGACGGACGAGCTCGGCCTGGAGTTCCTTTTGCGTCGCGGCGTAGGCCGGGGCGTCGAAGACACTCTTCATTTCCTGAGGATCCTTTTGCAGGTCAAACAGCTCGGTGTAGTCCTCGCCGGTGCCGTAGAACTGCACCAATTTAAAGCGGTCGGTGACGACGCCGTAGTGGGGGCGGACATGGTGCGGCTGGGGATACTCGTAGTAGTGGTAGTAGAATGATTTTCGCCAGTCGGCGGGCGTCTGACCGGCAAGCACGGGGAGCAGGCTGCGGCCCTGCATTTCGGCGGGAATCGGGACGCCGGCGGCGTCGAGGAAGGTCTCGGCAAAGTCGAGATTGGAAACGATGTCGCGAGACGTGCTGCCGGGCTTAGTCACGCCGGGCCAGCGGACGAGCAGCGGGGCGCGGAGCGATTCCTCAAAAATCCAGCGCTTGTCGAACCAGCCGTGTTCGCCGAGGAAGAATCCCTGGTCGGAGGAATACATCACGATGGTGTTTTCCGCAAGGCCTTCGTAGTCTAGATACTTAAGCACGCGACCGACACTGTCATCCAAGGACTTCACACAGGCAAGGTAGTCGTGCATGTAGCGCTGGTATTTCCAACTCGTGAGTTCCTTGCCGGTGAGTTTCTGCTGCTGGAACGCCGCGTTGCGCGGCCCGTAGTAGGCTTCCCAGGTCTTGCGTTGCTCTGGGTTAAGGCCACCCGGCGCGACAAGCTTCAAATCCTTGTCATTCATCTTCTGCGCGATGGTCATCTGTTGATCGCGCTCGGCGATGCCGCGGACGGCGTAGTCGTCGAAGAGTGTGGGTGGCTCGTCGTATCTGCGGTCTTGGTCGAAGCCGAGGTCACGCAGGGCAGGCTCCCACTCGCGGTGCGGCGCCTTTTGCTGGAGCATGAGCAGGAATGGCTTCGACTCGTCGCGCTGCTTCAGCCAGTCGAGCGTGGCATCGGTGATGCTGTCCGTCACGTAGCCCGCGAGCTTCACTTTCTCGCCGTTTCGGATCATCGGCGGGTTGTAATACTGGCCCTGGCCGGGGAGAATTTGCCAAAAGTCGAAGCCCGTCGGTTCGGTTTCGAGGTGCCATTTACCAATCATCGCCGTCTGATAGCCCGCCGCCTGCAACAGTTTTGGCGCGGTGATCTGCGATCCGTCGAAGCGGCTGTTCGTATTGTTGTAGAACCCGTTTTTGTGCGAATATTTTCCGGTAAGCACCGTGGCACGGCTCGGGCCGCAAATCGAGTTGGTGACGAGGCAACGATCAAGTCTCATGCCCTCCTTCGCGAGGCGGTCAATGTTCGGCGTGTCAATGAGCTTGCGCGGATCAGCGTAGGCGCTGATAGCGGGTAGCGCGTGGTCATCGGAAAAAATGAAAATGATGTTCGGTCGCTTCGCGTCCTTCGCGACCGCTGGGCCAGCCGCCGCAGCGACTAGCAGACATAAACAGATACTCGTTTTTAGTTTTTTAATAAAATTAACTAATTAAAGTTAACTCGGGAACTGCGGTTTTTTTGGAATGAGGCTATTCCTCATCACTCTTTTGGGTGCCCTTTCTCATCTTCTTTTTGTCGGCGCCGGAAAGCTTGTTAGAGGGTGAATTCGGTTCATTTTGCGTGGGCAGGTATTTTTGAAAGCCGGCGATGATCGCTTTGGATTCGAGGTTCGCGGCTAGGTTTTTGTGTTCCAAGGGATCGTTCGCGTGGTCGTAGAGCTCCTCGGCTCCATCGGCCTTGCCGCCATACCACGTGTAGCGGTAGCGACCGTCGGTCAGGGAGTGATTCTTATATTGATAGGTGGTGAGCGTCGGATAGCTCCACTCCATCGCCGGGTTTTTCAGCAACGGCGCAAAGCTGCGCCCTTCGTTTTCCGGATTGGCCGGCAGACCGCACAGCTCTATCAGCGTCGGATACATATCAAGCAAGTTGACCACGCCATCGCATTTGACGTCGGGCTTCACTAAACCCGGAACGCTGACGATAAACGGCACCCGGTCCGACTCTTCCCACAGATCAGTCTTACCGTATTTCGTCTTCTCACCCAGATGCCAGCCGTGGTCACCCCAGACCATGACGATGGTGTTGCCGGCATATTTACTCTTGTTCAACGCATCGAACACTACGCCCAGACAATAATCCACATAGCTGATATTAGCCAAATAGGCTCGCTGCGCCTGTTTGTGTAGGTTGGCCTTATCTATCCCCTGAAAAAAACCTATCCCCGGCTTAAAGATCGGCCGGCCGTCCTTACGAACAATATCATCGATATCGTCGCGTATAATTTCTGTCGGTATTATATTTTCAAGCGGATAGAGATCGAAAAATTGCTGCGGAACAATCCACGGCAAGTGGGGTTTGGAGATACCCAACGCCAAGAAAAATGGCTTGCCGTCAAAATCGCGCTGGAGCTGATCCGCTGCCCATTTGCAGGCAATATAGTCCTTGGTCTCTTCGACTGGCGCCTTGCATGCACCCCAGCGCGCCGTCTCCTTTTCCTCGCCTTTTTCTTGGGGCTCATCTGGAGATTTTACGCCTAAAACCGATGCGGGAGATTCCTCCCAGAGCATGCCCTTGTTGCCGCCACCGAGATTGGGAACTTGCTGAAACGCCCACTGGCCTTCATCCATGCCGTTAGCGGTCGGGTGTTTGTGAAATATTTTTCCAGTGGAAAGGGTGTAATAGCCGTGTTTGCCAAAATACTCCGGCAGGGTGACGACATCCTTGGCGTTCGGCGCATTTTTAAGGTTTTGACCGTTGCCGTAAACACCGGTCGAAGCAGCCCGCTTTCCCGTCAATAGTGCCGAGCGGGATGGGCAGCAAACCGTAGAGGCGCAATACGCCTTGCTCATCACCATGGCCTGCTGTTTTGCAAGCCGATCCATATTGGGGGTGATCGCTTGCGGGTTGCCGCCTAGGCAGCCGACCCAGTCGTTCATATCGTCAACGGCGATAAACAAGACGTTGTAACCCTTGCTGCGATAGGTCTCGGCTTCGGCGAGGTCTGCCTCGGAGGGCGCAAGTGGTTTGGGCTGTGCGGCAGGCGCGGAAGACTCCTCGGCACCGCAGAGTGCTGCGAGCGGTGCGAAAAGCAGAGCGGCGAGAGAGATGGCGTTATGTTTCATGATCTTTAGATTGAATGACTGTAGTAAGGGGGGGATGCCGAAAGCTCGTCATAAGCGGATCCGGTCATCGGCGAGCGACGTCCCGCATTGCTAAGGGAGTTGTTATTCGCGATACTTTACGGCCTCGCCGCTCATTATGCGCTCGAAGTAACGACGTTTGGAGGGATCGGAGAAGGGATACTCATCAAACACTTTCCCATTCCCAGACATCCGAGGGTCATCCTGCTTTTTGAGTTCAGAAAACAACTGGGTCTGCAAAGCAGTGAAATCATGCCGGTCGGCCAGATTGCGCGCGCAATCCGGATCCTGGCTTAAATTAAAAAGCTGATCGGCCGGCAGTTTCCCGAAGTTGAGTTCCCAAAAATGTTTGAGCTCGGGGGTTTTCTCGGTAGCCATCACGGCTGTTTTAGTGGGGCTGGAGTCGGTGTCCATGTAGCCGGTCTCGGGGTTGCCACCCGGCCAGCGATCAATTTCAAAGTTATGGAGGTAGAGCATACCACCCTTCACAATGCCACGGATTGGGTAGCCTTCGTCGTTGGGACGGCCAATATCGTTGCGTTCCTTGCCTACGAGCACGTGGTCGCGCTCGGCGATCACCCGACCGGACTTGGGGGAGTTAAAAATCTCAAGGAGGCTGCGTCCCGTGATCGGTGCCATGCCGGTCTTTTCCCAAGGAATGCCAGCGGCCTCCAGCAAGGTCGGAGCCAGATCAACGAAGCTGACGTAGTCATCAACCACCCGGCCCGGGTTCTGGATTAACGGCTTCCACATGATGGCGAGAGGCATGTGGTTGGTCGCATCGTAGGCATAACCCTTAGCGCGGGGGAAGGGCATGCCGTTGTCGGAGGTGACGATGACCAAGGTGTTTTCGAGCAGGCCTCGCTTCTCGAGCTCGGCCAGCATCCGGCCGAGGTGGGTATCAAAATGCTCCACTTCGAATGCGTAATCGAGCATGTCGTTGCGCACCTCAGGGGTGTCCGGCCAAGTGTCAGGCACGCGATCAATGTCGGAGAGCTTTTTGCCGCCCTTGGCGACCCCCGCGCCATATTCGTAGGCGCGATGCGGCTCCTTGCCGCCATACCAGAAGGACCACGGTTTATCCTTGGGGGCGGCATCCAAAAACGCGGCGAAGTTCTTCGCGTAATCCAGTCCGTTTATGCCCTTCGCCGGCGGGGTGAGCTTGTTGGTATCGTAGAGTCTGCCGGCCATCTCACGGGGTCTGCCCGCGACATCGAGGGCGATGCCGGGGCCCCAAGTCTTGCCCGTGGCGCCGGTATTGTAGCCCAATTCTCCCATGGCCTCGAGAAAGGTCTTAAACTCAGGTGGAAATATACTGTGGTGATTGCCCGCTTCTTTGAGCTGCCAGGGGTTGCGACCCGTGAGGATAGCCGCACGCGAAGGAGAACATTTACCACAGGGCGTGTAGGCCTCGGTGAAGAGGATGCCCTCGCGGGCCACGCGGTCCATGGCCGGAGTCTTGACCCATTTGCTGCCGTAGGCACCGGCGTGACCAAAGCCCCAGTCGTCGGCGATGGCGAAAAGGATGTTGGGCCTGCTCGGTGCCCGTGGTGCATCGGCGGCACTGACGTAGTTTAGGGCGGGAAGCAGGAGGGCGGTGACCAAGGTAAGCGATAATTTCACGGGCAGTGATATGATTGAGATGAGCGGAGGGGTTATATTGGTCATAAAACCCAGGCGGCTGTATGAACATGATGAGTGGCTCGCACTCGGTTATTTTTTGTTTTCTGCATCCCGATCAGCCAGGGCGTCCGTCAAGGATTGCGCCTTTTGTATTTTGCCCTGCTCTACAGTAACGGCTACGCGTTTGCCAATAAGCGGGGCGTCGTAGTTCGGTGAGGGGACGTGCTCCTTTGCCATGATGGCTTCGATTTTCCTTAACACCTCAATCTGATCAGCGGCGACGTCGTGCAGTTCGGTGGGGTCGGCTTTGAGATTATAGAGTTCGAGAGGCGACTCCAATCCGATCCGGTATCCCTTCCAATCCCCCCAGCGCACGCTTTGCTGGAAGTAAGGCTCGTAGATTTCGAAGTAGAGTGATTCATGGCGGACGGTCTGCTCGGCGCCGAGCATGGTTGGCAAAATCGAAACACCATCAATGCCTTCGGGAAGCGGCGCCCCGCTTATTTTGGCCGCAGTCGGCAGAAAATCCACGAATGAAGTGAGCAGGTCACTGGTTTGCGCGGATGGTATCTTGCCCGGCCAGCGGGCGATGAAGGGCGCGCGGATACCACCTTCATACAGCATCCGCTTGTAGCCGCGTAATCCCCCCGTGCTGCCCAAGGGCTCGATGAATTGTTGATTGGCGCCGTTGTCGGAGGCAAAGATCACCAGGGTATTGTCATCAATGCCAAGGTCTTTAAGTTTCTGGATAACGCGGCCTACGTCCCGGTCAATCAGCGCAACCATCGCGGCATAGCTTCTAACGGTCTCCGGCCACGGCTTTTTCGCGTAGATGTCGTCGGACGGTATCGTGTATTCATCGTGCGGAGGCGTCCAAGCCGCATAGCAAAAGAACGGACGATCCTTGTTTTGTTCGATGAATAGGAGGGTTTCAGCCGCGATGCGGGTGTGGGAATACTCTTCCCGGGTGTGCTTGCCGCTCTGAGGGACAGGCTCCCTTGTGCTATTACGCACCATGTAGTCGGTGTAGTAATCATGAGCGTGGACTTGATCGTAGTAGCCGTAAAATACATCAAAGCCCAATTTCTCCGGCACGCCGGTCGTGCCGGGGTTACCCAGTCCCCATTTGCCAAAACCACCCGTCGCATAGCCCACATCCTTTAACAGCTTGGCAACCGTGACCTGATCCGCGGGCAGGGGCAACAGACCGTTTTTACTAGGGTTTGCCCGGCGTATGACATGGCCAGGATGTTGCCCGGTCATCAATACGCAACGTGAAGGTGCGCAGACCGCGTTACCGCTATAGGCTTGGGTGAATTTAATACCCTCGCTGGCGAGGCGATCAATATTCGGAGTGATTCCGTAACTGCATCCATAGCTTGAGAAGTCGCCAATCCCGGCGTCATCGGCCAAGATGAAAATAATATTCGGCTGGGATTTCTGCGATGGGCCAGCGGCAGCCCAAGACGCCATTGAGAATGAGAAAACCATCGTGCAAAGGACAAGGGACAAAATGGAGCGCATGAAGTTGGTATTAATAAAAGTTTGGCACGTGCGGGGTGGCTATTCTCTGCCCAATCGGAAAATGCGCTGCAATTTCGAGACCCGTGCCCCTATCGCCGATCATCCGCACATCGCGAGTATCGGCATCCTGCGGACCTTATCGGGGAAATCATTCTGCATGGCAAGTTCGCCGCCCGGGCAGACTGTTTACTCACTGAATTGCTTTTTCTTTTTCTTGGGCTTGGAGCTCTCTTGTGCTGCGCCTCCGGCTTTGTGATCCTCATCAATCCGCCAAGTATTTATTTCATTGGAATCCAGAGTATTATCACTGTTTGAGTCGTGGGACTTGGCAGTCTGCGCTAGAGCGGAGTCCGCCGCCGCCATAGTCGTTATTTCAACCGTGGAAAGCCTGCCGTCTTTATCAGAATCATATCGCTGCATCACTATTGCGACAGGATTTGGCGGCAGTTTCGGTGCTGTTTCCGATGACGAGGTGGCGCCCTTAGATTTCTTCTTCTCCTTGGCGTAAGTTGAAGGGGTAACAGCGAGAAATATCGCCGCGAGAATTGTCGCTAGAATAACGGGGCCGGTCTTTGGTTTCATATTATTTTTAAGGCGGAAAGGGATGTGAATTACCTTAGTCTTCCCAGTCGTTGATTCGGTGAGTCGGCACGGTCGCAGCTTGGGGATTTAGAGAGGGACACAACTGAATGCAGCTCGTGGTTTTTGAGGCTTCTTTAATAGACGTCCGGTGCCGCCGAAATCTAACGAAGGTTTTGGACTTCTTGTTAAAGTGGTCCACCTGCACGCCCCACCCGACCGCAGTGCGCTCAAACCACCGCGTAAAAAAGCCTGATTTGCCCGGTTATCATCAAAATTTATCGAAGAGTTCGCACACCTAACCTAAAGGAATTTCCGTAAGTTTTTATCTCGAACGGACGTTAGAAAACAACCGTTCCTTTGTAGCCCCGAGGGCTCAAGACGGGACCATTTTTTTAAACTACCAAAGCCCCCTTATGACCTCAATCTGTTCACTGCCTATCTTGGCCTCCGCAGGCGGGTTTTCCGCCAGCGACGGTGCAAGTGCGATAAAACTCAGCCTCGCCTGGGTCGATTACCTGATCATCAGCGTTTATTTCGCCTTTGTGGTCGGCATCGGCTGGGTGCTCAAAAAGCACCTCAAAACGAGTTCAGACTTTTTTGAGTCGGGTCGCACCCTTCCCGCATGGATCTGCGCCTTGGGTTTTATCGGCGCCAATCTCGGTGCCCAAGAGGTCATGGGTATGGCCGCCTCCGGTGCCAAATACGGCATCTCAACGAGTCACTTTTATTGGATCGGCGCCATTCCCGCCATGGTGTTCGTGGGTATTTTCATGATGCCGTTCTATTACGGATCAAAGGCACGTTCGGTGCCGGAATACCTCAAACTGCGCTTCGACGAAAAGACCCGCGGCCTCAATGCCGTTTCGTTCGCCTTGATGACCGTCTTCTCCTCCGGCATCTCGATGCACGCTCTGTCTTCTTTGCTGTCGGCAATTCTCGGTTGGAACTACGACTTGTGCATCATCATCTCCGGGTTGGTCGTGCTGGTTTACATTTACACCGGCGGCCTGACTTCGGCGATCTACAACGAAGTGCTCCAGTTTTTCCTGATCGTGCTGGGTTTCCTCCCCTTGGTTCTCATCGGGCTTAAGGATATCGGTGGTTGGGACGGCCTGATGCAGAACCTCGGTCTCTACTCCGAAGCGAAGGGCATGCCTGGCGCGTGGTCGGAGTCTTGGCAGCACATGGGACATGCCGCTGATAACCCCATGGGTATCGAGTGGTTTGGCCTGATGATGGGCCTCGGCTTCGTATTGTCCTTCGGTTACTGGTGCACCGACTTCCTTGTCATTCAGCGCGCCATGGCCGCCAAGGACATGAACGCCGCCCGCCTCACCCCGATCATTGCGGCGATCCCAAAAATGCTCTTCCCCGCCCTGGTGATTCTCCCAGGCATGATCTGTGTCGCCCTGATGCAGCGTCACACGGGTGACGTCGTTCTGCCCCTCGCAGCCGACGGTTCGCCCGACTACAACATGGTGGTCCCAACCCTCCTCTCGAAATACTTCCCCAACGGCATGCTCGGCATCGGCCTCACTGCGTTGATGGCCTCGTTCATGTCAGGCATGGCGGGTAACGTCACCGCCTTCAACACGGTGTTTACCTACGATATATACCAGAGCTATTTTAACAAAAAAGCCTCTGATGCGCATCTGGTCAAAGTGGGCAAAATGACCACCATCGTCGGCCTCTTGGTGAGCGCCCTGGCCGCCTACACCGCCCGTGAATTTAACAACATCATGGACATGCTCCAGCTGGTGTTCGGCTTCGTCAACGCCCCGCTCTTCGCCGTGTTCCTGCTGGGCATGTTCTGGCGCCGCAGCACAGGCCACGGTGCATTCTTCGGCCTGGTCACGGGCACGCTTACCGCCTTGGTTTTCAACGGTCTCACGCTCCCCGCGGGCAGCGCCACCGGTATCAAGGGCGGCTGGATTTCCGTCCAATACACCTTTGCCAGCTCGATGGCGCAAAGCTTCTGGATGGCGATCTTCGCCTTCACCGGTTGCTTCCTCGGGACCTTCATCATCTCGCTCCTCACCAAACCCAACCGCACCCACGACGAATTGCGCGGCTTGGTTTATTCGCTCACGGAGAAACCCAAGGCCGAAGCCCGTTCGTGGTATGCTCGTCCCGCCGTGCTTGGCACAATCGTGCTGGGCGCAACTCTCGTTCTCAACGTCATCTTCTGGTAACCCTTAACTCAATTTACAAATGCAACTCGACGTTCGTGTCCCCATGGGCTGGCTCTTTTTGGTGCTCGGCCTCATCCTGCTCGGTTTCGGTTTGATTCCCAATCAAGCCATGTATGACCAACACTCGCTCGGCGAAAACGTGAACTTGCACTGGGGCGCGATCTTCGCGACCTTCGGCGGCATCACCCTTTTGATCGCGCGTAAGGCCAAAGAATAATCCCCCCGTCGGGCGGCACAGGCCTCTAACCGGGCCGCCTTTTGTCCATAACCTGGTGGCTTCACGTGACGTGAAGACACTCGCGTTTAATCCCTCGTTCTCCCTCGGTGTTTTGTCGCAATCTCAGTGAACAAACATCCTCCGCCACTTAAACCGCGATTCCCTACCCGCGCAGCTTTGATTTAAAACCCGCGTGACCTCCGGCCAAAACGTCCTCGCGGCGGCGGGCGCCCCTTTAAAACTCATGCCACTTCGACTTCTGTTTCTCGGATTGCTCTCGGCACTGACGCTTCCGGCCGCCGAACCCGCACTCCCGACCGTTGCGTTTGGCTGCATCACCGATGGTCGCGAGGCCCGCCTCTACACGCTCCACAGCACATCGGGTATGGAGGTGCAGATCACTGATTTCGGCGGCATCATAGCCAGCCTCAAGGTGCCTCAACCCCACGGTGAACCGGTCAATGTAATCCTTGGCCTGGAGTCGGCCCCGGCCTTTGAAGCCAAGGCCCAGTATTTTGGCGCCCTCATCGGCCGCTACGCCAACCGCATCGCCGCAGGTAAGTTTACCCTCGATGGCAAGTCCTATACGCTCACCACCAACAGTGTGGACGGCAATGTGCCCGTTCACCTCCACGGCGGCAAGACCGGTCTCAACCGCGTTCTCTGGACAGCCGAGCCGAGCACCCGCAACGGCCAACCCGCCCTGATCCTCCGCCACCTTAGCCATGACGGCGAAGAGGGCTACCCCGGCAATCTCCAGATCATAGTCGTCTACAGCGTGACCGCCGACAACGCCCTGCGCATAGACTACGCCGCCACGACCGATCAGCCCACCCCCATCAACCTCACGAGTCACTGTTTCTTTAACCTCAAAGGCGAAGGCGGCGGCGATATCCTCGACCACGTGGTTACGATTAACGCCCGGCGCTACACTCCCCTATCCCCCCAAAAGATTCCCACTGGCGAGCTCGCTACGGTGGACGGCACCCCCTTTGATTTCACCCAGCCCCATGCGATTGGCGAGCGGATCAAAGCGGAGCACCCGCAACTCAAGCTGGCAAATGGATATGATCATAATTTCGTCTTGGACTCCGAGGGTAAAACCCTCGCCCTCGCCGCCACAGTGGTCGAGCCGCGGTCGGGACGGAAGCTGGAGGTGCTCACGACCGAACCAGGCATGCAGTTGTTCACGGCAAATGGCTTTTCCGGGAAACTGAGCGGGCGATCCGGACATCCGTATGTTCAACATGGCGCTCTCGCGCTGGAGACGCAACATTTCCCCGATTCGCCCAACCAGCCGGTCTTTCCCACGACGATCCTGCGCCCCGGTGAAACCTACCGCTCGACGACGGTTTATAAATTCTCGAACGAGTAAAGTTCGGCCGGGGCGTCCTGCCTGTCGCCAGTCCATGGTTCGGCTAGCTTATTCCTTTTAACCCGAAATCCGATGTTGGAGCCGATGAGATGGCGCAAGATGCTGGAGCAGCTGGTTGTTTGTGAATCCCCGAGATGCACTGAACAGTGCCTTGAGCGGGTGAACGAACGAGCAGATGCCCGGCAGCTTGCGTCAGATCGCGGCGAGCAACTTCGGTTTTCGGGTTTAACCTATTAAGACCAATGCGCTCCCTTCTCTCCTCGTTCGCGGCTACTCTTGTTTGTTGCAGTGTTGGGTTGAATGCTGCCGAGCCAGCAGAGCCGTCTGCCAGGACACCGAACATCCTCTGGCTTATCGCCGAAGATCTTTGTCCTTCATCGCTAAGCTGCTACGGCAACAAAGACATCTCGACCCCCCATCTCGATCAGCTCGCAAGTGAAGGAACGCGCTACACCCGTGCTTATACCACGGCGCCGGTCTGCTCATCGAGCCGCTCCGCCTTTAACACCGGCATGTATCAGACCTCGATCGGTGCGCAAAACCACCGCTCCCATCGTGGCGACGGCTATGCACTGCCCGCCGGGGTGAAGGTTATTCCGGAATGGCTGCAGCAAGCGGGCTATTTCAGCACCAACTTAAGCCAGCTGCCCGCCTCCTTTGGCTTCAATGTGACCGCCAAAACCGACTGGAACTTCACTCTCTCGGCTCCCGCCTTCCAACCCTGCGAATGGGCCGAACTTCCCGCTCGCAGTCCCTTCCTCGCACAACTCAATTTCACCGAAACCCACCGGCCGCTCCACGACAGCGGAAAAGTCGATCCGCGAAAGGTCACCTTGCCGCCTTACTATCCCGACCACCCGATCACGCGCCAGGATTGGGCGGCGTTTTTGGACGATGTCCTGGAGCTGGACCGCAAGGTCGGTGTCATTCTTAAGGAATTAAACACCGCAGGCCTCGCCGACGACACGATCGTTATATTCATGGCCGATCACGGCGAAGCGCAGGTGCGCGCCAAGCAGTTTCTCTATGAGGAGGGCTTGAATATCCCGCTGATTATTCGCTGGCCCAAGAACTTTCCGGCACCCAGCCAGATCACGCCTGGCACGGTGGATGATCGTTTAATCGAAGCGATTGATCTTGCCCCGACACTCTTGAATAGTGCGGGCCTCCCCAAGCCTGACGGGATGCAGGGACGCAATTTTCTTGGTGCGCAGGCTGAAGCGGCGCGCCAGTTTGCCTTTGGTGCCCGCGACCGGTGTGATGAAACGGTTTTCCGTATGCGCACGGTCCGTGATGAACGCTATCGCTATATCCATAACTTCACCCCGCAGGTCCCTTTCCTTCAGGCGAATTATTACAAGGAGCATTTTTATCCGGTTTGGAATTTGCTCAAACAGTTGCACGCACAAGGCAGGCTCACCCCGGCGCAAGACGCGCTCTGTCAACCAAGTATGCCCAAGGAAGAGCTCTACGATCTCGATACTGACCCGTTTGAGATTCATAATCTGGCTGAATCTGACAAACCGGAACATCGAGCCGCCCTTCATAAACTACGCACTGCGCTGGATCAGTGGATTGAAGAAACCCAGGATCAAGGCCGCGTCTTTGAGACACCGCAGGTGATCTCAAGCCAAACGGTTAAGCATTGATACGAAAACTGGCGATAGAAACCGCGGATTAAGCGGGTGAACGCGAATCAAGGAATATCCGTTATTTACCCGCTGGGAAGACTTGTCCGGTCAACTGGTTTCTTCCGTATCCTGCTTTATCCGCTTGATCCGCGTAATCCGCGGTCTGTTCGAAGTGCTTTTTTAGGCTATATACCAAAACAAAAACGCCGAGGCTTGCGGCCTCGGCGTTAGCCAGCTGAAGGGTGAGCGGATCGAGTGCCCGCGCAGAACGAATTACGGCGTAAGCGTGGCCTCGAGGCGAAGGAAGGTCTTGGTCGTGGTGGTAACGGTATAGACTCTGCGCTGTCCAGTGATCACACCGGTTTGGTCGCCCTCGGTGCCACTTCCTGCCGGGCTTCCGCTTACGCCGGTAGTCGCCCAAGTGCCGCTGGTGAGATCAGTCCTCGTTGTGCCCAGCACACTGAGCTTCGGGTCGTCGGTGCGCACCACGGCAGTGAGAGAAAGTTCGGTAGCCGTGGCGCTGGTGACCGGAGCCGCGACGATGTCACCAGGGCCGTTCGCACCGAGAGCATAACGCATGAGCGGGGTGTAACCATTCGCGTCCACCGTAGTGGAGTTGGCGATGGCGACCGTGACAGTGCGGGTGACCGGCGTGGCGGCGTTAAGGGCGACGTCGCTCGCGTTATACGTAAGGGTGTAGGTCCCGGGCTTGGCGGTGTTCACTGTGCCACTGGTGGTGACGGTGACGCTTGGGTCGTAGTTATCCGTGGCGGTCGCGCCGGCGTCGCTGTAGGGGGAGCCCCAGTCAATCGATACGGTGGCAGCGCCGGTGCGGGTAATGACAGGTGCGGTGGCATCTACCACGGTCACGGTGCGGGTGACCGTGAGGGCATTATTGCCAGCGGCATCAACAGCGTTGTAGCTCAGCACATAAATGCCTGGGGCGGCAGTATTGACCGTGCCGCTGGTGGTGACGGTGGGATTTGCAGGTGCCGTCTCGTCCGTAGCGGTTGCACCCGCATCGGTGTAGGTCGTGCCCATGTTCACCGTAAGGGTGGCATTGCCGTTCAGGGTGATAATCGGATTGGTGGTGTCGCCGCCGCCGCCACTGGGGACGAGCTGGAGGACGGTGCCGTTATTTGAAAGAGTGAAGCCGGAAATGGGCGCACTTAGAGCGGGCGTGCCGGTGATGGCCGAGCCGGTGAACAGGTTATAGGTCGTGGCGGCGACAGGTGTGCCGACGATGCTCACGGTTGCATTCCCCGCGAAGGTCAGGGTGGAGGTCGAGGTAACGGGGCTGGCGAGGGCGAGCTGGAGCACAGTGCCATCGGCGAGAGCGACAGGGGAGGTAGAGTTCCCCGTGAGACCAAAGGTGCCAGCGCTGACAGTGGTGTTGCCGGTGTAGGTGTTGGCGACCGAGAGTGTGAGGGTGCCGTTGCCTAGTTTGGTCAGTGTGCCGTTGCCGCCGATAGCGTAGCCGGCGGTGATGTCGTTGCTGCGGTTGTAAACGAGAGCGGCATTGTTGGTGACGCCCGAGGTGGTGGCGATCGAGCCGGAAGTGCCGCCCGCACCGACCTGCAGCGTGCCGGCCGTGATGGTGGTCGCGCCGGTGTAGGTGTTGTTGCCGCTGAGGATCAGGGGGCTGGTGCCGTCCTTGTTAATGCCGCCGTTGCTCAAGACGTTGCTGAACTGCACGAAGCCGCTACCGGTGGTGAGCGTGCGGGTGGCACCGCCGAGGTCGGTCGCGCCGGAGAAGGTCATGTTACCCGTGGATGTGCCCACACTACCCAAGATGACATCGCCACCGAAGGTGACCGCATTTGTGATGATTTTGGACGTAGCGGTGGAGGATGCAATGGTTCCGGCATTCAGGGTGAGGGTTCCTGTGCCAAATACGGAGCTAGCGGCGATCTGAATTGTGCCGGCGTTGAGGATAAACCCGCCGACATAGGTGGTGCTCACAGCGCCGAGCTTTAAGGCGCCGGCACCGTTTTTTATGATTCCACCGTTGGTCACGATACCATTTAGAATCGTGGTTACACCGGTCGCAGTGGTCAACGTGCGGTTGCCACCATTGAGATCGGCAGGGGCGCTGAAGGTCATCTGGCTGGTGTTGGTGGCGTCGCCAAAGGTGACGTCACCACCGATGGTGAGCGCATTCAGAATCGTGCGCGAGCTGCCGGAGGAAATCGTGCCGCCGTTGAGGGTGAGTGTTCCGTTGCCCACCGATCCGTTGGTCACCGCGCCGACCGCGCCAAAAGTGTCGAGGCCGAGAATCAATGTGCCTGCGCTGAGGGTGGTGCCGCCGCTGTAGGTGCTGTTGCCGCTGAGCGTGAGTGCGGCAGCGCCTGCCTTGGTGATGCCGCCTGTGCCGTTAATATTGCCGCTGAACGTCGCCGCACTCGCGGTGGTGAAGGTGCGGGTGGAACTGCCGATGTCGGCACCTGCACTGAAGGTCAGGGTGCCGTTATTCGATGCATCGCCCAAAATAACGTTACCACCGATGGTGATCGCATTCAGAATCGAGCGATTATTCCCGGCGGTATTGGAGGAAATCTGGCCGCCATTGAGGGCCAGAGTGCCCGTGCCAATTGCACTGCTGGTGACCGCTCCCACCGCGCCTGCGCTGTTAACGCCGAGCTGCAGGGTGCCAGCGGTGAGGGTGGTGCCGCCGCTGTAGACGTTTGCCCCCGCTAGCGTGGTATTCCCGCCCGTGGTATTGATCGCCAACGCCAGAATAATGGTGGCATTGGACGTATTATTGACGTCACCCATGGACTGCGGAAATGTAGTGCCGCCAGAGCCCGACCCGTTGATCGTGAGGGTGTAGGTGCCTGAACTTGCGAGGTCATCGACCGACACGCGGTTCACCGTCAGTAAACTGGTGGAGTTATTGTTCCAATTCTGACCGGCAGTGATTTCGATGCCCTGCGAGCCCGATCCACTTGCGCCGAGATTCACGGTGCCCGTTCCTGAGTTCATCTGAATACCGCTGCCCAATCTCAGGCGATTGAGGCCGGTGCCCGTCGTGATAGTAGTGGCAGCAGTGTTGCTTGTATCGAAAAGCAGGCCACCGACAAGAGTAGTCCCGATGGCTGTCGGCTGGGTCGTAAAACCTCCATTAAAAACTGCGATGTCGCTTGCAGTAGTAGTAGCGTTACCCAACCAGTTTGTTCCAGTGGCCCAGGTAGAATTAGAAGTGCCGGTCCATGTGATATTGGTAGCCTGCGCGACAGGTAGGCCGGCGAGGAGCAAGGCGATAAACGCAGAATAACGTAAGAACGACGCCGCAATGGCGCTTACGCGGTGTTTCATGTAATTACTCATGGTGTATATAGCATGGGTGAGATGACTAGAGGCGACACACCTCTTCATGCATATATTCCATCACAGGTGGAGATCTAACGCTGATAAATTCAAAATCCACCGGGAATTTTGAATTCATTGCGGTGAAATTATTTAAAATAGCCGCGTAAAATAGCCTAACTCATATTAGAGCATTATTAACAATGTCCTAGCCATTCCGATGTAGGGCGTTACCGCTGGGCGCACCGCGTTCGGAGTGGTGAATTCCGGAATGGAAAAGGCGATCCCGCTCTGCCTTTCAAGCCGTCTTTTCGCTAACGTATTATTTGAAATGCTCTTAATTTTGTCCGGCTTTTCCAGTGGCATCGTGCAGGAGAATTGCGGAGCCTTTTGCAGGGGGCTCTCCCATCGGACGAAAGCGCTCCGCACTTCCGCTACGTGGAAGCGGACTCTGATCCCGCCCTCTACCCACTCGAAACACTGAAGGGCAAGTCTGTGGTTCAACTGCTTTTTCTAAGTTAAATACTTAAAAAGAAAAAACGCCGGGACTTGCGGCCCCGGCGTCAGCCAGCTAATAGGTGAGCGGATCGAGTGCCCGATCAGAACGAATTACGGCGCGAGCGTGGCCTCGAGGCGAAGGAAGGTCTTGGTCGTGGTGGTAACGGTATAGGCTCTGCGCTGACCCGTGGTCACACCGGTTTGGTCACCCTCGGTGCCACTTCCTGCCGGGCTTCCACTCACGCCAGTCGTCGTCCAAGTGCCGCTGGTGAGATCAGTCTTCGTTGTGCCCAGCACACTGAGCTTCGGGTCGTCGGTGCGCACCACGGCAGTGAGAGAAAGTTCGGTAGCCGTGGCGCTGGTGACCGGAGCCGCGACGGTGTCACCAGGGCTGTTTGCACCGAGAGCATAACGCATGAGCGGGGTGTAACCATTCGCGTCCACCGTAGTGGAGTTGGCGATGGCGACCGTGACAGTGCGGGTGACCGGCGTAGCGGCGTTAAGGGCGACGTCGCTCGCGTTATACGTAAGGGTGTAGGTCCCGGGCTTGGCGGTGTTCACAGTGCCGATGGTGCTAACAGTGACGCTAGTGTCGTAGTTATCCGTGGCGGTCGCGCCGGCGTCGCTGTAGGGGGAGCCCCAGTCAACCGAAACGGTGGCCGCGCCGGTGAGGGTGATGAACGGTGCGGTGGCATCCACCACGGTTACGGTGCGCGTGACGGTGAGGGCATTGTTTCCAGCAGTATCAACAGCGTTGTAGCTCAGCACATAGATGCCTGGGACGGCGGTGTTGACCGAGTCGCTGGTGGTGACGACGGGGTTTGGAGGTGCTGTCTCGTCAGTAGCGGTTGCACCGGCATCGGTGTAGGTCGAGCCCATGTTTACCGTGAGGGTGTCATTGCCGGTCAGCGTGATAATCGGCTTGGTGGTATCCCCGCCGCCGCTGGGGACGAGCTGGAGGACGGTGCCGGTATTGGAGAGCGCGAAGCCGGCGATCGGCGCACTCAAAGCGGGCGTGCCGGTGATGGCCGAGCCGGTGAACAGGTTATAGGTCGTCGCGGCGACAGGTGTGCCGGTGACGCTGACAGTGGCATTCCCGGCAAAGCTCAGAGTGGAAGTCGAGGTGACGGGGCTGGCGAGGTCGAGCTGTAGCACGGTGCCATCAGCGAGCGAAACAGGGGAGGTCGAGCTTCCCTTGAGACCAAGGGTGCCAGCGGTGACAGTGGTATTTCCGGTGTAGGTGTTATTGCCGGAGAGTGTAACTGTGCCCGAGGTTGTTTTGTTGGCGGCAACCGCACCGGCAAGAATCACATTGGCCGAAGTTGTGCCACTTTGAAGATCAAGGGTGGTGGTGCCGACAGTCAAGGTCACGGAGACAGTGGCATTGCCGCCTGTAATCGCTCCACCGGTGAGTGTTAAGCCCGCAATGGTCTCATTGGAACTGGACATGGCAAAGGTGCCGCCGGTGGCGACTTCCACGTTGGCGGTGTCATTGATCTGGTCGGATGCGCCGAGCTTCAGGGTGCCCGTGCCGTTGACTAAGACGTTGCCCGCGATGGCATTGACGGTTGCGGTCTTGGCGAGGGTGAGGGTGCCTGCGCCTACGGTCGTGAGGCCGGTGTAGGTATTGGAGGCGGTGCCGTTATAAGTGAGGGTTCCTGGGCCCGCCTTAGCGATGCCGCCGTTGGAGATGATACCCGAAATGATGGTGGCTTTGTTGGCGGTGGGATTATTGATGGTGAGCTGTCGAGTTGCGCCGTTGAGGTCCATCGCGCCCGTGAAAGCCACAGCTCCCGTGCCGGTGACCGCTTGACCGACGATGAAATTAGCGGTGACGCTAATATTGGCGGTATTAAACTGTCTATCTACGCTGGTAGCGGTCGCGATGGTGCCACCTTTGATAACCGCCAGAGCGGCATTGGCAAAGTTCGCTTGGTTGCCACTGATCGACAATATCCCGCCGTTCGCACCCGTATTCAGCGTGCCTACAAAATTACTATAACCTCCAGTGTTAGCTAGAGTGAATGTGCCCGATTGATCGGCATTCAAGACCCCTGCCGCCGTAGCTATGATATTGGGGCTTAAGCTAAAATTTCCCGCACCTGCCAACGTCAAAGTATTTCCACCCATCGTAATGCCGTTAAACCCCGAGAGCGTGGACGCAGAATTGCTGTTCGTCCAAGTTTGGTTTGCTCCGATTGTGACGTTTACTTTATTTGTGGTATCTAAGGTTACACTACCCGCGGTTGCGGCCATCGTGATGCCACCCGCGCCGATGGTGATTATTTTAGCCGTCGTCGAGTTCGACTGTATGTTGGTGGTGCCAGTGTTGTTGATGGTGATTCCCGTGATGGAGGCAGCAGCACTTAACTGAACGATCGTAGCGCCGCTCAAGCCTGAGCCGTTAAACACAACGTCGTCAGTCGTATTACTGCTTGCTGGCGCAACTGTCCCGGCGGGAGTGCCGCTCGGGTCGGTGGACCAGTTGGTGCCGGTTTGCCAGAGTCCCGTGGTGTTCGTAGCCCAGTAATAGGTGGTCGCCTGCGCGAGAGGCAGGCCGGCGAGGAGCAAGGCGATGAACGAAGGATAACGGAAGAACGACGCCGCAGTGGCGCATAGACGGGGTTTCATGTGCGTATTCATGGGGGTTACAGGCTGGTTGAAGTGACTAGAGGCGACGCACCTCTTTATCCATATATTCCCTCACTGTTGGATATCTAACGCAGATTCATCAATTTTCCCGTGTGAATCTTGATTATATTTCCGTAAAATATAGTTATACCAATCGCCCGTAACGTTCAGACTTTAACGCAAAGACGTAGAGGCACGGAGATACGCAAAGATTCATTTCGTTGTCAGGTCGTTGCGCTCTTTGTGTCTTGAAGACTTTGCGATAACGAAGTCTAGATTATACAAGAAGTTAGTATAAACTATTCAATTAAAATTACTTAAGTCATAATTTATGGTTTAAATAGGTTTACGTTGGCCTGGTGTAGTGGAACGGCGGAGCAATTTCGTGGCCGGCGCTCCCCTGAACAAAAAGCGCTACGCGCTACCGCTGCGGAGAAGAGCCATTTCCGTTATAGGGCGAATCGGCTCAAGTCCCGATACCGCCGCGGGCCGGCAATAAAATAAAAAACCGGCACATTCGCGAAGATGTGCCGGTTCGTGAGAGACCTGAGGCCTAATTTCAGCAATCGCTCAGGCGGCGACGGCAGCCTTCTGCTGGCGGCGACGGCGATAAAGGGCAACGCCAACCATGCCCAGACCGGCAAATGCGGCGTAGGCGGAGGGCTCGGGAATGGCGGCGATGGAGACATAGCCCGTGGTGCTATCGAAAGTGGCTACAAGGCCAGTATCGAGACCTGATACGTTCACCGTGCTGAAGGCGCCGCTATACGAATTCACGTCAAAAATTTTCACGGCGGTCGCACTCACTGAGTAACCGCTGCCTGAGAAAATCAAGTTGAGCGTGCCATCGAAAACTACCGACTCGAAAGAGCCACCAGCAGTTCCATTGACAAGATCGTAGGTGCCAGTTCCGAACAACGGGCTGGTGATCTCGAAATCCGAGACCGTGCTCAAGCTCATAGTAAGTGTGCCTCCGTCGGCGATAGTGACGGTGCCAGGCGAGTTGCCAGGGGAAAAGACGCTCGCACCGATAAAGGTGAGCGAGCCGACGGTGCCAGCGCCGGTGAAGGTGCCGTCAGTGATTGCCACCGCTCCGGCGGTGCCAGCGGTGCCGAGTGAGAAGGAAGCGCCGGCGCCAATCGAAATATTACCTGCGTAACTGGATCCAGTGAAGGTCAATACTGCGCCAGGTGCGACGGTGGTAACGGAAGAGGCAATAGCCCCCGACACAATCAGTGTGCCGGCGTTAACCGAAGTCGCTCCGGTATAAGTGTTGTTGCCCGAGAGCGTGAGCGTGCCTCCGGCGCTGTTTTGGGTGAGCGAGCCGTTGCCACTGATGACACCGGCATACGTGCGATTTCCCGAGCCTACGTTGTAAACCACGGCACCGTTATTGACGATATTGGCGCTCGAAGCGATCGAGCCGGCATCCGTGCCCGCCCCCACCTGCAGGGTGCCAGCCGTAATGGTGGTCGTGCCAGCGTAGCCGTTGCTGCCAGTGAGCGTGAGGGTGCCGTTACCTTGTTTGGTCAGGGTGCCGCTTCCGCCAATGACGTAGCCTACGGTGAAGTCGTTGCTGCGGTTGTAAACGAGAGCGGCATTGTTGGTGACACCCGAGGTGGAGTCGATCGAACCGGTAGTGCCGCCGACCTGCAAGGTGCCGGCGCTGATCGTGGTCGCACCGGTGTAGGTGTTTCCTCCGTTTAGGATCAGGGTGCCCGCGCCGTCCTTGGTAATGCCGCCGTTGCTGACGATGCCGTTGAAAGTCGCACCGCTACCGGTCGCGGTGGTCAGTGTGCGGGTAGCTCCGCCGAGATCGGCATCCGCGCTGAAGGTGATGATACCGGTATTTGTTGCATCGCCCAAGGTGACGTTACCACCGATGGTGAGCGTATTCAGAAGCGTGCGATTATTCGCGGCGCTATTGGAAGAGATCTGGCCGCCATTGAGGGCCAGAGGGCCCGTGCCAATTGCACTGCTGGTGATCGCGCCCACTGAACCCAAGTTGCCATTGCCAATCTGCAGAGTGCCAGCGGTGAGGGTGGTGCCGCCGCTGTAGGTGTTCGGTTTGGTAAAAAGAATCGTTCCAGAGGTGGTCTTGGTCGCTGCTCCCGCACCGGCAAGTATCGCCGTGTTGGTGCCGCCTTGGAGATCAAAGGTGGTCGTGGCAGTCAGAGTAGAAGAGCTATTTCCACCAATGATATTACCACCGGTGAGCCTAACCGTGGCTACAGTTTCGTTTAGTCCATTGCCAATCGTCAAGCTACCGGAGGAGACTTCAACCGTAGCGGTGTCGGCGATTTGGGTGCCCGCAACGGTGACGCTCACGTTGCCGCCGTTGACCAGCATATTGCCCGCGATGGCGTCACCTGAGGTTTTAGCGAGGGTGAGGCTGCCTGCGCTCACGGTGGTGAGGCCGGTGTAGGTGTTGGCTGAAGTGCCATTGAGAGTCAGGGTGCCAGCACCGATCTTGGTGAGGCCGCCGTTGCTCACGACGCCAGAGAATGTTGCTCCGCTGCCGGTCGCGGTGTTCACTGTGCGGATGCCCCCCGTGAGGCCGACAGTCGTATCGAAGGTCAGCACGCCCGTGTTGGTGGCGTCGCCCAAGATGACATTGCCGCCGATGGTGGTCACATTAAAAACCGTGCGAGTTGAGTTGCTACCGGAGGAAAGCGTGCCGCCATTGAGGGCAAGGCTACCGGTGCCCAATGCGCTGCTTGTGGGCGCTCCCGACGTGCCAGTGCTCGCGCCGCCTATCTGTAGGAGGCCGGCGGTCAGGGTGGTGCCGCCCGAGTAGGTGCTACTGTTAGCGAAGTTCGTCGCCCCACCGGTTGAATTGATGATGACCGCCAGCTTGCGACTGGCATCGGCAGCATTATTTAAGTCCGCCACGTTGTTCGAAACCGTAACGCCGCCAGCTCCTGCCCCGCTAATGGTCAAAGTGTAGGTGCCTGTCGCCGCCAAATCATCGACCGCCACACGGTTTACCGTGAGCAAACTAGCGGAGTTGTTCGTCCACGTCTGATTGGAGGTGGCGTTGATACCTTGCGATGATGCGGCTCCAAAAATCACCGCGCCCGAACCAGAGGTCATCTGAATACCGCTAGACCCCACATTTAGGCGGTTGTTACCTGTCGCGGTTGTGATCGTAAGTGAACCCGTGTTACTCGCGCCGAAACTCAAGCCGCCAAGGAAATAATTACTCGCAGCCGTGGGTGCGAAGGAGTAGGAAGCAGTGTTAAAAGTGGCGATGTCGGAGTTCGCGGCGGTGCTACCGGAAACGGTGCCGCCCGACCAGTTGGTGGTCGTCGCCCATGTTGCCGAAGTGCCGCCGGTCCAGGTGCCATCCGCAGCCTGCGCGGCGGGCAGAGCGGCGAGGAGGAGGGCGACGGCCGCAGGGTAACGTAAGAAGGAAACAGAAGAGGCGATTGGACGGGTATTCATGTGGGGTTTCATGGGGCGAGGGGTCAGGAGAAGAGCTGGGATGTGATTACCTTGTCATAGGTAGAATTCCCGCTGGTCTCGGGATCTAACGAAAATTTTTAAGCTTTCGGTCGTGATTTTTTATTCCTCGTGGACCGTGCTTTCTTAACTATCTTTTTTTTAATAGTTTAAGCTTCCCGGAGATCGCAGAAAATAAATCTCAAAAAACCTTCCGCGGAAAACAGGGCACCGTGGACATTAACCTGGAAACGGCAGTGGGCGGCGAAATATCTCGAAAAATGTTGAGCTGGATGGCGCTCGCGGAGCCCAGAGGTGCACCCAGCGGGTGCATAGCGCGGGTGACGCGGGCGGCAGGCGGCCCCACGATTCCCGTCGTGCGATCAGGAATCCACCAAAGCCGAGTATTCGTAAGCGCACACCCTACCCCACCCCAGTCGTCGGCGCGTGGCGCGCATACGCCCCACCATATGCGCCTGAAATTCCTTTGTGGATTCCCAGTCCAGCGCTAATTAAGCAGCCCGCGCCAGGTTCTGCTTACGCGAACCTCTTCGATATTCACCGGCTTCTTACTGAAAACATGCAGCGTAAGCGTATCCCACAGCGTTTTATTGAGATCAATTCCCCGGTTCAGGTCCCACTCGGTCGGCTCCGTCGTCAATGTTGCAGTCGGATCGAGCATCACGATATCCACGGTGGCATTATCGTTTTTGTGGGCAGTGATTCTGGCTACCAACAGCATCTCCCCTGTCGCCGACACTGGGTTAAGGCTCTTCGCGGAGCCGTCGAAACGGCAAAGAAGCCGCTTATCGCCGTTTATCCCGAGCGTGAGATCCTTCCGATTAAAAGAATCATTCAGTTTCAATAAAAGTGCCATGCGATCACCTTCCGCAAAGGCGGACGTGTTATAGTGCAGGCTGATATAGCAGGTTGCGTTCGCCTCCATACTTATCGGCTCGGCCAGCGCACGATTCATCACTGAGTCTCCGCTAAGGCCGATGCCCGTGGACGAGGATTGAGTGGTCAAGCCAACACCCTGCCCCGCATCCACCTTCAGTCGGTCGGTTTTCAAGGTGGAATTATCAAACTTGCGGAGTGTGACTTTCCACGGACCCTGCCACCCGGTGCCTCCAGCGAGGTTGGCCGTGTCACCGCCGGCCTCTTCTCTATACTCAAAACTATCGCTGGCAATGGGTTGTTGCAGGGTATTATCGGTTTCCTGCAAACTGCTCCTCGTGGTTTCGATGAAGGAAAGGAGCTTATCGGTGTCCTGATTGGAGCCAATAACCTGTGTCTCGCCTTTGCCAATGAACGAGACGTCATCCTGCTCGGCCAGATTGGTTCGCCACACTTCTCCGCCCACCACATGGATGACTTCGCCGCCTTCATTCACTGAGACTGCATACTCCGTGCCGATATCGGAGAGCAAAGACTGGGGTGTTGTGAGGTCAAAGGAGTTGGAGTTTAGGAAGTTCTGAAAACTGAGATAACCGTGGTCGAGGTAGGCTTTAGTTTTGGAATGGAGAATAAACTTGGCCGGCCCCGTGAGCACGATCCGCGGGCCGTTATGTATCGCGAATACCAAGGTGCCGGATCCCAACTCCACCTCGCCGGCGCTAAGGGAATCGCCGACCGCCAGGGGCTTGGCAGACCGGGTCCACACACATTCCGAAGTATGAATAACCGTGGCGATGTCCACGGTAACCACCTCGCTGGGCACAGCCGGCAGTCGCTGGGCCACGATCTGAACGGGCACGTCGCGCAGCGAGAAAAAATACTGGCCGAGAGCCAGGATCACTGCGATGGTCGCAGCCAACTGCCAAATAGAGTTATGCGCCCATCCTCTGGCCGGTGCTATGACCGATTTGGAGACATTGCTGAAATCGAAGGCGAGCAGGTCGGACTGCTTGGGATCCATACTGTGCAGATCGTGCAGCCCGATATCAAGCGACGCGGCCTTACGAAAGGCCGAACGCAACTCCTCACTCTCATACAGGAGTCGCTGCATCAGTGCAAACTCCTCATACGTAATCGTGCCGGTCATATACCGGTCTATCAGGGTCCATTCTTTAGGTGTCATAGTTGACCTCCATTTAAAGCAAGGCGGCCGATACAGTTCATCAAAGCCAGCCGAAGTCGGGACAAGAGTTGATACATCGCTTCCTGTGTCTTCCCGACCTGAGTGGCTAAAATCTTTTTGGACTGCCCCGGGGAGTAGGCCTGGATCACCAGCTGACGGTGTTTTTCCGGCAACTTTTTCAGGCAACTTTGCAAATTTTGGATTTCGCGGGCGCGCATGTCCAGCTCCTCCTCGCCCTCCTCGGCAATGGTCGCCAAAAGTTCGTCATCGAGCACGAGGCGATCACGAGCCTTGGTTCGCCGGTATTTGAGGATCTCGAAGCGGGCGATCACGCAAAGCCAACGGCCAAATCCTTCCGGGGTTTGCAGGGTCCCAAACTTGCGCCACGCCACCACGCTGACCTCCTGCATGACCTCGTTGGCATCATGCACCGAAGGCAAGCCCGCACGCACAAAAGCACGCACCCGAGGCTCATGCTCGGCAAACAAACGCACGAAACGTTCGGCGTCGGCGGCAGTTTGTTCGTTCATGGAAATATGTTAAAGAGGTGTGAATTAACCTCGAAAGTGCAAGGCGGTGCGTCGTGCGGGCAACTTTATTTTCTGATCGATAAAGCAGGTGTATTTAGAGTAGGGTTTGATATAAGTTTACTTCCCTTGTGGCCCGGATCTTACGGGCTATTTTCGTCTTTCTAGACTGCAGCGTCGCGCCGGCGCACACCGCTAATATATTGCTTTAAAACTAGCATTTTTTCGGGACTGGCAGTCGCATTTGGCTATTCAAAAAACATTGAGTAGGGTTGATCAGTTCCTCGATCTATGAAATGCGCGCCAGTTGGCGTCGGGGGGTGCAGATACCAAAAACAAACCACGAGACGAAGTCGCCAGACACCCAGGTAACGGTATTTTTGACCAAGAGTTGAACCCAAATAGGCACGGAAATCCCTAAGACCGCAGATAGAGAACCGCTCAATTGCTCTAATTCATAAGTATAAGACTCGAAAAAGATAAATATTAGATTCACCTGCCGGGTGAAAAGCGGATCGGTTTTCGAATGGACAGGATTGGGGTTGATTAAGCGGCATTTAGCAAAATTTGGCGGTCACAAATCTCAGCCGCAGTGCGTTCAAATGCGGGATTCAGAATGAATAAAAAGCCCAGTCGGTTAGGAATGGGCTTTTCTCACTGTTTGTTCGATTACTTCCTGAACTCAATAAAGCGCACTGAATGCGGCTTTTCGTCGAAGGTGAGGCGTCCATCAGTGAGTTTCATCTGTTCGCCGGACCATATCTCTTTCAATTTATAATCCGCCGACGCAAGCTCGAGATCAGCAAGTGTATAGGTGCTCTTAACTGGCGCATCAAGCCAGTTATAGAGGGCATAAATCACACGATCCTTAAGCTCCAGTTTCCAAATACGCGGAATATCCGGGCCTTTGAATATATCGATTGGAACCGCGTGGGTGAGCTCTTGATTGATGGCCATTAGATCTTTATTTGTCGCAAGGGCCACACGCTCAGCGGGCACGTGTTGCAGCAAGTCACCCACAAAATAGATGCCGCCCATGATGGCCTGCAGTGTGATATGACACTTGGCCTCGTCCTCAGTGTATTGTTCGGTGACAAAAAACGCATCGGGATCGTTGATGGCGATGTTGCGGTGAATGTAATAGTTTTGCGCGACCGAGCGGGCGAAGCGAATCAAGCCCTTGTCACCTTTTCCGAAATACACATTTTCTATGGGGCCCAGGGTCTTTCCATAGGTCATGTTGGTGGAGTTGGGCTTATCAGGATGACGCTCGCCCAGGCCGGGATGGTTGATGTCGTTGCCGATGCGAATCGCGTCGTAGCATTCAATCGCACCATAAAGCCACCCCATGCTGCGCGTGATGATAAGGTCTTCCGGCAACGCGGCGCGAATCATGCGCACCACCTTGTTATGGGCCTGCAAACCTGTCATCGTGGGATCGAAGCGGGCTCCCTCCTCCAATGTGCCGTAATGATGATCCCATTTCATAAAAACAGGCTTGTAGGCCTCGACCATGGTGCGGAATTGACCGGCAAGGAATGGCGCAACCTCTGGATTGGACCCGTCAAGATAAACCCCGCCGATCGTAGTGATCATTTCGTCATCGTCCTTTCTCACCCTTTTTCTGGCATAAGGCTTAAGCACCCACGCTGGATGCGCCTTGATGAACGGATCATTGGGGTTGGCGCGGAACGGACTGACATGAAGGCCAAACTCAAGCCCCATGCCACGAATTTCATCGGCCAGCCAGCGGATGCCATGAGGGAAGTCGTTGTTTACGGTGTATGAGCCTTGCGTGGTCCACCAGCCACCGTCGAGTTGGATCATTTTCCAGCCCGAATCATACATATTCGCACGGACGAACTTGGCTGATTCCATGATGCCCTTTTCGGATACGTCACGGGCAGCCGAATGCCAGCTGCTCCAGCCGGGAAGAGGCTGTTTCATCGGTTTATCGCGACGCACGTTTTTACCCATGATCCGGCCTGCCTCGGCCAGAACCTGAGTCGGTCGTATATTACTCCAAAGGCCCAGCATGACCTTGTCCACATTCACGCTGGCATCTTTGCGCATGAAGACCTTTTCGCGGCCCGTCACGCTGCTGCTGATGATTTTCAGGCCTACACAAGTTTCATCCTGCCAGTTCCACTTAAAGCTGGTCGGCCAAAGCTCACCCTCGATGGCGGCACCCACCAATGTCTGGTTGGCGGAATCATTGGTCAACAGGGTCACCCAAAATGAGGGGTCCAGTTTCGCTTGTTTGCCATTCGTTTCCACATTGTAGCGTGTGGGATCCAACATCCAGGGGCGGATAATGCGTCCGTCATGGGGTGCCTCCACCGCCTCAAGGAACAGGGTGTTGGCGTCACTCTTGCCGAAGATGGCTACCTTATCACACGTTAGGAGACGGACACCACCCAACTGGAACTCGCTGGCAGCCGTTACCTTGGCGGCGACCACCACATAAGGGCGGTTTTCGACAACCTCGACTTGCAAGATGAGGGTCTTTAGCGGGCTGCGGCCCGAAAGCGTCAACTCATGCAAACCGACCGCGCCATCGGACGGGTCCATGCGGCTGATACGATTGACTTCGCCGGTTTTCATTGACCATGAGGCAATTGGGAAATCCGTGGCTTTTACCCACTTGCCGTCAACGAGAACTTCCAAGCCGAGGTTTTCAAGTTTGTATTCTTTCCAGCCGAGTGCATAGGTGGCCTGATCGGCGGTGTGCACGATCGTCGGCGTAACTTGCGATAAACAGGACCCGCCAAGAATTACAAAGAGTGAGATGAGTTTTAATGATCGGAGTTTCATTTTTGTTTAGCGGGTAGGTCTTTAAAAATTTCGACCTGATTGTGGCGGAGAAATATATTCAAATAGGCCGCGGCCGACCAGAGTTGGCTGCCTGAGCCACCGATCAAGCCGGTTACGTGGTCTATTTTTTCATGGAAGGAGCCAAAGCCATCACCCCAATCACCGGGCTCATTTGACTCCGCCTTCTTCTGCGGCTTTTTAGGTTCCAGCTTGGTGCCGATCGCACGGCCCAGTTGGGCGACCGTCTCGGCCTGGTAGGATTTACCATCCGCGATCTCCTTGCCCCAGAAAAACAAGGCCGTGCAAAACGGCCAATCGCCCGAGTTGTGTGAGCCCAATTTGTCCGTGAGGTAGGGTTCGACCAACGCAACGCCGCGCGGTGTGACCGGGTAGTGTTGATAAGCGAGGCGCGCCTGCTCGGGGCTGAGCATACCAAAGATAGTCGCCAAGGCCGTGCCGAGGTTATGCTGATTTGGCATCAACTTTCCGTCGCGATCCTTGTAGTAGGAGATACGTCCGTCAGGCATAATGAACTCATGTTGAAAGGCTGCCCTCAGCGCGTCTGCTTTGGCTTGCCAGAACTTGACGACAGCGGTGTCTTGACCGGATATTTTGGCGGCATTGGCCATGGCGATCAGGCCTTTATAATACAACGCATTCGTGGAGGCGGCCTTGAGCAAGACGCAGTCGGTGATGCTATAGTTTGCGGGGTAGCCGTTGTGTTGAATATCCTGGAACGTAGATTGGCCGCGATAAAGTCCATCCGTTGAATCGAACCAGGGGGCATAGAACTCGTTGAAGAACTTTTCGCCGGTTTTATAAAACCAATCCCAATCAGCCAAGCGGGGGTTCTTGGCATAAAGGTCGTCAATAGCCCAAATCCAGATGACGTCATCGGTGCCCCGCGTAAAACTGTTGCTGCTATACTTGGCCATGACCGCTTTTTCAATTTCGGCAACAGCTTCCCAAGGGGCGTTTATTTCTTTGATAATGTGGGGCGTGGATACTTTATAGCCCATTTCCAACCTAACCTTTCGCGTAATCTTAATGGATTGCAATATTTCCGCAGGATATAGATCATTGCCAGCCAATACCGCCGCAAACGCAATGTCCCGGGTGTAAATACGCGTGGTGTAACGTATTCCGGCCGCGAAATAGGTGCCGTTTTTTTCCGTCGTCACCAGATTGCGCTCCATGTCGTTGAGTGCGATACTCCACATACCCTTAACGATGGGGCTTTGGTCCCCCTTGAGCGTAGACTGATTAAGAGGAGTGACGACGGGCAGTTTATCAGCGGAGAAAGAACCCACCGAATCCGCGAGTGAGTCAGCGGTGAGAGTGAGGACGCCGTCACTATAAACCAACGCATCAGCATTGGTCGGGCCTTGCGCCAAGACGGTTACGCTCAAAATAGACGCAACCGAAAGCATGTAGTTTAGTTTCATTATCATAGATTACAGTTTGGTAGAACGGCATTGTGATTTGGGTGTATTCAAAGCCCTGGCTTGATCCGGTGAATCACGCGGTTTAAAAATAAATTTATTTAAGAGAATATGCTGCAGTTGTTTATTCAGATATATGGCAGTCTTAAAGGGCTATGTATTCGCTCCAAAACTGAATCTTTTGAGATATATGGGCTTGTAATTTCAGCGAAGGGCGAGATTCCCCCCATTTGCATACTAGCTTATGCTGACCAGTCTATACTTTTTAATTAAAAAATAAATATCTCTTAGCGGAACAGTGAATTCCGATTGAATAAACGATGCACCACTATTGGCCAAACTTAATTCAGCGAATCGATGGCCATAGAACTAGGATTGCGTATCATAAGGAACTGCTTGATAAAACTTGAATAACCACGTAAGATCGACAGTGCATACTAACCCTCTTAATCAGCCCTGAACTAGTTGATTTGAACGTCGAAGTCCTCGGCAAATCGCTCACAACGCAGGCGTAAATCGTCTTGATGGCGCTGAGTAAGACCGTCCGTTTTTTTTGGCGGCAACAAGCTTACGGCACACATCCAACACTTTCGCTTTGTGGGGAGTTGCTACACCTAGTTTCAAGAAATACTGCACCGCTTCCAAGACTGTGCCCTTGCCTCCCAAAAGCTCATGCGCTCGTCGGTATTCTTTTGCCCCCTCCAGAAGTCCGACGCCAACGGACTTGAATTCCTCGCGCGCCATGGCGGATTCCTCAATTTCCACGGGGCGCATGTCTTGGGCGGCGGTTAAGCCGTTAACGAGCCGAGTAAGAGTGTTTTTGGCGTGTGCCTTGGCCTCGTCGTGTTTGCTGAAAAACTTCTGAGTGCGTTCACCGCCCTCGTAATAGGCGACGCTGAATCCGGGGTATTCGATACCGTTTTTTACCCGTTTGGTGGAGTAGAGCTTCACCTCGCTAGAACCATTCCTGAAAAGCGTGATCGGGCGTCCGCTAGGACCGGAAATAGTCTTTGTCTGCATGACTCTACCTTAGCAGAGGAACAAAAGTTTGCCGAAATCTGTAGAGAAAACACTTTCTGGAAAACAAAAAGCCCTGCAAACCGTTGATTTGCAGGGCTTTAATATGGGGCGGCCAACGGGATTCGAACCCGCGACCCCTAGAATCACAATCTAGTGCTCTAACCAACTGAGCTATGGCCGCCGTAATAGGAGGGATGAAAACGTAATACCCTCCTTCGACTGTCAACCCTTCTTCTCGCCGTCGCCACTAAAAGTCTCACGCTAAGCGAATGTTTGCCCTTAAAAAAATCATCGGCTCCCTGTTAATGCCCCTGCCGCTCAGCCTGATTTTTCTCAGCTTGGGGCTGTTACTGCTGGCCTTTCGCCGGCGCCGCCCAGCCTGGCTTGGTCTAGGCCTCGGGCTGGCCATCCTTCTACTCGCCGGCAACCGCGCCGCCTCCACCCTTTTATGCGCATCCCTCGAGACGCGCTATGCGCCGGCTCCGCTCCTTCTTTCCCCGGACAAACCCTCGGTCATCAACCCGTGCGACTACGTAGCCGTGCTGGGCAGCGGGCATGGTGAGGCGAGGGACCTGTCCGCCGCCCAGCGCCTCTGCGACTCGGCCCGCGCCCGGCTCTTGGAAGGCTTGCGCATCGCCCGGCTGCTGCCCGAAGCCCGGCTGATCCTATCCGGTCCCCGCTCGTCGATGACTGGCACGCCCCTCGATGCAGGCTCGCAGACCCACGCCAGAGTGATGGCGGATGCCGCGGTCGAGCTGGGCTTCCCCCGCGATCGTATTCTTGAAATCGATACCGCACGCGACACCGCGGAGGAAACCGCCGCCCTCGCCAAGCTGGCGGGCAAACACCGTATCGCGCTGGTCACCTCGGCCTGGCACATCCCCCGCGCGATGCGGCTGGCCAGGCACGCGGGCTTGAACGCCGTGGCCTGCCCGGCCGACTATCTCGGCCGAAGTGAACCGGCCCCCCTCCCCGATCGCCTGGGTGAGCTGGGATGCTGAATCGTTAAGCAACAGCACGCGGGCCTGGCGGGAATACATCGGCCTGGCCTGGACCTGCCTCCAGGGGAAATAAGGCCAACGGCACGTGACGCTCAGACTTCGGTCTGATGCAGGCCCGACCGCTTGTCGGGCTTTTTTCGCAGAAGCCCCGACCCGCGGGCGGAGCTAAAGTAAGCCAAGTAAAGCCGCAACCTTGCGGCTCGCCTCCTGCAAACGAACTCCGGGCACAAAAAAAGCGACAGCCCCGGAATGGCTGCCGCTCTTGATGAAACGTGAGGCGCCTTAGGCGGTGGGCACGGTCTGGATCGTCTTGAGAATGCGGGAGGCGATATCGTAAGGATTACCCGCAGAGTTCGGACGACGGTCCTCAAGGTAGCCCTTGTAGCCGGCGTTGACGAAGCTGTGGGGAACACGAACGGACGCACCGCGATCGGCGATACCGTAGGAGAACTTGTCGATCGACTGGGTCTCGTGCAGACCGGTGAGGCGGAGATGGTTGTCCGGGCCGTAAACCGCGATGTGCTCGGCGGTAAACTTGGAGAACGCAGCCATGAGTTTCTCGAAGTAGTCTTTGCCACCGACTTCGCGCATGAACTTCGTGGAGAAATTGGAATGCATGCCGGATCCGTTCCAATCGAGGGGCTGCTGGTAGGCGGCGAGGATCGGCTTGCAGTGGAACTCGACGTCGATCTGGAATTTCTCGCAGAGACGGATCAGCAGGTAGCGGGCGACCCAGACATCATCGGCGGCCTTCTTGGAGCCTTTGCCGAAGATCTGGAATTCCCACTGGCCCTTGGCCACTTCGGCATTGATGCCTTCGTGGTTGATGCCGGCATCCAAGCAGAGGTCGAGATGCTCTTCCACGATCTGACGGGCGACATCGCCGACGTTCTTGTAGCCGACACCGGTGTAGTAGGGACCCTGGGGGCCGGGATAGCCATCGGCAGGGAAGCCGAGAGGACGACCATCCTGATACAGGAAATACTCCTGCTCGAAACCGAACCAAGTCTCGGGATCGTCGAGGATGGTGGCGCGAGAGTTGGAAACGTGCGGCGTGCCGTTGGCGTTATAAACCTCACACATCACCAGGACACCGTTCTTGCGAGTGGTGTCGAGATACACGGCTACGGGCTTGAGGACGCAGTCGGAACTGCCGCCGGGAGCCTGTTGCGTGGAGCTGCCATCAAAGCCCCAGAGGGGAAGTTCTTCGAGCTTCGGAAAGCTGGCGAATTCCTTGACCTGAGTCTTGCTGCGGAGACTGGCAACGGGCTTGTAACCATCGAGCCAGATGTATTCGAGTTTGTATTTAGCCATGGGTGTGGATGTTAGGGAGAAAAGGTGGGTCAGCTAGAGCACGCTGCATGCTTACCGGCACGCAAGGAACTCAAACGAAACCCGCTGACAGCATTTTAGCACTCGCCATGCCAGCAATGAAAAAAATTCCTACGTGGATAAGTTTTTGAGGTTCTGCTGACTTTTTTAGCAAAACTGCGCAAAATTGAACAGATTTAATCCAAGGCCTGCGCTTGCGGGAAGGCCACCTTGGCCGAATGCTGCTCACTATCGACCATGCAAGAGATGAAAGATACCCGCAGGGCCTTGGTTCGAATCGCCTACGACGGGCTCGTGCACAAAACCTTCCGTGGTCATCAGGCGGCGGAGCGGTTCGAAAACGAGACGAGAGTGTTGCGTTACCTGACAAGCCGGGGCTGCGACATCACCCCCAAGGTGATCGAAGTCTACCCGGAGGAACTGCGGTTGGTGACCAGCAATTGCGGCCAGCGCGTAGAGCACATCAGTGAAAAGCGGGTGCGCGAACTTTACAGCGACCTCGAGCAACAGTTCCAAGTGCGACACGATGATCCCTATGCCCGTAACATCACCTATCGAACCTCCACCGGAGATCTTTGCCTGATCGACTTTGAGTTTGCCACCATTCTTGATCCCGCAGCTCCGCCCGGCCCCAAGCTCGATCCGCCCGAGCCCGACGCCCCCCGTTAAAGTCCGCACCCCCTACCCCACCTCTTGCACGCGATGAATGATTCCGCACAGACCACCCTGCATTGGTCAGGTCTCTCCCACTGCGGTAAAGTCCGCACCAATAACGAAGACGCTTTTTTGGCGCTTACCTTCGACGGCTACGAACTGAGCTATCTGGGTAAAGTCGGGGAAGCCAGTCTGGGGAAGGCGGACTATGTGTTTGCGGTGAGCGATGGCATGGGCGGGGCAAAATCAGGCGAATTCGCCAGCCGCATCGCCATCGAAAAGATCACCCGCCTGCTCCCGCGCGCTTTCAGACTCTCCGCCGCGGGCATGAAAAGCGGCTTCAATGACGTCCTTCAGGAGCTCTTTAACTCCATCCACACCGCCCTGCTCAAACTGGGGCAGAGCTACGAGGAGTGTGCCGGCATGGGCGCCACGCTTACCCTGGCCTGGATCACACCCGAGTGGCTCTACTTCGCACACATCGGAGACAGCCGGCTTTATTATCTGCCGAGAGACGGCGGGCTGCAGCAGCTCTCCCACGATCACAGTCAAGTGGGCTGGATGCGGCGCCAGGGCCAGCTCAACGAACGCGAGGCGCGCAATCATCCCCGGCGGAACGTGCTGCAGCAGGTGCTGGGCGCCTCCAGCCAGTTCATCGACCCGCAGATCGGTGCTGTCGCCTACCAGCCGGGTGATCGATTCCTGCTTTGCTCGGACGGCCTCATCGATGGCCTCTGGGACAGGGAACTGGAGGAGATCATCCGTGATCCCCATCCCGACCAGGTTCACGAGCCCGGCGCCACGCGGTTGATCACACAGGCGCTGGAAAGCTCCGGACGGGATAATCTCACCGCCGTGCTGATCGAAATATCAGGGCCGTGCGCTCCCTCCAAAGCGGATGCGTAACATGAGCACGCCCCCCGCCCCCGCCGCCCTTGTCTTCGTTTACGGCACGTTGAAACGAGGCGGCTCCAATCATCGCTACCTCGCCGGCCAGACCCTGATCGGGACTGCGCGCACCGGGGCCGGCTTCACCCTGTATTCACTTGGACACTACCCAGGACTGGTCGCCGAAGCCGCGGCGGCTGAAGGCGTCTCGGGCGAAATCTGGGCGGTGGACGCCGCGTGCCTTGCCAGACTCGATATTTTGGAAGGCGTCGCCGAGGGGCTTTATGCCCGCGAACCGGCACCGCTGGCCCCGCCGCACGACCGCTTGACGCCGGCCGTCCAGTTCTACCGCTACCTCGGTTCGGTGCGCGGTCGTTCGCGACTGGGCCCGGTTTGGAAGGTCTGATAACCGACCGACCGTCGCGGCCCATTCCGCGCCCCGCCGCTTACTTCTTGGTCCAGGAGCCGTCTTCCTGCTGCACCCAGACGCCCGCCTTGCTGCCGACTGCGATCTGTTTGGCGCGGGCGCCGCCGACCTTGGCGACGGTGGATCCGGTCTTGCGGGCGATCACGTCATAAACGGCAAGACGGTCGGCGTTTTCCGCCGAGACCACTGCCGCCGCGTCGCCTTGGGCGGCGCGCACCTCGACGAGTCCCTGGTTGGACTCGCCGACCGCGCCTGACGACTTCAGGGCGTCGAGGGCGGTAATACGGGCCTCCATGCGCTGCTTGATCGCACCGAGATCCTGGGCGCTCGCGCAAGGAGCCACCATAAAACCAAGGGCCAGCACGCAGCAGAGACGAACAAAGAGAGTCTTCATAAAAAAGAGAGTTAAAGGGGTTTGATCGTCTTGGACTTGGAATCGAGGTCGCCGAAGAAGTCGGTGAGGGCCTGGTCCACCTTCACGTTCACATCGACGATGGCATGGACCTGGATCGGGTCCATTTTAACGTGGATGCACCCGGCAAGGGCCAGGGGGAGCAGGAGGAAAAGACAGCGGAGCATAGGCGTAACCTAGCCCTCAGACCGTGCCGTGCAAACAAAGTTTCCCTCGGACGGCTACTCGGTGCGGAAACGGAGCTTCACCCGCTCGTCCATGCCCAGTTCAAGCACGCGGGCCAAGGCACCGGCGAGATTCACTTCGATGGTGACCTGTTCGATCAAATCGGAGCCCACCGGACGGGCCGTGAGTCGCACCGTGGCGGTGCGTTCACCCTCGGCGGTTTCAGGGTAAAACTTCACCGCTAGTGTTTCGATGCGCAGACCGATGCGCCCCATTTCGATACCCTGGAGCGGAGCGTAGGCGGGGTTTTCCGGTGCGGTCCAGCGCGCCAGCGGCCCCAGCCAGCCGGGCAACAAGGGGAAACGGGCCGGCATGTTGCCGGTTAAAAACCCCGGGGTCGGCGCCAGACTCAACACCGCGTCGTCGGAGCGGACGATGGCCAGACCGCCATCATTGATGCGCAGGCCCGCCGCGACATCCCAAAGCATCTGCAGGCGTCCGCTCAACCTGCCCCGCGCACTCGACACGGCGCTGGGCATCAACTGGGCCAGCTCGGATAAGGCGAGGCCTTCGATCTCCGCACCGGCCTCGACCTTCGTGGCGTTGAGCGGGATGGACATGGGTTTGATCCGCGCCTTGCCGCCGAGCACGTGAAGCTCCGCGAAGGCCAGCTCCAGCACGCGCGCGGCGGTGATGCCAAAACGGAACTCCAGCCGCTCCGCCGTGACCGCGCCCGCCGTGAGGCGCGCCACCCGCAGGCTCTGGCCGGACGGCAGGACACCGGCGGCCGGGGCATCGGTTGCCAAATCCGCCTCGATGCCGCTCAACTCCAACTTAAGTTCGTCTGAACGCGCCCAGGCGTCGCGCAACTCCAGCCGGACCGAGCCGGCGAGACCGCCCTCAGGGGTCCATGCGCCGCCGCCGGTGAGCACCGCCTTGCCGCCGACCTGCCAATCGCCCGCTTGTGGGCCGAGCCTGGATTTAAGCACAGGCCACAGGGCGGGTAAATCCACCACGCCCTCGGCGATGCGCCAGCGCCACTCGCCAGACGGAGCCGGCACGGCCTCGACGCGCAGGCGCACGCCCGCCGCATCCGCAGTGACGCACAGCCCCTGACCGGCGGTGCCGGCCTCCAAGCGCCAGCGCAGGCCGAGCCCGGGCAGGGCCGCGACCTGCACCTCCCCGCCCAGGCCGCCCTGCAAGCGCGCCACGAGAGCGGCCCCTGAAGCCGAAGCGTCGGAGGCGGCGCTACCCGCCACCGGCGAAAGCGCGGCGGCGAGCCACGCGAGCCCCCACCGCAAGCGCCGGAAAAGCGCGGTCATTCGACGTTGGCGAGCTGCTCCTTGATGCGTTCCAGCTCGTTCTTCAGTTCGATGACACGACGCGCGATTTCGTAGTCGTTGGCCTTGGCTCCGGTGGTGTTCACCTCGCGCCCCATTTCCTGCAATATGAACTCGGCCTTGCGCCCGATTTCACCGTCGCTCGCGAGGAGTTTTTTGAGCTGGGCGTGGTGGCTGCGGAAGCGGGTCAACTCCTCCGCGATATCGCAACGGTCGGCAAAAAGCGCGATCTCCTTGAGGACTCGTTCATCACCAGCGTCCAAAGCCAGCCCGGCGTCGCGCAGACGTTTCAGCAAGGCCTCGCGGGCCGCGGTGACGACATCCGGGGCGCGGGCGGCGACAGCCTCCACGTGCGCGGCAATCAAGGTGAGTCGCGATTCAAAATCCGCCAGCAAGGCCGCGCCCTCGCTGGCGCGCATGGCGGAAAAGGCGGACAGGGCCAGATCCGTGGCCGTCACGACGGCGGGCCTGGCGACCTCGAGCGCCGGCGGTTCCTGGCGGGACCTGAACTGCAACGCGGCCTGAACCAAAACCTCGGGCGATGGAGCGAATGGAACGCCTCGTTTAGCGGCAAAAGCCCCCACCCGATCCAACCAGACACCTGCGGCGGCGTCGTCAAAATCGCCGCCACTCGCGCCGGATGCGGCCAGCTCGATACGGATCTGAAGGGTGCCGCGTAAAACGGTTTTCTTGACCGCCTCGATTATGACGGGCTCGAGCTCCAGCCAGGCGGTCGGTAGCACCACCCTGACATCGAGCCCCTTGCGATTGACCGCGTTTACCTGCACGGAAAAGCCCAGACCCGCCACCTCGCCGTGCGCCAGGCCGTATCCAGTCATGCTTTTCATGGCGTGCCTTAAAAAAGTTTAACCCCGAGCAGTTTCGCGACCTGATTGACGTCTTTGTCGCCGCGACCGCTCACGTTGATGAGGAGGATCTCGTCCTTTCGCATCTGCTTCGCCCGCTTCACGCCCTCGACCAGCGCATGCGTGCTTTCCAGGGCGGGGATGATGCCCTCGAGACGCGAACACAGCTGGAAAATCTCCATCACCTCGTCGTCGCAGGCGTAGGCGTAGCGCACGCGGCCGGTGTCGCGGTAGTAGGCGTGTTCGGGGCCGATGGCGGCGTAGTCGAGACCGGCGGATACGGAATGGGTAAGCTCGATCTGACCGTCGGCGTTTTGCAGGATGTAGGTCTTGCAGCCCTGGAGCACGCCGAGCTTGCCGCCCTCGAAACGCGCCGCGTGCTCGCCCTGGCGGATGCCGTGACCGCCGGCCTCGACGCCGACCAGACGCACGGACTCGTCCTTTAGAAAATCGAAGAACACGCCCATCGCGTTCGAGCCGCCGCCGACACAGGCAATGATCTCGTCGGGCAGCCGGCCCTCGCGCTCCAGCATCTGGGAGCGGGCCTCCTTGCCGATCACGCGGTGAAAATCCCGCACCATCATCGGATACGGGTGCGCGCCAAGGGCGGAACCGAGGATGTAGTGCGTGTCCCTTACGTTGGTGACCCAGTCGCGCATCGCCTCGTTGACGGCGTCCTTGAGCGTTTTCTGGCCGGCCTCGACGCCGACGACCTCGGCGCCCATGAGGCGCATGCGGAAGACGTTCAGGGCCTGCCTTTCCATGTCCACCGCGCCCATGTAAACGCGGCATTGCAGGCCGAACTTGGCGCAGACGGCGGCGGTGGCGACGCCATGCTGGCCGGCGCCGGTCTCGGCGATGACGCGGGGCTTGCCCATGCGCCTGGCGAGCAGGACCTGGCCGATGGCGTTGTTGATCTTGTGGGCGCCGGTATGGAGGAGGTCCTCGCGTTTGAAATAAATTTTAGCCCCGCCGCAGTGGGCGGTCAGCCGCTCGGCGAAATAAAGCTCGGTGGGGCGGCCGGCGAACTCCTTGAGGTGGCGATGCAGTTCCTCGACGTAAGCAGGGTCGTGGCGCGCGGTCTCGTAAACCTCCGAGAGTTCCTTGAGCGCGGTCACAAGCGTCTCGGGCACATAGGCTCCGCCAAACGCGCCAAAACGCCCGTGGGCATCGGGCAGGGATTCAGGCGAAACAGCGGCGGAGGTGGAAGCGGTGGAGACCATGGGAAAAGACAAGTCAGTGCAGCCCGGGCTCGCTTGCAAACGGGTTTTCAAGCGCAGCGAACTTTGGCGATGGCACCGGAGAAATAAAAAACTGCCCCGAGCCCCCCTGAGGCAGCGTGCGCTAAGAAGTCAGAGGAGGCCCGTTCAGCCCTGCTGAATCCGGTCTTTGAGATAGTTCAGCACGTCCTGAAACTTGACGAGATTCTGCGCGTCGGCGGTGATGAGGTTCTCGTGGGCGGCGAGCACGTGCCGCGCATTGGCGAGCTCGTCGAGCTTCTCTCCCGGGGCGAGGGCTTTGACTGGCTGCGCCAGCTTGACCGCGGTGTCGGCATCGCCCAAGTCGAGCAACACCAGCCGGTGCAGACCGAGGTTTCGCACCAACTCCTGATTACGCGGTCCGACACGGCTGAAAACCATGCTTCCGGCGGGCTGGAGCTTGCGCAGCTCGAGCGCGGCCCCTGCGAGCACCCCCAGAAAGGTGCTGTCCATCGTGGTGCAGTTGATAAAATCGATCACGAACCGGATTTTACCTTTCCCGATCATGTCGGCAAAAAACTCCTTGAGGCTGGAGCTGTTCTGAAACGAGGCTCGCCCCTCGATGCGTATGACCACCGGGTCAGAGTCAGCGTTTACGAGGAAAGTGGGATTAGCGACTTCAGGCATGGAAGAAAAACCAAGTTGATACGTCGAAACAAGAAACCCGGACAGAGCTGCCAACGCAAGCAATGTCCGGGAATAGAATGCCAAAAACGATGAACGAAATCAGTTTTGAGCGACGATCTGGCGCAGCACGTAAGGAAGAATGCCCCCGTGTTGATAGTAATCAATTTCGATGGGGGTATCAATGCGGCAGCGCAC
Source organism: Verrucomicrobia bacterium IMCC26134 (assembly GCA_000972765.1). GTDB lineage: Bacteria > Verrucomicrobiota > Verrucomicrobiia > Opitutales > Opitutaceae > IMCC26134_A. Next base: position 1,327,116 of record CP011265.1, on the reverse strand, counting down.
GGACACATTCTCCACCGCGCCGTCCTTGCGCGTGATCTTCAGCACAAGGTCCTGCTGCGGCTTGATGGAGGCGTCGAGGCCGACGACGTCGTAGGTCTCGGTGCCCTCGAGTTTCAAAGTCTGGGCGGTGACGCCCTCTTTGAACTGGAGCGGGAGCACGCCCATGCCGACGAGGTTGGAGCGGTGGATGCGCTCGAAGGACTGCGCGACGACGACCTTCACGCCGAGCAGGTTGGTGCCCTTCGCCGCCCAGTCGCGGGAGGAACCGGTGCCGTATTCCTGACCAGCCAGGATGATCAGGGGCACGCCGGCCTTCTGGTAGGCCATGGAGGCGTCGTAGATGGAGGTCTTCACGCCATCGGCGCCAAGGGTGTTGCCGCCCTCTTCGCCGCCCAGCATCAAATTCTTGATGCGGACATTGGCGAAGGTGCCGCGGGTCATGACACGGTCGTTGCCCCGACGACTGCCGTAGGAATTGAAGTCCTCGAAGCTGACGCCGTTATCGAGGAGATACTTGCCGGCGGGTGAGCTCTTCTTGATGGCGCCGGCGGGCGAGATATGGTCGGTGGTGACCGAGTCGCCGAAGATGCCGAGGGCCTTAGCGCCGGTGATGGGCTTGATGGAACCGGGCGTGAGAGAGAAGTGGGTGAAGAACGGCGGCTCCTGGATATAGGTGGAAGAAGCGTCGAAGGAGTAAACGTTGCCCGCGGTGGAGGGGATCTCGTTCCACTTCGGATTCTGCGCGGCGAAGTCGGTGTAGAGGCGGCGGAAAACCTCGGGCTTGAGCGCGGCCTGGAGCTGGTCGCGAACCTCCTGGATGGTCGGCCAGATATCCTTCAGGTAAACGGGATGACCGTCGGAGCCGTTGCCGATGGGCTCGGCGGCGAGGTTGATATCGACGCGACCGGCAAGGGCGAAAGCGACAACCAGAGGGGGCGACATCAGGAAATTGCTCTTGATATTCTGGTGGACGCGGGCCTCGAAGTTGCGGTTGCCAGAGAGGACGGAGGCGGCGACGAGATCGTTGGTGACCACGGCGGCCTCGATGGCGGGATCGAGCGGGCCGGAGTTTCCGATGCAGGTGGTGCAGCCGTAGCCGACGGTCTGGAAACCGAGTTGATCGAGGTAGGGCGCGAGGCCGGTCTTCTCCAGGTAATCGGTGACGACGCGGGAGCCGGGCGCGAGGGAGGATTTGACCAGCGGATTGACCTTGAGCCCCTTGGCGACGGCCTTCTTGGCGAGCAGGCCGGCGGCGAGCATGACGCTCGGATTAGAGGTATTGGTGCAGCTCGTGATGGCGGCGATGAGCACGCTGCCGTGGCCGAGCTTGTGGCCGTGAACCTCGGCGGTGACGGTGGCGAACTCATCGGCCTTTTTGCCAAAGCCGTTTTCGTTGACCGGCTTTGAGAAAGCGGAGGTGAACTCGTTTTTGAGCGCGTCGAGCTCGATGCGGTCCTGCGGACGCTTCGGGCCGGCGACGGACGGGACCACGGTGGAGAGATCGAAATCGAGATCGGTCGAGTAGTTGATCGCACCCTTCTCCGGGATGCCCCAGAGGTTTTGAGCCTTGTAATAGTCCTCGTAGAGGGCGACGTCGGCCTCCTGGCGGCCGGTGGCGCGCAGGTAGGCGGACGACTCGGCGTCGATCGGGAAGAAGCCCATGGTCGCGCCGTATTCGGGGGCCATGTTGGCGATGGTGGCGCGGTCCACCACAGGGAGCGCGGAGGCGCCGGGGCCGTAAAACTCGACGAACTTGCCCACGACCTTCGCCTTGCGAAGGATCTGGGTGAGGGTCAGCGCAAGATCGGTGGCGGTGACACCCTCGCGGAGCGCGCCGGTGAGGTGCACGCCGACGACGTCAGGGGTGAGGAAATACACGGGCTGCCCGAGCATGCCGGCCTCAGCCTCGATGCCGCCGACGCCCCAGCCCACGATGCCGATGCCGTTGATCATCGTGGTGTGCGAATCGGTGCCGACCAGCGTATCGGGATAATAAACGCCCTGCGCATCCTTGAGCACGCCCTTGGCGAGATACTCGAGGTTGACCTGGTGGACGATGCCGATGCCGGGGGGCACGACCTTAAAGGTGTCGAAGGCCTGCATGCCCCACTTGAGAAACTGGTAACGCTCGCGATTGCGGGAGAATTCGAGATCGAGGTTTTTCGCCAGGGAGTCGGCGGAGCCGGCGAAGTCGACCTGCACGGAGTGGTCCACCACGAGATCCACCGGCACGAGCGGCTCGATGATCTTGGGGTTCTTGCCGAGCTTGGTGACGGCGCTGCGCATGGCGGCGAGATCGACGAGCAGAGGCACGCCGGTGAAATCCTGGAGCACGATGCGGGCGACGACGAAGGGGATCTCCTCGGTGCGCGGAGCCTTGGGCTGCCAGCCGGCGAGATCGCGGATGGCGGGCTCGGCGACACGCTTGCCGTCGCAGTTGCGCAGGAGGGACTCCAGCACGAGACGGATGGAAACGGGCAGCTTGCCCACCGCGAAGCCGGCTTTTTCGAGGGCGGGCAGCGAATAAAAAGCGTGCTGCTTGCCGTTGGAGGAGAACGTTTGGAACGTGTTGAAGGGATTGGGCTGGCTCATCGAAAAAGAGGCTTGGATCGGCGAAAAGGGCGAAGAGAAAACGGGCGGGGAAAGTCGGATGGGGGGGACGTTAAAACGCCCGGCCGTTGAGGCCGGGCGGCACAGAAAACTCAGCCGATTACTTGGCGAGGGCGGCTTTAACGGCCTCGAAGTTAGGCAAGTCTTTGGGCGTCGGGGTGCACTCGGCGTATTTGATCACTCCATCCTGGCCGATGACAAACGCGGCGCGGGCCGAGGTGTCGCCGATGCCGGCGAGCCCGGGGAACAACACATCGTAAGCCTTGGTGACGACTTTGTTTAAATCGGACACGAGGGTGATACCGATTTTCTCCTTGGTGGCCCAAGCCTCTTGCGCGAAGGGACTGTCGACGCTGATGGCGATCACATCGGCGCCAAGCGCGCTGTAAGCCGACAGACCGGCGGTGATATCGCACATCTCGGCGGTGCAGACGCCGGTGAACGCGAGAGGGAAGAACAACAGGACGGTCTGCTTCTGGCCAAAATTAGCCGAGAGCGTGATATCACTGAGCCCGGCGGCGTTTTTGGATTTGAGGGTGAAGTCGGGGGCTTTGGAGCCGATTGCGAGTGCCATGGTGGATGTTAGGGATTCGAACGTTGGAAGTGCTTAAATCATGCGCGTTGACGCAAGAGTGAACGAAATTGAGTCACCGCACCCGAGCCCGCAACCCGTTTTGTAGAGGAAAACAAGATGGCGTTTTTCTTCGCGACAGGTCCCGAGGCATTGACAGGGGATTATTCCAATCTACCTTCGGCTCAATGCTGTCACGAAATTGTTCGTCGAAGATCACGCTGGTTTGCAAGGGGCGCTGCCTCGCATGGACGGTATTCAGGCTCCAAACAGGCCCCGGAAAGTCGTAATTCAGCTTCAATAACTTTTACACTAATTTGACCATTCCGGCGTTCCAATCCGCTATGTCATCCTCAAGGCCTCCGCTAGATCCCAAGGGCTCACGTGAATTTGTGAAGCAATCGAGCCTCTACCAGGAATTCCTGGCCGAGCGGGAGGAAATCCTTCGCCACAAGTGGATCGAATCGGAACGGCTGGGACAGGACATCGGATTCGAAAAGGCCTTGCTCGACTGGATTCGCAAGCATCGCTATGCCTGGCGGGCCGCCCGGAGAACAGGTGCCACCTACAATGCCGCCAAGGCGGCCGTCGAGCCCCAAGCCTATTTGAATTCCAATCCACCGGTCACGACGATCCAGTCCACGAACGGGATGCATTGAGTGCTCGCTTCGCGGCGGAGCACGGGACGGATTTCAGGATAAAATAATCCGACGCCAGAAGGATCTACCGACGAACCGACCAGAAGCAATGGTCCCCGCGGTTCAGGCTGCGTCTTGATCTTCAGGCGTGGCGGTTTTTTCGCCTTTTTCCGCGCGACGCTTGAGCAAGGGACGGCGTTTGCCCGCCACGACAGCGGCATCAATCACGACCTCGCCGACATCACTACGGGCCGGCAGATCATACATGATGTCCAGCATCAGCTGCTCGAGGATCGCACGAAGCGCGCGGGCTCCGGTCTTTAACAGCAGGGCCTTGGCGGCGATGGCGCGAATTGCGTCAGGGGTGAAACGCAAGCCCGCGCCATCCATCGCGAACAGTTTGGCGTATTGCTTAACCAGGGAATTTTTAGTCCCCAACAGGACCTTTTCGAGATCCTCCTGACGCAAGGGCGCGAGCACGGAGATCATGGGCAGACGGCCGATAAACTCGGGAATCATGCCGTAACGCACCAGATCCTCGGGGGCGAGTGATTTCATCAACGACTCCGCCGCATCCTCCTCCGAGCGGCTGGAGGCGACGCCTGCCTTGACGCCGGCTGACTGATTCGCGCCAAAGCCCATGCCGCGCGCGCCAAGCCGACGCTGCACGATGGCGTCGAGACCGACGAAGGCGCCACCACAAATAAAGAGGATGTTCTGCGTATTCACCTGCACGAGCTCCTGGTTCGGATGCTTGCGGCCACCCTGCGGAGGCACGCTGCAGACCGTGCCTTCAAGGATCTTGAGCAGGGCCTGTTGCACGCCTTCGCCGGATACGTCGCGGGTGATCGAAACGTTCTCGGTCTTGCGTCCGATCTTGTCGATTTCGTCAATGTAGATGATGCCGCACTCGGCGCGCCGCACATCGTGGTTCGCGTTTTGCAGGAGGCGGACCACGACATTCTCGACGTCCTCGCCGACGTAGCCGGCCTCGGTCAAGGTGGTGGCGTCGGCGATGGCGAAGGGCACCTCGAGGATGCGGGCGAGCGTGCGGGCGAGGAGGGTCTTGCCGGAACCGGTGGGGCCGGCGAGGAGGATATTGCTCTTCTCCACCTCGATGTCGTTAAACTCGGGCGCCAGGGTGTTGGCCGCGCGCTCCGGAGAGCCGGAAGCAAAGGTGAGTCGTTTGTAGTGATTATAGACGGCGACAGAGAGGACCTTTTTAGCGTGGTCCTGGCCGATCACATAATCATCAAGCGTGCGCTTGATCTCGGAGGGCTTTACCAGCCGGAAGGTCGGCTTTTGGTCGACGGCCGGAATGGCGGCTTCGCGGTCGACGAGGGTTTTGCAAACCGTAACGCAGGAGTCGCAGATGTAAACGCCGGGACCCGCGATGAGTTTCTTCACCTCGGTCTGGGCTTTGCCGCAAAATGAACAAAGATTTACACGGGTTGCTTTGGCCATGCGATTGAGTGCTTCATGCTCTCCGTCGCCCCGCCAGAGTCGAGCCGCAAAGGATGCGCTTTTTCACGGGCTATCGCGGGGCGCAAAAAAAGCCCCGGACGAGCCGGGGCTTTGAAATATAAAACGGTCCGAGGCTCAGGCTGCGCCCGACAAGGACTGGGCGGCAGTCGTGCTCGAAACCACGTGATCGACCAAACCGTAGTCCTTCGCCTCCTGGGCGCTGAGGAAATAATCGCGATCAGAATCCTTGGCGATCTGCTCGACGGTCTTGCCGGTATGCTCGGCGATGACCTGGTTGAGGGTCTGGCGCCAGCGGATGATCTCGCGGGCGGCGATAGCAATGTCGGAGGCTTGCCCACCGGCGCCGCCACTGGGCTGGTGAATCATCACCCGGCTGTGAGGCAGGGCGAAGCGTTTTCCCTTGGTGCCGGCGGTGAGCAGCACCGTGGCCATGCTGGCGGCCTGGCCGATACAATAGGTCACCACGTCACACTGAAGGAAACGGATGGTATCATAGATCGCCATGCCGCCGGTCACCACGCCGCCCGGCGAGTTGATGTAGAGATGGATGTCTTTCTTCGGATCCTCCATCTGCAGAAACAGGAACTGCGCGATGATCACGTTGGCAACCTGATCGTCGATCGGGGTGCCAAGGAAGATAATGCGATCCTTAAGGAGTCGCGAATAGATATCCATCGACCGCTCGCCGCGGCCGGTGTTTTCCAGGACAATGGGAACGTAGTAGCTCAAGGTTTGGTGGGTGTTGGCGGACGGTGATCAAACAGCTGCGGGTGCAGCCTCTGTTACCGTAGCCTTGGAGACCACCAAATCAAGGGCCTTGTCGAAAACGATGGATTGCTGAACCGCGCGGAGACGGTCGCGGTCGTTCGTCAGGTCCTTAACGAGTTTCTCGGGGCGAACGCCGCTCTGGGTCGACTCGCGGTAGAGGAAGGCGTCGATGTCATTGGCGTCCACCTGCAATTTTTCCTGCTCGGCGATGCGGGCGAGAATCATCTGGGTGCGGACGCGACCCTCGGCGGCCTTGCGGGCTCCCTCGATGAGCTGGGCCTTGTCCTTCTCGAACTGCTCGGCGGGCACGCCACGGCGCATGTTCTCTTCCATGAAGCGACGCAGCACCGACTGGGTCTCCTGCTCCACGAGGCTCTCGGGCACAGGGAAGGCGATCTTGGCCAGCAGGGCATCCACGACCTGGCGGCGCTTGCCGGCCTGGTTTTCGTGATCCTTGCGGGCCACGAGATTGTTGCGAACCTTGGACTGGAGACCGGCAAGGTCATCGACCTGGTTGGACTTGAAAAACTCTTCATTCAACTCCGGCAGCACGCGCTCGCGAATCTCGAGGATCTCGACGGCGTAGCTGGCGGTCTTGCCGGCGAGGGCCGGGGCAGCGGCGAACTCTGCGGGGAAGGCAATCTCGACCGACTTCTTGTCGCCGGTCTTGAGGCCGCCGAGCTGCTTGCCGAGACCGGGGATGAGACCGTCATTCTCGCTCTCAACCTCTTCCCACGTCTGGGGAACCTTGCCGTAAATCTGCTTGTCTGGGACGATCTCAAGGATGGCCTGGCCGGCCACGGTGCCCTCGTAGGACAGCTTCACGTAGTCGCCTTTTTGCGAGGCGCGCTCGGCCACCTTGAAATCAGCCCGCTCGCCGCGCAGCGCATCTACAGCGGTTGCGACCTCGGCATCGGTGACACCTTCGGGGGCGACGGTGACGGGGATACCGGCGAGTTCCGGTAGATCGAAGCTCGGCTGGAGATCAACCGTGATGGTGATGGTGGCGGCCTGATCGGGAGCGATCGTCCCCTCTTCGATGCCAGTGACCTGGACGACGTTCAGCTTGGTCTCCTTGAGCGCATCGCGGTAGGCCTTGCCGACGATCTTCTGTTTGAAATCCTCGGTGATATTCTTGGCGTATTGCTTGAGAACCAGAGCGGCCGGGGCCTTGCCGGGACGGAAGCCGGGCAGGCGGACCTGCTTGGAAACCTCGCCTACTACGGCTTGGTATTCAATTCCTACCTCTTTGGCGTCGAAACTGACGACGAGGCTCTTGCGGGTGGGGGATACGTCTTGGATCTGGATGTTCACGGTCGTAAAAATAAGGAGGGTTTTGTTGACAGAATTGGTCAAACTACGGCCCGGCCCAAAGTGCGGTCAATGCCCGATTCATCGGGAAATTATGCGCTCTTGCCCGGTCGGCGTCCTCCTTGCTTGCTGCGTGGCTCCCTCCATGCCCAGCCTCCGCCAACTCCTCGCCACCCACCCCGCTATATTGGTCGTGGATACGTGCGCGACCTTCTCAGAGGCGGCCCTGTGGCAAAACACCTCCCCTTGTGCCGCGCACCTGCCCGCCGCCTTTCACGCCGCGGTGGAGGGCGAGGCCGCCCACGCCCTGCCTCAAGTCGTGGCGCAGGTTCTGGCCGCCGCACGCCTGGAGATAGGTCAACTGGACGCGGTCGCTTTCTGCGCCGGCCCGGGATCCGTGCTGGGCATAAGACTCGCCGCCGCATCCGTCCGCATCTGGAGGGTCACCCGCCCCGGTCTGGCGGTTTACAGCTACCTGAGCCTGCCCTTGCTCGCCACCTCTGCCGCCGCCGCCGGCGCCAGCGTGATCGCCGATGCCCGGCGGGAAAGCTGGCACGTGGTCCGCCGCGATACGCAAACCATCGAGAGGCTGCCTTCCACCGCACTCGCCAACGCCGGCCCGCTCGTCACCCCCGCCACGTTTCGGCGCTGGTCCCTGCCGCCCGAGCAGAACCCTCCGGCCGACGTTGCCTACAAGCCGGCCGACCTCCTCGCCGCCTCGCCCGACGCCGACCTCTTCACCCCCGCACCCGATCCCGATGCCTTCGTGCATGAGCAACCCAGCTATGTGACCTGGACGCCGCAGGTTCATCAGGCTCCGCCCGCGAGGCCGACCGCATGAGCGCCACCGCCAATCTTCCGCTGCGCTGCTGGGCCGAGATCGATCTGGCCGCCCTGGAGCGAAACCTCAAAGGCATCCGCGCCGCCCTGCCCGACCAGATACGCTACGTCGCCGTCGTGAAGGCAGACGCCTACGGCCACGGTCTCCACCAGATCGCCGCGCGCCTCATGATTGCCGGCGCCGATCTCTTCGCCGTCGCCAACCTCGCCGAGGCCGCCTCCCTCCGCGAGGTCGGCCCCGACTCGCCCATCCTCGTGCTGAGCCCGATTCTGCCCCAGGAAGACCGCCATATCGCCGGCCTCGATGTCGCCGTGACCATCTCGTCCGCCGAGGAGGTCACGCGGTTCGCCGCCGTGGCGCAGGCGTCCGGCCGTCCGCTCGATGTCCATCTCAAGATAGACACCGGCATGGGCCGGCTGGGCGCCTGGCACGAGGGCGCGGAAGCGGTGTATCAACTTATCAACGACGCTCCGGGCCTTCGCCTCGCGGGTGTATTCACGCACTTCTCCAGCCCCGACGAGGACCCCGCGTTCACCGCCCTGCAGCGCCGCCGTTTCCTGCTCGCGCTCGACCGCTGCCGTGGCCTCGACCCCGCCAGTCTGCTCGTCCACGCCGATAACAGCGCCGGCATCGAAACCCTGGAAATCGGCGGCCCCTTCAACGCCGTCCGCGTCGGCCTGCTCCAGTTCGGCATCCGGCCCCGCCCCGGCACCCTGCTCGAAGCCGTGCACGCCGAGCCCGTCTTCAGCTTCAGGACCCGCGTCGGTCTGGTGAAAAACCTCCCTCGCGGCACGGGGGTCAGCTACGGCTGCACGCACACCCTCGCACGAGATTCACGCGTGGCCATCCTCGCCGCCGGCTACGGCGACGGCATACCGCGCGCCGCCAGCAACCGCGCCCAGGTCCTCCTCCGCGGCAAACGCTGCCCCGTGCTGGGTCGGATCACCATGGACCAGACCATCGTGGACGTGACCGACCTGCCCGGGGTCGTCGCCGGCGACGAGGCCGTGCTCGTTGGCCGTCAACAGGACGCGGAAATCGGCATCGCCGAGTTCAGCCGCTGGGGCGACACCATCCCTTGGGAAACCCTTTGCTCGGTCACCAAGCGCGTGCCCCGGCTCTACCGAACCCAACTGGGGCTTTAAGACCTGCCGCCGGGCGCGATTTTAAGCTGCCCGTCGGCCAAGGTATGGTTCACGTTGTGGCCAGCATGTTCCCCACCATGACACCGGATACCGCCTGGCTCCCCCTGCCCGCCGCAGCCTGGACGGAAGACACCGCCCGCCACCTCCTTCGTCGCGCGGGCTGGGCCGCCCGCCCCGAACAAGTCGCCGAGTCCGTCCGCATCGGCCTGCCCGCCACGCTCGAACGGCTGTTCCCAGTCGCCCCCCGCCCGCTCGTCCGTCCGGCCATCTTTTCCCATGTCGAGAAGCGCATGGTCGAGCTTCGCTCCCTCAAGCGCGCCTGCGCGACCCAGCTCGAGCGCCAACCCTACGAGCGCGAGGAACGCGAGCTGTCCCGCACCGCCTCCGCAGATCTCGCTTTCCAGTGGTTGCAGGCCGCCAGCCAGCCCGACCGCTCCGCCTACGAGAAATGGCATCTTTTCCTCAGCGATGTCTACGTGGTGGGCTTTGAAAAAGTCTACAGCGCCGAGCGGCTCTACCGCCACCTCGACCTGCTTCGCTCCCACGGCGCGGGCTCCGCACCCGACCTCACCAAGGCCGTCTCGCGCTCCGCCGCGATGAACATCTATCTCGACCTCAACCGCAGCAGTAAAAAGGCGCCCAACGAGAACTTCGCCCGCGAACTCTTCGAGCTTTTTACCCTCGGCGAAGGCAACTACACCGAGGACGATATCAAACAGGCCGCCCGCGCCTTCACCGGCTATCGTATCGACAACGAGAAGGGCAAGGAGCTGCAATTCCGCCTGTCCGAACGCGATGCCGACCGCGGCCCCAAAACCCTCTTCGGACACACCGGCCCCTTCTCCGGCGACGACGTCATCGACCTGGTCTACGCACAACCCGCCGCCGCCACGTTTCTGCCCCGGGAGATGGCCCGCTTCTATCTGACCGACCAGCCCCTGCCGCATTCGTTTTTCGCCCCGCTGGGCCAGATCTGGCGCGAGCAGGGCTTTTCCCTTCGCGAGCTGTGCCTGCGGTTTTTCGGCAGCAGCGTGTTTTACCATGCCGACTTCCGCGCCAATCTCATCAAGAGCCCCCTCCACTATTACCTGGGCCTCCTGCAAGACCTCGGCCTCGACGTCACCCCGCTGCCCCGCACCACCCTCCAGCCGCTCCGCCAGATGGGCCAGTCGCTCTACAACCCGCCCAACGTCCGCGGCTGGGTCGGCGGCCGCCTCTGGATCAATTCCTCCACCCTCGCCGCCCGCCGCCAGCTTGCCGCCACCCTCTGCCAGCCGATCGAAGAGGAGAAGCTCAACGCCGATGATCGCCTCGAGCTCCAGGTCGCCCGCGACGCCGGCCACGGCCGCTTCAACGTCGATGAGGAACGCATCCAGGCCTTCACCTCGCTGGGGCCCGCCGGCATCACCGATCGCCTTTGCGACTATTTCCTGCCGGTGAAAATCACCGCCGCCTACCGCCGCACCGTGCTCGACTACCTGCAATCCGCCCCGCCCGGCGATTTCGAGGCCCAGACCCGCCGCGCCGCCATCACCATCCTCCAGTCACCCGGGTATCAACTCTGCTGATACAAATCAAACGCCCTATGAATCCCCGTTTCCTCCCCTCCACCCGCCGTGAGTTCATCCGCCGCGGCACCCAGGGCATCGGCCTGCTCGCCTTCAGCCGTTTCGCCCCCCAGTTCCTCGTCCAGACCACGCTCGCAGGCGCGCCCGCCCCTGAGCGCGACCGGCGCATCCTCGTGCTCGTCCAGCTGGCCGGCGGCAACGACGGCCTCAACACCGTCATCCCGTTCTCCGACCCGGCCTACCATTCCCTCCGGCCCACCCTCGCGCTCAAGAAGGAAGCCACCCTGCAAATCAACGACACCCTCGGCCTCAACCCCGGTTGCACCGCGATGCACGCGCTGTTGAAGGAGGGCAAACTCGGCATCGTGCAAAACGTCGGCTACCCCAACCCCAACCGCAGCCATTTCCGCTCCACCGAGATTTGGGAGACCGCCAACGAAAGCTCGGACTCCGTCTCCACCGGCTGGGTCGGCCGCTACCTCGACAACGCCTGCGCGGGCGCCCCCTCCTCCGCCGACCCGGAGGCCATCCACGTCAGCAGCGAAGTGCCCCAGACTTTCGGTGGCACCGTGCCGCACAACACATTCGGCCTCGCCAATCGCGGCGGAGCCGGCCGGCGCGACGACGCCAAACTGCTCGAACGTCTGGTCGCCCGCCCCGGCCAGACCTCCCCTGACGAATCCCCCAACAACACCTTCCTCCGCGCCACGATGATGGACGCCCTCGTCGCCGAGCAAAAAATCCAGGGACTGCTCAACACCTACAAACCCGAGGCCCCCTACCCCGGCACCGACTTCGCCCAATCCCTGCGCAACGTCGCCGCACTCATCTCCGCCGGCCTCCCCACCCGGGTCTATTTTGTCTCGATCGGCGGCTTCGATACCCACGCCAACCAGGCAAACAACCACCAGAATCTCCTGCGCAACCTTTCTGAAGGCCTCGCCGCCTTCCAACGCGATCTCACCGCCCGCAAACTCGACGACCAGGTGCTCACCACCACCTTCTCCGAGTTCGGCCGCCGGCCCAACGAGAACGAGAGCCGCGGCACCGACCACGGCACCGCCGCCCCGCTCTTTGTCATGGGCCGCCACATCGCCGGCCCCCTCCACGGCACCGCCCCCGACTTGAAAGTGACCAAAAACGCCGACCTTACGTTCACCACGGATTTCAGGTCCGTCTATGCCACCGTCCTCGACCAATGGCTCGGCGTCCCGGCCGACGCCATCCTCGGCAGCACCCATTCACGCCTCGGTTTCCTGGGCTAAATCACCTTTTTCAGGCCCCGTCGCCATGGGGAAGCCCCACGCCTTTCCCACTTTACTCCCTCCCCCGCCCGCGCAACATCCGCTTCGTGATGATCACACATTCCAGTCTCCCTCTCGGTAGCTTCCTCGGACTAGGCGGCACTGAACTTTTGATAGTTCTTGCGGTGCTTATTCTGCTCTTCGGCGCGAAAAAACTCCCCGAGCTCGCCAAGGGCATGGGGCAGTCGATCAAGGAGTTTAAAAAAAGCTCCAAGGAGAACGAAACACCTGAGCACCCCGAGGCCGACCTCAAGGCCGAGCTCGCCGCCACCAAGGCCGAACTCGCCGCCGCCAAAGCGACCAAACGCGACGACACGGCCAAGACTCACGGCAGCAACTGAGCCGCCGACACGCCCCCTTTTTCCGCCGATGACATCGGACCCGACCTGACACCGGTCGGGTCTTTTTTATGCCGGGCTTACGGGAACCGTGGCGGATCCGCCCTCGGCCCCTGTTTCTCGCACCCAGGCCTTGAATGCCCGCAGTTTAACCGGAGTGCCGAAGGCCAGCAGCTCGTCCCCCGCCCCCACCCGTTCCTCCCCGCCGGGACCCAGCAGACGCATCGCTCCACGCCGGATGCCGGCGATCTGCACCCCGTGCCCCGACGAGGGCGCGAGGTCCGCCAGCGTTCGTCCCGCCGCCCGGCTCTCCGCCGGCACACTCACCAGCTCCAGCCCCACCGCATCAAACTCGGAGCCCTCTGCCGCGACCGAGACCGCGCCGAGCACTTCCTTGACCGCCGCCATCTGCTCCGGACCGCCCAGCATCAATACGCGGTCTCGCGGATACAGCGCGCACTCCGGTCCGGGCTGGGAAATCATGCAGCCCTGACGTTCAATCCCCACCACCGTGCAACCGTGCCGCCCGCGAAGATCGAGCTGGGCCAGGGTTACCCCGGAACACGCCGCCAGATCCGGTATCACACATTCAGTCACGTTGAGTTTCCATTCATCGTGCCGCCCCAGCCAGGGCACGGAGGTCGCCGTCAGACGGCCGGTGATATTCTCCTCCAGCAAGCCTTGCAACTCCACCTCCAGCTCGCTGTGCCAATACACCAGCCGCCGGCGCAGCAGGAGGAGGGAGGTCGCGGTGATCAAAAGGCTGGCCAGCAGTATCCAGCGCGCCACCGCCCCCAACGGCGCGAAAGAGGCCACCCAGACCACCAGCGCCACCAGCGCGATCAAGCGGGCCCCGTTGGCGATCAAGGGGCGCAACTGCGCAGCCCGGGGATGCCCGTGCGTGCTGAACTCCGCCACGATCATGGCCAGCGCCCCGATATTACGCCAGGCCGCGAAGAGCGGCATCGTCGCCACGATGACCAGTCCCAGCCAAAACAGATAGGCCGGTCCGTTTACAAAGAGCCAGTCGCGGCCCAGCCACTCCGTCACCGTCTGCTCCATGGGCTCCGCGAAGATCAGCAGACCGGAAACAAAGAGCAGCTCCACCCCGATCTGGATGATACGTTTGCGGCTCAGCGTCCAAAGCAGGTTGCCGCTGCGTCGTTCCCTCAACCGCTCCAGCCAGCCGTGGTAGCCGTCAAACGTGGACACCAGCCACACCGGGCGAAGGGAGAGGACTTTCTCCGCGATCCGCCCCGATCGTCGCGCCAGGAGCGGCGCCACCAGGGTCGTCATCAGGGACAGGCCGACCGCCAGCGGGTAGTATCGCGCGGGCACCACCGCCGCCGCCACGCCCAACTGGGCGATGATGAAGGAAAACTCGCCGATCGGCGTGGCCAACAACCCCGCCTGCAACGCTTCCTTTTGCCGGTTGCCGATCAACGTAAGCCCGGTCGTCACCGCGCCCACCCGCACCAACAGCGTGAACGCCGTGAGGGCCAGGATCATCCACCAGGCTTCTCCGAGCAGGCGCACGTCGATCTGTAAACCTATGCCCACGAAAAACACCGCGCTGAACACATCGCGCATGCCTTCAAACACCCGCTCCACCTGGTGTCGTTGGGGCGTCTCCGCCACGATGGTTCCGAAGAGAAAGGCGCCGAGGGCGAGCGAGTAGCCCGCATACACCGCCGCCACCGCCAGCCCGAATAGCAGCGCGCCGGTCACCAGCGTTTGCAGCTCTTCGACCGCCCCGAGGCTGAGTTTGCGCAGCAACCAGGGCACGATCAACAACCCCATGATACCCGCGAAAACGACAAAGGCTCCGAAGGCCCCCAGCGTGTTCCAAAGCCCTGGTCCGCTGTCCGCTGCCTGCGCCCCGCCGATCACGGAGTTGAGCACGGTGAGCATCACGACCGCCACCACATCCTCCAGCACCGTCACCCCCATGGCGAGTTGCGCAGCCCTTTCATGGGCCATGCCCGTATCGTGCAAAACTTTCCCGATGATCGCGGACGATGAGGCCATCAACATCCCCGCCAAAAACAATGTCTCCGTCCCGTTCAGCCCTATCGTAGCGCCGAGTCCGCGCGTCAGATAGTAGGTCAGCACCGCCGAGGTGAAAACCGCCAGGATCATACTCGCGCCCAGCCGTTTCAGACGTCTCAGGCTCAAGCGCAACCCGATCGAAAACATCAAAAACACCAACCCCACCTGCGCCGCCGTCGCGATGCTCGTCTCGTGCGTGACCAGGGAAAATGGCGGCGTATGCGGCCCCACGATCATCCCTGCCACCAGGTAGCCGACCACCGCGGAAAGCCCCGCCCGCTGGCAGAGCCAGCCCATGCCCGCCGCCGCCGCGAGTATGATAGCCAGATCCTGAATGAAATCCACACCGTCCATGCCTAAGGGTTTGCCTTCACGCACTCCGGCACGTCAAGCCCTTGAACCCGGCCGGCGCGGTTTATCCCCTTCCCTACTTCTCAACTGGCTAAACCGCGCCCCACCCGCAGCCAGCGTTTTTTTCATCTTTGACACCTCACGGGCTCGGTCATTCCATGCGCCGCATCCGCCGCCGACGGCGGATCTCCCTTTTTCCTCCGTTTTCGCATCATGTCCAAATCTCTTTTCGGCTACTTCTCCAACGACATCGGCATCGACCTCGGCACCGCCAACACCCTCGTTTACGTCAAGGACAAGGGCATAGTCCTGCGCGAGCCTTCCGTGGTCGCGCTCGATACCGTCACGCGCAAGGTCCGCGCCGTCGGTGATGAGGCCAAAAAGATGCTCGGCCGCACCCCCGGCAACATCACCGCCATCCGCCCCATGAAGGACGGCGTCATCGCCGACTTCGACGTCACCGAGGCGATGCTGCGCTACTTCATCCGCAAGGTTCACAACAACGCCCTGCGCGTGAATCCCCGCGTCGTCATCGCCATCCCCTCCGGCATCACCGAGGTCGAGAAGCGCGCGGTCAAGGACTCCGCCACCCACGCCGGCGCCCGCGATGTCATCACCATCCCCGAGCCCATGGCCGCCGCCATCGGCGTGGGCCTGCCCATCGATGAACCCGCCGCCAACATGATCGTCGATATCGGCGGCGGCACCACCGAGATCGCCATCATTTCCCTTTCCGGCATCGTTTTTAGCAAATCCATCCGCGTCGCCGGCGACGAGCTCGACAGCGCCATCGTCAACTACATGAAGCGCGCCTACAACCTGCTCATCGGCGAGCGCACCGCCGAGGAGATCAAGGTCCGCGTCGGCTCCGCCTACCCGCTCGACGAGGAGCTCACCATGGAGGTGAAGGGCCGCGATTCCGTCGCCGGCCTGCCCAAGACCATCCACATCACTTCACAGGAGATCCGCGAGGCCCTCAGCGACCCCATCTCGTCCATCGTGGACGCCGTGCGCTCCACCCTCGAGCGCTGCCCGCCCGAGTTGTCCGCCGACTTGGTGGACCGCGGTTTCGTCATGGCCGGCGGCGGCGCGCTCATCCGCGGCATCGACCGTCTCCTCTCGGAAAAGACCGGCCTGCCCGTCATCGTCGCCGATGATCCCCTCTCCGCCGTGGCCAACGGCACCGGCGCCGTTCTCGACGACCTCAACTGGGTGTTGCAAAACGTCTGACCGCCCACCTTCGGGGCCCGTGTGTCGCGCCCGGATCCGGGCCGACGGCAGCGGTTCCGCACCCCGCGATCCCTCCTCCTGATTTCGCCGTCAGTCCTTTACCGCCGTGCCCCGCCGCTTCGATCAGGCCCGCCCTTTTTTCACCCTCGGTCTGGTCCTGCTGGTCTGGTTGATCCTTCCCGGCGTGCTCAAGCGTTTCGCCCGGCTCAGCTTCTACGAGCTCAAGGCCCCGGTCGATCTCGCCGCCTCCTACGTCGGCGACCTGCAGGATTTCTGGTCTCAAAAAACCCGCACCAATAACGAGCTCATCGTCGCCGCCCGCGATCTCGCCGCGGTCAACGCCTCCTACGAGTTCCGCATGCGCGACGACGCCCGCCTGCGCACCGAGATCAGCCGCCTCGAGGAGCTGCTCCGCCTGCCTTCCTACGGCGAATTCCGCTCCGAGCCCGCCCGGGTCGTGCGCCGCGATTTCAATGCCTGGTGGCAGCGCATCATCGTGCGCAAGGGCTCCAACCACGGCATCCTCGTCGGCTCTCCCGTGGTTTACAGCGGCGGCCTGGCCGGTCGCGTCGTCGAGGTCCACGCCACCACGTCCGTGGTTGAGCTCATCAGCAGTCCGGGCCTGCGTCTCGCCGCCGTGTTCGATGGCGACGACCGGCCCGTGAGTTTTCAAGGCGGCGTCAACCCGCCCCTCCGTCCCGCCCAGGGCGTGCTGGAGTTTGTCCCGCTCGATCTCTTCGCCACCTCCGCCGCCCCTCGCTCGCTCGTCACCTCCGGCCTTGGCGGCATCTTCCCGCCCGGTCTCATCGTCGGCCAGGTCGTGCAGCTCGAACCGAGCACCGATGGCCTGTTCAAAACCGGTCGCGTGCTGATCGACGAGCGTCTCGGCCGCATCACCGAGGTCACCGTGCTGGTCCCGATCGATCCTTCCGTCGTCAACGCCCCCGGCGAAGCCGCGCCCTGAGCGCCGCCCCGCCCCGCCCCGCCTCCCATGCCGACTGCGTTTCGCCAAGTCTTTGTCCTCTGCCTCTGCGCCTGCCTCCTCCAGTCGCTGGCCGGCCAGTTCAACCACCTCATCACCTCCTTCGCGATCACCCTCGACTTCGCCGGCCTGCTCATCGCGTTCGCCGCTTTGCGTCTTCCGTTTCGCCCCGCCCTCATCGTCGCCTTGTTCACCGGGCTCTGGGTCGATGCCTACGATCCCGTCTCCTTCGGCCGCCACGCTTTTCTCTACGGCCTGGCCGTCTGCCTGATCCACCAGCTCCGCGACCGCCTGCCCCGCGAGGAGACGTTCGTCTGCGTCGTCACCGCCCTTTTTACCAACCTCGCGCTTTGCGTGCTCGCAGGGTTTCTCGATCTCGGCGCCCTGCCCGATGCCGGTGACGGCGCCCTGCGCCTGCTCGCCGATCTCGTGGCCTCGCAGCTCGCCACCGCCTTGATCGGGCCGTGGTTCATCGCCCTGCAACTTCGCAGCCTGCAACTCGCGCGGGCCGAGCCCGTATCCGCCCTTCGCCGCTACGCCTGAGCCCATGCCCGTCCCGCGCACCAACGAACGCTCCGGCACCCTGATCGAGTCCCACCGCGGCTACGATCCGCGTCTCTGGGTCTTCTACGGCTTTGTCATCCTCCTGCTCGGCGCGCTCGCCTCCGGCCTTTTCTACCAACAGCTCCTCCGCACCGGCATCCACCTCGAGCGCGAGACCGTCCAGAGCCAGCGCCGCGTCGTCATCCCCGGCCCGCGCGGCAACCTCTACGACCGCGACGGCCGCCTCCTGGTGGGCAACCGCGCCCGCTTCGCCGTCACCCTCCACCTTGATGAACTCCGCACCGAGTTCCGCCACGAGTTCCTCCGCATCCGGCGCAACTACCGCGAGGCCGACGACCAGAACATCCCTTCCGCCCCCGAGCTCGAACGCATCGCCCGCATCTCGGTGGTCGAGGGCTACCTCGGCCGCATCAACCGCATCCTCGGCACTCAATTCCAGGTCAACACCGAGACCCTCGAGCGCCACTACCGCCAACAGCGCATCCTCCCCTACCTGCTCCTCGACGACCTCCAGCCCGCCCACTACGCCCGCCTGCTCGAGCAGCTCCCCGTCACCTCGCCCCTCCAGCTCTACACCTCCAGCCTCCGCGACTACCCACACACCAGCCTCGCCGCCCACACCCTCGGCTACGTCGCCGCCGACGATGACGTGGAGGTCGATGAGACCCTCCCCGGCTCCGAGCTCCGCACCTTTAAGATGCGCGGCACCGTCGGCCGCCAAGGCCTCGAGGCCGCGCTCGACCCCCGCCTCCAGGGCCAGTCCGGCGGCGCCATCTACCGCGTCAACCCCGCCGGCTACCGCCTCCTCCCTCCGCTCGAACAACGCCGCCCCGTGCAGGGCGCCGATGTCGTCACCAGCCTCGACCTCGACCTCCAGCTCGCCGCCGAGCGCACCATGACCGAGATGGGCCTCGCCGGCGCCGCCGTCGCCCTCGATGTCGCCACCGGCGAGGTGCTCGTGCTCGCCAGCAAGCCCGACTACGACCTCAACTCCTTCACCCCCCGCCTCACCACCGCCGTCAACGCCGACATCCAGGCCCGCGGCGCGTGGATGAACCGCGCCACCCAGGGCCTCTACCCGCCCGGCTCCACCTTCAAGGTCCTCACCTCCATCGCCGGCCTCCGCTCCGGCCACCTCCACCCCGACTCCTCCGTCGAGTGCACCGGCACCTACCCGGTCGGCGGCCGCGTCTTCGTCTGCAACAACCACCGCGACCGCGGCACCATCACCTTCCCCATGGCGCTGGAGAAAAGCTGCAACACGTTCTTCTACGACTTCGGCCTCAAAACCGGCATCGACTCCCTCGCCGCCGAAGCCCGCCGCTTCGGCCTCGACCGCCCCACTGGCATCGAGCTCCCCTACGAGGCCACCCGCATGTTCGTGCCCGACCCCGCCTGGAAACTAGCCCGGCGCAACGAGAGCTGGTTCTCCGGCGACACCGCCAACGTCTCCATCGGCCAGGGCGACCTCGCCCTCACCCCGCTCCAGATGGCCTGCTTCATCGCTTCCTTCGCCCGCAACGAAACCCTCACCCACCCCACCCTCCTGCACGACCCCGACCGCCCCCGCCAGCACTCCCCCGCCACCGACCTCCCCCTCGCCGGCCGCGCCGCCATGCTCGCCGGCATGGAAGCCGTCACCACCACCGGCACCGGCCGCATCCTCCAAACCGATCGCTTCCGCGTGCCCGGCCTGCGCATCGCCGGCAAGACCGGCACCGCCCAGAAACGCACCCCCGCCGGCACCCTCAACTTCGCCTGGTTCATCGGCTTCGCCCCGATCGAGAACCCCCGCATCGCCATCGCCATCATGATGGAAGGCGACACCCCCGGCGAAGACACCGGCGGCGGCCGCTACGCCGCCCCCGTCGCCGGCGCCATCTTCAAAGCCTGGGCCGCCAAAACCGGCCGCTTCACCCCGCCCCCGCCCGCAGCCCCAAGCCCCTAGCTCCTTCCAATTTCCGTTTTTCAAATTTTCGCTTTTCCGCTTCCGCCTTCCGCCTCCCCGCCTCCGCATCCCTCCGTTTTCCGATTTCCCGTTTTCCGCTTTTCCGCCTCCCCCGTGTCCGGCCCCGTCCACCTCACCGAAGCCCATCTTCTCGCCAAGGCCCCGCACACTGGCGACCACTGGGTGCTCACCCTCTTTTCGCCGACCGACGGCCTCCTCACCGCCCTGCTCCGCGTCGCCCGCACCCCCAAGCCGGACACCGCCCCCGCGCCCGATCTTTTCGACCGCCTCGCCCTGACGCTTCAGCACGGGCGCAACTCCCCCGGCGACGGTCCCTGGTTCGTCAAAGAGCACCGCCTCCTCGCCCGCCACGCCGCCATCGGCCGTGATTACCCCACTCTCGCCGCCGCCTCCCGCCTCGCCCGCCTCGTCGCCCGCAACCCCGTGCCGCAGGAAAGCCGCCAAGCCGTGGATGCACGCCTTGCCCAGGCCTTCGCCGCTTTCTGCCGCGCCGGCACCCGCCCCGATCTGATCTACTTCAAAAGCCTCTACTGCCTCGCCCGCGACGAAGGCCTGCCCCTTAAACAAGATTGGCTGCCCGCCCTGCCCCCCGCCGACCGCGAGCTCATCTCCCACGCCCTCAACCTACCCGCCGACTCCCCCCAAGTCCCGCCCCCCGATCTCCTCCGCCTCACCCGCCGCCTCGAAGCCTACCTCACCGCCGAGCACGACCACACCTTCGACCCCGCGCCCTAGGCGGAAGGCCAAATGCGGAAATTCTGAAAAGCTGAAAAGCGAAAATCCGAAACTTCCACCCCATTTCCGATTTTCCGTTTTCCGCGTTCGCCTCCCGCCCTCCGCCCTCCGTTTTTTCCGCATTTCCGCATTTCCGCTTTCGCCTTTCCTCCCTCCTCACGAGTCGAACGGACTGCGCACCCCCAGCCCGGGCCGCTGCATGACATGCGTGTAGATCTGCGTCGTCTCGACGCTGCTGTGCCCCAGCAACTCCTGCACCGTGCGGATATCCGTGCCCGCCTCCAGCAAGTGCGTCGCAAACGAGTGCCGCAGCGTGTGCGGCGTCACCCGCTTATCGATTCCCGCCCGCAGCCCAGCCGCCTTCACCGCCTTCTGGAACGCGCTATCCAGCACATGGTGACGCCGCCTCAGACCGCTCTGCGGGTCCAGCGCCAGCTCCCGCGAGGGGAACATCCACTGCCACGCCAACTGCTGCCCGGCCCCGCGATACTTTCGCTCCAACCCCTCCGGCAACCACACCCCCGGCACCCCCGCCGCACAATCCTTCCCATGCAGCTCCCGCAAACGCCCCACATGCGCCCTCAACGGCTCCACCAGACGCAGCGGCAACACCGTCAGGCGATCCTTGTCACCCTTGCCCGCCCTCACCGTCACCTGCCCGCGCTCCAAATCCAGATCCTGCACCCGCAGCCGCAGCAACTCCATCACCCGCAGCCCGCTCCCATAAGCCAGCTCCACCATCAGCCGCGTCGTCCCCGTCAACGCCTCGCACAAACGCCGCACCTCCTCCTTCGACAACACCGTCGGCACCCGTCGCCCCGGCATCGCCCGCTTAAAGTCAGAAAAATCCCCCAGCTTCATCCCAAACCCCTCCCGCAGGAAAAACACCACCGCGTTCAAGGCCTGCTTCTGCGTTGCAGGCCCCACCCGCTGCTTCACCGCCAGATCCTCCAAAAAAGACTTCACATCCCCCTCGCTCGCCACATCCGGCGACGTCGGATGAATAAACTCCACGAAACGCTTGGCCCAGCCCCTATACGTTTGCTCCGAGCGCCAGGATAAACCCTTCCGGCGCGCCGCGCTTACCAACACCTTTTCCCATGCCGGCCCCCCGGTATCAGATGGGCCCCGGCTCGGCATCGCCCGGTCAGATACACGCCGCATTTCCGCGCCCGCCCACGGCCCCGGCATGTCGCCGCGGAGACGCGCCTCCCGCACGAACCACCGCAGCGCTATTTTGGCATTATCAACACGTTTACCTTGATTCGCCAGATCGGCCAGATAGGCATTTATAACCATGATGTTGATGCGCAGCCGCCTCTGCTTGCAGTATACCAAAAGCCCGAAAATAGCCTGCTCGTGCATCTTTTTCTCTGCGTCAGACCACCGCAACCCCGCCAAATGGTCCCGCCAACTCGAAAACTGGATCGGTTTGTCGTCCGCTGCATTTTCCGGTTCCGGTTTAGTAGTTCCGCTTTTGTCAGCCTGCATATCCAATTAAAGCATATGGAATGCATTAAAAATCAAGGGAAATATCACTTACCTGCTCCCCTAAAAAGACTTGGTAAACCACCAAAACCGGTCAGGCTGATATTCCGTAACTCCAAAACCGGAACTCCCAGTTCCGCTCAATAACACTGTTGGGCAAAAATAATACACACCATGCAATACTGGATAGACGGAACCTCTGAGCCACTAACTCTCGCTCAAGTTTATGATCGAAAGCATCTCATGTCGCCAGCTACGCGCTGCGCGCTTGTCGGCTCAAATGAATGGAAGCCTATTCTGGATATCATTCCCGAACTGTTTGAGAGAACACCGCCGCCTGTGCCTAAGAGTGACACGACCGGCCTATTGCCGCAGCCCATTATATTCTCCCGTGATTCAGGCTGGGTTACATTTTTCTACATCCTAGCCGTGCTAAATGCGATATGCGGTATATTAGTAGCGATGTTGGCGAACCCAATCGTTGGTATTATTGCTGGATTATCATCTTTCATCAGTTGCCTATTCTTTGCCTTCGTGTCGCAAGTGTTAGTTGATATACGTTGGTTATTATCCAAGAAATGAAAGCCACTGAGAGCCCAACAAGGCAGTAGAGCCAACGACCATGCGTGTCACAGATCCTGCTAAAGCAGGCTCTGCGCCACGCATGGTCGCGGCTCACTTGTGACGTTGGGCAGAAAAAAATGAAGATTATAGCCGCACTTTCCATAGCTGTCCTTACTGGTTGCTCGACAGTTCCGAAAGACCCGTTTTCGGCTCCTCCAGAACCCATTCCCGAGATCAGAGTTATGCGAACGGTGCTCACAATTAATCCCGATGAACCTGCACTCAGGCCAAACGAACGGCCTGAGGACTATCGGAAGCCACTTGATATAGAATGGCGCAGCCGAGCAGAACAAGGTATGTTGAGGTTCTTCGAGAGTGAAGGAGTGAGCTTTACCAAAACTCCTGGTGCATATATTTTTATGCCGAAACTGAATGGACAGTTTCTCCGAAACTCACGACATAGATACTACCTTGTTATCGTTCAGACGCCCGAGAATTTATTAAAGATTGAAAAGATTTTAGCGAGATACAGAAATGAAAACTGAGCCCAACCAGGCAGTAGAGCCAACGACCATACATGTCACGAATCCTGCTGTCGCAGGCTTCGCGCCATGTATGGTCGCGGCTCACTTTTGACGTTGGGCAAAAATGAAGCCAAGTATACAAATCCAACGGTTTCCGTATGAGGAGCCTCACCATCTCCATCTCCGTTTTTCGGCCAGTAATGCCGATTTCGCGGGCGCCATCGAAATTTATCTGAACGCTACCGAATTACTGAAATGGGCAGATGAGCTTGAGGCTTTCCCACGCCATAAAGATCATGTGTTTTTATTCGATTACGGATCGGAAAGAAAAGAAGACCGATGGGCGTATTATTTTAGATTTCGTGCGTTCTGCTACAGTTCATCAGGCCGAAGCGCGCTTCATTTCAGACTAAATACAAATTCAGAAATGCCGAATATAGGAATTTCCGAGTTTTGCATCACGACTGAAGCCGCCAGAATCAATCATCTTGGTAGATTATTGCGAGAGTTCGCTCGGCTTGAGCACGTTATTCTTGATTGGGACACGGAAGACGGCCGACTCTACAAAACGGAATCAAAAGAATGAAGACCACGGAGCCCAACCAGGCGTTAGAGCCAACACGTATGCTTGTCACGTGTCGTGCTTTCGCACGCCCCGCGCCAAGCATACGTGCGGCTCACCTTTAACGTTCGGCAAAATATGAAACCAAAGCATGTCGCAATGATTTCGGGACTAATTTGGACGATCATTGCATCTTTTATTATTCAAGATCGTGCTACCTGGGGCCGTTTGGTCGATTTTCGATGGTGGGTATGTATCACTGGACCGATAATCGGCTTAATCGCTTATTATCTTTCGAGGTGGTCGTATAAAAAAAGAATGCTGGTTCGCGTAGTATGGTCGATAATTTCACTTTATTTAGCCTCCGGAATCTATGGTTTAGTGTTGGGGCTTCTTGATTCATTCCATCCACTTAGAAGCATAAATGAGGTTTCCTATAGTTTCATTGGAATGCCATTACCGATTTGGTGGGGATTGACATTTATACCATTTTTCTGGCCGCTTTTTGGACTTTCATATTTTAATCATTGGCTCATATCGCGTAATATCACTAATTCGATAAAGATAAATCAGAACGAATAATTACATCTGAAATGAAAACCACTGAGCCGAACAAGGCGCTAGAGCCAACACGGATGCTTGTCACGGATCCTGCTGCGCAGGCTCCGCGCCAAGCACCCGTGCGGCTCATCTAAGACGTTAGGCAGAAAAAAAATGAAACGCCCGTTATACTGGATACTCCCAGTCGCAGCGGCAATTGTTCTGGTTGCCGTTTGGCCCGCGAATCCAATCCGCAAGCTTGCTGGATTTGGTTTTCCTCCGCCGCCTCTAGGAAGCGAGGTTCAGCAGACTTACAGCCTCGGTGGATTTAGCGTGGTCTATATGGCGCGTGTCACGCTTCCTCCGAATACTCCACAAGTTTATGCCGACGCTTATATATGGCCGCGAGAGATTATTGGAAATGGTGAGGGCCGAACTCGCGTTTTTACGTCTGAGCAGTTCGACGCATTTATGAAGACCGGCGATGTTAGCACGAGGGTCGAACTTCGTGAGAATTATCCCGAGACTTTTGCTTGGTGGACCCCACAAGCAATTACTCGCGGCGTCCTTATTCGGAAAGAAGGATATGGATATAGTAGACGAGCCTACATTGACTTCGACAGTGGCGTTGCATATCTCATATACCAGAAATCCTGAAAATGAAAACTGAGCCTAACAAAGCGCTACAGAGAACGACCATGGCTGCATTGTTTGCGATTGGTGCAACAAGACTGGTCGTCTCTGAGCTTTAACGTTAGGCAGAAAACATGAATCCGCCGCCACTACCAAATTTTCGCCCGAAGCGTAGGTTTGCTAGATATTTGCTCGGGATCATTCTACTGCTGACCTTAGGCGGTTGCGGAATGATGATTCGTGAGTGCAGTCGAAATGAAACATATTTCGATTTGCCCTCAGTTGATTGGCTTCCGAAGAGCGCGAAGAATATTTCATATCACCGAGATTTCATCAATCTCGAATATGAATGCACCATTCCGGAGGCTGATTTCGTGGACTTCATAAAGAGCCAAGGCATCACCCTCTCTGAGATTACCGGCCCCGTAGTAGTTCACCATTCTCAAATAAGAAGGGATGAGCCCTTCGACCCAGATCGACCAGATTACATACCAGGAAGATATGACGTCAAGACCGGCCTATTTTATGAAATTCGATACGAAAATAATGGAGGATATTTTGTAGTTTACGACCGTTTAAGGGGACGTGCCTACTATGCTTGGGCGCATCACTAGAAAATGAAAACTGAGCCTAACCAGGCAGTAGAGCCAACGATCATACATGTCACGAATCGTGCTCCGAGCAGCACGCTTCGCGCCATGTATGATCGCGGCTCACTTTGAGCGTTAGGCAGAAATTATGAAAGCCGCCTTGAAGCAAATTGGATGGTGCCTTCTGACCGTTATACTAATGATACTATCGCTTACGATAGTGAGAGGCAGGCTTCCTTTTAGATTCTGTGACCTAGCCTTGATCGCTCCCTTTATGGTGATTTTTTATATGTGGCGTGTTACACGGCGATGGACTAGCCCGATAAATCACCCGAATATATTTATCGAAATCATTCCACTTTTTATATTCTGCCTTGGCTATACTGGCTCGATTTTATGCCATCGCCTGCATCTGTGCATGGACGGACACATGGCCCATCCGACACTGATATCGAGCGCAGACTACTACTTAGATTCTGCGTGGGCCGTATGCTTAGCGTCATCTGCGTATGTTGCATGCAGATTAAAGTCACGATTCACATTTATGACATGTTCACTTGTTGCTTTCGTTTTAGTCTATAGATTCGGCCTTGAAAGCTTTGGCGGAATATTCTCGATACCGATTTAAACAAAATTAAAAAAATGAGCCTAACAATGCGATGCAGCGAAGCCGATTGCTTGTCACAGTCCGTGCTGGGCACGGCCTGCGCCAAGCAACCGTCTCGCTGATCTTGAGCGTTAGGCAGAAATGAACACCCAAACACCAAATTCATCCGCATACTTGAGCGTATTCGAGAGATGCCTGTTGGTGATTGGTATTAGCATGTGGATATTCATGCCATTCCACCAATTCATGAACTTTACCGGAGATTGGTTCGACTTAGGTTGGCCATTCAAAAGCGGAATTATGAAAGTGGGTTTCGTATCAAGTGATAGTCCGAGTGGATTGCATCCACACTTATCCAGAACGATCTGGCTGAACCTACTGGTCTGGCCGCCGCTATATCTTGTAGTTCATCTGATTTCGTCACTGAAGAATTATAAGTATTCGATTCTAGTCGCACGGATAATCATTTTCGGAAACCTCATCGTAGCAATTGTTTTTGCTTCAGCTGGGCTCGGTTATATTGGCAGAAGACTATTCCAATAATGAAAAAGAATGAGCCTAACCAAGCAGTAGAGCCAACGACCATACATGTCACGGTCTGTGCTTACGCACAGCCCGCGCCATGTATGGTCGCGGCTCACTTTTGACGTTAGGCAAATAATACAATGACACAACAATCATCACGCGGCGGACCCAAGCCCTCAATGCTCCACGCAAATGGCACCCCTGTTAAAATCCGGATTAACGGATTTGATCGTGAAGATCTATACGAAGTTTCCAAAGACGGAAAGTGGTTAGCGCGTCGAGTCGAGTTACCTACCTGGCTTTCTGACCAGACACGTGATCTTCATAGTTCAAGAAGATTTCTGCTGGAGATCCTTTCGTCAGGTCCGATGGATCACCCACAAGAAGAACAGGGCGAAAGCCACGGGCATATTCTTATTGAGGGTGCTAGATATACGAATCAGAAGCTTGCTTGTGTTGGTGTTGATACATCAGTTATCGAAAAGTTGAAAAATCGACCACCAGAACGAATTCAGTTTTTCATCTACTTTATAGATTATCACCCGTGTGAGCGTTGGTCTATTTCATGGAAGGATTTTATGCAGTATGGCATCAGTGTCACTGCCGATAAAGGTTTCATGCCTCAGATTATGATTCCTGTAAATCGCTTAATAAGAGTAGGATGATAAATAAAACCGAGCCTAACAAGGCAGTAGAGCCAACGACCATACTTGTCACGGTCTGTGCTTTCGCACAGCCCGCGCCAAGTATGGTCGCGGCTCACTTTTGACGTTAGGCAGAAAAAAATGAAATCCGTAGCCCAGTTCATCGTATTCCTTACAGGTGCGCTAATCTACGGTTTCATCACTTTTCAGGCGATCATGTGGGCCGTTTGGGGCGCGCCGACCTATTCGATTCAGTATGTCGCCCTGTTCTCATCATTCGGACTTTTGGTCTCATCATTCGTTTCACTGTCGTCTGCGCCCCGTGGCCGATGGCTTTCGCTTGTCTTTATCCTCGGGATAGGCGTTTATTATATACCAGCTACCGCAGCGCTCGTCCCGAAGGATAATTTTACTCCCTCCCCCATAGGATATGCATTGATTGGAGGGTATTTTGCTCTGTTGGCTTACTGTTTATTCGTCCCGAGGCGCTTACCTTTTTCCCGAACCGTTTTTTCTGTCGCCATTCTTTCTGCCGCGGGATTCGTAGCACATACATTATTAGACCAGAAAAAGAAAGAAACTGAGCCTAACCAGGCAGTAGAGCCAACGACCATACATGTCACGAATCGTGCTCCGAGCAGCACGCTTCGCGCCATGTATGGTCGCGGCTCACTTTGAACGTTCGGCAAAAAAATACTATGGCTACAATAATTGAAAAATGTCCGTCCTGCGGCGAAAAAATTAAAGATGGTGTCTTTGGATCCAATTTAATCTTAAACGCTGAGAAAACTGCGATTATCAATGAATTTCATGACGAAAAATCATCTCATTACTGCGCTAAATGCGGCGATACACTTTACGATAAGTATAGGTGGAAATTGAAATGTGAGCGTGACAAACTAACGACTAATATACAATCACATGTTACGGCGATTCCTATTCTTTCACTCCAATCTCCATTGCATTGGGACTATGGGGTGGCGGGTTTAGTTACAGCACAATCCACAACAGGAACCGGCGTGTTCTCAGAGTTCACATCGACATTCACTGACATGTTCGGAGCTCAATCGAAGGTATATAATGAGAAGATCAGGGCTGGAGAGAATATGTGTCAGCGTATACTTAGAATGGAAGCGCTAGAGCTTAAAGGGAATGCGATATTAGCTGCTGATATTGATTACGCTGAAGTCGGAGGAGCCAAAGGCATGCTCATGGTTTGCATGACAGGAACCGCAGTCATTCTTCGGAATCCGGAAATATTAGGTGAGAAGACAGTAGAATCATTTAAAGCCTTAGCTGAATTTAAAGCCCGCTTAAAGCATTTGGGCCAATATCGTATTGCTGAAACTGAATAAAATGAAGACTGAGCCGAACAAGGCGCTAGAGCCAACACGGATGCTTGTCACGGATCCTGCTGCGCAGGCTCCGCGCCAAGCATCCGTGCGGCTCATCTAAAACGTTAGGCAATAATATGAAAAGGAAATGGATTATCATCAGCGTGCTGATTCTGACCCTGAACCCAGTTTCCATCATTCTACTATGGATGGCCGTTGCATCTTACATTGACCGTAATCCAATAAATCAGACTCACATGCTTTCCGGAGACTGGCTACCTCGAGAAGCCACAGATGTTTCACGATTTTCAAACTACAATTTATATATTTACGACTGCCGAATACCACTGGAGATTTTTCGTAAGCTATCGGTAGACAAGGGATGGCATCCCATTCCAATTAAAGAACCAAAGGAATACGTTCCCGCAGAATTTACCCAGAAGATCTACTCCAGTGATTACGATAGCTTATCACTCGAACAAAAAGAATCACTCAGGCAAAAAGTATTTGATGGATATTTTCATGAGATTATAGAGAACGACGGAGGTGGAATCAGAGTGATCTATGACACTCGAAACTCGCGACTATATTTTGAAGGTCGAATACGCTAAACCGAATGAAAACTGAGCCTAACCAATCGCTTGAGCCAACGACCATGCTTGTCACGAGTCGTGCTCTCGCACGCCTCGCGCCAAGCATGGTCGCGGCTCATCTTTGACGTTCGGCAAAATATGAAACCAAAGCATGTCGCAATGATTTCGGGACTAATTTGGACGATCATTGCATCTTTTATTATTCAAGATCGTGCTACCTGGGGCCGTTTGGTCGATTTTCGATGGTGGGTATGTATCACTGGACCGATAATCGGCTTAATCGCTTATTATCTTTCGAGGTGGTCGTATAAAAAAAGAATGCTGGTTCGCGTAGTATGGTCGATAATTTCACTTTATTTAGCCTCCGGAATCTATGGTTTAGTGTTGGGGCTTCTTGATTCATTCCATCCACTTAGAAGCATAAATGAGGTTTCCTATAGTTTCATTGGAATGCCATTACCGATTTGGTGGGGATTGACATTTATACCATTTTTCTGGCCGCTTTTTGGACTTTCATATTTTAATCATTGGCTCATATCGCGTAATATCACTAATTCGATAAAGATAAATCAGAACGAATAATTACATCTGAAATGAAAACCACTGAGCCGAACAAGGCGCTAGAGCCAACACGGATGCTTGTCACGGATCCTGCTGCGCAGGCTCCGCGCCAAGCACCCGTGCGGCTCATCTAAGACGTTAGCCAAAAAATAAAAACCAATGTCCACCGATAAAAATACTGAACCCAAAGAGCTAAAGGGAAGCCCGTTCGTTACTTCGTTCTCCCGCTTCGGCACGGACTTAGATTGTCTTCGAGAATTATATGCGGAAGTTCTCCCGATACTCTCTAAAAACGATACTGAACGCAGAGAAAAGGCAGATGAATTATTCGAACGCTATTCCAAAACCGACCCAGAAAACCCAGAAAAGAAAATTGCTGAGTTTCCTAAAGAGGAACATAAGGTTTTCATTGAAACCATTCAAAAAATTGCCCGCGCCTCGATTCTATTTAGACGCAATAGTTTAGTAAGTGTCATTGCGCGATATGAAGAGTTTTTGGCCGAGCAAATTCGGCATACTCTTTTTCTTCATCCGGAAAAATTTACTTCAAGCGAGAAGAGCATACCATACAAAGAGATATGCTCATTGGCCGAGGGAGTTACTCCGATCGACCTAATCATTTCTCGCGAGGTGGACGAGGTCATGAGATCGTCATCCGAAGAGCAATTGAGGTATTTAGACAAGGAGTTTAAATTAGGTCTGTTTGATGGATATTCGGAAATATCAATTTGCATAGAAGCATGCGAGCGACGAAATTTATGCGCACACACAGGTGGTATCATCTCTAAGCAGTATGTGGATAAGTGCACAGCTGCTAAGTATAAATGGAAGGAGGGGGAGGCACCGGATCTCGGCAGCAGAATTGATATTGGAGAAAAATATTACAATAGGGCAATAGACGCATTCTTTATCTTAGGAATTCGAATCACACAGGGACTGCTTCGCAGATTTCTTCCAGACGAGAAGGAACCAGCCGATATGCATCTCATTAATACCGGCTTCTCGCGGCTTGAACAGGAATCGCATGGTTTAGCAGAGCGTATTTTTGATTTCGCGCTTAGCATTCCAGAAAAGCACACGTCGGGTGATGCCACCCGCAAAGTATTCTTAGTCAATAAGTGTATCGCATTATATTACCAGGATAAGAAAGTAGAGATGGAAAAGCTGCTGTCCTCATACGACTGGAGTGCTATGCATAATAAGTTTGTTCTTGCAGTTAATGTTCTTCGAGAAAAATGGTCAGATGCAGCCGAATTGATGAATAAATCTGACCTTTCCGATAAAGAATTTAGCAATTGGCCTCTTTTTAGAGAATTCAGAAAAACAGAGGAATTTAAGAATCAATTCCTTAAAATATACGGAAGGCCCGTAGTTTACGAAGCAGATAAGGAAAAAGAGGCTAACAAGGCGATAGAGCCAACGCCTATGCTTGGCTCCGAGCTGCCAAGCACAGGCGTGGCTCATCTTTAACGTTAGGCAAAAAACAAATATGAAATGCACTAAAGAATACCTAGCCATCCTCTGCGAAATAGCAGAAATGAAATATCCTGACATTATATGCGAAACAAACGGATATGGAAATATGGAGATGTTCATGGAACTTTATGACGCAGGATTTATTCGGTGCTCAAACCCGCATCAAATTAAAGGAGTGCCAGCGCATGATGCTTACTGTTCGCCTAGAATTACACTACGCGGACGAATGCAAATTGATGATTGGGAGCGAGCAAAAAAAGAGTCTAGCATGAGTTGGCAAATAGTATCAGGATTTAAGAAATTTGGCATTTGGATTGGTATAGGTATTGGCATTATATGCTCAACAGCTATTCAGGAAATCGTCAATAAAAAGACAGAGCGAGCCTTGTTAGAGGTGGAAGCAGCCAGAACATCAACCCTAGAAAAACTATATAAAGAATGAGCCTAACCAGGCAGTAGAGCCAACGACCATATATGTCACGGATTGTGCTGCGCACACTCCGCGCCACGTATGATCGCGGCTCACTTTTGACGTTCGGCAAAAAAATACTATGTCTACAATAATTGAAAAATGTCCGTCCTGCGGCGAAAAAATTAAAGATGGTGTCTTTGGATCCAATTTAATCTTAAACGCTGAGAAAACTGCGATTATCAATGAATTTCATGACGAAAAATCATCTCATTACTGCGCTAAATGCGGCGATACACTTTACGATAAGTATAGGTGGAAATTGAAATGTGAGCGTGACAAACTAACGACTAATATACAATCACATCTTACGGCGATTCCTATTCTTTCACTCCAATCTCCATTGCATTGGGACTATGGGGTGGCGGGTTTAGTTACAGCACAATCCACAACAGGAACCGGCGTGTTCTCAGAGTTCACATCGACATTCACTGACATGTTCGGAGCTCAATCGAAGGTATATAATGAGAAGATCAGGGCTGGAGAGAATATGTGTCAGAGTATACTTAGAATGGAAGCGCTAGAGCTTAAAGGGAATGCGATATTAGCTGCTGATATTGATTACGCTGAAGTCGGAGGAGCCAAAGGCATGCTCATGGTTTGCATGACAGGAACCGCAGTCATTCTTCGGAATCCGGAAATATTAGGTGAGAAGACAGTAGAATCATTTAAAGCCTTAGCTGAATTTAAAGCCCGCTTAAAGCATTTGGGCCAATATCGTATTGCTGAAACTGAATAAAATGAAGACTGAGCCGAACAAGGCGCTAGAGCCAACACGGGTGCTTGTCACGGATCCTGCTGCGCAGGCTCCGCGCCAAGCACCCGTGCGGCTCATCTAGGACGTTCGGCAAAAGGAAACTTGACATGCGGACGCTTTAACGCACGCTTTCGCCTATGTTCACTTTACCTGCCACCAAAGCCCGAGCCACGCTTTATTCGCTTATTGATCAGACGGCTATTTCTCATCAACCGATTCAGATTACAGGCAAGCGCACTAATGCGGTTCTTGTTTCTGAGGAAGATTGGAGCGCTATTCAGGAGACTCTTTATCTTTTATCAATTCCAGGTATGCGGGATTCGATTAAAGAAGGAATGGCTACCCCGATCAAAAATTGCGCCACCTCACTAAAATGGTAAAGTGGGAATTGGTTTACGCCAAACAAGCGCTGAAAGACGCTAAGAAATTATCATCTAGTGGCCTTAAGGCTAAGGCCGAAAAATTATTGGAGATCATTAGTGAAGATCCATTCAGGAATCCGCCTCCATTTGAAAAGTTAGTCGGGGATTTGAGTGGGGCATATTCGCGAAGAATTAATATTCAGCATCGAGTGGTTTACGAAGTATTTGCCGATCTTCGTATAGTTAAAGTTTTAAGACTTTGGACTCACTACGAATAAAAACCACTGAGCCGAACCAGGCGCTAGAGCCAACACGGATGCTTGTCACAGATCCTGCTGAGCAGGCTCCGCGCCAAGCGCGTTCATCGCTGTGCTTTAACATTGGGCAAAGAAACACTTGACGTTCAGCGCAGTATGGACAGTTTAATGTCCATATGAAAGCAATCACCTATACCGCTGCACGGGAAAGCCTCGCGTCAACCATGGATCGCGTATGCGTAGATCATGATCCAGTGATTATCACCCGCAATCGTGATCAAGCCGTTGTCATGATTTCACTTGAAGATTACGAATCACTCCAGGAGACCGCTTATCTTCTTCGTTCACCGGCTAATGCGCGTCGACTGCTTGATTCGATTTCGGAATTAAAAGGCAACGCCGGAGTGACTAAGTCGATTGATGATCTGCTGAAATGAATATTCAGTTTTCAACTCGTGGATTTGAGGACTATGTTTATTGGCAGAATTTCGATAAGAAGATTCTGAAAAAGGTTAATGAATTATTGAAGGATATCTCACGAAATTCATATGAAGGGATCGGTAAGCCTGAACCATTGAAGCATGCCTTGAGTGGATATTGGTCACGTCGAATTACCGACGAACACCGATTAGTTTATCGCGTCGAGGGGGACGTCATTAAGGTTGCGCAAGCTCGCTACCATTATGAATAAAACCACAGAGCCCAACCAATAGATGCAGCCCAGACAGATTTTAGCTAAATAGAAAAAGGCGTGTAACCAGACGCTAGGCCGATGCGTAAAAGGATACAGGCCGAGAAACGTTGAATCCGGCCTAAACCCCTAATCCGAACCACTGCTTGCGCAGTCGTCGCGCCAGACACACGCTTCGCTCCTCTATAAAGTTCGGTAAAAGATTTTCTATACCCCCAACTCAAATGAATATTAGCTCGTTAATCGCAAGCTTTGGCGGACCGCTCTTCATTTGCGCGGCCATCGTCAGCATTTTCGTATCGTTTGGTGTTTATCGGGATGCGCAGCGGCTGAAGCAGAATAATCCCGTATCCGTTAAGATCCTATCTCCCGGGATTTGGGCACTCGTTTGCCTTTTTGGGAGCATACCCGCCTTGGCGCTTTATTGGGCCGCGCACCATTCGTCGTGGTCGAAATAGGCACCATATGGCAGCTTCGACCTTTCACTCGGTGCACGACTGGCCCGTAATACGCGAAAATGCAAAGGAGCCAAACCGGACTCCAGACGCTGCTCAAGCTCACCAATCAAACCACTAAATATCCATGCCCATTCAGTCGAAAACAGAGCCCGCGAAAATTGCCGCTAGCGAATGGCTGACTCCGGGGCGGGCGCTACGCGGTCTGCTTGAAGGCAAGACGTTGCATACCGGCGTCACGCTTATTCGTTACGTTACCGACGTGGTCGGCGAAGGCCCGACCCTCCACGTTCATCCCTACGACGAAATTTTCACCATTACCGAAGGCCGTGCTCGATTCACCGTCGGTGACAGGATAATCGATGCTGAAGTCGGAGATGTGGTCTTGGGGCCAGCGAACATCCCGCACGGCTATCAGAATCTGGGGCCGGGTCGGCTTGATTCGCTAGATATCCATCTCAGTCCGGAGTGGATACAGTTCAATCTGGCCGGAGCCTGGGATAAAGCGAGCGTTCTCATTTCCGCGGAATCAAAAGTAGAACGCGACGGAAGCGCGTCCGAATGAATTCATCGCCACGCCTAACCATGCGCTGCAGCCATCCAAGCCAACGGGGTCAGGCGGAAAGCCAAGGGGGTAAGGCCGTGAATCATTGAGCCCGGCCTAAACCATAATCCGAACCACTGCTTGCGCAGTCGTCGCGCCAGACACACGCTGGACTCAAAATGCTCATTTATCCCAAAAGCTACGAGTGCAATAGAGGGAAAAGAAGCCCTGAGGCGAACAAGGCGATGAAGAGGCCCCTCCCTGCGTGTAAACACCGGTGCCGTGCCCAAACCCCGCCGGGCTTGGGCGTCGTTGATCTTTGAAGATCGACAGAAGCCTGAAAATGAAACTCTGGAAGCTTGAAGCCATTCGAGGTCTTGCCGCCCTTTACGTCGCAATCGGCCATACGGTCCATGAACCGATATTTATATTACGCTTCGGGCAAGAGGCCGTAATTGTGTTCTTTTTGATATCTGGGTTTGTGATTGAATACTCGCACCACTATACCAAAGACAAATCATTTAAGAACTTCTTCATGAGGCGCTTCACGAGGATTTACTCTGTTTTTATTCCCATGCTGATCATTGCAGCGGCAATCGTTCAGCCCAATCTAGCGGATTGGTGTTTCTGGAAAACGTTGGCGGGAAATCTTTTAATGCTCCAGGATTTCGAAGCCGTGAAGCCCAACGTGATTGTCCCAACCCTTTTCGCATCTGCCCTCTGGTCATTGCATTATGAATGGTGGTTTTATATGATTTACCATCCATTTTGCAGTCAAGTCAGGCGGAATAGGCAGTCTCTTTTGATCGCAGCCAGCTCAATTTTATCGGCTCTGATTTATGCCTATTTCCCACACGCGGCACCAAGGCTTTTAATGTATTTCGTAATTTGGTGGGCAGGCGTTGATTTAGCCAGGTCATATATCTCCCACGGGAGGGTTCGTGCTCGTGATGTATTCCCCTCCGGACTTTCCATCGTAGTGGTCACAGCCATTCTTCTCTGGGGTGCTTTTACTTATTATAAGACCGGGGCGACTATTAAGTTCGGAATTCATCCGATACTAGAACTGAGGCACTTTTTCGCTGCCGGTGTTACGCTCATGGCAGCTTTGATTTGGCAGAAAGCCAAATGGATCGGATTCACCTTGCTTAAGCCTGCTGTGATCATCGCTCCCATTTCGTATTCCATATATATTTCACATCAGCCTCTCTTGGCGAACGCAACCTACCTCCACGCGGCGGGTAATACCAAAATTGAATATGCACTTTATTTTGTGATTCTTTTGGCGTTTTGTTGGGCCACTGAACTAAAACTATATCCTGCACTTAAAGCCATGCAAAACAGAAGGATGCCAGACACGCCCTAGGAACGCTAATCTCCGCAGGCCTCTACACGTCAGCCGAGCCTATCGATTTACGGTTTCTCGGCCTGAACCGATTGATCAGTTGACCCAACTAGGCTGCGCAGCGACAAGCATGGTCATCGCCCACCTCCAGCGTTATACAACAATCATGAGACTCTACTTCGCATACGGTTCAAACATGTGGAATGAGCAGATCAAGAAGCGCTGCCCGGATAGCACAAAGCTCGGCATCGCTCGTCTCGCTGGCTACCGCTGGATCATCTCGACACGCGGCTATGCGAACGTCGTCGAATCCCTCAACGATGAGGTCGAAGGCGTGCTGTTCGAAATCTCTGAATCGGACGAACAGACCTTGGATGCCAAAGAAGGCGTTGGATCAGGTGGCTACCAAAAAGGCGAGCTCACGGTCGTTCTTGGAGCGAAAGCAATGGTCGCCCTCGTTTACCTCGATCCGGTGATTACCGAGGGCGCACCCATTCCCGAATATATTGAGCGGATCAATCAGGGACTGGCGGACGCCCAGTTATCGGAAGCGTATGTTACCCGTCAGGTGCGGAAATTCATAAAATCCTAGGCATTTGTATTTTGTATGACGCGGGACGAAATTGAAGTTTGCTGGAAAGACCCGCAAAATTGGAAGTGGGGCGTCTATTATTGTAAGACGGATCCGCGAGCGATCGTGCCGAAGCGTCTCAAGTGGGCGGGGTGGACGGTGAACCTCGCGCGCCCAAGTGCCATCCCGATCACTTTGCTTTTGATGGCCCTGCTGGTTGTCCCGTTGCGCATCATGTCCGCCAAAGGCGCAGCCCCTGGTATCGTGTGGATGACGGCAACCGCTTCAGTCACGATTTTATGTCTCGTATGCGCCTATTTGTCCTCCCGCACCAAGTGAGCGCGTTTCCACTGTGCTAATCGGGGCAGGCCTCGCGGGCTTCGAATGAGTCCAAACGCGAGCGCGTGGGTGGAATATAAAAAAAAGATTGAATCGGCTGGTTTTTCTAGGATGAAATACCTATTTAAGCTCACCCAATCTACGAATGCATATTTTAAACGAAAACAACGCAACATGGCATTTTTTTAAAATCAATCAACGTTGGGCGAAGAGATTACGCCAAACGTCTAAAATTAAAAGCCGTGGTTAAACCTTTAGGTTACACGATCGACTAATCCCTTGAACGCCTAAACGAGCCTGCTGGTTAAATCGCCCTACTCCGACCTTGTCCGTCCAGAAACGAGCAAAGCGAAGGGGCCCCGAGTCATAAACCTTTGATGGCGGTGTTTGGTGAGGTGGCTGAAAGTGTAAGTGCCGACGTCGGAATCAACAGGGCAAAAAACAAAAAAGCATACGAAAATGGAGCGTAAGAGGACCGCAGCGCAAACGATCCTGACGGTCACGATCCATGCCTACTTGCCGCCCATGCCACGCAGGGTCGCGGTTCGCTTAAAATGTTAGCTATAACTATGAAAAAGTTTTTACTTCTCGTCTTTTTGAGCACCCCCGTGGCGCTCATCGCCCAAGTCATCGAACTAAGCGGAACCGCTGTAATAGCTGCAGCGCCAGCCCCCTTTTTGGACGTGAGCAAGGTATTTCCC
Organism: Verrucomicrobia bacterium IMCC26134; assembly: GCA_000972765.1. Taxonomy (GTDB): domain Bacteria; phylum Verrucomicrobiota; class Verrucomicrobiia; order Opitutales; family Opitutaceae; genus IMCC26134_A. The sequence goes on along the minus strand of CP011265.1, from coordinate 1,289,525 downwards.
AAGCGCTTTTATATACGCAAAAAACTGATACCCGCAAATAACACGATCCATGCCTGGTATATCGCAGCGGATCAGATAAAAAATCCCCCCGCAGGATATTATCGTAGCCTTTCCCTGCAAACACTCACCCAGCTAGACGCCTACGTCATATCGAATGCGCAATTTAGTGACCTCATCAGCAATTTAAAAAAAGAAATCAAGGCGCCGGAAATCCAAGAAGCGGCAGCCGAGGATGTAGTCACTCAAGCGACCATACTCGGGCCAAAAGCGAAGCCCGGAATGACGCCCATCGGATACATCGATCAATCAGATGATTATATCACCACGGTTTTCCTGACCACATTCAAAGCCAACGGGACGATTTGTAACTATTATTGTATAAACGTCACCTGCCTGATCAGACAGAAACTTGTTTTATTAAGCATTACCACCCCGGACACCAGTTTGGCGGAGTATCAATGGGCTACGAAATACGCCAGAGATTGGATGACTCTTTTAAGGAAAAACAACGGAGCCTGATCAGGCGCAGCGCCTGCGAGCATACAAACCATGGTTTGCCATATCATAAGCGCCGCATCAGGAAGGTTCGCGGTTGAACTAAACCTTCGGGCTATCAAATCATGAAATCCGCGCAAATCATGTCCCGCGAAGAAATACACGCCTTCGGAATAGAAGTCGTCGCCAAACAGTTGATAAAAGAGGGGATTGTAGTCGAAGGCATCAACACTCAGATCGGCCTCGATCCACAGATTAGAGCACGTAAATCCGGAGTGCTCTCCTTTATTGTCGTTCGCACCGCGTGTTATCCCGATAAGGGAATGCTAGACCCCGATGTGCATTTTCAAATGATTGAATATGCCGATAAACATCAAGCGATACCCTATTTCGCCAGTGTCGGAATAGGCAATGCCACCGGTAAGTCCGATAAAGAAATGAGCATACCGATCAAGGGTGCGGGGTTTTACATTGCATACAATGGCCTGCTCATCATCACGCGTTCAGACCGAGTCTCCCTGGCCGGAGAATAAAAGCAGCGCCCAATCAGGGCCTGCAGACCACGGGTATCCCTTTCACTGACCGTGCGGCTGGGCAGCACGCCACTCAGCGATCCCCCACCCCATGGACGGCCCGCGCTGACTCAGCCCGCCAGCTCGCGCTGGGCGGTGAAGACGTCGCGGAGGGCGAGGCTTAGTTTGTCCTGCACGGCCTGGACTCTTTGGTAGCGGAGGTGGGTCTTCTTATCGGGCTTGCAGCGGGATTTCTCATCCACGGCCACGACCGCCTTGGTGATGTCAGCCAGCCTGGCCTTCTTCCCCTCCTTGAGGGCTACACACCAAGCCGCTTGCAAGGCGCCGCCGAGGGCCGCGCCCTCGTCCTCGACCATCGCCACCACGGGCACGCCAAAGATGTCCGCCATGAGCTGGCGCCACACCGGCGACTTCGCGCCACCGCCAGTCACGCGGATTTCCTTTGCCGCCACGCCGAGCACGGCGAGGCGGCGCAGGCCATAGTTCATTCCGAGCGTGACGCCCTCCATCGAGGCGCGGGCGAGGTGGGCGGGGTTAAAGGTCTTGTTGGTCAGCCCGAGCAACACGCCGGAACCGGCGGGGACGTTGGGTGTGCGTTCACCGGCAAGGTAGGGCAGCAAGACGAGTCCGTCTGAACCGGCGGGCACCGAGGCGACGGCGGCAGCGAGACCGGCGTGGTCCTGGCCGAAGAGCTGGCGCACCTGCTCGGTCACGGTGGTGACATTCATGGTGCAGAGGAGCGGCAACCAGCCGCCGGTGGAGGAGCAGAAAGCCGCGATCTCGCCCGAGGGATCGGTGACGGGCTTTTCCGCGTAGGCGTAGATCGTGCCGCTGGTGCCGAAGCTGGCGCTGATCACACCCGGGGAGACGTTGCCCGTGCCAATGGCGCCCATCATGTTATCACCGCCGCCGGCCGAGACGACCACTCCGGCAGGCAGGCCCAACTTGGCCGCGAGCTCGCCGCGCACCACGCCCGGAGACTCGTGCGAGGCGGAGAGAGGCGGCAGCCAGGCGGCAAGTTTGGGGTCGATGGCGTTGATCGCAGCCTTCGACCAAGTGCGCTTGCGCACGTCGAGCAGCGCGGTGCCGGAAGCGTCACCGTATTCCATAAAATAGGCGCCGGTGAGGTGAAAGTTCAGGTAGTCATGGGGGAGCAGGACGTGGCGGAGCTTTTTGTAATTCGCGGGCTCGTGGCGTTTCAGCCAGAGAATCTTCGGTGCGGTGAAGCCGGGTAAAATCAGGCTGCCGGTGTGGCGCAGCGCGGCTTTCTCGCCGCCGAGCTTTTTGGTGATGAGGGCGCACTCGGCGATGGTCGAGGTATCGCACCAGAGCTTGGAGGGGCGTATGACCTTGCCCGCGGCATCAAGCGGCACGAAGCCGTGCTGTTGCCCGGAGACTCCGATTCCGCGAATCTCAAGGGCGCGGGCGGGGCCGATCTTGGCCACGACCTCGGCGAGGGTGGTCTCCAGCGCCGCGACCCACTCGGAGGGATGCTGCTCCATGTGCCCGGCGGGCAGACCGGAGATGAGTGAATGAGGGGCGCGCGCCTCGGCGATGACTTTTTTGGAGACCAGGTCGAGAACGACCGCCTTGGTGGACTGGGTGCCGGAATCGATACCGATGTAGAGGCTCATGTTGAGGGTTTAAGTGACGGGAAACCTGGCTAAAACAATGATAATTGCACACCTAATATAAGAGTTAAACGGCTGCACATATCCCAGTCATGTGCACAACTATTTCCTTGAGCTGACTCTCCCCTGCCGAACCGACGCACACGCAGGCCCGGTGCTTTGCGCGTGACCTTGCGGCCCGAACCGCACGAATTACCCCTTCCCCCATGAGCCTGCTGATCCGCAACGCCCGCCTCCTCACCCTCGCCGCACCCGCCAACGCCGCGGCGCCGGTCACCCCGGTGCGCGCCCGCGCCGGCGCGGCCATGAGGGAACTCGGCATCATTCCACGCGGCGACGTCCTGGTGCAGGGAGATAAAATCATCGCCGTCGGAGCAGGCCTCACGGCACCTGAAGGCGCGACCGTGATCGACGCCGAAGGCCGGGTGCTCATGCCGGGCTTTGTCGATTGCCACACCCACGCCTGCTGGGCCGGCAACAGGCTCGACGAGTGGGATAAGATCCTGGCCGGCACCAACCCAACCGAGCTCACCAAACTCGGCGGCGGCATCCACTCCACCGTCCGCGCCGTGCGTGACTCCACCCGCAAGCAGCTCGCGGCCTGGCTCCGCACCCGCCTCGACGCCATGCTGCGCGCCGGCACGACCACCGTGGAGGTAAAAAGCGGCTACGGACTGAACCTGGACGGCGAGTTGAAACTCTTGCACGCCATCCAGCGCGGCGCCTCCGAGTGGCCCGGCACGGTCGTGCCCACCGCCCTGCTCGGCCACGCCATCGAAAGCGATGTCGCGACCTACACCCGCAACATCGTGCGCGAAGTATTGCCCGCGATCTGGCATGAGTTCCCCGGCATCGCGGTGGAGGCCAGCTGCGAGGAACACACCTGGCCGGTCGAGGCCTGCGTGCGCCTGCTGGAACGCGCCCGGAAACACGGCCTGCCCATCAGCGTGCAGACCGACCGCGACAAATCCCTCGGCATGATACCCGAGGCGATCAACCTGCACGCGCGCAGTGTCTCCCACCTTGCCGGCGCCTCGAAGGCAGACCTCATCGCGCTCGCCGCCAGCGAGACCATCGCGGTGATGCTCCCCGCGACGAGCTTTCACACCCGCGGCCGTTACGCGCGCGCCGGCGCCTTCGTGGACAGCGGCGGCAGACTCGCGCTGGCCAGCAACTACAACCCCGGCACCGCGCCCGGCCACTCCATGCCCTTTGTCATCGCCCTGGCGGTGCGTCACGCCGGTCTCTCGGTGGCCGAGGCGATCACCGCCACCACCGCCAACGCCGCCGCTGCGCTCGGTCTCACCGACCGGGGAACAATCGAAGCGGGCCGGCGCGCCGACCTGCTCGTCTTGAACCACACTGACGAACGCGCCCTTGCCAACGAATTTGGCGGCAACCCCGTGGACATCGTCATCTGCGGCGGACGCCGCATCGGGTGAACCGCAGCCGGCTCAGCCCACGGACAGCAACTCCACTTCAAAGACGAGCGTCGCGTTTGGCGGAATAGCGCCCGGATAACCGTCCGCTCCGTAACCCAGCTCGGGCGGGAGGGTGAGCCGGACCTTGTCGCCGACTACCATTTTTGCGACGCCCTGATCCCAGCCGCCGATGACCTGCCGCGCGCCCAGCACGAAACTGAAGGGCTCGTCGCGATCCACGGAGCTGTCGAACTTCTCCCCGGTGACGAGCCAGCCGGTGTAGTGCACGGTCACAAGCTGCCCCTTGCGGGGCGCGGGGCCGGTGCCGGAGACGAGTGTTTCGATCTGTAGAGTTGCCATGCCACAGCCTCGGTGGAGCACACCCTTACGTCAATCGGCGCGTGAAACGCGCTCCGGCGTTGCGGTGGACACAATGCGACCTAGCTTCTCGCCGTAATGTTGACCTACCACTCGATACTCACCCATCCCGGCGGAGCGCACAAAGACGAGTTTCTCGCCTGCTGCGTCCTGCTCGCCGAACGGCCCGCACCCATCGTGCGCCGAGAACCCACCGAGGCAGAGCTCGCCGATCCAAAAGTCTGCGTGGTGGATGTGGGGCATCGGCACGAGCCCGAGCTGCACAACTTTGACCATCATCAACTCCCGTCCGACCATACGCCCACCTGCTCGCTGTCGCTGATCTTGCAGCACCTCGGGATCTACCAAGACGCGCGCCAGTTTTGCGACTGGCTGGAGCCGGTCGAGTGGTTCGACTGCCGCGGCCCGCAAGCCACCGCCCGCTGGCTCGGCATACCGCGCGAATCCATGTCGAAACTCAACTCGACCGTCGACCTCAGCTTGCTGCGCCGCTTCGCATTCCAGTCCCGCATCACACCCGGCGAGCCCCTCTGGGAAATCATGCGCATGATCGGACAGGACATCACCGGCTACATCCGCTCCCTGCGCGCACGCCTCGATTTCCTGGAGCAACACGTCGTGTTCTGGGACTTCGACCTCGGCGCCGAACCAGGCAAGTTCCTCTTCCTTCCCCGCACCGAACCCATACCCGAAGAACCTTCGATGGCGCTGGACCGTTTCGTGGAACTGCGCGGCCTGTCGCGCGAGGTGGTGGGCCTCGTATACCCCGACCGCCGCGGAGGCGGCTACGGGCTTTCTCGTTTCCGGGACAACCCGCGCCTTGATTTCGCCCGTATCGCGGGCGAGAGCGACGTCCATTTCGCCCACGCCCGCGGCTTCGTCGCCAAGACCTCGGCGGCGGATGCAGGCCGTCTGCGCGAACTGCTGATGCTGGCTGGCGCATCGGCATCCCGCTGAGCACCCAAACTCCTTGAGTTTAACCGACCCGCGAACCCGCCGCGCATGAGCCGAGTCACCTGCTATCGCTGCTTCTGGCCCTCCGCACTCTGCTGGTGCGGCTCGGTCACGCCGATGCCGACGCGCACCAAATTCGTGTTGTTGATGCACCCCAAGGAGTTCAAGCGCGAGAAGGCAGGCACCGGACGGCTCACCCACCTCTGCCTGCCAAACAGCGAAATCCACATGGGCGTGGAATTCGATAACCATGGAGCGGTGCAGAGTTTGATCCGCGATCCGGCCAACCATGCCGTGCTCCTCTACCCCGGCGCCACGGCGCGCAACCTCTCCAATGGCGAACTCGCCCCGGCCGAGCTCGGCGGCCGCAGGCTCGTCGTGTTCCTGCTCGATGCCACCTGGAGCTGCGCGCGAAAGATGCTGCGCCTGTCACCCACCCTTCAAGCGCTGCCGCGGATCATGTTCACGCCTGTCGCGCCCAGCCGTTACATCATTAAACAACAGCCCCAGGAAGGCTGCCTCTCCACCCTTGAGGCGACCCACGAAACCCTGCTGGCACTGGAGCGCTCCGGGCTGGACGAATACAAGCTGCCGAACCAGCTCGTTGAACTCTTCGGCCGCATGCAGGATTATCAAATCCGCTGCGCCGAGGACCCCGCGCGAGAAGGCTACCGCCGCCACGCCTACAGCGCGCCCGAAACGAGAAAAGGCCCGCGCGGCGCCAGCGCCCGCCGCAGCAACTACCTCGCTCTGCCAGCCACCGGAGCCGAGGGCGCCTGAGCGAAAAACCGCAGCCTTTTGGAAGCCAGGCGTGACCGCCGGGCGCGCCGAGAGGCTCGGCGCAGCTAAAGCAAAAGGGGGAACCGGAAACCTCCCGCTCATTTATATCGCGATTTCCGTCTCAGGCTGCGCCGATGGACCGCCACCATGTTCTCCCCCGCCATCGAAAAACAACGCCGTCAACTTTACGCGCAAGCCGTCGAAGCCATGGGTAGCCGTCTGCAATCGATCGATAATCCAGACGCCATGTTCGCGGCGCTTCGAAAAGGAATGCAGGAATTGGATAAAGCGCACGATGAAAGCCCGGTGAAAATCAGGACAAAGGTCGCCTGCCGGGCGGGATGCAGCCATTGTTGCAGCGTCTCGATCGACGTTCAGGCGCATGAGGTTTTTCTTGCGGCCGAATACATCCAGGTGACTTTCTCGGCCGAGGCGCTCGCCGCGGTGATCGAACGCACCGCTGCCCGCCGTGCGCGGGTCAAGGGGCTTAGCACCGAGGAACGCGACCGCTTGAGCCACCCGTGCGCCCTGCTCGCCGCCGATGGTCGATGCACCATCTACGAAGGGCGCCCGGAGGCCTGCCGTGTGCACCACACCAGCGATGCTTCAGTCTGCGAAGCCCACGCCGCCGATCGCGCGGTCGACCTCGAGGCGGTCTACATACCGGAACTGCGGGCACGGGTATTTGCCGTGATGCTGGGTTTGGATGAGGCTTTGGAATCGGCCGGCTACGACGATCGTGCCTACGATTTTGGATCAGCCCTGAACGAGGCGCTGACCAACAGCTTGTGCCGTGTGCTCTGGCTGCGACACAAACCAGCCTTTCCTGATTCCTGCCTGGCCGGATAAAAAAAGCGGGGGGGGGCGAAGAAGACTAGCGTTTGAAAAGGCTCCATTTATAAATTTACACTTTTCAAGAGTTTCACCCACCATCTACAGAAGTTATTTTACCATCGAATGGAACCCCCCGAGAACAAACGATATCGTATTCTGATCGCCGATGATTCAGAGGTGTGTTGCGGATTGCTGGCCATGGTGCTGAGAAACGCCGACTATGAAGTCCTGTGCGTCTACGACGGGCTTCAAGCCGTGGAGGCGGTGCGATCGATTTATTTCGACCTCATTATTCTCGACCACGAAATGCCCAGACTGAACGGACTGGGCGCACTCGAAGTGATCCGCTCGCTGAACCCGCGCCTCCCGGTGATGGTGTGCTCTGGCAAAGTGAATGAAGAGGTGCTCGCTCAATACAATGCACTGGGCATTGATACCCTGTTCACCAAACCGCTGAATCCGCTCAGCCTCAAAGAAGAGGTGAGCAAACTGGTGGAGCACTACCGCCAGTTCGCGGTCGCCGAACCGACGACAAAAACCGACGAAGAGTCCCATACTCCCTTTCTCGCCCCCGGCATCGACGCCCGAATACTGGAGAAACCGATATTCTCCGGCGTATCCATCGTTGCGCGTAAACTGGTGGATGGCTTTATGCGTATGCGCCGTTTCAAAGCCGCGGCTACGCTTGAAGGCCGCCCGGGCGCGGGCTTTCTCGATTTTGCAGTCGCGATGGCCGAGTCCAAGGAAGCCTTGCTCCTGGCCTGCCCGGCAAAAGAAGTCAGCGAACGCAACTTGATCATACTTTTCGCACCGGCATTGCTGCAAAATCGCCCGATCATCTTGATCATCACCAACAGCGAACGGCTGACCAACGCGCAACAAGCCGTCCTGAATGGCCTGTATACGGGTGAAGGCGCGCTGGATCCTTATTTCCTCAACAAGGTCAGCTTGATTCTCTGCGCAGAAGAATCGCTTCACGAACTGGCGGACGCCGGATCGTTCGATGAACAACTCCTCATGCGCACCGGCGCCATGTCGCAGCGTCTGCCGGAGCTACGTGCACGCAATGAAGATCTTTTCCTGCTCGTTCGCGCCATCCTCCGTCGTGTGGGAGCGAGCAAGCTAAGCCTCACGCACGCCGCCCGGGTATGGCTCGAAAACCAGTCCTGGCCGGGCGACTATATTCAACTGCATCGCACCATCGAAATCGCCTGCAAAGTCGCCGATCCAAGCGATATAATAGACAAGTCACACCTGATTTCGGCCAAAGCCATGGAAGCACAATACAAGGAGGCACTTTTCCAGGATATGCTCCTGGAGTCCCTCTACGAGTTTAACTACGAGGAAAGCGCCTGATCAAAAATCGCGCTGGATAGGGATCCGGTTGTCGACCCTAAGCGAGAGATCGACCGGGTCGCCGATGTTCACCGTGCCCGGCACTATTTGGTAGGCCCAGACTTGGAAATACGCGAGCTGAGCGCCGCCATAAATGGTGGAAAAGGCCCCGTCGACCGCATCTAGGCCCCGCGCCACGGGAATGCGCCCGATGCGCGCCGAGTGAAAACGCGCGTCGGTGGTGAACCACGCGCCGTCTAGATAAAGTTCCACGTAGGCGTGGAAATCCATGTGCCCGACAGGGTCAGGCACGCCGATGTCGGGCAAATGCCCCGTGATGTAGCGGGCGGGGATGTTAAAGGTTCTATTCAGTGCGATCGCGAGATGGGCGAAATCACGGCACACACCGTAGCCTCGCTGCAACACATCCCAGGCCGAGATATCAGAGCGTCCGGAATAAAACCGGTATTCTATGTTTTGATGCAGCCAGAGACTGATCGCCTGGGCGCGAGGCCAGCCGTGCTCGATGCGGCCAAACTGCTGCCACGCGAAATCCGTCAGTTTGTCCGAATCGCAATATCGGCTGGGCAGAGTGTAACGCAGATATTCCATCGGCAGTCGGCCCACCTCGACGGGCGCAGCCGGTGCGAGTTCATGGTTATCCGGCCGCGATGAAACCTTTACGATGGCATCGTGGGTAATGACGTTGCGGCCGGGAACCAGCTGCAACCGGAGGATGCGATTGCCGTGAAAGTCCGTGTAAGTGTCCACCGGCAGGCGGTCCCCCAGCACCAGCGACTCATTCTGCACGGCATGGAGGTCGCCCGGTTGCAAATTCATGTTCAAGACCAAGGCAGCCGGCCCCGTGGCCTCGTAGGTGAGCCGGCAACCAACCCGGAGTGTGATATCGAGCGAGTGACCGGAAGCGTTAAGTAAGGTATTCGTAGGATAACAGGTCGCCGGCTTCATCTCGCGTGCAACGTAATTCATCTCCCATCATAGCCGACATTCCCTTCCCCGCAAAACGCGCGGGCACGTCTGACCTCAGGACCCAAAAAAACAGGAAATGCCGCCGGCGCCCCCCCCCCCCCCCTTGCGCAACTATGCAGTCAGCAACGCGGCGAGCTCTTCACAGACGGCGGGTGAACCGGCGTAAAACGGGATGCGTTGCATCTTCAGATCAAAAATTCGCAGCGGGAAAATATCGCCTTCCATGTAGTGCACCTCTCCACCTCCGCCCAGCACCAGAGGCACGGCCGCCGCGATATCCCAAACCCGGACATTGTGATCGACCGTGGCGTCGAAGAGCCCCGCCGCCACATAGGCCAGATGAAGCGTGCTGCTCCCGAGCCCGCGGATTTTAAAACGGGAAACCAGCAGACTGGCGTGGGGATAAAACTTTTTATCCATCGGACTGTGAAAGCCGAGCATACGATGGCCGGCGGGCGTATCGGTCTTCACCTGCGCGGCGCGGTCTCCGTCCCACACCCCGAATCCAGGTCCGCCGTGCAAAAGAACGCGGCGGGCGAGATCATAAATCACCCCATAGACCGGCATACCATTTTCGAGCAGTGCGAGCGAGATGGCACAGCTCGGGATGCCCGTCGCGTAGTTGTTGGTGCCGTCGATCGGGTCGAGCACCCAGGCGAAGCGCGCCTTCATCACGATGGGGGCGGTGGCATCGCCAAGCTCTTCGCTGAGCAACTCGTCATCGGGAAACCGCGCGCGCAGATCGGCGAAGATCGCCTCGGAGATGGCGATGTCGGCCGGGGTGACACGGGTGCCGTCACTCTTCCAGTCACTGCGCACGGCGCCGAACTCACGATGCAGATAGGCAGCCTGGGCGAGGACTGCACTTTTGGCGGCGGCGATTCGGACGAGCAGGTCGGATGAGGGCACGTGGAGTGAGCGGCGGGCGGCTTAGTGTTTGAAGTGGCGAAGGCCGGTAAAGATCATCGCCATGCCGCGTTCGTCGGCGGCGGCGATGACCTCGGCATCCTTGACCGAGCCGCCCGGTTGAATGGCGGCGGTGGCGCCGGCATCGGCGGCGGCAATCAGGCCGTCGGGAAACGGGAAGAGCGCCTCGGAAACGACCACCGAGCCGTGGAGATCGAGCTTGGCCTCGCCGGCCTTCCAGACCGCGATGCGCGAGCTGTCCACGCGGGCCATCTGGCCGGCGCCGACCCCGAGGGTCTGCTCGCCCTTGCAGTAGACGATGGCGTTCGATTTGACGTGCTTGCAGACGCGCCAGCCAAACAGCATGGCGGCCAGCTCCTCCGCGCTGGGAGCGCGCTTGGTCACGACCTTGAAGTCGGCGAAGTTGCCCAGTATCTTGTTGCGATCCTGCACGAGCAAGCCGCCGACCACGCTGCGCACATCGAGCAGCGAATCGGCGCCAAGTCCGTCCTTGGCGATCATGAGGCGAAGGTTCTTTTTCTTGGCGAAGATGGCGAGCGCCTCGTCGCTGAAACGCGGGGCGATGATCACCTCGGTGAAGATGTCCTTGATCTGCTCGGCGACATCGGCCTCGAGCGTGCGATTGACCACGATGATGCCGCCAAAGGGCGCCTGACGATCCGTGGCGTAGGCTTTGTGCCAGGCCTCGATCAGCGTATCCGCACTGGCCGCGCCGCAGGGATTGGTGTGCTTTAAAATCGCGACGGTAGGGCGCTCGAACTCTCCGATCAAGTAGGTGGCGGAGGTGATATCGAGAATGTTGTTATACGACAGCTCCTTGCCCTGAAGCTGGGCGAAGTGCTCGTGGAAAGAACCGTAGAGCGCGGCCTTTTGGTGCGGGTTCTCGCCGTAGCGCAGTGACTGGGCCTTCGGGTAACTGAGCGTGAACCTTTTCGGAAAACCGCTCAGCGCTTCGAGGTCGGGCTCGGAAACCTGCTTTTCGAGATAAGCGGCGATGGCGGTGTCGTAGGCTCCGGTGCGCTGGAAGACTTTGAGCGCGAGCTGGCGGCGCAGGGCGGACAACGCGGAGGCGTCGTCGAGGGCGGCGAGCACGCGGGAGTAATCGTCGGGATCGGTGACGACCGTGACGCTCTCGTGGTTCTTGGCCGCGCTGCGCAGCATGGAGGGACCGCCGATGTCGATGTTCTCGATCGCCTCCTCGAAGTGCACGCCCGGTTTGGCGACGGTCTGTTCAAAGGGATAAAGATTCACCACCACGAGATCGATCAGATCGATGTTGTGATCGCGCGCGGCTTCGAGGTGCTCGGCCTTGTCGCGACGGCAAAGCAGCCCGCCGTGGATCTTCGGGTGCAGGGTCTTGACCCTCCCTTCCATCATCTCGGGAAAGCCGGTGTGCTGGCTGACCTCGGTAACGGGCAGCCCTTGCTCAGCGAGGAGCTTGGCCGTGCCGCCGGTCGATAGCAGCGTGTAGCCGTGCTGTTTGACGAGAGCACTGGCGAAATCCGCCAAGCCGCGTTTGTCACTCACTGATAGAAGAGCCAGCTTTTGCATGTGGGAAAAGGGTCGTTGTGCGAGCCGCGCGCGGCGCTGGCAAGTCGCATGTCGGCGCGTTTATTGACCACCGTGGGCGTGGCCGCCGTGCGTGCCGTAGGATGGAAGCAGGTGTTCATGAAACCACCCGTGCACCGACGCACGGCCGCGGACGACCGTCAGGACGCCGAAAGCGATCAAAAGCAAGCCCGCGAAACGCAGTCCGCGCGCGCGCAAACGAGACGACAGCTTCTCGCCCAGGAAGCCCGTGAGCAACAATGCGGGCAGGGTCGCGAAGCCGAAAACATAAGCGCCCGCCACCACGCCATTGATTTGATCACGGCTGACGAGGAAGAACAAAGCCGCTAGCGATAGACCGCAGGGCAGGAACCCGTTTATCCACCCGGTAAGCACGCAGCGCCAGAGCGTGGGCCGGCTCCACAGCACCTGCAGTGAACCGCAGGCACGTCCGGTCCAGCCGGCCGGCGAACCACCCGACCAACGCCACCCGGTGGCGTAGCCCGCGCCGATCAAAATCATGGCACCTCCCGCCACCCAGGCGAGCAGGTCCTGGGCACGGCCGAGCGGGCTTTGCATATCCGCCCAACCGGCGGCGAGAAAGAGCAGGACCCCTAGAAACACGTAAGCCGTCGCCTTGCCGATTTGATATGCGACGTGGCGCGCAAAGAGCAACGCAAGCCCGCCCTGCAGTCGCGCACCGGCCGACACCGCCAGCGCGAAGGGTGCGCACATGCCGACGCAGTGGGCGCTGCCAAGCAGCCCCATCACCGCCACCGCGCCGTAGTCACCCCAGGTCATTCGTCGCACGCTTGACGCCGCGTCCGGTCGCGCAAGCGGTTTCCCTCGCGCCGCCCAAGTCACCAGCAGGGGAAGGAGCCTTCATTAGCAGCGCTTGAAAGAGGTTAAGGCGATAAACTCCTTCGCACATCTTGCAAAGCACGCAGTCCTCCGTTCGTTTGACGGGTTACGTATCAACCATGTCAGCATCGTTCGTCCTTACCGGCCTCACCGCATCCCTCGAAAAACTCGTGTATCACCACGGCGGGAAGTGCCTGCCTGCCGACCAGCCGCATGCGTTTGTTTACTACATCACCATTCAGAACGCATCCGAACACACCGTTACCTTGCTCGGAAGAAAGTGGGTGATCTCGAACAGCGACGGCACCCGCCAGGTCATCGAGGGCGACAAGATCGTCGGCGAGACGCCCCGACTCTCGCCGGGCGAAAGTTTTTCCTATAACAGCTACCATGTGGCCGGCGCAGATGCGGTCGCCCAGGGCAGCTATCACGGCATCGATGAAGCCGGGCGCGCGGTGCACGTTTTGCTGCCTGCTTTCGCGATGCGCATACCCTCAGGCACGCCCCAAGGCGGCGAAGGCGAAGCTTGAACCTACTGGCCGCCCTCATTCCCGCCGGAAGATATCTGCCGAGGTTGCGCTTGCTCTCCACTCTCGCAGGTCTCTGTCTGACCAATTCCCATAATGAAACTAATCGACCTCAACCGTGAGGGAGGCATCGGCTCAAGCTGCACGCTCCTCCAAATCGGTGAACTCAACATTCTTATCGACAGCGGATTACACCCGAAGTTAAGCGGCCGTGCCGCCATGCCCGACTTTGGGCGGCTCCGCGGTATCAGCATCGATCTGATTATCCTCACTCACTGCCATCTCGACCACCTCGGCACTTTGCCCGTCGCCATGCGAGAGCATCCTAACGCCCCGGTGCTCATGACGCTGTCCAGCCGCATGATCGTCGAGCGCATGCTGCATAACTCGGCGAATGTCATGAAGCGCCAGCTCTCCGAGGGTCAGACCCAGGACCCGCCGCACTTCACGCACGAGGACATCGACCGCTGCGCCCCGCGCATGAGCGGACTGGCCTTCGGCCATCCTAAAAAATTCAGCAGCGGTCGCGACGAGATCGAGGTCACCCTCCATCCCGCAGGCCACGTCGCCGGCGCCTGCGCCGTAGAACTCCGCCACAAGCACCGCCATATCTTCATCACCGGCGACGTGCTATTCGAGGACCAGCGCGTGCTCAAGGGCGCCCGTTTCCCCGCCGGCCACTTCGACACCCTCATCACCGAGACCACCCGCGGCACCACCGAGCGCCCCGAGGGCAAAGAGCGCCTCAACGAAGTCGCGCGCCTAATCAACACCATCAACTCCACCATCCAGGCCGGCGGCTCCGTGCTCATCCCGGTTTTCGCCCTCGGGCGCATGCAGGAGCTGCTCGCGATTTTCCACGACGCCCGGAAGTTCGGCAAACTCATCAACTGCCCGATCTACACCTCCGGACTGGGTCTCGACCTCTGCGACTACTTCGACGAGATCGCTCGCAAGACCAAGCACGTCCAGTTCAGCCGCTCCATCCTCAAGGACCTCCACACCCAGCCGCTCCCGCGCAAGCTCGAGCCCGGCGTGGATCCCCAGCAGAAGGCGATCTACCTGATCAGCTCCGGCATGCTGGTCGAGCGCACCCCCAGCTACACCCTCGCCTCGGGCCTGCTCGGCCATGCGCATAACACCATCGCGTTCGTCGGTTATTGCGATCCCAGCACCCCCGGCGGAGTGCTCCAGACCTGCAAACACGGCGACCCCTTCCTCTTCAGCGCCATCAACGTGAAGACCACCGTGAAGGCCAAGGTCGAACGCTTCGAGTTATCCGGCCACGCCGACCGCGAGGAGTTGCTCCAGTTCGCCGTCCAGACCGATGCCCGCTGCATCGTCCTCGCCCACGGCGAGCCCGAGGCGCGCAAATGGTTCCAGGAAAACCTCGCCGCCCGCATGCCCAACACCAAGGTCATCGACCCGGTGCCGGGCCAGGTGTATGAAGTTTAAGGATACGATGGACGGCGCCGGCGACCCCGGCCCGTCCTCCTGACACCTTGCTCATCGCCCTCCACAAGCCCTACGGCGTGCTCTCCCAGTTCACGCCCGAGCCGGGCTCCGCTTGGAAAACCCTCGCCCAGCTCGGCTCCGCACCCTTCGCAGCCGGTCCGCGTCTGCCCGCCCGGGTTTATCCGCTCGGCCGCCTCGACGCCGACAGCGAGGGTCTCCTGCTCCTCTCCGACGAGACCAGCCTCGCCACCCACCTGCTCGATCCCCGCCACGGCCACCCGCGCGAATACTGGGCCTGCGTCGAGCGCGTGCCCACGACCGAGGCCATGCAATCCCTGGCCGCCGGCGTGCGCCTGCCCGACCACGCCTGCCTGCCCTGCGTCGTGCAGCGCCTCGACCCCGCTCTCACCACCGCATTGCCGCCGCGCAATCCGCCGGTGCGTTTCCGGAAAAACGTTCCCGATGCCTGGCTCAGCCTCACTCTCACCGAGGGCAAAAACCGCCAGGTCCGCCGCATGACCGCCGCCGTAGGCCACCCCACCCTGCGCCTCTTCCGGATGCGTATCGGCCGCCTGACCCTCTCGGCCATCGGTCTGCTCCATCGCCCCGGCGCCTGGGTTGAGCTCACTCCGGCGCAGCGTTCCGACGCCTTTTCCGAATAAACACCCGAACCGGCGTGGCGCGTCGGTGCGAGGTGTGAATAGCGCTTAAGCTTTCCTTTTAAAAGGACGGGTTGTGCCAATCGAGGAAGTCCCTAGCGTGGGGCCGCAAAGTCTCCCCCCCATGCGCACACCTCTCCTTGTCCTGTTTCTCAGTGTTGTCCTTCCGATCTCGGCCGCCGATGCCATTCGCCCCGTGGTGGGAGTGGACCGGGCCTACATGGATTTATCCGCCTCTCCTTGCGAAGATCTTTACGCCTACGCCTGCGGATCTTTTGACCGGGTGCCTATCCCAGGCGATCACGCCGCCTGGGGAGTGAATCAGGAAATCGACGAACGCACCTTCGCCATCCTGCGCGACATCCTGGATACCTCCGCACGCACCGGAGGCGCCAAAGGCAGTCTGGCCCAGCGGATCGGAGACTTCTACGCCTCAGGCATGGACGAAGCGGAAATCGAGAAAGCAGGTCTCGATCCGATAAAACCCTGGCTGGAGGAGATCGCCGCGCTCAAAACATCCGAGGATGTCGTCAAAACCATCGGCCGCTTCCACGCCGCCGGTCTGGGCGCCGGTTTCGATTTCGGCGTGCAAGTGGACGACAAAAACAGCTCCGTCATGATCGCCTCTTTTCGCCAGGGCGGGCTCGGTTTGCCGGAACGCAATTACTACCTCGACACGGACAAAACCGCTAAAGACATCCGTCGCGCCTACGTCGACCACATAGAAAAGATTCTCGGACTCGCCGGCGAAAAACCGGCCGACGCCAAAACCCTCGCCCGCTCCATCTTCAAGCTGGAAACCCGCCTGGCCAAGGCCTCGCGCGATCTGGTTGCTTTGCGCGATCCGGAGAAAAACTACAACCAGATCGACCTCGCCCAACTGCCCGCCGTCGCCCCCACTCTTCCCTGGGCGGTGTTTCTCGCCGAAGTATCGTTCCCCGCCAGCGAGCAAACCGTGTTGGTCGGCCAGCCGGAGTTTTTCAAAGCCTTCGCCGAGCTGCTGCGCTCCGAAAAAATCGTCACTTGGAAAGGCTACCTCCGCTGGCAACTGCTCAGCGCGACCGCGCCGCATCTCACGAAGGCGTTTGTAGAAGAAAACCACGCTTTTTACGGCAAAAAACTCACCGGCACCACCGAGCTAAAACCACGCTGGAAACGCATCCTTGATGCGACCGACGCCGCCCTCGGCGAGGATCTAGGTCAACTCTACGTGCAACGCGCCTTCAGTCCCGCCGCCAAGGCTCGCGTCCACACCATGGTGAAACTCCACCTCGAGGCCATGGCGACGCGTATAAAAACCTCCGAGTGGATGACCGAATCCAGCAAGACGGCCGCGCTCAAAAAAATCTCCACCCTGCGCACCAAGATCGGCTACCCCGATACCTGGCGCGATTACTCGACCTTGGATATAGGCCGCCGTCCGCACGTTCTCAACGTCCTCGCCGCCGCCCGTTTCGAGACCCTCCGCCACATGGCCAAACTCGGCCGGCCGGTCGACCGCAACGACTGGGACATGACCCCGCAGACCAACAACGCCTACTACGACGGCACCCTCAACGAGATGGTGTTCCCCGCCGGCATCCTGCAACCGCCCTTCTTCGACGAACACGCCGACGATGCCTCCAACTACGGGGCACTCGCCTCCACCATTGGCCATGAATTGACCCACGCCTTCGACGACGAAGGCCGCCAGCACGACTGGGAAGGCAATCTCAAGCCGTGGTGGAGCGACGAGGACGTGAAACGCTTCCAAGCGCGCGCCGAGCTCGTCGCCAAACACTACTCCGGCTACGAAGCCCTGCCCGGCCTGCACCTTGACGGACACCAGACACTCGGTGAAAACATCGCCGACGTCGGCGGTCTGCGCGTAGCCTACGAGGCCTTCAAACTAGCCGCCAAGGAAACGAAGCCGGCACTAGTGGACGGCTTCACCCCCGACCAGCGCTTCTTCATCGCCTTTGCCCAAGGCTGGCGCACCAACGAGCGCCCGGAGCGGATCCGCCTGATCGTCACCAGCGATGTTCACAGCCCCTGCCGCTTCAGGGTCGTCGGTCCGGTGAAACACTTCCCGGAATTCTACACCGCCTTTGGCTGCCCCCCGCCAGCCGTGAAAGTGCCTCAGGTCTGGTGAGCGTTCCGCCAGCAGGATGCGTTTTGATAAAATTCGCTCTCGTTAAAAAAACCCTTGCACCCGCCGCGCCGACTTTAGAGCGTGATCACTTGCGTTAGTGAGACTCCGCCGGTTGCGGGGTCGCACCATGACTGGTTCCACATCCCGTGGGATTAGAACGGTGTTACCGGCCCAAGCCGCGGTTTACCCCGTGGTCCAAGCGGGTGGCACGGAGCCTGCAAAGGTTCCCTACAGTCGTGAAACTCATTATAAACCAAACACATGTCCACCGTAGTTAAGCCAGAAATCATCGCCCTGTATAAAACCCACGATAAAGACACCGGTTCCTCCGAGGTCCAAATCGCCTTGCTCACCGCTCGTATCAACCACTTGACCGAGCATCTCCGCACCCATCGCAAGGACTTCCACAGCCGCCGCGGCCTCCTCCAGATGGCCTCACGCCGCCGTAAGCTGCTCGACTACGTCAAGCGCCACGACCTCGCCAAATACACGGAGCTCCTCCAAAAGCTCAGCCTCCGTAAGTAACCCGCCTTTAACTCCACAGGCGACCCGATCCGCGGGTCGCCTGTTGTCTTTACCGACATCGCCGCGCTCCGGATCGAGACTTTTCCATCTGCCTCCCAGTTCTGAATACTGGGCGCCAAATTGAAATCTCTCGTCCTGCCGACGAACCGAGTCACGGGCCCACGGTCATAATCGACCACCCGTTCCTTAGAGTTTCACCCTCCTTCCGATTTTTGCGTCTTCTGCGCTCTGTTGCGGCCAATCCGTTCCGGATTAAACCGCACTCGCCCTAGGCACCAAAACCCAAACCCGAACCTGCGGCCGCGCGTCGCCGCCCGTTCTTCACATCCGAGACGCGTAACCGTATCCGCAAAGATATATCCAAACCGAAAGCATCATCATGTCATTAGTTCAAAAGCACTCCGTCACCGTTCCCTCCCTCGGGATCACCTTCTCCACCGGCACCTACGCCGCCCTCGCCAACGGCGCGGTCAACGTCTGCGTCGGCGAGACCAACCTCATGGTCACCGCCTGCGTCTCCGGCTCCGTCAAGCCCGGCCAGGACTTCTTCCCCCTCACCGTGGACTACCGCGAGAAATACGCCGCCGCCGGCCGTTTCCCCGGTGGTTATTTCAAGCGCGAAGGCCGCCCTTCCGAGAAGGAAATCCTCACCTCCCGCCTCTGCGACCGTCCTTGCCGCCCCCTCTTCCCCGAGGGTTTCCTCAATGAGGTCCAGCTCATCGGCCAGCTTCTCTCCGCCGACCAGCTCAACGACGCCGACATCCCCATGATCAACGGCGCGTCCGCCGCGCTCGCCATCTCCGACATTCCCTGGGCCGGTCCCATCGCCGGCGTGCGTGTCGCCGAGATCGACGGCCAGTTCGTCGCCAACCCGAACCTCGACCAGATGGCCACCAGCTCCCTCGACCTCATCTACGTGGGCACCGAGAAGGACATGCTCATGATCGAAGGCTCAGCCGACCAGATCAGCGAGGAACGCTTCATCGAGGCCCTCGCCTTCGGCCAGCAGGCAATCCAGCCCATCATCGCCGCCATCAAGGAGCTCGTCGCTCTCGTCGGCAAACCCAAGTCCGTCTTCCCCCTCGTCGGTGCCACCGCCGAGGCCCGCGCCATCATCGAGCGCGTCGTCCCCGCCGACCGCATCTCCGCCGCCATCTTCGGCAAGGAGAAGGCCGCCCGCGGAGCCGCCGTCAAAGCCCTCAAGGAAGAGGCCAAGACCGCCCTCGTCGCCGAGCTCGGTGCCGACAAGTTCACCGATGTCGACCTCGCCGTCGTCTTCGAAGACCTCCAATACACCGCCTACCGCAATACCGTCCTCGAGAAGGGCGTGCGTGCCGATGGCCGTGGCAAGAAAGACCTCCGCCCCCTCCAGGCCGCCGTCGGCGTCCTCCCCCGCGTCCATGGTTCCGCCATGTTCCAACGCGGCGATACCCAAAACATCGCCATCACCACCCTCGGGCCGACCAAAGAAGCCCAGGAAATGGACGGCCTCACCGGCGGACCGACTTCCAAGTCGTTCATCCTCCACTACAACTTCCCGTCCTTCTCCGTCGGCGAGACCGGTCGTTACGGCTCCCCAGGTCGCCGCGAGATCGGCCACGGCGCCCTCGCCGAGCGTTCCCTCGTCCCCGTTCTCCCCCCGAGGACATCTTCCCCTACTCCATTCGCGTCGTATCCGAGATCCTGGCCTCCAACGGCTCGACCTCGATGGCCTCGATCTGCGGCGGCTGTCTCGCCCTCATGGACGCCGGCGTGCCCATCATCGCTCCCGTCGCCGGCATCTCCGTCGGCCTCATGACCAAGAACAACGCCGACAACTCCATCGCCCAGTGGACCACCATCACCGACATCCTCGGTGAGGAAGACCACTTCGGCGACATGGACTTCAAGATCGCCGGCACCACCAAGGGCATCACCGGCTTCCAGCTCGACCTCAAAATCAAGGGCCTGCCCTTCGAGATCGCCACCGCCGCTGTCCACCAGGCCCGCGAAGCCCGCATCGAGATCCTCAAGGTCATGCTCGGCAGCCTGCCCGCCCCCCGCAAGGAGCTCAGCACCTACGCCCCCCGCATCCAGACCATCCAGATCGACCCCGAGAAGATCGGCGCCCTCATCGGCCCCGGCGGCAAAAACATCCGCCGCATCGTCGAGACCACCGGCGCGCAGATCGACATCTCCGACGACGATTCTGGCAAGGTCTTCGTCTACTCCAATAACGGTGCCGCGATGGCCCGCGCCATCCAGGAAATCGACGCCGTCTGCGGCGGCGCTGGCGGTGGCGGTCGCGAGGGCGGACGTGGCGGCAACGCCGGCGGTCCCCCGATCGAGAACGGCAAGATCTACACCGGCCGCGTCACCGGCGTGAAGGACTTCGGCGCCTTCGTCGAGTGCCTCCCTGGCAAAGAGGGCCTTTGCCATATCTCCGAACTCGCCGACTTCCGCGTGCGCCGCACCGAGGACGTCGTCAAGATGGGAGACAGCATCACCGTGAAGTGCATCGGCATCGACGAGCGCACCGGCAAGGTCCGCCTCTCCCGCAAAGCCGCCATGGCCGAGCTCGAGGCCCAGAGCGGCGCCCCCGCCGCCCCGGTCGCCGACGCCCCCAGCGCCTAAACCCTGCAGGTCCGATGTAGGCCCGGCCCGTAGCCGGTCTTCATAAGCCAGCCCGCGAGTGCGCTTTAACGCCTCGCGGGCTTTTTTTGTCATTCACGTTCCGCATCGCTCCCGGCGCGTTCACACTTCGTCCATGCCGGTTGCACTTCTCGGCCCGTGTCCGCCCGCGAGCGGCGGCGAGATCCCACTTTCCATCTGGTCAGTAGCAACCGCGAATAAACTAGAGGCGGACAGGCTCCGGTGCAGCTCACTTCGTTTGCGTTTCTACGTCGAGTCTGGCGGCCATTTTTACCAGCGGCTGCAGAAACCCGGCGTCCTGCTTGGCGAGCTGATTATGCGGCCATTTCTGGGGTGCGGCATCAAAAGTTTTAAGGTAGTCGAGCGCTTTCTTGAGGCTGCCCTTTTGGGGCGTCGTGTAATTCCACAAATCCACGCCCAGCGGATAGGCTAGACAGGCGATGCGAAGCTGCGCTTCCAAGTTAAACACACTGTAGCCCAAGCCGTCGACGCGAGCGGTTTCCAGGGGTTGACGGCCGTCGTGATCTATCTGCCAGTTTATCCTGGCGAAGTCTTCATGCGCGAAGAGTTTGGCCTGCTCATCGCGACCGATAAAACGGGAGATGGCGACTGCTTGCGTGAGATACCACGAGCCGTGGTTGTTTTTGGCCTTATGCTCGGCGCGTCCGTTGGGGCTGGTGGTCAACCAGTGCAGATAATCGGTGAACCACTCTTTAACCGCCTTTTCCTCGATCGCAGTCAGTCCCGGTGAGCCATGAAGAAGGCGTGTGGCATCGATGACGCGAATAAGGCTGCGGGTATCGATCAAGCCGCTGGCGCTGCCATGGTTGTGGTTGGTGCCCATCCGGATCTGCGCATACTCAAACTCGCGGTTAAGGCGGGTGGCGGGCGTGATCATCCAGACACGCAACCAATTCCCCGCCCGACGCGCTGCTTCGGGATTATGCAACTGACTCCATCCGAGGGCGAGCGTCTCAACGTTATCTACAAATGCCCCCAGCAGCTTTCCGTCTCCTTTATCGATCATGTCACGATTGGGATGCCCGTCCTTTTTGATGAAGGGTAATCCGTTGGGAGTGGCGGGATCGGGCCAGTAATAACGACCGTAGCTGATGTAATCGTGGGCGTTTCCGCTCGGCGATGGCACGACTTTATCGATGATGGATTTAATAGGGGCGACCAGCGCTTTGCGCACCTCTTTCTCCAAACTGACGGAAGGAATGGCGGTCACATCCAGCAGGTAGGGCTTGTTACCTTGGGCACACACGAAACCCGGGAGCACGAGCAATATGAACCAAAGAGGTAATCTCATCTCAATCAACGACGTCATCCCGTGGGCAAAGTTACTTGCCGCCCCCCTCAATGGAAATCAGGGAAGACTCACCACGAGATGGAAGAAGACCCGCGCCGTAGACAACAGCGGGAGGCGCGCGCGCCAAGTGTCAGTCCCGTTGGCAGAGGAAACCAATTCGTGGACCACGTTCGCCGAGTTCCACGTCGCGAGATCCGTCGAGACTTCAACTTTGTAAACTACATCCACTATGCTGGAGGGGCGCGTGTAAGTGAAAACCCAGTCGGTGGCATTTGCAGTCACGCTAACTGGCAGGTTGCAATTCTGCTTCGGTTCTAGACCCAGCGCATACTTGATGAGGTTGGGCAGGTTGTCGGTGCCGTAAATGGCAAGCGGGCCACTACGGCCGGGGTCAGCCAATTCGGCTGCAGTGAAACTCGATAACTGCCACGATGCTAAATTAGCGGTGACAGAAACCGTTCGCTCCACCGCCGAAGCCGACAAAAAAATACCATCGCCAGTCTGGCTGGCGCGCAGCGTAACGATGCCTGTTCCCGTCAGCGTAATCTGTTGGCCGGAAACGTTCGCCGGACCGGACACGACGGTGAAGTTAATTGGCAGACCAGAGCTCGCGGTCGCAACCAACGTGATCGGCGCAGCCGTGTAGGGGAGATCGGAGATCGGCGCGAATGTGATCGTTTGGACAACTTTATTCACCGTGAGTGTCGCGCTGCTTGAGGTGGCGCTGCCGGCGGAGTTGGTGACTAGGACGGTGTAGATTCCGGCGTCGCTCCCGACGGCAGACGCGATGGTGTAGCCCGCGCTCGTTGCGCCGGGAATATTCACGCCGCCTTTTTTCCATTGGAACGACAGGGTTGGGGAACCGGAAGCCGCGGCGGTGAAGCTCACCGGTCCACCGGCGGTCACGATCTGACTCACGGGCTGCGTAGTGAGGGCGGGTGCGGCGACACTGACGCTCAGGGTGGCACTACTCGAGGTGACGCTCCCCGCGGAGTTCGTAACGACGAGGGTATAGGTGCCGGCGTCGCTCGCAACTGTGGCTGGGATGGAGTAGCTGACACTGGTCGCGCCAGAAATGTCGGCCCCGTTTTTTTTCCATTGAAACAAGAGCGAAGGCGTTCCGGTCGCCGCGGCGGTGAAGGTAGCGGAGTTGCCGGCGACAACGCCCTGACTTTGGGGCTGCGTGGCGAACGAGGGGCTCTCCAAGGCTCCAGTGGGGCCGCCGAGATAGGCGGGGCCGACTTTGGCGAGCGTAAGCGGGCGGTTGGTCGTGGTGCCATCGGCGAACTCGTCGCACCCGACGTCCTTCAGGGTGGCCGATGCGGGGCGGGCTTGCCCGCTGATATCGAGCAAGATCGAGGAATCGTCATCGAGTCCGGCGATGTCGGGAATGATCGGGATAGTCGCGCCGGCAGCGTTGATCGCCGGACTGTTCGAAGGCAGGCCGGAAAAACCATCCGCATTGACCGTAAGCAGCGGGTTAATGCGGGTCATGCCCGAAGGCGTCGAGATGCCCAGTGTGCCGGAATAGATGTTGCCCACCCAAGTCGTGCTGGTGTTCGCGTTGCCGAGGAGGTTGCCCGAGGATTTTCTGAAAATATTATTGGCGAAAGTGATATTGGTCGGGCCCGTGCCTCCGAGGTCCAGAGCGGCGCAATTGTAGAACGTGTTATGGATAAAATTGGCGTTGTCGGGCTGGTCGGTGCCGGAATTGCTCAAGGCGGCGGCGACGAAATCGATCTGGATCGGCGTAGCGCTGCCGGTCTCGAAGTAATTATTGTAGCAATAGGCGTTATTCGACTCCTTCACCCGAATGCCAGCCGAGCCGTTGATGAAAAAATTACCGTAGGCGGCGCAGTCGTCGCCGCTGCGAAAAACGAGCATGGCAGAAGGGTTATTGTCGAACGTGCAGTAGCGAACGACGTTTTCCCGGCTTTTTATGGAAACGGCCTCGCTGTCGCCGGCGCCCGTGTTGTTAAAGTAACAGTATTCGACGGTCGTCCTTGAGAGGAACGTGTGGGTAGTGCTGAGACCGATACGGATGGGCTCATTGCCAAAGTCGCCGCCGGTGCCGGTCGGACAGATGTCCTGAAAGGAGCAATACCTGATTTTGTGGAAGCCTGGGACGGTCTCGCTGACCGATATCTGGATGAGGCTGGTGCGCACGGACAAGCCCTCCAGGTCGCCCGCCACGATGCCGTTGTCGCCCTTCTTCTCCATGTTGCAATAGGAGATGACATTGTCGTGGCTGCCGGCGTTTAGGTTGATATACCGAAGAGCCAGCGCATTGCTCCAGTTGCACTGGGTGATGGTGTTGTTGTTGCCGGACACGTTGATCATCGTATCCGGCTGATAGCTGTCCTTGAACTGAAACCCACTGAACGTGACGTTATTGCCAGAAATAGTAATATTGCTGGCGCCGTCTTTGGTTACGGCGACGCCGTTGAAGGTGTGCGGTGCGGCCGCGCTGAAAACCACCCCACCCGGCGTAGCCGCACGCACAGTGATATTGGATTTGGATATGGTGAGCGTGTTGTTGGTTGTGTAGATGCCGTCCGCGAGGACGAGCACGTCGCCGGAAGCCGCATTATTAATGGCCGTCTGCAGCGCGGTGACGCTGTTCACGGTCGTGGTGGCAGCCGAGGCGAGCGCAGTGGCAAACAGGGCCAGCCACAGCAAGCTGAAGGTGCGAAACAATCGAAGAGCGTTCATGAAAAGGGATATCTAGCCGCGGGAAGTAGGGACTTCGGTCAGGCCGTGAAGCGAAATGAGATAACTAGGAGTGATGGGCTGGCCCGATTCCAAACCGTAAGGTGCAACCTTATGGGATTCGCGCAAACCGATGTCCGAGGGCGTGCCTGGCTGATAATACGCCCAGACGTGCTTCCCGAGAGCGCAACTGCCGACATCGAAGTCAAAGCAGCGATTCATCGGCCAGTAGGTATCCTCGCCGCCGAGGTGCCACTTGCCTGCGTAAAAAGTGGTGTAACCACCCTCTTGAAATGACGTCCCAATCGTTTCTTGATCTACCGCGAGTCCCCGTTCGCCACGCAGCTCGGAACGACTGTGACTTTTACCGGTGATGATGGAGTATCGTGACTGCACGCAAGGGGGCGCTGCCGCATAAGCGCGATTAAACGCCATGCCTTCCGCCGCTAGCTTGTCTATAGCGGGCGCCTCGTAAAACGGACTGCCCATGTAGGACAAATCACGCCAGCCGAGGTCATCTACGATGATGATGACGATATTCGGTTTTTTGGCGTCAGCCTCCGCAGCACGCAGTCCGGAAAGGAGAGACATCACCGCAGTCACAGCAATAAAACCAGTGAACGGAGACCTTGGCTTCATAATTATTAACTTACGAGCAGCTTAATGGAAATTGGCTGAAGTTGGGGTAAAGTCACCTGATCAAGGTATCACTGTTAATTTATAGGTTCAATTATCTTATTTTATTTCAAATAAAGCTGGGCGGCAGGTGTGCTAAAAACCCTTCTAACTTTACCGAAGATCACACCGATGCTTTTCGAGTAGTTGAACATTCACGGTCAGACCTCTTACCGTCTGATATTCAATCGCGAGGAATCTGGCGTATATCACCCGTATTTCGGTTAAAATACGCCGTTCATCCCCCGAGCAATCCGCCCAAAACCTCGCGCAAGGTTTGTCGTGCGCGGTAGAGGCGCGTTTCCACCGCCTTGGGCGAGCAGCCCAGCACCTGCGCCGCCTCGATGTAGCTCAGGTCCTGCAACTCGACACACACCACCGCCTCGCGCAGGGGCCCGGGCAATCCCGCCACCGCCTCGCGCACTTGCTCCGCCTCCGCGCTGCGCTCCGCCGCCAATGCCGGCGACATCGCGCCCGCATCCGGCAGCACGCCGCCCGCTTCCTCCGCCGCATCGATGCTCTCCCCCGGATGACGCCCGCGCCAGCGCCGCGCGTTGCGCCCCAGATTGCCTGCGATGGTGAGAAACCAGGGCTTGAACGCGCACTCTGGCCGATACTTCGCCCGGTGTTGATAAACTCGCACGAAAGCCTCTTGCGCCACGTCCTCGACCGCCGAGGAGGGCACACCCAGATGCAGTAAAAACACTTTAACCGGCATCTCCCAGCGAGCCATCAAGACCCCCAGCCCCGTCTCGTCGCCTTTTTGCAACGACACCATCAACGTCTCATCCGTGGCCTCGGTGGACTTGCTCGGCTCAATGTCCATGATGCGTTCCGGCGGAGTTGGCCTGCAAATCCGGCGCGCCGGTGTGGTCTACGTGCGCCAGTCGTGGCAGGACGATGGCAAGATACCTCGCGCCCTGCTCTTCCCCCATGATCGCCGCCACCGCGCGAGCGTGGGCTTCGGTGCTGATCCGGCACACCATTTCGACTTCGGCCAGTTTAACCTCGGCCGCACGTAGGCGTATGTCCGGCGCCTGTGCGGACTTTAACTCGCTCAGGTTGCCCCGCGCTTCGCCGATCGCAGCACAATGCTCAGCGCATACATCTTGGTAAGCCTCGTGCAGCACCTTGATCCGACGCATCTGGTCGTTGTTAAGCTTAAACTCCAAACGCAACCAGACCAGCGAATCGTCAACCGCAGAGGCAGGCGCCTTCGCCCCTCCCGAACAATAATAGGAAATAGCGCCAGCGCCCGCCGCCAGGGCAAGCAGCACGACGATGGTCATAAACCGGTATTTCATTACCTGGAGTTCACTCCGATGTTCACCGCCTGCCGATGCGGATCGATGCTCGCCACATAGCGCGCGACCATCGCTTCACGCTCGCGCCCAACCCGCGCCGTCGCCGCCCAACCGCCCGCGCCCGCCGCCAGGATCACACTCGCCGCCGCCGCCAAGCTAAAGCCCGCCAGATGCAGCCTCAGCCACGCCGCCCAGGTCGCCGGCAACTGGCGGCGGGACTCGATGCGCGCCCACACCTCGGTCCGGAAAGCCGGGTTGCGCACCGGTTTCACCTGGTCAAGCGTGCGCAACAATACGCGCAAATCTTCGTCGTGGTGCTTGGTCTTCATGGTGGAGTTATTCCAATGCCTTACCCCAAGTATCCTGAAAACCCTCAAAATTACTCCGCCCGCAATTGTTTTCGCAACCACGCTCCCGCATCCGAGTCGCAAGCGCTTGATCGGGGTGCATGCTGGCCTGCTTCTCCCGAGTATTTTCCCTGCTAACCTACTTTACTAGAAAAACATCCCGTCCCTAGGCTCGCCAGTTGACGTCCGCCTCCGCCTCCATTGCCTGTGCCGTCTGCTTCCCCCTCTCATGCATAAAGAAGTTCCCTGGATAGTATCCCTTTGCGTTCAAGAAGGTGTCCTCGACGCCAAACGCGCCGCCGCCATTGCCCACGCGCTCCCTCCGGGTTCGGATGCCCTCGGCTTTGGCCAGGCCTTGCTCGACCAAGAGATCACCGCGGATCTCGATCTGCTGAATCGTCTGGTCGAGGAGTCCCAGTCTCTCGCCGCTTCCGGCGGAGTGCCCCCCGCTCTGGCCCTGCCGCCTGCGTCCGCGGCCCACGCCGCCGCCGACCCAGCCTGGCTAGA
Organism: Verrucomicrobia bacterium IMCC26134; assembly: GCA_000972765.1. GTDB lineage: Bacteria > Verrucomicrobiota > Verrucomicrobiia > Opitutales > Opitutaceae > IMCC26134_A. Next base: position 1,262,056 of record CP011265.1, on the reverse strand, counting down.
CGTCCATCCCGCCGCCGTGGAAGCACCTTCCGGCAATGTCGACTTCGGCCCGGTCGCCACCCTCCCAGACTCCGAGTTAAAGGCTTTTATGCTCGGCGTCCTCGCCACCGTGCAGGCGCTTGGCGCGAGCGATCTCCATATCTCAGCCGGAGCCCCGCCCTACATTCGCAAGATGCGCGGTATCACCTTCCTCAACTCGACTCCGCTCAACGCCAGCGACTCGAAGCGCCTCAACCTCTGCCTGCTCTCCCCCGACGAGGTCGATAACTTCACCACCAAACACGACTACGACTACGCTCTAGCCATGGAGGGCGGCCGGCGCATCCGCGTTAACCTCATGGAGCACAAGGACGGCATCAAGGGCACCTATCGCATCGTGCCCGAGCGCGTCCGCACCCCTGCCGAACTGGGTTTTAAAAACACCACCGTCATCGAGAAGCTCCTCAGCTATCACAACGGCCTCATCCTCGTCACCGGCCCCGTCGGTTCCGGCAAGACCACCACGCTCAACTCCCTCATCGATCAGCTCAATCGAACCCGCGACGACCACATTATCACCGTCGAGGATCCCATCGAGTTCCTCCACCAGAGCCAGGGCTGCAACGTCACCCAGCGCCAGGCCGGCCACCACACCAACACCTTCGCCACCGCCCTCAAGGCCGCCCTCCGCGAAGACCCCGACGTCATCGTCATCGGCGAATTGCGCGACCTCGAGACCATCGAAATGGCCATCTCCGCATCCGAGACGGGTCACTTGGTCATCGGCACCATGCACACCAGCGACTCCACCTCCACGCTGAACCGCATCCTCGACGTCTTCCCGCCCGGCCAGCAGTCCCAGATCCGCGCGATGGTCGCCCAGAGTCTCCGCGGCATCCTCTGCCAGCGCCTCATCCCGGCCAAGGACGGCGGCGTCGCCCTCGCCACCGAGATCCTTGTCAACACCCTCGCCGTCTCCTCCATGGTCCGCGATGGCAAGACTCAGGGCATCCCCAGCGCGCTCGATACCGGCAAACGCGAGGGCATGATCTCGATGGACAACTCCATCCTCGAACTCTGGAAAGAGGGCCGCATCACCAACGAGGTCGCCCTCGTGAACATCCTCAACCGCGCCGTCCGCATGGCCATCCCCGGCGCCACCTAAGCCCGAACATTCATCCCGCTTCGCCCGGCGTCCGCGCCGTCTCCATTCCTCTCTCAAACCTAACCTTTACCCTTAACTTCGCCGCGTCCCGCGCGGCATCCTCACCATGCCCGCCGCCATCGATCTCATGCTTCGCGCCATGCGCGCCAAAGACGGCTCCGACCTCCACATGATGGTCGGTATTCATCCCCGCGCCCGTGCCTCCGGCGCCCTTATCAACCTCACGGAGTTTCCCCTCGTCACCCCCGAGCACATGGAGGATCTGCTCAAGGAGATCTGCGCCCCGCACCGTTGGGCCACCTTCCTGAAGAACAACGACCTCGACTTCGCCTACGAAATCCCCGGCCTCGCCCGCTTCCGCGTCAATTACCTGCGCAACGCCTGGGGCATGGCCGCCGTGTTCCGCCAGATTCCCGCGAAGATCATCTCCTTCGACGACCTCAAGCTCCCCGTCGCCCTGAAGAAGCTTTGCAACCTGCGCGAGGGCCTCGTGCTCGTCACCGGCCCCACCGGCTCCGGCAAGTCCACCACCCTCGCCGCGATGATGGACTACATCAACGTCAACTCGACCCGCCACATCGTCACCGTCGAGGACCCGATCGAGTTCGTTCACACCAACAAAAAATCCGTCATCGTCCACCGCGAGGTTCTGGAACACACCGAGACCTTCGCCGCCGCGCTCAAGGGCGCCATGCGCGCCGACCCCGACATCATCCTCGTCGGCGAAATGCGCCAGCTCGAGACCATCCGCCTCGCCTTGGGCTGCGCATCCATGGGCATGCTCGTGTTCGCCACCCTCCACACCAACAACGCCCCCAAGACCATCGACCGCATCATCGACGCCTTCCCCGCCGAGGAGCAAAACCAGATCCGCGTCACCCTCGGCTCCTGCTTGCGAGGCGTCGTCTCCCAGCTCCTCTGCAAAAAGAAGTCCGGCGGCCGCTGCGCCGTGCACGAGATTCTCCTCCCTCATGACGCCCTCGGCGGCACCATCCGCGCCGGCAACATCTCCGCCATCCGCAACATCATCGAGGGCTCGATGTCCGATGGCATGATCTCGATGGACGTCTCGCTCCGCCGCCGCTTCGACGCCGGCGAGATCAGCGCCCGCGAGGCCTACATGAAGGCGACCGACAAGTCCTCATTCGACACCCTGCTTGCCGCCGAGACTGCCGCCGGCGGCGGTGCGACCGCGCACTAGTCCTTTTTCGCCGTTCCGTCCGCGCCTAATCCTGGTTGCGCGGATGGAACTTCGTATGCTGCTCGACCAGACGGCGGTCATCCACCGTGGTGTAAATCTGCGTCGTAGCCAGGTTGGCATGGCCAAGCATTTCCTGAATCGCGCGCAGATCCGCGCCGCCGCCCAAAAGGTGCGTGGCGAAACTATGCCGCAACTGGTGCGGCTTCACTCCTCGCGCTATGCCCGCCGCCGCCGCGTATTTTTGCACCAGATACCACAGCGTTTTGCGCGACAACGCTCCACCGCGCTCGCTTAAAAACAGCGCACTGCCCGTCTTCGACTTCACGAAAGCCCCCCGCCCCGCATCGAGATAAACCCGCAGCGCCTCCGCCGCCTTCGTGCCCACCGGCACCACCCGCTCCTTCGAACCCTTGCCGAAGACACGCAAAAATCCGTTCTCCAAATCCACCTGCTGCAGCGTCAACCCCGCCAGCTCGGACACGCGCAGTCCGCTCGCATAAAACAACTCCAGCATGGCCCGGTCCCGCAAAGCAAACGCATCTCCTCCCGCCGGCGCGGCGAGCAGGCGCTCCACCTCCGCCGCACTCAAAGTGCCGGGCACCCGCCGGACCAGTTTGGGCCCTTGCATCAACGTAGTGAAATCATCCGGCCGCACCGACTCGCGCACCAGATGCCGGGCAAACATCCGCAGCGCGGACAGTTTTCGCGCCAGACTCGCCACCGCGAAATCGTCGCCGCTCAGCGAATACAGCCAGTCTGTCGCCTGCGCCGCGTTGGCCTGCTTCCAGTCCCGCACCCCCGCCCGCGCCAGATGGGCCGCGCACTGCCGCAGATCGCTCTCGTAGGCGGCCAACGTATGATCCGAACGCCCCCGCTCCAAAGTGATGACGTTGCCAAAATCCGTGATCGGACCAAGCAGGCTCTCGGGTATCTCCACCGGTTCTGCCTCCGCTTGCTCCGCCGTCTTGGGCGCCCGCACTAGCACCGGAGGCTCGGCCGCCGGCACCTTCGTTTCCTTGTTGGCTTTGGAAGCGGAGGATTGAGCGCGGGGTCGGGCTGACATGGACATAAAAAACGCCTCCGGGCGGGAGGCGTCTAGAAGATACGCAGTTTAATTCGGCCAGGCAATCAAGTGCCGGTCGAGACTAGCCCAAGGATTAATGGCGGCGCTGCATCGGACGACGCGGCACGAAGCCGGCCGGCGGAACTTCACGCACACGGTAGATGATGCGCGCCTTTTCCAAATCGTAGGGGCTCATCTCCATCTTCACCCGGTCTCCGGTGGAGATGCGGATGAAGTTTTTGCGCAATTTGCCGGAAATATGCGCCAGCACGATGTGTCCATTGGACAACTGCACCTTGAACATCGTGCCCGGAAGCACGGTTACGATCTTGCCTTCGACTTCGATCGATTTGCCGTCAGGAATATCAGACATACAGGTTCGCGGTGGCGCCGGTGGCGTGGTTTTGGATCATGCGTGGATGGTTCGTAAAGTTCACTTGTAAGGCCCGCCCGCCCCCCCTTAGTCAAGGTTTTCCTCGCCGGCGCTTCCGCCGACGACCCGCCGCCCGCATGGTCCGCCCCGATTCCACACCTCCCGAGTGCCCCTTTCCCAAACGCTATCCGTCGCAACTTGTTCGCGACGACGCCTTCTTCATGGCCCTGGCCTACAACCAGGCCATCGAGGCCTGGCGACAGGACGAGGTGCCCATCGGTTGCGTGATCGAGCGGGACGGTGAAATCATCGCCCTCGCCCACAACACGGTCGAGGCCGCCCACGATCCCACCGCCCACGCCGAGATGCTCGCGATCACCCAGGCCGCGACCGCGGTGGGCAACTGGCGTCTGGAAAACTGCACCCTCTACGTCACCAAGGAGCCCTGCCCCATGTGCAGCGGCGCCACTTTGATGTCCCGCCTCAAGCGCGTCTGCTACGCGGTCCCCGACCCCAAGATGGGCTGCCTCGGCGGCGCAACCGACCTCAACGCCCTCCCCCGCGTCAACCACCACCTCGAAATCACCGCAGGCGGCGTGCTCGAAGACGAGTGCCGAACCTTGATCCAGGCCTTTTTCAAACTCAAACGCTCCCGCGACGACGATCCGGAGGCCGCTTCGCCTTGAAATAGTTGAGCGCGATTGACGCACCTCGCACTCTGGGCAATTTCAATCTCCCTAGTCTTTTTCCACCACCTACCCAACACCTCCCATGACCTACGAACTCCCGAAACTCGCCTACGCCTACGACGCCCTTGTCCCCCACATCGACGCCAAGACGATGGAGATTCACCACTCCAAGCATCACCAGGCCTACATCACCAATGCCACCAACCTCCTCAAGGACCATGCCACCCTCGCCGCCCTCCCGGTCGAGTCCTTGATCGCCGACCTTTCGCAGGTTCCCGAGGCCATCCGCGGAGGCCTACGCAATAACGCCGGCGGCCACGTCAACCATTCCTTCTTCTGGACCATCATCGGCCCGCACGACAAAGACGCTCCCGTCGGCCAGCTCGCCACCGCCATCACCGCCACCTTCGGCTCCTTAGACGCCTTCAAGGCCGAGTTCGCCAAGGCCGGCGCCACCCGCTTCGGTTCCGGCTGGGCCTGGCTCGTCGTCACCGCCGACAAGAAGCTCGCCGTCGGCTCCACCGCCAATCAGGACAGCCCCCTCATGGGCAAGGCGGTCGCCGGCATAGAGGGCAAACCCGTCATCGGTCTCGATGTCTGGGAACACGCCTACTACCTCAACTACCAGAACCGCCGGCCTGACTACATCGCCGCCTTCTGGAATATCGTGGATTGGGACGCCGCCGAGGCCAACTACCTCGCCGCCATCGCCTAAAAACACAGGCCGCGCACACCACATCCGTCGCTTTCCTGGCCGCCCGCGTTTGTCGACGGGCGGCCTTTTTGTAACCTTTTGAGTCTCGCACCTCCCGTCCCCCTGCGCCAAATCCACTCCCATGCGTTATTTTATCGGCAAAGACGGAAAACAACTCGGGCCGTTCAACGCGGACCAGATCCGTGCGAAACTAAATGCCGGAGAAATCAGCCTTGAAGACCTCGGCTGGCACGAGGGCATGCCGGAGTGGAAACCTTTACGCACCCTCTTTCCCGATGTCGGAGCCGCCCCCTTCAGTCCGCCCGTCGAACCCAACTCGCCCCCTTCGTTTAGCCAGCCGGGCGCCAGCGATAACGGCGTGGACTTCACGCCCAATCTCGCCAGTCGGCTCAGTCGTTTAGGCGCGATGATCCTGGATCAGCTTTTCACCCTGATCCTGATGGCGCCCGGGCTGTGGCAGCTCATCCACCCGTTCATTGATGATTTTCGCAACGGTCACTCCCCCACCCCCGACCAAATACTCGGGAAGATTGCCCCCGCCTTGCCCTTGTTGATCATTCCGGTGCTGGTCTTTGCCATCGTGCAGATTGTTCTGCTGGTGAATCGCGGACAAACCGTAGGAAAAATGCTTCTGGGTATCCGTATCGTGAAACTGGACGGCTCCAAAGCAGGCTTCGGCAGCGTTTTCCTTTTGCGCGCCATCTTGCCCGGTCTCATCGGGGGCATCCCTACGGTGGGCGTGGTTTTCTCCCTGATCGACGTCCTGCTCATCTTTCGCGAGGACAGGCGCTGCATTCATGATCTCATGGCCGGCACCATCGTCATCGAGGCCTGAGCCCGCACGAGACCAACCATTTAACCAGTCGAACCGTCCTACACCTCTGCATGTCCTCTTCGCGCCGCCGTCCTGCCGCTGCCAAACCAGCCGCCGTCACCGACAAATCCGCTCGTCCTCACGCTGAAAACCCACCGATCAGCAACGAGGCAGCATCAGCTGCGGACGATGAGGCTCCGTTCCTGCTGCCCAAGAACCACCCCAAGGCCATCACGCGCTCGACCCGCCCCACCAAGGCCGCCTACTTCAACCGAGAACTGTCATGGCTCGCCTTTAACCGCCGCGTCCTGGAACAGGCGCGCAACGCCCGTCACCCGCTCCTCGAACGCGTCCGTTTTCTCTCTATCGTTTGCAGCAACCTCGACGAGTTTTTTGAAATCCGCGTCGCCGGACTGATTCAGCAAGTGGACAGTGACATCACGCCCTCAGGCGGCGTAGATACCCTGGGCGCCCGCGAGCAACTGCGCCGCATCCACTCGGTCGTCGCCTCCTTGGTTGAAGATCAATACCGCATCTGGCGGGACGAGCTCGTGCCCGCTCTGGCTGCGGAGCGCATCGTCTTCGTCATGCCGTCCGAAATGAGCTCCGCGGAGCTGGCCTGGGTGCGCTCTTATTTCGAAGCCCAGGTATCGCCCGTGCTGACTCCGCTCGCACTCGACCAGTCGCACCCCTTTCCCCACCTCGGCAACAAGACCCTCAATGTCGTCGTCTCCCTCGACGATCCCGCCACGCCCGAGCTTGACCGTCACTTCGCCATTCTGCCCGTGCCGCGTATCCTGCCACGCATCGTGCGCATCGATACGGAAGACGCGTCCTGCCACCGCTACATTTTTCTCACCGAGATCATCAAGCTGTGCGCGGGAGACTTATTCCCCGGCTTCGTAATCCATGCCGCCCACGCCTTTCGCGTCACACGCAACAGCGATCTCTACATCGACGACGAGGAAGCCGAGAACCTGCTCAAAAAGATCGAAGAGGAACTGCGCAATCTGCGTCGCGGCGCGGCCGTGCGCCTGGAGATCGAGGACGGCGTGGACGACCAGATATTTGCCACCCTCTGCGACCACCTTTCCCTCTCGCACGAATACGTTTTCCGACTCGAAGGCCCCATCAACCAGCTCCGGCTCATGGCGCTGGCCGACATCGACCGGCCTGATCTGAAGTATTCCACCTTCACGCCGGTAAACCTGTCCCCTTTGCGCGATGCAGGAGCCATTTTCGAAAACCTGCGCGAGCGCGACGTGCTCCTCCACCATCCCTACGACTCGTTCCAACCGGTCGTGGATTTCGTAGAGCAAGCCGCGCGCGATCCGCAGGTTCTGGCCATAAAACAAACCCTCTATCGCACCAGCGGTGACTCGCCCTTCGTGAAGGCCCTCATCGAGGCTTCCCGTCAGGGCAAACAGGTCACTGCGTTGGTCGAACTCAAGGCCCGCTTCGACGAGGCGAATAATATCCAGTGGGCCCGCCAGCTCGAAGAGGCGGGCGTGCATGTCGTTTACGGCCTCGTCGGTCATAAAACCCACTGTAAAGTCGCCCTCGTGGTGCGTCGAGAGGCCGATGGTAAACTCCGCCGCTACGCCCACCTCGGCACCGGTAATTACAACCCTCGCACGGCCAGAATCTACACGGATCTGAGTCACTTTACGTCACGCGAAGCCCTTACCGCCGACGCGGCCGCGCTGTTCAACACCCTCACCGGCCTCGGCCGCGCGCCACACTTCACCCACCTCCTCGTCGCACCCTTCACCCTGCATCGCCGGGTAATCGAGCTCATTCGCCGTGAAGCCGCCAACGCCGCCGCCGGCCGTCCGGCGCGCATCATGGCAAAGATGAACTCGCTCGTGGATCAAGCCGTGATCGACGCCCTCTACGAAGCGTCGCTGGCCGGCGTCCAGATCGACCTCATCATCCGCGGGGTATGCTGCCTCGTGCCGGGCGTGCGCGGCCTGAGCGAGAACATCCGCGTGCGCTCGATCGTCAGCCGTTTCCTCGAGCATGTCCGCGCCTATTATTTCCATAACGATGGAAACGATCCTGATGTCTATGCCGGCAGCGCCGACTGGATGCCTCGCAACTTCTTCCGCCGCATCGAAGTGGTATTTCCCATGCTCGATCCCGGTCTGCGCCGCTGGGTCATCGACGAACTTTTCGCGATCGAGCTACAGGACAACGAAGCCGCCCGCCTGCTCACTCCCGGCGGAGGTTACCTGCCCATCGTGCGCCAGGAGGGTGACCCGGTTTTCTCCGCCCAATCCTACTTCCTTGCCAGCGCCGCCCAGCGCACGCAGGCCGGTTCGGACCGAGAGTGACACGACCCGGTCAATGAAAGGGGCGCGCTACCAAGCCGCGTCAAAAACATGCGTGCCGGACTCGACCTCGTGAACCGTGAACGTCCCCTCCTTCGCCGGTATGTAAACGGAGGCGGTCGTATTGGCGGGGATCGACACCTTCAGGATGAATTTACCGTCACGCTGATCCCACCGCACTGTAACGCGACCGTGCTGCGTATCGTGCCAGGCCTCCACCCAATCAAGCCCAGGCAAAGGACGGGGCTTGATAATGGTGTGCTTAAACCCGGGTGCCTTCTCGTCGGGGGCGATGCCGGCGAGGTCGTGGTAAAACCACTCCGTGACCGAACCGAGAAAGAAGTGATTTTGCGAGGCGCCGAGTTGCGCAGTCCAGGACTCGGCGAGCGTTGTATTACCCTGCTTGAGCTGAAAAGCGTAGCCAGGCATGTCGGGGTTGGTCACCAGACGATAAACGAGATCAGCCCGACCGGCTTCGGTCAGGGCTCGAAACAGGTAAGGAGTGCCGATGGCGCCGGTGGAGTAATGCCCCCGCGTCTCGATGTCCTTCAAGAGCGCGGCCAACACCGGAGCTCGCGCCGCCGGATCGACCAGGCCGAGCGCCAGCGGAAGCGTCAGAGAGGTCTGTGAACCGCTGCCGTAGAGCTCGGGCGTCGCGGGCTTGAATAGTTCACGGTTAAACACCGTGCGAATACCGTCGGCTTTGGCCGCGAACATCGCAGCCTCATCTGAATGGCCGAGCACGGCGGCGGTCTTCGCCAAGGTGGCCGCGTCGAGCCAGAAGTGAGCGGTCGCGGTAAGAGTCGGCGGCGTGAGATTGGCACGTCCTGGCTTGTCCAGCGTCACATCATACCAATCACCCAAGCCCTCGGCCAGCAGACCTCCGGCGGACTGGACGTCCAAGTAGGCGAAGTAACGCTTCATCCCTTCATAGTGTTCGCGCAGCGGACCTTCATCCCCGGTGAAGACATAGTGCTGCCAAGGCACGAGGATGAAAGAGGCGCCCCACTCGGCGGCGGCGCGATAGGTGCCTTTAAACACGGTGTATTCCGGAGCGACATTGGGAATCAAACCCTCGGGCGTCTGCGCTTCGGCCATGTCGCTTACGTTTTTCGCCGCGATGCGGTCGAGTGCCCACTCGTAGCGCAAGGCGGGGCCATTGAGGTGATTTTGTTCGAGCCAGCCGAGCTTTTCGCGGTGCGGACAATCGGTGAGGATCGAGACCATGTTCGAGCGCTGGGCCCAGCGAACGAGATCACGGATACGATTGAGCGTTGGATCGGAAGAGGCGAAGTTTCCGGCGGGCGCTGCCGTCGAATGCACGACCACCATCTCCACTGATTCGACCGTGGGGCGAACGCCGCCCTCGACCGCGGGTAAAAGCTCGGCGTAGAGGTAACGCGAGCCGAGGTAGTAAAACTGGGGAAACCACGTTTCCGGACCGTCGGTGGCTTTCGTGTATTGCCACCACGCGCTGCCTCGATGCGCGCCCCCCATCGTCGAGCGGTTGATCGTGCCGTCAGCGTTGACCAATTCTCCGGGCGTGAGCTTCACGACAGAGCCAGCGGGCCCGTTCACGGTGAGGCGAGGCATGAACGAAGCGTTCTGGCCAAAGTCATAGAGCATCACGCCGGGCGCCAGTTCGCGCGTGGCCGCTACCTGGCGGGTTTCGATCGGGGCAACCGGCTCCGCCGCGTGACACTGACCGCGCAAGACGCCGCTTTCACCGGTAAAGACTGCCGCCTGCATCCAGCTGGAGTCGGTAAATCCCGGGCTCGCCCAGCCCGATTGCACCCGCCGCGCATCATAATCTTCGCCGCCGTAGATACTGGAAAAAGTGATGGGCCCCGCATGAGTCTTCCAAGTCTCGTCCGTCGCCAGGGTTTCGACCGCACCGTCTGCGTATTCCAGACGCACATGCAGGATGGCCCGCTGCGCACCAAAGGAGCCCTTGAACTTCGCGAACCGGCCGTCGGGTCGCACAACGTGAAACATGCCGTTACCAAGCGAGAGGGCCGCTGCATTGGCACCCTCGCGGAGCAGCGCGGTGATATCGCGGGTATCGTAGAGGATAGTGGTCTTGTAGTTCGTCCAGCCCGGTGAAAGCACATCCGCTCCGGCCTTGGCCCCATTTAAAAAAAGCTCGTATTGGCCCAAGCCTGTCACATGCGCAAGCGCACGGCGCAGCCCCGGACGAACATTAAACTCGCGGCGAAAAAGGGTGTTTTCTTCGCGGACCGCCCCCGCCGACGTGATCCACTTCGCCTGCCAGTCAGCAGGGGAAAGCAGCCCCATCGTCCAGCTCGCAGGCGCGCTCCAGTCCGATATGCGTCCCTTACGATCCCAGCTGCGGACCTTCCAAAACACCCGCTCCGATGAGCCGAGTCCTTGTCCCAAGTATGGCACCAGCACAGTGCGGTCCCCTTCGACTCGACCGCTGTCCCAACGGTCTCCATGCGCGTCGGCGAGTGCCTCGGACGAGGTCGCCACGAGCACCTGCCACGCAGTCTGTAGCTGGCCGGACTCCTCGGACCTTATTTTCCATGAAAGGCGAGGATGGACCACATCCACGCCCAAGGGATCGACCGCCATCTCACAGCGCAAACCTTCGACCATGTAGGCGGCCGAGGCGAATGATCCGACGCCAAGGCCCAGCACCCAAAGAAGGATCAGTCGAAAAACCACCGCGGGGTCGCGAGCGCTCATAGTTTAGCAGGATCCAGAACCACGTGTTTAATGGCCTCACGGTTCACCGTGTAGGTGATGTGGATCAATCCATCAGCCGATTGAATCACCGCCGGATAGGCGTAGCCGCTCTTGCAGGGCTCGGTCTCGAGCGTGACAGCGTGTCGCCACTTCAGACCATCCGTGGACACGGCCACGTCGAGCGGCCAACGATCCCCCTTGGCCTCATCGGCACGGTGAGCGGAGTGGTTGTAAACCAGAAGCTGGCGGCCATCGGCGAGCGTGACGGCATCGGTGCCGGAGTTGGGGTTTGGCAATTCGATAGCAGTGAGCGGACTCCAGGTCTGGCCGCCGTCCTTCGACCAAGTCTGGGCAACCACCCCTTGCTTGGTGCGGCTGAGGGACTGAAGACGGCCATCGGAATGAAAAAGAATACTCGGCTGGATCGCGTCCAAGCCCGGTCCTTTTTTCACCGGACCGATTTTTTCCCAGGTCGCGCCCGAGTCCCGAGAGCGTTCGAAGTGCACCAACCAGCCGTCGCCATCTTTATCACCCGACGGGCTTTTATTGCCCTCGGTGCTGGTGGGCGAGAGCCAGGAACCATCGGGCAGCAAAACCGGTTTGTTTTTGATCGGACCGAGGATTCCTTCGGGCAGACGACGGGGTGCGCTCCAACCACGACCGCCATCGGCGGACGTGATACACATACCCCACCAGTCACGCGGCGTGGGGCCCACCTTGTAAAACAGCTGCAAGGGGGCGCCATTCGGTGCGAAAAGCACCGGATTCCAAGTCGGCAGACGGGGCGAACCCGCTGGCTGCACGCCGTCCGCAACCATCACACCCGGCGTCCACCGGCCATTCTCGTAAAGAGAAACATAAATACAGACGTCGGGATTACGTTCTTTGGTGCCGCCAAACCAGGAGGCGACCAGATGTCCGGCCGTTGCCTCCACAATGGTCGACGCGTGGCACTCCGGGTATGGGGCGCCAGGATTGATCAACTCGGCCCTGATGACAGCGGGATGCGGGACGGCAGCACGTAGGCCAAACGCCAAGGCGATAAAAATTACATTTAACTTCAACATGATAAGGGAGGGGAGGAAAGCTTTGCGCGCGTCGGAAAAATCAGGGCGGTTAAACCGCCGACCACGAGGATCGTAAAAGTGCCAAATACAATCACGAGCAGGCCATTAAACGGGCTGCGCAGGGATTCTGGCCACCAGACCAGCTTCGGGGAAAGCGTCATCCAGAGTATGACAAGTATGCCCACGCCCACTCCGGCCAAACCGGCGGTGCGTCCAGCTCGCGGGAAAAGGCGTCCAAGAAGGAAAAGCCCCAGCATACCACCGCCAAACACCCCTGCGAGTTCCCACCACACGTCGAGCGCGCTCTTGATCTCGATCATGGCCAGTGCAGCCCCGATACAGATCAAGCCAAACCCGATTGTGCTGCCGTGGAGCACGCGCATTGACTCACGCTCGCTCGGTTTTGGACGCAGATAACGTGTATAAAAGTCACCGTGAAACAGCGTCGCCATGCAGTTGAGGTTGGAATCCATCGCGGCTGCACAGAGTGCCGCAACCACCAGACCAGCCAGACCCGCCGGTAATTGGGTGCTAATGTAGGCAGGAAAAACCGAATCGGGTTTACCCACCGCGTCCACTGCAGCAGGCAACAAACCAGGTTGAACCTGATAAAACGCGTAGAGCGCGGTGCCGATAAAGAAAAAGCCCGCCGCGAAAGGTATGTAGAGCAGTGAGCCCATCCACACGCTCGAACGCGCCGCGGCGTCCGATTTGGCCGTGATGTAACGCTGAACGTAGCTCTGATCTATCCCGAAATTTTGCAGATTGATCACAAGTCCATAAACCAAGACCACCCAAAAAGTCGGCCGGGCAAGCGTGCCGGCGAAACTGCCAAGCTCGAATTTGTGATTGGCGGCGCCGATCTCGATAATCTGGACGGGGCCTTCGGGCATTTTAAACATCAGTGACAAGATGCATACCAACGCGCCCGCCACGAGAACCAGCGCTTGGGCCACTCCCGTCCAGATCACCGCCTCCGTGCCGCCGATAAGCGGATAGATCACGATTATCAGGCCAACACCTAAGATGATGGTGCGGATGTCCCAGCCAGTAAGGGGGACGAGGGCGAGGGCGAGGAGATAGAGTATGGTGCCAAGACGAGCCACCTGCGTGAGCAGGTAACAGACAACCGCATAACTTCGGGCCCACGCGCCGAACCTCGCCTCCAGATGACCATAGGCGGATATCTCGCCGCGTTCGCGGAAGAAAGGCACAAACCACTTCACCGCCACCAGCGCCGCGACTGGCAGCGACAGCGCAAAAACAAAACCGCCCCAATCGCCCGCAAATGATTTTCCGGGATTGGCCAAAAAGCTGATACTGCTGACATACGAGCCGAAAATCGAAAGCCCCACCGCCCAACCCGGCAGCGAGCGCCCCGCGGACATGTATTGTTCACTGTCGCCCGCACGCCGATAGAACCAGCACCCGCAGCCAACGACGCCAAGAAGATAGGCAACCAACACAGCTAGATCGAGAGGGGAAAGGGAGCCGGACATTAGGGTAAAACGGACAAAACAGGGATGGGTTGGAAATGGGAGAGTATGCCGGGCTTACTTGATTGGGCCGCCTGTGTGCTTGAGCAGGCGTTCCACAACCGCACGCTCCACCGCAAGAATGGAACCATGTCGGGCATTTTCAGGCATGCGCACTTCATCGCTCCGGTCGATCCAGGTCCGAAGGTCTGTAGACGACACCAAGCCGATGGCATTGACCATGTGTTTATCGAAATAGACGCGGTATTCATCACCAACCTTGATTGCGGTCGGTCCCTCCGCCCAGTAGTTGCCGGTCAGGGCCGGAGAAACAGGATCCCAGGGACCCTCGGGAGAACGACCACGCACCATCCGGATGTTCTTCTGAGTGACTGGTGCAAGGGTCTCGTCTTTGACGAACAGGAGCCAGTCCGTGCTGCCGTCGCGCGCTGGAATGAGGTTGGAATCTATGACGTTATAGCCAGCGTTGTAGAGCAGCTTCGTGGGGGTGAAGACGGTAAAATCCTTGGTCGTGGTCGCGTAGATGCGATGATTACGCTCGGGGCGGCGGTTGGACATCTCCGTCTCGGGGTAGCGCCCGAGGACCGTCGTGGACCAGTGTATGAGAAAATGGCCCTTGGTTGCGTCCCACAAGATTTCAGGCGCCCAGCAGTTTTGCGCCTCCGTCTCGTGCATCATGACGGGCAGTGTCTTTTGTTCCGACCAAATGATGAGGTCTCGTGACGAGGCGTATCCTATCGTCCTGCCCGTCCAACCGGTGGTCCAGACGAGATGAAATACTCCGTCGGGTCCGCGACAAATCGCAGGATCGCGCATGAGTTTATTCTCGCCGGCGTTAGGTGTGATCCATGCCCTGCCCTCGTTGATTTTCTCAAATCGACGTCCATCCGCACTCCATGCCAGTCGAAACCCTTCGGCCTCCAAGTCATGGTAGAAATACGCAAAGAGGTAGCAGGTATCCGGAAGCGTGTCTGCACGGGCAGAACCCAGGACGCCGGCGAACAAAAGAGCTACGAGAGTCAGGATACGCGACATCGGATATTAATCGTTAGGCAGCACATTGGCTGCGGGTTTCCCATCCTGACCTATGCGACGCACGCGCACCGCGATACCCGGTTTTCCCGATAATTTCACCACCCGTCCCGCAACGTCGACGTAGTGGTAGTTATCTAATTTTTTGGTCACGAATTCGCCCTCGACAGGTGTGATCGTCATCGCCCAGGTATCGATGATTTCGGCCTGATAGCGTTGCCCGTCGCTCACTCCGTTCTTAAAGAGCTTCAAGCTCCACTCTGTCGGAGTAGAGTGACCGAAATAGGTGAGGTAATAGAGACCGGGAACTCCGCCGGTGTTCACTTCCTGCCATTTGTCGATCGGATCAATTCCTTGGGCCGGGCTTTGCTCGAGAATCGTCCGCAGGAAGGCGAGCCGAGGAGCGCTTTGACCGGAGAGCTTGCCGCCAAAGGAAGTCCAGGTGTCCTCGGTCACAGTCGAAAAATAGTCGCCGTGTCCCACATAGGTTCCGGCAACCGTTCCGCTCCAGAAACGATGCACCATTTCCTGGCCGGTGAGATTACCCCAACGATACTGGGTCACGCCTTCGTATTTAACTTCGTCATACACGACCGGCTTGCGCCACACGCCGCGATACATCTCGGCCCGACCCGGTTCCTCTACAGCCGCGCCATTCTGCATGGAGACATGCGTAATCCAGGGCTTGTTATGATCGAAAATAATCGAACCGTTATGAATCGAGCGCAGGTGCTGGTGCGGATCGCACTGCTGCACGAGAGTTCCGAGTCTGTTCCAATCGTCATCGGTCTTGGTGCGCAGAAAATCGTATTCATTGGCGAGCGACCACCAGATGTTGCGATAAGCTCCAAGACGGGCGACGACATAGCGCACGTAGCGCTCGTCGCCTGCCGCATCCATGGTCTCGAAGCCAAACTTGCCATAGGGGTTGAAAAGAATCACGTCGGCTTCGATTCCAAGTTCGCGCAACTGGACTACTCGGGCGTCGATATGGCGGAAATAATCGGGGTTAAAACGGGCATAATCCCAAGCATGGGGCGGTGAACCGGCGTAGGGCCAGCGGGCCGGGGAAAAACGATTTTGATAGGGTGTGGGCTGGGGTGTCAGAAGCATGCGCGCTTTGTTAAACGGCGCCGCCGCCAGGGTGCGCAGGGTCTCTTCCTGCAACTCCTCCGGCGTGTCGGTCCAGTTGTAAATCGTCGTGCCTATCTGCTTGAAAGGCGTGCCATCCGCGTAAGCAAAATGAAAGGTGTTTTGCACGTGCACCGGTCCATGGTTGCCGGAGCCTGGAGGCGTCGCGGTGAACTTGCCGAGCTTGCCGGTGAGTTCCCAACGATTGCTCTTGGTCTCATAGCGCCAGTCACCCGTCGAACCGGGGCTGAAGCGGACTTTGTATACGCCATCCCCGTCATAAAAACCCGGCACCACTACCGTGCTCGCGCCGTCCGTGAAAACGGCACCAAACCGCACCTCCAAGAAGGGATTGCCCTCGGCGGGCCCCTTGAACTCGAGTTCGAATACCCCCCATTTTTCTACGGTGGTCACATCCGTCGCTGCTCCACAAAGAGCAGAGAGAGTGAACATGATAAGGTAGCGGATATATTTCATGGAGAGGATAAAGTTTATGATGAAAAAGGCATTCGGTGAAAACCATCAGGGCTGAACGTTGCTAGCTTCGGCGAGGCCGGTAATAACCGCCTTGCCGGGAAAACGTTCACGATACTCGCGAGCCATCGATGCGATGGAGTCCGCGTTCGGACGTCTGCCCTTGAACAAACGCTGATGCTGACGGGGCGCAAGCGACTGACCGCCGGGAGGAGCAAACTCAACGCCCTCGGCGTTGCGAAACCAGTAAGTGAGATCGATTACATCCACTGCCGCGGCACGCTTCGTATCGGCCAGAATGGCGTCCTGCACATCCTTGGGCGCACTGAGCGCTATTAGAGGATGACGCCCGGTCTCGCGCTTCCACTCATCGACCACATCGAGCCAGAACTGCATGAACGAAAGCGGCCCGCTGTTCTCGGCGGTAAGCGTGTGGATGACATTGGTTTCGCCACCGAGCACGTCGAGATTGTGCCGGATATAGGCGCGGTGCAGAGCGCGATAAGCTGGATCCGAGAGATCGTAGAACACGTCAGCCATCTTGATCGTATCGCCGTTAAAAGGAGGGGGCTCGGTAAATTTCGTGCCGTTAATGTTGTTAACCGGCCGCCAAGGTCCGTCCACCCAATGCGCGCCCGACTCGATGATGTTATGTTGAAAATACATCTCGTTTAGGAGAACCAGACCGCGCTTCCGGGCCTCTTGCGCGAAAGCCTGCAGGCGGCCGAAATACCATGGATTATATTTTGTAAGATCGTAGCGGCTTAAACCATCCCACGCCTTTCCTTGGCCGGAGCGCGCGAAGGGTTGTTCGAAAAAAGGCGGGAAAACCTCGGCGTCGGGCCGCCGGATCATCTGGTGATCGTCACGACGGCGCTCATACCAAAGGCCGTAGTGATGGCGAAAAACCGTCTTTCCCTCTTTGGCCAGTTTTTCGGCAACGGCGGCTGGCTCATCTGTCAGTCCCGCTCCGGTGCGACCAGGTGCAAACCGGGTAATCGCCGGGTCCGCTTCGGAAGCGCGGGACGGTTCGAGGCGCCCGCGCCACCAAGCGGTCGTGGCGTCACGACCAGCCAGCCGTTGACCGTCAATGAGCAGCACGCCGTCCACCAGCGCGAGCGGCTTGCCCTTGGCGGCAGGCGCAGGCGCTACCGCCCCGAAAACTGAGGAGAGAGCGGCAGGCGCCGGACTGTATACGCGGGGCAAAAGCGCGGCGAGCGCTGCGGGGCCTGAACGAGCCTCCAGCTGGGCGCGATAAATGGATTCTGGTTTCGCAAACTGGCTGACCAGATGCCAGCTGCCATCACCCACAAACTGCGCCCAAACCGCCACGGCCCAGTTATGCGCACCGGGAGGTGTGCGACAGACGATAACGCCGGCGTTGCACTGCCAAAGCATGGAATTAACCGCAGCCCAACCCACTCCCTGATTAAAAGTTTCCAGGTTATCGATGCGGAAAGAGGCACCGTCGATCTTAACTCCGTCAAACAGCAGGCCCGATGAAAAACTGCCTAGCGAACCGCTGAAAGAAGTGGTCTGTCGTGCCTCACACTGCAGAAAGACATTCGGACCGGCGGTGAGATAGCCGGTGGTGAAATCGTTGCGCCCCGACTCCGAAACGCAGCGCGAGAAAAGCACCTGCTGACCGCGATTGTGGAACGCCAGCCTACGATAGCCGGCGAGTTCAGAAACCGGAGCGATCGAGGCGCAATCCTGAACCGTCACGCGAGCTGCCTTGGCACCGACCTGCACGGCTGAACCGGCAAAATGCACCGCCGTCACGTCCGCGACCCAGCTGTCACGCACACCATGCAGGTCGATGCCATTCCATGCATGCTGCTCATCAAAATTATTGGCCAAATCGTAGTTCGAGACACAACGGAGCCGCTCGACACCGCAGCGCTCCAGATAACCTTCCTGCACATAAGCCCTGACCGTCGCACCGCCGAAACGCTTCTCCAGCGCCAGTGTGAGAGGAGCGTCCAGAGTGACGACATCGCCCTGCACCGCCGTGATCACACGGTCCCAAGTCACGTCCAACGAGCCCGGTTTCCACTGGTAACCCTGCCGCCCGGGCGAGTCATCCATGCCCATAAACTTTATCCACTCCGCCGTGCTGGGCCGTTTGATCGTGACTGAAACTCCGGGTTTAAGTCCGGTGGGGTCGGCCACACGCAAACTCATACTCCCTACCGGCACGATCGCGTCATCGACAGCAATCAGCTCGCCAAGCGAACGGCGTCCGTCACGGCCTGCGACTTCGACGAGCGCGCGACGGCCGGTGCCGGTGGCGACTAGAACCGTGCCGTCTTCACCTGCACCCGAGCCGCGCAAGACGACTCCGGAGGCGGTGATGGTTAACTGCCCGTCGATCTCGTAGCGACCCGGCGCGAGCAGCACCGCTCCGCGCAGCCCGGCGGCATCGGGAGCGAGCGCCGACACTTGATCCAGAGCAGCCTGGATGCGGGCACCATCGTCGCCGGGCCCGGGCTCAACCCGGAGTCGCGCCTGCAAATCGGGCAACGGCACCCCTCCCCCGCCGTATCCGGCGTGAGAAAAATCGGGCACGCGGTTGCCGGCGGCATCCGCCTGATAGACCAACGCACCGGAAGCGTCGGCGCTAACCGGAGGAGGCGTTTCGCGTGCGTCCAACGCGGCGAAAGTCCAGGCAAAGACAAGAAACAGGGCGCGGATTTTCATGGTAGTTTTCCGGTTATATTTTCTAGGACCGATGACTTGGCGACCACTTGACCATCGACAAAAACCTGCAAACCAGCGCCGCGTCCGTAGCGGGTGCCAGTTTCATCCCAAAGAATAGTGATGTCGCGTCCATGATAGCGCACGCCATCAAGGCAGAACCAGGGCCAAGCTCCGGCGGGCAGGAGAGGCGTTACCTCAATCACATTGTCTGGCCTCGGGCGGAGCCCAACCACGCCTGTGATCACAAGGTCGGCGTAAGTGGAGTGGTTGTAATAATAGCTGCGCGGGTCCCTTCCCTTGAGCCAGGCGCCGGTCTTCTCGTCTAGATACTCCCCGATGTAGGGCAAACCATCGTAGCTCTGACTCTTCGAATAGGTCACGAAGGCATCAAAGTAGTCGCGCTTACCGACCGCGTTTTGGGTGTGATCGTGTAACACATTAGCCAACGCGGTAAGCGTCTGCGAAGTCGCAAAGGGCCACACCGCCCCGTCCCACTCGCAGGTTCCGGTGCCGCGGGTGCGAAAGCTCGAGGCGCGACGTTCGGCAGTGGTGATACCATAGGGCGCTTTAAACCCAGCCTCATCGACAAACTGCCGCCAGGCGGCCTCGTAACCGTGTCCTCCTTCAGGCAAATTAAAATACCAGGGAATAAACCCAATTTCCTCCCGCACGGCGATAGGCTGCAGTTGCTCGGTCGAGGCGCCAAAAAAGCCCAGCTCAGCATTCCATAGCGAAGCCTGCACGAGCCGGCGCAGATTGGCAGCCTTCGTATCAAATTCCTTCGCCACCTCCTCCCGTCCCGCCAGTCGAGCGATGGCGGCGAGCGCGGTGGCATTACCATACATGTAGGAATTTATCGTAGGCCGGACGTTCATGACTTTACGTCCGCCGCTGATGGATTCCTCCATCGCATCCCAGACATCATGCTGCCAAAAAAGCCCGTCGGGGCGCATGCGCTCCGTCTCCCATTTGCCATAGTCCGCCACCAAATCGTCGAGCAATCCGGTGACTACCGCAGTGTCCTGTGTGACCAGCCATCGCGACCAGAGTGCATGCTGCACCCATTGAGAATAGCGATGAAAACGCTCCGCCGGTCCGCCGTCCTTTCCTCGAAACCAGTAAAGCACGTAGTCGTCGTGATAATGCTGATCGCGCAACCAGCGTCCCTCCATCAAATGATGCCCCAGCGCGCTGCTGACCGGCCTGGGGCGGTTGATGAATTCGCCAAAAACAAATCGTCCGCTGCCGGCGTCGCGCCGCAGTTGTTTGCGCAGCGCCCACCAGCGAAACCAATAGATCTCCTCGATTTGCGGGTCGGGGCACTCGAAGATTGGCACGTTGACCTTCAGCCAATCCCAGGCCTGGGCGTCAGGCACATGGTTAAGGACAAGCTCAGGCTCCATGGCATTGAACTTCTCCACGTGATGCGAGAACGCAGCGTATTCCAACACCGTCGGCCCAGCCGAAAACCCTGAATCCGTAAAAAAAACGAGGCCGATAAGCATCGATAACAGGCCTGATGTGCGGGTGTAAAAAATAGGAAACGAATCAAACATGACGTGAGAGGTCGGGGCGGCAGGTGGCAGTCTAAGAGAAAACGAAACGCCATTCTAAACTAAGAGGGGCAGAATAGGCGAGACGTCCTGGAAGACTTAACCTGTCAAAATAGCGTAAGTCAGCGAAAGTCTCTCCCGCATTTTAAAATATTACTCCCAGCATCGTAACGCCACCAGCGCAAATCGTCCACCAGCGAAGCAGCACGAGCAGCGTTTCAGCTAACTCCGCCATACGGCCGAATCACGGCTGGGCAGCGACTAATAAAAGTCACCACCCGGCAAACCTCGATCCCGGGGCGTAAAGCGAGTTCAAGTAGCCTATGCGTAAATTATTTTCGGTCGATTTCACCTATCGTATTCTAAGATTGCCTCTACCTTGTCCACTCCTCTGGTCGATACGTGGCGCCTCCATTCACCCCCTCGGCGCGGCTTAGATTTCACCCCCCATGTCACTTCACACGCTCGATTTTATCGTCATCGGCATCTATGCGCTGATTGTCGCCGGCCTCGGTATCGCGGTCTCGCGCCGCCAGAAGAACACCGAGGAATACTTCACGGGAGGACGCAGTATTCCCGGTTGGGTCGTCTCCTTCACGCTCATGGGGACGATCATAGGCACCGGCACCTTTGTCGGCCACCCGGGCACCTCGTTCCAGAAGGGACTCATCTTCGTGGTGCCCCATCTGATCCTGCCCTTCGTGCTACTCCTCGTCGCCAAATTCATCGTTCCGTTCTACCGACGCGTCGTGCGCATGAGCGCCTACGAATACATCGGCCAGCGCTTCGGGCTGGGAGGTCGACTCTACACCTCATTCGGATTCTTGGGTGACAGACTGTTCGACATCGGTGTCACACTCTTCACCACCGCCATCGCCATCAATGTGCTCACCGGTTGGGAGCTGCGGACAGTCATAGTCGGCGTGGCGCTCTTCACCGCTGCCTACACCATGTTCGGAGGCATCAAGGCTGTGGTCTGGACCGACGTCGTGCAGGGCACGGTGCTCATCCTCGGCGGTTCCTTCGTGCTGATTAGGCTGCTGTTCGCGCCGGAGGCGGGCGCCCCGTTCGCCGTCGTCGGCGAAGCCTGGCGCGGCGGACGAATGACACTCGGGTCCTGGGATTTTTCATGGGCCAGCCTGTTCGACACGACCACGACGACCACTTGGCTATTCACCCTGACCGCCGCCATCCAATGGTGCCGCCGCTACGTCACCGACCAGCATCTCGTGCAACGCTACCTGCTCGCACGCACTGACGCCGAGGCGAGCCGCGCAGCCATTTCCGGCGCGCTCATCTGCGTGCCGGTGTTTTTCACGTTCATGTTCATCGGCGCCTGCTTCTACGGTTTTTTCAGCCTCGCGAAGATCCAGCCACCCGAGCTGGGCGACAGCATCATGCCCTATTTCATGATCAACTACCTTCCGGCCGGCGTGCTAGGACTTGTGTCCGCCGCGATCCTCGCCGCCGCGATGTCTACCGTCAGCTCAGATCTCACCAGCGTGGCCACCGTGGTCACCACCGACTACTTCTCCCTTCTTCTGCCGAATAGCCCTGAACGCTCCCGGCTCCTCTTCGGTCGCATCATGGTCGGCGTCGGCGGGCTGCTCGCCGCAGGTTCCGCCATTCTGCTCATCCCGGATAAAGGCGCTGCGCCGGTCATGGAACGCGCCATCACCATCGCCGCGATTCTCTCGGGCGGAACGCTCGGCTTGTTCTGCCTCGGCTTCCTCACTCGTCGTGCCACGCGACGCGGTTGCTATATTGGCATGGCGTGCTGTCTTCTTTTCACCGCATGGGCGGTTGCCACCGAACCGAAGCACCACCTTGTCGACCTCGGCATCAATTTTGAAATGAACCCGATCCTCATCGGTGTTTTCGGCCACCTAGTGCTGTTTATCACCGGTTACGTCTCCAGCCGTCTTTTCGGCGGGTGGCGCCCTGAAAACGTGGACCGTCTCACCTTCCGCTCCCATGCCCAACAAGCATCCAAGACCGGCTGACCATGTCGCCCACCTCAGTCACGCTCCGTCAGCCCCCGCAAATCACCTTTGGCACCGGCTGTGCCATTCCTGCTCTCATCGCCTTCTTGCATGCTAACGGTAGTCGCAGGATTTTCCTTTTAACCTCCCCGTCGGTCCTGGCGCAGGCAAGCACGCTCGCTGACGCATTGCGCGCCCAGTCTGCCGTGGTGGAAATCGCCACCGGCGTGCCGCCCGAGCCCACCACCGCCTGCGCCGAAAAGATCCGGTCCTTCGCCCGTGCATTCGTGCCGGATCTGGTGCTTGCCGTGGGCGGCGGCAGCGTGCTCGACGTCGCCAAACTCGTGGCCGCGTTGCACGACCGGACCGAACCCATCCTCGCATTTTACGGCATAAATATTCTCGCCGGACGCCGCACCACTTTAGTCTGCGTGCCCACCACCGCCGGCACAGGGAGCGAGGTCTCGCCCAACGCCCTGCTTCTCGACGAAGTCGCCCTCGCCAAAAAGGCCGTGATCAGCCCCGCCCTCGTGCCCGATGCCGCCATCATCGATCCGGCGCTGATGCTGTCCTTGCCTCCCGCGTTGACCGCGACCACCGGCATCGACGCGCTCACCCATTGCCTTGAAACCTACGCCAACCTCGCCGCGCATCCGGCGGTTGATCTCCACTCTCTCGAGGGCGTAAGGCTGATTGGCGCCCACCTGGCCCGCGCCGTCAGTGACGGCACCGATCTCAGCGCCCGCTCCGCCGTGGCGCTCGGCAGTCTCTACGGCGGCCTGGGGCTCGGTCCCGTGAACACCGCAGGGGTCCACGCCCTCGCCTACCCGCTCGGTGGCGAATTTCACCTCGCGCATGGCCTGTCGATCGCACTCCTGCTGCCGCATGTGGTGCGTTTTAACTTACCCGCAATGCCGGACCGCCACGCCTCGCTGGCCGAAGCTCTCGGCGCCGCTTCCATCGAAGCTCTGCCCGATCGGCTGGAACAGCTCATCGCCGACTGCGGCATTAAAGCGGGCCTCTCCGCCCACGGCATTCCACGCGCAGCCCTGCCACGCATCGCCGACGCCGGCCTCGGCGTTACCCGCCTCCTCAAGAACAACCCGCGCGAAATCACGCGCCCTGACGCCCTTCGCATTTACGAAGCCGCCTACTGATTTATCACCATGAAAACATCTCCCAAACACCGCGGCGTCATCGTCCCGCTGGTGACTCCAGTCAACGCCGCCGGCGAGCTCGACGAGGCCGCCGCCGCCCGCCTGGTCGACCACCTCGCTTCCAACGGTTGCGGCATGCTCGTGCTCGGCACGACCGGCGAGGTCGCCTCGCTCCCCCTCGCCTTGCGTCGGCGCTACGTTGAAATCGCGGTCAAAACCGCCGCCAAACGCACCCCCGTCTTCGCCTGCGCAGCTTCCAACTGCGTGAGCGATTCCATCGAGGCGGCCAATGCCTACCTCGCACTCGGAGCTGACGCCGCCGTCGGCATCCTGCCGAACTACTTCAAGTTGGAGCCTGTCGAAATCCAGGCCTACTTCGAGCGACTGTCCGACGGTATCCGCGGCCCGCTGATGGTTTACAACATGCCCGCCACCACCGGCATGTCCATTCCCTACGATGTGATCGAAGCCCTGAGCCAACGCCCGAACATCACCGGCCTGAAGGACTCCGAGGGGACTGCGGGCCGGCGCGAGGAGACCGCGAAACGCTTCGGCGGTCGCGCGGACTTTTCGCTGTTCATGGGCATCGCCGCCCACTCCGTTCCCGCGCTTCGGCTCGGTTTCGACGGACTCGTGCCCAGCTCGGGAAATCTCTACCCCGAGCGTTGGAGCAGTCTGTTTAACGCCGCCGAGGCGGGTGACTGGACTGCCGCAGAAAAACTCCAGCAGCAGCTCGATACCTTGGGCGCGGTCTTCCAACGCAATCGCACTCTCGGCCAGTCCCTCGCCGCACTCAAAGCCGGCCTCGGCCTGCGCAGCCTCTGCGGTGCCGACATGATTCCTCCCCTGCTGCCACTCAGCCCCGCCGATCAGGAGGCCGTCCGTTCCGAACTCCGCCAACTCGGCTGAATTTTCCGATGGCGTGCCGCCCAATCATCGTGCTCGCAGACGACCTGACCGGCGCCGCCGAGGTCGGCGCTCTCGCGCACAAGGCAGGATTGCGAGTCGTGGTCGTCACCAAGGTGCCGCGTGCAGCGATCGAGACCGATGTGCTGGTGCTCGATACCAACACCAGGCTCGTCACGCCCGGCCGCGCCGCCGGGCGGGTGAAAAGCCGAGCCGCGCGGCTCAGTGCACGGCCGCACTCGGGGGTGTTTAAAAAAACCGATTCCGTTCTGCGCGGCCCCGTGCTTGCAGAACTCTCCGCCTGCGCCGCAGCCTTCGGTCTCCAGCGCACAGTGCTGGTCGCGGGCAACCCTTCACTCGGCCGAACCATCCATAAAGGTCGTTGCTACATCGACGGACAAGCAATCGACCAAACCCCCTTCGCTCGCGATCCACACCACCCGGCCCGCAGCGCCGAGGTGCTCGATTTGCTCCACGCCGCTGGACGTGCCGACGTGCATTATCTCAACCCCAAATCCCCGCTGCCGACCCGCGGGGTAATCGTGGGTGAACACCATTGCGCCGCCGAAACCGCCCAGTGGGTCCTCGCCGTTGACAAACACACCCTGCCGGCCGGTGGCGCGGATTTTTTTCGCGCCTGGCTGGCGAGTCGAATCCCTGACCGCCGGAGACCCTCGAGTGGCGAATCCCCTGCCGGCCCGGCATTGCTGCTCCACGGCACCACCGCCTCGATCGCCGGACAAGCCGCACTGCTCTTCAACGGCCTTCGCCCCCCTCCGGTAACACGGGTCGCCCTGGCCCTGCGTCAGCGCGGCGCCGCCGCTGTCTCCGCCACCAAACTGACCCTAAACGACCCGGCGGCTCCGGCCCAAATCGCAACTGGTTTCGCTGGACTCGCCCTTGCCCTGCGAGATGCCGGCGCCTTTCGCCACCTCCTCATCGCCGGAGGAGCCACCGCCGCGACCGTGCTGAGCGCGCTGGGATGGAATCGCCTCTCTGTGCGCAGGGTCTGGGGCCCGGGCGTGGTAAGTTTGCAACCGGACGACCATGCGATAACCATAACCCTGAAACCCGGCAGCTACCCTTGGCCCGCCGAACTCCAAAGCCTCTACCCCCACCTGTTTTCCTGACCCATGAGCACCCTGCCAATCATAGCCATCACTCTAGGCGATCCTGCCGGCACCGGCCCTGAGATCATCCTCAAAGCCCTCGCTCAACCCGAGGTGCGAGCCCTGGGCCGCATGCTCATCGTCGGCGACGCCGCCACCCTCGACCGCGCCCAAACCTACACCGGCACCAAGCTGCGGCTCAACGCCGTCTCCGCCCCCGAGGCCGCCCGCTTCGATCCGGACGTGCTCGATGTGCTCGACTTGAAAAATGTCGATCTCACCAATCTTGCCGTTGGCAAAGTCAGTCCCATGGCCGGTCACGCCGCCTATGAATACGTCAAAACCGCCGCCGAGCTCGCCCTCGCCGGACGGGTCGGCGCCATCGTCACCTCAGCCCTCAACAAGGCCGCGCTCAACGCCGCCGGCCACCATTTCGACGGCCACACCGGCTTGCTGGCCGAGGTCTGCAAGGCCCCGGGCGCCACCATGATGCTCGTGGCCGACAAGCTGCGCGTCACCCATGTCTCTACTCACGTATCCCTCCGCCAAGCCATCGACCGCGTGCGCCCGGAACGCATCCTTAAAGTCCTCCAACTCACCCACGACGCCGTGCGCCGTCTGGGCATCGAAAAACCCAAGCTCGCCGTCGCAGGCCTGAATCCCCACGCCGGTGAGGGTGGTCTGTTCGGCGACGAAGAGGAGAAATACATCGCCCCCGCCATCGCCCAGGCCCGCGCCCTCGGCCTGGACGCCTCGGGTCCCTGGCCGGGCGACACGGTTTTTTTCCGCACCCTGCAAGGCGAATTCGACGGCGCCGTCGCCATGTATCACGACCAAGGCCACGTCGCCGCCAAGATGCTCGGCATCTGGCGCGGCGTAAACGTCACCCTCGGGCTCCCCATCATCCGCACCTCCGTCGAACACGGCACTGATTTCACCAACGCCGGCACCGGTCGCGGCGATCCGCGCAGCCTCATCGAGGCGCTCAAGCTCGCCGCCATCCTCGCCGCAAACGCGACCACCCCGCGCCCATGAGCCCGCGCCTCCCTCTCGCGTTACTTCTTCCCCTCGCCCTCCATGCGTCGGAACCGGTGCCTCCGGTGATTTACACCGGCCCGGCCGAGGTCGCACCTACAGCCGACGGCGGACTTCAACCCGTCGCAGGTGTGCAAAACATCCAGGTTTTTCGCGCCAACCGCACCGCGTCCGCCCACGCCGACGGCCTGACCGACACCTACATCCACGCCCCCATGCTCGCTTACTGGCGGGGACGTTTTTACCTCGAATACCTCAGCGGCGCGGTCAACGAGCACGACAACCCCACTGTGACCTCGCTCACCACCTCGGCCGACGGCCTTACGTGGGACGCACCGCGCATCCTCTTTCCCGCCATCACCCTGCCCGATGGCACGCACACCATTGCCCACCAGCGCATGGGCTTCTACGTGGCGCCAGACGGTCGTCTGCTTGCCCTTTCCTTCTACGGCACGCCGCCTTCTCCCAACGATGGCAAAGGCCTAGGTCGCGCCGTGCGCGATATCCACGCCGACGGCTCGTTTGGCGACCTCTATTTTATACGTCTCAATACGAAGCGCGACTTCCCTGATTTACCGCTTCCCTACCAGCTCTACTCCGCCGCGCCTGACCCCGGTTTTGTCTCCGCCTGCGACGCCTTACTGGCCGATAAACTCGTGACCGCGCAATGGTGGGAGGAAGATCAGCTCGACGAGTCCGGCTTCTATCGCGTGAAGGGCAAGGCCCTCTCCTACGTCACCCGTCCCGACGGCTCCACCCTCGGCATTTGGAAAAACCGCCTGGTCGCCACCACGACCAACCAAGGCGAGAGCTGGAGCGAAAAAAAATTCGCCGCCAATCTTCCGAACAACGCCTCGAAATACTGGCTACAAAACACTGCCGATGGTCGCTACGCGCTGATTTTCAACCCGACCAATCGCAACCGCTACCCGCTCGCCGTTACCACCAGCGAGGACAGCGCGACCTTCAAAGGACTCGCATCCATCCACAGCGAGTTGCCCGACCAGCGATTCGGCGGCTACCTCAAAAACATGGGGCCGCAATACGTGCGCGGGATTGAAGCCGGCAATCCCCCCAAGGCGGGACCCGACGCCACCTCCACCTTCTGGCTGACCTACTCCGTCAACAAAGAGGACATCTGGGTCGCCCGCGTGCCCGTGCCGGTCACGACCGCGGTCACCGGCCCCATCCACGACGACTTTGAGGCGACCAAGCCCGGCGCCCTGCCCGCCGGATGGAACATCTACTCGCCGCTCTGGGCGCCCGTGCGCGTCAGGGCAGCGGTCACCGATGAAATCTGCGGACCGCGAACCAACGTGCTAGAGCTTCGCGACGAAGATCCCTACGACTACGCTCGCGCCGTCCGCGTTTTCCCGGCCACCCACGGGGTGAAAATATCATTCAGCATCTTCGCCCGACAGAATAATGCCCGTCTGGAAATCGACTTGCTCGACGCCAAGGGCGCCCGGCCCGTGCGCATCGCGCTGGGCGAGGACGGTCATGTGTGGGTTTGCCATGAGGCGCAGTGGATCGACGGCGGCGTCTACACCGAGTTAAGCTGGCATAAGTTTGTGCTCGAAATCCCCGCCGCCATCGATGCCGACCGCTGCGCCCTGCTGGTGGACGGGAAATCACCGCTGTCCCGCCCTGCTTTCTTCACCGATCCGGTCAAAACCGTGGAACGCCTTTCCTTCCGCACCGGCCCGTATCGCGAACGCGGTTACGGCGGTCGCGATCTGCCCGGAGCGGATGCAAAAGTCCCCGCCGCCTCCTTCCTGATCGACGACGTCGTCATCACACCCTCGCCATGAAGCTCCGCCTCCTTGCCCTGCTGTTCGCTACGCTGGCGGCCTCCGTGCTGCACGGCGAAATTGTCTCCTCCCCGGACGCCTCTACGCGCGTGCGCTACGGCATCGAACGACTGAGATCTTCGCTCTCCAAAGACGCACCCCGCATCGTGGTTGGCCCGGCTCAAGGCGTCCTGCGCCCAGAGGGATTTTCCATCACGACGAGCCCGGATGGCACCATCGCCATCAGCGGCGCGGATGACACCGGCCAGCTCTACGGCTGCCTGGAACTGGCCCAGCGCATTCGCTGCGACGGCGACTTTTCCCGAGCTCCTTTAAATATTACCGACGCACCGACCATGGTCCTGCGCGGCACCTGCATCGGCATGCAGAAGACTTACTACCTGCCCGGCCGAAAAGTTTACGAATACCCCTACACGCCGGAAGAGTTCCCGTTCTTTTACGACAAGGCCTACTGGACCGAATACCTCGACTACCTGGCCGACTTGAGGATGAACACCCTCTACCTCTGGAACGGGCACCCGTTCGCCTCGCTCGTGCGCCTGCCCGACTACCCCGAGGCCGTCGAGGTCTCCCCCGAGGTCTTCGAGCGCAACGTGGAGATGTTTCGCTGGCTCACCGCCGAATGTGACCGGCGCGGAATCTGGCTCGTCCAGCAATTCTACAGCATCCTGATTTCCAAGCCACTCGCCGAAAAACACGGCCTCGACTCGCAGCTCCATGCGTGGAACGACCTCGCCGCCGACTACACGCGCAAATCCATCGCCGCCTTCGTGCGCGAGTTCCCCCACGTCGGTCTCATGCCCTGCCTGGGCGAGGCCCTCCAGGAACAAAGCGCCCAGACCCGCTGGATGACCGAGGTCATCCTCCCCGGCGTGAAGGAGGGCATGAAGGCCGCCGGTCTCACCGTCGAGCCGCCCGTCGTGCTCCGAACCCATGCGACCGACGCCACCCTCGTCATGCCCGAGGCGCTCAAGGTTTACAAAAACCTCTACACCGAGGCGAAATTCAACGGCGAGTCGCTGACCACCTGGGAGCCGCGTGGCGTTCGCCAGCAGCTCCACCAGACGATGAGTCGCGTCGGCTCCACCCACATCGCCAACGTCCACATCCTCGCGAACCTCGAACCCTTTCGCTACGGCGCGACCGATTTCATCCAGAAATCCGTCCTCGCCATGCGCGACCGGCTCGGCGCCCGCGGCCTTCATCTCTACCCTCTGTTCTACTGGGACTGGCCCGTATCACCCGACATCACCTCCACCCCGCTCAAGCAGTGGGAACGCGACTGGATTTGGTTCGAGGCCTGGGCACGCTACGCATGGAACCCCGATCGCGACGCCGCCGGCGAACACGCCTACTGGACCGGGCGCCTCGCCGACCACTACGGCTCGCCGGCCGCCGCAAAGATTCTCGAAGCCTACAACGCCGCCGGCGAATGCGCCCCGCGCCTCCTCCGCCGTTACGGAATCACCGAGGGCAACCGCCAGACCCTCGCGCTCGGCATGACGCTCGACGCGCTTGTCCGTCCCGAGAAATACCGCGAGTTCCCCGAGCTCTGGGAATCGCAGTCGCCGCCCGGCGAGCGCCTGAAAGACTACGCTGAACGCGAATGGAAGAAACTCCCGCACGAGGGCGAAACACCCGTCTCCATCAACGCCGAAGTGCTCGCGTTCTCCGCCGACGCCGTCGCCGCCATTGATAGCGCCGCGCCGTTGGTGACAAACAACAGCGAAGAGTTCGCCCGTCTGCGCAACGACGTCCATGCCATCCGAGCCATGTCAGAAAACTACGTTGCGAAGACCAACGCCGCCATGGCCGTCCTGCGCTACAACCGGAGCCACGATCTCGCTGACATGGAGAGCGCCGAGCGCTTTCTCGCCGTCAGCCTCGACGCCTACCGCACGCTCACCGCGTTGACGAAGGACGCCTACAAAGCCGCCAACTCGATGCAGACCGCCCAGCGCCGCATTCCGGTGCCCGGTGGCAAGAACGGTCAGGCCGCGAACTACCATTGGGCGCAACTGCTCCCCATCTACGAACAGGAGCTGACCGACTTCCGCGCCCAAGTTGCCGCGCTCAAAGACCCCGCTACGGCCAAAGGCCGAACCCACGCCCCGCTCACACCCGCCCCGTGGAAGCTGCTCACACCCGGCGTGCCGACCTACACCGTGCAAGTCGGCAACACCGCGTTCCCTGATTCTCCCGCCACCTTCACTAGCGTCGCCCCCGAGCTCGCCGCCCTGCAGGGCATCGCCCTGCCGCGCACCGGCACGCGCCCTCGCATCGAGTTCGAATGCGCCGAACCCGTGCGTGTGCTCATCGGCTACTTCAATGCCACCGGCCCCGAGTGGCGCAAGCCGCCCACCCTCGAAACCGACGCCACCGCCGCCGAGCGCGGTGGCGCCGAGCCCTTCATCGTGGACGCGGTGAAATTCGATACGCTCCCCTCCGTCACCGTCCACGCCTTCGACTACCCCGCCGGCCGCCACACCCTCGAAGTCCGCGATACCGGCGCCTTCCTCATCCTCGGCATCGTCAAACCGTAGCTAGGCCGCATTCCGCCGAAACTGAATTCGACACAGGCTTGGGTTGTTGTTCGGCTCGGCCAACATCATCGCGATTCTACATCGTTCGCGTAACACTAAATAACGATGAAAACCACCAGCGCATTCCTTGCCGCAACGAGCCTCGCAATTGCGCTCCTGCTCGTGCCGGAACTGATAGATGGAACCGGTTCGATGAGCATGGAGACCTACTACCAAACGTATCCTAACGGCTTCAAAGCCGAGGGCTCAAGGGTGGCTGATGAATCCGATAAACCATACCACGCCAATTACTGTCGACGGCAGCTTATAGAGAGGCGTGGCCCACTTGAACTTCTGAAGCCAGCCGACCGCTATTTTTAATCCCTGCCTTATGAGACGCGCACACCTCATCGTGATAAAATCCGATTGGAATTTATTCAGGGCTACTTCGACGGCCTAAACAACCCAGACGGAGGCATCGTAGGCGGCGACTAGGACGCCAACTGGCACGGGTTCCATGCCGGGCAGCAATTTCGGCGAGAACATCCAGAGAAACTCACCGAGACGATGAAAGCCGTCGGCTACGAAGCATTAGTCGCCGAGGGCGTGTGGACAGTGGCATTCGAACACAGCGGTTTTCTTCCACGCGGAGCCGGCGAGGGTAAGTGGTGGTGGCTGCGACCTTATTCTGAGGCCAAGACGGACCTACCAGAAAACATTCAGATTCCCGACCACGGGATCGCCATTCGCATCACCGGTTTTATCAGCCCTCCAAATCGCGCAGACTATTTGGGCGGCTACGGCCATCTGGGGACCTAAGCCCGAGAGTTCTACGCGACCAAAATCGAAATACTACCCCATCAAGTCGCTCCACAGATTGAAAAGGTGAGCGCGAATCAAACGAACAAATGACAGAAACCCTGATAGGGTAATCTAGGGCCCGCACCAACAAATGGCGAAAGACGGAGTCAGGACGCCGCACACAAAGCAGTGGCAAAAGGAGGCATCCCCAACCATCAGGGCTCGTGTCGTCTCTACGGTTTTTGAAACACCTGCTTCAGATACGCCGCATTCGCGCCGAAGTTGTATTTCACGTCCTTCGCTCCGGTGCGTGTCGCATCCCGCGAGCGCTCGATCACCAGCCAGCCGCTCCAGCCCAGCTCGTCCAGGGTCGCCTTGATTTTCGGAAGGTTCACCTGCGGGTCGTGCTGCAGCCAGACGCCATCGGTATTGGAGGCGTGAATCTGCACGATGCGTTTCCTCCCGAGAGTCCTTAACTCGGCGCACACGTCGCGCTTGTTTTGGAATGCGTTGGCGAGGTTGAAATAACTTTTCACCGCCGGCGAACCGATCTCGTCGAGCAAAGCCGCCTCGCCCGCCGCATCGAGCGCGGTCTCGATGCCGATCACCACGCCCGCCGCTTCGGCTCGTTTGCCGGCGGTCTTGAGGCGCTCGACAACCACAGTGCTCAACTCGGGATGTTTCACGAGATCTCCTTGCACGCCGAGCGGAAGAAAGAGAACCGAAACACCCATCGCTTTTGCGGTATCAATCGTGTCCTGCACCATGCGGTCAACGCCTTCGCGTTCAGCGAAGGACTGGGCGTAGAACCCCGACATCGCGAGGGACGAGATGCCCAGACCGAGCTCGCGAGCCTTGGCGAGGAACTGCTCGCGCACGACGGGATCGCCCAGTTTGCTGTCGAAAGTCGGACGCTCACCCAAGCCGCCCATGTCCACTTCGACGCCATCGGCTCCGATGTCTTTGGTGAGCTGAAAGGCGCCGAGTTTCTGGCGTTTGAGGATCATCCAGTCGCAGACACCGACACGGTAGCGCGGAACGTCGGTGGCGAACGCATTCGCCGCAACGCCGAGCAGACAAATCAACAAAGCTGAGCACCTCATGCCACGGCGGCCCTGCGTTGCTCCAGCTCCTCGCGGATTCGGGGTTCTTGTGACTCGAACCGGCGGTAGAAAAGCACCGGGATAAGACTGAAGAGGAAGCAAGCCGCCGGCAGCCATACCACGCTGAACTCGATACCGCGAAGCACCGACGCAGATTGGGCGGTGTTCGGCACGTAGTCGCAGGCCT
Organism: Verrucomicrobia bacterium IMCC26134; assembly: GCA_000972765.1. Lineage (GTDB taxonomy): Bacteria > Verrucomicrobiota > Verrucomicrobiia > Opitutales > Opitutaceae > IMCC26134_A. Next base: position 1,228,955 of record CP011265.1, on the reverse strand, counting down.
GCAATATCCAGCCGGGGATCGCGCCGCCGAGGCCGGCCCCGGCTTTTAGGCAGAACGCGGCTCCAATGGCTGCGAGCAAGCCGGCGGCTCGGATACCTGTCTTCCATTCGCCGTAGTCGACGCTGTCGGAAATCACCGAGAAAGGCATGGCCATGGCGGCTCCGCTGGCGAGAAAGCCCAGAGTCCAGCCCGTCATGATGATTGGGAGTGAGTTCCCATGGGCCAGCCCCCAACCCATGATGAGCTGTCCGACAATCATGCCGGCGAGCCCGGCGGCCCAGACTGTTCCTTTCGACCAGGTCCGGCACATCCACGGAAGGCAAAGCACCGTGCCCAGCGAGATGAAGTCGAGGGCGAAGGCGAGCGGGATGAGGTCCTTGCGGCCCAGAGTGTATTCAAAAAAGTAGGGCGCGGCGGCGACGCGCGAGATAAACGCGATCCAGAACAAAAGGCTGCTGCTCGCGATGATCCACCACGGCCAGTTTCCCCGGAGCGCTCCGAACCCCTTGAGGGTGGGCTGGGGCTTCTCCTGGGATTTGACGACTTCCTTCAAGTTGCGAAAGGCGATGAGGAACATACCGACCGCCACGGCGGCGTAGATCGGGACGGTAAGCAGATAACCCTTGCGGTCGTCGCCATCGCCCAGCCAGCCGACCAGTTTCATGGCCGTGAGATTGACGATAAGCACGCCCAGCTTGGAGCCGAACATACGGAAGCACGTCAGCACGACCCGCTCCTGAGGGTTGTCGGTCAGGGCGGACAAGATCGCGGTAACCGGGGTGTTGATGCCGGTGTAGAGGATATTGACGATGATGTAGGTGCCGGCCGCGTAGATGATCTTTGCGTTCCCTGCCAGGTCAGGCGTCAGAAAAGTTAATACGCCGAAAATCGCGAAAGGGCCACAGAGCCAGAGGAACCAAGGGCGGATTTTACCCCAGCGACTCCTGGTCCGTTCGAAGAGAATGCCCCAGAGAGGCGCATCGATTGCATCCACGAAACGCGCGACCAGCATGATCGTGCCCGCGACGCCGGCAGCCAATCCATAGACGTCAGTGTAGAATTTCAGCAGGTAAAACGAGATCGGTGCGAAAACCAACTGGCATGCGATGTCGCTCGCGGCATAGCTAAGGCGGACGGTGGAGGTGGTTTTACTCATGTGGGGTAACAACAGAAAGCGGGGTAGTGATGCGGAGCATACGTCGACGACCGACGCAGCGACTTAAGGTGTGCCTGGAAAAAGACTCGCGAGCTTGTAGCGAGCCAGCACGTCGCGGACCTTGACCGGTTTTCCGGAGGCCGCCGCCTCGTCCATGGCCTGCATGAGCGCCACGGTGACGATGCCCTCGGTCGCGTCGGGCTTCGGCGCCACGCCCTTGGCAAGGCAACGCGCGAAGTAGTCGAGGTAGTTTTGGTATTCGCCGGCATGGTGCGAATGCCCGCCAAAGCGGAAGAAATGGGCGTCCTGATCCTCAAACGTTTCCATCGCCGACTGGGTGTCGGTTTTCCACGCATAGCGCAGATCGTAGTAGTCTCCCTGACTTGCGCCCTTACTGCCGCGCAGCACGCAACTCATGTTGCTGTCGCGAACATTGGGGACGACAGGGCCGGAGTAGGCGCCGCTCACTCGCGCCACCCGCCCCTCGGCGTCGCGCATGACAAATTGAAATGTGTCGGCATGGACGAGACCGTGCTTCTTGCCGTTGGGGCTGAGCAATGCGTAACCCGACACCTCGGTGATGCGGGGCAGATACCAGCGCACGAAATCCACCGGGTGACTGAGGCCGCCGTAGAGCCATTTGAACTCGGCCTTGCGCGCCCAGGGCTTGGCGAGAAACCAGCGATGGTCGGCGTTGTAGCAGGCCTCGACACAGATAAGATCCCCGAGAACACCTTTTTCGTAGTGTTCGCGCTGACGGGCAAAGGGGGCGAAGTGACGCGAACTCTGGCCGACCATGACATGACGACCGCTCTTTTCCACCGCGGCGAGGACCTTACGAGCCGAGGCCAGACTGTCGATGAAGGGCTTTGTGCAAACCACGTGCTTGCCCGCTTGAAGCGCGCGCATGACATGCTCCGCGTGCAGATGGTCGGGCGTGTAGATACCGATCACGTCTATGCTCGGATCGGCGAGCATGTCGTCGTAGTTTTTGGTGTAGGCCTTGGCAGGCAGCTTAAATTCCGCAAGTCGCTCGCGGCCGAGTTGCTCGTTGACGTCACACAGGGCAACGACGCGCCAGTTCGGACTGCTAAGACCGGCGGAGATAATGCTGCGGCCTTCACCGAGGCCAAGAACGCCCAAACCAAGTTTTTTCATGGGGTAATAAGAGAAGAGGAAACACGCCGCCCGAAGAGTGTATCTTGGACGTGCGAGAGTATATGCTACGATTATACAAACAAAGCTAGCCGTTTGCTGGTTAAAATCACCTCGATACTAAGTTCATCGGCAAAAACACTTCACATCCTCGCGCCCCGCGCGCATGCCTCATACCCGATGAAGATGAGCCTCCTACCCTTGGTCATCGCAGCCGGCCTTTTCGCCGACTCGACCCTATCCTCCATCCATGCGGCCGATTTCTGGGCCGCACCGAAAGGCGGCGAAAAATCCGCCGGCACCGCCGACGATCCCCTTTCGCTCGCCGCCGCCCAGCGCCGGGCCCGCGAACTGCGCCGGTTGGCGACCGCCCCGATGAACGAACCGGTGCGAATCATCCTGCGCGGCGGAACCTATGCCTTGAACGAGGCCTGGGGCCTGCGTCCGGAGGACTCCGGCACCGCACAGAGTCCGACCCGATTTGAAGCCGCACCCGGCGAGCAACCCGTGTTATGCGGCGGCCTTCCTGTTTCCACTTGGAAGAAAGTAGCCGGCGACGCTCCCGGACTGCCGGCCGCCTCCGCCGGTGAGGTCTGGGTCGCCGAGGCCCCGCTTGTCGGCGAACGCTTGCGCGAGTTTCGCCAGCTCTGGATCGACGACCACAAAGCAGTCCGAGCCCGCAGCCCCAACCGAGGCGAGATGGACCGCTTGCTCACTTGGGACAAGGTTAACGAAACCACTTCGATTCCCGCCCGGCCCGGACTCACCGGCGATCTCACCGGACTGGAAATGGTGATCTACCAGCAGTGGGAAATCGCACTCCTGCGGATTCGTGAGTTTACCCGCGATGGCGACGTCGTCCGCTTGCGTTTTCACCAGCCCGAAAGCCGCGTGCAGTTCGAGCATCCGTGGCCGGCGCCAATCATGACCGAGAGCTACCGCGCGCCGTTTTTCTTGCAAAACGCACTCTGCCTGCTCGACGCCGCCGGCGAGTGGTATCACGACGTCAGCGCCCGTCGCATCTACTACTGGCCTCGACCCGGTGAAGACATGGCCCGCGCCACTGCAATCGTGCCCCTGCAGGAAACCTTGCTCGACGTCGCCGGCACCCTCGACCGCCCCGTGCATCACGTCGAATTCAAGGGCCTGAGTTTCGCCCATACCGCTTGGATGCGCCCTGCTCTCTTCGGTCACGTTCCGCATCAAGCCGGTTTCTACATGACCGAGGCCTACAAGATGCTGCCGGCCGGCACGCCAGAGAAAAAAGGTCTCGAAAACCAAGCCTGGCTCGGCCGACCGCCGGGCGCCGTGCGTCTCTGGGCCGCGCAAAACATCCGCTTCGAGCGCTGCCACTTCGACCACCTCGGCTCTGCCGGCCTCGACGCCGAGCACGGCCTCCGCGACCTGACGGTCGAGGGCTGCGTCTTCCGCGACATCGCCGGCAACGGCCTCCAGCTCGGCAAATTCCAGGACGGCGGCATCGAGACGCACATGCCCTACAATCCTGCCGACGACCGCGAGGTGTCTGCACGTTTGCGCATCGCCAACAACTTCATTTCCGACTGCGCCAACGAAGACTGGGGCTGCCTCGGCATCGCCGCCGGTTACATCCGTGAGTCTGTCATCGAGCACAACGAGCTCATCGACCTGCCCTACTCCGGTATCAGCCTCGGCTGGGGCTGGACCTACCTCTCCACCGCCCAGCGCGACAATTGGGTCCACGCCAACCGCATCACCCGCTTCGGACAAATCCTCTACGACTTCGGCGGCATCTACCACCTCTCCTCATCGCCGGGCACCAGGATCACTGAAAATGTCGTCGGCGAAGTCACGCTGAACCCCTACGCCGAAAAACCTCACTGGGGCCATCTCTACCTAGACGAAGGCTCGTCTTACATGACGGTGCGCGACAACTGGACCGCGACCGACCAGCGCCTTTTTAATACGAAGGGTTTCGGCGTCACTTGGGAAAACAACGGTCCCTCGGTTTCCGACGCCATCCGCGAAGCCGCCGGCCTTGAACCAGCGTATCGGGATCTGCTGCCCATGCCCGCCAAACCTTCTGCCAGATAAACCGCCCCCTTACTCCGGTGATTAAAACGTATTCGCTTCATTTCCGTCCGTGCCCCGCCCGGCAACTTGCCGCGGCCTGCATCCTCGTCGCGCTCACCGCCTCCCTGTCCGCCGAAGTCCAGTGCGCGAAGCCCTTCGGCGACCACATGGTGTTGCAACGCGAACTGCCCGTTCCCGTCTGGGGCGAGGCCAGACCGGGCGAGTCGATTACAGTGGAGTTCGCCGGTCAGAATAAAACCACCGCCGCCGATACGAGCGGCCACTGGCGCGTGACACTCGGCGCTCTTGAAGCCAGCATAGAGCCGCGAGAGTTCACGGTGCGCGGCGACAATACCGTGGTTTTTTCCGACGTGCTGGTGGGTGAAGTCTGGTTCTGCTCCGGCCAGTCCAACATGGAAAAACAGCTCGGTCCGCGAAAGGGCCAGAAGCCCACCGACGATTACGAACTTGAGACCGCCGCCGCGCACACCCCGAGCTTGCGTCTCTTCCAGGTGACGCGCTCGAACCAAAAAACCGGCGCCCCGGCACTCAACCGGTGGCTGGCCTGCTCGCCGGATACCCTGCGCGATTCGGAGTTTTCCGCCGCCGCCTACTATTTCGGTCGCCAGATCCACCAGACGCTAGGCGTGCCCGTCGGCCTCGTCCATTCGAGCTTCGGCGGCACCTTCATCGACGCTTGGATGCCCGTTGAAGCCTTCGCCGGGCCGCTCGCCGGGCTCGATAAACGTGAACTGCAAGCCTGGGTAAAAGGGGTGCAGCCGACCGAGCTCTACCAGCGCATGGTCGCTCCCTACGCGCCGTTCGCTCTGCGCGGCTTCCTCTGGTATCAGGGCGAGACCAACCTGATGAACGGCGACATCACGCTCTACTCCGCGAAACAAGCCGCTCTCATCGCGAGCTGGCGCAAGGCCTGGGCTTTGCCTGAGGCGCCGTTCTACGGTGTGTTGCTCGCGCCGATGGACTACTCGAAATGGGAAAAGTTTCCCGTCACCGCCGAGGCTCTGCCCGCTTTCTGGGAACAGCAGGAACGCGCGCTCTCCGCTCCCCAAACCGGCTACATCGTCACCACCGACCTCGTCGCCAATTACCACGACATCCACCCGACCAACAAACGTGACGTCGGGCTGCGTCTCTCGCGTCTGGCGTTGAACGAGACCTACGGGCGCACCGACATCACCGCGCACGGGCCGACCTTCGCCGAATTACACGCGAACGGCGTCACCCTCGAGTTGAGCTTCGGCCATGCCGACGGCCTGCGCACTCGCGACGGTCTGGCCCCGACCGGATTTTCGATGGCTGGCGCCGATCAAGTTTACCACCCCGCGACCGCCAGGATCGATGCCGCCAAGATCATCCTGACCTGTCCCGATGTTCCGCAGCCAGTGGCCGCCCGTTTCGCCTGGCAGGAGACTCCGCCCGCCAACTTGGTCAACGCCTCCGGACTGCCCGCCGTCCCCTTCCGCACCGACGCCTGGCCGCTCACCCTCACGCGCCCCGTGATCGAAAGCGCGCCGGCAAATCCACGTTGAACGCCAGTCGCGGACAAACTCCGCCACACGTTTTACTTGTTAAGCGAAGCAGCCTGAAGCACGGCCTCGTAAGCCGGCTTCGGCCTGTAGCCACGATCGAAGAGTAGCGGGTAATTGGTGCGGCCCCTGACCGGGAAGTGATTGAGCCAGGAGCCGCCATCCGCCACGCCCCAGAAGGTCACCCGGGTGAGGTCCTTTTGGTTTTTCAAAAAAACAGCGAATAGTTCGCCGTAGCGCGCACTCAAACGCTCCTGCTGCACATGCGGGAGCCCTTCAACGTAGGGGTTGAGTTGGGGGTCGGAGGCGTAGGACTTGCCGACGTCGGCCGAGTTGTCGTTCCAGGCCCGAGGCAGGACGTCGATATCGAGCTCGGTGATCATGACCTTGAGCCCGAGTTCAGCGAACGCACGGATCGTGCGGTCGATCTCGACGGTTTCTGGCCAATGTAGATTGTAGTGTCCCTGCAGGCCAACACCGGTGAGAAACACGCCCTTGGCCTTGAGGTTTTTCAGCAGCTGGATCGCATTTTCGCGCTTACGGTCGTTTTCGAGTGAGTAGTCGTTGTAATAAAGCTCGGCATCGGGATCGGCTGCATGAGCGAATTCATAGGCCTTCTCCAGAAAGTCCGCGCCAATGATAGTCAACCACGGCGATGGGCGCAGCATTTCCGGTCCGTCGGAAACGGCCTCGTTTACTACATCCCAGCCCTTGATCTTGCCTCGATAACGGCCGACGACGGTTTGGATGTGCGCCTCCATGCGTGCAAGGAGCAGCTCGCGCGAGGCGGGCTTGCCGTCAGGCCCCGTAAAAACCCAAGCGGGAGTTTGCGAGTGCCAGACGAGGGTGTGCCCAATCACGGCCAAACCATGCTTTCGACCGAACTCCACGTAGCGATCAGCCGAGGCGAAGTTAAACTCTCCGGCTCGAGGTTGAAGCGAGTCCCACTTCATGTCGTTTTCGGGCGTTATCGTGTTGTAGTGCGCACATACGATACGCTCCGCCGCTGGGGAACGTCCGCTCACCTCATCCCGGTTCATCGCCGCTCCGATCAAGAAGGCCTTTCCATAAACATCCTTTAGGTTGGCGCCCTTCTCCGGAACTGCGGCCGCGCCCAGCTTTGCGCCAATGACGAGCGATACGACCAGAACCGCCGCCACCCTTCTCAAACCACGAAGCGTCCGATCCAGTGCCCCGGCTTTTTCAAACAAATCACCGCCTTGTGAAATAGTTTGGTGCGGGAATATGGTCATTGCGGCGAACGAACCTGAAGCGACCGAGGTAGTGGCCATAAAAATCACGGGGTGAAAAAAACGCACCTTCACCGTCCAGCCCGAGGCAGTCGAGTTAATCCCCCTGAATAAATCATCCGCCTATGCCTGTCCCCTCCCCTTAGTGCACTGAGTCTTAAGTGAGTGCATAAAAAGCGCGCCTGACCGCATCGAGAACTTGCGCTATGTTCGCAGGACTTAAAACTCACCGCCCCCGCATGCCCCCGTTTCTACGCACTCTCTTCCGCTTTCAGGAAAGCGGCCTGCTCGTCGTCATTTTGGTGCTCGGTGTGTTGCTGACTGCCTTCGCCGGCACGGTGCGCACACCGAAGTTCGAAAAGGCCGCCGACGGCACCCGCCAGCGTGTCTTTGCCACCGATGATCAGGGTAACCGTTCGCCCGCTTTCGAGGCAAAGAACAAGTTTCTCAACGCCCAGAACCTCGCCCAGCTTGCCAAGGACACGAGCTTCATCGCCATCATGGCGGTGGGCATGGCCATCGTGATCATCTCCGGAGGCATCGATCTATCCGTCGGCTCGATCTACGCTCTCGCCTCCGTCCTGGGAGCTATGGTGTTGAATCACTTCGGCCCCGAGGGCATCGCACTCGCACCGCTCGCCGCCTGCGCGCTCGGAGCCCTCACCTGTCTTGGCGCCGGTGCGCTTTGCGGACTGGCCAACGGCGGCCTCATCGTGGCCCTCGGAGTGCATCCTTTCATCATCACCCTGGGCGCGATGGCCATCCTGCGCGGCATCGCCTTCGTCACCACCAAGGGCCAGTCGATCGGCGGTTTCCCTGCCGCTTTCCGCGAGCTCGTCCGCTTCGAACTCGGCAACGGGCTGAGTGTCGTCCCCCTTGTGATCATGGTGCTCGTCACCGTGCTGGGCTGGATTTACCTCTCCCGCCTCGCCGCCGGTCGCCGTGTTTATGCCATCGGAGGCAATGAGCAGGCCGCCCGCTTCAGCGGCATCCGCGTCGGCCGCGTCAAGCTCGGCGTCTATGTCCTCGCCGGTCTCGCCGCAGGCGTATCCGCCGTGCTCTCGCTCGGCTATTATGGCGCCGCCACCTCGGGCGACGGCCAAGGCTACGAGCTCAACGTCATCGCCGCGTCCGTCGTGGGTGGTTGCAGCCTCACCGGCGGCCGCGGCTCCGCCCTCGGCGTCGTCCTGGGCGCCCTGATAATCCAGATGATCGCCAGCGGCATCGTCATCCTCGGCATTGATCAAAACTACAGCCAGATCATCATCGGCGCCGTCGTCATAGCCGCGGTCGTGCTCGACAACGTCAACACCTGGCTCGCCAAGCGCCGCCTCACCCGCGCCTGAGTTTCTTCGCCCCCTCCTTTCCCCTGTCCCTGAACTACCCATGAAAACCAACCGACTCCTCCAACTCGCGGCCGGCCTCCTCGCCGCCGCCGCCCTCGCCCTTTCCTCCCGCGCCGCCGAGCGCGAGATCACCCTCGGCCTCGTTGCCAAGTCCCAAGGCAACCCCGTCTTCCAGGCCGCCCGCGTGGGCGCCGAGGATGCCGCCAAAACCCTTGGTCAGCAGCTCGGTCTCAAAATCAAAATCGACTGGCGCACCCCCAACGAGGAAGACGCCCAGAAACAGGCCGAGGCCATCGAACAGCTCGTGCTCGCCGGCGCCGAGGGCATCGCCGTCTCCTGCACCGACGCCAACAAACTCACCGCCACCATCGACCGCGCGGTCGAAAACGGCGTTCCCGTCGCCACTTTCGACTCCGATGCCCCCGCCTCCAAGCGCTTCGTGACCTATGGAGTCAACGACATCGAGTGCGGCCGCCAGACCATGCTCGAGCTCGCCAAGGTCATGCACGGCCAGGGCATCGTCGCCATCCTCGCCGGCAACCAGACCGCACCCAACCTCCAGAAACGCGTCCAGGGCGCCCGCGAAGAGGCCAAGAACTACCCCGGTATCACCATCCGCGACGTCTATTACCACAAAGAGACCCCGCAGGACTCCGCCGCCAAGGTCGAGCAGGTCATGCAGGCCAATCCCGACATCACCGGTTGGGCCATGATCGGCGGCTGGCCGCTCTTCACCGAGAACGCCCTCAAGTGGGCGCCCGGCACCGTCCAATGCGTCTCCGTTGACGCCCTCCCCGCCCAGCTCGCCTACATCCGCTCCGGACACGTCCCCGTCCTCCTCGCCCAGCAATGCTACCAGTGGGGCTACCGCTCCGTGGAGCACCTCATCAACAAGATCGTCCTCAAGAAGGACCCCGCTTCCGTTGTCGACGTGAGCGCCCTCATCCCCGTCACGAAAGACACCGTGGACGCCTTCGCCAAGAACTGGGAAACCTGGCTGCCCAAGCGCTAAACCGGCGTCCCTTCATTCCGCCCCGCCGCTCCGCCTGCTCTCTTCTCGCGTGTCCTACATCGAGTTCCGTGCCGTCACCAAACGCTTCCCCGGCGTGCTTGCGCTCGACGGGGTCTCGTTCTCCATCCCGCGCGGCACCTGCCACGCCCTGATCGGAGAGAACGGCGCGGGCAAGAGCACCCTGGGGAAAATCCTCGCCGGCGTTTACACCGCCGACGCCGGCGAGATCCGCCTCGACGGCAAACCGATCGCCCCCGCCGACCCTCTGGCTGCACGCCAGCTCGGCATCGCGATGGTGCATCAGGAGCTGGCGTTCTGCCCGAACCTGTCGGTCGCCGAGAACCTTTGTCTCGGCGACCTGCCCCTCCGCGCCGGCGGCTTCGTGGACCGCGCCGCCCTGCTCGCCCGCGCCACCGAGATGCTCGCCTCCATCCACGCCGACGTCGACCCCGAAGCCCTCATCGGAACCCTGTCCACCGGCAAAGAACAGCTCGTCCAGATCGCCGCCGCCGTCGGCACCGGCGCGCAGGTCATCGTCATGGACGAGCCCTCCAGCTCCCTCTCCGCCGGAGAAACCCACGAGCTCTTCAGTCTTGTCCGCAAACTCAAGGCCCGCGGCCTCACCCTCATCTACGTCTCGCACCGCATGTCCGAGCTCTTTGAGCTGTGCGACCACATCACCGTCCTGCGCGACGGTCGCCACGTCGCCACCGAAGCCATCGCCGCCACCACGCCTTCGCGTGTCGTTTCCCAGATGATCGGCCGCGAACTCCGCGTCCAGACCCCCGCCCACCTTTCCCGTCCCGCCGGCCCCGAACGCTTGCGCATCGAAGCCCTCTCCTCTCCAACAAAGTTTTCCAACATCTCTCTGTCCGTGCGCGCCGGTGAGATCGTCGGTCTGGCCGGCCTGGTCGGGGCTGGCCGCAGCGAGACCGTGCAGGCTGTCTTCGGCCTCGACCCCGCCGCCACCGGTAGCGTGCTGGTGAACGACCGCCCCATCGCCCCCCGCTCTATCGAAGCCGCCCTCGACGCCCGGATCGGCCTCCTGCCCGAGGACCGCAAACGCCAGGGCCTCGTCCTCGGCCTGAACTGCCGTGAAAACACCGCCCTCGCCTCGCTTCCCGTTTTATCACGCCTCGGCTGGGTGCGCCGCGGCGCCGAACGCACCCTGGCCGACCGATACCAAAAACGCCTCCGGGTGAAGGCGCCATCGTTGGAAACGATTGTCGGCGGCCTCTCCGGCGGCAACCAGCAGAAGATCGCCCTCGCCAAATGGCTGGCGCGAGATTGCGACGTGTTGCTCATCGACGAACCCACCCGCGGCGTGGACGTCGGTGCCAAGGCCGAGATCTACGCCCTCCTCGACGAGCTGGCCTGCGAAGGCAAGGCACTGCTCGTCGTCTCCTCCGAGTTGCCCGAGCTGCTGGGCCTGTGCACCCGCATCTTGGTGCTGCGCAACGGCCGCCTCGCCGGCGAAGTCCCCCGCGCCGACTTCGGCGAAGCCGCCCTCATGCGCCTGATGGCGGGCGTCGATCACGCCTCCGCCGCTTAAGCGCGCCGGCGCGCCCAATTTTATGTCATCACTCCAGATCGCATTTCTCGGCGCCGGTCGCATGGCCTCCGCCATCGTGGACGGACTTCTCGCGCGCGGCGTCGTCGCTCCGGCTCATATTGCCTGCCTGGGCGGCGCCGGACCCAGCGCAGCAACCCTCGCCGCGCGCACCGGCATACGTCTCGCGACGAACCTCGACGATTTATTGCAACATGCCGACCTCGTGGTCGTGGCCTTCAAGCCCCAGCACCTGGCCAAAGCCGACCCTCGTCTGGCCGAGCTCACCCGCGGCAAACTCGTTATCTCCGTGCTCGCCGCCAAGACCCTGGTCCGGCTCGCCCGCACTTTTCCCGAGGCGAGAAACATCGTGCGCACGATGCCCAACACCCCCGCCGCCATCGGGGCGGGTATCACCGGCTGGTGCGCGGCCCGTGCCCTCGCGGCGGAGGATCGCGCCACCGTCACCACCTTGCTTGGCGCCGTCGGACGCGAGATCGAACTGCCCGAGGAACAAATCGACGCGCTCATGGCGGTCAGCGGTTGCGGTCCCGCTTTTGTCTTCGAGTTCACCGCGGCGCTGCGCGAAGCGGGCATCGCCGCCGGACTCAGCCGCGAAGCCTCCGCCCTGCTCTCGCTGGAAACCGTGCTGGGCGCCGCCAAACTCATGGCGGCCACCGGGGCCGAGCCCGAGGACTTGCGCAATCAGGTGACCTCGCCCAACGGCACCACTTACGCCGGCCTGCAAGTCATGGCCGCACGGGATTTTCGCGGTATCTTGCGCGACACCGCCCTCGCCGCCAAAGCCCGTTCGGCCGAGCTGAGCGCGCAGGAATAAAAATCATCCGCAAATCCGCGCGGACTGCGTAAATCAGGCCTTTTTTACCAGCACGGCGACGCCCGCGCCGTCGTGACCCGCCACCCAAGGCAGCGCCACGACCTCGCGAACGAGCTTGTAGTCCGCTCCGGGCGCGGTGCGAAGAAACGCCGCCACCACACCTGCATTCTCATCCGCATCGATGCTGCACGTGCTGTAAACGAGGCGGCCGCCGGGCCTCAACCAGCGGGCCGCGCCTTCGAGGAGTTCGACCTGCTGCTTGGCGTGTTTGCCAAAATCCGCCGGTTGCAGGCGCCATTTCACGTCCACGCGATGGCGCATCACTCCGGTGTTGGTGCAAGGAGCATCCACCAGCACCGCGTCAAAGGTCCCCGGCACCATGCCCATCAGGCTGGATGCGCGGCGCAGGTCGCCCTCGATGCGCTTGGCCGAGACACCGGACGGCACCCGAGAAAGGTTTTCCGCCAGACGGTCCTGGCGTGCGCCCGGCACGTCGAGTGCCACGAGCTGGCCTGTGCCCATGCGGTCGGCCATGGCGAGGCTCTTGCCGCCAGGTGCGGCGCAGGCGTCGATGATGCGTTCGTCGGCTTTCGGATCGAGCAGCTCCACCGCCAGACGGGTGCCGGGGTCCTGCAAATAGACCCGTCCCGCCGAAAGCGCGCGGCCAACCTCGGGCCAGTGACCTCCCTTGACCACAAAATGATCCGGCCAAGACGTCGCCTCGAGCCAGACCTTCTCTTCAGCGGTAGGCTCGCCGGGACCGCGCCAGCGGGCGTGAACCGGCGCGGGCTGCTGGTTCCACTCGAGCAGGGAACGGGTGCCTTCGGCGCCAAACTGCGCGAGCCAGCGTTCCACCAGCCAGTCAGGATGGGAAAAGTAATTTCCCAGCTGTGCAGCCGTGGCCAGTTTGCCAGGCACTTCCTGGGCCGCGAGCGCCTCGGCGAGCTTGCGCACCACGGCATTGACCAGACGCGCCTCGGATTCGCTCGCCAGCTTTTTGGTCTGCGCCACCGCATGGTGGCCGACCTTGGCGGCGAGTCCCTCGCCTCCGCCTTCGATCAATTCATAGCCGGCAAGCAGCAAGACCGCCATCACCCGTGTGCGGGGGCGCAGGCGCACCAGCGTCGCCACCACCGCCTCTATACGGCCGTAGTTACGGATCGATCCGTAAAATAAATGCTGGCAACGCGCCCGCGCTCCGCCGCTCAGCTGCACCGTGTCGAGCAATGCGTCCGCACGCACCTCTTCGTCGAGCCAGCGCACCAAAAGGCGCGCCGCTACCGGCCATGCATCGGACTGAATCATCGCATTGTCTTCATTCATAAGGGTGCAGACCCTCCCGTCAGCCCCGCGCAACGCAATCTTGAAAGCATTGGTCGCCACGACGGTTGACACCCGGCCGTTACATCCGCTTAGATGACCAATCCTGCCTGTAAATACCTACGCCATGACTCCCGAAGCCGTCTCCTCGCTCATCGCCAAAAACCCGTCTCTCAAGACCGCCAAAGCTAAACTTGAGGCGATGAAAACGGGCGCCTACTGCGTCCACCGCAGCTGGGGCTTTGGCCAAATCCAAAGCTACGACGAGGCCTCACACCGCCTGATCATCGACTTCGCCACCAAGAAGGGCCAGTCGATGGACCCCACTTTCTGTGCCACCACTCTGGACGTGCTGCCCGGCAATCATCTGCTCGTCCGCAAAGTGACCGAGCCCGCCGTCATCAATAAACTCATCGCCGAGAACCCCGCCCAGCTCGTCATCGAGGCGCTCGCCGCCTACCCCAACAACGCCGCCACCGCCATCGAACTGGAGATCGTATTCGCCCAGGTCCTCGGCGAGGAAAAGTTCAAAAAGTGGTGGGCCACCGCCAAAAAGGCCGTCGCCAAAGACCCTCGCATCGCCGTGCCGGTCAAGAAGACCGAGTGCTACTTCCTGCGTGACATTCCCGTCTCCACCGAGGACGAACTCACCGAGTCCTTCAACTCCACCCGATCCGCCCGCCGCCGCATCCTCCTGGCCGAGAAGCTCGTCGATACGGCCGGCAAACAGGAAATCAAAGCCGATCTCCCCACCATCCTCACCGCCGTCACCGAGGCGGTAAAGACCAGCAACCAGCTCGACTCCGCCGAGCGTCTCTACGGTGCGAGTGTCCGCGACCGCCTCGCCAAACTGGCCGGCGTCGACGCCTCTACCCTCGAACCCTCCCAAGCCTCTTTGGTATCTAACGTTCGGGACCTCCCCGGCATCGTCGAGAAGCTGCCCGTCCAGTTCCAATCCGATTTCCTCGAACTCCTCAAGGAAGCCCACCCCCTCGAGCACCGCGACATCATCATCAACTTGCTCAAGGTCTCCCAAGGCAAGTTCACCACCGAGTGCATCAATTTCCTGATCGAGAACGGTCACGGCGAAGAGCTCTCCACCACCTTCAAACGCTGGATGGCCGAGCAAAACCTCCGCGCCCCGGTCCTCCACTGGATCGTTAAAAACCGCCACTCCAAAAAATTCTCGAAGCTGCTCGGTGACATGATCTCGCCGCGTCTCTTCAGCGCTATATTCTACGCCATCGACTACGAGGCCCTGCAAGCCGCCTCCGCCCGCCGCATCCCGCTCGGCGACGCCCTCAGCGAGGACGCCGAACTCATCCCCGACCTCCTCGCCTCGGCCAACGGCGAAACCGCCCGCGACCTCGCGAACGCCCTCCTTCTCAACCAAGGCTTCGAGGACCTCACCAAGAAGTCACTGCTCGCCCGCTTCATCAAACTCTTCCCCGCCATCCAGTCCGTCATCGCCGGCGAGGGCGACTCCAAGGAGGAGCAACTCCTCGTTTCCCGCGAGAGCTACGAGCGCAAGCGCGAGGAATACGAGACCATCGTCTCCAAGAAGATCCCCGACAACTCCAAGGCCATCGCCACCGCGCGCGAACACGGCGACTTGAAGGAGAACTCCGAATACAAGATGGCCAAGCAGGACCAGACCGTGCTCATGGCCCAGAAAGGCCAGCTCGAGAAGGATCTCAGCCGCGCCCGTATCTCCGACTTCAAAGAAGCCAGCGTCGATCAAGTCGGCGTGGGCAGCGTGGTCGAGCTCACCGTCGCTTCGACCAAGAAGAGCGTGCGCTACACCATCCTCGGCGCCTGGGACAGCGTGCCCGACAAGAACATCGTTTCTTACAAAACCCCGCTCGGCCAGGCTCTGCTTGGCAAAAAGCCCGGCGAAACCGTCAAGGTGAAGATCGGTCGCGACGAGGAGACCTACACCCTCTCAAGCATCGCCCGTTACGCCGACTCGCTCTGAGGCCGTCAACACGCGCCTTCGAGCCGCCTCAGGCCTGCCTATCGCCAAAACCACTCCGGTGGTTTTGGCTTTTTTGTGGTTGGACCGCAGGCCTGCGCCCTCCGCCTGCTTCGTTCCTTCCTTCACTCGCCTTACTTGTATCTACGACCAAAGCTGGGTCGACTTCGATGCCCTCTGGTGACTCGCTACCCGCCATGTCAGACTGGAAACCCGCCCTCGACGCCATTGTCGGTTCCCGCCACGGCGGCAAAACCGATCACGTGCTCGCCGCATTGCGCGAGCTCGACGCCCGCCACCCCAACGTGCCCGAAATCGCCGCCGAGCAGGCCTTCACCTTCTCGTCTCAAGGCGCCCATACCGAGGCCCTGTCCGCCTATGAACGCGCCCTCGCCCTCGGAATCGCCTCCCCCGCCGAGCAGGCCAACACCCTGGCAGGTCGCGCCGTTTGCCTGCTTCGACTCGATCGTGACGCCGAGGCCGTATCCGCCTTGGAATACGCCCGCGTCCAGTTCCCCGACCACGCCGAGTTCGCCGCCTTGCTCGCCATCGCGCGACTCCGGGCGGGACTGAAAGACGAGGCCTTCGCCCTCTTGCTCGATACCTTGCTGGAAACGAGCGGGGACATCGGACTCGCCGCCCATCAACGCACGTTGCGAGCGCTTGTGCGCCGCTAATCGGATCAGGCTCTCCGTCGGGACGCCCGACCGCTTCCGCAGCCCGCTCTTGCTCCTTCCGGCCCAGATGCCAGCATACCTCCATGCGCTCCCCACCGCTCCGACGCGCCTGCCTGCTTTTTATTGCCTTGATCGCCTGCTCCGTCACCGCCGCAGTCGCCCAGCCGCCCCCCGAATCTCCCGTCCTTAATAAAAACGGTGCCGCCTACACCGGCGCAGTCCGGCTTAGCGGTGCCAACGGTCGCTCCGTCGAGTTCGCCGGCATCTGGGAGGCCCGTCCCGAAGGGCTGCTCGTTGTCACCACCCCCGAGTCCAAACTCCAGCTCGTGGCCTGGGATCGTTTCGACCTCAACCTGCTCCGCACCGAACAGCCTTCACTCGAGGCCGCACGCCAGCGCGCCCGTTTTCTACGCAGCCCCCAGCCCGTCAATCTGGGGCTCTTCGCCAGTCTGCTCACCCCCGGCCAGGCCGGGGCCGAACTCCGCCGCACCCTCGACACCCCGCTCACCGTCAAGGTCCCGCTCACCTACCGCACCACCAGCAAGTCCACGAGTTCCACCACCATCGTAAACCCGCCGACTTTTATCTATGACGGCATCGTCGTCCAGCCCTCCCCGGACGCCCAGCCTTCGATCGCGCAAACCAACCGCACCGTAACCGAGACTCGCCAGAGCCCCGAGGAGCTCACCACCTCACCGCGTCGCGTGCTCATCATTCTATCCAGTTCCGACACCGTCTCCGTCGCCGCGCGTCGCGCCCTGCTCGACTTGGTCAAAGACAACCCCGTCATCCTTGAGGCCATAGCCGGAAGCCTCGAACGCATCGCCGCCTCCCTCCCCCCTCGGCATCTCCTGCCCAACGACCCCACCGTGCTCACCCTCGATTATCGTCTTCGCGAATATGCCACCGCCGTGCGCAGCCTGAGCACCACCGTCGGCCTGGATTACTCCAGGCAGATGCAGATGCGTGATCTCCTCCTGCTCGCCGAACATCCCGCGCTCCGCTGAGCGTCCTCACGCCTACGGGACTCGGGGCTGGCAACACGGCCGATTTTCCACGCTTTCCCGGCACCACCTGCATTTCGCGCTGTCCCCTTCGTCGCCGTCTCCGCAAGCTTCACACCGGCCACGGCCTCCGACAACTCATGCGGGACTACTTCATCAGACGCCTTCTCCTGATTCCCCCCACTCTGCTGGGGATCACGTTGATCGTTTTTTTCATCACCCGTCTGGTCCCCGGAGGTCCCATCGAACGCGCCCTCGCCGAGGCCCGCCAAGTCGACCCCGCCGGCGGCCGCTCAATGGTATCCGCAGGCTCCAACACCTCCCTCTCCGCCGAGCAACTCGAGCAGCTCAAGCGTTTCTACGGTTTCGATAAGCCCTGGTATTCCGCCTACGCCTCATGGACCGGCAAGGTCGTGCGCGGCGACCTCGGCGACTCCTACATCTACCACCAGCCCGTCTGGACCGTTATCGCCTCCAAGCTCTCCGTCTCGATTTACTACGGCCTGCTCACCACGATCCTCACCTACGCGGTCTGCCTTCCCCTCGGCATCGTCAAGGCCGTGCGCCATCGCACGCCGATGGACAACCTTACCTCGGTCGTGGTTTTCGCCGGCTACGCCGTCCCGGGCTATGTGCTGGGTAGTCTGCTGCTCTTCGTCTTCGCCGCCCGCCTGGAGTGGTTCCCGCTCGGTGGTTTCGTGAGCGACAACTTCACCGAGCTCGGACTCGCCGCCAAGGCCCTTGACCTCTTACGCCACACCGCCCTCCCGCTCACCGCCTACATGGTCGGGGGCTTCGCCTTCACCACCTTGCTCATGAAGAACCACCTCATGGACAACCTCGCCGCAGACTACATGCGCACCGCCGTCGCCAAGGGCGTGCCCTTCCGCACCGCCGTCTTCCGCCACGCCCTGCGAAACTCCCTCATCCCCCTGGCCACCACCTTTGGTCAAAACATAGGCCTCGTCCTCACCGGTTCATTTCTGGTCGAGGTGGTTTTCGATATCGATGGCATGGGCCTGCTGGGTTTCAAATCCCTCGTCGATCGCGACTATCCCGTCGTGCTCGGCATCCTGCTCATTTCCTCCGCGCTGCTCCTCATCGGCAACATCCTCTCCGATCTGCTCGTCGCCCTGCTCGACCCGCGCATCCGCTTCAACTGATCCCCCCTTCCGTTTCCAGCTTTTCCCTTTTCCGATTTTTCGCGTTTTCCGTCCGATGTCCTTCCTCCCCAATCCGATCACCCGTAAAAAACTCCGGCGCTTCCGCTCGCTCCGGCGCGGTTACTGGTCGTTTCTGCTGCTCGTCGCGCTCGTGCTCTTCGCCTGCGTCGCCGAACTCTTTATCAACCACCGCGCCCTCGCCGTCCGGCACGATGGCCGTTGGTTTTTCCCCACCTACGGCGCGATGCTCCCGGGCAAAACCTTCGGTCTCGATTACGAATGGGAGACTGACTACCGCGATCTCCGCGCCCGCCTCCATCCACACGCCTCCGCCGACGCCACCACCCTCGCCACGGCCGCCGCCGCCCGGGCCCGCGGAGACTTTATCCTGCTCCCCGTCGTCCCGTTCAACCCGATCGAAAACTGCTACGCCGGCCAATACTTCAAACCCCGCGCACCCGACCTCGCCCAGCGCCACTTCCTCGGCACCGACACCCAGAATCGCGACATTCTCGGACGCCTCGTCTACGGCTTCCGCCACGCCCTCATTTTTTCCGTCTGGTTCGTCGCCGGCGTCTACGGTCTGGGCATCATCCTCGGCTGCGCGATGGGCTACTACGGCGGCACCTTCGACCTGCTCGTGCAACGGCTGATCGAAATTTGGTCCAACATCCCCTTTCTCTACATCGTCATCATCGTCGCCTCTCTCATCAAGCCGGGCCTCGGTTGGCTCGTGGCCATCAACGTCGCTTTCGGCTGGATGGGCCTGACCTACTACATGCGCACCGAGACGTATAAGGAAAAAGCCCGCGACTACGTCGCCGCCGCCCGTGTGCTCGGCGCGAGCGATAGCCGGATCATTTTACACCACATTCTACCCAACACCGCCGCCACCCTCGTCACCTTCGTGCCCTTCACCGTCGCAGGCGCCATCGGTTCGCTCACCGCGCTTGATTTCCTCGGTTTCGGGCTTCCCGTTCCCACCCCAAGCTGGGGCGAGCTGCTCAGCCAGGGCACCAAACAACTCACCCTCGCACCCTGGATCGTCCTCTCCGCTTTCTCCGCCATGACCCTCGTGCTCATCCTCGTCACGTTCGTCGGCGAGGCCGTCCGCGAGGCCTTCGACCCCAAAAAATTCACCCTTTATCGCTGATCGCCATGTCCACCCGCTCCTCCGCCCGCTCCACGCATTGCTTCGTTAAAAACACCATCCTGCTCGCCGCGACCCTCTTGCTCGCCGCCTGCGCCAAACCCGCCTCCGACGCGCCCACCTCCACTGCCCCCGCCGCCGCTTCGGCATCCCCCGCCCCCCACGCGTCCAACCCCGCCCGCGACAACTCCGCCGAGGTCGCCGCCTATTACAAGGCGCACCCCGACTTCTTCGTCTTCAAAGCCCCCGCCGACCTTCCCCCCGGCCTCTCCTGGACCGACGGCGGCCCGCTCCCCGAACTCGGCTCCCCCGCCCGCAAACGCGGCGGCACCTGGCAGGGCCGCATCCAGGATTTCCCCCGCACCCTTCGTATCCTCGGACCCGACTCCAACAGCGGTTTCCGCACCTACCTTCAGGACGATATTTTCTTGAAATTCGGTCAACTGCACCCCGACGTCGCCGGCCCTCATCGTTTTTTCCCGGGCGTCGCCAGCCAGTGGGCCGTCGATCTACCCGCCAAAACCGTCTACGTCCGCATCGACCCCGCCGCACGCTGGAGCGACGGCCCCGCCGTCACCAGCGACGATGTGCTTTTCATGTTCTGGCTCAACCAAAGCACCTACATTCAAGCCCCGTGGTATAACAACTTCTACGGCATCGGGGAAAACTACACCCGTATCACCCGCTACGACGACCTCACCTTCGCCATCACGCTCAAAGACGCTCGCCCCGATCTCCTGAGCCGCGTGCTCGAACTCACCCCGACCCCGAGCCACTTCTACCGCGAGGTCGGCGAGGATTACGTCACCCGCTACAACTGGCGTTTCGCCCCTACCACCGGTGCCTACATCCTCACCGATAACGAACTGAAACGCACCGCGACCAATCGCAACCACATCTCCTTCGAGCGTCTCCCCAACTGGTGGGCCAACGACAAAGTCCAGTTTCGTTACCGTTTCAACCCCGCCCAGATTCGCCTCCGCGTCATCCGCGAGACCACCACCGCCTGGGAATCCTTCCTCGCCGGCGATCTCGACGCCTTCGGCATGAACCTCGCCGAGTATAATTACGAGCGCCTGCCCGATAACGCCCCGCTCGTCACCCGCGGCCTCATCGCCAAGTCCACTTTCTACAACGACATTCCCCGCCCCAACTACGGCCTGTGGATGAACACCGCCCGCCCCCTCCTCTCCGAACGCGAGGTCCGTCTCGGCATCCAATACGCCTCCAACTGGGCGCTCGTCATCGCCCAGTATTTCCGCGGCGACTACACCCGCCTCAACACCCCTTCCGAAGGCTTCGGCGACATGAGCCACCCGACGCTCCGCGCCCGTTCTTTCGATCTCGCCCTCGCCGCCGAGCACTTCGCCAAGGCCGGCTTCACCAAACGGGGACCGGACGGCATCCTCGTGAACGCCGCCGGCCAGCGCCTCTCCGTCACCCTCACCTCCGGCTACGAATCCCTCGCCCCCGTGCTCACCATTCTCCAGCAGGAGGCCCGCAAGGCCGGTCTCGATTTCCAGGTCGAGATCCTCGACGCCTCGGCCGCTTGGAAAAAGGTGCAGGAAAAAAACCACGACATCACCTTCTCGGCCTTCAACGTGGGCGTGGAGCTTTTCCCCCGCTATTGGGAAAACTACCACTCGGTGAACGCCTACGACCAGCCCTACCTCCCGGACGGCACCACCCCCAACCCCGTCCGCAAACCCAAGGTCCAGACCAACAATCTCCAAAGCCTCGCCATCCCCGAAATCGACGCCCTCATCACCCGCTACGATACCTCCGAAAACCTCGACGAGATGCGTGTCATGGCCCGCAAGATGGAAGAAATCTTCTACGACGAGGCCTCCTTTTCGCCCGGTTTCGTCATGCCGTTCTATCGCATCGCTACCTGGCGCTGGGTCCACTTCCCGGAGAACTTCAATGCCCGCTTCTCCACCGACGCCCTCGAGCAAAACGTCCACTGGCTCGATGAGTCTCAAAAACCCGGGACCCTCGCCGCCCGTCGTGATGATTCCAAAGCTTTCCCCTCCTCCGTCCGCACCTATGACCAGTGGAAACCCAAGGAGTAGCCCCTCCGCGCCGCATCTACTTGCTTAACGCCCTCATCCGATGTCTGAACTCCTGAACGTCCGCGACCTCTCCGTCGCCTTCGACACCGACGCCGGCCTGCTCCGCGCCGTGGACGGCATCAGTTTTTCCATCCCTCGCGGCCGCACCCTCGGCCTCGTTGGCGAATCCGGCTGCGGCAAGAGTGTCACCGCCCTATCCCTGCTCCGACTCCTGCCCCAACCCTCCGGCCGCATCGTAGGCGGCTCCATTCACTTCGAGGGCGCCAACCTCGCAACCGCCACCCCCGCCGACGTGCTCCGCATCCGCGGCGGTCGCATCGGAATGGTCTTTCAGGAACCGATGACCGCCCTGAACCCCGTCCACCGGATCGGCCGCCAGCTCGCCGAGGTCTTCCTCCTTCACCGCACCCGCGACAAAACCGAGGCCGCCCGCCTCGCCGTGGATATGCTCGCCAAGGTCGGCATCCCCTCCCCCGAAATCCGCGCCCAGGAATATCCGCACCAACTCTCCGGAGGCATGAGGCAGCGCGTCGTCATCGCGATGGCCCTCGCCTGCAACCCCGCCTTGCTCATCGCCGACGAGCCCACCACCGCCCTCGACGTCACCATCCAGGCCCAGATCCTCGACCTGCTGCGCTCGCTTCAACGCGAACTCGGCATGGCCATCCTGCTCATCACCCACGATCTGGGCGTCGTCGCCGAGATGTGCGATGAGGTCGTAGTCATGTATGCCGGACGCATCGCGGAACAGGGCCCGGTCGAAGAGATTTTCACCCGTCCTTCGCACCCCTACACGCGCGGCCTGCTCTCCGCCATTCCGCGTCTGGAAGCCGAGCGCAAGTCCCGCCTCGCCACCATCCCCGGCCTGGTGCCCGGCCTCGCCGAAATGCCCGCCGGCTGCCGATTCGCCAACCGCTGCCCGTGGGTCGCCCCCGTCTGCGCCACCCAGCCGCCCCTCGAAACCATCACCGCCGGCCATACCGCCGCCTGCCACCGCTGGCGCGAACTTCCCCCGGGAACGTCAGGCTCCAGCTCGGCCTATAATCGCGACTGACCGCAAAAAACGCCGCATCCCCCTTTAAATAAATTCGTCCTCGCTCTCCTATTCCATGTCCGCCTCCGCCCCCCTCCTCGATGTCCGCGACCTGCGCATGCACTTCCCCGTGCGAGGCGGCGTCTGGTTAAAGGCCCGCGCCTGGTGCCGCGCCGTGGACGGCGTCTCCCTTACGCTCCGCTCCGGCGAGACGCTCGGGCTCGTAGGCGAGTCCGGTTGCGGCAAGTCCACCCTCGGCAAATCCCTCGTCCGGCTCCACCGCCCCACGACAGGAAAGATCCTTTTTAACGGCACCGATCTCGCCCTGCTCTCGCCCCGCCAGCTCAAGCCCCTCCGCCGCGAGATTCAGATGGTTTTCCAAGATCCCGGTGAATCGCTCAACGCCCGCCACTCCGTCGGCGAACTCCTCGCCGAGCCCTTCATCATCCACCGCATCGGCACCGCCGCCGACCGCCCCGCTCGCATCGCCGCCCTGCTCGAGCGCGTCGGCCTGCCCGCCTCCTCCGCCGACCGGTTCCCCTTCGAGTTCTCCGGCGGCCAGCGCCAGCGCATCGGCATCGCCCGCGCCCTCGCCCTGAACCCCAAGCTCATCATCTGCGACGAACCCGTCTCCGCCCTCGACGTCTCCATCCAGGGCCAGGTGCTCAATCTGTTGCTCGACCTGCAACGCGAACTCGGCCTCGCCTACCTCTTCATCGCCCACGATCTCGCCGTCGTGAAACACGTCTCCGATCGCATCGCCGTCATGTATCTCGGCCACATCGTCGAGACGGCCGATGCCGACACCCTTTACCGTCGCGCCGCCCACCCCTACACCCGGGCCCTCATCTCCGCGATCCCCGTGCCCGAACCGCGCCGCCAGTCGACGCGTATTGTGCTCAAAGGTGACGTCCCCTCCCCCATTAATCCGCCGGGCGGTTGCCCCTTCCACCCCCGCTGCCCGCACGCCACTGACCGCTGCCGCACCGAGAAACCGGCCTTGCGCACACCAGCCCCCGCCCGCCCCGCCCACGAAGTGGCCTGTCACTACGACTTGTAGTTGAACGGCCCTTCGGGCGTGGTTCGTCTCCTCAACGCGAACTGTAAGATAGCGACGCGGTGCCTATTTTAGCCGAACGGCCTCATGCTGAATCATTGCTGCGTCCCTTGCTGAAATCCAGCTTGTCTCTTCATTGCCCTAGATAGAACCCCCACCCCGTCGGGAGCCTTCATCCTCGATGCCTTACCCCCTCATCACATCGGACGTTTTCGCGCGACTCGTCGCCCGGCTCTCCGATCTCACCCGCGCAGGCCTCTCGTTCTTAATCCTGTTCGTCAGCCTGTTCCTCGTCACCAGTGCGCTGCACGCCAACGACGCCGGCGGCGGCGCCGCGGGCGTGGGCGCGAATGTCGTGCTCACCACCACCTCGACCACTGCCACCCTGGACAACGGGGTCATACAGGCTGTGATCGACAAAGCCTCCGGCAAGGTCACCTCCTACAAACTCAACGGCACCCAGATGGTGGATACGGCCAACCCGATCTACTACAGCATGGACGGCGGCACGTCCTACGAGCAACCCAGCGGCTGCGTCTACTCCGTGGTCTCCAGCACCACCGACCACATCGAAATCTCCTGTAAACGCACCTGGAACTCCACCGCCGGCTATAAACACGTTTTCGATATCGACCTCCACTACGTGCTGCGCCGGGGAGACACCGGCCTCTACGCCTTCGCCATCCTCGACCATCCTTCGACCTACCCAGCCGCCTCCGTCGGCGAGTGGCGCATCGTCTGGAAACTCCCGCGAACCTCCACCACCTTCACCTTCGAACGCGCCTACGTGGACGCCGCCCGCAACTGGGAAATGCCTTCCTACTACGATTACCAGCAGGCGTTGCCCACCGGCATCGCCGAGATCGTGAAACTCACCACCGGCGTCCGCGCCGGCCTTTACGACGGCAAATACTCCTACTCCGCCCGCTACTCCGAAATCGGCACCTGGGGCCACGCCAGCAACATCGCGAAGAAGGGCGTCTGGTTCGTCCTGGGCGGCCACGATTACTTCAACGACGGCCCCACCAAGCAGGACCTTACCACCTCCGAGAGCTACATCCTCATGCACTTTGGCCGAAACCACTACGATGGCTCCGGCACGTCCGTCGCGGCCGGCGAAACCTGGCGCAAGCTCTACGGTCCTTTCCTGCTCTACTGCAACGCCTCCGCCGCCGCCTCCAACGCCGGCAACGCCCTCTGGGCCGACGCTCAAGCCCAGGTCACGGCCGAGAAGGCCGCCTGGCCCTACTCCTGGCTCACCACCACCGACCACCCCGCCGCCTCGGGCCGCGGCACCGTCACCGGCAAACTCGTCATCACCGATTCGCTCAAACCCTCCGTCTCCTCTGCCAACGCCTACATCGGCCTCGCCGCCCCCGAGGACACCGACGGCAACTGGCAGTATCAGGGCAAAAAATACCAATACTGGACCCGCGCCGACACTTCCGGCAACTTTACCCTCCCAGCCGTCCGCCCCGGCGCCTACACGCTCTACGCCTACAACGATGGCACCGTCGGCGAGTTTTCAAAACTGGCCGTCACCGTCACCGCCAACACCGTCAACAATCAGGGCACGCTCACCTGGACCGTCCCCCGCAGCGGAGCCAGCCTCGCCTGGGAGCTCGGCACCGCCGATCGCACCGCGCGCGACTGGCGCCATGGCGACGACTACTTCACCCCCTACCTCTGGGACGTCTACCCGGCCGAGTTCCCCAATCCGCTCATCTTTAACATCGGCACCGACAACCCCGCCACGGGCCTGAACTACGTCCACAGCGCCTACCCCACCACCAACAACGGCGTCACCACCTGGGGCTCTTGGAACTGGAAACTGAACTTCAACCTTCCCGCCGTCCCGTCCACCGGCAACGCCGTCCTCACCATTGGCATCGCCAGCTCCAACTACGCCCGCCTCTACCTCACCCTCAACGACGAAGCCAACGCCTTCACTCGCATCTCCCCGTCAAACGACGGCGGCAACGCCCTCCTCCGCCAGGGCATCCACGCGAAATATTCGGTCGTCAAAGTTTCCATCCCCACCTCACGCCTCCGGGTCGGCGCCAATGCGTTCACCCTCTCGCAAAACACCTCCGAGACTTCCTCGCACGTCATGTATGACTACTTGGGCATGGAGCTGCCCGCCTTCCCGCCTCCACCCCCGTCCTCCGGTCGCACCCTCACGTGGAAAGGCGGCACCACCGCCGCCGCCAACACGTGGGACGCCGGCACCACCGCTAGTTTCCTCGCTTCTTCAAACGCCACCGCCTACGGCACCGGCGACGCCGTCATCTTTGACTCCTCCGGCGCCAACACCACCTCGATCACCCTGACCGGTTCGCTCGAATCGAATTCCGTCACCGTCAACGCCACCAAGGACTACATTTTTACCGGCACCGGAGATCTCACTGGGCAAGCCGGCCTGACCAAATCCGGCACCGCCAAACTCACCCTGTCCTCCGCCAACTCCTACTCCGGCCAGACTGTCATCAACGCCGGCACGCTGACCTTCGCCAACGACGCCGCCAACTCCACCGCCCTTGGCTCCAGCGCCGTCACCCTCAACGGCGGCACCCTCTCGATGTTCGCCAGCAGCACCAGCGTGACCGTCACCGCTCCCTGGAACATCGACGTGCCCTCCGGCGCCACCGCCACCTTCGCCCCGGCCTGGCGCTCCTCCTTGACCGGCAAACTCACCGGCGGCGGCACCTTGAACTATCCCTTGGTCAACGGCTCCGTCCGCGCCGGCATCTTCGGTGATTGGTCCGGCTTCACCGGCCGCCTGAACGCCACCACCGGCACCACCGCCGACTTCCGCATGGCCCTCGACTACTCCTGGCCCGGCATGCCTTCCGCCGCCGTCAACCTCGGCGCCGGCGTCTCCGCCTACTACGCCGGTAATCTAAACCAGGGCCTCGGCACTTTCGTCTCCTTCGGCGAACTCTCCGGCGCGGCCTCCGCCTCCATCAAGGGCGGCGCCATCGGCGGCCGCCAGATCACCTATCGTATCGGCGGCATCAATACCGACGCCACCTTCGCCGGCTCCATCGGCGAGCAGACCAACGGCTTCACCAATCTCGCCAAAACCGGCTCCGGCACCTGGACCTTGTCCGGCACCGGCCTCATCAACGGCACCTCCACCGTCGAGAACGGCACGCTGCGCGTCACCGGCTCCCTCACCCACGGCACCGCCGCCGTCGTGGAGGTAGCCCCGGGCGGCACGCTCCAGGTCAACGGCACCCTCACCGCCGCCACCGCCCATGTCGCGGAAGGCGCCAACTATCTGGGCCCCGGCACGCTCAACGCCGCCCTCGTCCTCGATGGCCAGGCCTTCTGCGACTCGGGCAACCTGACGGTCAACGGGGCAGTCACCAATAACGGCCTGCTTCGCCTCACCTCCGGCGCCGCCCTCGCAGTCAGCGGCGCTTTCATCAACAACGGCGTGCTCGATCTCATCGACGCCACCCCGTCCCTGCCTGCCAACTTCACCAACAACGGCCTCGTCCTCACCGCCCGCAGCCCCGCCAGTCTCGTCTGGACCGGCACCACCGGCACTTTCTGGGACATCCTGCAATCCGCCAACTGGAGCAACGGCGCATCCCCGGATGTTTTTCGGACCGGCGACAGCGTTACGTTTAATGACACCACCGCCATCACCGATATCGAGCTCGCCGGCTCGCTTTCCCCCTCCTCCGTCACCATCACCACCAACGGCACCTTCACTTTCGGCGGCACCGGTGTGATCGGCGGCGCTGCTTCGTTAACCAAAAACGGCACCGGCCTCCTGTCCCTCGCCTCCGCCCAATCCCTCAGCGGACCCGTCCTCGTCTCCCGCGGCACGCTGCAAATCGGACTTGCCGCCGCATTCCCGAATTCATCCGGTCTCGTCGTGTCCACCGGCGCCACCTTGGACGTCGCCAGTGTCTCCGTCGGCTACAAGGTCCCCGCCTCCCAATCGCTTTCAGGCTCCGGCACCGTCAACGGTCCTCTCACCGTGCTCGGCACTCTCGCCCCCGGCAACGAGGGCGCAGGCACACTCACCATCACCGGCAACCTCACCTTTGACGACCAGAGCCGACTGGAGTGGGAACCCGCCTCCAACTCCATCACCGGAGCCGATCGCGTCACCACGCCCTTAGTCGTCATCAAGGGGACCGTGCCCATGAACCTGATTCTCAACCGCTCCAGCGGCGGCGTGCGTTTCACCGATCCTTTCTGGTCCTCCATCCGCACCTGGCCGGTCATCGCCGCCCCCCAGAGCGGCTCCTTCACCCTCGGCACCATCACCACTGACACGGCGGCCCGCCCCGCATCCAACTACGGCACTTTCTCGCTCTCGCAGAGCGCCGCCGGCACCAGTCTTGTCTGGACCCCTCGCCCCGCAGTCGAGTTGTGGCGCACCAATTACTTTGGCACCTACGCCAACTTAGGTTACGCCGCCGACACCTTCGACTTCGATGGCGACGGCGCTGCCAACCTGCTCGAATACGCCACCGGCACCAGTCCCGCTGTCGCAGATAACAGCCCTGTCATACTCGGCACCAATAACGGTCGCCTGACTCTAAGTTACACCACCATCGCCGACGCCAAACTCACCTACACCGTGGAGGGACGCGACGATTTCACCGGCGGAACCTGGAGCACGGTTACAACTGCGAACAACCCCTACAATACGGGCGTCGCCGGTTCCGTCACCTTCATCGATACCACCCCGTTATCGACCCAGCCCCGGCGCTTCCTCCGGCTCACGATTACTCTCGCCCCCTGATAAAGCCTGCCAGACAGGCGTCCAGTTGTGGATTAATGACTGCTGATTCCGGCTCATTCGGCGTGATCTTAGGTTGTCAGCTCGCATTACATCTTTGCATCCTAACCATGCCTTTGCTGCGTTTTCCCTAATCCCACCCATGAAATCATTCCTCTTCGCCTCTCTCCTCCCCTTCTTCGCCGTCACCGCGCTCACCGCCGCAGAGCCGATCAAGGTCGGCGAGGTCGCCTCGCTTACGGGCAAGGAGGCCGCCTTCGGCAACGCGTCCCATCAGGGCACCTTGCTTGCGATCGAGCAACTCAACGCCGCCGGCGGCGTGCTCGGCCGCCCGGTCGAACTTCTCACCGAGGATAACCAGTCCAAGGCCGGCGAATCCGCCACCGTCGCCCGCAAGCTTGTCTCCCGTGAAAAGGTCGTCGCCCTCCTCGGAGAGGTAGCCTCCAGCCGTTCCCTCGAGATGGCCCCCATCGCCCAGCGCGCGAAGATCCCGATGATCTCGCCCTCGTCCACCAACCCCAAGGTCACCGCCGTCGGCGACTACATTTTCCGCGTGTGCTTCATCGATCCGTTCCAGGGCACCGTCATGGCCAAGTATGCCAAGGAAAACCTAAAGGCCAAACGCGTCGCCGTCGTCACCTCCGTCTCCTCCGCCTACTCCGTCGGTCTGGCCAAGTATTTCAAGGAACGCTTCGTCGCCGACGGCGGCGAGATCGCGCTCGAGCAAAAGTTCGCCGAGGGGGACAAGGATTTTAAAGCCCAGCTTACCGCCATCCGCGCCGCCGGCGTGGACGCCATCTTCGTGCCCGGCTACTACACCGAGGCCGCCCTCATCACCCGCCAGGCCCGCGAACTCGGCCTCACCCTCCCGCTCTTCGGCGGCGATGGCTGGGAAGCCCCTCAACTGCTGGAAATCGGCGGCGCCGCCATGAACGGCACGTATTACTCCACTCACTACTCGCCGGAGGACTCCTCGCCCAAGGTCCAGTCCTTTGTCGCCGCCTTCCGCGCCCGTTGGAACGGCGAGACTCCCGACGCCATGGCCGCCCTCGGCTACGATTCCGCCATGGTGCTGGCCGATGCCATCACCCGCGCCAAGACCGTCGAAGCCGCCGCCGTGCGCGACGCCCTCGCCGCCACCAAGGGCTACGCCGGAGTCACCGGCATCACCACGCTGGACGCCGACCGCAACGCCTCTAAAGCCGCCAGCATCATCACCGTTCAGAACGGTAAATTCAAATTTGTCCAAAGCGTCGCGCCTTAAGCCCTGCACCCGGACTCCAGCTCCTCGCCCCCAGCTCCTTCCGCCGTCTTGACCGAATTCCTCCAACAGCTCGTCAACGGCCTCTCCCTCGGCGCGATTTACGCGCTACTCGCCCTAGGCTACACGATGGTCTATGGCGTGCTGCGCTTCATCAACTTCGCCCACTCTGATGTCTTCATGGTCGGGGCTTTCGCCGGCCTCTACCTCGCCCCGCTCGTGCCCGCGGACACCATCCTTGGCGGTGTGCTGGTCGTCCTTGGCGCCATGCTGATCTGCGCCGTGCTCGGCGCCTTGATCGAGCGCTTCGCCTACCGCCCGCTGCGCAACGCGCCCACGCTCAACGTCCTCATCACCGCCATCGGCGTATCCTGCCTGCTCCAAGCACTAGGCCAGTTGGTGTTCGGCGCCGCGCCGCGCGCCTTCCCCGCGGTTTTCCCCGCCCGCGCGCTTTCCGCCGGCGGCTTGGATTTCTCCAGCAACCAGGTGGTCGTTCTGCTGGTCGCCCTCGTGCTCGCCGTCGCCCTGCGTTTCATCGTCTTCCGCACCAAGATGGGCGCGGCCCTGCGCGCCGTTTCCCAAAACCCGCGCGCCGCCCGCCTGATGGGAATCAACAACGATGTCGTCATCCGTTTCGCCTTCGTGATCGGCTCCGCCCTGGCCGGGGCCGGCGGCGTGCTCTACGCCACCAACTACCCGTCCATCGACCCGTTCATGGGCGTGCTGCCGGGCTTGAAGGCGTTTATCGCCGCAATCCTCGGCGGCATCGGCAGCATCCCGGGCGCGGCCCTCGGCGGCCTGCTTCTCGGTCTGGTCGAGACCTTCGTCGGCGGCAGCGAGTATTCAACTTACAAAGACGCCATCGCCTTCGCCCTGCTCATTCTCTTCCTGCTTTTCCGTCCCGCCGGTCTGCTTGGCAAACCCCGCGTCGAAAAAGTCTGACCCTGCCTCTCGCTCATGCCCAAGCCCCATCTCAGCCTTCTCCTCGCCCTCGGCGTCGCCTGGCTTGTCTCGGCATTCTCGGGCCACCTCGATCCCTACCATCTCGATGTGCTCATCGGTGTCGGCATCAACGTCATCCTCGCCGTCTCGCTCAATCTCATCGCCGGCCACACCGGACAGTTTTCCCTCGGCCACGCGGGCTTCATGGCCGTCGGCGCCTACGCCGCCACCGCCGTCTCACTCTTCCTAGGTCCACGCCTGATCGGTGATTCACCCGCCCAGGGAGGCTTCGCCGAAAACGCCTTGTTTTTCGGTGCACTGATGGCAGGCGGTGCCGCCGCTGCCCTTGCCGGCCTGCTCGTAGGCATCCCTTCGCTGCGCCTGCGCGGCGACTACCTCGCCCTCGTCACTCTAGGCTTCGGCGAGATTATTCGCGTGCTGCTGCAAAACTTCGAGCCCCTCGGCGGCGCGCTCGGCCTCAACGGTATCCCTCCCTACACCACGCCGTTCTGGGTCATCGCCGCCGTCGCCACCACCGTTTTCACCGTCGGCTGTCTTGTGCGCTCCAGCTATGGACTCGGTTTCCGCGCCGTGCGCGACGACGAGATCGCCGCCGCCGCCACCGGCCTCCATCCCGCCCGCTACAAGGTCGTCGCCTTCACCGTGGGCGCGTTTTTCGCCGGCGTCGCCGGCTCACTTTTCGCCCATTTCAAGCTCACCATCACGCCGGCCGGTTTCGATTTCACCCGTAGCATAGAAATCGTGGTGATGGTCATCCTCGGGGGCCTGGGCAACACCCTCGGCGTCATCCTCGCCGCCATTCTGCTCACCTTGCTTCCCGAGTTCCTCCGCCCGGTCGCCGAATACCGTCTCGTGCTCTACGCCGCCCTGCTCATCGCGCTCATGCTGCTTCGCCCGCAGGGCTTGTTTAACTTCACCGTCCGCCGCGCCAAGTCCCGCGCTCCCGTCTAACCACCCGCTCCGGTTTTCCTTTTTCCAAATTTCAGCTTTTCCGTTTTTACGCGTTTCAGCCTCTTCCCCATGTCCGCCCCGCTCCTCCAGCTTTCACAGGCCACCGTCCGCTTCGGCGGACTCACCGCCGTGGATGCCCTCGACCTGACGCTGCACGAGCGCGAGCTGGTGGGGCTCATCGGCCCCAACGGCGCAGGCAAGACCACCGCCTTCAACCTCATCACCGGGCTCTACCCGCCCGCCTCCGGCACCGTGAGCTTCGGCGGCCGTCCCCTCGCCGGCATGGCCCCCCACCGTATCGTGGCCGCGGGCATCGCCCGCACGTTTCAAAACATCCGCCTCTTCGGCTCGCTTAGCGTCCTCGATCATGTGCGCGCCGCCGGCAACCTCCACCGCACCGCCTCGCCCTTGCAGTCCTTGGTCCGCCTGCGCGCCTTCCGCGAGAGCGAGGACGCCATCACCGCCCGCGCCGACGAGCTGCTCGATCTTTTCAACTTGTCCCGTTTCCGCGACGCCCCCGCCCTCAGCCTGCCCTACGGCGAACAACGCCGCCTCGAAATCGTCCGCGCCCTCGCCACCCGCCCTCGCCTGCTGCTGCTCGACGAACCCGCCGCCGGCCTGAATCCGCAGGAAAAAATCGACCTCGTCGCCCTGATCCAGCGCGTCCACCGCGAGTTCAACCTGACCATCCTGCTCGTCGAACACTCCATGCGTGTCGTGATGGGGGTCTGCCAGCGTATCGCCGTGCTGGATCACGGCAAAAAGATCGCCGAAGGTTCGCCGGACGGCATCCGGCAGAATCCCGCGGTGATCGAGGCCTACCTCGGATCCGAGCACGCCACGGCGCTTTTCCATCACTAGGCCCACCGGCTGCTACCACCCCGACCCGCCATGCTCACCCGCCGCTCCTTTATAGAGTATTCCACCGTCGGCTTGCTCGCTGGCGCGAGCGCCGCGGCCGACGAGCAACCCCGCGCAGCCGCATCTTCCCCTCCTGCCGGTCACAACGATGCGGATACGCGCTCGCTCTGGTGCGCCCTCGCCACCCGCCTCGCCGACCCCGTCCTCGGCACCCTCGCCACCCGCCGCCTCAAAGCCACCATGCCGGTGGAGTCCGCCCCCGGCGTGAAGGATCGCCCCGACTACACGCATCTCGAGGCTTTTGCGCGCGTGCTCGCCGGTCTGGCCCCGTGGCTGGAACTCCCCTCCGACACCACCGCCGAGGGCGCCGAGCGCAGCCGCCTCGCCTCGCTCGCCCGCCTCGCCCTCGACGCCGCCACCGACCCCGCCTCGCCCGACTTCCTCAACTTCACCAAGGGCGGGCAACCCCTCGTGGACGCCGCGTTTCTCGCCCAGGCATTGCTCCGCGCCCCCGCCGCGCTCTGGCAGCCGCTCGACCCGCGCGTGCAGGCCAACCTCATCGCAGCGCTCAAATCCACCCGCCCGATCAAGCCCTACGAGAGCAACTGGCTGCTCTTCGCCACCAGCATCGAGGTTTTCCTCCATCGCGTCGGCGCCGGCCGCGACGATGCCCGCCTGCTCAATGGCATCAACAAACACGCCGCCTGGTATCTCGGCGACGGCATCTACGGCGACGGCCCCGAGTTTCACTGTGATTACTACAACGCCTTCGTAATCCAGCCCATGCTGGTCGAGGCACTCGACGTGCTCGGCGAGGAATCCCCCGCGATGGCCAAATTTCGCGATCAGTCCCGCGAGCGCCTCACCCGCTTCGCTGCCATCCAGGAACGGATGATCGCGCCCGACGGCAGCTATCCGGCCATCGGCCGCTCCATCGCCTACCGTTGCGGCGCGTTTCAAGGACTGGCCCTCGCCGCCCTGCGACGAGCCCTGCCCGCCGGCGTTACCGCCGCGCAGGCCCGTGTAGCCCTCACCTCGGTCATCCGCCGCACCCTGGAAGCAGCGGGCACTTTCGACGCCGGCGGCTGGCTGCGCATCGGCCTCGCCGGTCACCAGCCCGGCCTCGGCGAGACCTATATTTCGACCGGCAGCCTCTACCTTTGCAGCGTCGCGTTCCTGCCGCTCGGCCTGCCGTCTTCCGATCCTTTTTGGCGCAATCCCGCCGAGAAGACGTCGT
Organism: Verrucomicrobia bacterium IMCC26134; assembly: GCA_000972765.1. GTDB lineage: Bacteria > Verrucomicrobiota > Verrucomicrobiia > Opitutales > Opitutaceae > IMCC26134_A. The sequence goes on along the minus strand of CP011265.1, from coordinate 1,195,567 downwards.
GGGAAAAAATCTGGTCCGGCGAAAATCTCCCCGCCGACCATGCGCTGAAAAGCCCGCGCTAAAAGCCGCTTTTCCAACCGCCACGCTCCATGCTCACCGTCACCGATCTTCACGTCTCCTACGGCGCGATCAACGCCCTCTCCGGCATCTCTTTCAACGTTCCGGCCGGAGCGATCGTGACGCTCATCGGCGGCAACGGCGCGGGCAAGACCACCACGCTCCACACCCTTTCCGGCCTGCTCCGTCCCACCTGCGGGCGGATCACCTTCGACGGCCGCGACCTCACCAACGTGCCGCCGCACGACATTGTTGGCCGCGGCCTCTGCCAAGTGCCGGAGGGGCGGCTGGTTTTCCCCGAGCTCACCGTCTTGGCTAATCTCGATCTGGGCGCCTACCTGCGCTCCGACCGCGCCGCCATCGCCGCGACCCGCGACCACGTTTTCCAGCTCTTCCCACGCCTTGCCGAGCGCCGGAGCCAGACCGCCGGCACCCTCTCCGGCGGCGAACAACAGATGCTCGCCATCGGTCGCGCACTCATGAGCGCGCCCAAGTTTCTCCTTCTCGACGAACCCTCCCTCGGCCTCGCCCCCAAGCTGATCGAGAGCATTTTTGAGCGCATCGTCGCCATCAACCGCGACGAGGGCATCCCCATCCTCCTCGTCGAGCAAAACGCCCGCCTCGCTCTCGCCGTCTCCTCCTACGCCTACGTGCTGGAGAGCGGTCGCATCGCCCTCCACGGCCCCAGCGCCGAGCTCGCCGACGACCCCCGCCTCAAGGCCGCCTACCTCGGCGGTTGACCCGCGAAACTTGCGAACTGCAAGACTTCGCCGCAGGAGTATTCGCCGCTCGGCGCGAAACACTGTCCCCTCCGTCAGCGTCCCAAGTTTACCCACCCCATGTATAATCCTCTGTCCCGCATCCTCTCGCTCCCTCTTTGCCGCGCTGCCGGCCTCGCCGTGTTCGCCGCCTGCACCGCGCACGCCACTCCGATCCCGGCCGAGTTCACCGACCCCGACACCGGCGCGAAGATCATCCACCTCTCCACCGTCCCCAACCAAGCCTCCGGCGTCATCTATTTTACCCAGGCCTGCACCACCCCCGACAGTCGCTACACTATCGTCCGCTACCTCGACCGCTCCGCCGGACACACCGCCGGGCATCTCTATCGTTACGATTTTAAAACCGGCGCGCTCGTCTTGCTCACCCCGCAGATGACCAAGAACCAGGTCCTCGTGCCGAAATCGGGCAACCTTTACTTCACCTCCGACGGCGACCGCGCCATCTACGCCACCAACATCCTCGACCTGCAAACCCGCAAGGTCGCCGACATGCCCGCCGACATCACCTGCTCCGGCGGCCTCACCGTCAACGCCGACGAATCTCTCGTCGTCGGCACCGGCAGCCTCGTCAAGGAGCACGAAAACGAGCCCGTCCTCACCACGCCGCCCAACCAGGGTTCCACGTTCGGCGACACCTTTAACCGCCACGACACCAACCTGCTCATCGCCGCCGACATCAAGTCCGGCAAGGTCACCGAACTCCACCGCATCAACACCTGGCTCGGCCACACCCAGTTCTCCCCGTCCGATCCGTCGCTCCTGATGTATTGCCACGAGGGTCCCTGGGCGCAGGTTGATCGCATGTGGACGCTTCGCATCGGCGATGGTTCGCAACCGCAGGTCGTGCTCAAGCGCACCGAGGCCAACGAGATCGCGGGCCACGAGTTCTGGTCCACCGACGGCGCCACCATCTGGTATGACCACAGCTATCGCAAAACCCCGGGCAACCAGTTCCTCGAGGGCCGCGCCGTCGCCGATGGCGCGATCACCCGCTACCCGATAAAACCTTCCTTCGCCTCGCTCCACTACACCCAGTCGCCCGACGGCAAATTCTTCGTCGCCGACGGCGGCACCGTCAAAGAACACCCCGAGCGCCAGGCCATGTTCATCCTCGTGCCTGACCACGGCGAGCTACGTCCCATCAAGCTCTGCTCCATGGCCCAAAACGACTACAAGACCGCCGAGCCCAATCCGCACCTCACCCCCGACCAGCGTTGGGTGCTGTTCACCGCGACGTTCCACGGCACCGCCCAGGCCTACGCCCTCGAGATGCCGAGGGAATACTGGCTCGCCGACGCCACCCCCGTCCGCACCCGGCCCGTGAAAAGCTCCCTCCACTCCCGTCGTGGACGGTAAGAACGGCCAGCATCCGCACCGTTTTTTTGGGGCAAGGGGCATTTTTGCCCCTTTTGTGCTTTTTACGGCCCGCCCTTCCGTAAACATTGCCTGCATGTCAGCCTCGTCCCCCTCCGCCGCCGCATCCCCCGAGCCCGCCCCCAAGCTCACCCCGATGCTCCAGCAGTATTTCGAGGTGAGACGCGGCCTGCCCAAGGACACCCTCCTGCTGTTCCGCCTCGGCGATTTCTACGAGTTGTTCTTCGACGACGCCATCGATGCCTCGCGCCTCCTCGGTCTCACCCTCACCAAGCGCGGCGACCACCCCATGGCCGGCCTGCCCTTCCACGCCGCCGACGGCTACGTCAACAAACTCCTCGCCGCCGGCCGCAAGGTCGCCATCTGCGACCAGGCCGAGCCCGCCGTCGCCGGCAAACTCGTGCGCCGCGCCCTCACCCGCATCCTCTCCCCCGGCACCACCCTCGACGCCAAACAGCTCGACGCCTCGCGCAACCACTACCTCGCCGCCCTCCACGCCGACCGCGCCGGTCTCCACGCCGCCTGGCTCGATCTCTCCACCGGCGACTTCCGCCTCGCCTCCGATCCGCGCCCCGAGGACTTGCTCCCCGTCCTCACCGCCCTCGACCCCCGAGAGCTCGTCCTGCCCGAGGGCCTGCTCGATAAATGGCGCTCCGCCCCGCACGAGCAGACCGCCCTCCACGCCCTCGCCGCCTTCGCCGCCGGCCGCACCCTCACCGAGCTGCCCGCCTTCCAGTTCGAGCCCGCCACCGGTCTTCGCGCCGTCCTCTCGACCCTCGGCGTGCTCAACCTCGAGGGCTTCGGCATCCCGCAGGACCACACCGCCCTCGGCCCGGCCGGCGCCCTCGTGCTCTACGTCACGGAAAACCTCTGCGCCAAACCGGAGAACCTACACCGCCTCCAGCTCCACCGCAGCGCCGCCACGCTCCTCCTCGATCCCGCCACCTTGCGCAACCTGGAGATTTTCTCCTCCACGCGCGGCGAGCGCACCGGATCCCTCCTCTCCGCCCTCAGCCGCACCCGCACCGCCCCCGGCGCCCGCCTGCTCGAGGCCTGGCTCGCCGCTCCGCCGCAAGACCTCGACGAGATCCGCCGACGCAGCTCGGCCGTCGGCGCCCTGCTCTCCGCCCCCGGCCCGCTCGCCGACCTCCGTTCCGCCCTCGCAAATGTCCGCGACATCCCGCGCATCCTCGGCCGCCTGCAAAACCGCCTCCGCAACCCGCGAGAACTCGGCGGCATCCGCGACACCCTCCGGCAGCTCCCAGATCTGCGCTTGGCCTTGGAATCCTTCGATGCCCCGCTGCATCCCTTCCTCGCCGAGCTTCGTGACTTTGCGTCTTTGCGTTTAATTCTGGATAACGCCCTCGCCGACGAACTCCCCGCCGACCTCGCCGACGGCAACCTCATCCGCCCCGGCCATGACGCCGAGCTCGACCGCCTCCACGCCCTCAAGACCGGCAACCGCGCCTGGCTTTCCGAGCTCGAGGCCGCCGAGCAGGCCCGCACCGGCATCCGCAGCCTCAAGGTCAAATTCACCAATAATTTCGGATACTACATCGAGATCACCAAGGCCAACCTCCACCTCGTCCCCGCCGACTACATCCGCCGCCAGACCACCGTGAACGGCGAGCGCTACGTCACCGACGCCCTCCGTCAGAAAGAAAAAGAGATCCTCTCCGCCGACGACAACGCCCTCGCCCGCGAACACACCCTCTTCGCCGAGCTCGTCGCCGCCGTGCTCGACGACTCCCTCGCCCTCGCCAAGACCGCCAACGCCCTCGCCGAACTCGACGTCCTCGCCGGCTGGGCCGAGCTCGCCCGCGAGTGGGATTATTGCCAGCCCGAGTTCGTGGACGACGCCGTTTTGGAAATCACCGCCGGCCGCCACCCCGTCGTCGAGCAGATGCTCCGCGATCCCTCCCGCCCCGCCGGCTCCCAGGCCTTCGTGCCCAACGACACCCGCCTCTCCGCCACCGCCGACCAGCTCGCCCTCCTCACCGGCCCCAACATGGCCGGCAAATCCACCTACATCCGCCAGATCGCCCTCATCGCCCTCATGGCCCACGTCGGCAGCTGGGTGCCCGCCACCACCTGCCGCCTCGGCCTGGTGGACCGCATCTTCTCCCGCGTCGGCGCCAGCGACGACCTCGCGCGCGGCAACTCGACCTTCATGGTCGAGATGAACGAGACCGCCAACATCCTCAACCACGCCACCGACCGCTCCCTCATCATCCTCGACGAGATCGGCCGCGGCACCTCCACTTACGACGGCCTCTCCATCGCCTGGGCCGTCGTCGAGCACCTCCACGCCGATCCCGAACGCGGCCCCCGCACCCTCTTCGCCACCCACTACCAGGAGTTGACCCAGCTCGAAAAACACCTCTCACGCCTGCGCAACTACAGCGTGGCGGTGAAGGAGTGGAACGACGACATCGTCTTCCTCCGTCGCGTCATCCCCGGCCCCGCCGAGCGCAGCTTCGGTATCCAAGTCGCCCGCCTCGCCGGCCTGCCCCCGAGCGTGATCGACCGAGCCCGCGCCATCCTCGCCAAGCTCGAGGGCGACGAAACCGCAGTCGAGCTCCCCTCCTCCCCGGTGGCCAAGCCCAAGAAAAAACTCACCGTCGCCCCCGCCGACACCGCGCAGTTGGAGTTGCTCTGACTTTGGAGTGTCCCGCGAGCACGCGGGACGCTTCAAATAAACGCATTCCTTAGCGCCCTCCGTGGTTAAAACTCCGGAGCTTGAATCGCGGTAGGACACCGCGCTACAACGAACCGAGAAAGCATCACGGGGGGTCTTCTTTGCCTTCGCCACGTCGCGCAAGATGCCGTTTAGCGTGCCAAGTCTCAGCGTTTTTTGGTCGAGGATGGAAACCCGGTGATGCCCCGGCTGATCGGTCTGCAAGATAATGCGGCTACCCACCTGGTTCACCTTGGCATAACCCCAATCTCGGCAAAGAAACGCCGCGAGTTCGCGGCCGTAAAGATCGCGGGGGATTTTCACGCGAGCACTTCGTGGCGCACCAAGTGCAGGCGCACCCGGGCGGGAGCAGGCTGGTCAAAGTAAAATGCCGTGACCGCCTCGCCGCACGTTGGACCGCAGTTCGTCCCAAGTGTCGGCTTGAGTGATGACGCTTTAGCCCAACGCCTCCGCCACAAAGCCGCCGTCGCCCTCCTGCGTGACTTAGAAAACGAGTTCGTTCATGACCCAAAACAAGCCAACCATTCGCGCTCAGGCAAACCCGGTGTCCATCTCTCCGCCCCGCCCGGCCGCCGCGGTAGGCTTTGAACGTGGTGTTCAAGGGTTCGCCAGCTAGCGCCCCCGTAGCGGAACGCCAGAGCCGTTTCGTCCTGAACGCTCCAACTCCGCCCTCCCCCCGCTCAAGTTTCAGGTTTCCGCGCCTCAGGTTTTCCCCGTCCCCTCTCCGAGCCCTCCGTGTCCGCGCTCCGGCTTAGCTCTCAAATACCCGTGGGACAACGCGTTTTTACGCGGAATCACTGAACTTTGACTTGTGTAAAACAAATAAAGTAAAGACCCTAGACGGCATGAACTCCGGGCCGATTTCGCCAATGCGCCGACAGAAAGCAAATCGGCGTGTCGACATTAAACCGCTCCCAAAATGACCGATTAACCAGGGTCAACTTTCGTGGTCAACAAGACAGCTGCGAATACCAAATTTATCATGAAGAATCTAACGTGATTCATCAAAGTTCACTAAACGGCTCAAAAAAATAGCAACCCAACTGTTGAAAGACAAAATCATCGAATTACCGGCTATAAACAAACCCGATCAAATGGTGTTTCAGTGGGGAAATATACTACTTGCCCAATGAATTTATATTATAAAGCCGAGTCAAATCAGACCAAGGATGCCACGCGTAGAATTATTGAATCCGGAAATCCACTTTAATTACTAGTAACAAACCTCGAATAACGAATTCGAATAAGACGCCGGATAAGCGTGCGCCTAATCTAATACGTTTAGCCTATAACCATGAAATACTATTACGCTTCACCAAAAAATGAGCTCGTTGGTCCCCTTGACCTTTCAGATTTAGAGGCATTGCTTTTTACAGGTGAAATCAAAAACGACACGCTAGTTAGCGCCGAATTTCCCGAAGAATGGAAACCTCTGTCCACTTATATCCAACCGGAGCATAAAGCAGATTCTCCCCCTGAGCCTGGGGCGCAAGAAATACGTCCGATCCATACAAAAGAAGACGCCAAAGAAATTATGGTTGAAGCATCGGATTCGCCCAGGTGGCCCATTTTCCTGAATTCCCTGGGTTTTCTTTGTATGCTGGGCAGCTTAATCGTATTGTTGGCGGGTGTTTTCACTAAAGATAAAGTCAACGTCATGATTCTTATTCCATTAACTACATCATGTTTTTTATGCTTTTTCTTTGCCCATCTCGTGGATGAGCTTAAAAGACATAAAGTTAATAAAAGGGAAACATACCCCGTTCAAATGCGCACAGCGCTGCGGAAAAACGAAAGCACGACACGGTATTATACTGCAAGCGAGCAAGGGTGTCCGGAGGAGTGATACGATATAATCAGGGGCTTAATATTCAGGGGTGCGTAATAGGTGGGGACGACGCCAATACCGTGGTTGATAAAATAGAAATCAGGTAAAATTTCCAGGCCGAGAGTCTTTAAAAAACCTAGCGGTCATGCCCTTAAGACCGAACAAAGCATGCATTCACCCAAGACAAGGCATGCTTGAGCCGCACTTGCTCATAGAAGGCTAAGGGAGCATAACCCAGCGAACCAAGCCAGTCTATCAATTGCCCGGCGGTGCATTGGGATTTATAGAGAGTCATGAAATTAACCTCCACCAAAACCACCGTGATTGCTCGAGCCGTAAGAAGCGCCTCCGCCCCCTTTAAAACTTCAAGGTCAAAACCTTGCGTGTCTATCTTCAGAACGTCCACCGCCTGAATCCCATTGGCACGGCAGTAGTCGTCAACTGTATCAACCTTGACCGTGGACTGGGATTTCACCTGAACCGCAGCGAAAGGGTTGCCCTGATCAGGAGTTAATTCCAAAAACGAATTCAATTCATTGTTTTCGTATCTAAAGAACTGATTCTGGCAGACCTTTGCCCCCAGCGCAAACGGTTCAATCTTGATTAGAGGCGTGGCGTAGTTGGCCTCCAACTTGGAAGCCAACTCTATGTCCGGTTCGAAGGCACGCAGACGACATTTGGGGAAAATCGCCGTCATTTTTTCAATGGTCTGCCCCTTGTTGGCCCCTATATCAAATATAAGCGGGTCCGCTTTGCCGACCAATTGAGGCAGATCGTAGTGTAGATCGCGCAACGAAAGCGATTGCAGGGGCAGCGCATGTAAATCATATCCGCACCGACGGATATACCTTAGCAAAAACTTTTTCATGATTTGAGCGAAGTTTAGTGAGTTCCCGCCAATTATATAATGAAAACAGGCTCTACTGGCGGGTGACCCCTTCTTTTCCATGACCCTCCTCCCTTGGTTCGCCTCTTGCAATCCAGGAAGCAATTACATCATTAGAAAAGCACGCATGAACCTCAGTGTTGTCATTCCTACCTGCGACCGACCCGTTTTACTGCGGGCCTGTTTGCTCCAGCTGCAGGCAAGTGCACAGACCTATCCCCGCCAGAACTACACCATTATTGTAAGTGATGATGGTCGCACCTCGCTCGCGCGCACCGCGCTGGCTGGGGAATTCCCAGATGTCACTTGGGTGGAGGGACCTCGGCGCGGGCCAGCGGCCAACCGAAACACCGGGGCCGCCGCCGCTCGCGGCGATGTGCTAGTTTTTCTCGACGACGATTGCCTGCCCCAACCCGAACTGCTTTCTGCCTACGCCGCGGCCTTCACCGATCCGGCGCTGCTCGCCGCTGAAGGCCGCATTCGTGCGGATCGACCACACCAGCGCATGGACGAAGAGGCCCCGCTCAACGAAACCGGGGGCGTTTTCTGGTCGTGCAACATCGGCATTCGTCGCGATTTTTATGTTAAGATCGGAGGCTTCGACGAGCGCTTTCCAGCCGCCGCGATGGAGGATGTCGAGTTGCAGGAACGCATCCTCAAGCTGGGGGTTGAAATTCTATTTTTGCCCGAGGCGTTGGTAATTCATCCACTCCGTCTCATCCGCGGGTGGGGATTCCTGCGCAAGCGCGCCGAAGCGCACGGTATCTACATTTTAATCCCCGGTTGCTGCCTTCCACCCCCTAGCTATCGTTGGGCCGTCTGGCATACGCTTCGGCTGTTTCGCCGCCAATTCATGCCCCGCTTTATCCAACTGGGCGGGCGCGGTGCCTATGTCTCCTGTCGCTCGCTGACCCTGCCCATCTGGTCGACTTGGTGCATGAAAAAAGCCCTCAGACAGGCCAAGGCTGATCAAAGCCGAATGAGCACCGCACACCAGCAAGAGTCGCCGTCTTGACCGCCCAACTCAACGGCGGAGGCCTAGGCGCTGGCGAAAAGGGATAGACTACGCGACAGAGCCTGAGAGTTGCTCGTTAGAAATTATTCAACCATCGTTTATACACCTGCTCCCAAGACCTCGATGCCCGCCAAACCACTGATCTCTGTCATTATAGCCGTCTACAACGGCTCAACGCATCTCGAAGAGCAGATGGATGCCCTGCTCGCCCAACGCTGTGATTTTGTCTGGGAAGCCATCTACGTGGACAATGGGTCCCGCGACAACAGCCGTGAACTCATCAAGCGCCGCATCGAGGCTCAAAGGCTCACGCATGTGCGACTCGTCGATGGCTCGCAACACCCCGGACAGGTCTATGCCCGCAATTTCGGGGCCAGCCAGGCTCAAGCCGATTTGCTTGCCTACACCGATCAGGACGACCTGCCCGCCCCTGACTGGCTCGTCGCGCTCAATGCCACGCTCCAACAGGCTGATGCGGTCGGTGGCTTTGTCGTCCGCACCCCGGACGGCCGGCCACCGGCCCACAATCGCAACGAAATCCCGGCCGACACCCGGTTCCTGCTCCGCTTTGGCGGCTTCGACTGCGCCATCGGAACAAATTTTGCCATCCACCGCCGTGTCCTCGACGCGGTGGGCGGCTGGCAGGATCTCGCGGTTCATGCCGGCGAGGATATCGACCTGTGTATCCGTCTGCATGTCGCCGGCTACCGGTTGGCCTATGCGCCCGATGCCCGCGTGACCTGGCGCTCGCGCTCAACGATCCGCGACATCTTTAACCAAGCCGTGACCTACGGTCGCTCCAGTGTGCAGCTCTATGTGCGTCACCGAACCAACGGCATCGAGTTGCCTACGGTGCGATCTTCCCTGCGCGCCTGGAAACACACCCTGCGCGCGCTTCCAGGGTTCATCAGCAAGCCACGTTCCTACAGGTTCGTCCACCTGTTCGGGCTCAAGTGCGGCACCATTCTGGAAGGATTGCGTGGCCGGACCTTTGAATTTTGAAGCGCCATCGCGACAACCGTTCCCGTCTGATTGGAGCGCACTAAAACCCGTCAGTCTCTATCATAAATAGCCCTGGCCGTTCCGGACGTCGGCGTTTTTTGAAAAAGGGCCGGAGAAGCCAAAGCTAGGAATACCACGCCGAAAGATCACGGCCCAAGAGAGTTTCCAATTCCCGGATATCAAAGTAAAAACGGGCGGCGAGACGGGCGCGCAAGGCCTTATCCAGCTCGTCCGGGTAAGCATGCTCGAACACTTTTTCGGCGGGCGGGGCCACGTTTGGATCTACTCCAAGAAATTCAAACACCCGCCGCAGGGTAGCCGAATGATTGGTGGCCAGATCCTCCGTCAGCAGAACCAGGCAATTTTTTCGCCCGAATATACGGAACAACCGGCGCACCTGATGAGCATAGTATCCGCGATCCAAGTAGGAAAATACGCGATGCTGCAAAGGCAAAGCGGCGGCGCAGCGCTCTGTTTCAAGGGCCACCGCATCGGCGAAGGGGACTGGATCCGCGTAGCGCTTGCGTTCCATATTCCAGCCTGAGTAGGCCCGATCCACCGGATTCCTGAGAATTACAATCCATTTAATATCAGGATTATAATTCCAGATTCGAGCGGGCGCTGGATCCCAATACAGATAAATCGGAGTCGTCTCCCCGATCACTCGGTGCGAGGGAAGCGGGTGAAAATGGGAATGATACGCACCGTGATCCGGCTTCTTTATAAAATTGTTTTCATTGTCGAAAAAATGAATTTCTTTGCCGGTGTGCGGCATGTAGATTTCCGGATGCTGGCGAAGGAAGGAGTCCAAGGCAGTTGTGCCGCTCTTTTGGGCGCCTCCGACGATAAACGATACTTTTAAGTCCGGTCTCGCGCCGCATTGGGCGCGGAGTAATCGAGCCCGCCACTTTTTAATACTAGAACCAGGATCAAGACCCATAAGATACCTTGAAGAGACTTTTTTTAGCGGCTTTGAGGCGCTGATGCAGAACTGGATAACGCATTTTTATAAATTGACTTCCACCTAGGGCGAAAAGGGAAGGTGTCAATGCTCTCAAGCGGGTGAGCGGCGTTCTTCGATCCTCAAACACGTAGTTCAAAAAGGAGATGTCGTGCTTGAATTCAGTTTCAACCAATCGTTTTCTTTTATCAGAGTAAAAATGTGAATAATGACTGATCCTTTTTGGAAACTGGTTTATATGAGAGGCAAAAGCGGTCGGGGGCAAATTCAGATCTTGGGCGACCGTGTCCAAACCCAGGGTAAGCGCCTCGTAGCGTATGATACTATCGTAATGAATTGGGGTGCCATCCACGAAAAAATAATCTTTTTGTTGATAGAGATGTTCGCCCCTAAAGTCCTCCGGGTTTCTTATCAAAATATTACTAAACTTGCCTTTAGCGCGTATGAAATCGTCGAAAGAGCCTTTTGCGGAAGAATTACTCATGACCCAAAAGTAGTCCGAGTAGGCACGTTCCCACGGGTTTCGGACTACAATAAACTTATAATACTGATCCCAGTCCGCCCGCTTGATCAATCCGGTATCCAGCATCTGTTGCGGGGTCGCATGTTGCATAAATAGTTTAAGCTTAGGGCACCATCCGAAGGCGTGTTCATAATTTGCGGATCGAAAATCTTTAACCCCGAGACCATGCTCCACCGAGCTTCCCGCACATTTTGTGATGTGGATGAAGATGCATTTGTGTAGATGAGATATCATTATGGAGTGAACTTAGACAGTGGTCTTATAAAAAGCATCCGTTCCGTAGCAAGCCCCGGGCTAAGAAAGACAGTTTCGCAAGTAAGACCACAATGGATGGCGATCTTTTATTATTTTGAGAAAGGTTTGCGTGAGTCGGCATCATCCCAGGGTGTAGGCTTGATTGATCGATAATTTACATTCGGCTGATGAACCTATATCCGAAGTGTTTAAGGCCGAAACAAATCACATGATGCGCTTCGGGGCCTAGGATCTTCAAGGTGCTGGCATTAAAGCTTTTTGCGCAAGATTAAGATTCGCGGTCCAGGCCACCTCGAAATACTGAAGTGTATTGCATGACAGAGGCCATGGAGTGCCGACAATGCCGAAAGGCTTTCCACCGTGCATGCGGTGGCCGCGCATCAGCTCGACTCGGAGACCACTCTGGGACCGATGAGTCGATCGCAAAGGCCCTGCTTATCGCAGTCGGGCCCGATACCAGAGCAGCGTGAGGCCGGCTAGAAACGCCAATCCGATCAGTTCGGCGGAGCGGTAGAAAATATGATCGACCCGCTGTTCGGCCGCTTCATGGAATTTTTGCAGGCGGGCGTCGATAAAACCGGGAGCCGTCAGGGCTTCGGTTTCTTTTAAAATCGGCTGTAGTTCGGCGAGGGCGGCGGTCGCATCTTTGACAAGCCCGCGCACCTCGACCAAATCCAGAGGCTTGGCGTTTGGATCGTGCGGTTGCTCCGCCTGCCGGGCCAGAATACGGTCAACGATCACAAGATTCTGCCTCACCGGCTCGTTGAGCGCTGCGACTGTTTGGACGGTGTCTCGAATTTCCGGTCCGAATCCCTTCAACTCGCGCACGATGCCATCCACCTGGGTCAAAAGGGCGGAGAGTTCGGTCTGGCGCTGGTCGATTTTTTTAACTTCCGCCGCCACGTCGCTCATGGCGCGGGTGAACGCATCACTCTGTCCGATGACGCGCTGCACGTCGCTACCCTGTAAGATTGCGTCCACGGTGCGCTCGGCCTGCCACTGCATCAAGCGCGGCACCCGCTGGGCGTAGAAGAATGTGCGTTGTGCGAAAGTCTGGGCGTTTTCGAGTTTGCGGTTGGCTTCACTGATCTGGGAAAAAAGGCCGCCGATTTGCGGCCGGACCTGTTGTAATCCGGCGCGCGCCTTGGCGAAGTCATCGAAACGCACATAAGCCATCATCGCCACATCAGGATTCTGGCGCCGCCACTCGACGATGACGGCTTGGACCGCTTCGATTTCAGCGGGATTCAGATAGTCACTCGCCATGCGCCAGATGTCGTCGTGGGCTTGTGTGAATGCCCGGGCCACCACGGGGCCGCCAAGCGGCCCGAACACGAGGTTGGCGCGACCTTCGTCCGCCAGGTTCATTTTGCTCAGAGTGACGACGCTGCAGAGATCAAGGAGCTGGCCGAGGGGGCTGGGACCGGTGGCGATCGCATACGCGGAGGATGCATGATGCAGTTTTAACCGCAGTGCCTGAGTGCGCGCGGTAGGCGTGGCCGCTAATTTTTCCGCCTGATCACAGGCATCGGAAATTAAGGTAACATACCGGTCGGCAAAACTGCAGGTGGCCTCGTCGAGTTCCTTGAGTTTCAGTTCGGAAAACGTTGTTTTGCTCTCCGGTTTCGCAGAACTGCCCCGCCCCGGGCTGGTGCAAGACGTGAGCGTCGCCACGAGAAAGGCCATCACCAAGCATTGTCCGAGAAGTTTGGGGCGGGGGGTGGAAGGCGAGGGCATCGAGTTAAGGGGAACTCAAAACCCTAAGGCGCCTAGCCGTGTTTTGCCCATACTAAAGGGAGGCCGCTATGCGTATAAAACTAGCGCGAAGGGGCTTATGTTAATTTTTTGTTCGTTTTACGGACGGTTTGAGCAGTCGGGCTGGTAGCGAACCGTGGTCTCGGTTTTTCGCGTCGGCCCCGGCAATCCCGCCTGACTTCGGCAGGCTGAATGAGCTTTCGTCACAGAACAAACCGAGCCACTACACCGCCGGCGCGGTGACTATCTACGGAAGATAAATCGATACCATCGACCCTCCCTAGCGCAGGCGGGCAAAGGTTTTTTGCATGAGGTCGAGGTCGGATGCGTTCTTCGTTTTCTCACGACTGGCGACGATGAGTTTTTGTTCCAGGGCGTTCTTCGTGGGGCGGGTCGTGTTCTCGTAGTAAACCCCGAAGCGGCCGGGAAAGGGTTCGTTCGCGAGCTTGAAGGCGGCGAACTCGTCGCTGTGATCGTGGCGCGCGGCGTCCTCGGGGGTGCCGTCGTTTTTGCGCAGCTCGATGGTCTGCCAGGCGCCGCCTTTGCGCGGGCTGGCGGCGTCGAAGGCGCCTTCGTTGAACTCCACGCACTCGGAGAGGATCTCGACCACCGAGAAGCCGTCGTGCAGGGCGGCGCGGTGCATCATATCGACCATGTGGTTGACCTGTCCGGCGTGGGAGCGGGCGACAAAGGTGGCGCCGCTGTTGAGGAGTGTGCGCATGGGGTTGATGGGCTGGTCGTAGGCGCCCCAGGGATCGGTCTTGGACTTGAAGCCGATGGGCGAGGTCGGGGAGGTCTGCTTCTTGGTGAGGCCATAGACGGAGTTGTCCATGATGACGTAAGTGAGACGGGGGTTTTTGCGCGCGGTGTGAACGAGGTGGTTGCCGCCGATGGAGAAACCGTCGCCGTCGCCGCCGAAGACGAAGACATGGAGATCGTCGCGGCCCAGGCTGATGCCGGCGGCGAAGGGCAGCGAGCGGCCGTGGAGGTAGTGTCCGCCGTGGGTGTTGACGAAATAAGGGAACCGCGAAGAGCAGCCGATACCGGAGAAGGTCACGATCTTCTCCTGCGGGTAGTTAAGTTTTTCGAGGACCTTGTAGAACGAGGCGAGCACGGCGAAATCGCCGCAGCCGGGGCACCAGGTGGGGTGGTCGGCGGTAAGTGCCTTCTTGGTCAGCGGGGCGCGGATGCCGTCGGCAGCGACGGGAGCGGAGGGGGAGGGAGTTTCGAGGGAGGACATGGGGAAAGGGGAAGCTGGTGATGGGAAAACGCGGAAATCGGGAATTATGAAATTGGAAATACGATAAGGGAAAAGCGCGGGCGGGTTAGCGCACGTTGACGGCGAGGATGCTCTTGGATCGGTGGCCGATGCTGGGGTCGGCGAGGCCGGTTTTACGGGCCACGCGTTCGACGATTTCACTGACCTTGTAGGTGAGGCCGTCGGTCTTGGTGATGGAGTCGATGGCGGGGTTGCAGGTGCGGGCGCGCAGCAAGGTCGCGAGTTGCCCGTAGCCGTAGAGTCCCTCGTCGTTGATCTCCACCACGAGGATGTGACGGTAGCGGGCGAAGGTATCTTCGAGGCCGGGGGCGAGGGGGTGGATGTGACGCATCTGCATGTGGCCGACGCGAGTGCCGCCGGCCCGCAGGCGGGCCATGGCCTCGCGGATCGGACCGTAGGTGCAGCCCCAGCCGACGAGGAGGATGTCGCCGGACTCATCGCCCGCCAGCTCCGGCGCGGGCAGCGTGGCGGCGAGGGTTTTGAGTTTCTCGCGGCGCTTGGCGGTCATCTTGGTGTGCAACACGGGGCTGGCGGTGGGGTGGCCGTGTTCATCGTGCTCGAGGCCGGTGGCGATCGGGTATTTTCCGGAAGCCATGACCGAGCCGGGCGGCGCATGGTGCGTGATGCGGTCGAGCGGGTAAGGTTTGTAATAAGCATCGCGCGGGCCGACATCGGGCAGGGTCGCACCCATCAAGGCGGCGAGGTCGGGCTCAACGAAGGCCTCGATACGGGTGGCGATGGCCTGGTCGGAAAGAATGATGACCGGCGTGCTGTAGTCCCGGGCGATACGTCCGGCCTCGAGCGCGACGTAGAAGCAGTCCTCGACGTTTTTCGGCGCGAGTATGACGCGCGGACAATCGCCGTGGCTACCGTAGATAGCCTGGAGCAGATCGCTCTGCTCGATATTGGTCGCCATGCCGGTGGAGGGGCCGGCACGCTGCACATTGACCACAATCAGCGGCATCTCCGCCATGGTGGCCCAGCCAAGCGCCTCCATTTTCAAGGAGATACCGGGGCCGGAGGAACCGGTGATGGAAAGGTGTCCGCCGTAGGCGAAGCCGAGCGCGGTGGAGGCGGCGGCGATCTCGTCCTCGCATTGCACAAAAACGCCGCCGTATTTCGGCAGCTCAGTGCGGAGCGTCTCCATGATGGATGACCAGGGTGTGATAGGATAGGCGGCGCCATGACGCACGCCTGCGGCGATGAGACCGTAGGCGAGGGCGGTGTTGCCGTCGCAGGTGACGTTGGGTCTCGAACCGGATTGATGAGCGGGTTTTTCGAGTCGGTAAAGGATATGGCGGAGGTGCTCCGCCGGGTAGGCGTAGCCGGCGTCGAAGGCCAGAAGGGCGTTGCGCACGAGGTCCTCGGTCTTGCCGCCAAAACGCTCGTGAATGAGCTGCGTGAGCTTCGGCACATCCAGGTCGAACATACGCGCGAGCAGGCCGAGCACATAGATGTTTTTTCCCTTCTCCTTGCTCGATCCACCCACGGCCTCGACGGTCGCGGAAGTCATCGGCACACCCACGGCGGTTACGTCGTGGTCGTCGGGGTTGGCTGTAACATGATCCGAGTCGTAAAGCAGCACGCCGCCCGGACGCAAAGACTCGCGGTGGCCGTCGTAGCTGTGCTGATAAAAGGCCACCAGCACATCGGCGCGGTCGCCAGCAGAAAGGATGTCGCCGGAGCCCATGCGCACCTGGAAAATCGAGGCGCCGCCCGAGATGGTGGAGGGAATCGTCATGTAAGTCATGACTTCCTGGTCCGAACGACCGGCAAGCCGGGCGAGGAAGCCGCCGACGGCCTGGATGCCGTCTTGGGAATCGCCGGCGAGGCGGATTACGACATCAGGCACGGTAGCTTCGACGGCGAGAGATTGAGGGGTGACGGGCCGGTCGCCCGAGGTGGGGTTATTGGGTGTGACCATGGCCGTAGCGTGATGCTCGATCGGTCCGGAGTCAGGCCGCCATTTCCACAAATACTGCGCGATAATTGCGCCTGACATTAGTTTAACGAATAATACGAAGCCCCGCACCGGGCGTCCTCCTCCTGAAGGCCACCCCCGACGGAGAGAACGCAATCGTCTCTCCTGCATGACTGTAAAAATTACCCATCCTCGCATCTGTCCGCAGAGGCGGCATCAATCATCCGCATTAAACCACCTGCGTATTCAATCAGCTGAAGTCGCAAGCCTCTCCCCCGCCCCACCGCCCGCCCCATACCCTCATGTCACTCCAAGCCGTTCGCCTGCAAACCGACCGTCGAGAGGCTCCGCTCGGCATCGACCGGCCCGATCCGACTCTCGGCTGGTTTCTTGAAGCGGTCGTCAAAGACGCACGGGGTCTGCGCCAGACGGCCTGTCAGGTGCTCGTCGCCTCCGCGCCTGAGTTGCTCGCCGCCAGACAAGGCGACCTCTGGGACACAGGCCGGCTGGAGAACCACTCCGCGTGCCGCATCGTCTATGCCGGCGCGCCCCTCTCCACCGATCAGATCTGCTGGTGGACGGTCCGAGTCTGGGACCAGGACGGCGTGACCTCGCCATGGAGCCCGCCCGCCCGCTGGACCATGGGCGTGCTTGCCCCAACCCACTGGTCGCCCGCCGCCTGGATCGGCCGGGAGGGCGCCGACGCCACCGTGCGTTTGCGCCGCTCCATCACCGTGCGCCCCGGCCTCATACGCGCGCTGCTGCACGTCACCGGCCTAGGCCACTACGAGCTCACTGCCAACGGGCTCAAAATCGGCGAAGCCCTGCTCGCCCCCGGCTGGACCAACTACCGCCGCACCGTCCTCTACGATACCTTCGACCTGACCGCCGGCCTCCGACGAGGCGAAAACGTCCTCGGTCTCCTCCTTGCCAACGGCATGTATAACGTCAGCGGCGGTCGCTACACCAAGTTCACCGGCAGCTTCGGACCGCTCATGGCCATCGCCCGGTTGCGTCTCGACTACGCTGACGGCACCACGGAGTTTATAGGCACTGACTCCGACTGGCGCACCGCTGCCGGACCGATTACGTTTTGCTGCGTCTACGGCGGCGAGGATCACGATGCCCGCCTCGATTTATCCGGCTGGGATGCGCCTGGCTTCGACGCTTCCGCCTGGTCGCCGGCGGTCACCCGCTCCGCGCCCGGAGGCGAGCTGCGCGGTGTTTCCCACGCCGCGCCTCCGCTTCGCACCCACGACACGCTCGCACCCGTCGTGGTAAAACAACTCCATCCGGGCGCCTCGGTTTACGACCTGGGGCAAAACGCCTCCCTCATGCCGCGCCTCGTCGTGCGCGGCCCAGCCGGGGCGCGCGTGCGCCTCATCCCCGCCGAGCTCGTGCATGCGGACGGTTCCGCCGATCGCGCCTCATGCGGCGGTCACGACGCCTGGTGGCAATTCACGCTCGCCGGCACGGGGGCTGACGAAACCTGGTTCCCCCGTTTCTACTACCACGGTTCGCGTTACCTGCAGGTCGAGCTGACCGCCGCTTCCGAGGGCGGCGAACTGCCCGTAATTATCTCGCTCGCCGGCGTCGTAGTCCACACCTCGTCGCGTTACATCGGCGAGTTCGAGTGCTCCAATCCGCTATTCAACCGCATCCGCGACCTGGTGCGCTGGGCGCAGCGCAGCAATCTCGTCAGCGTGATCACCGACTGCCCCCACCGGGAACGCCTCGGCTGGCTGGAACAATACCACCTGAACGGTCCTTCGCTGCGCTACGGTTTCGACTTGTCCGCGCTTTTCGAAAAGTGCTTCGACGACATGGCGGATGCCCAGCGCGCCGACGGCCTCGTGCCCTGCATCGCGCCCGAATACACCGTTTTCAAAGACGGCTTTCTCGATTCCCCCGAATGGGGCAGCGCCTTCATCCTCGCGGCCTGGCAGCAATACGTTTTCACCGGCGACGACGCTGTCCTACGGCGTCACTACGCAGGCATGAAACGCTACGCCGCCTACCTCGGCACCAAGGCGCACGACCACCTCGTCGGCCACGGCCTGGGCGACTGGTTCGACCTCGGACCGAAACGTCCCGGCCCCGCCCAGCTCACGCCGGTCACACTCACCGCCTCCGCGATTTATTACGAAGACTTGCTGGCGCTGGAAAAAATCGCCGCGCGCCTCGGATTGCCCGAGGAGGCAGCCGCCCACGCCAAGCTCGCCGGGCTGGTCGCGGAGGCCTTCAACCGGCAGCTCTACGACCCCGCCGCTCATCGCTACGCGACCGGCAGCCAGACCGCCCAATCCATGCCGCTCGTGCTGGGTCTGGTGCCCCCCGCGGATCGCGAGGCCGTGCTCGCCGTGCTCGTCGCCGACATCCACGCACGGCAGGATTCCATCACCGCCGGTGACGTGGGCTACCGCTACTTGTTGCGCGCCCTGGCCGACTCCGGTCGCTCCGATGTCGTCTACGCGATGAACAACCAGTCCGAGCGCCCTGGCTACGGCTATCAACTCGCAAAGGGAGCCACCAGTCTGGGCGAGGCCTGGAACCTTACCGGTGCCGCCGGCGGCGCGTCCCAAAACCACTTCATGCTCGGCCAGATCATGGAGTGGTTTTACCACGACCTCGCCGGCATCCAACCCGACCCCGCCGAGCCGGGTTTTTGCCACTTCATCATCAAACCGGCCGTCGTCGGCGAGCTCGCCTTTGTGCGCGCCGCGCATGATTCAGCCGCCGGTCGCATCTCGGTCGAGTGGCGGCGATCCGCCGGCCGTGTCTCCCTCTCGGTCGTCGTGCCTCCGAACACCTCCTCAACCATCCACGTTCCCACCTCCAATCTCGAATCGGTGCACGAGGGAGATGCGTTCGCCGCCCATGCACCCGGCCTCACCCCGCAGCCCTCTTCACCCGGCTTCGCCGTATTCACGGTCGGCTCCGGCGTCTACAAATTCGACGCCGAACTCTAACATCGCGCTTTCCTATCAACCGCCAACAAACCAATCTCCACCACCCTACCCAACCCTGAAACCATGAAATCGATCCCCCTGCTCGTATTATCCCTGCTCGGCCTTGCCCTCGCCAGCGGCTGCTCCAAGTCCGCCTCTCCCTCCGCCGGCACCGAGCCCGCCGCCGCCAAAATCAAAATCGGCTTCCTCGTCAAACAGCCGGAGGAGCCCTGGTTCCAGTATGAATGGAAGGGCGCCGACAAGGCCGCCGCCCAATACGGCTTCGAGGTCATGAAACTCGGCGTGCAGGACGGAGAGAAAACCATGTCCGCGATCGACAATCTCGCAGTCGCCGGCGCCAGCGGCTTCGTGATCTGCACCCCCGACGTCCGCCTAGGGCCGCAGATCATGCGACGCGCCACCGAAAAAGGCCTTAAAGTGGTGATCGTGGACGACCAATTTGTGAAGGACGGCAAGTTCATGACCGAGGTGCCCTATGTCGGCATGTCCGCCAGCCGCATCGGCGCCAAGCAGGGCGACACGCTCGCCGCCGAGTTCAAGAAGCGCGGCTGGTCCGCAGAGGACACTGCGGTCTGCGCGGTGACCTTTGAGGAACTCGATACCGCCCGCGAGCGCACCGACAGCTCCATCGCCGCCCTCAAGGCCGCCGGCTTCCCCGCCGACCGCATCTTCAAAGCGCCGCAAAAGACCACCGACATCCCCGGCAGCTTCGACGCCGTCAGCGTGCTCCTCACCCAGCACCCCGACGTCAAGCACTGGCTCATCCTCGGCATGAACGACAGCGCCGTGCTCGGCGCCGTGCGCGCGGTCGAGGGCCGGGGCTTCACCGCCGAGACCGCCATCGGCGTCGGCATCAACGGCACCGACTGCATCGACGAACTGCGCAAGCCCAAGCCCACGCCGTTCTTCGGCTCCATGCTCGCCTCCGCCCCGCAGGAAGGCTTCGCCTCCGCCGAGATGCTCTATAAGTGGATCAAGGACGGCACCCAGCCGCCCCTCGACACCCGCTCCGAGGGCATCCTGATCACCCGCGAGAACTTCGAGGAGATCCTCAAGAAGGAAGGGATCAACTAAGGTTATAGTCGCCGCCGCCTCGACTCTCGCCCGCCCCTCCCTCCCGTTTCCCGCTTCACCGTGAGCACCGCCGCCCAGCCCTACCTCGTCTTCGACGACATCACGAAAACCTATCCGGGCGTGAAGGCGCTGCGCGGCGTCAGCTTCGGCGTGGAGGAGGGCACCGTCCACGCCCTGATGGGCGAGAACGGCGCGGGCAAATCCACCCTCCTCAAAGCCCTCAGCGGCGCGCACCAGCCGACCACCGGCTGCCTGCGCATCGGCGGAATCGAGCACGTCTTTGCCTCCACCTCCGCCGCGATGGCCGCCGGCGTAGCCGTGATTTACCAGGAGCTTCATCTGGTGCCGGAGATGACCGTGGCGGAAAACATCTACCTCGGCCACCTCCCTCAACACGGCGGCATCGTTGACCGGACGCGCCTCAACGAACTCGCCGCGATCCAGCTCCGCCGCCTGGGCGAGGATATCGATCCCGCCACCAAGCTCGCCCGGCTGCCCATCGGCCAGCGCCAGATGGTCGAGATCGCCAAGGCCCTCACCCGCGGAGCCAAGGTCATCGCGTTCGACGAGCCCACCAGCTCGCTCTCCGCCCGCGAAATCGAAAAGCTCTTCACCGTCATCCGCGATCTGCGCCGCGAGGGCTGCGCCATCCTCTACGTGACTCATCGCATGGAAGAGGTTTTCCGCCTCTGCGACGCCTGCACCGTCCTGCGCGACGGCGCCCACGTGCGGACCCACCCCTCCCTCCAAACCATCACGCCGGACGTGTTGGTGAAGGACATGGTCGGCCGCGACATCGCCGACGTTTACGGCTACCAACCTCGTTCCCACGGCTCCGTCGCCCTCCAGGTCTCGGGATTAACCGGCCCCGGCGTGCTCGCCCCGGCCTCGTTCTCCATCGCCCGCGGCGAGATCCTCGGCCTCTTCGGGCTGGTCGGCGCGGGCCGCACCGAGTTGCTCAAGCTTCTCTTCGGCGCCACCCCCGCGACAGCGGGCTCGATCCGGGTCCACGATGCGCCCGTAACGGTGCGAAGCCCGGCCGACGCCATTCGGGCCGGCGTCGTGTATTGCACCGAGGACCGCAAGAAGGAAGGAATCGTCCCGATCCGCTCTGTGATGGAGAACTGCAATCTCTCCGCCCGCCGCCGCCACGTGAGCCTGGGCGGAGTCATCGACGATCGCTGGGAACGGGAAAACGCCCGGGCTCAAACCACCGCCCTCGCGGTCAAGACCCCCTCGCTCGATCAACTGATCAAGCACCTCTCCGGCGGCAACCAACAGAAGGTGATCCTTGGCCGCTGGCTGTCCGAGGACGTGAATGTTCTTATGCTCGACGAGCCCACGCGCGGCATCGACGTCGGCGCCAAAAGCGAGATCTACAAGCTCATGTTCAAACTCGCCGCCGAGGGCATGGCCGTGCTCGTCGTCTCGAGCGACCTTCCCGAGGTGCTCGGCCTCGCCGACCGCGTGCTCGTGATGCGCCAGGGCCGGCTCGCGGCCGAGTTTTCCCGCGCCGACGCCGCTCCCGAACGCGTTCTCGCCGCCGCCCTGCCGATCGACACCGCCGCCGCCTGACCCTTCCGCGCGTTCCGCGTCGGGAATTAAAAACCAAGATTTAGGAATGATGAATTAAGAATTGAGCCGCCCCCGCAAAGAGTTCCGTCGTTCATTTTCCGCCCTTCCCAATCTCCGCATTTCCTGAATTCCGTTTTTCCGCATTTCCAAATTTCAAATTTTCCGCGTTTCCAAATTTCGCACTTCCCTCATGACCGCCAGCTCCTCCTCCGTCTCCCCGCTCAAATCCGGCGGTGCCGCCGCCCTCCTTGATCGCGCCGGCATGCTGCTGATCCTCGCCTTGCTGGTGATCGTCTGCTCGTTCACGGTGCCGAACTTCGCCTCGCCCAACAACGCCGAGAGCGTGCTCCTGCAGGTTTCGACCGTCGGTATCGTCGCCACCACGATGCTCTTCTGCCTAGCCTCGGGTAACTTCGATCTCTCCGTCGGCACCCTCATCCCCGCCGGCGGAGTGCTCTGCGCCCTCGTGCTAAAGGACACCGGCAACCTCGTGCTCGCGATCAGCGCCGCCCTCGGCTTCGGCGCCTTCGTCGGCCTGATCAACGGCGTGGTCGTGGCCAAGTGCAAAATCAACCCGCTCATCACCACGCTCTCCACCATGATGATGGTCAAGGGCGTGGCCTTCGTGTTCGCCGACGGCAAATCCATCGGCATCGCCAACGACGCCGTCCTCAATCTCGCCAACGCCGCATTCCCTGTCTTCCACAACGAGCGCGGCGGCGTCTTGTTCCAAATCACCGCGCCCGTGTGGATCTGCTTCGCACTGTTTTTCCTCTTCGGATTCCTGCTCAACCGCACCATCTTCGGCCGCAACACCCTAGCCATCGGCGGCAATGAGGAGGCCGCCCGTCTCGCCGGCATCCCGGTCGACCGGGTAAAGATCACCATCTTCGTCCTGCAAGGCGCGATCGCCGCCCTGGCCGGCGTGCTGCTCGCCTCACGCATGGGTATCGGCGATCCCAAGACCGCCCAAGGCATCGAGCTCTCCATCATCTCGGCCTGCGTGCTCGGCGGCGTCTCGCTCACTGGCGGCGTCGGTCGCATGAGCTACGTCATCGCCGGCGTCTTCATCATGGGCATCGTCGAAAACGCGATGAATCTCTTGAGCATCGACTCGTTTTACCAATACATCGTGCGCGGAGCCATTCTCCTGAGCGCCGTGCTCTTCGACCGCTTCCGCACCCGCCGCTAAGCAAGCCCGCGGAGGACGCAGCGCCACGGGGTTCTTACTGTCTGAACACGCCACACTCCGGTTGCGGCGAGACTGGAGTAAGCTCACAGCTCCCCTATGTCTTCCCCCTGTGTGATCAGACGCCTCGCGCTCTCTTTCGTCGGCTTCGCGACCTTTTTACTCGGCGCCTGCGCCGCTCCCGCCACCGGCCCCGCATCTGACGACCGTCCCGTCGAGGACGCCGCCAAGGCCGGCCTTCAGACAAAAACGAAAGCCGAGCTCCCCACCCTCTGGATCATCGGCGACTCCACCGTCAAGGTGGGCACCCCCGGCCAGCGCGGTTGGGGTGATGAAATCGCACCGTTTTTCGACACCAAAAAAATCAACGTCGTCAACCGCGCTATCGGCGGCCGCAGCTCCCGCACGTTCATCACCGAGGGCCGCTGGACGGGCATCGTTGGCGAGCTCCGTTCCGGCGACTTCGTGCTGATGCAGTTCGGCCACAACGATGCCAGCCCCATCAACGAGGATCCGCCCGTCACCAAGTCCACCCGCGCCCGCGGCACCATCAAGGGCAACGGCGACGAGTCCGTTTTCGTTGCGAAAAACATCCTCACCGAGAAGTCCGAGACGGTTCACAGCTTCGGCTGGTATATGCGCCAATACATCACCGACGCCAAAGCCAAGGGCGTCGGCTCCATCGTCTGCTCGCCCATCCCGCGCAAGAGCTGGTCGCCCGAGGGCAAGGTCAACCGCGCCTCCGGCAGCTACGGGCTCTGGGCCCGCCAGGCCGCCGGGCAGGAGCACGCCCTTTTCATCGACCTCAACGAGATCATCGCCCGCGGCTACGAAACGCTCGGCGCCGCCGCAGTCGATCCGCTTTTCGCCGACAAGGGCACGCACACATCGGTGGCCGGCGCCCAGTTCAACGCCCGTGCCGTCGTCTCCGGCCTCAACGGCCTCGGCGACAAAAACCCGCTCGCCCCTTTCCTCTCCAAAGAGGGCAAAGCCATCGAGGCCTTCCAGCCCTGATCCCGCGCCGCCCACATGATCCTACCCCTGACCGGCCGCAGCCTGCCGAGCTTGCTCAAATCTCTCGGCTGCTGCGCTGCCTTCCTGGCCTCGCTTTCCCTGCCGGCCGCGCCCGACTTCTGGCTGACCGCCACCACGACCCAGGCCCCGAAAAAGGTGCTCGGCGACCAGGCCTTCGTCCTGCGTGAACTCGCGCGCCAGGCCGTCGTCCTCGCCGCCTTGCACGAGACCGGACAGACCCCCGGTGACGAGGTTTTTGACGCCTATCGGACGGACTCAAGCCCCACCCTCCCCCGCCTGAGGCTCAACGCCCCGTGGGAGAACAACTTCGTCACACTCACACTCGCCGTCGACGATCCGGCCTCCACCGTCACGCCGCTGGAGTTGCACCTCGATGCCACTGGCGCCCCGCACGAGCGCCCCGAAGCGCTGGCCCGGTCCCTCGCCCCCCTGCTCTCCGGACCGATCGCCGCTTGGTTGCGCACCGCCCTTCCCGCCGCGCCTGCCTTCGAGCACGCCACCGCCTCCGGCAATGTTCCCGCCGATCGCCTCCGTTGGCTCGAGGCCCATCCCGATCCGGTCAACTGCTTCGCCCTTCTGCGTCATTGGCACGGCGCGGCGCGCACCGCCCCCGCACCGGAGGCCCTTGCCGGACTCGCGCGCGCCTACACCCTGCTCGCCGAATCGACCCGTCACCAGTGGTCCGCACTTTCCAGCACCTGCACCGCCCGCGCCCTGCTCTACTGCGAACTCCTTCGCCTTCGTTACCCCGGCAACGCCCTCACCTTGGAAACCCACGCCTGGGTTTACGCCCTCGGTGGCTACCACGCCGCCGCCCTGCGCGATCTAGACGCTCTTGCCGAGCGCGGGAAGGCCCCCGCCTGGCACCCGTTACTAGATGCGTCCGTCCGCTACCAGACCGACCGCCTGACCGGCTATGCTCGCGCCCGCGGTCCGTTGAGCCCCCTCGCCGCGTGGCTCGTCCTGATCAGCGTCGAAAACCAGCGCACTCCCAATCTCTACCAACGTTACCTGGAGGAGTTCGCCCCGCTCATCCCGCACAACCCGCGCCCGCTCTACGCGGCCAACCAAGTGTTCGGCGTCGGCGGCCTGCACGACTCCACTGCGCAGGGCCTGACCCTCGCGCCGGACTGGCTAGCGCAAGAGGTCGGATCCCTCCCCAGCCTGCCTCCGAACTTGCGCGCCCTCGCCACCAAGGGCGCGGATGCCGCTACGATCCGGACCTTCGCTCTCGCCAGCCAGGCCCTGTCCGATGGCGCGTATCCTTCCTGGGGCACGCTCGGCCGTATCCTGTGGGACACCCAGTTCGCTTTCACCATGAATCGCCTCCACTTCATGGTGGCCATGTGGAGCGTCTCCACTAAGGACGAAGTCACCAGCTTTGCGCCCGCGTTCGCCGGACATCCCTACGCACCGGCGATCAACACCCTTTTGCACAACGACGACAGCCCTGTCGATCGCCCCGCCGCCTTCAACCTTGTGCGCATCGGCGACGTGGTCGAAGGCATGACGTCTTACGTGAATTGGGCGGAGCACGCCAACAACTCCTTCGCCGGGCTCACCACCGCCCAGGCTCGCGGGCTTTTGTGGTATCAAAGCAACAACGACATGCACTCGCTAGGCCGTCTTTTCCTGAATTCCGGCTTCACTTCCCGCCGCCGCGCCTCCCTCGAACAACTCGCCATCAGCCCGGCCAATCCCTCCCTCAACGCGGACGCTATTCGCTACCAAAAAGACTGGCAGGAACGCCTCGCGACCGCGCAAAAACTCCAGCCCGACCACCCGCTCATCGCCGCCGCCGCCGGGGAACGCCTCCTCGCCTCGGAACGCGCGCGTGAAGCCATTCCCTACCTCGTGCTCGCCAGCCGAAACCTCGACGAATCCACTGTCTACAACGACCTCGCGGACGCCTACCTGAAGGTTGGCGACGAGCCCTCCTGGCTCGCCACCCGTCTCGCGTTCAACAAGCTGCCCGACGCAGGCCTCTCCCACGCCCGCAACTCCCAAAAGATCGCCAACCGCTACGTCGCCACCCATCGCCCCGCCCTCGCCCTTCCTCACGCCGAAAGCGCGGGGGAGAGCTGGGCCGCTTGGGCCATGGATTCCGCCGCCTTTGCCCAGGCCGTCGCCGGAAACCACGTCCGCGCCCGCCTCTGGATCGAGCGCAACGTCGAACGCTACGGCGATAAACTCACCGACCGCATCGCCTGGCACGCCCTCGCCGGCTACGGCGAACGCGAGTCCCTGATCACCGCTCTCCGCGCCGACGCCCCCCACCGCAACGACCGTCCGCGCAACTTCGAACTGCTCGGCCTCGCCACGGAAGCCCGCGACCTTCACCTCGCGAACTACGACCACACCGGCGACAATTACAGTCTGATGCTGGCGGGCCTCGTCACCCTCGAATCCGGCGACGCCGCCAAAGCCCGCGAACTATTCGCACGCCTGCCCGCCGAGTTCGCCAAAAATCGCGCCAAAGACGTCACCCGCGTAGCCAACCATCGCCTCGCCTCCGTTTTTATCGCCGATTTCGATACCCCTCTTTCCGACGCGGACTTCACCGCCCGCATTGACCAGATCATCCGTGACCAAGGTCTCACCCGCGCCCCCCTCGATCGCTACGCTCCGGACTTGTTCTACTTCGCGAGCCGTTTCCTTCGCCTTCGTCAGCGCTCCGCCGCATCCGATAAACTCCTCTTCGCCGCCGCGGAGCACTCCACCAATCCCGACCCGGGCCGCTACGTCTTACCCCTGCTCGCGCTGGAGTTCCGCCAACACGGTCGCGACCTCCTCGACTTCTATCATCAGGCTCCCGTCAATTAATCCCCATGCCCCTCATTCCCATGCCCTGCCTCCGCCTCGCCCTGCCCTTCGTCCTTGCCCTGACTGCGCCCGCCTCCGCTAACGCCGAGGTCCCGCGTGAATGGATCGACGCCGATACCGGCCACCGCGTCGTCCGCCTCTCCGACGAGCCCGGCACCTCCAGCCTCTACTTCCACCAGTGGTCCTTCACCCCCGACGGCCGCTCCGTCGTCGTCACCAGCCCGAAGGGCATCGCCACGCTCGACTTCACCACCCGCGCCCTCACCCCTCTCGTCGGCCCCGATACCCATATCATCCAGCTCGGCCGCCGCACCGGTTCGGTCTATTTCACCCGGACCGAGGGCGAGCAACTCGCCGTCTTCTCCCTCTCGCTTGATACCCGCACCGAACACCGCATCGCCCTCCTGCCTCCGCGCGCCACCGTCTCCACCGTCAATGCCGACGAAACCCTCCTCGGCGGCACCCTCACCGAGGCCGAGCCGCCAGCCGGCGAACTTTTTCCGCCCAACTCCGGCGCCTCCGCGAAAAACACCCCGCAGGGCGAATGGATGAAGGCTGGCAACGAACACGCCAGTGACGGACGCGTCTTCACTTTCGCCGAGCAAAAGGAGCGCCGCCTCGCCCGCCGCCTCGCCGCACGCCTGCCCATGTCGATTTTCACCTTGGACATCGCCACCGGCGAGCTGCGCACCGTCCATAGCTCCACCGACTGGCTCAACCACCTCCAGTTCTCGCCCAAGGACCCCGGCCAGCTCATGTTTTGCCACGAGGGCCCCTGGCACATGGTGGATCGCCTCTGGCTCGTGCGCACCGACGGCTCCTCACTCACCAAGGTCCATACCCGCACCATGAACATGGAGATCGCCGGCCATGAGTTCTTCTCCCCCGACGGCCGCACCGTCTGGTATGACTTGCAGACCCCGCGCGGCGAGAGCTTCTGGCTCGCCGGCTACGAGCTCGCCACCGGTGCGCGCAGCCGCCTGCAACTCGACCGCAACGCTTGGTCCGTCCACTACAACTCATCACCCGATGGCACCCGCTTCTCCGGCGACGGCGGCGACGCCGAGATGGTCGCCCACGCCCCCGACGGCAAATGGCTCTACCTCTTCCTACCCACGCCCATCCCCGATGTCGCCGAGTTGAGCGCTCCGGATTCCGGCAGCCTCATCCGCCCCGGCGTCCTCCGCGCCGAACGCCTGGTCAACATGAAGACCCACGACTACCGCCTCGAGCCCAACGCCGTCTTCACCCCCGACGGCACAAAACTCATCTTCCGCAGCAACCTCCACGGCGAAGTCCATGTCTACGCCGTCGACCTCGCGCCCGCCGCCAAATAACCCCCCGTCGCCGCTCCCCGCGTCTCCGCTGTTCGATTTCAAAACTTCTGCTTTCCCCATGCGCCTCCTTCGCCTTCTCGTTGCCTGCACCGGCCTGCTCGCCTTCACCAGCCCCGCCCTCCGCGCCGCGCCCGCCGATGACGAACGCCCTGTCGTCAACGACTCTGGCATACCCCCCGAGAAACCCGCCGCCGGGACCCTTCCGACACTCTGGCTCGCCGGAGACTCCACCCTGAACAGCAACGCCCCCATGCGCGGCTGGGCCCAGGACCTCGGACAGTTCTTCGACGCCAAAAAACTCAACGTCGTCAACCGAGCCATCGGAGGCCGCAGCTCGCGCACCTACTACACTGAGGGCCGCTGGCAAAAAATCGTCGACGGGATCAAGCCCGGCGACTGGGTCGTGATCCAGTTCGGTCACAACGATGTCGGCCGCACCGACGCCACCAGCAAGTTCCGTGGTTCCGTCAAAGGCATCGGCGACAACACCGAGGACGTCACCAAGCCCGACGGCACGGTCGAGACCGTCCACAGCTTCGGCTGGTATCTCAAAACCTACGTCCGCACCGCCCGCGCCAAGGGCGCCAACGTCATCCTCTGCTCCCCCATCCCGCACAAGAAATTCGATGCCACCGGCAGGTTCATCCACGACTGGGCCGGCTGGCGCGAAAACATCCAGACCTGCGCCAAGGCGGAAGGCGCGAGCTACATCGACCTCAGCGAACTCATCGGCCGCGGCTACGACAAACTCCCCCAAGCCGAGGTCGAGTCCTTCTTCGCCGACAAGGGCACCCACACCACCCCCGCCGGCTCCCTCTTCAACGCCCGCGCCCTTCTCTCCGGCCTTCGCCAGCTCCCCGACGATCCCCTCGCCGCCTACCTCGCCGCGAAGTAACCCGGCCCGCCAACGCAGAAACCCTTTGGCTCCTGGCTGCCGCGCCAGGATTTCACCCCGCGGCTTGCACCTGGCGGCAGAATCTGCGGCTCTGAGCGCAACATGCCAACCCTCGCCGACATCGTCACCTATTGCGACGAACGCAGCCGCCGCAACGCCTGGAAAGACCATCCGGGAGCGCTCAACGGCCTGCAACTCGCCAACGACGGCCGCGTCACCAAGATCGGTGCCGCCGTGGATTCAGGTCGCGTGCCCTTCGAACGCGCCGCCGCCGAGGGCGTGGATTTTCTCATCGTGCATCACGGCATGTTTTGGGCGCCGCTGCCTCCCTTCACCGGCCAGACCTACGCCCGCCTCGCCACCGCCGTGCGCTCCAACCTCGCCGTCTACGGCTGCCACCTTCCGCTCGACGGCCATCCCGAGCTGGGCAACAACGCCCTGCTCGCCCGCCAGCTCGGCCTGGTGCCGTCGCGCACCTTCCTGCAACCCCGCGAAGGCGGCGAACCGGTCGGCTGGGTCGCCGACTACGATGGCACCCGCGAAGAACTCGAGGCCCGCCTCTCGCGCCACTACGACCGCGTGGTGCCGGTGCGCCACGGCTCCGCCGCGCCCCGCGCCATCGCCTTTTGCAGCGGCAGCGGCAACAGCGCCGTGCCCGAGCTGCTTGCCGCCGGGGCCGATACCCTCGTGACCGGCGAACTGCGCGAGGAGTGGTATAACTTCGCCGAGGAAAACGGGCTCAACCTGTATTGTTGCGGCCACTACGCCACCGAGGTCCACGGCGTGCGCGCCCTGGCCGCCGAGGCAGCCGCCAAGTTTGGGTTGCCGTGGACCTTCATCACCACCGACAATCCGCTCTGAAGCCAACGCCGCCGCCCCACCCGCCCAACCGCATGAAAACCATCGCCATTCTCAACGGCCCCAACCTCGACCGCCTCGGCAAACGCGAGCCCCACCTCTACGGCAGCACCACCCTTTCCGATCTGGAGGCGCAGCTCGGCGCCGAGTTCGGTGCCGGCGTGCGGCTGGACTGCTTTCAAAGCAACCACGAGGGCGCGCTCATCGACAAGATCGCAGCCTTGGCCGACGCCAAGGTCGACGGCATCGTCATCAACCCCGGCGCCTTCACCCATACCAGCGTCGCGCTGCGTGACGCCCTGGCTGGCGCGGCCCTTCCCGCCATCGAGGTCCACATCTCCAACATCTACAAGCGCGAGGAGTTCCGGCATAAATCGCTCACCGCCCCCGTCTGCACCGCCGTGATCAGCGGCCTGGGACTGGAAGGCTACTTTGCGGCGGTGCGTTTCCTCCTGAAGTAAACCGGAGCCATTCGGGGCAGGCAGGCCGGCGGTTTTTAAAAAACCGAGGCTTGACGCGAACAAACCGAGCGCAATCTTCGCACCTCCGTTGGGTTTGCCCCCATCGTCTATCGGTTAGGACGGGTGGTTCTCATCCACCAAAGCGGAGTTCGACTCTCCGTGGGGGCACCAATATAATCAGAATCCGTCAAGCCAACGGGCCAGACATACTCTACGGCCTTCCTGGCGGCTATCCCGGGAGACTTTGATATAGGACCTGTGCATGACTTGCCAGAATCACGCTCAAATGCCATGATGCACGGCCCTACCCCCCCCCTTTTTTTGTTTACGTTCACACTCACCCAAAGCCCGCCCTACCATGCGTATCCTGTTAATCGCCCTGCTCGGCACGATCACCGCCTCGGCACAAATCACCCCCAAGACCAAAATCGAGGAAATCTACGCCACCTACTGCGCGGCCTGCCATGGTGCTAAATTCGAGGGCGGCCAGGGCGGCAGCCTGGTGGATGGGATTTGGAAGCACGGTGGCAGTGACGAGGAAATCGCCCGCACCATCACCAAAGGTAAACCCGAGTTGGGCATGGTGCCTTGGGAAAACGTGCTGTCCGCCAATCAGATCCGCACCATGGTGGTGTTTCTCCGCGAAAACGAAAAACGCGAAAAAGCTCGCGGCGCCACTCCGCCCCCCAAACCGGAGCCCGGCAAGGTCACGGCCACCACCCATGAATCCTACCGCATCGAAATCGTCACCGAAGGCCTGAAGGCCCCCTGGTCGCTCGCGTTTCTCCCCGACGGCAAAATGCTCGTCACCGAAAAAGCTGGTCCGGTGCGCATCGTAGCCCGCGACGGCACGCTCGATCCGGTCCCTCTCGCCGGCACCCCGGCAGTCCAGACCGTAGGCCAGGGCGGAATGCTCGAGGTAGCGCCCCACCCTGACTACGCCAAGAACGGCTGGGTTTACCTGTCGTTTTCCGACGGATGGAAGGGCGAGGACAATAAAGCCCGGGCACTCACCTCATTGGTGCGCGGCCGCATCAAAGACCACCAGTGGACCGATCAGGAAACGATCTACAAGGCGGACGCCAAGTATTACACCAGTGCCGGAGTTCACTTCGGCTCCCGCATCGTTTTTGATCAGGGCTACATCTACTTCGTCGTCGGCGAGCGCGGCGGTCGCAT
Source organism: Verrucomicrobia bacterium IMCC26134 (assembly GCA_000972765.1). Taxonomy (GTDB): domain Bacteria; phylum Verrucomicrobiota; class Verrucomicrobiia; order Opitutales; family Opitutaceae; genus IMCC26134_A. Next base: position 1,163,836 of record CP011265.1, on the reverse strand, counting down.
GGAAGTGCAGGATGTGACGCGCCCGAACGGTAAAATATTCCGTCTGCATGAAGATGGGCGCATCCCCGCCGACAACCCGTTCGTGGAAACGCCCAACGCGGAGAAAGGGATCTGGAGCTACGGGCATCGGAACCCGCAGGGTCTAGCCATGGATCCGCGCGACCACAGTCTTTACGAGACCGAGCACGGCCCGCGCGGCGGCGACGAGTTTAACCTCATCCTCAAGGGCCGCAATTACGGCTGGCCAGTGATAACCTATGGCATGGATTACAATGGGACGGCCATCAGCGCGATCACCGCCAAGGAGGGCATGGAGCAACCGTTGACCTACTGGCTGCCGTCCATCGCGACCTGCGGCCTCGCCTGCTACGATGGCACGAAGTTTCCGAAGTGGCGTTACGATTTCTTCGCCGGCGGACTGGCCGGACAACAAGTCGTGCGGCTTCGCATGGCCGAGGGCAAGGTCGCCGAGCAGGAGATTATCCTGAAAGATATCGGCCGTATCCGCGACGTCCGCTGCGGACCGGACGGCTATCTCTACCTGATCACGAACGCCCCCGACCGCATCGTCCGTCTTATCCCCGCGAACTGAGCCCAGACAGCCGCTACGTCCGGTTTACGGAATCTAAAACGAAAAAGCCCGGCCGTCTTGCGACGGGCGGGCTGGAACGCAAGCGATCAGCAGCGCGTGCGAATTACTTGGCGAAGAGCGCTTCGATATTGTCGCTCTCGACGTCGATGTCGGCGAAGAGCCACGAAGACAGGTAGCGCTCGGCGCAGGAGGGAATGATCACGACGATGGTTTTGCCCTTGTTCTCGGGGCGCTTGGCTAGCTCGAGGGCAGCCCACACGGCGGCACCGGAGGAGATGCCGAGGGGAATGCCATCGGTCGTGCTGACCTCCTTGGAGATGGGACCGGAATCGGTCTCCTTCACCTGGATGATCTCGTCGATCACCTTGGTGTTAAGGACGGCAGGCACGAAGCCGGCGCCGATGCCTTGAAGCTTGTGCGGACCGGGGGCGCCGCCGGAGAGAACCGGGGAACCGGCGGGCTCGATTGCGACGATCTTCACTCCGGGCTTCTTGGCCTTCAAAACCTCGCCTACGCCGGTGATGGTGCCGCCGGTGCCGACACCGGAGACGAGAATGTCGATCGCGCCATCGGTATCGCGCCAGATTTCCTCGGCGGTGGTCATGCGATGCACGGCGGGATTATCGGGATTGGCGAACTGTTGCAGAACCACGCTGTTCGGGATCTTGGCGTTGAGTTCCTCGGCCTTGGCGATAGCGCCCTTCATGCCCTTCGGCCCCTCGGTGAGGACGAGTTTTGCGCCGAGGATTTTGAGCAGCTTGCGGCGCTCGATGGACATCGTCTCGGGCATGGTGAGGATGAGCTTCAGGCCCTTGGCCGCCGCAACGAAAGCGAGCGCGATACCGGTGTTGCCGGAGGTGGGCTCGATGAGAATGGTGCTCTGATTGATGCGACCGCTCTTCAATGCCTCGTCAATCATGGCGTTGCCGATGCGATCCTTGACCGATGACAGCGGGTTGAAGAATTCGAGCTTCAAAAGGATGGTCGCTTGGGCGCCATGGGCGGCGGCGGTGCGATTCAGACGCACGAGCGGCGTGTTACCAATCGTTTCGGTGATGTCGTTATAGATACGTGCCATGTTAGGTATGTGGGTTAACTTAGTTCGAATCGAATACGTCCCCGTGGACGGAGCAACCGTGAAGAGAGTTCCGCGTTAAAAAAATCGCCCCGACACGAAGCCACCGGCGCTCACGCCAAGGTGCGCCAAACCAAAGCAATCAGCGCGCACAGCACGACGCCAATCACGGTCGGCATAAGTGCGGAAACGACGGTCCATTTGAAGGAGCGGGTTTCCTTGTAGATGGTGTAGAGCGTAGTGCTGCAGGGGTTATGGCAAAGACTGAAGATCATCAGGCAAACTCCGGTCAGGGCGGTCCAACCCGCTCCGGTGAGCAAGGACCGCACGCCCTCATCGCCGGTCTCGAACATCACTCCCGCCGCGTGTTCGCCACCCGCCTGTCCGGTGAGCAGCACGGTGAGCATGAGGACGGAAGGCACCACGATCTCATTGGCCGGAATGGCGATGATGTAGGCAAGGAGGATGATGCCATTAAGGCCGATCAGAACGGCGAAGGGATTCATACCACTCACCGCCCAATACGCCAACGTGTGGTCGCCTGCGTGCAGATTGGAAACCAGCCAGATGACCGCTCCGGCGGGCAGAGCGAAGACCACCGCACGCCACAGGACGAACAGGGTGCGATCGATCAACGAGGTGTAGAGCGTGCGCAACACATTCGGCGGCCGGTAAGGAGGCAACTCGAGGCTGAAGGTCGAAGCCTCGCCGCGAAGGAGCGTGCGGCTCAGCACCCAGGAGCAGAGCAGGCTCAAGCCGAAGCCCAGCAAGGCCACCGCAAACACCGCGCCGGCCGCGACCACGCCGGTGAGACTGGCGGGGGCCATCGCACCGAGAAAAATCGTCGCGATGAGGATCTGCGTCGGCCAGCGGCCGTTGCACAGGGCGAAGTTATTCGTCACGATCGCAATGAGTCGCTCGCGTGGCGAGTCGATGACACGGGCGGCGATCACCCCCGCTGCGTTGCACCCGTAGCCCATGGCCATGGTCAAGGCCTGCTTGCCGTGCGCGCCAACCTTTTGAAATAAGCGGTCGAGATTGAAGGCGACGCGTGGCAAGTAACCGAGATCCTCCAGCAAGGTGAAGGCGGGGAAAAAAATCATCATCGGCGGCAGCATCACGCTGATGACCCATGCCGTGGCCAGATACATACCATCCACCAGCAAACCCGCCAGCCAGGCGGGCAGCGTCCCTAGCGCGGCGGCGCGCAAGACAGGATAAATTTTATCCAACAACACATCGGCAATCATCGCACTCGGCACGTTAGCGCCCGCGATGGTGAGCCAGAGCACGATGGCGAAAAGGAGTCCCATCACGGGAAACCCTGTCCACGGATTGGTGAGCACACGATCTACGCGGCGCTGAAAAGCCAGCCGGCGCGAGGTGCCCTGCCGCGTCACGGTGCGCTCGGCGATACGGGCGGACTCGGCGTAGATGGCCTCGGTCAGACGGTCATTGAAATTACGCGGCAACTGCCAGCGTAGGTCCCGTGCCTCGCGCAGGAGCGGATCGGTCTCGACCGGAAGCCTCATGCGCGAATCTCCTTGGACGCCGCGCCGGTCGTGCCGGTGGCTGCGGCTTCTTGCGAAGCATGATCGGCGGACAGGCTGCCTAGGGTGCCGGTGGACACCATCTCGCCGACCGCGGAATCTCCCTCCAGCAAGCGCAGCGCGATCCACTCCGCGTTAGCCAGGCCGGGAAAACGAGCACGCAGACGGGCGACCACCCGCCCCAGTGCCTCGCGCAGGCCGGGGACTGCCAGCTTGAGCCGATAGGGGCTGGGCTTGAACGCCCCCGACGCCACCGCGTGCATCTCGGCCAGCAGTTGCGGCAACCCTTCGCCGGAGCGCGCCGTGCAAGGCACGACCGGTATGCCCAACTCACGGGACAAGCCGCGCGCATCAATCTCGACGCCGTTGGCGCGGGCCTCGTCCATGAGATTCAGGCAAAGCACGGCGCGATCGGTGATCTGCAGTATCTGCAAGGCGAGGTTCAGATTGCGCTCCAGGCAGTTCGCATCGACCACCACGACGGTGACGTCGGGCTTGCCGAAGAGAATAAACTCGCGCGCCACCGTCTCATCGGGGCTGGCCGAGCGCAAAGAGTAGGTGCCGGGGAGGTCCACGATTTTAAAGCGCTTGCCCCCGTAAGCGAAGCCGCCCTCGGCGCGCGCGATGGTCTTGCCCGGCCAGTTGCCGGTGTGCTGGCGTAAACCGGTGAGCCGATTGAAGACCGTGCTCTTGCCGGTATTGGGGTTGCCCGCAAGCGCGACCACGTAGTCAGCCTTGCCGACATCGAGCCCGAGACGCTGCGCGGGACCGCGCGGCACGGCGCAGGTGTCACAGGCGGATGGAGGGCAGGCGGAGGACATGAGCGAAACGTGATTAAAAATAGTTACACTTTTTCCGGTTGAACAAGCACCTGCTCGGCCTGGGTGCGACGCAGCGCGATCAAGGTGCCGCGCACCCGGAAAGCCGCCGGTCCGTCCAGCGGGCTGTCGAGCTCGTGCTCGATCCGGCTGCCGGGCACGAAGCCGAGATCGAGCAACCTGGAGCGCTCCGCACCGATGCACCCCGGAAGCAGGGCCAGCACCTCGGCCGACGCGCCGCGCGCAATATCGCTCAACCGGCATGCCCCCGATGGCACTTCGTCTTCGTCGGCCAGCAGCGCCCGCGCCCGGATCAAAGCCGCCAGCTCCGAGGGCATCTCTTCGCGCCGCGCCTCGATCACCAGGACACAGCCCGTGTTCGCCGCAGAGGCCAGTCGCACAAATCTCATCCCGGCGAAGATGCCTCTAGCGGCCAGACGCGCAAAGAGCGCGGGTGGCTCGTCTTCGATATGAGCGATCACACCCGGACGACCCTCGGGCCAGGAAAGGAGCGCCTGACCCTCGGGAGCGGGAAAATCGCCCTCGCGTGTCGGTATCGGATCGCCATGCGGATCGTAGCGTGGATGGCCCAGCGCATCCGCGAGGCGATCCACCTCGATATCACTCAAAACATGCTCGATCTGGTGCGCACGACCGTGCCACTCCGCCGCCGGTAAACTGGTGGTGCGAGCGAGCTGTGTTTCCGTCAACCGGTGGGCACGCATGATGCGCACTGCCACCGCGCGCCCGGCATCCGTCAGACGCCAGGCCTGGGCGGACTCATCTGCGAGCCCCGCTTCCTTCGCACGGCCAAGGGCACGCAAACCCTCCTCGCGGCCCAAACCACCCAAGGCACCCAGATGAGCCTCGGTCGCCTCATGCCGTCGATGCTCACACTCCAAAAGCGCACGCAACACATCCTCGACCGCCTCGCGTTCCACCAGCTTGAGCTTGGCCAAGGCTTCGTCGGAGGAAATGCTCTCCCGCTTCATCATATTTTGAAACAAATAACAATATTAGGCATGTCAAATATTATCCCAAAGCAACCTTACTTCACCAACCGATTCGATATGCATTCGATTATCCAACATACACTAGCATTTTATAAAACGTCACAAATGCAGGTTGAGCCAAAGCAATCGTAAGCCCTGTATCGCCCTAGACCAGGAGGTTGATAAATGCGCACTCGTTTGCATTTAAATATCCAGGCAGCTTCCTCGCCGCCTTTATTCCAAATGCCAACTGCCTAAATTCGTAACCATGGCACCCGCGTCGTTCCGCCCGATCGGCGCTTGCCTCAGGGAGTTTTAACGACGGCCACAGTTGCTGGACCGCTAAGCATGTCCTGCAGGACTCGCAGGCTTTCGCGCAGATAAATATCCATCTTGGCGTAACGTTGATCGCCAGCCTCAGCTTCATCCGCTGCCTCGTCAGGATCGAGGGTGGAATCGTCATCGGCCTTGGCTGCGGCTTTGATACGGGGTGCTGGCGGCGGGGAGACAAAAAGCTCACTGAAGGCAAAGGCATCGGTGGCTTCGAGCGCCTTGCGCGCGGTGCGGGACTCATCGCGGAAGGCCTTGTCGGAATCTTTTCCGGTTCGACGGGTTTCGAGGTTGAGCGAAACCGTCTTTTCGGCCTGACGCTCCTTGAAACGCTCGATGCCACGCTTGAGCAAGGAGAACTCAGGCAGGGAGCCTTGGCGAAGCGTGCTCTTGGATCGAAGATCACCAAGTGTGTCGGGCGGGATAACCGTCGCATCGAAGAGACTGGTGGGTATCTCGTCCCAAACCAAGGCGTGGGGCAGATCGCTCTCGCCGATGGGGAGATACTCGTCAATAGAAGGAATAACGATGTCGGGCACGACGCCCTTAAGCTGGGTCGAGGCACCGTTGGGCAGATAAAATTTCTGGATCGTGACCTTGGCGGCACCGGTGGTGAGCCCCTTGCGAGTCACGCCGGGCAAAAGGCGGCCCATCTCCAGCACGGTTTGCACGGAGCCCTTGCCGTGGGTGGAAGTGTCGCCAACGACCACGGCGCGTCCGTAATTCTGCAAAGCCCCGGCCACGATCTCGGATGCAGAGGCGCTGAAGCGGGAGGTGAGCACGACCAGCGGCCCGGCATAGGCGACGGCGGGATCGGTGTCGGAATCGATTTTCACATCGCCATCGTAACCTTTGACCTGAACCACAGGCCCTGTGGGAATGAACAAACCGGTCAGGGCGACCGCTTCATTAAGCAAACCGCCGCCGTTGCGACGGAGATCGAGCACCAGACCCTTGATGCCCGCCGCCTCCATTTTCTTGATCAGATCGGCGATGTCAGCGGTGGCGCTGTTCTGATCCTTGGCATCGGCACGTTCGCGACCGTAGAAGGTGGGCAAGGTGATGACGCCAAGAGGCTGCAGGGCTCCAGCGGCGTCCGGCACTTGGAAAATCGCACCGTGAGCGCGGGCGGAATCCAGGTTGATGAGATCGCGCACCAGCACGACCTCGCGGCGCGCTGCGGCGTCAGCGGCGGCGGCGGGCTGGACAAGCAGGCGCACACGCGTGCCTTTGGGGCCGCGGATTTGCTGCACGATGCGGCGCAGCTTCATACCCACGATGTCGACGAACTCTCCGTCAGCCTGGGCCACCGCGAGGATCTTGTCGTTGGGCTTGAGTTGGCGGCCGAGATCGGCGGGGCCGCCGGGGATGATTTCCTTCAGCACGCAGACATCGTCATCGATGCCAAGCAAAGCACCGATGCCGAAGAGTTGCAGCCGCATGGTGATGCCAAATTCCTCGTAGTTATCCGGGGAAAAATAAGTCGAATGTGGATCGTAGAGACCGGCAATGGCCGTCAGAAAAGCCTCGGCGATGTCGCCGGCGGCGAAGTCGTCGAGATTCTTGGCCAGACGGTCATAGCGCTTGGAAATAACGACGCGTGATTCATCGAGGGTCTTCTTGTTCAGAACCTCCTGAAGAATTTCGAATTTCAAGCGATGTTCCCAAAGCGCATCGGCGGCGGCGGCATCGGCCGGCCACTCCAACTCGCGTCGATCGAGTTCGTAGGTCTGGTTGGTGGTGAGATCAAAGTCGCCGGCGAGCCTCGTCTTTATCCACTGGATACGATCCCGCACGCGCTCTTGGTAGCGATTGAACATCACAAAAGCGGGCTCCAGGCGACCCAAGGTCTTGAGATTCCAATAGAGGGTTTCAGGGCGATTTTGATCCTGAAACTCGGCAAGATCGGTGCCGATGAAGAAAAGCTTTTGGCCGTCAAAGGCGCGCAAGGTGTCGGGAATGACCTCGGAATAGCTGGCAGGCCTGACGACATCACGGTTGTAATGATACTCCTCGAGGATTTTCACGAGCGCGCGCACCTCCATTTGAAGTGCTTCTTTTTTATCCGCGGGCAGCGCGGCGAGGATATCCCGCGTTAATGCGGAGGTCGTTGCGGCTGGTGCGACTGAATTTGCTGCAAGTGGATTCTTGGTGATTGGCTCACTGCCAGGCACTGTGCCGCCAGGTGCAGCAGGCGAAGCCGGAGAAGCGGGCGCGACCGGTTCGGCCAAAACCAGCAAGGGTGCAATTAACAGAGCAGCGAACAGTCGGCGGAAAATACGCATCGAGAAGGGTTGAGAAAACAGGCGGAGGGAAATGTTGCTTTAAAAATAGCTTATTAAAATGAGCGAAGCCGAGAAGGGAGTGGGACGCGCGAGCGTCAACGAGGGCCGAGCACCTCGCGGGCTTCGTCGAGCACGCGCTTCTCATCAGCTGTGAGCGAGCCAAAGCCGCGCTCGTTGATTTTATCCAGAATGCGATCCACCTCGACGCGGAGGTGTTGGCGGCTGGAGGGTGCAGGTGCGGACGGTGATGATCGACCGGCTAGATTAACACTGTAAGCCGGTGGCCTCGCTGCCGTCTTTCCCACCCAACGAGGAGCCTCAATGGTTGGCATGGAAAACAGAAAACCGCGGAGGATAAAAGCTCGGTAGAACATCCAGCCTCCAGCCAATCCACCAAGATGCGCTGAGTGCGCGATCCAACCATTTTGACCGCCCGGCAGCTCATCCCAAAAGAAACCGACCAGATCGATTCCGCCTACAATCGCAACCATCCAAAACGGTTTCATGGTCACCGGGATGACGAAAAAGATGAGGAACGTGATAGGCCTGCTCGGATTGAGGCACGCAAAAACCATAAGATAGGCCATCACAACCCCGGATGCCCCGACCACTTGTCCCGGACGGTTATAATTCACCGCCAGCCAAAAGCCCGCCGAGATCAGAGCCGAGATCAGGGTAAGCATAATTAACTTAGGCGGACCGAGGGTTACCTCCAGCTGCCTGCCGATAAAAAACAAGCCCAATCCGTTCAATAACAAGTGGGTGAAACTGCCATGCAAAAAACCGTAGCTCACCAATGTCCATACGTAACCATGTCGGATACCCGAACCACTTAACGCGCTGTATTGATAATAGGAACCAAGTCCGGGAAACCAGCGTTCGAGCAGATTCTGCAGCACAAACACTCCGACCAACACGCCTAAAAACCAAGGGATGAAGGTGAAAGAGGCACCTCCTTGACGTCCGCGCATGTAGAACCGGTCTGACAACATATTTTCACCAATAAAGGCTCCGTTTAGACAAACACAAGGCGGCTCTAGAAAAGGGCGCGACGATGTGACAGCGTCTGTCCTATAAACTCAGACCGCTTGACAGCAAGGATAGCACGGCAATTGCTGTATGACGTCATGGCCAACAAAACGGACAAGTGGGAAAACAACATCACAGGTAAATTCTACGTCGATCAGCAATGCATCGACTGCGATCTATGTCGCGAAACCGCTCCGGCGTTTTTCACGCGTCATGACGAAGGCGGTTACTCCTTCGTCCACAAGCAACCCACCACCGAGGAAGATGTCGCCCTTTGCCGCGAGGCCTTGGAAGGTTGCCCGGTCGAGGCCATCGGTGAAGACGGCGATGAGTAAGTAAACGGTCGCACGTTTGATCCTTTTCCAAAGACCCAGACCGCCCGGTCTGGGTCTTTTTGCGCCCGCAGACTAAGACGAGCCAAGCCCGCTTGTTAATACATAATTAAAACCAATTAACTAATGTGTTGCCAGGCTTGAGCACAGGAGGTTTGGGTGCGTGCTCATGAATAGAATTATTCGCAGCGTAAAACTAGGCACCATCTTGATCTCAGCAGCTCTAGCCTCGCACGCGGAGCAAAACGCCATGCCTGCGCCCCCCTCTCCGGCAAGCCCGGCAAGTCCCACTGAACCGCTCGCACCTGAAGTCGTCGAGCTCGAGCGTCTGGACGTTTATTCGAACGCCGTGGCGAACCAGAATCCAGTGGCCACTTTCACCATGCCGGTTTCACTTCTACGCTACGAACCGCGCGTCGACGTCCAGGGACGCGGCTTCGCCGAAGCCCAGTCGGACATTTCGATCCGTGGCGGCACTTTTGAAAATACCGGTTTCTCGATAGGTGCGGTAGCGCTTTCAGACCCCCAAACCGGCCACTACTCCGCCGAATTGCCCATCGCTCCGGCCATGCTGACGTCCCCGGAAGTGCACACCGGCACAGATCAAGCATCGCGTGGCTTCAACGCCACCGCCGGAGGAGTGTTCTATGGCTGGCAACGTATCCGCGAAGGCGCTCACGGTTGCATCAATGCCACTGCCGGTGACAACACCCTGAACGCCGGCGAGCTCTATACCTCGTTCTCCTCTTCGAAAAAAATTCTCGGCGGCCTTACCGCGGGGCTCGACGTATCCGCCGCAGCATCCCAGGGCGAAGGCGCGCGCAGCTTCGGCGACCACGACTTCTCTCGTTACAACGGCCGCCTCCAGCTTGTCGGATCGACCTCGCAAACCGATCTATTCGCCGGTTACCAGAACAAGTTCTTTGGCTGGCCCAGCCTTTACACCGCCCCGTCCGGAAAACTGAAGGAAACCGAGGATATCCAAACCCGCCTCTTTGCCCTCAACCACCGCGTCATTTTTGGCGCCGGCGGCGATTATTTGCAGTTCGGCGCCTCTAACCGCCGCAATAACGACCTCTACGATTTCAATCGCCTCGCTCCCCTCGCCGCCTCCCCGGCTCCCGTCTCCCGTGTAGTCCCTTTCCAGCATGAAACCGTGGTAGAGACATTCGCTCTTGATGGCCGCTCCACCCTTTTAAATGCGCAGGCCGGCGAGCTCGCGCTCGGCTACCGCGCAGGCGTGGTGGCGGACAAGATCGATTCGGCACGTCTGGGCAAAGGCCACCCCGTGCCCGCAACTCCGACGCCGCTTGGCACCGGTCGCTTCGATAACCGCACCCAGACTTATGCCGGTCTCTTTCCCGAGTTTCGCCACGAACTCGACGACAATCGCGCCGTGCGCGTAAAAACCGGCGCAGCCTTCGATTACTGCGATCGTCATGACGACGGCGTGTCGCCCTTGGCCGAGCTCGCTTACGAGCAGTCCAAAGGGGTGCTGGAAAACGTAAGCCTTGGTTATGCGCGCAGCACCCAGGTTCCCACCTACACCGCGCTCAACTCGCGTCCCAACGGTCTCTTTGCCGGCAATCGCGACCTCGACCGCTCGACTACGGATAACTTCGAACTGGCCGTGGGCACCCGCGCCGACGGATGGAGCTTCAAAACCGCCGCCTTCTACCGCATCGATAACGACCTCGTAGACTGGACCTACTCGAACGCGCTCCCCAACTCCCGCAAAGCCAACGCCGTCGATATCGACACCGCCGGCATCGAGCTCGGAGCCCGTCGCAGTTGGCGCGCCTTCGACCTCGTGCTAGGCTACACCTGGCTTGCCAAGAGCGAGGACTACGGCACGTCCGCGGTGGACGCCAGTTTCTACGCCCTCAACTACGCGCGCCATCGCCTCACCGCCGCCGTGGTCGCACGTCTGGGCGCAGGCTTCGAGGTCCGCCTGGACAATGAAGCGCGCGTTCAGGAGGAAAACCTCCTCCGCCACGGTTCCAACGAGGTCGTCAACTCTTCACTCGGCCTCTCCTGGCAGGTCCCCGAAGTATCCGGACTGCGCCTGAACGCCCTGGCGGACAACCTCTGGAACCAAGGCTTCCAAGAGGTGCCCGGCGTGCCCGCCGCCCGCCGCGAGTGGAGTGTCGGCGCCACTTACGTCTGGTGATGCCGATCCGCCGCGCCCGGACTTTCTGACCGGGGCTCGCCTCCGCGCTTGCGAGGCGGGGCGCGAGGGCATTCGTTGCTGGCTTATCATGTCCGCCAATCCCTTCCTCGACCCCTCCTTCCTTATCCGCTGGTCCGCCCACACCCCGGATCAAATCGCCCCCGCCATCGAGTCTGCGCTCGTTGCGGCGCAGGCGGCCATCGACACCATCGCCAGGATCAATCCGGAGGCGGCGACCTTCGAGAATACTTTTCTCGCACTGGAGAAAGCCGGCGAATCACTTAACTTCGCTTGGGGCAAAGTCACCCACTTGCAAGCCGTCGCCGATTCCCCCGCCCTGCGCGAGGCGCACAACGCGATGTTGCCGCAGGTATCCGCCTTCTCGGCCGCCATCCCGCTCAACCAAGGCCTCTGGGCCGCCCTTCAAGCCGGCGCAGCATCCCCGTCCGGCCGGACGGCAAGCGGCGTCTGGGCCCGTCTGCGCGAGGAAACATTGGCCGGCTTCCGAGAGGCCGGCGCGGACCTTCCCGCCGACAAGCGTGCGCGACTCGAGGCCCTGGAGAGTGAGCTCGCCCAGCTCACCCAGAAATACTCCGAAAACGTCCTCGATGCCACCAACGCCTACGAAGTGGTCACCAGCGATGAAACCCGCCTGCGCGGCCTCCCCCCCCACGCCGTGATGGCCGCCCGCGAATCCGCCCGCAGGAAAGGCCATGGCACCGACGCCCAGCCCGCCTGGCGTTTCACGTTGCACGGTCCTTCGCAGGAACCAGTCATGCTCTATGCCGAGGATGAATCGCTTCGCCGCGAACTCTGGTCCGGTGCCGTCGCAGTGGGCGCGGAAGCAGAGGGTGGCAAGTGGGACAACGGCCCTCTGGTCCAGAAAATCCTCGCCCTCCGCGACGAAAAAGCCCGATTGCTGGGCAAGGCCCACTTCGCCGACCTCGTCCTGACCCGCCGCATGGCCAAGACCGGAGCCCGTGCACTCGATTTCGTCACCGATTTCGAATCCCGCTGCCGCTCGGCCTTTGCCCGCGAGAACTCCGAGCTGGAGCAATTCAAGGCGCAGCAAACCGGCCAGCCCGCCGGTCGCCTGAAAGCCTGGGAAGTCTCCTATTGGTCGGAAAAACTCAGGCAGGAGCGCTACCGCTTCGACGAGGAAGAGCTGCGTCCTTACTTCGAGGTCGGTCGCGTCCAGGCCGGCCTCTTTGAACTCGCGACCCGTATTTTTGGTCTGCGGATCACCGAACGCACCGTGACCCCCGCGGAAAAATGGTGCGATGAGGTGAAGTATTACGAGCTCCATGACGAAAAGGGACGGCACCTGGGGTCGTTCTACGCCGACTGGCATCCCCGTGAATCAAAGCGCGGCGGAGCCTGGATGGGTTACCTGCTGACCGGCGAGCCGGCGGACGCAAACCAACCCCGCCAGCCTCACCTCGGCTACATCTGCGGCAACATGTCGCCCCCCACACCGGGACGTCCCGCCTTGCTCACCCACCGCGAGGTGGAGACCATTTTCCACGAGTTCGGCCACCTGCTCCATCACCTGCTCGGCGAAGTTCCGGTCAAGTCGCTCAACGGCGTCAACGTCGCCTGGGACTTTGTAGAGCTCCCCTCGCAAATCATGGAAAACTGGTGCTGGGAACGCGAGAGCCTCGATCTTTTCGCGCGTCACCACGAGAGCGGCGCGCCGCTGCCAGAGGAGTTGTTCGCCAAGATGAAAGCGGCGAAAAACTTCCGCTCCGCCTGCGCCACCATGCGCCAGGTGCAGCTGGCCAAGATGGATTTACTGCTCCACCTGCGGGCGGGCGAATTCACCGGCGGGGATCTCGAGGCAAAGGCGCGCGCCCTCGTGGCGGACTGCATGGTGCCCACCGAACCGCCGGCGAGAACACTCGTGCGACGCTTCAACCACCTCTTCTCCGATCCGGTCGGTTACGCTGCGGGCTACTACTCTTACAAGTGGGCCGAGGTGCTCGACGCGGATGCATTCACCCGGTTTCAACACGGTGGCATCTTCAGTCGCCAGGTAGGCGCGGAGTTTGTCGAGCATGTGCTGAGCCGGGGCAACAGCGAGGACCCGGCCGTCTTGTTCCGGCGATTCATGGGGCGCGAGCCCGACCCGTCCGCCTTGCTAAAGCGCAGCGGGCTGGAGGCGGCTTGACCATTAGTGTGCATTTTGAGACCCTCAGAATCCGGATGATTTAGGGTTTAATATCTACCTGGCCAAAATGTGCCCGCTTTTTACCCTGTCCATTTCTAATATTGCAGAGTTCTCTACCTGTTCATGTCCAGCAAAACATCCCCCGCCAAGACGTCGTCCACGCCGCAGATCGATGCGCCGTTCTCGCCCGCTCTATTCATTTTCACCATTGTCGCCACCCTCGCAGTCTTGATAGGTGCATTAATGCTCGCGGCACCCGCAGTCTGGCAGGCCCAATTGTCGGCCTCTGCGTTGAGTTTTGCAGTCATATTCGCGCTCACTCACGCCTTCGGAGGCTTCGTGGAATACTTTTTCCATCGCTACGTGCTGCACGCCCCGCTCTTCAATATCCTCACTTATTTCTATAAACAGCATACCCTTCACCACGCGCTTACCCGCATAGTTTACCGCCCCTCCGCCACCTTGCATGAGTCGATGCCCGCACTCGTGGAGGTAGAGAACCGCTACCCGATCGTCGAAGAAAAACAACACGAGGCGTCCTTCTTTCCCTGGTATACGTTGATCGTCTTCGCGCTGCTGCTCACCCCCTTGCTCGCCCTAGGCCAAAGCATCTGGCCCGCCGCCCCCTTTTTACTCGCAGGCTGGAGCGGACTGGCTTTCTCGCTTGCGCTTTACGAACTGGTTCACGCGGTGGAACACTGGCCTGAGCATCGCTGGCACGCCTTGATCGCCCGGCGCTTTACCGGTCGTTTTTGGCGCAAGGCCTACGCCTTTCACCTTCGTCACCATGCCGACATCCGCTGCAACGAGGGCATATCGGGAGTCTTTGGCATCCCGATCTACGATTTCCTCTTTGGCACCTACGTCGACCCGGAGACGCTGTATCTTCACGGCAAGGAAACCTGTCCCACCCAATTCATCAGCCCGCGCCCGAGTTTCTTCTTGATCCGCTGGCTCGACACCCAGGCTGAAAAAGCCGTCAAGAGTCGCCGCGAAAAGCGCTCCCGAGCCTGAGTCAATCCAGCGATCCGTAATGCCCGGTCAGAGAAGTGCGTCCAGCCCCTCGCTTCATGACTGCGGACCACGGCTTAACTAGGGTGTGGCGTATTTCAGTAGACTGAAACCGGCATGGTGACCGTGCCTAAGTGTGAACGCACTTAGCTGCGGGTTGACGGAAGTAGCCAAGCAGGCATTAACAGCATCCCCCTCTCTCTTCACCCGGCATGAAAAAAATCTTCTGGTTTCTCGTCAGCCTCGCGATCGCCGCCAGCCTAGGCTCGTTACTCTGGAACTCGTGGCTCACCACAAAGTATTTCCAGGAACAAGGCACCATGGCGACACTGCGGATCGGGAACAAATACAATGCATCCCGTTGGGCGGAGCCGCTGCCGATAAAAAAAATCCACGCCTACGCCGCTGTTTTGCTACCCGACCACGAGGTTTTGATCGAGACCGACCAGGAGCTGGACAAAGGCAAAGACTACTTCATCCGTTTCCTCACGCGAGATGTGGCGAGCGCCGGGCGTGAATTCTCCCTACGCCCGCTCGTCAGCGATATACGCTTAAAATCCGAAGCCGACGGCACACCGGTTAAACTCGCCGACACGGATCTGATGGATCACTTCGTGGATAAAGCGATGGGCCCTCCCGCCAAGGGCGTCTATGTCGCGCCGCGGCCGGTGGCGGAGGCTGGGCCTGATCACAACAAACCCACCGTCCCCTTTTATCTGGCTGGAGCCAAAGACAGCACGTTCGAGATAACCTGGAACAACTGCACGCTCGGCGAGTGCCTCATCGTAGGGGGCTGGCTGCTGGTGCTGCAGATGGTGTTTATCCACGCGTGGATCACTCCGTTTTTCAATCGTCGCGCCGGATCCGAACGAGCTGACTTCGTGCATCCCTCGCAACGCCGTATCGACCCAGATGCACCGGAGCAGCGCACCAAACCCATCGCCTTTAAACCCGCTGCACGCGAAGCGGAACCTAACGCGGAAGCGGTCGTATCCGCTCCCATCGTCATGCCCAAAAAAACCATCGCCATGCCGTCAGGGGCAAAACCTCCCGTAGCCCCGGCGCACTCCGATGAAGACTCCCGCGCCACCACAGCCTCGCCTTTTGTGCCACCCGAAGGCAGCGCAGAACCCCTGCTGAAGTTGAAGCGTAAATCCCCTCCGGCCACAGCTGCAACAGGAGAACCGCAGCCGCAACAAACGCCACCTCCGCAAGCTTGAACGCGTTTAGAGAGTGAAAAAGCCCCGGCCGAAAATGGCCGGGGCTTTTTGCTGATAAAGAAGCGCCTGAGACTTACGCGACTCGCTCGACGACAAGCGGCGGAGGCGTGGGGCGCTTCGGCGCCAAACGATAGGCATCCTTGAAGTAGTTGAGCGCCTGCTCGAGTTTCGCCTCGTCGTTGTAGTGGATCATCATCAGCGGTTCGCCCTGTTTGACTTGGGTGCCGACCTTCTTGATTTCCGAAACGCCGACCGCGTAATCAATCTTATCGCCCGTCTTCTCCTTACCCGCACCGAGGAGATGCACACCGCGCGCGATCATCGCCGCGTTGATGGTGTGCACATAGCCGCGCTTGGGCGCGGGAAGCTTGCGGATATATTTGGCCTTGGGGAATTTCTCGGGGTCATCGATGTAGGACGGGTCGCCTCCCTGAGCCTTGACGAGCTCCTTGAGTTTCTCGAGCGCGGTGCCATCGGTAAGGTGGCGCTCGACAGTCTGCTTGGCCGAGAGGGTGGAGCCCGCCACGCCGGCGAGACGCACGATCTCCATGCCGAGCTTGAGCACGAGTTCCTTCATGTCCTCGGGACCCTCGCCCTTGAGGAGCTTGATGGCTTCCTTGAGTTCGAGCGAGGTGCCGACGGTGTCGCCAAGCGGTTGGTTCATGTCTGTAACAAGCGCGACACAGCGGCGCTTCAGCGAGCGGCCGACGCGGGTCATGGCGCGGGCGAGTTGCTTGGCCTGCTCAAGATCCTTGATGAAGGATCCGTTGCCCCACTTTACATCGATCACGAGGCCTTCAGAGCCTTCGGCAAGTTTCTTGGAAAGAACACTGCCGGTGATCAGCGGGAGGCTGGGGATAGTGCCGGTCTCCTTGCGGATCTCGAGGAACTTGGCGTCGGCGGGCGCGAGGTCGGGTGTCTGCGAGATGATGGCACCGTTAATTTTCGCTAGCTGATGGGTGAACTGGTCAACGGTAAGATGGGTTTTAAGACCAGGAACCGAGGAGAGCTTCTCTAGGGTGCCGATCACATAGTCATGCTCGGGGCTGCACATCATGGGCACCACTACTCCGGCCGCCATGGCGAGGGGAACCAGCACGAGGGAGGTTTTGTCACCCACACCGCCGGTCGAGTATTTATCGATTTTCGGCTTAGCAATGTGAGAAAGGTCGATCACTTCGCCGGAGAGCATCATCTCCTCGGTAAGAATGGCGGTCTCCTGGGCCGACATTTGCTGGAAATAGATCGCCATCAACAAGGCCGACAGCTGGTGGTGCGGCATCTCGCCGTCCAGCGTGCTATCGATAATGTAGCGGATTTCCTCTTGTGTAAACTCCTGACCATCACGCTTTTTCTCGATCAGGGCAGTGAAGGAGGGCTTGATGAAACGGCGTTGCGGGATATTACGTTTAGACATGTGTATAAAAAAGTGCTGGCCCCGGTCAGCGGGTCAGAAGCGGTCTAGCAAGCACATTTTCGATGCAAAAGTCGAGCCAATTACTGGGCAATTCACTACTTGGCTTCCCAGTCACTCACGGTAAATCCGCGCTTGCGAGCGCTGCCTGCCGGACAGTTGAGTGAAAGGATGTCCGCTTGTTTCCACTTCGCCGCCGCTATCGATAAGGGTCTCCAGACTGCCGCCATCTCCGCTGGTTTTGACCTCGCGCTCTTCACTCCCGACGTCCGCGTCGCCGCCGCTCAACACGGCGATTTTCAGGCCAACGGCATCCTCGCCTACGCCAAACAGACCAAACAAAACCCCCGCGCCGCCGCCCAGACCCTCGTCGCCGCACTGCCTGCCGAAATACTCGCTATCTCCAAGGTCGAGATCGCCGGTCCTGGTTTCCTCAACTTCACCCTGCTACCTCTGGCAATCGAGACCTGGCTGACCGCATTCCCCAACGAGGCGGCACTGCGAAACTCCGCCTCTGGCACCCTCTCCGGCCAGACTTGGGTCGTGGACTATAGCTCCCCCAACACCGCCAAGCAAATGCACGTAGGACACCTGCGCTCCGCCGTCATAGGCGAAGCGGTCTCCCGTATCGTCGCTTTTGCCGGCGCACGCGTCGTGCGCGACAACCACATCGGCGACTGGGGCACCTCGTTCGGCAAAATCATCTGGGCCTACAAGCAAGCTCTCGCCACCGACCGCATCGCACTAGAAGCCGCCCTTGCAGCCACACCGCTGGAAGAGTTCGAACGACTCTACAAAATCGGCAACACCACCGCCGACGCCGACCCCGCCGTGCTTGACGCCTCCCGCTCCGAGCTCGTCAAACTCCAATCCGGAGACCCCGAAAATATCGTCATCTGGCGCCGCATTGGAGAAGTCTCCGTCAACGCCTTTCAGAAAATCTACGACTTGCTTGGGATTCATTTCGACGAGACCCTCGGCGAAAGTTTCTACAACGACAAAGTCCCCGCCGTTTACACCGAGATGCTCGCCAGCGGTGTCGCCGAAGAGAGTCAAGGAGCCCTCATCGTTTTCCACGACGAAAACCCTCGCTACTCACGCCACGCCGAGCGCCCCAATCCCTTCATCATCCGAAAGGCCGATGGCGCCGCCAACTACGCCTCCACCGACCTCGCCACCATCCTCTATCGCTACACGCACTTTAAGGCCGACGCCGCCCTCTACGTCGTGGACAAACGCCAGGGCGACCACTTCGAACAGCTATTCCTCACCGCGCAAAAATGGTTCACCGCCACCGGTCGCAAACTCCCCCGACTCGAACACCTCGGCTTCGGCACCGTTCTCGGAGAAGACGGCCGCCCGCTCAAAACCCGCAACGGTGAAAACATAAAGCTCAAGGACCTCCTCCAGGAGGCCACCGACCGCGCCCGCCGCCTGGTGGACGAGCGCAGTGCAGATATTCCCGAGAACGAGCGCGCCACCATCGCCGAGATCGTCGGCGTCGGCTCCGTCCAATACGCCGACCTCTCCCAAAACCGCTCCAGCGACTACACCTTCGCCTGGGAAAAAATGATCTCATTGGAGGGCAACACCGCCGCCTACCTTCTCTACGCCGTCGCCCGCCTCCACTCCCTATTCCGCAAGCTCGACGCTCGCCCCGGTGATCCGGCCGTGGAGAGCGACTCTTCACCTCTCGAAACCGCCACAGAACTAGCCCTCGCTCGAAAGCTCGTCCAATTCGCCGACGCCCAGCAGCAGACGGTCGCCACCCTGCGCCCCCACTTCCTCTGCCTATACCTTTACGAACTCGCAGGCACCTTCAGCGCCTTCTACACCGCCGACAAAGTCGCGGTGGACGACCCCGCAGTCCGCGCCCGCCGCTTACGTCTCTGCGCCCGCACCCTCCTGATTTTGGAAACCGGACTGCATCTCCTCGGTCTACGGACGCTCGCACGCATGTAAGTCAAGGAACCTCAACCCGTCCACCCGCAGATTCACCCTTGCTCGCCATCGCGCTATTGCGCATTTTTACGAAATCCAATTTTGCCGCATGTCTAATCAGGAATACTACATTCGAAAACTCGAAGAGAACGAAGCCCGCGGCCCATTCAACATGGAACAACTCACTTCTCTGGCTGAAAACGGCCAGGTTGATGACTCCACCCTCTACTATGATGCGGCCAGGGAGGAATGGTCTCCGGTGAGTAACGACAAAGCCCTGTTTGATACGCTTTTCCCCGCCAAAAAGAACCTCCGTGTTCGTTCGAAGGAGAATATCCCCACACTTAATACCGTCAGTGTTGATGACCGTCCCATCACAGTGGGCGACATGCTCGCCGCAGCCGATGGTCGCACCGAGGAAACTAAAGACCACGCCGATCCGGCCATAGCCCAGGCACAAGCAGCCCAGATAGGTCTATACTCGGCGCTGGCCTGCACGGTGATCTGTGGCGCGGCGTTCACACTGCCGCACATTGCACTGGTCCTCAGCCTGGACCTCGGTGCCATGCTGAATGCGCCGATTGTTTTCCTGGGGATTTTGTTTTTAGCCCTCGGTATCATTCTCGCGCTGGGCTCGACCGAGGCATATCCTTATGTTCGTTTCACTGCCATGCTGAGCTTGGGCTTTGTCGGCACCCTGCTCTACTTTGACGGTCACCACTTTCCCGTTTTGTCCGCCGCTTCCGCCGCCATAGGGCTGTATTTATCGACCATTTTGATAAACATACCAGGTGCGATGCTGGCGGCCACACTCGATTTGCTTGGCAGCGTTGGACTTGCGGTGCATTACTTCAACTCTTAAGCCGCAAAGCTCGTCGCGCCATTCATGCCCGCTCAAGGACCAGCCTTTTGGCGTCGTGCGCATCGGATCTACACGCGAGACATTTGGTGCAACAAGTATCTGGATGACCGCTCCCTTCGCGGTCGCAGCTACGCCTTGCTTCGTATCATATCGATTACCATCACAGGGATAAACGAAACCAAATCCGCCAGTCGCGCCGCCTCTCTCAGTTTCTCCACCCTGCTAGGCTTGGGGCCTCTCATGGCCATAGCCGTCCTTGTCGCCGGCTTCGTGCTCGATCGCCAAGAACCCGACCTGGCGGTAAACACCCTAAATCGGCTCATTAAGTTCGTCGCACCGCAAGTCACCCAATACGAGCAGCTCGAAAAACGTAATGCCCCCTCGGAAACATCGGCGTCCCCAAAAACCGATGTCGTTACCGCCGCCAAACTCAACCTCCCCCGTTCCACCGTCCCTTCATTACCCACTCAACCCCCGCCCGCCAACACACCGCAAACCAGCCCCCCCCCCCCTCCCCAGCCATCGGCCTACGCTGCCGCCGCCCCCCCCCCGGTAAATCCAGAACTCATAGAGCTCATCGACGGCTTCATCGCCGGCTCCAAATCGTCCACCGCTGGCATAGTAGGAGTGATAACCCTCATTGTCATTGTGCTCCAGCTCTTCACCTCGGTGGAGAACGCCTTCAACGAGATCTGGGGCGTCCGCCAGGGCAGAACCTGGCTGATGCGAGTCGTCTTCTACTGGACCGTGCTCACCTTGGGCGCCGTTTTATTCTTCGCACTTGTCACCAGTCTCTCAGCCGGCGCCTACCTTAACTTTTTCGAGGAAAACCTTCCCTTCGGACTAGGTAAGACCCTCGTCGACTTCCTGCGCTGGATGCTCCCCTCCCTCTCCGCCCTTATCCTTATGGCGGTGCTCGCGCTCTTTTATAAATTCATCCCCAACACACGCGTGCTGTGGCGCAGTGCCGCCGCCGGCGCCGTGCTTGTCGGTCTTCTCGTGGTAGCCAACAATTACCTCGCCTTCCTCTACCTCTCCAAAGTTGTCCAGCAACGCAGTCTGTTCGGCTCGCTTGGCATCCTGCCGATCCTGATGTTCGGCCTCTACGTCTTCTGGTTCTTCCTGTTGCTGGGCGGCCAAGTCAGCTACGCCATCCAGAACGTCCACTTCCGCAACAGCCAGGCAGCTTGGAATACACTCGCCGAATCGATGCGAGAACGACTCTCCCTCACCGTGCTTCTCCGCATCGGCCGACGCTTCCGCGGCTGCCACCCGCCTTGCACTGCCAGCGAGCTCGGAGCCGAACTCGGTGTCCCCACCCAGATCCTCAATGAGTGCCTCAACCGCCTCGTCACCATGCGCCTCCTGTCTCCAGTCCCCCCGGGCGCACATGAGACCGCCAACGACTTCCGCTACCAACCCGCCCGCCCGCTCAACCACACCACCCTGGCTGACTTCAAACGCCTGGACGACGACCATGGCGGCGACCCCACCGGCCCAACCCTGACTGATATCGATCCCATCGTGCGCGCCTACGATGATCAATTGGAAGCCATTCAAAATAGTGACTTTTTCAAAAAAAACCTGGATGAGCTCATCACCATCTACCCCATGCCCGCATCGTCTGATTTAACGCCTTGATTTAGCAGTCATATAACAAGTCCACTCCATCAATCGCGCTCCTTTCCCCAGCCAATACCGCCGGTTTTTTGCCTCAGAGATCCTTGTTTAGCGCCTTGCCCCCCGACTCCTTAACCGCAAAGTTCACCCTTTTTCCCCCTCATGATATCCTGGATCCAACGCACGTTCCAACAGCACTTCAAATGGCTGTTCCTCATTCTGCTCGGCACCGTCATCGTATCATTCGTGTTTATCACGAACACGTCCGGCGGTCTGCATCAAGCGGGACAAAAGCTTCCGGACAGGCCGTTTTTCGACCTTAACCTCACCGTCGCCTCCGACCAGCAGCGTCTCATGGGTGACGCGGAGCTCAGCATCATGCTGCAACGCGGTTCCGTCGAAGGCATCAACTCCGCCCAAGTCGAGGAATACGCCAAGCAGCGCTATGCAGGCATACACTTCGCCAACAAGCTTGGGCTGCCCGATCCCACCGATGCGGACATTGCAAACCACGTCCGCAGCTTGGGTGCATTCACCGGAACCGACGGCAAATTCGACGCCAAGCGTTACTCCGACTTCCGTGACACCCTGAAGACCAACCCCCGTATGACCGAGGCCGACATCGCCCGCATCATGCTCGGAGACGTCCGCTTCGCCGCCTACCGCAAGCTGCTCGCCGGCCCTGGCTACGTCCTCCCCGCCGACGTTGCAGAGGAGCTCGCCCGCAGCTCCACCCGCTGGAGCCTCGCCGTCGCGACTATCGACGCCAACGCATTCTCCCCCAGTATCGATACTTCAGATACAAAACTGGCCGCCTGGTTCGCCACCAACGCACGCCGCTTCGAAATTCCAGCACGCGTCACAGTCGCCGCGATCCAGTTCACCGCAAAGCCGGACGAATCCCTGAAGTTTACCGACGCCGAACTCCGCGCCATATACGACGCCAACACCTCGCGTTTTACCGCCGAAGGCCAGACCGCTGGCACCGACGCCGCCTTCGCAGCCGTGCGTGCCAAAGTGGAGACGTCGCTCCGCCTCGACCGCGCCAACCGCTCCGCCCTCGCCTCCGCCAGCGATGTGGCCGTCAAACTGGTCGAGCAAAACGTGAAGCTGGACGACCTTCCTGCCTTTGTGACCAAAGAAAAGCTCACCTTGTCCGAAGCCGGCCAGATTGGCCGCGACACCGCGCCGGGGACTCTCGGCGGTCAGGGTGCCATTAGCCGCCTAGCCCCGATTGCCCAGCGTCTTGGCCCCGATTCGCCCTACTCCGACCCGGTTGCCACGCCATCGGGCGCGGCACTGCTCGTCTGGCGTGACAATATCGCCGCCCACTCCCCCTCCCTGGATGAGGTTCGAACCCTTGTGCTTTCCGCTTACCGCTCCGCCGAGCAACATCGCCTCTTCAACGAGGCCGGGCAGAATCTTCGCGCCGCCGTCCAAGCCTCGCTTACCGCCGGCAAACCGTTTACTGACTCTGTCACCGCTGCGGCCACGACCGCCGGGCTCAAGGCAGACATCAAAACCATCGCGCCGTTCACCATGTCCGATCCCCCCAAGGACCTCGACTACTCGGTTTTCGGCGCACTTGATAAACTAGCCCAAGGCGGCATGAGCCAATTTATAACCACGCGCGGCGCCAATGGCGTGCTCGTTCAGGTCGTGGAAAAAAACACTCCTGCTGCTGACCCGGCTTCACCTGCA
Organism: Verrucomicrobia bacterium IMCC26134; assembly: GCA_000972765.1. Taxonomy (GTDB): domain Bacteria; phylum Verrucomicrobiota; class Verrucomicrobiia; order Opitutales; family Opitutaceae; genus IMCC26134_A. Next base: position 1,140,727 of record CP011265.1, on the reverse strand, counting down.
TATATTGAGCTCAAGGAGCGTCTGTGTAACTACCTGGGCGCTCAGGCAGCCGCCTCCTTACTCGCGGACGCAGCCAGCGCCGAGCTCGCTAAATCCGCTCCAGTAGCCCCCTGATCTGCCAGCAGATATCCCGCACCGCCTCTTTAGCCCCGGCCAATGCGCCGGGGCTTTTTTTCGCCAGTTCATTAATCGGGAATCCGCGTTGAGCTATCCACTCATTCAATGCATGTTCTCGCTTTCACCACTCTAGACTCAGATGCCCATCCACCGCTACACACCGCAGCAATCTCCCTGCAAACTGTGCGGCGATGGCTTCGACCACCGCCAGTCGCCGGGTAAACCTGACCTCACCGCATGTCCTACCTGCGGCCAAAAGGTGTCGCGTGCTGCATTACAGGATATTTATACCCCGAAACTTTTAAAGCCCATCTCCGTCTCTGAAGCAAAGTCCGCCGGTTTTAAAATTTTTAAACGCACCTCCGGCGGTGAATTCGAACGCCAATGACCACCCTTCGCCAGTCTCTCATCTCGCTCCTTACCTCGACGCTGGTCCTCAGCGTTTCAGCCCTTTACGCGACTGACGCCGTCCATACCCCGGCACCCGTCTCCACCACTGTGGCTACGGCGTCCGCCCTAGCGTCCCCTGATCCCACCGAAGATCCAAACGCCCCGGCCCTTACTCTGGAAATTGCCGTCGCCCAGGCTCTCGGCGCTAACTTCGATGTCAAACTGCAGCGCCTTTCCACTTCTTCCAGCGCCGACTCGGAGGAGATTGCCCGCGCCACCTTCGACCCTCGCCTTTCCGCCAGCGTTGCCACCGGAGTTAACGAAAATCCCGCCCTGCGCGACGAATCACGCGCCACGAATATTTCAGCCACTAAAAAGATCGATACCGGCGCCACCTTCACCGCCACCTCCCGTCTCGACCGCAACGAACGCGCCCCCTCCGGCACCGGCCTTAACCCGGCCTATAATTCCGATCTAGGTCTCTCAATCCGCCAGCCCCTCCTCAAGGGTCGCGGTCGCGAGCAAAACCTCGCAGGCATCGAGCGCGCACGCCTGGGCACCCTGCGCAGCCGCTCAGATCTCACCTCGGCCGTCCTCGCGGTGATTCACGATATCGAGGTCGCCTACGCCAACTACTCTTTGTCGCGCGAGCAACTCGGCGTTCGCGCTTTTTCGCTTCAAGTCAGGGAAAAGCTTCTCGAAGAAAACCGCGCCCGCCGCGATACCGGCGTAGCCACCGATCTGGAGGTCCTGCAGGCCGAGGTCGGCGTGGCGAACGCCTCCCGCGATTTACTCCTCTCACGCCAGTCCACTCGCGACCGCGCCGACGAGCTGCTGCGCCTCATGGGACGCGAACAATTTGACGCACCCCTCGGTCCCGTCTCTTTACCCGCCATCGAATACACCGCTCACAACCCCGCGGCCGTGTTCACCCGCGCCCTCGCCAACACCCCGGAATATGCCTCCGCCCGCGCCTCCGTGCGTCAACAGGAGATAGACGTTTCCACCACCAAGAACGCCCGCCTGCCGCAACTCGATCTCGGCGCTTCCGCAGGCTTTAACGGAAAATCCGGCACCGCCGATCGCGCCGTGACTGATCTCGGCACCGGCGATATCTACAACTGGCAACTCGACCTCACCCTATCTTTTCCCTGGGGCTTTCGCGAAGAAAACGCCCGTATTCGCCAGTCCCGCTCCGGCCTGGAACGCGAAAACATAAGACTGCGCCAGATCGAGCAGAACCTGATCGTCCAGGTCCGCAACGCCGTGCGCGCCTTGGAAACCAGCCAGGAAAACCTTCGTCTCTCCGCTCTTTCCACCAAGCTCAGCGCCCGCCAATTCGAGCTCGAAAAAGCCCGCTACGAATCAGGCCTCTCCACCTTTCGCGCCGTCCAGCAATCCCAGGACGATCTCGACCTGGCTCGGCTCTCCGAACTCCAAGCCGGCATCAATCTCCGCGTCGCCCAGGCCAACCTAGACCGGCTGGAAGGCAGCGCCCTCGCCCGCTACCGTATCACGCTTTTCCCCTGACCGGCATGGTTTGCGCCGGGAAGGATGGTTGCGACGTTTCAAAAACGGCAGGCTTCGCGTAGAATTTCCACCGGGTGCAGAGCGGGACGTCCGGTTGCGTCCTTGATTTGATGACGACAACTCGTTCCGGGCGCGGCGATAAGTGTTGCGAGCGGAGTCGACCTTACCGCTGGAAACAAAACGAGTTCACCAATCTTTTGGGAGACGTCGAAATGTTCAGTTTCATACCCAAACGAACCCGCCATCCCACAGCAACCGGAAGGGATCATCGTCACCTTGTAACCTACGGGTAGCTCCAGCATTCTGACCGTCGGCACCATCGACGAGAGTGCCTTTTGATGGCAGTGTCCGTGCAAGCGTATCACACGCGAACCAGGCACGAACGCAGCACTGGTAATCCGCCCCGCCTCCGCTTCCCGCGCGATGAACTCGTCAACGAGCAAGGCCCGCTTGGCGAGCGTCTGAGCCGCAGCTTTTAGGTGGTCCGGCATCAACGAAAGGTATTCGTCACGAAAACCGAGAATCGCCGAGGGCTCGATACCGATCAGCGGCATAGCGTCAGTGACAACATCCGCCAGCAGTTCGACGTTTCGAATCGCTATTTTCTGCGCGTCACGGACCAGTCCCTTCGAGAAATGCGCCCGACCGCTCTCGACGTGCTTCGGGATCATCACCTCGTAGCCGAGCCGGTTGAGCAATTCGACCGCCTGAATGCCCACTCTTGTGTCATTGTAATTGGTGAACTCGTCGCAAAAGAGAAATACCCGTCCGTTTGTATAATTGAACCTCCTCGGATTCGCAAAACGGGCATGCCAGGCGGTGAGTGTGGTGCGATACAAGGTCGGTAGGCTGCGACTTGGAGCGAAACCGGCGAGTCGCTTGATCCAACCCGACACTCGCGGCGAGGTGGCCGCCCAGTTGTAGGCTCCGGGGACCAGCGCAGCCAGAAACATAGTGCGCGAAAAGCCGGCGATGAATCGCGAACGCAGCGGCACGCCGTGAGTGTCATAATAGTGCTGCTGCCACTCCGCCTTGAGGCGGGCGACGTCGACGTTCGACGGACACTCGGATTTACAGGCCTTGCAGGAGAGGCAGAGGTCCATAACGCCTTTGACCTCCTCGCTGTCCCATGGATTGGCGACATCACGCGGATGAGTCAGCACCTGTCGGAGCATGTTGGCGCGGGCGCGGGTGCTGTCCTGCTCGTTGCGCGTGGCCATGTAGCTCGGGCACATCGTGCCGCCCGAAAGATGTGTTTTGCGGCATTCGCCGACACCGGTGCAGGCCTCGGCGGCACGGAGAACACCCTGTGTGGCGCTGAAATCAAAGATGGTTTTATAATCGGGCTCAACGTGACCGACTGCATGGCGCAGATGCGAATCCATCGGCGGAGTATCAATGACCTTGCCGGGATTGAGGATGTTGTGCGGATCGCAGGTTTCCTTTACTCGGCGCATCATCATGTAACAGGCCTCGCCAACCATGAACTTGATGAACTCACCGCGCAGGCGACCGTCGCCGTGCTCGCCGGAGAGGGAACCGCGATACTTCTTCACCAACACCGCCACGTCGGTGGCGATGGCGCGAAACATAGCAAGACCCTCGGGCGTTTTTAGATTAAACAGAGGCCGGGTGTGAAGTTCCCCGGCACCGGCGTGCGCGTAGTAAACGCAACTGATGCCGTATTTACCCTTCATCAAGGCGTCGAACTCTGTGATGTAAGCAGGCAGATCCTCAATCGCTACGGCTGTATCCTCCACGATCTCGCGGGGTTTGGCGTCACCCTGAACGATGTTCATCAAACCCTGGCCGGCACGGCGCAGGTCCCAGACGCGCGCACAATCGTCGCCCCAAAGCACAGGGAAGGCGTAGCCAAGGCCGGCAGTGCGCAACTCTGCCTCGATCGCCGCCATCTCGGTTTCGATATGGGCGCGATCCGCATGACGAATCTCCACGACCAGCACGGCACCAGGGTCGCCCTGCACGAAAAAGCGGTTCTTCGCGTGAGTGAGATTAGACTTGGTGCATTCGAGGATGTGACGGTCGATGAGTTCGCAACCAAAGGGGCGGTGCTTCATCACGATTACCGCCGCCTGCAGCGAGTCCACGACGCTGGGAAAGTGGACGCACATGAGCGCGCCGGCGGGCGGGATAGGTTCGCAATTGAGCTCGAACTCGACCCCGAGAAAGAGAGTGCCCTCGGAGCCAGCGATCAGCCGGCAGAGATTGAACGGAGTCGCCGAGGCGGGGTCGAATACAACGTTATCGAGCAACTGATCGAGCGCGTAGCCGGTGTTACGCCGGGTGACGGTGGGCTTGGGGAAGTTTTCGCGGATGAGTGCCCGATTCCCGGCGTCGCCAAGCAGATCGCGCACACAGCGGTAGATGCGGGTCTCAAGCGAGTCTGGCGCGGCGCATTTCGAGGCAAACCCTTCGCGGGTGAGCGGACTGAATGTCGCCTCGGAACCATCGCTCAAGTAGCCACGGGCGGAGACGAGATGGTCGCGCGTGGCACCGTAAACAATGGAGTTCGCGCCGCAGGAGTTATTACCGACCATGCCGCCCACCATGGCGCGGTTCGCAGTGGACGTCTCAGGGGTAAAGAAGACGCCGTGCGGTTTGAGGAATAAGTTGAGTTCATCGCGAATCACGCCCGGTTGAACTCTCACCCGGCGGGTTGTCGGATCGTAGCTCAGGATACGGTTGAGATGCCGACCGATATCCACGACAATACCATTGCCGACAACTTGTCCGGCCAGCGAGGTGCCGGCGGCGCGCGGGATGACTCCAACGCCGCGATGAACGGCGAACGCCAGCAAGCGACGTAAATCAGCCTCGTTTTTCGGAAGCGCCACCGCCAGCGGCATCTCCTGGTATTCAGAGGCATCGGTCGAATAAAGCCGGCGCATTGCTGCGTCTAAATGCAACTCACCCTCCAGCTCTATGGCGAGTTGGTGAAGTTCAGTGGTAACAAGTTGATCACCGGAAGAGGCGGGGGTGCGTCTCATATGAATCGAACTCCAAAGTATAGAAGACGAGAGTGCGAGCCCATCGTCATTAATAAGCAATGTGCCTCTTGCCCACTAACGGGTGCCAGATGCCCGGCCTGACGGCACATGAGTTGCTATGCGCGGATATGCGTTCCTCCGCCCTTTTGTTTGCCCTTACATGCACGGCCCTAGCCGCAAGCGAAGCCCCGCTGAAAGTGAAGGTGGTGGTCGTATCGATGTTTGAAGTCGGAGCGGATAGCGGCGACGTGCCAGGGGAATTTCAACTTTGGGTCGAACGCGAAAAACTCGACCGCGTGATACCGCTTCCCCAAGCCTACCACGACGTAAGAGCCAGTGCCGATGGCTCGGTAATAGGCATTGTTACCGGCATGGGCAACACCCGCTCCGCCGCCTCGATCATGGCACTCGGGCTCGACGCTCGTTTTGATTTTTCCCAGGCCTACTGGCTGGTTGCCGGCATCGCCGGCATCGACCCGGCTGACGGCACCTTGGGCTCGGCAGTCTGGGCAAACTCACTGGTCGAGGGGGACCTCGGCTACGAAATCGACGCACGCGAGATACCTGACGGCTGGCCGACCGGCTATCTGCCCTACGGACGCTACGAGCCTTACGCCAAGCCCCGGAAAGACGATAAAATCGGTGAAGTTTACCACCTGCAACCCGGTCTCGTCGATTGGGCGTATCAACTCACCAAAGATACTCCGCTCGACGATAATCCCGAGATGCTCAAACGCCGCACGCGTTACGATGGTTTCCCCAACGCACAACGTCCGCCCTTCGTGCTAAAAGGCGACAACCTCGCCAGCAGCACTTTTTGGCATGGAAAACTCCTCAACCAATGGGCCAACGACTGGGTCGCCTACCACACCGAAGGCCGAGGCAACTACGTCACCACCGCGATGGAGGATACCGGCACGCTTCAGGCACTCACCTGGCTCTCCCGTGCGGGCAAGACGGACGTAAAGCGAGTGCTCGTGCTCCGCACCGCAAGCAACTTCGATATGCAGTGGCCGGAAGGCACAGCCCTTGCCAGCCTCAGCGGAGAACAGGACGGCCCCCTCGGCGGCTACCTTCCTTCGGTCGAAGCTGCTTATAAAGTCGGCAGTCGCGTCGTGAGCGCCCTGCTTAAAGGCTGGGACTGCTACGCCACCGAGTTGCCCAAACCCTGATTATTCCTTTTACGAAATGAAACACCTCCGCCTCCTGTTCGCTTTTCTCATCATCCTGCCTCTGGCTCGCGCGGTCGAACCAGACGCCTCGCCGAAGACACCCCAGGCTCTGATCGCAGTGCTCAACGCCTACCCACCCGAGATGGATGCGATGGTGAAAGAGTTCGGTCTCGACGATCCACGCTTCGCGCAAAAGAGCATCAAGGGCTTCCGCTTTTATCGCGGAGAAGTCGAAGGCAAGGACGTGCTCGTGGTCGAGACCGGCATGAGCATGGTCAATGCCGCGATGGCACTCCAGCTGGCGCTCGACCATTTCCCCATCACACACGTGCTCTTTGCCGGTGTAGCCGGCGGCATCGACCCGGCGTTACATGTCGGCGATGTGGTTATCCCTGATCAGTGGGCTTACCACTGCGAAGCGGCTTACTTCAATCCGGACGGCAAGGGCGGCCACCACATCGCGGAGTATTTTAAGCAAAAGTATCCCAATTTCGGCATGATGTTTCCCGATGACGTCGTAGCCACCCGATCCGGTCTGGATAAATTCGATCGCGTGCCGACCTTCCCCGCCGACCCCTCGTTGCTCGCGTTAGCGAAACAGGCCATCGCCAAACTCGGCCCAGTTAAAGGCGATCGTTCCGGACGCGTGCTCACCATCGAGGTCGGAGGCACCGGCGTGACCGGACCCGTCTTCATGGACAATGCCGCTTATCGGAAATTTGTGTTCGAAGTCTGGAAAGCACGCTGCCTCGACATGGAAACCACCGCCTACGCCCACGTTTGCTACACGAATGGCGTGCCTTTCCTGGCCGTGCGGGCACTCAGCGATCTCGCCGGCGGACAGGAGGGGAAAAACGTAATCGACGACAACGAATCGACCTCGTCGGTCAACGCGGTGCGCGTCCTGCGCGCCATCCTCAAGGAGCTGTGACGAAGCGAGTGTCGCGCCACAGCTCGCGCCCCTGCCGGTAGGTCGCCAGCACGTCCTCGGGCGTCACCCGCGTGACCACGCTGGCCGTCACGTGACGCGTTGAGCGAAGTTGTGGCTGGTTAAAATCGAGCACCGCGAAATCCGCCGGCAATCCGCTTTGGAGGTAACCGTAATTATCGCCGCCCAACACCGCATGGATGTTGGATGTGGCCATTTTTAGAATCGCCCCCGGATCGGGCGAGATCGCGTCGCCGAACTGGGACTTCGCCACCTTGTAGGTGAAGTCCATTTCGGCGAGCATGGATGGCGAGTTAAGCATGCCGTTGTCGGTGCCGAGAAGCAGGTTCGCCTTGGCGCGCAGCAAGGCCGCTACCGGCGGCAAGGGCAGGCCAAGATTGGCATTGGCACGGGGATTGAGCACGCCGGTTTTGCCACTGCGCACCAGCAGCGCTATCTCGGCGGCATCGGCCACGGTCAGGTGGATAATGAGGTGCGGATCATAGAGCTCGATCGCACGGATCAAATCACCTCGACCGGTGGTGGCGAGGGAGAGGTCGCGGTAGCCGGCGTTTTCGAGACAATGGATGGCGCGGAGCTTCCCTTGTGAGTTCGTGATGGCGCGCAGTTCGCGCCAGGCCGCGTCCGTGAGGTCGTTCATCGTGCTTTCCGAAAAACCATCGGCGACGGCGAGCAACTCATCGAGATCCGCGAGGTCGGCCGCACGGAAGCCGATCTGGTTGGCGCGCAGTTCCCCTTGGGTGAAAGGCACGCCGTTGAATTGCGCGAGGATCACGGAGTCCACCCCTGTCGCTTGCGCAGCCTTGCGCAGCAAAGCGGCGCCGTAGGCTCCCTGCTCGCGAAAATCCATGTGCCTCACCGTGCCCGTTCGCGCCATGTAGCGTAAATGCGCGATGAGGTGCGGGAGGTGGGTTTGCTCGGTGAGTTTGGCAAGTTCGCGGTATTTATAGCCGTCGGGCCGGAAAAAGCCCTGTTCCAAGGTCAATCCAGTGGCGCCGTCAGGCAGGGCGCTATCTCCCATGTGAGTGTGTGCGTTGGTCAGGCCGGGTATGACCACGAGTCCGCCGGCGTCGAGTTGAGTGCAGGGGGCGCCGAGCTCCATCGCCGTGATGGTGTCGTGCTTCCACGCGAAACGCGCGCAGCGCATAGGGAGGAGTTCAGGACCGTGGAGGACGATGCAGTCGCGGATTTCAGGCATGGTTAATGACTGGCAGGAAAGCAGATTGGAGGCCAGTCTCGCGCCGTCTCGCTAGCTGGCATCATCAGTGCTAGGGATCAGCCACCATGAATCTTACCCGCTTCAGTGTCGCCCCGCTCCATACGCTCACCCGCACCCTCGCCGCCGTAGCGATGGGGCGCGAGCTTCCCGATCTCGTCATCACAGGTGCGCGCATCCTATCCACCTACACCGAACGCATCCACGATTCGCGAGAAGTGTGGATCAAGGCTGGACGCATCGCCGCCGTGAAACCTGCAGGCACCGCTCTCGTCCTGCACGGCAAGGGGATCAAGACCTACGACGCCGCCGGTGGGTTGATCGCGCCCGGCCTCGTCGATCCGCATGTCCATATTGAGAGCAGCATGATGACTGCCTGCGCCTACTCAGAAGGCGCCTTGCTCAATGGCACGACGACCATCTTCTGTGATAGCCACGAGATTGGCAACGTTTGCGACTCCGCCGGCATCGAGTGGATGTTGGAAGACGCCCGACAGGCGCCTCTCTCAATCTTCCTCACCGTCCCAAGCACCGTGCCCGCCACCGGCCCGCAATTTGAAACCGCCGGCGGCGATCTCACCGCCGCAAAGATCGGCAAACTCTTCGACCGCTGGCCCGAAGCCGTCGCTCTCGGCGAAAAAATGGACTTCGTCCAGGTCGCGATGGGCGATCCCCGCAGCCACGCCATCATGGCCGCCGCGCTTAAGCGCGGACGCCCGATTTGCGGCCACGTCTACGGTCGTGAGTTTGTCGCCGCCGGAGCAGCCAGCGGCATCACCGACACCCACGAAGCCATTGATCGTGAAATCGGTGACGATTTCCTCGAAAATGGAGTGTGGATGTTCCTGCGCGGCGGCCCGCCCACTACCCCCTGGCACTCCCTGCCGCACGCGATCAAGGCGGTCACCGAACTTGGCGCCAGCCCCAAGCGTGTCTGCATCTGCACCGACGACCGCGACGCCGACGATCTTTTCCTCTTTGGCCTCGATTGGGTAGCCCGGCAGGCGGTCGTAGCCGGACTTCCCCCTGTCACCGCCTGGAGTCTCGGCTCGCTTCACCCCGCCACCCGATACGGCATGGACGGAGAAATCGGTGGTATCGCCCCCGCCCGCCGCGCCGACCTCGTGTTGCTCAACGATGAGCTCGTGCCGCAATGCACTTGGTATGGCGGCGAACTCGTTGTCAAAAACCGCAAGATCACCCCTATCCTGGAAAAAGCGCTCAGCCGGCCTTATCGCTATCCGGCGGCGGCCTATAAGACCATCAAGCTAGGCCGCAAACGCCCGCTCACCCCTGCCCTGCCCGCCGAGACAGTCACAGCCAACGTGATACGCACCGCGCTACCGGGCATCATCCTTTTCCACGAAAAAGTCCGCCTAGAGCCCACCACTTCATGGGGCGAGCACTTCGTCAATCACGGCCTCTGCTTCGTGTCCGTCATCGAGCGCCACGGCCGTTCCGGCGCGGTTGCACACGGCTTGCTCAAGGATTTCGGCCTGCGCGAGGGCGCGGTTGCCAGCTCGGTCGGGCACGATGCACACAACATCATCATCGCCGGCACCGACGAGGCCGACATGCAGCTCGCCCTCGATACCCTCAAAGAAATGCGCGGCGGCGTCTGCGTGGTGCAAAAACACCGTGTCGTCGCGAAGGTCGCGCTTCCGATCGCGGGCCTCATCTCTGAACTCAGGGCCAAGGCGGTCGCGAAGGAAACCACTCGCCTCAAAAAAGCCTGGACGGCAGCCGGTTGCGTCCTGCCTTACATGGGCTTCAATTTGATACCGCTCTCGGTTATCCCTGAGATCCGTATCACCGACAAGGGATTGGTAACCGTGCCAGGAATGCAACAAGTGCCATTATTTTATTAATAAATATTGTAGCATCTATGGAACAAAACAAAGGCTGGCACATGCGTTGCTATGCATAATTTGTCATAGCAAACAAAACCACCACCACATGAACATACGCCTCCATAGCCTTACCCTTTTGGCCGCAATGGGTTGTCTCAGTTATCCATTGATGGCCCAAACGCCTCCTGCCTCCACCGCCAAGCCATCCGACGAGGTAGTTACACTGGAAAAACTTGATGTAAGTGATATCGCGATCGAGAAAAACATCATTCCGTCCTCGCGACCGTTCAATTCGGTGTTCGGCACCGATCAGAACATCACCGAGATCCCGCGCAACGTCACCATCATCTCCCGCGAGCAACTCACTGCCATCGGAGTGAAAGACGTGCGCGATTTCTCCAAGCTCACTTCCAGCTCCTACACCAAGACCAACTTCGGCGCCCCTTCAAATCCTGACTTGCGCGGTTCCACCGCCGACCTCTTTCAAAACGGCGTCCGCGAGCGCACCACCTCGAATGGCAACGGCATGCCTATCGACTTCAATGCGGTCGAATCGATCAACATCGTCAAAGGTCCCGCAACCGCCATTCAGGGTTCGTCCCAATATATCGGCGGATTCGTCGACTTGATCACCAAGCGCCCCACCTTCGACGCGCAGAAAACCACCGTGAGCGGCACCGTCGGCTCGGACGATATTTATCGTTGGTCGGTCGACTATAACGCACCGGTGAGCGACAAACTCGCCGTCCGCGTCAGCTACTCTGGGGAAGACAGCAAGGGCTACTTCGAGAGCGAATATCGCAAGTCGCAGTCCGTCTATGCCGCTCTCGCCTATAAACCCAGCGACTCCTACGAGTTGTTCGCAAACGCCTCCTTCGCCTACATGGAGTATACGGAAAACTGGGGTATCAATCGTCCTACCCAGGAACTGATTGACCATCACCTCTACCGCACCGGCGTGAACGTGAACGCCCCCGCTCCCGTCGGCGACGCCGGTCAGAACGCGGTCAACGTAGGCGGACCTGACGTATTTGCACCCAACCATGGCAACACCGTCGCTTGGGGGCCTTTGGTCGCTCTCGACCGTCGCGTGCGCACCCTCAAGCCGGGCGACAATTCCACCGGAACCAACGCTAAGTTGCAGGCCATTCAAACCTTCACCGCCACACCCGATCGCAAGCTGGTTAACAATAATATCTTCACCTTTACCCAGCGCGACACGCTCAGTTCTTACTACTACTCCGAGGTCATAGATCCGGCCTTCACCTTGCAGTCTCGCTGGGAATACCAGATGAACTTCGACAAGGCCGACGTCACCGCTGGCATGGATTTCCGCCACATCAACGTGAAGGCCTATAGCGACTACGGTTTCGAGCCCGCGGGCGTCTGGGACCTCACCCAGCCGCGCAGTGCGATCAACGCCTACCAGTCCGCCGCGTTCCTGGCTTCAATCAACGGCTCCGGCTTTGGCCGTAGTCCCGTCCCTGGTCACTCTGGCCGTTACTACGGCCAGAACACGACCTCAAGCGATGCGAATGAATCCAGCGGAACATCATTCGCCCCCTTCGTGCAGGGTGAATACAAGTTCACCGACACCCTCTCAGTGGTCAGCGGAGGCCGCGCAGATGTTCTCTACGTCGAGGCCAAGGAACCGTTCTCCGGCCTCACCGACGAGGTCACCGTGGTGCTGCCGAACGTGAACTTCAGTTTGGTTAATAAAACGACCAGCAAGCTCACCAACTACTTCACCTATAATTACAGTGAGAACACCGCTGGTGCGGAAGGTAATGGTGGCGGCTACCTCCTCACCAAGACGGGCGGCACCTTCGGCCTCTTCGGCCAGGCCATCGACAAGGATTCCTACCGCACTCCAGCCGAATTGTTCGAGGCGGGCGCGAAACTGACGCTGATGGAAAATAAACTCTTCGCCGGGTTCTCCGTCTTCGATCAGAAGTTCACCCGCAAGGGTCAGGGCGACTCCGCCAAGGAATACCAATACCGTGGCGCAGAGATCGAGTTGAACTACCAGCCCAACAAAAACTTCTTCGCGACGTTTGGCTATAGCTTGATCGATGGCCATGCCGCTTCGGAAGGCTTCGAGTCCCTGAGCACCGACATCGGAACCGTTGAACCCGAGGTCACGACCGCCGGTCCCCTCGGACTCGGTGGCGACGTGAAAAACATCAAAGTGCAAGGCCTGCCACGTAACCTGTTCAACGCCCTCGCCAGCTATACCTTCGACAACGGCTTTGGCGTTTCCCTCAACGGCACCCTGCACAGCGAGATCAACAGCAACTGGGCGGGCACCATCGTGATCCCCTGGCAGTATGAGATAAATACGAGCCTCTTCTACACCTATAAGAGCTGGAGTGCACGTCTCTCCATCTTCAATCTGACCGACGAATGGAACTGGGCTCCCAACAACGCCGTTTACGGCAACGAGTCCATCTTCCTCCAGCCTGGAATCCGGGGCGAATTCACCGTAGCCTACAAGTTCTAAGCCTTGCTCTGAAAAGAGTGATCGGCCTCAAGGCCGCCGTGCAAACGGCGGCCTTTTTATTGCACTAGTTCCACGGCGCGCACTGGACTTACCTGCCTCCAGTCACGGAGTTTGCGTGAGAGTGATGCAACTCCCCTTCTGGGCAGCATATCGGGCTTAATCCACCTCACGTTTATGCGCCCCTGCCTTCAATGCATATGCGTCGTCAGGCAACCGATTGTAATTTAAAAAAATAACAAATCACAGCAGTTACGCTCTTTTACGGATTATTCCGCGAGAAATAATCAGTGGTCATACACTCTTGATACGAAACGCATATCCCAAAGGTCAAACTGACGCCAAAACTCTAACTGTCATATTGCTGCATGATTTAAAGACGAACCTGCAAAGGATGTCTTTTCAACACGTCGCCTCACCGACGATTTACCCCACGCTCAAGTGACTATTAATATCGAAGTTCACCCGAAATCAGATCCTGCCCGCCCAGCATCTCGTTCACTCCACAAGACAACTGCACATCACTCATCGCCTGCACGCCAAGCCCTATTGTTCCTGACCGTATGCGCGAGTCTAGGCTTGTTTGTGCTATGCCAGTCTGAGGCCAAAGCTGAGACACAGACTACGGGTGACACCGGACTGAGAGCGATGCTAGCCGGCCAAATCGGACGCCCCTTGCGCTATAGGCCGCAAGGCGAAGATTTCGTAATCGTAAACGGCACCGAATTTTTCAATCGCCCTCTCTATGGCGGTTCGAGTGCCTTTCGCGTCGACGCCGGAGATCAGCCCGAGTTCTCGTTGTATTTACCGGGCCGAGGTGGAAACCTGCGCCTAGGCATCGAGGCCGAAGCCGGTGTGAAATGGTTGCACGAGGCTCTATTTTGCGAGACTCGATATCACGCAGGCACGATGCGCTACACGGTCAAAGATCCGCTCTTGGGGCTGGATGCCATTTTATTGATTACCGCTCTTGCCCCCAAAAGTGCGGAGGGACTGCTCCTGAGCATCGAAATCAAGGGAGCGAAAATACCCGCCAAACTGGTTGTCGCCTATGGCGGTATTACGGCAGTGCGTGGCTCTCGTGACGGAGATATCGGGACAGAAAAAATCGCCATCCGGAATTACTTCCAGCTCAGACCCGAGTATTGCGAATCCAACACGATCACTGCGGGGACCGATTCGTTTACCGTGCAATCCAAGCGCACCACAATGACGGCGTTGCTACCCGCTCAATCGGAAATAGTGACCGGAAACGCCAACCAGTGGAACGACCTGGCACAATTGCTCTCCTCCGCCACAAAGACGCAAGCCGATGCAACCCCCTCCGTCGCGCTAGGTCGTTTTAAGTTAACCCCAGGGAAACCGGCTTATGTATCTCTGCGTAAAACAACGAACGCACCCGACGGACAGGAACTCCTTAAAACCTATCAGGATGTCGCCGCCACCAGCACAATCACTACCGTCCCGTCAGATTCCTCTCAGGGTTGGGATCCGGCAGACCTCAAGGAACTGTTTGATAAGGAGCAAGAGTTGCTGCTGAAGATAGCCCGTCGGGTCACGGTGGATACGCCGGACAACTTCTTGAACGCCGCGCTGCCCGCGCTCAACATCGCGGCTGATGCCGTGTGGGATGAAAACAAAGCCGCCTACCTGCATGGCGGTGTCGCCTGGCGCATGCGTCTTCTCGGTTGGAGGGTAAGCTATGCAGGAGATGCCTTGGGTTGGCATGAGCGAACCCGTGCACACTTCGACGGCTATGCCTCCCAGCAAAACACCACCTCCATTCCTGATTCACTGCCGAGCGCTTCGGAAAAAGATAATCGATCCCGCAACGAACCGGCGCTCCACACCAACGGCGACATGACCGCCTCGCACTACGACATGAATCTCGTGGGTGTGGACGCATTTTTTCGTCACCTGCTTTGGACCGGAGACCTCGACTATGCCCGGAAGCAATGGCCGGTGATCGAGCGTCACCTCGCCTGGGAGCGAAGACTTTTTCGCCGCGAATTTGGCGCTGAAAAACTACCGCTCTACGAAGCATACGCCTGCATCTGGGCAAGCGACGATCTGAGCTACAACGGAGGCGGAGGATCCCATTCATCAGCCTACAATTTATACCATAACCGCATGGCTTCCCGCGTCTCCCGGCTGCTCGGACTCGACCCCGGCCCTTACGAGCGAGAAGCCACTTTGCTAGAAAGAGGCATGAACCAAAACCTCTGGCTTCAGGATCGTGGCTGGTTCGCCGAGTGGAAAGATATGCTTGGCCTGCAGAAAGTTCATCCCGAGGCGGCGGCTTGGACATTTTATCACACCATTGACTCAGAAGTGCCTTCCCCGCTCCAAGCCTGGCAAATGACCCGTCAGGTGGATACCCGATTACCCCATCTACCGGTTTATGGCGAAGGAGTCCCAACCGGTATGAGCACCATCGCCACGACCAATTGGCTGCCCTACACTTGGTCACTGAACAACGTAGTCATGGCCGAGACGGTCCACACTGCACTAGGGCTCTGGCAGGCCGGGCGCCCCGATGCCGCCTATCCGCTTTTGGGCGGCGCGATTCTGGACAGCATGTATCTTGGGATTTGCCCGGGGAACGTTGGCATGTGCACCTGGTATGATGCGAACCGTCGCGAGTCCCAACGGGATTTCGGCGATGGCATCGGCATCCTCTCCCGCACGGTGCTCGAGGGCGTTTTCGGAATCACTCCAAATTTGCTGGCCGGCGAAGTCCACATACGGCCCGGCTTTCCAGCCGATTGGGATCATGCAAGCATTCATCACCCTGACTTCGACGTAGGCTACACCCGGCACAACGCTACTGATTCGTATAAAGTGGAGAGCCGTTTTTCACTTCCTGTAAGTTTGCGTTTAGATCTAGTCGCCCGCGCCGACGACATCGCCTCGGTTACGATCAACGGCCATCCAGCGTCTTATTCAATACTCTCGGAATCAGTCGGTCGACCGCGCATTCGTGTCGTCACGCCTGCTTCCGCTAAATTCGAAATATCGGTGCAATGGCGCGGTTCCGTTCCCGTTTCCGCCCCAGCCGAGACCACCGTATCAAATTCAAAAACGTGGCGGCTCACTGCTGGGGCAAAGATCATGGAGCTGTCTGACCCGCAAAACGTCCTAGGGAATCCGACCATCCAGGGTGATGTAGTCTCCGGAACGATTACCGGAGCCGAAGGGCACCGCACCGTTTTCGCCCGCGTTTCACAGGGTAAACTGGTTTGGTGGCAGCCCCTCGCCGTCAACATCCCGGCCAAACAACAGGCGGCGCCGATCATTTTTACCACCGATTGGAACAAACGCATAGCAAACGCTGAACGCCTCGATCCGATCCCGCTTTCTTCAATTTTCAACGACCGCGTTACACAAATTTTCCGCAACGCGTATCTTTCACCCCGCTCTCCGTTCACCTCCCTTGCCTTGCCGACCCATGGCTATGGCGCTTGGTGCAAACCGGCGGCTAATTTTGAGGTAGACGATTCCGGCCTCCGCGCCACCGCCGGGAAAAACCACGGACGCATCACGCTGCCCAACGGAGTTCCGCTTCTTACTCCCGGCGAAACGGAACAACCCAACGTCGCCTTCGTTTCGCAATGGGACAATTACCCACGGGAAATCACCGTCCCGCTCACCGGCCACGCTCAAAAAAGCTACCTGCTCATGGCCGGTTCGACTTGGGCCATGCAAAGCCGCATCGACAACGGCGAACTCGTAATCGCCTACACCGATGGCACGTCCACGCGTCTCGCGCTTGAAAACCCCAAGACATGGTGGCCCATCGACCAAGATTACTTCATCGACGACTACGCCTTTGCCAATCCCGGCCCTCTGCCGCTGCGTGTAAACTTAAAGACTGCGGAAACCCGCGTGCTCGATGCGATAAAGTTCAAGGGACAAGGCGGCAGGGTTGCCGGCGGCGCCGCGACCGTTCTGGACCTAACCCTTGATCCACTGAAAGAGTTGAAATCTATCACGGTTCGCGCCCTGGCCAACGATGTCGTCATCGGACTGATGTCCGTCACACTTGAGCGCCCTGAGTAGTTCGATTACCCGACGCATCACCATTCACCGCATCGCCGGACGCAGTTCACGACGCATCGCCCCGGCGAGAATGACTTGCTCACGACATGCCTCATGGATCGCGGCCGGAGACTTATCAGGCGATAGATCCGTCTTAAACGCCACTCTCAGATTAACGCCCAACGGAAACTTCGCGGTCTGCAATCGACGGGCGGTTTGGGTGATCAAGCTGCCAGCCCGGGATTCGACGACCAGATAAACCACATCCCCGCTCGTCGTCGTGGCATAAATCACCGCGATACCCATGAGGTTCGCCGGAATAGTTTTTTCAATCTCGTCTGCGTTACAAACCGTAAGTCCGAAACGTTCCTGCCATGCTTTGTTATTGGTATCCATTCGCGACTCTCCGCGCCCGCTGACGCCAATACAACGAGTTTATGACCCTCACTCTCTCCATAACACCGACCACCTAGGGTTAATATCATCCTGCGTAGCTCGCTTGGTCATGGCGTTTTCGCCTCGCCCGACCCGCGCCACCCGTTTCACTCGCGACCGCATGAGCCTCGCCCGAATAATCAGTTTTTCCTTCGCCACACTCGTCTTCTCCGCGACCACCACTCTGCGCGCCGACTATAAGGGGGCCGTCGTCATGGACGCCGCCACCGGCAACGTCCTCTATGAGGAAAACGCCGATGTCGTCAGTCCGCCCGCCAGCGTCACCAAGTTGATGACCTATCTCGTCGTCCACGATGCCATCGCCGCCGGCAAGCTGAACCTCGCCACGCCCGTCCCCATAGCCTTGGAGGACTACAAAATGGGCGGCACACAGGTCTGGCTCGAACCCGGGGAAACATTCCCGGTCGAGGAGTTGATCTACGCCCTCATGATCCAGTCGGCCAACGACGCCGCCACCGCCCTAGCCCGCGCCTCCGCAGGTTCTCGCGAGGCCTTCGTCGCCCAGATGAACGCCCGCGCCGCCTCCCTCGGACTCAAGCACACCACGTTCCGCACCCCGCACGGACTCCCCCCCTCCAATCGAAAAATCGAAGAGGGCGACCTCACCTGCCCGCGCGACCTCGCCTTGCTCGCCCGTGAACTGCTGCTCCATACCGACGCGCTCAAATACACCTCGACCAAGGTCCGCTCCTTCGGCACCGGTGTGCGCGCCGCCCCCGTTGCCATGCGCAACCACAATCACTTGCTCGGCGCAGTCGATGGCGTGGACGGCCTCAAAACCGGCTTTACCAACTCCGCCGGTTTCTGCCTCGCCGCCACTGCCCAGCGTGAGGGCAAACGCCTCATCGTCGTGGTCATGGGCAGCCCGGACGCCAAAACCCGCGATGCCCGCGTCACCGAGTTGATCAACACCTGGTTTCCCAAAATACCCGCCACCTCCGTCTTCTTAGGCGGCCCCGCCATCGGTCTTTCCCCGGTTTCCGCGACGCCGCTCCCCCCGTCCAGCGCCGGCACACCGGCAAAAGCCGAAGAGGCTCCGGCCGTGCTTTTCAGGGTGCCCAAGCGCTAAAAGCCCCCCAAGGCATCCTTGGCCTTGGTAAGTTCAGGTCTCTTTCGCTCCTACATCTTTCCGCTAGAGCCTTTCCAGTTTTTCGGAAAAGATAACCGGTCTACATGTCTCCACTCGCCACCCGCGCCGCCAATATCATCGCGCAAGTCTCGCCCGACGTTCACGCCGACTTCGCTCTCAAGCGCGAATTCGCCAACGACCCCGACCTCACCCCGCAGGATAAACGCGACCTCACCCGCGCCGTCTTCGCCTACTACCGCTGGTTCCGCTGGTTTGACCATACCTCCGCCGTCGCATCACGCGTCAACACAGCCCTTGATCTCCAGCGCAAGTTCGAGTCCTCCCCCTCCTCGGTCAACCCCGCCCACCTCTCCGAGCGCGCCCTGCCCGCCTGGGCCCTCGCTTCCATTGATTTCCCCTCTTCAGCTGCGCGCACCGCCTACCTGCTGCAGCTCCAACGCGAGCCCGCCCTCTGGCTGAGGCCTCAACGCGCCTACTCCTCATCTCTCGCGCGCATCCTCAAGCCCAACTCAGCGCCGCAATCTGAAGTCTTAAATTTTAAATTCCAGTCCGCCGCCCTCTCCCCCACCGCCCTTCGCTACGAGGGCCAGACTGACCTTTTTCGCACCGACGAGTTCAAGCAAGGTCTGTTCGAGATTCAGGACTTCGCCTCGCAACTTGTGGGCCACGCCTGCGCCCCGCTCCCCTCCGAAACCTGGTGGGATGCCTGCGCTGGCGAAGGCGGAAAAATGCTCCACCTTTCCGATCTAATGGACAACAAGGGGCTCATCTGGGCCTCCGACCGCCATACCGGCCGCCTCGCCACCCTGCGTAAACGCGCCGGGCGCGCCAAGGCCTTCAACTACCGCCCCGTAGTCTGGACCGGCGGCCCCATCCTCCCGACCAAGACAAAATTTGACGGCATCCTCGTCGACGCCCCGTGCAGCGGGGTCGGCACCTGGCAGCGCAACCCCCACGCCCGCTGGAGCACCACCGAGACCGACGTCAAGGAACTCGCCGAGATCCAGCTCCTGCTGCTCGAAAACACCCGCAAGGCCCTCAAGCCCGGCGGCCGCCTCATCTACGCGGTCTGCACCATCACCCGGCAGGAAACGACCGACGTCGTTCGCGCCTTCAGCCTGGCCCACCCCGAATTGGAACCCATTCCACTGCTCGGTTTGCCCGCGCCCAAGTCGGGCCCTGCCACCGGCCATTTCCTCTGGCCCCAGGAGCTCAATGCCAACGGCATGTTCATCGCCGCCTGGCGCGCCAAAACCGCCTGACCAGCGCTCCCCTGCCCCGTCGCATCACCGCCTTTCTATCTTCGTGAAAGGGTAACTGGTAAATCATTGATTGACTAGTTGCCTTTCACTTTTTCGCAGACGTTCGCTTCTCAGCTGCGCCGCCAACAGCACGCCAGCCAGCCCTGTTCCGCCTCCTTATCCCTTTGTTTAGCTTTTCCATTTTCCGATTTCCGCGTTTTCAACTTTTCCGCTTCTCTGACTTCGCCGCCCGATCTCCGTGCCACCCGTAGCCAAAACCTCCGCCCAGCGTCCCGTCACCGCCGCCCAAGTGTGCGCTGATTTCAACGATGTCCGCGCCGTCATGCACTACACCAAGGCGGCGCATGATCTCGGACTTTGGGCATCCGAACGTTTGATGCTTGAACGCATTCTGCCACCGCCACCCGCCGCCAACTTCCCCATTCTCGAGGCCGGTTGCGGCGCCGGTCGCATCTCCGTAGCCCTTCACTCTCTTGGGTATCAAAACCTGACCGGCTTCGACTTCGCCGGCGAACTCGTCGAACAGGCCGTGTCACTCGCCACCGCGCGCAGTGCCGCCATCACCTTCCACCATGCCGACGCCACCAAACTCGGCCAACACCCCGCCTTCGCTTCAGCCTCATTCGCCGCCGCCCTTTTTCTCTTCAACGGGCTCATGCAGATTCCTCTGCGGCGCAACCGACGCCGCGCCCTGCGCCAGATCGCCGCCGTCTGCCAACCGGGAGCACCGCTGCTGTTCACCACCCACGACCGCGACCACTCGCCACTCGAACGCGCTTCCTGGCGACTGGAGGCCAGGCGTTGGGCCGAGGGCAAACAGGATCCGCGTTTGCGTGAATTCGGCGACCGCCGTTTCGAAGACCACTGTGGCGACACCTTCATGCATTTGCCGGACCGCGCCGAGATTCTTGCCGACCTCGCCGCCAGCGGCTGGACGCACGTCGAGGACCACCTTCGCCGCGAACTGACCAAGGAATCCCGCCCCGTGCGCGAGTTCTCCGACGAATGCCGTTTCTGGGTCGCCGCACGAGCGAGTTGAGTCTAGAGTCAATACACGACCGTAGCTCGCTTTCCCTGCACATTCCTTTTTTCATATCGTAAAGAGACGCTTTATTTACGCGATTCAGGACTCCGACCATGCCCACGCTCACCGATAAAACCTGCCTCTTGCTCGCAGCCGCCTGCTATCTGGCCGGCGTGGTGCTGGGCACCATCGCCCTTTGGCGCGAACGCCGCCACTCCCGAGCCGTCATGTATGCCATCGTCGCGGTCGGCTATAGCTTTCAAACCTTCGGCCTCTACCTGCGCGGCCTGGAGGTAAAGGGCTGCCCGCTTGGCAACACCTTCGAGCTTTTCCAGTTCACAGCGTGGTCCGCAGCCTGCCTTTATCTCATCATCGGGCCGGCCTTTCGCCTGAGCTTGCTCGGCTATTTCACCGCATTGCTCAGTGCCACCCTCACGCTGTCAGCCCTTGCCGTTCCTGCATGGGACACCACCCGCCGCATCGGTATCTTTGGCGGCAACCCTTGGATCGAGTTTCATGCCGCGCTCGCGCTCTTCAGCTACGGTGTTTTTGGCCTGCTCGCCCTTACCTCGGTCCTCTATCTGCTGCGGCATTACAGCCTGAAAAACAAACGCCTTGGAGGCGTCTTCGCCTTTTTGCCGACGATCCGCGATCTTGATCAGATCGGTTGCCGTCTCCTGGGCGCGGGCGTTGCCATTCTCGCCATCTCGCTCGCGGTCGGCTCCGTGCACTGGTTGCGCGACTTTTCCTCCGTCGCGTCCTTCAAACTGATAGCCACGGTTGGCATCCTGCTCGCCTACACGGCGACATTTTCACTCCGAATCGCCGGCAGGCTTGTCGGCCAGCGTTTCTCCGCGGTGTGCGCTCTGCTCTACATCGCCGCCTTGCTCTCCTTGTGGCCGGTAAATTCCAGCCGCCCCGCCGGCTCACCCCAGCCCTCGACCTCATCACAGGCCGCTCCACGATGACGCCGCACGGACCCTTGTTCTTCCATCTGGGAGCGAGTCACCAGACTACGCCTCTGGCGCACCGGGAAAAACTCGCGCTTCCCCCCGAGCGCGCCGCCGAGCTCCACGCGCGGCTCGCCTCCGTGGGCGTGCTGCGCGAGGTCGCGTTGCTCAACACCTGCAACCGGGTCGAGTTCTACGCCGTCGCCGCCGACGCCGACGCACTCGTCAGGCTAGAGAATGCCTTTTGCGAGCTTCAATCCATTGCCCCGGCCGACTTCGCCGCCTTCCGCCAGCACACCGCCGGACCGGAGGCCATACGCCACCTCATCGCCGTCGCCGCGGGGCTGGAATCCCAGTTGCTCGGCGAGAATGAGATTTTCGGCCAGGTGAAGGTCGCCTACGAGGCTGCGCAATCCGCCGGCACCACCGGCCCCGTTCTCAACCGTGTTTTCCAAAAGGCCTTCCAGGCCGCCAAACATATTCGCACCAACACCGGTATCTCCGGCGGCCAGGTCAGCACCGCCAATGTCGCGGTCGAACTCGCCCTCACCATCTTCGGCGACCTGACCAAGGCCCGCGTGCTCCTGCTGGGCGCCGGAGAGATCGGGGAGAAAACGGCCAAGGCATTCCTGTCGCGCGGCGCCGCAGCCCTCACCGTCAGCAGTCGCACCGCCGAACGCGCAATGGAACTCGCCCGTGTGCTGGACGCCACCGCCCTCCCCTTCGAGCATTTCCACAACCATCTCGAAACCTTCGATATCGTCGTCAGCGCCACGTCCGCACCCGATGCGATCATCCTGCCCGCGCACGTCTCCACCGCCATGCGCAAGCGGCGCGCCAGACCCTTGTTTTTCATCGATCTCGCCCTGCCACGTGACATCCACACCGGGGTCGCAGACTTGGAAAACGTGTTTCTCTACAACTTGGACGACCTGGGGAAAATCGCCGCCCAAAACCTCGCCACCCGCGAGGCCGATGTCGCCCGCGCCCGGGTATTGATTGCCGAAAAAGCCGACGCCCTCTGGCAACAGCTCCTTGCTCGTCACAGCTGAGACCGCTCCACGTCTCCAACAAGGAGGCGCGACCGTTTAAAGTTCGTTGTATTTCACGCTCCGGCCCTTGGACTTTTCAACCGGGTATTTGGCCGCATTGTGCGCCATTTTCCGTTCGATTGCGGACGCCACGTCGATGCCGGTCATGTTCGCAAATTCCAGAGCGTAAATCACCACATCAGCCAGCTCCTCCTCGATCTTGGCCCGGCGTGCGGGGTCCTCCGCGACCTTGCTCCGTGAGGACTCCGGTGAGTCCCATAAAAAATGCTCCATCAGCTCCCCTGCCTCGGCCGCGAGCGCCATGCTCAGATTCTTGGGCGCGTGAAACTGCTCCCAGTCACGTTCGCGCGCGAAGGCCAGCACGCGCGCCTTGATCTCGCCCACCGTCGTCTTCGCATCCGTCAAATTCACGGTTTCCATGCCCGACACCACACTCCGGACGCCCGACGTCGCCAAGCCTCATTTCGAAGCCTGCGGTTAAAGCAGTTTTAAAAACTCTGCCGGAGTCGGTGCCGTGGCGACGAAGTTATGCACACGACCGCCGTGCTCGTAATCGAAACGGGTCTCGTGCGAATGCAGGCATAGTCTCTTCAATCCCGTCGCTTTGGCCAGCGCGCGGTTAGCGGCAAAGTCGCCGTAGGTCGCGTCGCCGACGATGGGCAGGTGGCGTTGGGTGCATTGCACGCGCAACTGGTGGCTGCGACCCGTGCGCGGCGTGAGTTCGATCAGAGCGAGGGACAAGGCGGGATCGCGTCGTTGCCGCAACACACGCATCTGCGACTCGGCAGGGATGTTGCCCCCCGTGCCGGTGCGCACCTGGGCGGCTCGTTTTTCAATCGCGAGGCGATCCTTCCAAATCGCGGTTGTTTGGGCGGGTTTTCCAAAAACGAGCGCGTGGTAGATTTTGGTGATGTGCTTTTCGCGAAAAAGCGCCCGGATGCGCTGGGCCAGAGCAGAGTCGGTGACACCAAGAATGACGCCTGAGGTGTGCGAATCAAGGCGGTTGAGCAAATAAAGCCGACGTTCGCCTCCGGTGGGAGCGGTCCAGCGGAAAAATTCTCCTTCAATCAAGTAGTCGCAGGTGAGCAAGGAGCGCGGTTGCTCGCTACGCATATTGGGATGCGAAAGCATGCCGGCGGGTTTGTTGAAAGCGATGAGGCCGCCCGCGCCGCGCGCGAGCACTTCCACGCCTTCGCCAAGTGGAAAATCGTCGGCATCGGTCGCGTCCGATGTTTTGGCTACCGCTTTGGTTGCTGGTTTAAGGGCCGATGCGGCGGCGGGGCGTGAACTGCGTGGAGAAGTGCTCATTGGTAAAAGAAGCGAAAGGTCATTTCCTGCTCCTTTCCGAGCAGCGCGATCATATCTTCGCTCCATTCTCCGTAGGGTGCGCGTTCAGTGATTGCGCTGATGCAGAGATATTCGGCGGTTTTTTCCCGGGGGCTCTCAACCTTTACGATCTCCGAGATGTTGCCCGTAGAGCTGATCTTGAATGTCACGCGCACAATAGTGCCGCGAGTGGGATATACGGGGCTGCGAATGATCAACCGCTCCCACTGCGCCTGCACCGCGTCGATGAGGCGCTGGATGTATTCGCCGTATGCGCTCCACTTCGCGTCGTAGGCGAGCGCGCCGACATTCTTCGTGCCTTGATCATTAAAGATGGTCTCGGTCGTGCGGGCGTTCACCGCGCGGGTCGCGAGACTTGGCCGAGTCTGCGGTCGATCACGCTCAATCCGCGGCGTCCCCGCGAAATACCCTTTACCGGCGGCCTGGCCATCGGGCTTGCCCTCGACACGCGGACCCGGTTTTTCCGTGGGGTTTCCCGGCAGATTTGTCACCGTGCTGCCCGTGCTGCCGTCCGCTTTGCCAAGCAACTCCTCGGTGCCGGGCAGGGGTATCGACTCGAGGGCTGGCTTTGCCGGTGTCTGACTCGGCTCAGTGATAAAGGGCTCGGGCTGGGAAGGGGTGAACACAGGCGGAAAATCGACCGTCGTCGAAGTCGACTTCTCCTCCAACTGGCCGCTCACGATCGCAGTCGTATTTTCATCGGGCTTTCCGTCGATTTTTGGCGCGTCACTCTTCGTCTCCGGCGAGGCCAGAGGTTGGGCGACTTGCTGGTTTTGCGCGCCTACGTTGAGCGTTTCGTCAGGCATGTTTTCGGGCGCGGCAGGGTTTACCTCGACAAACTTTGGCGGCGTAAGGTCCGGTTTGGCGGCGACAGGCGGCTTAGCCAGAGCCTCGCTCAATTCGATTTGAAAACTGCGCGAGGCCTCGTCGTTCAACGTCGGGGTGTCTGGCAAGAAATAGTTTTTCGGCAGCCAGAAGGCCAGAAGCGCGAGCAAAAGGTGGGCGATCACCGTGCCGACCACACCCGCCCGCCAGGCCGGTGAGCGCTCGGCCAGAGCATGGTGCCTCCTCGGCCGGACGGGGCGGCGGGGCGAGGGAGCGGTGGATGTCATCGGCATGAGTGTGCGGCGCAGTCAGCGGAGGACACCGTGTCGGGTCAAAAGTTCTCTCACTTCTTCCTGAGGCAGGCCGACGACATTGGAAAGCGAGCCGCTCCGCTGCGCCACCAACAATTCGCCGCTCTCCTGGATCGCGTAGGCGCCGGCCTTGTCGAGCACATGCACGCGCGAGAGATAGGTTTCGATCACGGCATCGTTATAGACGCGAAACCTTACCTCCGTCGCCACGCCGAGGTCTTCACCTATTCCGCTCGTCGCGTGGCGCAGCGCCACGCCGGTAAAAACCGTGTGCGTGCTCCCGCTCAAACGGCGGAGCATCGCCCGAGCCTCATCGAGATCAGTCGGCTTGTTCAAGGCATGCCCGTCGATGAACACAGTCGTGTCCGCGCCCAGCACCCAAAGGTCAGGATGCCGCGCCGCCACCCAGTCCGCTTTTAGCGCCGAGTTGCGCGCCACCATCACCCTAGGGTCGAGTTGCGGGTCTTCGTGCTCGGTCACCTGGGCCACAACCACGTCGAAATCCACACCCAACTCGGCAAGTAGTTCACGACGTCGAGGAGAGGCGGAAGCAAGGATAAGGCGGGCGTTGGCGGGCATAATCAGGTAGAAGGAGAAGCTATCCAAACGAGTTGTCACCCGCAGGACGAGGGCCAACCTAAGCAACACAACCTCCGCCCATGCGTATCGGTATCGCTCAGTTAAATCCCACCGTCGGCGATCTCGCCGGCAACACCGCCCGCCTTATCGCCGCTTACCGCGAGCTCGTCGCCGCCCGCGCCGAGCTCGTTGTCACGCCGGAGCTAGCCGTCTGCGGCTACCCGCCGCGCGACCTGCTTTTCCGCCGCCGCTTCGTGGCCGATACCGAGGCAGCCACCGCCGCGATCGCAGCCGTCGTAGGGGATGTCCCACTGCTTCTGGGCACCATTACTGCGAACCCCGCCGACACCGGACGCCGTTGTTTCAACGCCGCCGCCTTCTGCCTCCACGGCCGGGTGCAACACGTCGCCCGCAAGTGCCTCCTCCCGACCTACGATGTGTTCGACGAGGATCGCTACTTCGAGCCCGCCGACGCCCCTCTCATTATCACCCACGCCGGCCGCCGCATCGGCGTCACCATCTGCGAAGATATCTGGACCAACCCCGCCCTTGGCGAGCGCCGCCTGCACCGCATCGACCCCGTCGCCCTTCTCGCCGCCCAAGGCGTGGATCTGATGGTGAACCTCTCCGCCAGCCCGTGGCACCATGGCAAGGGCGCGCTCCGCGAACAACTCGTCATCGACGCCGCCCGCCAGCTCCGCGCGCCGGTGATTTATTGCAACGCCGTCGGTGGCAACGACGAGCTCGTCTTCGACGGCCGCTCCGTCGTGGCCTCCTACGATGGCACGATCACCGCCGGCCTCGCCGCCTTCACCGAGGAGTGCCGGGTCGTCGCCGTGCCCACTTCCCCCTCCGCTCCGCCCGCGAAGCCGGACCTCGCCCCGACCTTCCGCCAGCCGGACCTCGCCGACATCCACGCCGCCCTCATGCTCGGTCTGCGCGACTACGCCGGAAAGAGCGGCTTTAAGCGCGCACTCGTCGCCCTCTCCGGCGGCATCGACTCCGCCCTCGTCGCCGAGCTGGCCGTCGCCGCTTTCGGAGCGGAAAACGTGATCGGCGTTTCGTTGCCATCCGCCATTTCCAGCGAGCACTCAAAGGACGACGCCCGCGGGCTCGCCGCCAACCTCGGCATCCGTTTCGAAACCATCGCCATAGCCGATTCCGTCGCAGCCACCGAGCGCGCCCTCGGCCCGATCTTCGCCGGCCGCGCCGCCGACGTCACCGAGGAGAACCTGCAAGCCCGCACCCGCGGTGTCATCATGATGGCTCTCTCCAATAAATTCGGCGCCCTGCTCCTCACGACCGGAAACAAGAGCGAGGTCGCCGTGGGCTACTGCACACTCTACGGCGACATGTGCGGCGGCCTGGCGGTGATCAGCGACCTCTATAAAACCCAGGTTTACGACCTCTGCCGTTGGATAAATCGCGACTCCGAGATCATCCCGCGCAACACCCTGGAGAAACCCCCGAGCGCCGAACTCCGCCCCGGCCAGACCGATCAGGACAGCCTCCCGCCCTACGATGTCTTGGACACCCTGCTCACCGGCTACATCGAAGCCGGCCACGCCCGCGCGGAGCTCGTGGCTCAGGGTTTTGATCCCGCTACGGTCAACGACATCTGCCGAAAAGTGGACTTGAATGAATACAAACGGAAGCAATCCGCGCCCGGTTTAAAGATCACCCCACTGGCCTTTGGCGTAGGCCGCCGCATCCCCATCGTCCAAAAATACGTCGGCTAATCTACCTTCCGTAACCACTAGAATCCGTCATGTCTTCTCCTTCTTCCTCCGAACAACTCTTCGCCCGCGCCCAGCAACTCATTCCGGGCGGGGTCAACTCTCCGGTCCGTGCCTTCCGCTCAGTCGGAGGCGCGCCATTTTTCACCCGCTCCGCGCAGGGGGCCACGCTCACCACCGTGGACGGTCGGGAACTCATCGACTTTGTCTGCACCTGGGGTCCCGCCATCCACGGGCACAACCACCCCCGCATCAAGGCCGCCATCGCCGACGCCCTCGAACGCGGCACCTCTTTCGGAACGCCCAACCCTTATGAGGTCGAAATGGCCGAGCTCATCATCTCCTTCTTCCCCTCCATCCAGAAGGTCCGGATGTGCTCCAGCGGCACCGAGGCCACCATGTCCGCCATCCGCCTCGCCCGCGGCTTCACCAAGCGCGACAAGATCATCAAGTTCGCCGGCTGCTACCATGGGCACTCGGATTCCCTGCTCGTGTCCGCCGGCTCCGGCGCGCTCACGCATGGGCACCCCGACAGCGCAGGCGTGCCTGCTGCCTTCGCCCGCGAGACCGTGGTCCTGCCTTACAACGATACCGCCGCCTTCGACGCCGCCTTCGACGCCAACCCCGGCCAAATCGCCGCCGTCATCCTGGAGCCCTACATCGGCAACGTCGGTTTTATCCGCGCCGAGCCAGGCTACCTCCAGCACGTCCGCGCTGCCACCGCCCGCGCCGGCACCGTGCTCATTTTTGACGAAGTCATGACCGGCTTCCGCCTCGCCCGCGGCGGTGTGCAGGAGCTGGAGAACATCGTTCCCGACCTCACCTGCCTCGGTAAAATCATCGGCGGCGGCCTGCCCGTCGGGGCCTTCGGCGGACGCGCCGAGATCATGGATTACCTCGCCCCGCTCGGCCCTGTTTACCAGGCGGGCACGCTGTCGGGTAACCCGCTCGCCCTCGCCGCCGGCATCGCCCAGCTCCGCCTGCTCGACGAGGTCAACCCCTACGCCCGGCTCGACGCCCTCGGCCGCCAAGTCTGCGCCGCCGCCGCCGCCGCCGCCGCCGCGAAGGGCCTGCCACTGCAAACCCCGCAGTGCGGCTCCATGCTCAGCCTCTTCTTCAATCCCAGCCCCGTGCGCAATATGCCTGACGCGCTGGCATCCGACGCAAAACTCTTCGGACGCTTCTTCCGCGCCTGTCTCGACGGCGGGGTGTATCTGCCGCCGAGCGCTTACGAAGCCTGGTTCCTCAGCACCGCCCACGAAGGCCCCGCTATCGAACGCGCCTGCGAAGTCATCACGACTGCCATTTCGGGACTCTAGCTTAGCGCTGCGTGGGTATCGTTAAGCTCCTATTCACCTTACTCCCGATTCAAGTTATCGACCCAATTCGTTTCACTGCCAAGAACCGGACTAAACCGCAAAGCGGAGGCACGCCACACGGTCGTGCCATTAACGTTTCAAACCAAATTAGCCCCGTTCCAAGGTTGACCGCGGGTGAGCCATTTTGGCTATAAATTCTTCCCATACCCCTATCCGTCACCTTCGATCTGCATCTCAACCGGTCGACGTCTGACCCTGTGGTTATGCCTCTTTTTATCGCTGGTCTTTGGACTCACGGCTACCACTGTCAACTTGCCGCTGAATCTTACGCCTGATCGTTAGATCGGCTAGGTCATTCTTCCGGCCGATTCGGTCCTAGGCACACTGCAAATCCGCGAGCCCAGAGGCCAGTGGCGCGACCTCGAAACCCGCGCCGCTTTACCCGGACTTCTTTCGCTCAACTTGCGATTGTGAATCGTGGGACCTCCTTCCGCATCAATGTCACCATCGAGAACGTATCCCGCACTAAATTCCAGACGGTGCTTTATCGCGGTAAACGCTCTTTCACGCCCAGCCAGAAACTAACGAGCGCCAATCTCAATCAAATGGTATCCCTCGTATCAAATGCCGCCCAGCTTGACGATGCCACCTCCCTCACCGCCGAGGAGCAGGCCCAAACGGATATCTGGAAAATCTCCGGCGCCACCGCGTATTTCTTCAACCAGCTCCGTGGGCTGCAGGTTATCGACCTTGGCACACCTTCCGGTCCACATCTCATAGCCAGTCTGCGTTTGCCCGCCGCCCGCAAACTCGTCGACCTGCCCAGTTCACTCTAGGGCGTTACCTAGCTCACTCGCGCCGGTTTCCTCGCCTACACCCGCACCACGGGCAAGGTCCAGGTCAGCGCCATCGAAGGCAGGGATGCGTTTCAAATCGCCGATTCCACCCTATCCGAGAACGGAGCGGTAACGGCCGATGCATGCACGATGTTCTACGTAGTGAAAACGAAATCCGCCGCTTTGCGTCCCACCGATGCCTGCAAACTCATCGCCAATGAATTAATTCCCTCCAGCTCGACGCCGAACCAACTTCGAGTCGTGGACCGTCATCTGCTTTCCTCAAACTGGCGCCGCTTGCTCGACGCGCTCTTATCTACCGGGGGCACCACACCCTCGGTCTGGAGTTTCGCCGTCGGGTTTAACCTGGAAAATGTGGAGCGCTCTGACGACGGCAATTGGTTAGTCCCGATGGGCGACTACGGCTACGAACTGGCAGCGCCTTCTAACTGAGCCAAATCCGGATTTCTGTCGCGTCCCGCAGACACGCGATTCGAACTCTAGATTATTCGCAGGCGGCAGGAACGGGTGGAATGCTTTGCATTCGAAGATGGAGCAGCGCTGACACACGACTTTATTTACCAAGGATCTGATTACCGTCATTAAGCGATTCGACTATGCCGTCGTTTTAGTCCCATTCCTGCCTTCTACCGCCCAGCTTGCCGCCCATGCCATGACAACACATTCACCCGAGCCCAGTCCCAACGCGCAAATCGTCCCAGACTACATCCGTCCGGCGGTAATCCTGTGTTGCGGCGAGAACAAAGCGACTTTCGTGGTGGCCTGCCTGTCCGCCGGCTTGCCCGTCGCAAAGCCGGCCTCCGAATTCCGTTCCTACACCCTATGGACGCTGCCTGACGTCACCGTGATTCTCGCCCCCATCGGAACCGGCGCGCTGGAACCGCTGCTCTATGAATTACTGAGCGTGGGTAAGGTCGAACGTATGGTGCTCGTCGGGACCGCCGGCCGGCTCAGCCAAGGCCAGGTGCCGCTCGGCACTGCCTTCCCCATCGCGGAGGCTTCACTTTCCGGCACCGGACTGGATCGCGAAATCCCCGATCAACCACTAAAGCCCTGCTGGCCGGAACCGCTGACCACGCCCACCGCTTCGATCGTCTCGTCGGATTTTTATTACGGGTTCTCCCCCGCCACCAAGCCCGGTGACTACCGCCATCGCCTGCCCTGCCTACGGAAAGAGTTTGAGCGCCTCTCGGCGAGCGTCGATCTGGTCGATATGGAAGTGGGTCAATTCTATGCCCTGTGCCGACTCATACCAGAGAAACCGGGCCTGAACTTCCTCGCCATCAAAGGCGCGTCCAACGGAGTCGAAAACCATGGTGCTCAAAACACGCACGCACCCTCTGTTTTACTCCACTGCCTGATAAAAGCCGTCACCGCACTGGGCCTAAATCCCGCTTTCTAAAAAGCACTATGGCAACTTCTGCCGTGCAGGTATGCTTCAGTTCAACAGCCAATACAGGCTTTCTCTACGACGACCCATAATAATTATAACATAACATTTTGATTCACTATACTATAGAAAATACTCTTAGTAATTAATCCCTACTACAATCAGGGAATATCGTTTTGACTCTCTGAATTTCAGAAAAGACAATTATAATATGAATCGTCGTAATACCTCCGGATTTACCCTCGTAGAAATCATGGTCGTCGTCGTGATCGTCGGTTTGCTGGCTGCCTTGGCTATTCCTGCCTTCCAAAGGGTGCGTGCGAGCTCAGTGGATAAGGCCGTGATGAACAACCTTCGTCAACTCGCAGGCGCGGCCGAACAATATTATATGGAGCACGGGATCACCGCGGTAGCTTCTTCAATCCTGATCGGACAGGAAACCACGCAATACATCAAGGTGCTGCACACCGTGGCTAATGAATCCTACAGCGAAAACTTCACTCTCGGCCAACCATTGTCTGCGTCTGGAATCGCTGGATCGCGCACCATCAGCTACTTGAATTAAGGGGCTTAAATGCACACTTCGCCGCTCAAAGCGGAAGCAGCGTTAAAACTCAAAGTGATCGACCGTTTCTAGACGGCGATCCTCCCGGCCTAGGCAGTCTCGAATTTCGACCGAGCGGGTCGCGTTGAAAACAAAGTCAGAACCCCCATCGTTCCGCCAGCCCGCTACACCGTCAAAGAGAAGGTCGCTCGCTTGCTCGGCAATGACCGCAGGACGGGCGTCCGGTTGCATCAAGCCGAAACTCACATTATGCACGCGCAGTCCTTTGACGTGCCGGACATACAGACCGTAACACGGCGTCACACCGAACATGGAGGGTTCTGGATAAGCCAACTCGTTTTCAGGCAGTTTACGCGCTGCCTGCTCGGCCGTCCCGCCGCCCGCCGCCAGAACGCGAATGTTTTCCAGCGTCACATCCTCTATCTCGTGCCCGGGCAGCCCAGCCAGGATCGACGAGTAGTGAGGGTCGGCATTATAGACCGTGATGTTGCTAAGACGAATGCGGCGCATACCGGCGATCGCTGCTCCTTCCGGTCCGCGCAACCGCATTCCCACTCTCAGAAAAATCGGGGCGGTCGTAATATCGCGCATCGTGATATCACTGATATTCACGTCTTCGAGCACGCCCCCATCGACCGTTTCCAAGGCGATGCCGCGACAACGCTCAAAGGTGCAATCCTTGATCGTGACGTTACGAAAGCCCCCGTTGGACTCGGTGCCGAACTTGATGCGACCGGTGACGCGATCGAGGTCAGGCGCCAGCTCCTGGGTGCGCCCGCGCGTGCCGTCGAGCAAAGTGCCAAGATCGAAACCACTGACCCGACAATTCAAAATCTCGACGTTTTCGGTAGGGCGGAGATAACCGAGCGCGAAGGAGCTTTTTAGGACGATAGCGTCGTCGCTGGGGGTATTGACCGCGCAATCGGCGATACGAACCCGACGGCAGGCGTCTATGTCAAAACCATCCCGCTGGGAGTCCACCGTGACACGCTCAATCACCAGATCGTCCACACCGGTGGCGAGCAAAGCGAAGTGACCGCCCTTCAGAATTGTAAAGTCCCGCAGAGTAATGTTGCGGCAGAGTTTGAGCGCGATGGCCTTATTACCCTCGCCGGCCATGGCAAGGAACTCGTCCTTGCCGATATCCTTGCCCTCGGGATCGACCGCGCGTGCGGCGGCGGAGGCGTCCTTTAACGTGGTGGGCGTATCGCCTGCCTTTTCCTTCCGGCGAGGGCCGGGACCGCGACGCGTCAGGCCGGTGCCTTCGATACGGCCAGGGCCGGTGATGGAAATATCCTCCACCTCGACGCCCCAGATGAGGCTATTGTGCCAGTGGCTGTGCCCGAAGTCCTGATACATATCCCAGGCATTGGGTTCGGGATCATCGTAGGCGCCGGCATCGCGGCCCGGCGTCGCGGCCCGCAAGACGGAGCCAGGGTCGAGCCGCAAGCTCACATGGCTGCGCAGTTGCAGAGAAAAGGAGAGGTAGTCGCCAGCCGGGAAAACCACGGTGCCACCACCGGCACCGGACGCCGCCTCGATCGCGCGCTGGATAGCCGGCGAATCCACACCGCGCCCGTCGCCCACGGCCCCGAAGTCACGCACATTAAAGTCTCGGGCCTGACCGGCCAGCGCGAGTCCGCAAGTCGCGGCCAGCACAGATAAAAATTTCCCCACGCGGGGAGTTGGCAATACGCTCTGGCACATTTTTTCCTTCATAAATTGGGGTAATATTCGCTCAACGATACAGAGTTGGGTTTAATAGCTAATCCCCAGCGCGCAAGGTCGCTCCCGCAGCCGTTTCAGCTAGGGCGAGCGGAGGCTGATACTCCACCAAGTCGGCTGTAACGGTGCCGAACGGGACCTTTACCTCGACACGCAAAGGCAGGGCGCGCGGCGTATCTTCGATCCAGATACGCATGGCTCCGCCTTTCCGAAACATCCCGGTCGCCGGCCCGATCGGCTCGGGCACGACGAGCAGGGAATCAAACGAGCCAAGTGGGGCTTTGATGGATTCACGGCGCAAGGCGCGCAACCGAAGCGGGTAGAAGCGTTTATCGGCGAGCACCACGATGTCGCGCGTATCACCGGGCTGGAGATTCCATCGGCGGGCGGTGACGAGGCAGGTTATCAGATCGAGTGGATCGCCAAGAGGCAGAGGGATGTCGGCATCACGCTTGGGAACTAGACTGTCGCGGTAGTGGGCGAGACGCTTTTCCAAATCAAAGGTAATGCTACGGTCCTCCCGCTTGCTGCCAGTGTTGCTCTGATATTTGGCGTAAAGCATTTGGCCGGTAACCGGGTCGAAGAAACTCTCCCCCGCAGCATGGTATTTATACAAACAGGCGATGACGCCATCGCTGCAAACATCCACTCGGATGCGGCGCGGCGGGGTGCGGGTGACCGGGAGCACTGGCTTTTCGCCATCAGCGGCCTGGTCGTCCGCAAAGACGTTTATGCGTCCTGCCCGGGAAAAAAACTTCCAGCTCGCCTGAAAGATCATTCGCTCCCCCACCCCAAGGATCAGACCGGGTGAAGCGGTCGCGATCGCAGGCGAAACCAAATCATTCTCTTTCGCTTGAGCGGAAAGCTGCAGAGCCAGAAGAAGGACAAGGCCCAGCGGGAGGAGTCGGACCGCAAGCATCAAGAACAACGAATGGAAAATGCACGCCAATGCGAGGAGAACCGTTGAGGGTCGAAAACCACCAGACACCGCGCGTGATTCACCGAAAAGCCGACGCTTACGATAACGGAAACTCGAGCTGATTATCCTCACCCAGGGCCAAGGCATCGAGTCCGCGGCACCGGAGATCACGTGCAAAATCGGCCGCGAACCCGTGGAGCGTGAGCACTCGCCGAGCCCTGGTCAGCTCGACGAAACGTAATAAATCGGGGTAATCAGCATGGTCGGATAGCGGAAAAACTTCGTCACATTGATAGCGGAAACGCGCCCCCGAATCGAGGGCCCAACCCGTGAGGGCAGCGGTGCGCCGCCGGGAAATTTGCCGGATGGTAGGAGATCGAGCCGCTTGCGGCGGGCAAAGCACAACATGACCGGCGCAAGCCGCGGGATTAAAAGGTGCATAGGCTGGGAATACCAAGCCAAGCTGCTCGTGAACTTGGGTGAGTTTCAGGATTTGAGGATGCAGCATTACCGGCAGAGAGGCACCGGCCAGAGCGCAAAGGATTTCCTGACTCTTGCCCAGGCTGTAACCAAGCAGGATGGGCGTGGCACCATCGGCAATGGCACTTCGGCAAAATGAAATTACATTGGCGAATACAGCTTCGGTAGGCGGAAGCGCGTAGCCAGGACGACCGTAAGTTGTCTCCATGATGACCAGATCGGCGCGAGGCGTTTCACAAAGCTCGGCAGACAGCCCGGGACGCAGCTTGAAATCGCCGGTGTAGAGCAAACGACCGTGTTCAGGATGTTCCAGCAATATCATAGCCGAGCCGAGAATGTGACCGGCGGGATACAATGTGACCGCAACCTCAGGATGATCGGTGGATAAAGAGGCTGTGACGCCGAAGGGGAGCAGGCGCTCGACCCTGTGCCCCTTGCGGTCCGGCAGGCGAGCCCGCATGAGTGCGGCGGTGCCAGACGTTAGCAAAACTTCCCGATGCCTGGCCAAATGATCGAAGTGCGCATGCGAGACAAAGGAACGCGCCACCGGACGATGTGCATCGAGCCACCAATCAAGTTGCGGCAAATAGAGGCTGCCGCGTGGATACTGGATATCCCATGCCACGTTATCAGTGAGTTGGCGGAAGGCCGGAAAGGGTGGAGCTCAAACTTTATCCAACGCGTTTTTGCCCGGTCCAAGGATAAACAGACTCAGGCAGACGACCGCCATCACCGCTGGATACGCGGCGGCATCAAGGCTCGAAGTTTGAAAACGCCAGTAGGCCGCCACAAACATAGTGGAAAAGAGAGTCAAAGAGGCAGGACGCTGGCAAAGCCCAAGGATGAGGCACCCACCACCTAGAAGCATCGAAATCATCGCTGCGATACCCCACCAGACATAGCCATCATTGAGGCCGAAAGATTTCACCGCCGCTCCCACGCGCAGCCAGCCGACGCGTCCCTCCGACAGCAATGGGTAACCGTGGATGCCTACGAAAGCCGCACCTACACCCACTCGAAGGATCAGCAGACCGGCATCATGCCATCGATCAAGAAATCGCCAACGCATGTTCATGAACCTGTATGGGTTGAATGCTCGGATAGAGCGCTGAGGTATTTGCGCTTGAGCAAACGCCAAGCGGTGACGAAAAAAGCGGTGAGCGGTATGGCTAGGATCATGCCCAGTATGCCGCCTAGCGCAGTGCCCCAGAAAAAGATCGCGACGATGATGGTGACCGGGTGAAGGCCGGTGCGGCTACCCATAATCTTGGGTGTGAGATACCAGCCCTCGACACACTGCACGGCAACAAAGACACCGACAACGACCAGCACGAGATTAAGCCCGCCCTCGGGCTGGAAAAACGCCAGAGGCAGCGCAACGCTGAGGCCAAGAATGGTGCCGAGATAAGGCACGATGTTGAGCACTCCGAGCATAAGCCCGATAAACAGCCCGAATTTCAACCCGCCAATGGTAAAGCCGACGGCTAGCAGCACACCCATGATCAATCCGATGATGAGCTGGCCGCGGAAAAACGATACCACGATGGCGATAAACTCCCGCACCAAGAAAACCAAGTCGTCGCGGATGGTCGTCCGAAGGAACGGCAACTGATCGCCAAGATGCCGCGTGGGGTCTCCGCTGGAGAGCAGGAAGAAAAACAGATAGATGGGGATAATCGCCAGGCTGGTAAAGAAACCGAAGACCGTCAGCGCGCCGAGCCCGGCTGTCTTCAGCGAGGTGACGGACATGAGCGCCATGCCACTCGCCTCATTCGAAAGTTTTTCCACGATCTCCTTAACCTTCGGGTTGGCGAGGTAGCGGGAGACCAGTTCGGACCATTGCGGGTAATGCTCCTGGGTGTAGGCGTAAGCGTTTTTCCAGACCCCGGGCACACTCGCGATGAAATCCAGCAACTGCTTGATGACCGGCGGAAGAATGGTGAAAAGCAGCCCAGCCGCGACAAGCACGAAGGCACCGTAGATCACGACCACGGCAAAGACGCGGCGCAGTTTAAACCGAGTTTGAAGCAACTCTACCACCGGCATAAGCACAAGCGCCATGATGCCGGCGGTGATAAGCGGCCAGAGCACGCCGGAAAACAAAGCAAGCAGATCCACTGCGCCCGCGATCAACTTCACGATCAGATAGCCGGAGACGGCCAGGGCGAGAAATGTGAGCGCGAAACCGATGATGCGCGACTGGAGCCGTGTGAGCAATGGCGCGGGTGACGCGGGCGCGGATGCGGAGGATGATTCTTCGGCCATGACCAACAACTAGGCGAGCAACGGGCCGATGAGCGAGGCGATTGTTAGGAATGGGGTGTTGCTTGCAGCCCCGGATGCGTAAGGTGTGGACTCATCCCATGCAGCCGGCGACGCACATACACATCAAAGGAGCCCGCGAGCACAACCTTCAGAACCTGGAGGTGAAGATCGCGCGCGGTAAACTCACCGTCATCACCGGCCCCAGCGGCTCGGGCAAATCCTCGCTCGCCTTTGACACCCTCTACGCCGAGGGCTACCGCAAATACATGGAGTCGCTCTCCACCCAGGCACGGCAGGTCCTGGAGCAGCTCAAGCGCCCCGAGGTGGACTTCATCCACGGCCTGTCTCCCGTCCTTGCTATCGAGCAACGCACAGGCAACGGGTCACCGCGCTCGACCATCGCCACCGTCACAGAAATCGCCGACTACGCCCGCCTGCTCTGGGCACTTCACGGCGAGCAACGTTGTCCGAACGACGGCGGCGGCGTCCTGCAACGCTCACTCGACGACAACGTCCAGCACGTGCTCACCGCCTGCGCCGGCGAACGCATCATGCTCCTCGCTCCCGTGCTCAAGGCCCGCGCCAGCGTGCTACGCGACGAGTTGCCCCGGCTGCGCCAGCGCGGCTTCCAGCGCGTGCGCATCGATGGCGCGGTCAAAAACCTCGACGACCCAAACCTAGTCCCCTCCGGCCAGGGCACGCGCGAACTGGCGGTTGACGTGATCGTGGACCGCCTCGTGGCCGTCGCCGACCAGCGTTCCCGGATCGCAGATTCGCTCGAGCTTGCCTTCCGCGAAGGCGGCGACCGTGCGATAGTGCTCGCCCAGAAATCAGACGCGGCGGCCG
This sequence comes from Verrucomicrobia bacterium IMCC26134, assembly GCA_000972765.1. Lineage (GTDB taxonomy): Bacteria > Verrucomicrobiota > Verrucomicrobiia > Opitutales > Opitutaceae > IMCC26134_A. Next base: position 1,102,962 of record CP011265.1, on the reverse strand, counting down.
ACGCTTGGCGCGAAGTCACGCTGTCCCAATCCCTCGCCTGCGAGGTTTGCGGCGACGTCTTCGAAAAACTCACGCCGAAGCACTTTTCTTTCAACAACCGCGAGGGCGCCTGCCCCGATTGCGATGGCATCGGCCGCAAGCTGCGCTTCGTCCCCGAACTCATCGTGGCCGATCCCGAAAAATCAGTCCGCGAGGGCGCGCTCAAGCCCTGGCGCATCGGCGGGAAAAACCTCATCATCAAACACAACGCCCTGCTTAAACAGCTCGCCGAGCAATTGCCTTTCGACCCCGACACCCCGTGGGGCGAGCTGGCCGAGTCTACGCGCAAGGCAATCCTCTTCGGCGCGGGCGAGCGCCAGTTCGCCTTCAAATTGCGCCGCATGCGCGAGGCCAAGGCCGCGACCTTCGATGGCGTCATCGCCGACTTGGAAGAGAGTTTCCGCAACACCGACAGCGACGGTTTCCGCGCCCGCCTCACCACCTTCATGGTGAGCGGCGGTTGCCCGACCTGCCGCGGCGGACGCCTAAACGCCCGCAGCATGGCGGTGAAGGTTGCCAGCCGCTCCGTCGCGGATTTCTTCGCCCAGGATGTCACCGCCGCCCACGCGCTCGCGACCGAACTCGCCGCCGCCACCACTGGTAACGAGGCCGTGCGCGAGATCGTCGCCGGTATAGAGCAACGCCTGCGTTTCCTGCTCGAAACCGGCCTCGGCTACCTGACCCTCGACCGGGAATACGACACCCTCTCCGGCGGCGAATCCCAGCGCGTGCGCCTCGCCTCCCAGCTCGGCATGGGCCTGATGGGCGTCATCTACGTGCTTGACGAGCCCAGCATCGGTCTGCACCCGGCGGACAACGAAAAACTCCTCGCCACTCTCTCGGAATTACGCGACCGCGGTAACACCGTCGTCGTGGTCGAGCACGACGAGGACACCATGCGCCTGGCCGACGAGATCATCGAGCTCGGCCCCGAGGCAGGCGCGGAGGGCGGCCGGCTCCTGTTCCAGGGCACCCCTGCGCAGTTGATGAAGCTCCCCGCCAAGGCCTCGCGCACCGGACCCTACCTCGCCCGGACCCAGCGCGTGACCAAAGACGCCAAGACCAAGAAAGGCGACGGCGAGTTCGTAACCGTGCGCGCCGCCCGAGAGAACAACCTGCGAGACGTGGACGCGCGTTTCCCCGTCGGTCTGCTCACCTGCGTCACGGGCGTTTCCGGCTCAGGGAAAAGCACTCTGGTCAACGACGTGCTTGCCTCCGCTGCCGCGCGAAAACTCAACGGCGCCAAATCCATTCCCGGCAAACACCGCCACATCGAGAACCTAGAGGCATTCGAGCGCCTCGTGCAGGTGGACCAATCACCAATCGGCCGCTCACCGCGCTCCAATCCCGCGACCTACGTCGGTCTGATGGATCCGCTGCGCGACCTTTTCGCCATGGTGCCGCTGGCCAAAGTGAGAGGCTACACCGCGAGCCGTTTCTCCTTCAACGTCCGCGGCGGCCGCTGCGAACGCTGCGCCGGCGACGGCTTGATCAAGCTCGACATGCAATTCATGGCCGACGCCTATGCACCCTGTCCGAGCTGCGTAGGGCGGCGTTTCAACCGCGAGACGCTGGAGATCCTTTTCCACGGTAAATCCATCTCCGATGTGCTGGGCATGACCGTGAGGGAGGCGACTGGACTGTTTAAAAACATTCCCAAGATCATGGATAAACTGGAGACACTCTCGGCGGTCGGCCTCGGCTACCTCGCGCTCGGACAGTCCGCCACCACGCTCTCCGGCGGCGAAGCCCAGCGGCTCAAGCTTTCCCTCGAACTCAGCAAGCGCCAGCAGGGCCGCACGCTCTACATCCTCGACGAACCGACGACCGGCCTGCACTGGGTCGACATCCAACACCTGATGAACCTGCTCTTCAAGCTGCGCGACGCGGGCAACACCCTCATCGTGATTGAGCACAACCTCGACGTCATCGACCTCGCCGATTGGTTGATCGACCTCGGCCCCGGCGGCGGCACGGCCGGCGGTGAATTAATCTACGCCGGCCCGCGCAAAGGCATCGAAGCCGAGGTGAGCAGCCTGACCGGACGCGCCCTCGTGAAATGGTCAAAGGCGGCGAGGTAATCCAGACGCGAGCCTACGGACCAGCCAACGAAACGGGTTGTTGCGGCAGTTGCACATCGAGCCTGCCACTGAGACCGACTGGGCTCCTTAAGACTACAAGGCGCGGAGCGTGACCTGGCTGGCAGTCTAAACCGCCAAAGTCCGAAGACTGCGTGCGTCCTCATCCCTCCCTGAGCAAGGCTAACGCTGGCTTACAAACGCACTACCAACGCAACCGCATGCGCGGCGATAGCAAGGCCCCGTCCAATCTCATCGACGCCTTCATTGGTCGTCGCCTTTAGCCCGACTTGGTCAATGGAAATGCCGGCGCTGGCAGCCAGGTTGGCTCGCATCTCGGAGAGACGAGGCGATATTTTCGGACGTTCGGCAATGAGTGTCGCATCGAAGTTGATGATCTCGAGGCCTCGCTCCCGCAGCGCGGCGGCGGTGAGCTGGAGTAGAATCTGGGAATTAATATCCTTATAAGCCGGATCCGTGTTCGGAAAAAAATGGCCGATATCAGGCAACGCGGCGGCACCGAGCAAGGCGTCGCAAATCGCGTGGGTAAGGGCGTCGGCATCAGAGTGGCCTTCGAGGCCAAAGTCGCAGTCGGCGAAATGCACTCCGCCGAGAACCATAAGACGGTCGGGCGCGGTGCGGTGGATATCATAGCCGTGGCCGATTCGAAGATTCATTGAGGTGAAGTGGTTTACCCGAAAAACCGTATATCCGAGTTAACCGGACTCAGGCGGAAGGATGAGCGAGAAGGAACTCGGCGTAGGCGAGGTCGGCGGGGTTGGTGAGCTTAGGGTTGGGATGGGCGTTTTCGAGCAGGGCGACGGGATGCTTCAAAAGCTCAACCGCTGAAGCATCGTCGGTGATGCGCAGCTTTTTCTTGGCGACCTTGGCATAGGCCTCGTCGATAAGCCCGCGCGCAAATACCTGAGGAGTCTCCATTGCCCAAAGCCTGTCGCGGTCGAGGTTTTTGAGCAGGCCGGTGTCGGCGTGTTTTTTCACGGTGTCCGTGACGCGGTGGGCCAGAACCACTGCGTTTTCCTTGCGCACAATTTTGTGCAGGGCGGCAAGCTGCTCCGCCTGGATAAGCGGTCGGGCACAGTCGTGAATAAAAACGTATGCGATATCAGCAGGAAGAACCGCCAGTGCGTTTTGAACCGAGTCCTGCCGTTCTTTACCTCCGACCACAAACTGGGCGGGTGTAGGAGCGTAGGCCGAGAGGGCGATGGATTGCGCCTGATCGCGCACGACTATGACATAGTAATCTGCGACTCCACTTGCCAGAAAAGCAGCGACGCTGTGAGCGAAAACCGGACGCTCGGCGAGTGGAGCAAGTATCTTGTCGGCAACGGCGCCCTGCATACGGCGACCGCTGCCGGCGGCGAGGAGAATGGCTGCGGTGCGGGACATGATTGGTAGTGGGGTTCTGAAACAGAATGAATCAAGCGGAGGCAAGGTCCGCAAGGATGGCCCGGGTGGCGGCGGCGGGATCTTTTGCCTTAAGAATGGGACGACCGACGACGATGAAACTGGAGCCAGCGCGAGCAGCCTCGGCGGGCGATAGGACACGTTTTTGATCATCGCCGCCAGCTTCACCGGCGGGACGGATGCCGGGAGTGACGAGCTGGACGTCGGCGGGCAGAAGACGGCGTAGCATCTGCACCTCGAGCGGGGAGCAGACCAGTCCTTTCATGCCGGCAGAGACGGCGAGGCTCCCCAAACGGGCAACCTGCATTTCAGGGGTGCCGCCCACACCGATGTTGGCCAGTTCGGTGGCGTCCATCGAGGTGAGCACGGTCACGCCAAGCAGGAGCAGGTCGGGGCGGGTGATTTGCTGGGCCTTGAGGGCGGCGGTCATCATCTCGCGCCCGCCGCCGGTGTGCAGGGTCAACATGCCAATGGGCAGAGGCGCGAGGGACTCGACAGCTTTGGCGACGGTGTTGGGAATATCGTGAAGTTTAAGATCGAGAAAAACATTGAATCCCTCGTCGGCGACGGCACGCACATAGTCTGGGCCGTAAGCGGTAAACATTTGCAGGCCGATTTTGACCCAGCGGAGCTCGCCTCGAAGCTGGCGGAGCAACGGAGCGGCCTCTTCACGAGTGGGAACATCTAGAGCGAGGATAAGATCGCAGGACATTTCGGGAGTGTTTGCACGTAAGAGGCGGAGCGGAAGAAAAATCAAGCGCGCCGCAACAAGTAGGCGCGGCGGTATTCTCGAGGCGGCATCCCCTGTTCTATCCGGAAACGGCGTGAGAAATAAAATTCGTCGGAGTAGCCGGCTTGGGTGGCGATCTCGTGAACAGGGAGCGTGGACTCGACGAGCAGACGGCAGGCGGCCTGCATGCGGAGGCCTTGCAGTGTTCGCGAGGGGCTCTCCGGCATGACCTCATCCCAACGCCGTCGAAAGGTGGAGACTGACCAACCGTGACGGGCGGCCAAGGCCTCGGGACGAAATGCAGGTTCGGCGATGCGCGCGCGGATTTCGTCCATGATCGCTTGAACGGTCGCGGCCTCGCCTTTGGGCGCCGGGCGGCGAATGGGCGCAAGCCAGCTTTCAAGAATGAGTCGCTCGCATGTGCGATCCACCCGATCTACCACGGACTCGGGTTCGTCGGCTTGGGCAAGCTGGCTCAAGGCGGCGGCCTGCATGCGAACCGCAGCGAGATCCCGGATGGGCCAAACGGGACGATTGACCTCGATGAGTTGGGCTGCCTCGAAGTGGGATTTGGTCTCCGCGGCATAAGTAATATACAGCTCATCCCAAGTGCCCGCAGGGGAACGAAGGGGCCCGTATTCGACATACTCGCCGGGCCATTGGGTGATCACACAAGGCGCGATTACAGGGCAGATTTCACCCAAACGATGCAACTCGCCTTGCCCGCGCAGCACAAAGGAGAAGTTGCAGGTCGCGAAGGCGGTGCGCACCCAGTGATCCTTGTTGGCGATATACTTGGTGTTAACCACTGGAAAAGCCGACGGGTGCCGTCGCGCGAAGGCAGTCCAGTGTTTGGTCGGAAAGTCCATGTATTTGGCAGACGCGTCTATTTCAAATCAGGCGGTTTATTCGTTAGGATGTTACCACTCCCCTATTATTCCATGAAAAAAGCACTGTTTGTCTGCGGCGGGTGGGAGGGTCACCAACCTGAAAAGATCGTTCAAATTTTCGTCGGTGAGCTGGCGGCTCATGGATTGACGTGTGAGGTTGTGAAGTCCTTGGACAGCTTGGCTGATCAGGCGTTGTTGACGAGCTATGCGTTCATTTTCCCTTGCTGGACGATGGGGCAACTTACGCCGGAGCAAGAACGAGGGTTGAACGGAGCGGTGCGCGCAGGCGTTGGCCTGGCGGGAGTGCATGGAGGCATGGGGGACGCGTTCCGCGGCCGGCTCGATTACGAGTGGATGGTAGGCGGCCATTTTGTCGGGCATCCGCACGTCGGAGACTACACGGTTCGGATCATCCGTGAAGCACATCCCATCACGGCAGGACTGCCGGCATCGTTCGCCTATAAATCGGAGCAATATTACATGATGATGGACCCGGCGGTTGAGGTGCTGGCCGATACCGCCTACACACACGAAGGGCAGACGATCAAGATGCCCGTGGCTTGGACAAAAAGCTGGGGAAAAGGGCGTGTTTTCTACAACGCGCTAGGACATCACCCCGATGAGTTCACCCACTATGCCGAGGCGCGCCGACTCACAGTGCAAGGCTGCCTATGGACGGCGGGCCTCATTTGAGGACCAATCGGCTGCGCGTTCAAATTTCAGTTACCAGTTACGCTCTACACTCCATGAAAAAAAACTACTCAAACCCTGCTGCGATCACCGTCGGTGTGGTCGGTTACGGCGGCGCATTTAACATGGGCCGCCAGCACCTCAAAGAGATGCAGTCCGCCGGCATGACCCCGACTGCGGTGGTCGAAATCGACCCAGCCCGGCTCGCCGTGGCGCGAGAGGACTTTCCCGGCATCGAGACCTACGGCTCAGTGGACGAGTTGCTGGCCAAATCGACGGTCGAACTGGTCACGGTCATCACCCCGCACAATACTCATGCGGCACTCGGCTTGCAAATAGCCGCCGCCGGGAGGCATTGCGTGCTCGAAAAGCCGATGGCGGTAACCACCGCCGAGTGCGATGCAATGATCGCGGCAGCAGACGCGGCGGGAGTGGTGGTGAGCACTTATCACAACCGTCATTGGGACGGATGGATTTTACGCGCCAACGAGCTTTTCAAGTCGGGCGCGCTGGGCGATATTGTGCGGATTGATTTGCGCATGGGCTCGCACAACCGGCCTGGTGATTGGTGGCGCAGCTCGCGCAGCATTTCTGGCGGAGTTCTCTATGACTGGGGCGTGCACCTCCTCGAATACTCGCTACAACTCATCACTGCACCCGTAACCGAGGTCAGCGGCTACGCATGGAACGGGTATTGGGCAGGACAGCCCGATTCAAAATGGGGCGCAGACTCGAACGAAGATGAGGCTCAGGCAACAGTGCGTTTTGCGAGCGGCCAAAGGATCAATCTTTTGATCACACACCTGGATGCCGCGCCGGAACGCGGGTTTATGAAGATCGTCGGCACAAAGGCGACCCACCTGATCGAATGGCCTTGCTCGGAAACAGTTACGGGAAAAGGAGAGGGTAATTTCGTCACCGAACGCGGGCCGCACCCAAAGTCAGAGGGGCACAAGTTCTACGAGAATATAGCGGCACACCTGACCAAGGGTGATGCGCTAATCATCACTGGGCAATGGGCGCGACGTCCCATCCATATTCTAGACCTCGCAGCTCAAAGCGCCAAGGCAGGTCGGGCATTACCGGCACAGTATTCCTGAGAAGATATGCGGTGATTTTGGTTTTGAATGCGTCCGCTGGCTGCGGTGAGATGGACGCGTGTCCATCGTCGTCGTAGCCAGTCCCGCCAAAATCAATCTCACGTTGGCGATCACCGGTCGGCGTTCGGACGGATTTCACGATTTAATCTCCCTCGTATCTCCGGTGGCGTTTGGCGATGAGTTAAACGCCAGACTGGCGCCCTCGTTCGACGGCTCGACGACGCTGACATGCGATGCCCCTGGAGTGCCACTGGACGGCAGCAATCTGGTATTGCGCGCAGCAGAGGCTTTCGCCGCGGCGACAGGTTGGCGGCGGGCGGTGCAGTTTACATTGGTTAAACGAATTCCCATCGGGGCCGGCCTGGGCGGCGGGAGCAGCAATGCAGTGGCGGCGCTGAAAGCGATGGAGACACTCTCGGAGCACCGTCTGAATAACGAGGAACGGTTGGAGCTGGCGGCAGGGCTGGGCTCGGATTGCCCGCTATTTCTGCACGATGGGCCATTGATCATGCGAGGTCGTGGCGAGCACCTTACCCCTTTGCCTGCGGCGGCGGCGGAAAAGTTGCGCGGGAGGCGGATTTTGATCTTTAAACCAGCCTTCGGCGTGGAGACGGCATGGGCGTTTCATGCACTGGCAAATCGACCGGATTGGTATTCCGACGCCGCGACGGAGGAATCCGCGCTCGCAAAATGGCTGGCCTGCGAATCAGCAGGACCCGAGCAGCTCCGGGGGAATACATTGGAAAGACCCGTCTTTGCCAAATGGCCCGCCCTGCCAGTCCTAGTGGACTGGCTGCGTGAACGCCACGGCCTGAATGCACGAATGAGCGGCAGCGGCAGCGCATGTTTTGCCTGGCTTATGCCGGACACAGACATGCTTGCCGTTACAGCAACCATCCAAGAGGGCTGGGGTAACGGGGCGTTCATCCAGCTCACAACCCTTGCCTCATAAAAGGCATAGATACGTTGGACTTGACCATCGCATGACGCCGCGACCACCAGAAACAATTAAAAGATACTCAGTAAGATACTGTAAAACGGATTGACCCAACGCAACGCCCGCTGCGTCATAGTAAATACCCCCCAAGACGCTCTCATAGATCGATCCAAGGGACTTCCCAAAGCTCCGTGATAAACGAAGAAGACCAGCGGCAGAAACCAGAACTCAGCGTGCGCGGCATATCTGCCTCGCAAGGCATATCGTATGGCCAGATCTTCGTCTACATTCAGAGCGATGTGGAGGTTCCTGTTTTCCAAGTGGAAAAAAATAAGGTTGCTGGAGAAATAGCACGCTTCGAGCAAGCCCTCATGGTGACCCGGCAGCAGATCCAGAAGATCATGGCCGAAGTGGAAAAAAACCTCGGCGCGGAAGAAGCCCGTATTTTCGACGCACATTTGCTGGTGCTGGAAGACCAGGCGCTGATCACTGAAACCGTGAGAGAGCTTGAGAAAACACGGACCAACGTAGAGACGTGCTTCAACCGTATCGCGCAACGATACATCAAGGCCTTTGAGGAGATCGACGATGAATATCTTCGCGAGCGCGGCGGTGATATACGGGACGTGGCGCAACGCGTCCTCGCCAACCTGCTCGGTCGCACCAATCAGACCCTGAGCAAGCTGGTGGAAAAACGTATAGTTGTGGCGAACGACATATCCCCTTCCGACGCCGCCGGCATAGACAGTTCCCAAGCACTGGGTATGGTGACTGATTCGGGCAGCAAGACCAGTCATGCGGTAATCGTGGCGCGCTCAATGAAAATACCCGCCGTCGTCGGCGTGCGTGACTTTACCACGAAAGTGCAAGCCGGGGACTGGGTTCTGGTGGACGGCTACGAAGGCGTGGTCATATTGAATCCGAGTGAATCCACCCTCATTCGCTACGGCCAGATCCAGCGCCAGAAGCAGAGCTACGAACAAAGACTCTTCGAGGCCAACAGTCTGCCGGCGATAACCCTCGACGGCGTAAAATTGACCCTGCGGGCAAACATTGAAAAAGTAGATGAAGTGGAACTGGTGAAAAACTACCATGCCGACGGCGTAGGCCTGTTCCGCACGGAATTCCTTTACCTCAATTCGCCGGAAGCGCCGTCCGAAGAATCGCAATACACAGCCTACCGCACGCTCGCTGAGCAACTCGCGCCCTCGCCTGTGGTTGTGCGTTCCCTTGATCTTGGTGGCGATAAACCCGCCCAGTCACAGGCGCACCTTTTCCCGAAGGAGAACAACCCGTTCCTCGGCTATCGCGCCATACGCTTCTGCCTCGATCAAACAGAGCTGTTCAAGGTCCAACTCCGTGCCATCCTTCGTGCAAGCGCACACGGAAACATCCAGTTGATGTATCCCATGATCAGCGGCCGCGAAGAACTAGGCAGGGCAAACGAGATTCTGGCGGAGTGCAAAGCCGAGCTGTCCCAAAAGGGCATCGCCTTCAACAAGGAGCTCAAGGTCGGGAGCATGATCGAAATCCCGAGCGCGGCCATGACCGCCGATCTGCTGGCGCGAGACTGTGATTTTTTTAGTATCGGAACAAACGACCTCATCCAATACCTGATCGCCATCGACCGGGTCAACGACCGCATCGCCCACCTCTACGAACCCACTCACCCGGCCGTTCTACGCACGCTTCGTCATGTGGTGGTTGAGGCGCACCGTGCCAAAATCAAAGTCAGTGTTTGCGGCGAAATGGCAGGTGACCCGCTCTACACGCCGCTGCTTTTCGGTCTCGGCGTAGACGAACTCAGTATGACACCACCACTGCTGCCGGCAGCAAAACACATCCTGCGAAACATGACGATGAGTGACGCCAAAAAACTAGCACAGATGGCGATGGCGATGAGTTCACCCAAAGATATTAATGCCCTCTGCGAACGATTCTCGGCTGACCGATTAAAGGCGTAAATAAGCATCCTGCTGCAATACGCGATCGGCGCATCAAGCCGCTTCAGTCACGATTAGCGGGAAACAAGCAGCCACATCCCTTGCCGCAGCAATCGCGACGGCGTATGCAGATATGGCGACGCCCCGCCCAGAGCACGTAAGCAATCAAAGCAGCCGGTATGAGTAGTAGCCAAAGCGGGTTCACGATAAATTGAGAATATCGATATTAGTCTCTTAGCAAACGAGGGTGTAAAATATATTCCACCCGAGTAATCTAATTTCTACGCACCAGCATTCCGGCCGCGAGATCCAGCAGAAACCTTGTATCGCCAGGCAAAGAGCGAATGGCCGCGAGTGTTTCCTCGGTTTTTTCGTGGGCAAGACGACGGGCGGTGTCGATACCATGCATACTCACATAGGTGGCCTTGCCTGCTCGGGCATCCTTACCGGCGGTTTTGCCCAAGGTCGCGGTATCAGTGGTGGCGTCGAGCACATCGTCCACAATTTGGAAAGCGAGGCCCAGGCTGCGTCCTGCGCTTCTCAAGATATCCAGTTCGACAGAGGCGAGACCACCCACCAGACCGCCACACACGAGGCTGGCCTCGATCATGGCTGCGGTCTTATTAAGATGAATGAAATCAAGATCGGAGGCATTTGCGGCGAAAGAAGTGCCGGCGGCACGTTCGGCGAGCAAATCCTGCATCTGCCCCCCTACGAGTCGTAGACCTGAGGCGGTGTCAGCGAGCACACGCAAAAGCGCGGCAGCGAGCATCGGACGCCCGGCATAAGAAGTCGCAAGTATTACGAAAGCCTGGGCGAGCAGCGCATCACCCGCGAGCAATGCCGTGGCCTCATCGAACGCACGGTGGCAGGTGGCGCGACCACGCCTAAGATCGTCGTCGTCCATGCAAGGCAAGTCGTCATGGATAAGTGAATATGTATGGACGCACTCAAGTGCGACGGCGGCCGGCAAGGCCTCCAGCACCATGCGGGCCGTCTGATCTGATACTCCACTGCGAGCACCTAGCTCCGCGGCACCCAGGACAAGCATAGGCCGGAGCCGCTTTCCACCCGCACGAAGACTGTATCGCATGGCCTCGTGGATGCGGAACGGGCCGGCGGGCGTATCTGCCTGCAAAGCAGGGACGAGGGTATCGATCGAAGATTCGATCCGGACAAGGAGTGAGTTTAGTTTGGTCGTGAAGTCCATCGGCGCGTTGATACTGTTCATACAACTATGAAATGCTGCAATGGCTGCGGGTAAATTCGTTTGCAAACGTCTCCTCTTAATTACCCGCCGGTTTAGCTGGATGTCGGAAATCATTCTTAGCTGGGGAGACAGTTTGGTGGTTTGCTGGCCTGTCATATCTGGTCTTTCCGTAGTCGCCACAAGCCATGACAGTCCTCGGATGCCAACAGCTGAAAAGGAACGAATCAAAGGAGTGAGCGCAGGCTTGCGGCGATGTCATGGTTCGACGCAGTATAAGATCCCACAATCATGGCCACCAAAGTAGAACCTAAAAGCCCAAGTGTTTTCGAAATTTTACTAGGCATCAGCCTGAGCATTTCGCTCGGAGTGTTACTTGCTATCACCCACATGATTATGAGACCGGTGGAAGTGGTCCGAGCCTTGCCAAAAGAAGCCGTAAAGGGGACACGCTACTATGTCGAGGGACCGGACGCATCCGCGTCAGGAACAAAGTGGAAAACGAAATTAAAACGTATCGGAGACCAAAAATCCGGTGAAATCGCTTTCTCTGACGCAGACTTAAACGCATGGGCTGCAAATACCTTTAAGAAGGTTGAACTTGAGAAAGGTGCAGCACCCTCTTTCGCCCTGCTCGCCGGCATCCCCAATTTCCGCGTAGAAGGCGACCAACTTCAAGTCGGCACAGTCAATGACCTGATCGTGCTTGGTGGTGTATGCAAATTGGTAATCGAAGCCAAAGGCAGCTTCACCAAAGGAGCCAACGGATGGAGCTTCATCCCCACGGAGGTTTATTTCGGCGGTCTTCCAACCCATAAGTTCCCGCTGTTGAATTCCATGTTAATGGGTAAATTTGGCGCGGTCGGAATGAATACACCGGAAGCCACCAAAGTTCTCGCGGATGCGACCTCGATCAATATGTCAGAAGGTTCAGTCGTGGTAAAACTTCCGTGATCTTCGTAGGTGAAGGGCGGACTGGTGCGTTTTTTTTGAATAGCTTCGCGCTCTTAGCTTGCGCGGTGATGGCGTCGCTAACGCCTCATATTTTAAATGCTCAGACCGAATTAGGAGCGATCAAGGAGCCCGGTCGCACACTTTCTTTTTACGGGATGGAAAGCGGTCGTTTTGAGGTGGCGGCAATGGCCGGTCCAGAGGGCGCCCAACTCGGTTCACTGGCCGAGCAGGTCTGGCCGGTATGGCAGAATCAGCTTGGACTTCCGGAACGTTGGCCGGTCGGCATAACCGTGCGACTCGCTCCGGCGGAAACCTGGCCTTCCGGCTCCCCTTCCTGGAGAGTCACGACCGAGGCGGCAGGCGTGGTCAGCCTCTGGATTAGAGCGCGCACAATCGAAGAGCCGGAAGGACTGACGGAACAGCGCCGGTTGCTCCGCGCCCTTGCGGACGCAGCACTTCACCGCCAAGCGGTATTCAAAGCGACGGCGCTCGATAAAATTACTGTGCCAGCCTGGCTGTCCATCGGGGCAGCGGAGGCGGTATTGATCCGCCGCCAACCGGCCCTGTCCGACGCATGGCAGCAAGAAGTGAAGGGCTTGCCCCACATGCCGCCTTTGCATGCCATCTTGAGTCCTCAAGATCCTGCGCCTGCAGCAGCTGCGGCTTACGCTGTTTGGCTCTGGTTACAAACCGAAGGCGCTCGTTCTGGCGGATGGAGAGTTTTTCTCAGTGAGGTTCTGGCGGGAGCAGACGCCCTGAAATCAATCACCCGGAATTATGAAAACCGATTGGGGCGAGTTGGAAATCAAGAACTGGAGCTCGCCTGGCAAACAGGTTGCGCCAATCTTGTCCGCGTAAAAATCGTGCCGGTAATGGAGCCAGCCGAATCGCGCTTGTGGCTGGGACAGCTAACCCGATCGTCATTGCACGATGCCACACAGAAAACGGACATCGCGGTGGATCTGACAACGGAATGGGACCACCGGCAAGACACGGAGGTAAGAAAGCAGCGCGACGACAGGATCAACCTGCTGGCGTCGACCTTTCACCAAATACATCCCTTTTACCGCAATGCCGCCGGGTCTCTGGGTCGTCTGTGGTTGGCGATGGATAAAAACAAACAAACGGCTTGGAAAAAAGAACTCGAAGAGTGGCGGCGTGATACGTCGAGCGGACTCGAGCTCGAGAAAGCGAGTGCCCGAATTCTGGATAAATCCGAGAGATAGATCGTCAGTCCGCCCGTGCTTCCGGAGATTAGAGCACCCTCCCCCCTGCAGAATCGACGCTTTTTGCGTGCGTCCGCGACCTTCAACCATTGAGTCAGTAACCCTTTCCCACCGAACAGCGCCCATGAAATTCTATAAATACCACGCCCTCGGCAACGACTACATCGTCATGAACCCCGCCGACTTCCCCGGTTGGACCGAGCCCTCAATCGATCAGATTCGCGTCATTTGCCACCGCAACTTCGGCGTAGGCTCCGACGGTATCCTCTGGGGCCCGCTACCCACGACGAAAGCCCAATTCGGTTTGCGTATCTTTAACCCCGACGGCTCCGAAGCAGAAAAATCCGGTAATGGACTGCGTATTTTTTCCCGCTACCTTTGGGACGCAAAACTCGCCACCAGTTCCGTGTTTACCATCGAGACGCCCGGAGGCGTGGTTGAGTCGGAAATAAAATTTGGCGGTGCGCTGATCACCGTCGAAATGGGCAAGGTGAGCTTCACCAGCACAAAAATCCCTCACATCGGCCCCGAACGCGAGGTCATCAACGAGCAAATCACCGTGCTCGACCGCACTTTCATCTACTGCTCCGCGACCATCGGAAATCCACACTGTGTCCTCCCCTTGCCCAAGGTTTCCGCCGAACTCGCCCACCAATACGGTCCGCACCTGGAGACGCACCCTAACTTCCCCCGCAAAACCAACGTTCAATTCCTTCAGGTGATTGATCGCGCCAACATCCGCATCGAAATCTGGGAGCGCGGCGCGGGCTATACCCTGGCATCAGGCAGCAGTTCCAGCGCCGCCGCCGCCGTGGCGCACAAGCTCGGCTTGGTTGATGGTGACGTGACGGTTCATATGCCAGGAGGCCAGATCGGGATCATTATCTCACCCGATTACGGCATCCGAATGACTGGCACCGTTAACAAAGTCGCCGAAGGCGTGATGAACCCGGAGCTCTTCAAGGTGAAAACCTGAGCAGACCTGCAATGGTTTAGTATTTCACACTGCAACCGTAAGGCTGTGTGTTAGCCTTCTCCACTGGCTTGCCGGCCTTGATGGCGGCGAGGGCCGAACTCACGTAATTCTCCGCCTTGGCGATATCAGACGGGTTGGCGGATCGAATGCTATCAATCGCGCCCGCATAAACGAGCACACCCTCCTCATTGATCACGAACAGATGCGGGGTTGTTTTCGCACCGTATAAATGGCCGACCTTGCCATCAATATCGCGTAAGTAGGCAGTGGCAGCTGACTTCTCGGCGGCGAGCCAGAGCTTGGCGGCAGCCACATCATAGTCGCCCTCTTTTCCGGCAGCGGAGGAGTTAATCGAGAGCCATATCACACCATCGGCAACGGCTGACTTTTGCGTGGCAGGCATATTGCCACTCTTGTCGTAGTGTTTTTTAACAAAAGGACACTCGGGATTAGTCCACTCCAAGACGACGACCTTCCCCTTAAAGTCGGCCAGGCTGAGCGTCTTACCATTCAGATCAATCAGAGTGAACGCAGGCGCGGGCTGACCAACCATGGCCGCACCAAGCACACCGGTGACAAAAAACGACGCGGCGATAAAAACGGAACGGAAAACACGAGAAATGAGAGTGGATTTCATAGTAGATAGTTTAAGGGATTCCTAGTGAGACTTTGCTACGATGCAAACTAGCTAACTTAATAATCACTAGAACGCTGGTGCCAAGGCTTCAACTATTCTTGGCGCATGATAGCACTCGATGAAAGAAAGCGGTCATCAACTTGATTGATACTAATCGCAACTCAAGACTTGCGCCGCCCGTCACGCGCTAGCAAGTTTCCGCTCCCGTTAATTAGACGGCGCGATCGCCAAGTGGTAAGGCCGAGCTCTGCAAAAGCTCTACCGCCGGTTCGATTCCGGCTCGCGCCTCCAATTTATTGACCGTCGTCCTCCTCGGACGGCGGTTTTCTATTTCATAGGCCCATCGCATCAAATCCAGCTGGCACTGTCCTTGCATTGTCGGCACTTCGCTCTCGACGCCCTGCAGCCCGGCCCGGTTAATTCAACCACCATGGCCTGCACCGTATTTACCATAGCGAATCAAAAAGGCGGCGTCGGCAAGACCACCACCGCCGTCAACCTAGCCGCGGCTCTCGCCGAGAAGAAAATCCCCACCCTGCTCGTCGATCTCGACCCCCAGGCAAACGCCACCAGCGCCATCGGCGTCGAGAAACAGGATGGCCGCTCCCTCTACGGCCCCCTCCGCGGCGAAGGCACCGCCTTGGAAATGATCACCCCCACTTCCACCGAGCGCCTCTCCCTCATCCCCAGCGAAGAAGATCTCGGCGCCCTCGAGATCGAACTCGCCGGCACCGAGAACTACCTCGGCCGCCTCCGCGCCGCCCTCGCCCCCGTGCGTGCCTCAGGCCAGTATCGCGCCATCATCATCGATTGCCCGCCTTCCATGGGCATGCTTTCGATGAACAGTCTCTCCGCCGCCGACCACCTCCTCATCGCGCTCCAGTGCGAATACATGGCCCTCGAAGGCCTGGGCCAGATCCTGCGCAACCTCGACCGCATCAAAAACGCAGTGAACCCCGAACTCGCCCTTGGCGGCGTTGTCATGACCATGTTCGACATGCGCACCAACCTCTCCCGACAGGTCGTCGAAGAGGTAAAAAAACATCTACCCGAACAGATATTTAAGACCGTTATCCCCCGCACGGTGCGCCTCAGCGAAGCGCCCAGCTTCGGTAAAACCATCTTCGCCTACGACCCCGCCTCCCCTGGCAGCACCGCCTACCGCCACCTCGCCAAGGAAGTCATCGAACGCTTCGGTCTGGGCACCAAGTAGTTCGCTAGAAAGCACCACTGTTCTCAAAGCCGTTCAACGTCTCTTATCGTGTCTGTCCTCGCCAAATACCGCTATGTTTTTCTGACTGGCCTGCAAAGCAGCCTCGTTTACCGGTGGAACTTCGCTGCGCGCTCGGCGTTCTCGCTGGTCCATCTGTCCTTCGTTTTCATCCTCTGGGGTGCCGCCTATCGTGGGCAAACCGACATCGGCGGCTTCAACCTCGCCCAGACGCTGACCTACTTCCTGGCGATGCTGGTGATTCAGTTTTTTATCAGCGCGCAAAACGAGGACTACCAGATCGGCGAGGATATCCGCAACGGGATGATCAATCAGTTCCTGCTCAAACCCATCGATTACTACTCCTACCGGCTGACGCTGTTCTTCTCCGCTCGCCTCGTCACCGGCGCGCTCGCCCTGCTGCCCATTATGCTGGCGTATCCGCTTTTCTCTGACACGCTATCCCTACCCTCCGATCCATGGCGACTGCTTTACGGCGCACCCGCACTGCTGCTGTCGGCGCTTATCCAGTTCTCCATCGCCTACATTTTCGGCCTGCTCGCCTTCTGGTTCCTCGAAATACAGTCGTTCATCATCCTCTCCCTTGCCATTGAAACCGTGCTCGGAGGCCAGATGTTCCCGCTCGACCTCCTGCCAGGCTGGGCTTTCCGCCTCTCCCAGTTTCTGCCCTACTATTACCAGATGTATTTCCCCACCGCCATTTTGACGGGACGGCTCGACCAAACCCAGGCCACCGAGGGCCTGCTCGTGCAACTTGTCTGGCTGGGCATACTCTACGGTATTGGCCGCCTTCTCTGGACGCGCGGCCTGCGCCGCCACACCGCCGTCGGCGGCTAAACTCCACCCGACTTACCACACCATGCCCTTGATCGGTTACATTCGCCTCTGGCTGGCCTGCATCCGCTACTCGGCGGTGCGTGCCCTCATGTTCCGCTTCGACTTCATCATGTGGGCACTGGTCGAGCTGTTCTGGATGGCGGTAAACTTGCTCATGGTGTCGGTGATCTATAGCCACACCTCGGAAATCGGCGGCTGGACGCGTCCCCAGATGCTGCTGCTTCTCGGCACTTCCATGCTGACGCAGCGCTTGCTGATGGGCTTTTTCTGGAGCAATCTCTTCGAAATGGGGCGCAATATCCGCAGCGGAACCTTCGACTTCTTTCTGGCCCAGCCCGGCAACCCGCTATTCATGGTCTCCACCCGCAAGTTCGACCTGGACAGCATGTCCAACGTCATCGTCGCCGGTGGACTCGTCATCTACGCCGTGCACGAACTAGGCCTGCAACCGGGCCTGAGCGATATCGCCCTCTACGTTCTGGCCGTGCTCTGCGGTCTGGCCATCCACTACTCTGTCCTCCTACTCACGGCCTCGCTCACCTTCTGGACCATTGGAAGCCAGGGACTCGAAGGTGGTTACTTCACCCTCACCGAGTTCTCACGCCTGCCGCGCGAAGTATTCAAAGGCGTGGCCAACGTCGTTTTCGTGTGGATCCTGCCTGCTGTCGTCGTGAGCAACGTGCCCGCGCGAGCCCTCCTCCACGGCTTCAAACCCACCCTCTTCGCATGGTTATTAGGCAGCGCCTTGCTCTGGCTTTTTATCGCCGTAAGCGTCTTCAAGCGTGGCCTCAAACGTTACGCCAGCGCGTCGTCCTGAGCCCCCCGCCGCACCGAGCCGCATCGATAATGGATCCTCTCGCCGATCTCCAAACCCGTCTCGGTCACGTCTTCAAGCGGCCCGAGTTGCTGGCCGAGGCCCTCGCCCATCCGTCCTACACCAACGAGCACCCCGAGTCCGGCCCGAGCAACCAGCGGCTCGAATTTCTCGGCGACGCCGTGCTCCAACTCGTGCTCACCGAGGCGCTCTACGCACTCTACCCCACCGAGCCCGAGGGCCCTCTCAGCCGGCGCCGCTCCGTGCTGGCCAACGGCCGCACCCTCGCGGCCCTAGCTGCCAGCATCGGCCTAGACGCCGCGCTGCGTCTAGGCGCGAGCGAGGACAGCACCGGCGGGCGCGCCCGGTCCTCAAACCGCGAGGACGCCTTAGAGGCGCTGATCGGCGCGCTCTACCTCGACGCCGGCCCTGAAATCACTCGCACGCGGTTGCTCGCCATATACGGCCCGCTTGAGACCTACCTCGCCACCGGCCTAGAGCTCGACAACCCCAAGGGTCGCTTGCAGGAACGCGTGCAACCGCTGCACGGCAACGCCGCCCTGCGTTACGAAAGCACGCATTCCGCCGGCGCCGACCACGCCAAGGAATACTCGTCCAAGGTCTTCCTCCTCGACCGCCTCGTCGGCGAGGGCCGCGGCACTTCCAAAAAGAACGCCGAGGAGGCCGCCGCCCGCGCGGCGCTAGACCAACTCGGAGAATAACTGCGAACTGGGATTAGTGCCCGCAGGTGCAGGCGTATTCCGGCTTTGAGCAGCCGGAGCAGATCGATAGGTTCACGTTGAAACGTGCCGCCACCGCTTTCGCCTCCGGCGTGGCCTTGATCTGCACCACGGCGGGAAAGCTGTTTCCATTCGGCAGGGTTCCCTCCGAGAGCAACACACCGCCAACTTGGTTGAACGTAAGTCTGGTTGGAGCCGAGCGTTCTCCAGCTGTGACGATCACAATCTGTCCAGCGGGCGCAACCGCTTTACCGTCCTCGCCGATGAAGGTGATCTGCACCTTGCCTTCGGCGGTAACGAAGAACTCGGCGCGGGGCTCGACTTCAGTGATCAGACGACCGCCGTTGGGTCCGGCGACGTTTTTCTCATGGGCGGTAGCGACGTTGAGCGTGAGAGCGGAGGCGACCGTTAAAAACGTGAACAGACGCCGGACGATGGATTTCATGATTTTTTATACGGTTTGAGTTAATATTTCGGATCGAGAAAAAGTGCAGTCTCATTGTGCCGCCGCCGCGCCGCGCGCCAATGCGCGCTCTGCCGCTTTACGACCGAAGCGGAAGAAGACGAGCGGAGTAACGAGGAAATCGAGCAACGTGGAAGAGATTAGACCACCCACGATCACGACCGCGACCGGATGGAGGATTTCCTTGCCCGGTTGATCTCCCGCGAGCACCAGCGGGATCAAGGCCATGCCGGCGGCAAGCGCAGTCATCAGCACCGGGACCATGCGTTCCTGCGTGCCGCGAATTACCATCGCCCGACTGAATCCTTCGCCTTCGTGTTTCATGAGATGCAGGTAGTGCGAAAGCATCATGATGCCGTTGCGCGCCGCCACACCGCCCACCGCGATGAACCCGACCAGCGTGGCGATGCTGATGTTGTCGAGTTTGAGCCAAGTGAAAACCAGACCACCGACCAAAGCCAGAGGTATGTTTAGCATAACTTGCAATGCTAGCACCAAGCTCTGGAAATACCCTTGAAGCAGGAAAATAATGACCACGAAAACCAACGCGCTGAAGAGCAGGATACGTTGGGTTGCTTCCCGCTGCGCCCGAAACTCGCCTTCGTAAGTAATGAAATAGCCCTCGGGCAGCGGCACCTTCGCCTTCATCTCAGTCTGTAGACGTTCCACCAATACGCCGACGTCACGGGCGGTCGGCTTGATCGCGATCGTGAATCGGCGCTGGCTATTCTCGCGGAAGATCACGTTCGGACCGCTGGCCTCGCGCACGGCAGCGACAGCGGAGAGCGGGACGCGGTGCATGTTTCCGGTTTCAACCGGAAGCTGGGCGATGCGTTCGGGACTGTCGCGCCACGCAAGCGGGAGGCGGAGGACGAGATTAATGGCTCGCAGACCATCGCGCAGCTCCGCGATCTCCTTACCTCCGATGAGCGCGCCGAGCTGATCATTGAGCGCACCGGGAGTGACACCGTAGGCGGTGGCACGGGCGCGATCGACCTCGATGCGGAGCTGCGGGATCGAAGCCTGTTGATCGAGTTTCGCATCCGCCAATCCCGGAATAGTTTTAGCCACGGCCTGCACCTCCGTGCCGATCCGACAAAGGATCCCCAGATCGGGCCCGAAAACCTTGATCGCCAACGGCGCGGAGACACCGCTGAGCATGTGTCCGATGCGGTCGGCGAGCGGACCGCCGACGACAGAAAACGTGCCGGGCACGGTTTTGAGGCGGCTTTTCAGGTCAGCGAGGACATCCGCCCTTGTCCGGGGCGGCGGTCCGCCCGCCGCAACCGCTGCGGAGGAGTCGCGGAAATCCACGTCGAACTCGGCCGTAGAAACAGGCACAACATGGTCCCCACGCTCGGCCCGCCCCAGGCGGCGACCGACCTTGCGCACCTCGGGCACGGAAAGTATCTGCATCTCGATCACGTCGGAGATGCGATTCATCTCCTCCAGCGAGGTGCCAGGAGCAGACGTCACGGCGATGAGCGCGGTCTCCTCCTTGAAGGCAGGCAGGAAGTCCTTCCCCATTTGCGGATAGATCATGAAAGCGGCTACCATTCCGGCCGCGACAATGACGAGCACCGGCAAGGGATGATCAAGCCCGACGCGGAGCGATGTAACACGGAGGATTCGCTGCAATCGCGTGACGAGCCAACCATCGGCGTGCGCCTGCCCCGCCTTTGGATTTAAGAAGAACGAGCAGAGCACTGGTATCAGCGTAAGAGATACGACGAAAGAAGCGGCCATGCTGACCATGGTAGCAATGGCGACGGGAGCGAAGAGCTTTCCCTCAACGCCGCTCAGCCCGAGTAGTGGCAGGAAAACCAGGACGATCAAAACTGTGGCGTAGAAAATCGAGCTGCGCACCTCGCCGGAAGCGGCGGCGATGACCGCGAGGCGAGAGCGCGGCGCGGCGTGCGCGGCGTTTTCACGGAGACGACGGAAAACATTTTCCACGTCCACGATGGCATCGTCCACCACCATGCCAATCGCCACGGCGAGTCCACCTAGCGTCATCGAATTCACCGAGATTCCAAAGTATTGAAACACGAGCAGCGTGATGGCGAAACTCATGGGAATGGCCGTGAGCGTGATCAAGGTGGTGCGCACATTGAGCAGGAAGAGGAGCAAGACAATGGTCACCATGATGGCACCGTCACGGAGAGCCTCCGCGAGATTGCCGATAGCATGGTCGATGAAGTCCTTTTGCTGAAACAGGGGCACAGTCTCGACTCCGGAGGGCAGCCCAGGCTGGAGTTCGGCGAGGGCGTTTTTGATCTGTTCGGTCAGGGCTCGGGTATCGAAACCAGGCGACTTGGTGATGGACATGATGACGCCATAGGTAGGCGTTTTCTCGGGGGACTGGCTCACCGTGGCGTCGCCGCGCATCGGCTCTATACCCCACGTGACGGCGGCGACATCGGCGACGGTAACGGGGCGGTCTTTCACGGATTTTATGACGGTGCGGGCGAGTTCGTCGAGATCGGTCGTCATGGCGAGGTTACGCACCATGGTCTCGGTCGGACCGGTGTTGATAAACCCTCCAGTGGTAGTGCTGGCGGCATGGGCCACGGCGGTTTCAAGCTCGGCGAAGCACACATCGTGGGCCTGCATCCGATAAGGGTCGGGTTGGACTTCGATCTGTTTCACGCCGCCCCCCATGTTGAGTATCTCGGCGATTCCCGAGATACTTTGCAGGCGACGCTTGATCGTCCAATCGGCAAGGGTTCGCACATCGCTGGGCGGCATATAACCGGGCTTGCCCTCCGGCACGGTGGAACGAACGCCGACGAGCAGAATCTCACCCATGAGCGAGGCGACGGGCGTCATAAACGGCTGCACACCGTGTGGCAGTTGTTCGCGGGCGGTTTGCAACCGCTCCTGCACCAGCATACGCGCCTTGTAGATATCGGTATCCCATTCGAATTCAGCGTAAACGAGAGACAGCGCGACATCGGAGTTCGTGCGCAGACGGGTAAGCCCGGCAACACCCATCAGGGCGCTTTCGAGCGGTTGCGTAACGCGCGTCTCGACCTCTTCGGGCGCGAGTCCGGGCGCCTCGGTGAGGATGATGACGGTGGGCTTGGTGAGGTCGGGCAAGACCTCAACCGGCAGTCCAAAGCCCGAGCGCAGGCCCAGCGCGAGCACGACCAAGGACAAAGCGATGACAATGGCCCGATGCGCGAGCGACCACTGGATGAGACGGTTAAGCATTTGCGGCTGGTTTATTGGCGAAAAGTGCAATGAGGAAGGCCACGAAGAATACGCCGGTGAGGACCTTCCACTTGAGATCGTGAGGGTGTGCGTCGGCGTGGTCGCCGTGATCGTGACCGTGTGCGGTCGAGTCAGCGGCGGCAGCCTTGGACGCGGCGGTAAGCTCGGAACCGTCCGCGTTGTGTTCGTGGCCATGCGCGGCATCCAGCGCCTCCTTGAGTGAGAGGGTGCCGCCGCCGGCGAAGGCAAGCGAGTAGGCACCCTGGGTGACGACTTCGTCGGTGGGCAGCAGGCCGCTGATGATCTCGACGAAGCGGTCATTGCTCTGACCGGTGACGACGGCGGTTTTCACAAACGCGTTCGGGAGATCAAAGTCCTTCACATAAACGTAGCGATTACTGGGAGTGCCTTGTAGCGCACTGCGCGGCACGCTGGTGACTTGTGAGCGTTTTGAGATCACAATGGAGAATTCGGCGCGCATCCCGGGTCGCAGGGTAAGCTCGGGATTAGCGACACGAAATGCGGCCTCAATTGTGCCGTTTTTCGAATCGGCGAAAACACCGAGATGTTCGAGCTCTGCTGGGAAAACTTTGCCCGAGACCGCGGCGACAGCTATGTGTGCGCGCTGGCCGCGCTGCAAACGCCCGGCAAGCTGCTCAGGCACGCGGGCGACGGCATAGACCTTCGCGAGGTCAACAATCTCTGCGAGCGGTTTATCGGGATCAACCGGTTGGCCGGGCACCACATTCACGGCGCTGACTAGGCCGGAAATCGACGCAGTCAACTCGACGCTCGGCGGCGGATCTCCAGCCTGGCGGCTCTCGACCACTAAGGCGAGGTCGCCCTTGTTCACTGCATGATCATTCTTGATTAAAACGAATACCGCGCGTCCGGCGATGCGACTGCTGACAACGGCGCGGTTTCCCGGATAGACCTCGATACGTCCGAGGGCGAAAACAGTTTCCTCAAAATCGACCGGTTCGACGACAACGGTCTGGATGCGGAGGTTTTTCACCCCCATCTGATCGAGGACGACGGTGTTGTTGCGGCGGGCGGCGGCGGCATCGGACGCAGGGAGTGAGCTTGCGTGAAGGGAAGCCGAAAGCAGAAGAGCGGCGGTAAAGGCGGATGGTTTCATCGGCGCGAAAGGAATGCAGAGGTGAGCGGGAAGGTTGGATCAGTGAGGGAATCGAGGCGCACGAGCGCGGCGGCGAACGCGGCTTCGGCTTCGAGAACATCGCGGTTGAGCCAGTTTAGGGCACGATGGGCGTCGAGCACATCGAGGAGCGATGCCTCGCCCTGGGTGTGCGCTCGTCGAACGATCACGAGAGCCTCTTCCATGGCAGGTAGCGCATCGGCCCGCAGATCACGGGCGACGGTGTGGGCGAGAAGCAAGGCCTCCCAGGCGGCGCTGAAGGCGGCGCGCAACTCGGCGTCGAGGGCGCGGGTGGATTGCTCGGCTCCAGCAAGCGTCTCGCGTGCGGAGCGAATCGCGCCTTCGTTTTGATTGCGAAATGCGATCGGCACGGAAACGCCGGCGACAAAGGCGGCGTCTCCGCTGGCCCGAAGCGAGCGCAGGCCGCCAGCCACCGTCACATCTTGCGCGGATGTGGATCGCGCCAACTGCAATTCCGCTCGACGAGCGTCGATAGTCGCCTGATGGAGTTCGTTGCGGGGATGAGAGGAAAGTTGAGCGAGCAGGGCTTCGCGGTCGGGCAACGCGCCGGGGACTTGCGGGAGGCCAGGCAGTCTCGGCAAATCGTCCGGCGGGCCGCCCCAGGTCGCGGCGAGGGATGCGTAAGTCTGGGCGCGAGTGGACTCGGCGCGGGTATGCTCAGCGCGAGCGGTGGCAAGCGCGGCGCGGGCGCGGGCGGACTCCACGCTTGAGGTGGAAGCGGCCTGGACATGAGTTGAAATGACACCGGCGGTTTCGCGAGCCAGCGCAAGCGAGCGGGCTGTTTGTTCGGTGCGCGAGTTGGCCGTGAGAACATCGACATAAGCGGCGGCGGCGGCGGCGAGCAGCTCGGCCCTTCGAACGGCGAACTCCTGCGACGCGATTTCTCGCCCGCTGCGGGCCACTGCGACACGCTTAGCACGTTTCCCCCCTCGTTCGAAAACCTGACCGAGCTGCACTGTGGTCTCGACCCCGTCGAAGCCGCGAAACGCTCCCGAGCCGGCGAAGTTTTCCAGTGCGATGCTGAGTGCCGGATTGGGCCGTGCTCCCGCCTGCGCAATCAGTGCGTCGGTAGAGCGGGTCGCATAGGCCTGCGCGTGCAGGGCCGGATTCCCTGCTTCGGCGCGGCGCAGCGCCTCGACCAAGGAAAAGGACGAAGGGTTACCCTCGGCAGAGTGCGCGACACCGTGGAAAATAAGTGAACAGCCTAGCAAGGCTGCGGATGAGCGTAGGATTGAGCCAGAAGACATGACGAATGAACAACGCTGAGATGTGGAGGTAATGATAAAACAACACCCGACGCGCGCAGGCAGCGACGCACGGGTATCAAACCGGAAACAGCCCGACCGCGCAGGGTCGGGTCAAGCCACGGTATTAGGAGCGCACGCTGGCGCCGAGGCACGGCGTTCAAACGACCATGTCCGCTGCATCGCCTGAAGCTCCGGATGATCGCCTACGAGAAGCGCTGGCGCCAATTCAGGTTCTGGAAGAAATGTAAACAGACCGAAAAAACAAAATTCGCCAGTTTCAATCGTAACGAGAGGCTTGGAGACTTGCCGAGCAGCCAAGTTGCGAGGATAGGCAACACCTCCGATGATTGAGCACGTGTCGCTTTCGCAAGCAGTGGTGCAAGCCGGCGGACAATGGTCACAATCGCTCAAGCCTGCTATATCAACCACCTCAAGATCACAGTGATTTGTCGCGGGTAGCCAAAGGGCCAGCAGCAGCCACACTGTGATTCTAAAAATGGTTTTCACGATTCGCCGAGGGATTCACCTCAACGGATAAGCAGACCAGTAAAACGCAAATTATATTTCTGCGCGCTTCTGGGCATCGGCTTCGATAAGGGCTTTGACGCGGTCGAGTTCGACCTTAACCGCCGCCTTCACGGCGGGCAGTTCGGCGGCGGTCTTCACCGATGCCTTGGCGAAAACGTAAAATTTCATCTTCGGCTCCGTGCCGGAACCGCGGGCGGCGAAAGTGTAACCGTTGGCCAGCGTCACCACGTAAAGGTCCTGCTTGGGCACCAGTTCGCCGTCTGCGTCGCGAATATCCATGCGGCCGAAGTCCTCGAACTTGGTCACCGCTACTTCGCCGAAGGCGGACGGCGGGTTAGTGCGATAGCCGTCTATGATGCGCTTGATCTTGGCGGCTCCACTCGCGCCCTCGTAGTAGAGATTCACCACGCCTTCGAGATAGTAGCTCGTGCGCAGGTAGATCTCGTCGAGATACTCGGGAATCGTGAGTCCGCGGCTCTTCACATAGGCGCAGACCTCGGCCAGCATGAGGCAGGCGGAGTTGCCGTCCTTGTCGCGCACCAGATCGTTCGCGAGATAACCGTAGCTCTCTTCGCAGCCGAATGCGTAGAAGGTGGAAAACTCCTGCAAGAGCTTCGCGCGGCTGGCGAAGGGCGTGGCGTTGTAGTCAATGGCGACGCCGTGCTTGGAGAGGTAGCCGGTCTTGAGCTTGTCCTCATAGCCACGGATCTTGCCGGCGATCCACTTGAAGCCGGTGAGGGTGTTGACGACCTTCACGCCGTGGCTGCGCGCGATCTCATCCTGCAGTGCGGTGGTCACGAAGGTCTTCACCAGCGCGACACGATCGGAACCGGCCTTGGGAATGACGCCGAGCTCCTTATATCGGGAAAGACGATACTCGGTCATCAGGGCACCGATCTGGTTGCCGGTGATGAGGTGCATCTTGCCGTCCCTGCCCCGCACCGCGGCGCCCATGCGGTCGCAATCGGGGTCGGTGGCCATGACGAGATCGAGTCCCTTTTCCTCGGCCAGCTTGATTGCGAGCGAAAGCGCGTCGGCGTTCTCCGGGTTGGGTGACTTGACGGTGGGGAAACGCGGGTCGTGCACTGCCTGCGCAGGCTCCTCATGCAGCTCAACGCCCGCCTCTTTAAGAAGCGGCACAGACATGATGTTGCCCACGCCATGGATGGAGGTGAAGGCAACCTTGAGTTTTGCTGATGCGAAGACCGAGCGATCAATAACCGCCGTGGCGGCGGCGGCACGGTAGGCTTCGTCGGCGGATGCGCCAAGGGTGACAACCCGGGCCAGCTCCTTGACGAGGTAGGCGGGTAGTTCGCCGAGCGGAACCTTGCCGACTTCGGTGACGATGCCCTTGTCGTGTGGCGCCACGACCTGCGCGCCATCGTCGAAGTAGGCCTTAAACCCGTTGTCGTGCGGGGGATTGTGGCTGGCGGTGATGACCACGCCGGCGTGGGCACCGAGCCAGCGCACGGTGAAGCTCAGCTGCGGCGTGGAGCGCGGGCCGGTGAAGATATAGGCCTGACCGCCGAGGCGTGACCAGGTGGAGGCGGCGAGTTCACAGAAGTGGCGCGAGAAGTGACGGACGTCGTGCGCGATTACCAACGCGGGCAGACGAGGGTCGCCCTTGGCCGAGAGATAGGCGGCGGTATGGCGAAAGAGGCCTATGGTAGCGCGAACGAGAGTGTAGTCGTTGAGGATGTTGCTGCCGATGGCGGCGTGCTCGGGCGTGCCCAGCGGACCGACCTTGCCTTGCTCGGCAGCGGTGGAAACCGTCCCGATGGTCCGGCCGCGCATGCCTCCGGTCCCGAATTCGAGGTCGCGGTAAAAGCGGTCGTTGAGCTCGCCCCAAGCCTGCTTGGCCACGAGTTCTTCGAGGCTGGAGCTTGCCCAGCTGGGCAGGCCGGCGGCAAGCCAGGTCTCCATGTTATTTAACGTGGAGGGAAGGAGCTGCCCGGCGGCGCCGGCGGCTTGAAGGTAGGCGAGGAGGCTCATGGGAGATTGAACGGGATGGTTTGGATTCAGGAAAGCACGTCGCCGGCGGAAATAGCGGGCTTGGGTGTCTGGGAATTCCAGGCGGAGGCAAAGCTATCCTCGTCGTAACCGAAGAGGGGCGATACCTCGAAAGTGAAGGGCGGCAGCCCGGTGGCGTCCACCGGGACGGCGGCACCGTGGGCGTTGGCCCAGCGGGTGAACTGGCGCACCTGGTCCTCCGCGCAGCTCTTGGGCGAATCGACGCCTTCGGCATTTTTTACCGGCGAGAAATCATCAGCCCGGTCAGTCTCGATGACGACGGGGTTCTTCGCGAAAGGTAGCGCGTCAAAGACAAAGAGTTCAAACTTCACGCCGTTGGGTTTATCGGGTTTCACCGCGTTTCCGGCGGCGTCGAGACAGGGGATCTTTTTATCCGCGCGATGGAAAGGCAGTGCGTCCGCACCGGTGGCCATGCGCCGGATAAAAGCGGCGTCGAGCAGATGGATGGCGATGCTGCCGGCGATGTAACGGAGGCGGCCTGTGGCGGGATCGACCTCGTCCTGATAGGCCTTGGGGAGGTCGGAGTATTCCACCACCACGGTCTGGCCGCGCTGGGAACAAAAATGGCCGACTTTTTCACCGGCGTAGGCCTTGGGAATCATCTTGCTGCTCATTTCGGAGCGGCGGATCAGATGCCAGCCGATGAAGGTCGGATCGATAAAACGCACCAGCGGATTATCCACCTGGAAGTAGCTCATCATGTCGATGCCTTCGTTGGCCATAAGGTCGAGCGCTCCGCTACGGTGCAGGGCGCGAAGCGAACCGCCGTGACCGTCGGGCGACATGGCGATGCGGTGTTTGTGCTCGAGCAGGATTTTGCCGTCGAAGCCAACTGCCGGCATGCGACCCTGCTTGAAAAAGTGGACGTGCGTCTCGGCCAGGCCAAAGAAGGCGTGCTCGCGGAAAAAGGCGGTCGTCGCGGCATAGTTAACGTCACTCGTCATGATAAACCAGTGCAGGGGACGTCCATAACGAACGCCGGCCGCGCGTAGTTTATCTGCGAATACGTGAAAGAGGCTTTTCTTTAGCACCGGCGTGACCGGATAAGTGCCTTTGGGGCCGTCGTAGCCAAGGCGCGTGCCCTGACCGCCCGCGACCACAAAAGCCGCCACTCGACCGGCTCGCAGGGCGGCCTCGCCGGTCTGCTTGGCGGCGGACCAGGCGGAGGCGTCGCCACCGTTCTTTGGAAGAGACTCGTAAGGTGCGGGAGCGAGGTCGGAAAGATCCACGCCTGCGGCCCCGCCCTGCTTCTGAACGAGCGTGCGGTTAAGCTCGGCAACCTCGGCGAGATCAATCTCTGAGGCGTCGGTGAGCAAGTCTTGCTGCTGCGAAGGGTTAAGTTGGTCGAAAAAGGCGAAAACGTGGCCTTGTCCGGCGTTTTGAAAAGCTTCGATAACGGGATGCGTGGTCATGTTGAAAAATGAAGGGCGATTGAAAAGCACCTCGCCATCAACGATCAACGCCATTCTTGAACTGCGTTTAAAACAGGCGCCTTAATCCGAAAAGCGGAAGACGAACTCCTCGGGCTTGGCGTAGCCGAGGCGACTGCGAATAACGCGCTCCACGTAGGCCGGGTCGTTGCGCAGCCGATCCAAAACGACCTCCTGCTCGGCAAGGCGGGCCTGCATTTCAGCGAGACGCTGGCGTGCCTCCGCCTCGACCTGCTGAACTTGCGCATACTCCGCCCGTGTCTGGATAAGAACCGCGCCAAGCAGTCCGAGCACCCCCAAACAGGCGAGGGCGGATACCAGCAAAATGAAACGATGAAGCCAAGTGGGCATGGTCGGATGTCCTCGGTGTGACAAATACGAAGGCGCATGTAAATCACGCCCAAAAAAAATCGCGCCTTTGATTTGGCGTGCCTTGAACCGCCCCGCCCGTTAACCGATTAAGGTCATGTATCAGAGTTTCTACGGCCTCGCGGAACTGCCTTTTCACATCACCCCCGATCCCAAGTTTCTCTACCTGAGCCCCACTCATCAGGAGGCGCTGCAGCATTTGAAATTCGGCGTATTCGAGAAAAAAGGCTTCATCGTGCTCATCGGCGAGGTCGGCTGCGGCAAAACCACCCTCTGCCGTCACTTCCTCAATGACCTTGAAAAGGACGGCCGCTTCGACACCGCCCTCATCCTCAACCCCAGCGTCAACGAGACGCAAATGCTTCGCGCCATCCTCACCGAACTCGGCGAGACGCCCCAGCACCACGAACAACCGGACCTGATAGGCCAAATAAATCGTGTGCTACTGGATCGCATCGAACGAGGCCGCGAAATCCTGCTCATCATCGACGAGGCGCAGAATCTTTCCTTCGACGTGCTCGAACAGATCCGCCTGCTCTCCAATCTCGAGACCGATAAACAAAAGCTGCTGCAAATCCTCCTCATGGGGCAGCCCGAGCTTAAAGACATTTTGAAACGCCCGGAGCTGCGCCAGCTCCGCCAACGTGTGCTTGTCCATTACGAGCTGGACCAGCTGACTCGAACAGACCTCACCCACTACGTGCAGCACCGCCTAACCCGCTCCGGCAGCCAAGGCCGGCCCTATTTTACCAAGTGGGCCTTGCGGGCAGTTTTCGGCTACAGCAAAGGAATCCCGCGCATCGTAAACAATCTCTGCGACAAAGCGCTGCTTGCCGCCTTTATCCGTGAATCCGATGAAGTCTCTTGGTGGGACGTTCGCCGGGCCATCAAAGACCTTAGGAAACTCACCGAATGAGCTCCTGCGATCAATTTCCGACGAAGCCATGAGCCTCATCAACGAAGCCCTGAAAAAAGCCCAGCGGCAGCGCAACCTCGAAGCCACGCCTACCGCATCGGCCGCCAGCCGCAGCGCCACGGCTGCTGTCCCGACCGACATGCGCAACGCCAGCCATCGTGGCTCAAAGACCTTCCCTTGGCTGGGGCTCGGCCTTCTTTTCCTCGGCGCGGGTGTAGCGGCGGCAATCTTTTTCTTTTTCTTAAACCCGGCGCTGCAGCCCGCAACCACCTCCCCCGCCTCGTCAGCCCAAGCCATCCCCCCACCGAAGCCGGAAGCATCTCCCGCCGTCACTGCAACGGCACCGGTGGCGAGGCCAACTCCCGTGCAACCGGCGCCCGTTCCTTCACCTGAGCCCGCTGTCAGTTTGCCTGCTTACGTGGCTCCGCCCGCCCCTCCGCCCAGCCCTACCCCTGATCCGGTCGTCGGCGTAACGATCACTCAAGAAGCCCGGGTTTATGCGGTGCTCGATAGCCTCCGCATCACAGGCGTGCGCGGCCTAGGGTTCGAAGCGCGAGTGCTGATGAACGAAAAAATTTACCGAATAAACGACATGGTGAATCGAGAGCTTGGGCTTCGCCTCAGCGAAGTGCTCCCCGGCCTGCTCGTATTTACCGATGCCACGGGTGGCACCTACAAAAAACCTCTCTGAACTGCGTGCCGGCAGGTGACCTTAACGGTCGAAAAAAAGGGCGGACCCGATCGGGTCCGCCCTGATGCTTTGAGCGGTAAAGGCTTTATAAACCTCAGAGGCTCTGTGCGGCGGATACGACGGCATCGGTCGTGATGCCGAGTTCCTTCATGACCGTGCCACCCGGGGCGCTGATACCGAAACGGTCGATGCCGATGACTTTACCATCGAGACCGGTGAACTGATACCAGAGACCGGTGACGCCCGCCTCGATGGCGACACGCTTACGGCAGGCTGCGGGCAGCACGCTCTCGCGGTAGCCTGCGCTCTGGCGCTTGAAACGCTCGAAGCTTGGCATGGAGACGACGCGCACGCCCGCGCCGAGCACCTTCGCGGCGGCGACGGCGAGCGAAAGCTCTGAACCGGTGGCTAGCAGGATGTGGGTGAGCTCCGCGGTCTCGCGGATGGCGACGTAGCCGCCGTATTGCACGCCGGAGCGACGGACCTCGACGGGAATCTCGTTAAGGATGGGCATGGCCTGGCGCGAGAGCGCGAGGAGCGTTGGGCCATCATTGCGGCTGAGAGCGGCGGCGAATGCACCGGCAGTCTCCTCAGGGTCGCCGGGGCGGATGACATCAAGACCGGGGATGACACGCAGACCGGAGATGGTCTCGACCGGTTGATGGGTGGGGCCGTCCTCACCGACCCCGACGGAATCGTGGGTGTAGATGTAAGTGACGGGGAGTTTGGCCAGCGCGGCGATGCGCATGGCGGGGCGGGAATAGTCGGCAAACACCAGGAAGGTGGCGACGGAGGGCTTGAAAATACCGTCGTAGGCGAGACCGTTGGCGATGGAGGCCATGGCGTGCTCGCGGATGCCGAAGCGGACGTTGCGGCCGGTGAGGTTGGCGGGCTCGAAGTCCTTGTCGGAGGCGATGTAGTTGAGCGTTGAACCGTAGAGGTCGGCGCTGCCACCGATCAGAAGAGGGAGCTTGGCGGAGAGCGGTTGGAGGACCTGCTGACCAGCGGCGCGGGATGCCAGCTTCACGTCGGCGGCAAAGGCCGGAATAACGGTGGAAAGCTCCTCGGCGGTGACGACTGCGGAACGGCTCTCAAGGAGGGCAGCCTTGTCGGGATTTGCGGCGGCCCACTCGATGCAGGTCTTTTTCCACTTTTTGTAAGTGCGCTCGGACTTTTTCTTGAGGCCGTCGAAGAGCTCGCGGACCTCGGGGCTGACGTAAAAGTGCTGGTCGGCGGGTAGGCCGAGACCGGCGCGGGCGGCGTCGATGAACTTGGCTCCGCCCTCACCGTGGCCCTTCGCGGTGCCGGCGACCTCGGGGATTCCCTTGGCGATGGTGGTCTTGGAGATGATGAGGTTGGGCGCGCCAACGGCTTTCTTGGCCTTGGCAATAGCGCGGGCGACGGCCTCGATATCGTGGCCGTTGACGAGCTGGACGTTCCAGCCGAGGGCCTTGAAGCGCTTCACGAAGTCGTCGTCCTGCGACTTGTTGGCCATGGCGTCGAGGGTGACGTCGTTGGAGTCGAAAATGAGGATGAGGTTATCGAGCTTCTGGTGGGCGGCGAAGGAGATGGCCTCGAGGGCGACGCCTTCCTGCATGCAACCATCGCCAGCGAGTGCGATGACGTGGCTGTCGAAAATGGTGTGTTCGGCGGTGTTGAAGCGTGCGGCGGCCATCTTGCCGGACACAGCGAAGCCGACCGCGTTGGCGATACCCTGACCGAGAGGACCGGTGGTGCACTCGACGCCGGGAGTCTCATGGAACTCGGGATGGCCGGGAGTCTTCGAGTGAAGCTGGCGGAAGTTCTTCACCTCGTCGAGCGAGAGGTCGTAGCCGCTGAGATGGAGCCATGAATAGATGAACATGGAGCCGTGGCCGGCGGAGAGCACGAAGCGGTCGCGGTTCAGCCAGCGCGGTGCGCTGGGGCAGTGTGAGAGCGCGCCACCGTAGAGGGCGGCGCCTACCTCGGCGGCTCCGAGCGGAAGGCCGAGATGGCCGGAGCTGCACTTATGCACGGCATCCATGGCGAGACCACGGGCCTGATTGGCAGCGACGGCAAGGAGGGAGAAGTTAAGAGCCATATGAGTAGATAATGAAGGGTGATGCTAACGTTTACGCGGAACGACGGGGAAAGTCGAAAGGAGCAGTTAGAAACGACGGGCCCGACGGGGGAAGCCCAAAGCCTATGAAAAAACTCTCAGGCAAGGACGCGGACGATTTATGGAGCGGGATTGTGCGATTTGATACGGACACAAAAAAACCCGGAAATGAATTCCGGGTTTTTGTGGAGTCGCATCGAGGGCGACTGAAGAGGAGCAAAGCTTAGGCGGTGGCGGCCGGAGCGGCGACAGCGCGCTCGAAGCGCTTGGCCTTGACCTGCATGGCGGCTTTGCCCTTGAGGTCGCGGAGATAGTAGAGACGGGCGCGGACGTTCTGGGACTCGCGATCGATCTCGATCTTCTCGATGTTCGGGGAGTTGACGGGGAATACGCGCTCCACGCCCTCGCCGTAGCTGATGCGACGGACGGTGAAGGTCTCGTGGATGCCGTGGCCCTTACGGGCGATGACGATACCAGCAAAAAGCTGGGTGCGCTCTTTGTCACCTTCGCGGACCTTGGTGTGGACCTTCACGCCGTCGCCGACCTTGAAGGACGGAACGGTGCGCAGCTGGACGGAAGTGATCTCTTTGATGATCGGATGGCTCATGGCGGGTGGTGTGTTATTCGAGTAAATCGGGTCGGACGAGGCGGGTTTTTTCTTCACTTCGCGCAGCCCGCCATTTTTCGATTTCGGCATGGTTGCCAGAAAGTAAGACTTTTGGCACTGACATGCCCCGGAATTCGGCGGGACGCGTGTATTGAGGAAAGTCGAGAAATCGACCGGTGAAAGATTCGTGTGTCAACGACTTTTCCTCACCCAATACGCCGGGGATAAATCGGGCGAGCGCGTCAATGACCACGGCAGCGGGTAAAGTGCCGTTGGTGAGCACATAGTCTCCGATGCTGATTTCCTGGTCGATTACGGTGTCGCGAATGCGTTGATCGATGCCCTCGTAGTGACCGCTCAGGAAAATCAAATGACGCTCGGTGGACAGATCGCGGGCTATTTTTTCCGAGAAGGGCGTGCCGTCAGGTGTCAGATAAATGCGACGGCAACCGGGAGTCTGGAGTTGTTCGATGGCGGCAACCACCGGCTCCGGCTTCATCACCATACCAGCGCCACCACCAAAAGGTCGGTCGTCGGCAGTGCGGTGCTTGTCCGTGCACCAGACGCGAAGGTCATGCACGGCGACGCCCAGCAAATTCGCCTCAATGGCTTTGCCGAGCATACTTTCGGCGAGGAAGCCCTCTAGCATCCTCGGAAAAAGAGTCAGGACATCGATCTGGAGCGGCATGGGTAGATACGAAAACGCCCCGGATGATAAATCCGGGGCGCGAAAAAGAGCTGTAGGCTTAAACTAGACTCAGGCGGCGGGCGCAGCGGCGGCGGCCTTGCGAGCGTTCTTGATCAAGCTATGAGCGGTATCGGTGGGCTTGGCACCTTTGGAGAGCCAGTAGTCGGCGCGGGCCAGATCAAGGGTCAGGGCGTCCTTCTTGGCACGGGGATTGAAGGTGCCGAGCACCTCGGTGGCGGCGCCGTCACGACGTGAACGGGCTTCGGCGATCACTACGTGATAGATCGGATTATGAGTGGAACCGATGCGGGAGAGGCGGATTTTAAGGGCCATGTAAGGTGATGGGACGAGGGCTGTGTGATTTGGAAAAGGTGTGAAAACACGGCGCATCCGGCGTCTTGTCAAGCAACCATTGAGCGGCAAAAAACGCTTTAGGCCACGAATGCAGGATTATTATTACTATTAGTGCCAGGAAAAGCTTCGGCTGCGAGACAATCCTTGACCCTGCCCCCGCCACGCGGCGACGTTCAACCCTTATGAAAGCCGGAATCGTAGGTCTCCCCAACGTTGGTAAGTCCACTCTCTTCAACGCCCTCACTCGCTCCCGCAAGGCCGAGGCCGCGAACTATCCGTTCTGCACCATCGACCCCAACGTGGGGGTCGTCGTGGTGCCTGATGATCGCGCCTACGTCCTCAAGGACATAGCCAAAACCAAGGTCGTCATCCCCGCCGCCATCGAGTTCGTCGATATCGCCGGCCTCGTCGCCGGCGCCAGCAAGGGCGAAGGCCTCGGCAACCAGTTTCTCGCCAACATCCGCGAAACCGACGCCATCGTCCACGTCGTGCGCTGCTTCGAGGACCCCGACGTTATCCACACCATGGGCAGCGTGGATCCCGTGCGCGACATCGAGGTGATCGTCACCGAGCTCATCCTCGCCGACCTCGAAGCGGTCGAGAAGCGGATGAACAAGACCCAAAAGCTTGCCAAGTCCGGCGACAAGGATGCACAGGCCGAGTTCGCGCTGCTCGAGAAACTCGTGCCGCATCTCAACCAGAACAAGCCCGCCAACATCCTCGAGTGTTCGGACGACGAGAAGAAGCTGCTCCAGTTCTTCCAGCTCCTTTCCGCCAAGCCCGTTCTCTACGCCTGCAACGTCGCCGAAAGCGATCTCGCCAACGCCGAGGCCAATCCCTTCGTGCAAAAAGTGGCTGCCTTCGTGAAAGCCCACCACGACGCCGCCTACGTGCCGATCAGCGCCCGCATCGAGGCCGAACTCATCGACCTCTCTCCCGAGGAAGCGAAAGAGTTTTTAAAAGATCTCGGCGTGACCGATTCCGGCGTGTCGAACCTCATCCGCGGCAGTTATTCGCTGCTCGGTTTGCAGACCTACTTCACCGCCGGTGAAAAAGAAGTGCGCTGTTGGACGATCAAAAAGGGCTGGAAGGCCCCGCAGGCCGCCGGCGTCATCCACACCGATTTTGAAAAGAGCTTCATCAAGGCGGAAATCGTCTCTTATGAGGACCTCGTTCGCCTCGGCAGCACTGCGGCCGCGCGCGACGCCGGCAAGTATCGCCTCGAGGGCAAAGAATACGTCTTCCGCGACGGCGACGTGGCGCTCTTCAAGACGGGCGCCTGAGCGCCGGTCTTGGACAGCGGGCCAAAAGCGGACGAACGCCCGCTGCGCTTACGCTACTTGGAAATAAAAAGGCCGCCCGGAATAATCCGGGCGGCCTTTTTGTGAGCCAGTAACGAGCGCTCGCTCAGGCGGTGGGGCCGGTGGGGGGGACGACCTTCGCCGGCACGAGGCCGCCGGTGCCGACCACATGGAACGTCGCGTCGACGGGGAGGATCACGCGCTCGCAGAAGTCGCCGAAACCTTCCCCTGTGTTGCGCTCCTTGGCGAAGCGCTTGATCACGGGTTCGAGAAGTTTTACAGCGTCATCGATCGTGATGCTGGGGGAGACGAGGCGGTTGAGGCGCGTGCCGTTGTAGGCGGCGCCGAGGTAGAGGGCGTATTTGCCGGGCGCTTTGCCTACGAAGCCGATCTCGGCGAGGTAAGGGCGGGCGCAGCCGTTGGGGCAGCCGGTCACGCGCAGGCTGATCGCGTCGTCGCGCAGGCCGGCTTCCTCCAGCACGGTCTCGAACTTTTCCAAGATGCCAGGCAGGGCGCGCTCGCTCTCGGCGAGGGCGAGGCCGCAGGTAGGAAGAGCGACACAGGAGAGCGCGTTGAGGCGCAGGCCGGAGCCGATGTGCTCACGGTCGAGGCCATGTTTGACGAGGATGGCATCAACGACGGATTTTTGCGCGGCGCTGAGGCCGGAGAGGGTGACGTTTTGAGAAGGCGTGAGGCGGAAGTCGGCGGCGGTGCCGTCGAGCGCGGCGGCGACCTCGCGCAGGGCGGTTTTCATGGGCCAGCCGGCGACGTCCTTGATGCGACCGGAGAGCAGATGGAGGCCGAAGAACCAGGTGCCGTCGGCGTTTTGGTGCCAGCCGTGCGGGTCCTGAATGGTGGTGAAGGTGACGGGCTTGGCGGGCGCGAAGGTGACGCCGCTGCGATTCTCGACCTCGGCCTTGAACCACTCGATGCCACGGTCGGCGATGGTGTATTTGAGGCGGGCGTGTTTGCGGTTGGTGCGGTCGCCGTGGTCGCGCTGGGTGGTGAGGACGGCGTCGCCGATCTTGTTAACCAGATCGCGGGTGATGAAGCCGAGCGAGTCGGCGAGGCGCGGGAACGTTTCGTCATTGCCATGGCTCATGCCGAGGCCGCCGCCGACGGTGACGTTGTAGCCGAGCAGCTTGCCGCCCTCAATGATGGCGATGAAGCCGAGGTCCTGCGAATAGACGTCCACGTCGTTGGAGGGCGGGACAGCGAAACCGGTCTTGAATTTGCGCGGCAGATAGGTGGCCCCATACATGGTCTCGACCTCGGGTTCGCCGCCGGCGACGAGCTCCTCGTCGAGCCATATCTCGTGGTAGGCGCGGGTCTTGGGCAGGGCGTATTCAGACCAACCCTTCGCATCCTGGTAAACTTGTTCCAACACCGGGGACTGCTCGGGGTTGACGGGGGCCATGACGTTGCGGTTCACGTCGCCGCAGGCGGCGATGGCGTCGAGGAGGACCTTGTGCATGCCCTGGATGAGAGGCTTCATGTTGCCCTTGAGGACACCGTGGAACTGGAAGGTCTGGCGGGTGGTCAGGCGCAGGGCGGGGCTGCAGAGGTCGGTGGCGAGCTGGTCGAGCACCAGCCACTGGGCGGCGGTCGCTTTCCCTGCGGGGAGGCGGACACGAAGCATGAAGGAGTAGGCCTTGTCCTTGCCGGCTTTCTTCAGCGCGATGCGCTGGTCGCGGTCGTCCTGCTGATAAGTGCCGTGAAACTTGATGAGTTGCTCGCTATCGGCAGATACGACGGCGGTGGAAGTGTCGGCAAATTCCGATTTCAAATTGCCGCGCAAGTGGCGCGAGGCAGTCTTGATACCCTCGTTGGCGGCGAGAGGCTTGGGAGCGGCGGAGTCGGAGATCATGGTGATGAGTCGAAAACGTGACGGAACGAAAGGGAAGGGTCGAAACAAGTCAAAGTGAGCGGTTTCGCGCGAGCGGCAAATCTTATTCTTAGTAAGTTGAGTGAGATGCCAATGATTCAAGAGGTCGTGCCAGCTTCTATCCGTTTTTAATTACACGAGCGTATGAGATTCACGACACAAGTCGGAGAAACCGATGAATTACCGCTGTCGACCTTCATGTATTTGCCGCCCGTCCCTGTATCGCCCCCAAAGAGTGATTGAAAAGCCCCGTTGGCTGCTCAACTTGTTCCCTTTACCGTGGCTCCCAAAGCATCCTCCTCCTCGACCTCCGACCTTCCCGAACTCACTTTCGAGGGTGCCATGAAACGGCTCGAATCCATCGTCGACGCCATGGAATCAGGCGACACCCAGCTCGCCGACTTGCTCTCAAAGTTCGAGGAAGGCTCCAAGTTACTCGCCCAGTGTGAGCAGCGATTGAAATCGGCCGAGATCAAGATCGAGCAACTCAAACGCCAGAGGGACGGGTCCGTGGCGCTGGAGCCGTTCCCGCATGAGCGGAGCGCAGACTAAACCGACCTCCCTCCACCTGCTTTCCAGAAATGAATTCCACCGCCGAAACCTCGGCTTCCGCACCTCCCTCCCCGCTTCGCTTGCTCGACCAAATTCGCTCACCCGAAGACGTCAAAGGGCTCTGCTTGGAGCAACTACCGCAACTCGCCCAAGAGATCCGGGATGAACTCATAGAAGTCACCGCCCGCAACGGCGGCCACGTCGGCCCAAACCTCGGCGTCGTGGAGTTGACCATCGCCCTGCATCGAGTCTTCTCCACGCCCAAGGATAAGTTCGTCTTCGATGTCTCCCATCAGGGATATGTTCACAAGCTCCTGACTGGCCGCCAGGGCGAATTCTTCCGCAAACTCCGCCAGAACGACGGCGCCTCCGGCTTTCTCAACCGTGATGAGAGCGCACACGATTCCTTCGGCGCAGGACATGCGGGCACCGCACTCTCCGCCGCCCTCGGCATGGCCACCGCCCGCGACCTCAAGGGCACCGATGAACACGTTGTCGCCCTCTGCGGCGACGCCGCCTTCACCTGCGGAATCACCTTGGAAGCCCTCAACAACGTCGTCGCCTCCACCAAACGTCTGGTCGTGATCTTGAACGATAACGAGTGGTCCATCGCCAAAAACGTCGGCGCCATCGCCAAATATCTCACCAAACTCTCTACCAACCGCACCTACAACAAGGTTCACCACGACATCGAGCAATTCTTCCTCGGGCTGCCCGGAGGACCGGATATGAACCGGCTCTGGCACAAATGGAAACGCGAGACAAAGGACTTCTTCGTCGAGTCCTCGCTGTTCGAGAAATTCGGCCTGCGCTACATCGGTCCTATCAACGGCCACAATCTCGATGATTTGATCAAAAACCTGGAATTCGCGCGCGACACGGATACGCCCGTCCTCCTTCACATCGTTACCGAAAAAGGCCGGGGATTGGATGCCGCCAGGGCCCATCCGGAAAAGTTCCATGGTCTCGGCGCCTTCGATCCCACTACAGGCGAGAGCAAGGGTGGCGCTCCCGGTTCACCGCCGAACTACCAGGATGTCTTCGGTCACGAACTCGTCCGCCTGGCCCGCACGGACAAACGCATCGTCGGCATAACCGCCGCCATGCCGAGCGGCACGGGACTCAACCACCTCGCCGCCGCCCTGCCCCAGCGCTTTTTCGACGTCGGCATAGCTGAGGAACACGCGGTAATCTTCGCCGCCGGCCTCGCCACCCAGGACATAAAACCGGTGGTGGCCATCTACTCCACCTTCCTGCAGCGCGCCTACGACTCCATCATTCATGATGTCGCGCTCCAGCGCCTGCCCATCGTATTCTGCATGGATCGCGCCGGCCTATCACCGAACGACGGCGCCACCCACCACGGCGTTTTTGACCTCGCCTACCTGCGTCCCATCCCGCACGCGCTCATCATGGCCCCGAGCAATGAGCACGAGCTGGTCGACATGCTCCAGACCGCACTGGCCTACGACGGCCCCGCTTTTATTCGCTACCCCCGCGGCGCTGTCACCGGAGCAGCCGCCAAGAACGCGCGCGGGCTTCTGCCCCTGGGACAGGCGATGGTTGTCCGCCCTGGATCCGAGGTCGTGATATGGGCGCTCGGCCCGATGGTCGCCGACGCACTCGCACTCGCC
Source organism: Verrucomicrobia bacterium IMCC26134 (assembly GCA_000972765.1). Classification (GTDB taxonomy): domain Bacteria; phylum Verrucomicrobiota; class Verrucomicrobiia; order Opitutales; family Opitutaceae; genus IMCC26134_A. The sequence continues at coordinate 1,063,324 of CP011265.1, read as the reverse complement.
GAGACCCTCTCCAAGCAGGACGGACTCGAGGTCGGAGTCATCGACGCGCGTTTTGTAAAACCGATCGACCGGGAACTCCTGCTGCGCCATGCCAGCCAGGCACGCCTCATCGTTACGATCGAGGACCACGTGATCACAGGCGGTTTCGGTGGAGCCGTGCTGGAAACCCTTTCCGCTGCCGGGATGGATGTGCCCGTCGAACGGCTCGGCTGGCCCGACGTCTTCATCGGGCACGGCACCAATCAAGCCTCCTTGCGCGAGGCAAACGGCCTGTCACCCGCCGGCATGCTCGCCCGCATCCGGAATCGCCTCGGCCCCACGCCCCCCAGCGCCCATGGGGCCTCCTCCAGTAAAACTCCGGTCCAAGCCTGCGCTGTCTAATCAACCACCGAACTCGCCCGTGCGCCCCCCTCTGTCACCCGCCACCCCGCCCAACCAAGCGGCAGCCCTCTTGCAGTCGTTTCGCGGCGAACAACGCGTTCCGGTTCCCATTCACCCGAAAGAACGCGCCCTCATCATCGTCGCGGTCATCCACCTTTCCTTTCTGCCTTGGGCCATCGGCACCCGAGATGTCTGGTCTCAGTTTACTATCCTGGGATTCGCCCTGGTCAGTTTTGTTCTCTCCCTGCTGCCGAGACAGTATGAAAACGAATACTCACCGGAGGGCCCTTTTCGCATTAACCCCATCCTGAGATTGATTCGTTTCCCTGTTTTTTGGATCGGTTTGGTTTTCGTCGGATATGTGCTCACCCAGGCCTTGAATCCCGCCTGGACCCGCATGACTGACGGAAGCGCCTGGTGGCTGCAAAGCCGGGATCACATCACGTGGCTGCCCACCAGCGTGGAAGCCCCCGTGGGCAAAATGAATGCCTGGCGCATGCTCTCGGTATACGCCTCGATCTGGTTGCTCGGGTGCGCGCTCTGGACCGGACTGAGTCGACGCACCGCAGTCATGAGTGTGCTGGGTGCCCTGGTATTCAACGGCACTGTGCTCGCCATCTTGGGAATTCTCCAACAAGTCAGCCATACATCGAAAATCCTGTGGTTCATCAAGGTGCCGGTTGCGCATCCCGTAGCCACCTTCGTCTACGAAAATCATGGCGGCGCCTATTTCAATCTCATCACCTTCGTCGCTGTAGGGCTGATGGCTTGGCACATGATTCGCAGCCAGCGCCGCTTGGTCCGGAGCAGTCCCGCTCCTGTCTATGCTATTGCCGCCATCATCACCGGCATGCTGGTGTGTGTCAGTAACTCGCGCGCCGCGCTGATCCTGCTCCTCGTCTATGTGGTGGTTGGAACGATCCTGTTTGGACTATGGCGTATCTACGGAGGTGAAAAAGAAGGAAACCGCACCGTCTCCATCATCGTTGCCGTCGTATCGTTTGCCTTCATGGGACTGGGCGCCACCTACCTTAATTTGGGTAAAAACCTGACCGAACTGGGCACACTCTTCAATCCGGCTACCAGCGAATACATCGATTTCCGCATCAGCGCGCGCAACGCGACGATGGACCTCTTCAAAGACAAGCCCATGACCGGATGGGGCGCGGGCAGCTTCCGTCATGCTTTCACCGAAAAACAGCAGCACTACCCGAATATATTCCGCTCCGGTAAGGATCACGTGCTATTCTGGGACCACGCCCACAACGACTACGCCCAGGCGCTCGCAGAGCTCGGTATAATCGGCTTCGCCCTGCCTTTATGCGCGCTCGGTTGGCTGGTATGGCGTCTTTGCCGCTTGGGCGGCCTGAGCCAACCGGCCTATATCCTGATCGTGCTCGGACTCGGCCTGATCATGGCGCATTCTTGGATGGATTTCCCGCTCTACAATCCGGCGATTCTAACTACTTTTTGTGCGATTTGGATCCTCACCGTCCGCTGGTCGGAGCTGGAAACTACGCGGTAGTCCGCCCTCACTGAGGCAGCCGTTTTTCCGGAGGTAAAAGTTCATCCCCCCTCAGTAGCAGCCTGCCCTCTTGCTTGTTCTACACGCAAATGTGGATGTAACCTGAATAGTCGGCTTCTCGTCCCCGTTCGATAGAGTTACCCTTACAAAATAGTTGCGCCCCATCCCATGCCCGCACGTTTAGGAACGTTAAAACGAATGGCTTATAAACGACTGCTTGTCGTTGTCGGAGTCATAACTTTGGGGTGTCTTGCCGTCACTACGACCCGTGCTGCCTCCACGAACAACATTCTGCTGATCATCGCAGACGACTACGGCACCGACGCCAGTCCGCTCTATAACATGAGCCAGGGGGCCAGCGTCTCCCCGACCCCGCAGATAGCCACCCTCGCCGCCGCCGGTGTGCGGTTTACCAACGCCTACGCCTACCCTGTTTGTTCGCCCACCCGTTCCTGCATTCTCACCGGCCGCTATGGCCTACGCACCGGCACGGGTAATGTCTTCTCCGCCGCAGCCGGCAATGCACTCAAGGCCTCCGAATTCACTCTGCCCGACGCCTTCGCCGCCAACAGCGACTTGGGCTACCAACTCAAACATTTTGGAAAATGGCACCTTGGCGGCGCCAACACCGCCCCGTGCGCCAACGGTGGCTGGCCCGCCTTCTCCGGCACCATGCTCGGAGAAATCCCAAACTACACCAGCTGGACCAAAGTCGTGACCAACGGCCTCCCCGCCGGCACAAGCAGCGGCACGGTCACCACCTACGCCACGGCGACCAAGCCAGCCGTCACCGCTTTCGGGACGAGCGGCACCGGCTTCAGCCTCACCGTGGCACAGAACAGCGGCGCGTCCCAGACTCTATGGAGCTGCACCGACCTTGGCCCCGGATTCTGGGCGCCGGTGAGCGGCGCCACCTCTCAAGTCAGCGGCTCCAGTCTCACCTTTACGGACAACGCAACGATTCTTAACCGGATATTCTACAGCGTCCTGACCGAGACGCCCTAGCGATCATGAGAAACTCATCCGCCGGAGGCGCGCGTTCAGAATAGTATAGTTCCGAGCCGCGGCCAAACTACCCGCGGGAAGGAACTGCCAAGCGCCCCACCGACGAGGACCTCGTAACGCCTCAGTCTTCCAGCTCCACATTCCAGTAGGCGAGGTCGAGGAAGTCCTTCCAACGTTCACGCTGCTGGGTATTAAGCACGAGCGAGATCACTGGTCGCCACTTAGGGCGGACCGGCTTGCAGATGAGGCGCATGTGCGCCTCGTGCGGCAGACGGTTGGACTTGCGCGAATTGCACTTGATACAAGAGCAAACGATGTTCTCCCACGTCGTTTTGCCGCCGCGATCACGCGGAATAACGTGGTCGAGATTCAATTCTTCGCGGGGGAAGGTCTTGCCGCAATACTGACAAAGGTCCTTGTCGCGGGCGAAGACATTACCGCGCGTAAGCTTTAGTTCCTTGCTCGGCAGCTTGTCGAAAAAGGTCAGTAAAATGACACGCGGCATACGGATGGTCGTGCGCGGCGTGCGCACCGCATCGATCTGCTCCAGCGGAGGGTTCGCGCGGGAAAAGTCCATCCAGTCCATGAACGAGAAAACCCGAAAGTCATCGACATGGTGGTGAATGACCGAGGCGTGGCCTCGCGAAAGCAGGGCAAAGGCGCGTTTCGCGCAAATGACATTCACCGCCTGCCACAGGCGATTTAACACCAACACCGGCTGATCGAGAACGAACTCCATGTTGGGCCCTACCCGCTAGGGCTCGACGGCTTCTCTGTCAAGAAGGGTCCCCGTGACGTCTGTGAAACGGCGTAAAAAAGCCCGCCCGTTGAAGGGCGGGCTTTCCCCGAGGCAACGCCGGATGATTATCAATCCCGAGGTTCGGCGCGGTGCGCGTCGGTGGCCAAGGCAGGTGCAAGCGCGATATTTTTGAGTCGAATGCCACTCATCTTGGTCACGATTAGTTCGGCGTTGGCGCTGCTCACATCCACCAACGTGTGGCGCTGATGGATGTCCATTGCACCCACCACCGAGGACGGCAACCGGGTGACACCCGCCACCTTGCCGACGATGTCAGCCGGGGTGACGAGGTTCTTGCGGCCAACGTTCAGATAAATCGTGGTGAAGCCGGGCTCGCGTCCGGTGCGGGCGGCGCGCTCGTATTTTTGTTTGGACGGACGAACCGCTTCGTCATCGCCCTCGCGCGGAGTGTCGGCGCCGACTTCGCCGGGACGAGGATCGGACTTGGGCGCAGCAACCTTGGTTTTGGCGAATGGAGCGGCCTTCCAGCCCTCAGCCTTGGCGGCGGGCTTGATCGCGGGCTTGAACGTGGACACCGCCGGCGCTTCGTCCGATGCCGGCCTGGCTGATGGCGCGACGTAGCCGGGTGGCAGCGCGGACTTCAAAGCAGCCTTGGCTGCGGGCTTGGGGGCGGGGGCAAGGGCCGGAACCGGAGCGACACTGATCGCGGGCGGCGCAGGCAGCGCGGGTGCCGGACCGCTCTCGTCATCGTAAGGACGGGCCGCCGCCGCACTCTCGCCGCTCGCAGACGGATCGCCGGCCGCGCCACCGTTCATGAGATGGATCAGCGCGGAGGCGATATCGGTGCTCGGGTATCCCTGCTCGAGCAAGCGGTCGATCATGCGGTCCTGCTTGCGGAACATCCCGGCATCAAGGGTGGCGCGCAGGCGCTCGAAAAACACGTTTTCGCGGGCTTCTTCGACTTGATCGAGAGAGGGAATGTTTTCGCGGCGGATCTTCAGCTTCGCGAAACGGATCATGTTCTGCAGACCGTAAACCTCGCGGCCCGAGACGAAGGTAAAGGCTTTGCCCTTGCGCCCCGCACGACCGGTGCGGCCGACGCGGTGGGTGTAGTCCTCGGAATCGTTGGGCAGGTCGTAGTTGAAAACCACCTCGAGATCGTCCACATCGAGGCCGCGGGCGGCGACGTCGGTGGCGATCAGGAACTCGAAGCCACGGCGGCGGAACTTGTCCATGACCTTGTTGCGGTTCGCCTGGGTGATGTCGCCGTGCAGGCGGTCCACCGAGTAGCCGCGCGAGCCAAGGTGCTCGGCGAGGTCGTCCACCATCAGCTTGGTCGCGCAGAACACGATACCGAAGCGAAAATCGTTGATATCGATCAGGCGGGTGAGTGCCTCGATCTTCGAGCGGCGGTCCACCTCGAAGTAAACCTGCTCAACCTGCGGCGCGTTTTGCGCGAGGGCCTCGATCTTCACCCAGGCCGGGTCCTTGGCGTAGCGCTGGATGAGCTGCTTGATCGGCGGCGGCATCGTGGCCGAGAAAAACAGCAACTGGCGGCCGGCCGGGGTGGCTGCGAGGATGCGCTCGATGTCGTCACGGAAACCCATGTCCAACATGCGATCGGCTTCGTCGAGGGCGACGAGCTTGAGGGCGTCGAGCGGCAGGGTGCCGCGCTCCATGTGATCCATCACGCGACCGGGCGTGCCGATCACGATCTGCGCTCCGGCTTCGAGGGCGCGGAACTGGCGCTCGTAGCTCTGGCCGCCGTAGATGGGCACTTCGCGCACCCCTTTTTTAAAGTAGGCGAGTTTACCAATTTCCTCGGCGACTTGCACGGCGAGCTCGCGGGTCGGGCAGAGAATAAGGGCCTGGGGCTTTCGGATGGCGGGGTCGATTGCTTCGACGGCGGGAACGCCGAATGCGACGGTTTTACCCGATCCGGTGGCTGACTGGCCGACGACGTCGCGGCCCTCGAGCAGCAACGGGATGACCGCAGTTTGAATCGGCGAGGCTTCCTCAAAGCCCATCTTGTCGATGGCCTTGAGAACATCGGGCGAGAGGCCCAAATCTTTAAAGGGACGTTTTTCCATGACGCAAAGAGTGTCTGCGTCGAAGCATAAAGCAGAGAACAAAAAACGTCCGAGGCTCAGATACCCGCCAAAGCGACGTAAGGCTCTATGGCCCGGAACCCGGACTGGGCGCACAAAAGATCACGATCAGCGGCGTCTTTACACAAATAAAGCGCGTAGCCGCCATGGCCGCCGCCGCAGTATTTCCATGCCAAAGGCGATACTCCGCCGAGTGCAGCGCTGCCGGCCGGGCCGGCAGCCGGATCTCCGGGCAGCGGGTCCATTTTTTCTCCTATCTGCATGGAATAGGAAACCCGCACCGCTTCGGCGAGCTTGCTGAGATCATTGGCCCAGACCGCTTCGCGGGCGAGTGCGCCGGCCCGGGCTATGGCGTCGAAGTCACGCAGGTTGTCCACGTTACCCGGTGTATCGTGAGTGGATCCGGTCCAGTAAATCGCCATGCATCCGCGCAGAAAATCACCCGATGTCTTCACCTCCAGATCAGGGCGGGCCCCACTTCGCCACACACAGAGCCCCGTCTCCACCACCACGGCGGGATCCTGCCAACCCACCCCAAGATCGAGCTCGGCACTGACGCCGTTTTTACCATTCAGCAGCGCCCATGCACCGCTGCCGCCAAGGCCGGCGTTACGCTCATAAGTCCAGCTTCGCAACGAAACCGTCGGCGAGATTGCACAGTTCACCACATAGGTGCCTGGACGAGCAAAACGAGGCACATCCAGCCAGCCACCGCCAAAATCCACCCTCAGGGGCGCGACCGCCGGGGCTTTGATCCAACGCACGATCTCACTGGTCGAGATGGGAGCAAACTGCGGGGGAGTCTTTGGTAGAACGACATACTCGGCACCCACCTCGGCGCAGAGGGCTTTCTTAAGCGGCGAGTATTTATCGTCCTCGGTGACAGCAAGGATCTGCGGGCGGATGCGCAAAAAATGTTCTCGGAAGTCGATTCCCTCATCGGTGCCGCACCCCACCACGACGTCATCCACGCAACCGAGCGCGGCGATGAGCGCCTGCTTGTGGTCGTCGGGCAGGGAACTGCGCCGCTGCTTATGAATCCACAGCACTTCGCTCGATGCGAAACTCACCGTGAGATGATCGCCCAAGGCCCGCGCTTCACGGAAAAACTGCACGTGGCCGGCGTGGACGATATCGTAGCAACCTGAGACAAAGACGCGAATCATGGCCCGACGTTTAACGTCGGCGGGCTTGCGTCGAGCCGAATACACGACCCCCGCCTGGGTTTTTCCCCTCGCGTTTAGCGTCCAGCTACTTGGCAATTGCCCATGCCTTTCACAAAACTCGGTCTTCATACCAGCCTCCTCCGCGCCATCGAGGCCAAGGGTTACACCACGCCTTCACCCGTTCAGGAGCAGGCCATTCCCGTCGTCCTCTCCGGCCGCGATCTCATTGCCTCCGCCCAGACCGGCACCGGTAAAACCGCCGCCTTCGCGCTGCCGATTCTCAATCGCCTCGGCCCCCATAAAGCCGGCGGCCCCCGCGTGCTCGTGCTGGAGCCCACCCGTGAACTGGCCGCCCAGGTGGACGAGGCGTTCATGGAGTTCGGCAAGTTCACCGACTCCCGTCGCGCCCTGCTCCACGGCGGCGTCGGCTATGGCAAACAACGCTCCGACATTCGCGCCGGCGCCGACATCGTCGTCGCCACCGTGGGCCGCTTGATGGACTTCCTCAACGAGCGCGAAGTGCGCCTCGACAAGATCGAGATCCTCGTCCTCGACGAAGTGGACCGCATGCTGGACATGGGTTTTATCAACGACGTCAAAAAGATCGTGGCGATGTGCCCGAAGGTCCGGCAGACCCTGTTCTTCTCGGCCACCGTGCCGCCTGAGATCGAGGCCGTCGCCCGCTTCGCCCTCAAAGACCCCGCCCGCATCAGCATCGGTCGTCAGCGCTCGGTCAACGAGAGCGTCACCCACGCCATCTATCCGGTGCCGATGCACCTCAAGTTCACCCTGCTGCTGGCGTTGCTAGAGAAGACCGATTTCCACAGCGTCATCGTCTTCACCCGCACCAAGCACGGCGCCGACAAAATCGCCAAGAAACTCAAGGCCGAGAAGCACTCCGTTGCCGTCCTCCACGGCAACCGCAGCCAGGGCCAGCGCAAGGACGCCCTCACCGGCTTCAAAGAGGGCCGCTACGAGGTCATGGTAGCCACCGACATCGCAGCGCGCGGCCTCGACGTCCAGGGCGTCACCCACGTCATCAACTACGACATCCCCGGCACGCCCGACGACTACGTGCATCGCATCGGCCGCACCGGTCGCGCCGCCGCGGAGGGCGACGCCTTCACCCTCGTCTCGCCCGACCAGACCGGCGAAGTCCGCGCAATCGAGAAATTTATCAACGCCAAGATCCCGCAACTCTACCTCGAAGGCTTTGACTACAAAGCCAAGGTCGCCGCTCCCGCACCCGGCACCGAGGACGAGAACCGCCGCCCCCGCTTCGGCGGAGGCGGACGCGGTCCGAGCCGTGGCCCAGGTCCCGCGCCGCAAGGCGGCGGACGCTTTGCAGCCCACGGCGCTCCGCGGCCCTCTTCGCCGCCCCGCCGCGCCGACCACAACGAGCCCCGCGCACCGCTGCCCGGCACGACCGGCGGCAAGGGTAGCGGCGGCCAGCAGCACAACAAAGACCGCGTGCCCGATCCCCTCGTCCAAAAAGGCCGCCCCGGCGCACACTGGCAGACCCGCAGCAGCGGTCGCCGCTGATCCAGCGCCGGTTCACTCGCCTGCACGCCGCGAGGCCTCGGCATCCCGCCACAAAGTGGGAGCCACGCCGCGCGCGCGCTTGAAGGCGTTGGAAAAATGAAACGCGGACGAAAACCCCAGCATCTCCGCGATCTCTTTCGCCGATAGATCCGTGTTGGCCAGCAGGTCAGCCGCCCTGCGCAACCGCGCCTCGGCATGAAACGCCCGCGGACCTATGCCGCATTCCCGACGAAATGCCTGGCGAAAGTGCGAGCCGCCTAAACCCGCCGCCGCCGCCGCCGCTCGGGCATCGAAGGGCTTGGCACACTCCTCCATGAGGAACCCGCGCGCACGCTCCAGACGCTCGGCCACGCTAGCCTTGCCGCCGTCGGATCGCGCCGCCGTCTCGCATAGGCGGCTTAACAAATGAAGCGCGAGCGTCGCCGCCGAATCGCGAACGATACCCGCCGGCCGACCAGCGAGGACGTGCAGGCGGGCGAATAGCTGCGCGATCTCCGCCGGGTCGGACGGCGCGATCAGTGGTCGGGCGGGCGAAACCAAGCCTTCCGCCAATGCCTGGTCGAACGCCCGGCCACGGCACTCGATCCAGTGTTCCGTCCAGCCGATCTCCGGCGCGGGAGCGTAACGGTGCCACACGCCAGGAAAGAGAACAAACACCGCGCCCCCCTCAACCCGAAGCGGCGCGCCGGGCCGACCTGATTCCATCACGCCTGCACCCTCCGAGATAAAAACGATCTGAAAACTTTGCAGGATGCGCCCGCGCTCCCAGTCGAACTGATGGTCGTCAGGGTGCCTCTCCGGAGGATAGGCGCGGCCGGGAAACAGTCGCGTGTAACCGATCGCCCCGAGCTCAGAGCCCCAGATCCGACTTCGGGGCGACGAGGGGAAATAGCGGAAATAGTCTTTCATCGGAGTGGCATCGTTCGGTGTATTCAGCTAAGGGCTATCGTCAGCTTTCTAATCAATGGCGTCAGGGAATGGGCTGCGTCAACGGTGTGCCGTTTCGTGTATGCTTTGTGACATTGCAGGCATTCCACAATCAGAATGCGCATGATAGCCTGACCACCCCTACCCTATGAAAAACGTTAAAATCGGTCTCTTCGGCATCGGCCTCGACACGTATTGGCCCCAGTTCGCCGGTCTCGAAACCCGCCTGCGCGGCTACGTCGATCTGGTCGCCTCCCGCCTCACCCGACCTGGAGTCGAAATCGTGAACCTCGGCCTGATCGACAACCCTGAAAAGGCGCTGCAAGCCGGCCATGATTTTCGCGCCGCCGACGTGGACCTGATCTTCCTCCACGTCACCACCTACGCGCTCTCCTCGACCGTCCTTCCCGTGGTGCGCCGCGCCAAAGTCCCTGTCATCATCCTCAACCTCCAGCCCGCCGCCGCACTCGACTACGCCACTTTCAACCTCATGGGAGACCGCACCGCCATGACCGGCGAATGGCTCGCCCACTGCTGCGCTTGTCCCGTGCCCGAAATCGCCAACGTCTTCAACCGCTGCGGCATCGCGTTTCACCAGGTGACTGGAATGCTGCACGAAGACCCGGCGGCATGGTCTGAGATCGATGCCTGGATCGACGCCGCCCGCGTCGCCTACGTCATGGAGCACAATCGCCTCGGCGTCATGGGCCACTACTACAACGGCATGCTGGACATCTACTCCGACCTCACCCAGCAGTGCGCCCACTTCGGCGGTCACATCGAAATCGTGGAGGTAGACGAATTAGCAGCCCTCCGCCGGGAAGTTTCCGAGGCGCAAATCACCGCACGCATCGCCGAGTTCCGCTCCGCCTTCGATGTGCAGCCGGATTGCTCGGAGCCCGAACTCGCCCGCGCCGCTCGCACCTCCGTGGCGCTCGACCGCCTCGTCGCCGAACACCGGCTCGGCTCGCTCGCCTACTACTACATGGGCACGGGCAACGTGGACAACGAGGACGCCATCTCCTCGATCATACTCGGCAACTCCCTCCTCACCGCGCGCGGCGTGCCCGTCGCCGGCGAACTCGAGATCAAGAACGCCCAGGCCATGAAGATCATGGACAGCTTCGGCGTCGGCGGCTCGTTCACCGAATACTACGCGATGGACTACACCGACGACGTAGTGCTCATGGGCCACGACGGCCCCGGCCATCTCGCCATCGCCGAGGGCAAGACGAAGGTCCGCCCGCTCTCGGTTTACCACGGCAAGGTCGGCCGCGGTCTCTCGGTCGAGATGTCGGTCAAACACGGCCCCGTGACGCTCCTCTCCGTCGTCCAGACCCGCGACGGCAAACTCAAGTTTCTCGCCGCCGAGGGCGAGTCCGTTCCAGGACCCATCCTCGAAATCGGCAACACCAACAGCCGCTACCGCTTTCCGTGCGGCGCCCGACGCTTCGTCAACGACTGGAATGCCCACGGTCCCGCCCACCACTGCGCCGTAGGCATCGGCCACATTATTCCTAAGCTGGAAAAACTCGCCGCGCTCCTTGGCTTGGAAATCGCCGTGGTGCGTTGAGCACTCGGTCACGCGTCCTTCGGCAAACTACACCGCCCGACTTATGAAACCTTTGAAAAAAAAGCCGCCTCGCCCCGGCTTTTTCGGGTGCGCGTTCATTTCCTTCCTGATCATCCTTATCGACGCCATGTGTCCGTCCTCCGCCCGGGCCGGCCCGCTTTCGACCCCGCTCGCCCAGATCGAAGACCCCATCGGGGCGGCCCTTCAGCAAGCGATGATCTGGATCCCAGCCGATAGTCAGGCGGAATCCGACTTCATAGCTTTCCGTAAACGCTTCGACCTCGCATCAGCTCCGCGCGAGGCGATACTGCATATCTTCGCCGACGCACGTTATATTCTCTGGATAAACGGCCGGCCCGTATCACGCGGCCCAGCCCGCTTCGACCCGCGCGGACCCGAATACGACAGCGTTGACGTGGCCTCTTCGCTCCACTCCGGCGAGAATCAGATCACCGTGCTTGTCATGAGCTACGACCGCGAGATCAAGGCAGTCAATGGCCGCGCGGGCCAGGGCTACAACGCCCGCATGATGAAACACACACCCGCGCTTACCCTGCGTCTCGATATCGGCTCGAAACAGGTCCTGAGCACCGATGAGAGCTGGCGTTGGAGCGATCACACCCGCTACCGCGATCCCCTCATCGACTGGGCGAACATAAAGGATCACATCGACGCGCGCGCAGAGGACGGCGACTGGACCCAGCCCGACTACGACGACCAAGCTTGGAAGCCCGCCGCTCGCATCATAGGCGATGCTTGGGGGCCACTCTCTGCCCGCCGAACCCCGCTGCTGCGCGACACCCCGGTCGCCCCCGAGTTAAGCGATGGCCAATCGTTGCCCGTCAGCCTGGTCTCCGGCCAGAAACTCTCGTTCAAACTCGGACGCCTCGTTCAGGCCTATACGATTCTGGAGCTCGACGCAGAAGAGGGCACCGAGCTGTCCCTCAATCACGCCAAGGTCGGCTACACCGCCCGAGCCGGCCGCCAGACTTACATCAGCAGCGACTCGCGCGCCTTCGATGGCGGTGTCATCGCGGTCAAGTCCGGCCGGGCCACCATCATCGGCCTGAAACTCATCGAACGCATCTACCCGTTCGACCGCGTTGGTCGTTTTGAATCAAACGACCCTCTGCTCAATCGCGTCTGGGAAATCAGCGTCCGCACTTGCGAGCTGTTGAGTGAAGATGCTTACGTCGATTGCGCCGACCGCGAGCGCGCCGAGTGGATGGACTGCGATCCGCCGGCCTTCGACGTCACCCGCACTGCTTTTTCGGCCTCCGGCCCCGATGGGAAACCGCGCTACGCCGACGCCCGGCTGCTCGGCGCCATGCTGCGCCGCACCGCTCTCAGCCAACAAAAGGAAGGCTGGGTCAAGGCCCACACCTGCTCCGACCGTTTCGATATCCACGCCCACATGGAGGATCGCTCCTGTGACTGGGTTCAGGGTGCCCGCCGCTACTACGAAAGCACCGGCGACGCCGCGCTCATCCGTGAGATCTGGCCCGTCATCGTCGGCCAGCTGGACTATTTCCTCGCCCGCCGCACCGGGCGCGGCCTCGTGCATGCCCGCGAGTGGGTCGTCTGGGGCAACCCCGTCGGCTACGTCACCTGCGAGGGTGCCGGTCTCAACGCTTTTGTGTATAAGGCGCTCCTGGACGCCGCCTGGCTCGGCCAAGCCATCGGCCTGACCGACGACACAATCCGCCTTGGACAGGCGGCGAAGGAGCTCGCCACCGCCTTCAACACCACCCTCTGGAACGAGGCGGATGGAACGTATTACTCCGCTTACTACCCCGAAGCCGAACGCACCCGCGATCCGAAGCGGGCTATGGGACTCAAGCTGGCGGTAACGAACGATCTCATCGCTCCCACTTTCTTCCCTGCCTTATTCGCCCTCGACCAGGGCATCGTCCCCGTTGAGCGCGTCGAGCGGGTTCGCGCCTACATGTTGTCTCACCGCGCGCAGGCGAAGCGGGTGATGACCTTCTACTACCTGTTCAACCAACTGTATCGCGAAGACACGGATGCCTTTGACCGTGAAATCTTGCAGGCAATCCGCCAGCATTGGGGCTCCATGGCTGCCTCGTCGTGGGGCACCACCTCGGAGGACTTTAACGGCGGTTCCAAAGCGCACATCTACGGCATGTTTCCAGGATATCATCTCAGCGCCTACGTTCTTGGCGTCCGCCGAGACGGCACGACCGCCGCCAAACGGATCCTCGTCGAGCCAAGGCTCGGCGATCTTACCTCGGCCGAGGGCATTGTCGTCACCGAACATGGTCCGGTCCCCGTATCTTGGAAAATCGAGCCCGGCCAACTGCGCTTCCGTGTCGAGATTCCTGCCGGCGTCAAAGCCACCCTGCGCATCCCGCGCCGCGCCGCCGACGCGCGCCTTGAATTCACGGACAAGTCCGCCGGCCCGGCTCATTCGGAAGGCCGCTACTTCGTCGCCGAGGTCGGTCCGGGGCTCCACTCCGGAAAGGTAACGTTTACCGAACCTGCCACGCTTTGATCGGCCCACCACCCGACCATGACCAAATTATCATCACTCTGCATCGCAGTATCGCTGAGCGTCGCCGGCTGCTTCACCTCCCGCAGCGGCGCGGTTTCCGTGTCGGCGCCGATGGCCTCCCTGCGCGAGGAGTTCGCCACTCCGCCAGACTCCGCCCGTCCTTGGGTTTACTGGACTTGGCTGAACAGCAACGTCACCCGCGAAGGCATCACCGCCGACCTCGAAGCCATGAAGCGCGTCGGTCTCGGCGGTGCGCTCATCCTCGACGTGGACCAAGGCACTCCTCCCGGACCGGATAAGTTTTTCGACCCTGGCTGGCGGGATCTCTTCAACCACACCATCGCCGAGGCCAAACGTCTCGGCCTCGAGATCAACCTGAACAACGGCGTAGGATACTTCGGCAGCGGCGGCCCGTGGGTGAAGCCCGAACAGGGCATGCAGTGGGTCTTCGCCAGCGAAACCCGCGTCACCGGCGGCACACACTGGACAGGACCGCTCCCGCGGCCCGCACGCACCGGCCCGGACTACCGTGACCTCGCCGTCTATGCAGTGGCCGAGTCCCCCGCCGCGAGCGACCCCAAGACGCGCTACAAGATCGCCGACTTCGAGATGAAGGCCCTGTATTGGAAAACTTGGGTCGCTTACCGGGGCACCCGTAGCGCCCCGCTCGAGGCGACCGCGCCGGCCGCCGCCGTTATCCCGCTCGACCACGTCATCGACCTCACGCCCCGCATGGCCCCCGACGGCACGCTCGACTGGGAGCCGCCGCCCGGCGACTGGACCATCCTGCGCCTCGGCCACGCCAGCAACGGAAGCGAGGTCGGTCCCGCCCTGCGCGACCAACGCGGCCTTGAAACTGACAAACTCAGCCGCCCAGCCACCTTACTCCACTTCGAAACCTTCGTAAAAACCCTGCGCGATACGATCCCACTCGAACTCCGATCCGCCCTCGTCGGCACCCACATCGACAGCTGGGAGGGCGGCGGCCAAAACTGGACTTCGGACATGCGCAAGGAGTTTAAAAAGCGCCGCGGCTACGATCCGCTTCCCTACCTCCCCATCCTCACGAACCGCGTGCTCGGCGACCTGCAAACCACCGAGCGTTTCCTCTGGGATCTACGCCAAACCGTCTCCGAGCTTATGGTGGAAAACTACGTGAGCGAATTCCACCGCCTCGCCCGCAGAGAGGGACTGCGCTTCACCTTCGAGAGCTACACCACCTCTGGCAATGACCTCGATGCCGCCAACCACGCCGACGAGCCCATAGCCGAGTTCTGGACACCCACCGGCCAGGGTGCTGATTTCTATCCGACAGCCAAGTCGATGTCATCCGCCGCCCATCTCAACGGCCGCGCCATCGTCGGCGCCGAGGCATTCACCTCCGCGGCCAAGGAGAAGTGGCTCTGGCATCCGGCGATGCTCAAAACCATCGGCGACGACGCGTTCACCCAGGGTATCAATCGCTTCATTTTTCACCGCTACGCCGCACAGCGCTTCACCGACCGCGCGCCCGGCCTGCAAATGGGCCCCTGGGGCCTCCACTACGAGCGAACCAACACTTGGTGGGACTGGTCCGGCCCCTGGCACGCCTACCTCTCGCGTTGCCAATTTCTCCTTCGTCAGGGCGAATCGGTCGCCGACGTCCTTCGACTCCAATCCGAGGAGCCGCTCCTCCGTTTCCAGGTCAGGCCGCTCGTCGGCTACGACTACGATGCCTGCGGGCCCGAAACCTTCCGCCAGCTCACTTTCAGCAAAGGTCGCCTCGCCCTGCCCAGCGGCCGCGCTTACCGCCTTCTCGTGCTCGACCACACTGGCACGATGACCGTGCCCATGCTCACGCATATCCGCGACCTCGTCCGTTCCGGCGCCGCCATCGTCGGCCCGCGCCCGCTCACCACCCCTGGATTAACCGATTTCCCTCAAGCTGACGTCGAACTGCGCGCGCTCGCCGATGAACTCTGGGGCGCCGATCCGGTCGAGACTGAGCGCATCGTCGGCCAAGGCCGCGTCTTCTCGGGCATCACGCCCGAGGCGGCGTTGGCCCGCTTGAATGTCGCACCGGACTTCGCCCCCGCCGCGACCAGCCGCCTGCGCTGGATCCACCGCCGGTTGCCCGACGCCGATCTCTACTTCATCGCCAACCCCGAAGACCGCCCGGTCAACACCACCGCCCGTTTCCGCATCACCGGACGCGCCCCCGAATTCTGGCAACCCGAGACCGGCCGAATCACGCGCGCCGCATTATTCGCCCCCCTCACCGGCTCCACCGAGCTCAGTCTCCAGGTCGGCGCCCGCGAATCGGTCTTCGTTGTTTTCCCAACGCATGCGCCGATTCTCAATCCAGTGCGTTCACTCGCCCGCGACGGTCGTCAACTACTCGAAAAACCCGACCCCGGCGTCTCAGCTACCATCACCAAGGCCAGCTACGGTGTCCCGGGCGATCCATCCCGAATCCGCGATGTTCGGGAAAAAGTTAAAAGCCTCATCGATGCCGATCCCGAGGGCTTCGTCGTCGGACGCCTCGCCGAAGGCGACGATCCCGCTTGGGGCGTAGTCAAAACCCTCGCGCTAGAATACACGATCTCGGGCCAACCCTTCACCGCCATCGGCACCGATCCCGAACGAATAAAATTCTCCCGCCCCGTCCTACCGCCGGCTGAAACCACCCAACTGAAATACGACGCCGATGGCCGCCTCGTCCTCGGTGCATCCGAGCCTGGTGACTACGAAGCGCGCAACGCCTCCGGTCGCGCCATCAAATGGAAGGTCGCCCCCCTCCCCGCGCCGCAGACTGTCGCCGGGCCATGGAAAGTGAATTTTCCGGCAGGCTCCGGGGCGCCGCCATTCATCACGCTCGACGCTCTTACGTCTCTTTCCACCCGACTCGAGGAAGGCGTTCGCCATTTCTCCGGCATAGCCACGTATCAAAAAACGCTTGCCATCGACGACGTCCGCTTCGCCCAAGGCCGCCGCCTCGCGCTCGACCTCGGCGAAGTGCAGGTCATGGCCCGCGTGACCCTGAACGGCCACGACCTCGGCATTCTCTGGCGTCCGCCCTACGTCGTGGACGTCACCGATGCCGCCCGACCGGGCGAAAACGCGCTCACCGTCGCCATCGTCAACCTCTGGCCGAACCGTCTGATCGGAGACGAAAATCTCCCGGAAGACAGCGACCGCAACGGCAACGGCACGCTCAAGTCGTGGCCGGAATGGCTGCTGGCCGGCCAACCCAGTCCGGCCGGCCGCTTTACTTTCAGCAGCTGGAGGCTCTGGAAAAAGACCGACCTCCTTCCCCCTTCAGGCCTGCTCGGTCCGCTGGTTCTCCGCAGCTCCGTCCGGCTAACGGCTCCATGAAACCCGGCATCGACCGCCTCGCCTCTTGCGCGCTTAGCCCGAGCCCAGCGCCGCCTCGACCTCGCGCAGCAACGCGAGCAACGCCGCCCAATCTGCCTCCGTCGTCCCCCACCCCGCGCTGAAACGGAGCGCACGGCGTGCGTCTTCCGGCGTGACGCCCAGCGCCGCCAGCACGTGCGAGGGACCTTCCTTGCCCGTCGTGCAGGCCGCGCCGGTGGAGACTTGAACCTCGCGTTTTTCGAGCTGAGCAATCCAACGCGCCTGCTCAGCGCGCGGCATCACCGCAAAAACCGTGTTCCAAAGCCGGTCCGCCCCCGCCGCGACGATCCGCGTGCCCGGCAACGCAGATAACAAGTCGCGCTCGAAGCGTTCCCGCCAGCCGAGCCGCTGCGACTCCCAGACGACATGCTTCTGCTCGCCCTCGACCAAGGCCGCCGACAGCGCAGCGATACCCGCCAGGTCTTCGGTGCCGGCGCGGTGCCCCGATTCCTGCAAACCTCCGCCCTGCGAACAGAAATCGGGATCGGCGGCGGGCAACTTCACAAAGCCGACGCCTTTAGGAGCGCCAAACTTGTGGCCGCTCGCGATCACCCACGCGCCGCACGAACCCAAGCCTGCGCCGGGTAATTTTCCGAGCCACTGGGTCGCGTCGCAAAGGTAGGGCACCCCTGAGCCGCCGCCCGCCGCGCGGCAGAGCGCCGCAATCTCCAGCCACGGCTGAATCACGCCGGTCTCGTTGTTCGCGGCCATCACCACCACCCCGGCCGCGCCAGCTTCCAACGCCGACCGCACCGCCGCCGCCGACACCACTCCGGCCTCGTCTTGCATCAACCAGTCGACACGACCGGGAAAAAAACGTGCCGCCGCCGCCAGCACACACGCGTGCTCGGTTCGGGAAACCGCGATGCGAGCCGTCGCCGGCAGGCGCGCCGCCCAACGCCCGAGCACCGCAAAAGCGCCCTCGGTCGCACCCGAGTTAAAAACATAATGCGCCGGTTCGCCGCCGAGCAGCACCGCCAGCGCCTCGTGGTAAGAATCAAGCCGGATGCGCGCCCGCGCCGCCGACCGCGTCGGGCTGGAGGGATTGTGCCAGTTCTCCGCCTGCACCCGCAACCAAGCTTCGCGGGCGGTTTCGGCGAGTGGCGTGGTGGAATTGTGGTCGAAGTAAGGCACGGCGAATGGAAATGCTAAATCGGTTGCGGCTAAATCCTAAAATGCAGTGCGGGCTTGCGCCAGGACAAGGGGCGCGTGTGCTGGACCTTCTTCCAAACATGAGCACCACTACCAAAGAACTGGCCGTTATCACCACCACCAAGGGCGACCTCACCCTCGAATTCTGGCCCGACGTCGCGCCGGGCCACGTCGAAAACTTTAAGAAACTCGCCCAAAAGGGTTTTTACGATGGCACTGCGTTCCATCGCATCCTCAAGGGCTTCATGATCCAAGGCGGCTGCCCCAACTCCAAGAAGGGCGCCAGCGGCCAGCCAGGCACCGGAGGCCCCGGCTACCAGATCAAGGCCGAGTTCAACGCCAAGAGCCACGTGCGCGGCGTGCTCTCCGCCGCCCGCTCGTCAAACCCAGATAGCGCCGGATCGCAGTTCTTTATCTGCCACGGCGACGCCAAGTTCCTCGACAAGCAATACACCGCCTTCGGCCAGCTCGTGAAGGGAGACGCCGTGCTCGACGCCATCGCCAATGTGGCCACCGGCGGTCCAGAGCGGAGCACCCCCAGCGAACGCGTTGAGATCATCAGCATCGCCTTCGTCGCCGCCTGAGCCACGACACGTGGTGAAAAAAACAAAGCCCCGGTCACGACGACCGGGGCTTTTTGCGTTTCAACGCAAGGGCGCCCGCAGTTTCACGGAACTTACCGGCGTTTCCGCCAACCGATATCCCGCATCCGGAAACCGCTTTTCAAACGCTGCAAGGATTGCCGCGATTTTCTCCCGCTCAGCGTCATCTTCAATATGCACGAGGGTGAGCACCTTGGACCGCTCGCGATCGATGGGCGCTCCGGCATCGGCACGCCACTGCACGATCCCGTCAACCACACTGGTTTGAGAGGGAAAACGGGATGTCACCTCCTCGTCCATAAACCGCCTCCACTCGCCCTCCGCAATGGCCAGGCCCATGCCTTCCGCCTCCGCCGGCGCCACCGTGAAAACAAGCTCGGTGCGGGCAAAGGCTGGCAGTGGCGGGTGATCAACAATTGTCACGGCTGTCTCGCGCACCGGAGCACTCTGACAGGCGGCCAACAACGCGCAGACAGCCAAAAGCAGGCCTGATCGAAATCGATGTTTCGTGTTCACGGGTATAATGGAAAAGACCTTTACCGAGCCTTTGGGGGAAGCAACTGGATAGGCAGCTCTCCGATACTCTGAATTCGAACGCAGAACCCTTGCCTCATTTTCTGCGATCCGCTAGCGAACTATACTCGCATGTCCCGCCGCGAATCCACACCTGAAATCCGCCGCTCCAGTATATGGAGCGATCTGCTGGTGATCAGCTTCTTCGCCGCGCTTTTACTGGGAGCGCTCAATGTCGAGGCGGAGTGGCGGGCTCCGCTCAAAACCACGGCGCCCATCGACCTCTCGCCTTCAGTGCTGCCGCTCTACGCGCTCTACTCGCTGACCCGCAGTTGGCTCGCTTACGGCCTCTCGCTGATATTCACCATCCTCATCGCCTCGTGGGCCTTTTATGATTTGCGGGCCCGACGCCTGATCCTTCCGGCGCTTGATGTGCTGCAAAGCATTCCTGTGCTCGGATTCCTGCCCGGACTGGTGCTGGCCCTGGTAGGCGTTTTTCCGCACAGTAACATCGGCCTCGAAATCGCCTGCATCGTGATGATTTTCACCGGACAGGTCTGGAACATGGCGTTCAGTTATTACGATTCACTGCAAGGGGTGCCCGCCGAGCATCGCAATCTCGCGCGCCTCTATGATTTTTCAGGCTGGCAACGCTTTTGGCGCGTGGAGTTGCCCTTCGGCACCCAGAGCCTCGTTTACAACAGCATGGTCTCCATGGCCGGAGGCTGGTTTTTCCTGAGTATAACCGAAGCCTTCCAACTCGGTGACCAGGACTTTCGCCTTCCAGGAATAGGATCTTACATGAGCGTGGCGATCGCACAGGGCAACGTATCCGCACAAATCTACGGAGTGATCGCGATGGGCATTATCATCATCTCGGTCGATCGGCTAATCTGGTGGCCCCTCGTGCGCTGGTCTAAGAAATTTAATCTGGATGACTTCGCGGGCTCGGCCAACTCGGATTCCGGCTCCGGTCGGCTGGGACTCTGGATGGCTCGCTCCGCCACGCTTCGACAGCTTGGCCTGGCCTGGGAAAAAACCACTGATGCCCTTTTGCGCAGACGGCACCCGCCCCACTCGAACGAAACGCAGGCAAGCTCCTCCCAGCCACGGCCTGCCCTGGGAAGGTGGCTGGCCAATTTAGCTTTCGCGGCATTGCTGGGTCTAGGAGGCTACGCGGTGGTGCGTCTCGGACTGCTGATCGCCAAGCTCAACTTTTTGGACTGGTGCGAGATCGCAGCCGGCACCGGATACACCACATTGCGCGTATTCGCGGCGCTTGCCTTCAGTGTTCTCTGGGCCGTGCCGGTCGGGGTTTGGTTGGGCTTGAATCCCGTCTACTCTCGTCGGCTTCAACCCTTCATCCAGTTCGCCGCTTCGTTTCCGGCGCCGATGATATACCCCTGGATACTTGCCCTTGTAGGCATGATCGGAGGCACCCTCGGCTGGGGCGCCATCCCGCTCATCGTTCTGGGCACACAGTGGTATGTGCTGTTCAACGTCGTATCCGCGGCGTCCTCGATCCCCCACGACGTGCGGAGTTGCGCCGCTATCATGGGACTCTCAGGGGTGCGCCGCTGGACCCGTTACCTCTTACCCGCGATTGCGCCGGGACTGGTCACCGGATGCATCACCGCCGCCGGCGGGGCGTGGAACGCCACCATCGTCGCCGAATACGTGCGCTCGGGCACCAGTCTCGTGCAAACCACCGGACTTGGCGCCTACATCAGTCGCGCCACCAATGCAGGCGACTACCCTCAACTCGCGGCCGGCGTCGTCGTGATGGCCGTGCTCGTCGTGCTCATCAACCGGCTCGTCTGGAAAAAGCTGCAGTCCATCGCGAACGATCGCTGTCGCTTTAGCTGAGCCCCCTTTCATCACCCTTTTTCCGATCTCATCGCAATGACTGCCTCCGCCCCCATTCTATCGCTCCGCCACGTCTGTCATGAATACGGCAGCGGCACTCATCGCGATCTCGTGCTTTCCGATGTGAATCTTGACATATCAGCCAACGATGTCGTCGCCCTTCTCGGTCCCTCAGGATGTGGAAAATCAACCCTTATGCGCGTGCTCACCGGCCTCATCACGCCTACCAAGGGCAAAGTCTTTCACCATGGACTGGCTTTGCACGGGATCGCGCCAGGCGTGGCGATGGTTTTCCAAAACTTCGCCCTTTTCCCCTGGCTGACCGTGCGAGGCAACGTGCTCCTCGCGGTCGAACATCTTCCCGCCGCCGAGCGCGATGCCAAGGTGGAGCGCATCCTCGCCACCGTCGGCCTCGACGCCTACGAAAGCACCTACCCAAGGGAACTTTCGGGCGGCATGAAACAGCGCGTCGGCATCGCCCGCGCCCTCGTTGCATCCCCCGAGGTTCTCTGCCTGGACGAGCCGTTCAGCGCCCTCGACGTGCTCACCGCCGAGACCCTGCGCAACGAACTCGCCCGCTTGCTGGCCGACAAAACCAACCCGCTGCGCACCATGATTCTGGTGACGCATAACATCGTCGAAGCGGTCGAACTCGCCACCCGTATCGTCGTGCTCGCCGCAAACCCCGGCCGCGTCGACCAGATCGTCGCCAATCCACTCCCCTACCCTCGCGACCCGAAATCTCCAGCCTTCGCGGCAGCCGTGGAAAACCTGCATCGCATCCTCACCCATACCACCCTGCCCGATACCCATACGGCCGCGGGCGATGCAGGAAAAGTCATCATCCCGGTGGACGAAACCCACCATCGCATAGCCCCGGTCATCATTCCGGCCGTGAATGCCGGCGAGGTGCTCGGTTTGCTTGCCATGCTGCCGGCGGAGGCCATCGACATCTTCGATATCGCCGAACGCCTTGGCCGCGATTTCGGCTCGGTCGTAAATCTCCTCAAGGCTTCCGAACTATTGGAGCTCGTCCAGACACCCGGGCAGAACGTGATCATCACCGAATTCGGACGGCAAGTGCTCGCCGCCTCGACACTTGATCAGAAAAAACTCCTCCGCGAAAAAATATTAAAGCTGAAGATTTTCGAACTGCTGACCCGTCTCATCAACGTGCAGGAGGACAAGGTGCTGGCGGACGACACCCTGCTCGCCGAGTTGCAGGCCCTGCTTCCGCACGAGAAGCCGCGAGTGATCTTCCGGACCCTCGTGAACTGGGGACGCTTCGCCGAGATCATCCAGCACGACCAGCGCCGCCACCAGATGCGCCTCTACGAGCGAAAAAAACCACGCGTGCTGGCCGGACCTGGCGCAGGCAAAGGCTGAGCCGGCTCAGACCGCGTGGGCGTCGAGGTAGGCGCGCAGGGCGGCGGCATCCGCAGGCATGAGGTGCTTGACCAGCGGACGCGCCTTCAGGACCTCCAGGCTCGGGTGCTTGGGCTCGATGCCGATCGCGGAGACAATGGTATCCGGAAACTTTGCGGGGCTGGCGGTGGCGAGCACGATGCTCGGACGGTCCTTCGCGAGAGCCTTGAAGCCGCAAGCGGTGTGCGGGTCGGCGACGTAACCGAAGTCTTGATACACCTGGCGGATGATGCCCGGAATCTCGGCGTCAGTGCAACGGGAGGCGGTGAAGGTATCGCGGTTGAAGCCCTCGAAGGTGTAGGCACCGGTGGTTTTAAAGGTCTCCATAATCTCGCGGACCTTGGCCGGATTTTGCCCGACGCTGTAGTAGAGGAAGCGCTCGAAATTGCTCGAGACCTGGATATCCATCGAGGGGGCGAGCGAGGGAGCGACCGCGCCGACGCGATAATCGCCGGTGGTGAAAAGCCGGTGCAGGATGTCATTCTGGTTGGTGGCGACGCGGAAGCCGCGCAGGGGCACACCCATCTTCTGGAGCAGCCAGCCGGCGAGCACGTTTCCGAAATTGCCGGTGGGGACGACAAACTCGATCTCATCACGGACGCCGGCGGGCAGGCGCAGATAAGCCCAGAGGTAGTAAACACACTGGGCAAGGATGCGGGCTAGGTTGATGGAGTTGACCGCGCTCAGGCGGTGGCGCGTGCGGAACTCCTGGTCGGCAAAGAGCTCTTTGAGCGCGGCCTGGGCGTCGTCAAAAGTGCCGGTGATGGCCAATGCGTGGACGTTACTCGCGCCGGTGCAGGCCATCTGGCGCTCCTGAAGCGGCGAGGTGCGTCCGTCGGGATAAACGATGAAGATGGCGGTGCCGGGCTTGCCTAGCAGGCCGTGGATGGCGGCCGCGCCGGTGTCGCCGGAGGTGGCGCCGAGCACGTTGATGGTCTGGCCACGCACCGCACACTGGTTGCCGTAGAGGTTGCCGAGGAGCTGCAGGGCAAAGTCCTTGAAGGCGAGGGTCGGGCCATGGAAGAGTTCCAGCACGTAGGTGCGCTCATCGAGCTTCACGACCGGGGCGATGTCGGCGTGGGAGAAGGTCGTATAGCTCTTGGCGATGAGGGCGCGCAGGGTTTCGGGCGGGATGTCGGTGGCGAAGCGCGACATGAATTCGAAGCACAGCTCCGGATACGAAAGCGGGGCGAAGCCTTCGAGATCGGCGGCGGTGAACTGCGGGAGCGTTTCGGGCAGATAGAGGCCGCCATCAGGCGCGAGGCCGGTGGCGACGGCGTCGGAGAAGCCGAGGGAAGGAGCGAGACCGCGGGTGGAGATGTAGCGCATGGGCGGAGCGAAAAGGAGTCGGTAATACGTCAAAGACTTCGGGGCAGCACAATCTTTACGATTATCACGCGGTAGCCCGCATCATCAACCCAGTAGCGAAATCCGACGTCGTCTATCAACACAAACGTGAGCTGACGTCCGTCCTCATCAATGCCAGACCGCTTCGAATCGCAGTGGGGATTGGCGGCCAAGCGAACGCAAAGATCATGGATTTTGAGCTCCCCTCGTTTCGACTGTGTAAATAAAATCGCGAGCACAGGAGGCGCATCGACCCGCAAATCCATATCAGAAAGGTATCTCTGTAAGGCACCACGCTCGCGGATATTCATCTTGGAAATCGTGGTTTTGACTTCGGTGACGCTCTTGAACGCAAACCGTGCGGAAAAAACACCCGGTCGAAAACGGCGGGGACGGCCTGCCGCCGACAATAACCAGCCCGACGCCCACGACGGCGAGCCGGTCTTTTGGCACGAAAGCACCAGCGACGATCCCGGCTTCTCCATCTTACGAATCCCCGTCACACGACGGACACCAACCCGACGCCGAAGTGGGTTAAGACCAATGCGGACTTGACCACAAAGACGCACATCACAACGCACCTAACTTGAATCGTGCGAAGTCGGAGCTTTGCCCTCGTGCATGAGTTGCCGCCCTTAAAACTTGCCGTTTCAGAGCGAAACCGCGCATTTCGATGGTTGCGCGCTCCGCGAAGGGACCTTTATCAACTCGGTCCCGCTAGTCTGCCGTATTCCACGAAGTCAGTTTCAGCGCCTGACCCACCCCTTTAACCCCTCCCGTCTCGATCCACGGAAAAATCCAGTTTCCTGTCTGTAACTCTGCTCCCATTCCTCCCTCACCACCCCGTGTCCGCCATGGAAAATGATCGTATGCAAACTCAGCGCTTCGAACTGAAGTTCCAAGTGCCGGAGGCTACTGCCGTGGCCGCGCGACATTTCGTCCGCCCCTACCTCGCGCCCGACGACTCCGCCGCCGACCCCGACTTCCCGGCCTACCCGGTCCACAGCCTCTACCTCGATTCCGGCGACCTCCACACCTACCGCGCCACAATCAACGGCGACCGAGACCGCTACAAACTTCGCGCGCGTTATTACGACGATAGGCCCGACTCTCCCGTCTTCCTCGAAATCAAACGCCGCGTCGATCGCTGCATCTACAAGCAACGCGCCGCCGTCATCCGCAGCCACGTCCCGGCCCTCCTCGGCGGCGCCTGGCCCACCACCCACGACCTAGTCCGGCCCGGCGCCAAGGACCTCGCGGCCCTCCAGAAATTCTGCGAACTCATCCGCCGGCTCGGCGCCCGCCCCCGCGCTCGCGTCGCCTACGAGCGCGAAGCCTGGACCAGCGAGGGCCATAACGCCGTCCGCGTCACCATGGACCGCTCGGTCCTCTGCGAACCCGAACTCGGCCCTCGCCTCGACACCACGTTTAGCGCGCCCGCCCACCCGTTTGGAAATAATGTGATCCTCGAGATAAAATTCACCAACCGCTTCCCCGACTGGCTCGCCGTCATGGTGCGCACCTTCAACCTCGTCCAGGGCGGCGCCGCCAAATACGTCGACAGCGTCAACGTCCTCGGTCCGGTCAGGTTTGCCGAAGCGGCGGGTCGCAGTCCCTTCGACGGCGATCTCAGCCGTGCGAATAGCCCCGTGGGGCTCCCGGTTCCCGCCCTCTAATCCCATGCTCGATTCCTTCCTTCACGGCGACTACGCCAGCGCGCCCACGCCCCTCTCGGTGCTCGGGCTCTCCCTGCTCCTGTCGTTTCTGATCGGGAAGCTCATCGCCTGGGTCTACATGGCCACACACAACGGCCTTTCCTACTCGCGCGCCTTCGTCGTCTCGCTGGTTGTGCTACCAGTCTCCGTCGCACTCGTGATGATGGTCCTAGCCAATAGCCTCGTCACCGCCTTCGGCCTTATGGCGGTCTTCGCCGTCGTCCGCTTCCGCAACATCCTCCGCGACACACTCGACACCGCCTACGTCCTCGCCTCGATCGTCGTCGGCATGGCCTGCGGCACGCAGAAATTCACGACCGCCGTCCTCGGCGGCGGTGTGCTCGTCGCGATCTTTCTCTACGCGTGGCTCACGGCGTTTGGCCGCCGCCACCACTACGACTTCATCCTCAATCTCCAATGGGCGCGCCCGTCCGCCGAACTCCCCGCCCTCCGCGATCTCCTCGAGCGCCACAGCCGCAAAGCCCGCTGCGCGAACCAGCGCGTTTCCTCCAGCGGCACAGGCGCCGATCTCTCGTATCACCTCCTGCTGCGCGACCCCGATCGTGCGGATGAACTCCTCCTTGAACTTAACGCGCTCCCCGGCGCCAAAAACGTCAACGGCGTCCGTGCTGACAGCGAATCAGAAGTATGAGCGCACTCCCTCCCATTCCCATTCCGGCGCGCCGTCGCAGGAATGCATTCTTCACGGAAAGATTCCCCTTCATCGTCTTCGCGCTCGGCGTGTTTGGCGCCGCGGTGCTCTGGAACCAGTCCGCATCCGCCCCCACGCTCGTCGCCGAGGCGGAGATCGTCCGCAGCGATGTCCGCGCGGTGCAATCCGGCACCCTCGTCTCCCTTGATGTCGCCTTGCTTCAACCCGTCACCGCCGGCCAGGTCATTGGCCGGGTGCGGATGGCGAGCCCGGAAGTGACGGCAGCTTCGCTCGGCCTAATCCGTGCGGAGATTGAACTCCTCCGCGCCAACCTCGAGCCCGTGCTCCCTGCTCAGCGCGTCGCGCTCGACGCCGCCCAACTCCAACTCGACTGGATGCGCGAGCGCGTCACGCTCGCCTCCCTCCGCGTGCAAGTCCAGCAGGCCGAAGCCGACCTCACGCGCCTCACGCCGCTGCATGCCCAAAACCTCGTCTCGGCCCAAGTCTTCGAAAACACCAAGAGCCAGCGGGCCAATTTCGCCGCCCAATTGGTCGAACAAGAGAAACTCGTGTCGACTCTTGCCCCGGACGCCGACCGCTTCGCCGCGCAAAACACCGAAACCACGCCGCGCTCCCCCGCCGACACCCTCACCGCCGCGCTAAAAGTCGAGGACGAGAAACTCCGCCTCACCGAAGCCCAACTCGGGCCCGTCACCCTCACCGCGCCGATCAGCGGATTTGTTCTGCTCGTCCACCGCCGCGCCGGCGAGATGGTCGCCACCGGTGAACCCATCGTCACCGTCGCCGCCACGGAGTCAGCCCGCCTGGTCGGATTTCTGCGCCAGCCGCTACCGATCAATCCAAAGACCGGCGCCAAAGTCGAGGTGCGCACGCGCAGCCTTGCCCGCGCCACCGGCACCGCGACGGTGCTCGAAACCGGCCGCGCCCTCGAACCCGTCTCGCCGACGCTCCTCGCCCTTGTGAACCGTTCCGGCTCCCCTGAACTCGGCCTCCGCGTCCACTTAAGCATACCGCCCGAATTCAAGCTAAGCCCCGGCGAGCAAGTCGACGTCTTGATCCGCGATTGAGCGGCACGTCGCGGCCAATTTTTGGGGGCCGGACTCGTTACCCTTGGCGGTGGTGGCCCACCGGGCGAGAGTCAGGCGTGGATCATGGTGTGTGAAGGACGTCCTGAAGGTGTAAAGAGAAGATTTGATCGGGAGCTTGTGGGCGTGATCGAGGGCCGGGAGGCGGAGTTTGCAGGCGAAGCGGCGAGGGCGCCGGAATCCCGGAAACTAGCCTCGACGACCAACGCAGTGCGTTGCTGGCTGGGTTCGTCGAGGCCGGCGAGGGCGCAGCGGAAATCAGGATGCCCTCAATCGCGCCCGCGCCACCACGCGTCAGGCTGCGGATGCGTTGCACGCTGATGCTACGCCGGAATTGGTCGCGATGGATCTGGGCATCAACGCCTACGCCGTGGGCGAGATCGTGGGCAAAACGACGACGGAAGATTTGCTCGACTCCAGTTTCAGCACCTTTTGCATCAGTAAGTGATGCCTTACAGCTAAGTCAGAAAAACGATTTTGCGTAGATTCAAAAATCGCTTGCCGGTCTGCCGCGGATGTAAATGCCGGTCAGTCATCAATCCGAAAAACAACCAACCAACGCTGAACAACTGGCGGACATAGTGATTCAAACTCAAAAAATATTTCCATTAACTCCGCTCCAACAAGCAGTCGTGGGGCGTTCGCTTGTTGAGCCAGCGGGTGGTCATTATATTCAACAACTGGTTTGCGAGTGGAGTGAAGCATTGTCGATGTCTGCGTGGCAACAGGCATGGGAATCAGTTGCCGCGCGGCACGATGTGTTGCGGGCTAGCTTCAATTGGCAGTCAACCGGCGAGCTGGCGCAACAGTTCGCGGCAACCGTGGCGGTCGCTTTAGAGGTTAAAACCGCCGAAGTTGCACAGACAGAACGTGCGCAATTGATTTCAGATTTCCTCAGAACCGATCGCACGAAGGGATTCGATCTGGCGTGCGCGCCGCTCTGGCGTCTCACCGTTTTTCCCTGGAACGATCATGAGGTCACGACGGTCTGGACGTTTCATCACGGACTTTTGGATGGTCGTTCACACGCCTTGGTGTGGCAGGAAGTGGCGGCGGTTTATCGCCAGTTGCTGGCTGGCACGGTGCCTGAACCATTACCCGCTGCGTCTTCGTTTGGTGAATTTCCCGCATGGCTAAACGCAGCGCCGACCGAGGCGGCGGCCGATTACTGGCGCAAAACGTTGCGCGGTTTCCAGGCGGCGACGGATCTGCCCTCGCTTGCCACCTCGCCGGATTCAGGAGCGGATGACGTTCCGCCCACGATGGAAACATTGGTGCTTTCCGCCGAGCTGACGGAGCAGTTGCGGGCGGCCGCGCAAAGGCACGCAGTAACATTGAACAATTTGGTTCAAGCCGCTTGGGCGTTGGCGTTGGCGCGTTATCAAGCCGTGGAGGAAGTTGTTTTTGGCGTGGTCCGTTCCGGGCGGCACTGGACAAGCACGGCACCCGATGAACGCGTCGGAGTGTTCATCAATACGATTCCCTTTCGGGTGGAGGTTTCAGCTGAACAATCCGTGGGCGAGTGGTTGCGCGGACTGCGGACACAGCAACTTGAGGCACGTGTGGGCGAATACGCTTCGACCGAACAGATCCGCCGCTGGTGCGGTCTGGCGCGCTCGACCGTATTGTTCCGCACTGGTCTGATGTTCGAGAATCGCGACGCAATGGAGCATTTGCCGACCACTGGGCAACGTTTACAGCTCATTGAAAAGACCGATTTTCCGATTCTGGTGGCGTATGCCGGCAAGGTGCTGACGTTGGCGTTCGTTTATTCTCCGCATCGCCATCCAGCCGCTCAAATTCAGACTGTCCTGCGGCATCTGCAAACAGTGCTGGAGTCGCTGGCGATCGTGCCCGGTGAGGCACGGCTTGGCGAACTGAACATGCTGCCGCCCGAAGATCAGCATCGAATTTCCGAAGCATGGCAGGGACCTCTGACCGCCGCCGCGCCGCCCCTTCAACGTGTGCTGGAATCGCAAGCCGCTGCGACGCCGCAAGCTCGGGCGGTCGAATTCAAAAATGAGGCCATCACCTACGCCGAGTTGCATGCCCGAGCAAATCAACTCGCCCGGCGGCTGCTGCAATTCTGCCGGCCTGGCGAACGGGTGCTCGTTGTTCTAGATCGCTCAGTCGAACAACCTATCGTCTGGCTGGCGGCCTTGAAAGCGGGTTTGGTTTATGCGCCGGTGGATCCCGCTAATCCGCGTGAACGGTTGGAATTCTATTTTGACGATTTGCAGCCCTCCGTTTTGGTCACGCAGACCGAACTGCTTCCCCATCTGCCCGTAGGCAACATTCGCTTGTTGTGCGTAGATGCTCCGGCGGAACGCGCTGCGTTAGCCGAGCTGGAAAAAGGTCCGCTCACTTCCGAGCCACCCGCAGAAGCAGCGGCCAACTTACTTTACACCAGCGGCTCCACGGGCGTGCCCAAAGCAGCCATAAACAGTCGGGTTGGGTTGGATAATTTTGCGTTGGAATTACGCCGCACCTTCGCCATCGGGCCAGCCGATCGGGTTTTGCAATCATCGGCGACGAGCTTCGACGCGTCGTTATTTGATTTTGTCGCGGCTTTTCAAACAGGGGCCACGTTGGTCGTGGTGCCTTCGGAACAATTGCGTCCCGGCCCTGCGCTCACGCAGATGCTCGTGGTGCAACGCATTTCGGTTTCGCTGCTCACGCCCACCGTGATGCGCTCCACGCCCGTGCCGCCGGCACCGGTGTTGAGCGTATTGATCTCCGCCGGCGAACCGCTCACCGCAGATTTGTTGACCGGTTGGTCTCCCGGTCGCCGGGTCTTTAATGTCTGTGGTCCCACCGAATGTTCCGTGTGGTTCAACTGCGAGGAATCCAAGGCCGACGGCAACCGCCCCTCGATTGGCGCGCTGGTCGCCAATTGCCGTGGCTACATATTGAATGAGAAACAGCAGCCGGTGCCGGTAGGCGTGCCTGGCGAACTTTACCTTGGGGGTGCGGGCGTGGGATTGGGCTACTGGAATCGACCGGAACTGACCGCTGAAAAATACCTGCCCGACCCTTTCACGGCGGCGCCCAACGCCACCATGTATCGCACCGGTGACCGCGTTCGTTGGCTCGCGGACGGGCGGATGGAGTATCTGGGACGACTGGACTTCCAAGTCAAAGTGCGTGGCGTGCGGGTGGAGCTGGGAGAAATCGAAGCGGCGCTGCGCCGTCATCCCGCCGTGGCTGATGCCGCCCTCGTGCTGCACGATGATCGGTTGCTGGCGTGGTTTGTGCCCCACGGGACAGCGCCAACCGAGGCCGCGTTGCGCGGCTGGTTGGCCGACCATATTCCGCAGATTTTTACTCCGGCGGAATTTCACGCGCTGCCGCAATTTCCCCGCACGCGCACGGGCAAGACGGATCGTTCGGCCATGCTTTCGCAGTGGTTGGCCGATCAGTTGCCGTCGGCAAAGCTTCCGCCACCCGAGTTGGCTGCGGCTGAACGTCACCAGGTTATCGACGCGTGGAATCAAACGGCGCGACCCTATCCGCTGGATCAATCAGTCGTGGACTTTTTCCACGACCAAGTTCGCCAGCGCCCGGAGGCTCCGGCGGTGAAGTCTGGCGCAAAAGTGATCAGTTACGCGGCGCTCGACCAGCGCGCCAATCGCCTCGCGCACCAACTGTTGCGCGCCGGATTGTTGCCTGAAGCCGTCGTGGCGTTGCGCTTTGAGCGATCTATCGCCTTCGTCGTGAGCGCGCTGGCGGTGCTGAAAGCCGGTGGTTCCTACCTGCCGCTGGACGTCAATCTGCCAATCGCCCGGCAGGAATTTCTGCTCCAAGACAGCGGGGCGAGGTTCGCGTTGATGGACAAAGAATTTATTCCCACGCTCACGGATTGGTCTGGCTGGTCTGTTGCCGTCGAGGACGAAGAGGTTTCCCAGGACGCACTAGCGGAAGCGACGCCCGCCGTGCCGAGCAATCCCCGGCGACGCGCTTATGTCATCTACACATCGGGTTCCACCGGGCAGCCCAAGGGCGTGGAGATCGAGCATCATTCGCTCACCAATTTGGTCTGCTTCTATCACGAGCGCTTGAATCTGACCGCCGCGGATCGCGTCAGCTTGCTGGCGAATCCCACGTTTGACGCTTCGGTCGCCGACCTGTGGCCCATTCTGTGTGCTGGCGGGACCGCGTTGGTTCCGGACCGCACGCTGTTGGGCGAGCCCGATCGATTGATCGCCTGGCTGGCCACCGAAGGGGCGACGTTCTCGTTTGTGCCGACGGCGTTGGGTGAATTGCTATTTGCCCGTCCCTGGCCCCGGAAAGTTGCCCTGCGTTTTCTGTGTGTCGGAGGCGAAGCGCTCCAGACTTATCCGCCGCCGGAGCTTCCGTTCGCGCTCATCAATTCGTATGGCCCGACGGAAAACACCGTGGACGCCACTTGGGAAACCGTTTTGCCGACGGACAAGGTTAATTCCCGCAAACCCAGCATTGGCCGTCCCATCGCGAATGTTCGTGCGTATGTTTTGAGTGATGAATTCAAGCCCGTCGCGGTTGGCGTTGCTGGCGAATTATTTCTCGGCGGTCAGCAGGTGGCACGTGGCTATCTTCATCGGCCGCAATTGACCGCCGAACGGTTTTTTCCTGATCCCTTTGCGGGCAAGGATGACGCGCGGATGTATCGCACTGGCGATCGTGTCCGGTGGTCGCCGGATGGCTCTTTGGAATTCCTTGGTCGCAACGACGACCAAGTGCAAGTGCGCGGTCAGCGGGTGGAATTAGGCGAAATTGAAGCGGTGCTGCGGCAACATCCCGAGGTGCGCGAAGCTTGCTGCCGTCCGCTGATTGATTCCGACACGCCCGCCGCTTCAGCCTCAGTCAGTGGCGTGATTGCTCACGTCGTGGCTCCCAATCTGGCGGAAGATATTTTGCCCGCAGAACTGCGGCAGTTCCTGAAACCACGTTTGCCAGGTTACATGGTTCCCGGAATTTTCATCACGCATCCTGCGCTGCCGCTCACGCCCCAAGGCAAAGTGGATCGTGCCGCGCTTGACGCTGCTGGCCGGACGCGAGCGGTGCAAAACACGACGGTGCAAGCTGCGCCGCCTGACGATAGCCTGGATCGCACTGTGACCGAATTATGGTATCGGATATTGCCCGATAGTTTGGGGGCGCCACCGGACCAAACCTTTCAGCAGCTGGGCGGTGATTCGCTGGGCGCGGTAAAATTATTGCTGGGTGTGGAGGAAATCACCGGGCGCCGCCTGGCCCTTTCGACTTTTTTGCTGGAGCCAACGCTACCTGGGTTATGCCGCGCCGTGACGGCGGCCGTGGAGGAGGCGC
The DNA here is from genome assembly GCA_000972765.1 of Verrucomicrobia bacterium IMCC26134. Classification (GTDB taxonomy): domain Bacteria; phylum Verrucomicrobiota; class Verrucomicrobiia; order Opitutales; family Opitutaceae; genus IMCC26134_A. Next base: position 1,030,747 of record CP011265.1, on the reverse strand, counting down.
GAACGCCGATACTCGCGCTGCATCGAGCCGGCACTCGCCCGCCGATTTTTTGTCTCTACGAGGCGACCGGAGATGTCGGCGCTTATTTCGAACTCGCCGCTGAACTGGGGCCGGATCAGCCGGTGTTTGGTATTCGGTCCCCGGCGTTGCATCATCTCGAGCGAGTTCCGGATTCAATGGAAGCCGCCGCGCGGCAAGTGCGGGAACTGCTCGCCGAATTTCATCCCGTCGGCCCGTTTGCGTTGGTCGGCTATTCATGGGCCGGTATGCTCGCGTTTGAAGTCGCCCGCCAATACGCGCAGGAAACGGGCTTCAATCCGTTCTGTGTCTTGCTGGGCACGCGTCCGCCGCCGCGCCAGCTTACTCGCTTTCAACGATTGCTTCATGCCCTGCGTTGGTTGCCTAGTTGGACAATAGGGCTGGCACGGGATCGGGGTAATCGCTGGCAACGGATTCACAAGGCGATTGTAACCGCGAAATTTTTTCGTCACGTCGCCGCCGGTGAAAAAATGAATTTTCCACACTGGGCTACGGGGAAAACGCTGGCTTTTGAGCTGATCAAATTGTCGCATCGCTATCAGCCGAAGTTCACCCACCCAGTTGCGGTCCACCTGTTCCGCGAGCGCGGTGATTTGCGGAAAGAACCTCACCCCGCCCATTTCATCGCAAGGGATTATCTCGAGGATGGAGGCTGGCGGCAGTGGACAGGTTGTGCGCCAACGATTCATTGGTTGGATGGCGACCATATGACTGTGCTAAAACGACCGCAAGTCGCCCACACTGCGGTCGCTCTCCGTGCCGCGCTCGAAACCCATTTTTCAGCCAGCCGTCGTCCACGAAGTTAGCTTCCGCTCCCGCCCACGCCTTTACCCCCCCTCGCGGTCCGACCCCACGCGAATCGCATTTCCTATCAGCAGTAGGACCTGTGAAGAAATAATTGTAACAAGATGAAGCCGAGACTTTGGTCGCGAGCAAGGCGCGTGCGAGGGCGCATACCCGCTGCGGGCTTGAACCGAATGCGCAACGCGACTCCCCGGCCGAAAGATCAAGCCAGGTTGTAACCGTTATTTGATTACACGCCCTTAGAGCGACTCCAGCGCGAAAGCCTTGTGGGCGAGGCGGGCGGCGTCATCGGCCTTGGTCTTGTCGATGATTACGGAGATTTTGATCTCGGAGGTGCTGATAAGCTCGATGTTGACCCCGCCCTCGGCGAGCGCGGTGAAGAGGGTGGCGGCGACGCCGCTGTGGGTCTTCATGCCGACGCCGACGACAGAGAGCTTGGCGATGTTGTCGTGGATCGCGACCTGGGCGCCGCCAAGCGCGGCGAGCACGGGGTCAAGCGTGGGGCCGACCTTATGGGTGTCGGTCAAGGGCACGGTGAAGGTGAGGTTGGCCACGCCATTGCGGCCTACGTTCTGCACGATCATGTCCACGATGATGCTGGCCTCGGCGAGGGCGGTGAAGACCTTGGCGGCGGTGCCGGGCTGGTCGGCGATATTGGAGATAACGACCTTGGCTTGGTCCTTGTCGACGGCGACGCCGCGAACGACGACTTTTTCCATGTAGGCGACTTCTTTTTTCACGATGGTTCCGGGGTTGTAGTTAAAGGAGGAGCGGACTTCGAAAACGACGTCATACTTGTGCGCAAACTCGACGGAGCGCGACTGCATGACTTTGGAGCCGGACGAGGCCAGCTCGAGCATCTCGTCGTAGGAGATTTCCTGGAGTTTGCGGGCGTCTTTGACGACGCGGGGATCGGCGGTGTAAACGCCGTCCACGTCGGTGTAGATCTCGCATTTGTCGGCTTTGAGCGCGCCGGCGAGGGCGATGGCGGTGAGGTCGGAGCCGCCGCGGCCGAGGGTGGAGATGCGGCCGTCGGCGGTAATGCCCTGGAAGCCGGCGACGATCACGACTTTGCCGGCGGCGAGGTCAGCTTCGATGTCGGAGGCGTCGATGCCCTGGATCTTGGCCTTGGTGTGGACGTCGTCGGTGACGATGCCGGCCTGCGCGCCGGTGTAGGAAATGGCGGGCACGCCGAGGCCATGGAGGGCCATGGCGGTGAGGGCGATGGTCTCCTGCTCGCCGATGGAGAGGAGCTGGTCCATCTCGCGCTCGTCCGGGTTATCGCAAACGGCCTTGGCGCGGGCGATGAGCTCGTTGGTGACGCCGGAGCGGGCGGAGACAACGACGACGACCTGATGACCGTCCTCGCGGTAACCCTTGATGCGGGCAGCCACTTTTTTGATGCGTTCAACGTCACCGACGGAGGTGCCGCCGTATTTTTGGACGATTCTGGACATGGTGGGGGGGGAAAGGAGTGAGTAGACCGGGGGGAGGAGTGAGTCGCCAGGAGCTAGTTGCCAGCAGCTGGAGGCTGGAAACTCAGAAATCAGCGATGCGAAGGAGGAGGGGTTTGCCGAGAACGCAGTTGAGCTTGGTGAGGCGGGCGATGGTGAGACGGATCTGGGCTTCGTTGCTCTCGTGGGTGGTGAGCAGGAGCGAAGCGGCGGCGGGCTTCTCGCCCGGACGCTGCACGAGGCTGGCGATGCTGACGCCGGCCTTGGCGGTGCAAGTGGCGATCTTGGCCAGCACGCCGGGCTGATCCTTGACATCGAGGCGCAGGTAGTGGCGCGAGCGCAAGGCGGCGGGCGGGGTGAGGGCGAGCTTGGTCGCGGGGGCGGGAGGGAGCACGGTGCCTCCGCGGACCATCTGCGAAGCGGCGTCGATAATGTCGCCGATGACGGCGCTGGCAGTCGGATCCTGGCCGGCGCCGCGACCGATGTAGGTGGTCTCGCCGACGATGTCGCCGGCGACGGAGATGCCGTTGTAAACCTCGTTCACGTTGGCGATGGCCTTGGTGAGCGGGAGGAGCGCGGGATATACGCCCACCGAGAGCACGTTGCGCTCGAGGTCACGCTCGATGACGGCAAGGAGTTTGATGGCGTAGCCGTTTTCGCGGGCGAACGTAAGGTCGGCCTGAGTGAGCTGGGTGATGCCCTCGACGACCATCTTGGACGTCGGAACCCAAGTGCCGTGCGCGAGGTAGGCGAGCACGGAGGCCTTGTGGGCGGTGTCCCAGCCCTCGACATCGAGAGACTCATCCGCCTCGGCATAACCGAGGGCCTTGGCTTCCTTGAGAATAACCGGATAGGCGAGCCCCTCCCGCTCCATGCGGGTGAGGATGTAGTTACAGGTGCCGTTCAAAATGCCGTAAATACGGCGAAAGCGGTTGGCGACGAGACCCTCGCGCAGGGCTTTGATGATCGGGATGCCGCCGGCGACGGATGCCTCGAAGAAAAACTGGCCTCCGTGTTTTCGGGCGGTGTTAAAAAGCTCGGGGCCGTGGGCGCAAAGGAGTGCTTTGTTCGCGGAGATGACGGTCTTGCCGAGCTTGAGCGCGGCGAGGGTGACCTGGCGGGCGATGCCGGTGCCGCCGATGAGCTCACAGACGATCTGGATGGACGGATCGGTGGCGACCGCGAGCGGATCGGTGGTGAGCTGGGCGGACTTGAGGCGGACATCACGTTTTTTCTCAAGATCGCGGACGGAAGCGCGGGCGAGCACGAGACGGGCGCCGAGGCGGGCCTCCAGCTCGGGGCGGGCGCGCTCGATGTGCTTCCACACGCCCTGACCGACGGTGCCGAGACCGCAGATACCGATGTTTATAGTGGAGACAGTGCTCATGGGAAAGAGAGACCTAATGCGGTCTTTGCCCCGCTCGTCAATTGAGGTGTTTAGCCAAAAAACGCGACCGGAAGGGGCGAAGCGGCGCCACGGGCGATATTAAGGCCGAAACTTAAAGCCCTAAAGTGGGCTTCCCCCGATAAAACGGACACTAGTTGGGCTAGATTTTACTTTTGTTAGTTGAGGTTGGATTCGTAGTCGAGGGGGCTTTTAAAGCCGAGGGACGAGTGAAGGCGTATTCGGTTATAGAAGCTCTCGATGTAGTCGAAGATGGCGGTGGTGGCTTCGCTGCGGGTGGCGAAGCGGCGGCGGTAGATCAGCTCATGTTTGAGCGTGCTCCAGAACGACTCCATTGTAGCGTTGTCGTAACAGTTACCCCGGCGGCTCATGGAGGCGATGCAACCGTGGCCGGCCAAGGTGGAGCGATAGGCTGCGCTGGCATACTGACAGCCACGATCCGAGTGATGAAGCAGGCCTGCGCCCGGCCGGCGTTTTCGCAAGGCCATGTGCAGGGCGGCCAGCGGGAGCGCTGTCTCCAGGCTCGATCCCATGGCCCAGCCGATCAATCGGCGGCTATAAAGGTCGAGCACTCCGGCCAAGTATAACCAGCCTTCGCCGGTTTCGACATAGGTGATATCGGTGACCCACACTTCGTCGGGCTTGGTGGGGACGCTTGCCTTTGGCAGCAGGTTTGGGGCGATAGGCTCGTTGTGCGCGCTGTCGGTGGTTCGAACCCGATACCGGCGGGCCTGTCGACCGTGCAGTCCGGCTTCTTTCATCAAGCGGGCCACGCGGTTGCGGCCTACCGCTTCGCCTTGCTTGTGCAGGGCCACCGTCACCCGCGGACTCCCATATGTGCCACGCGAGTCCTCGTGCACCCTGGCGATCTTTGCCCTGATCGCTTTGGTTTTAAGTGCACGAGCCGAGGCCCGCGCGCTTTGCCATTGGTAGTAACCACTGCGCGAGACTTCCAGCACCTCGCACATCGTTTTGGTCGGATGTTCGTGGCTCATCGCTTTAATCCGGGCATACCGCTGTGCGATGGTTCGGAGAGGATGCCCGCAGCTTTTTTTAGGATGTCCCTCTGCTCGGTGATCCTCGCCAGCTCTTGCCGCAGTCGTTCGTTCTCGGCCTGCAACACCTCCTTGCTATCGGACGGGGCAGCCAGCCCGGCGGCCCGGGCTGGCTGCCCCGTCCGATTCCAGTCGTAGAGCTGAAACACACTGATTCCCAGCTCCCGGGCAGTCAGCTCCGCTGACCTCCCGCTTTGCTTCCACATGCGCACTGCTTGCTGACGAAACGCTTCGTCGTGCCTTGGTGGCTTCATTCCTGTCTGCTTTTGTTCTTTCATCGTTGAGTCTTTCTTTAGTGGCTCAACTCGTGTCCGTCGATTCGGGGCAACCTCAAAGACCGGGCTTAAGCCGGGGCCGCAGGTGCTACAGACCCGTTTAAGTCAGCATCGCGGCGATGGCGGCACCAATGAAACAACAAAGGCTGCCGCCGATGAGCGATTGGAAGCCGAGTTTCGCAAGGTTGGAGCGTTGATTGGGTGCGAGGACGCCGATGCCGCCGACCTGAATACCGATGGAGGCGATATTGGAAAAACCGCAGAGCGCGTAGGTCAGGATAATCTGCGCCCGAACATCGGACAAAAGACCGGACGCGATCAATTTGCTCAAGGTGCCATAGGCGTAGAACTCGTTGAGAATGGTTTTTTCGCCGATGACCTGTCCGGCGATCATGAGCGAGCCGGAGTCGATGCCCATCAGCCAGGCGAAGGGAGCGAAAACCAGCCCCATGATATACTGGAGTGAAAGCGAAGGGTAGCGCCCCCCCGTGGCGGCGGAGATGGTGTCGTTGAGCCCGGTCCAGCCCCCGAGGCCGGAAGCGAGGACGGCATTGGTCATCGCGATGAGCGCGGTAAAAACGAGCAGCATCGCGCCGACATTGACCGCGAGCTTGAGACCATCGGTCGTGCCGTTGGAGATCGCCTCAAGGGCGTTGGCGCCGATTTTCTCACTGGGAACCGAGATGGTTTCATCCACTTTTTCAGTCTGCGGCAGCATGATCTTCGCAATGTAAAGCGAGGCCGGGGCCGACATGATCGAAGCCGTGATGAGGTGCTTGGCGAAAATCAAACGCTGCACCGGATCATCGCCGCCGAGCATACCGATGTAAGCCACCAGAACGGCACCGGCGATGTTGGCCATGCCGCCGACCATCACGGCCAGCAACTCGGACCGGGTCATGGTGGCAAGGTAGGGCTTGATGAGCAACGGAGCCTCGGTCTGGCCCAGAAAAATGTTGGCCGAAGCACTCAGGCTTTCGGCCCCGGAGAGCTTCATCGTCTTGGACATGAGCCAGGCGAACCCATAGACGACCTTCTGCAACACCCCGAGGTAGAACAACAGCGAGGTCAGGGCGGAGAAAAAGATGATCGTAGGGAGGACGTTAAAAGCGAAAAGGAAACCGAATGATTGGGTGTCGGTCACCAGACTGCCGAAGAGGAACTGGGTCCCGGCCTTGTTGAAATCAAGGATGGCGACGAAGGCATTGCCGATGGCATCCACCCCGAGCCGGACGGCGTCCACCTTCAGCACGAGCACACCGCAGGCGATTTGAAGGGCCAAGCCCATGAGGACGAGTTTCCAGGGTATGGCCCGCCGGTTTTCACTAAAAAGGGCGGCGATTCCGATAAAAGCGGCGATTCCGAGAAGGCCGCGGAGGATATGAAACAATTGGTCCATGGGGAGCGAGAGGGGTAAAAAGGCGCGAGAGTGTGCCGAAGCGATCCGATCGGGCGAGGCACAAGTTTCGGGCAAATTGCAACTGGCATGCCAGCACGAGGCTTAATCCGATGAGATGTTAACTACGGCGATCGGTAATCAGTCCCCGTGGTCAGGTTTGACCTGCCGCACCTAGTTTTAACACGAATGAGCATTATTTATCCCGAAATCCGATATCGGAACCGTGGAAAGGACGCACCAGGCTGGAGCAGAGGGTCGATTGTGTATCGGCGAGTTGCGCTGAAGTGTGCAGGGAACGGGTAAAGGAAAAAGCAGAGGCCAGGCAGCTTGCACCAGTTCACGGCGCTCCACTTCGGCTATCAGGTTAAGCGGTTAACTAGTTACATCGGCTTGATTCGGCTGGATTCGAAATCACGCCAATTTTCAAGCACTCGCGCGTTTATCGCGCGAAGCAATTCAACGCCGTGGTCTCCAGCCACCTCTCGTGCCCCCCTCCCCGTAATACCTCAGAGATATTACGACCTCTCCGATCCGACCTCCGTCATCCATGTTCATAGGTCCCGCTTTGCGAGATCCGTGGTTAAACTGCGGGTAATTCGGAGTCGGACTGTCACTTCCCTGCGACTTTTCGCCAAACACAAGGGACTAAAACCCAAGTAAAGCTGACTGTAAGATTCCGAGGTCCTCGTATCTCAGTCTCAAGTATCGGATTTAAATGAACCCCTTTTGTCCCGCCCCTATGCTTGATTTCATCACAGCGCTAGTTTGCGCGTTCGTGTTTTTTAGTGCCGTGCCGGCACTGCGAGCGACTGCTGTGGATGCCGCTGTAATGGTAAAGCAAGACGGTTTACTAGAGGTATCGCGCTCCGAATCGGACGCGCATGTCAGCTGGGTGATGCCTGCCGGCTCGTTCAAGCAGATCGAAGCTTTCGACAATACCAACCGTCCCCGCCTTTCCCAACGTCTGGAAACCCTGACCTGAATTTTTCAGCTTTTTAAATTTTCCAGTATCCAAATTTTTAACACCTCACCCCCACCACCCCACCCCCTGTCCGAAAAACTTTACTAACATGAATAACACCACCGCCTCCATGCAGACCCGCGCTACCGCCAGCTCCCCCGCCGCCCGCCTCCTTCTCGCCGCCATGCTGGCGGGTGGTGCGTCCTCCGCCTTTGCCGCCAGCCAGACATGGAAGGCATCGCCAACCGACGCCAACTGGGCCACCACGACCAACTGGGTAGGTGGCGCTACCCCAGGTTCAACAACCTCAAACAGCACTGACACAGCGACATTTAACGCCGCCCTTACCGGCGGAGTTGGCGGCACAGGCAATCCAATCGTAATTGATACCGGTCGGCGCCTGGGCGCCATCACTTATGACACGGTCAACGTGGGCGCATTGCAGATAGGCACCAATGCCGGACCGGTATTAGGCTTGGGCTCAAACAGTGCTGCATCAGCGGCTGCTGTTAATCTTACCAGCACGGTGGCAAATTCCCAAATCATTGCGGCACCGATTCAGATATATGCCTACGCGAGCGCCACCAACAGTCAATTTACGTTTAGCAACAGCGCGAACAGCAGTGCGGTAACCCTTAGCCTTACCGGTGCAATCACCGCAAACGTTAGCGGGACTCGCCCGAGCAAGCTCATCCTCTCCGGCACGAATACCGGCAACAACACCATCAGTGGAAACCTCGCAAATCCGAGCTCCGGTCAAGCCGTGGCGATCCTCACCAAGAGTGGCGCCGGCACCTGGATACTCTCTGGTAACAATACGTTCTCTGGCACAGCGGTGACGTCGGCAAATGCCACAACCGGAATCCAGATCAATCAAGGGGTGCTCGTCGCACAAAATAATAACGCTCTCGGCAGCACTACGGGCTCCATCAACAATTACATTAACACCGGTGGCACGCTAGAGCTGAATGACAGCAGCGCCAACGGTAGCATCAACCTAAACAACGCTCTGACGCTACAGCTCATGAGCGGAGGCACCCTTCGTTCCAAGGGCACCAACCAAACCTCATCCACTGTCAATGTCTCTAACGCTGGTTCGGTCAGCGCCACTCTCGGAACGATCGGTTCTAGCGATGTCTTCACTATTGGCAATGCGGCCAATGATCTGACCGGCGGCGCATCCGATACGGTCCTCAATGTCACGGGCTCCGGCACCGTGCTGCTAGGTCAAGCCAGCAACTACGCAGGTAAATTCTCGATTAACAGTGGCACCGTCCAGATCGGCAATGCCACCGCCCTGGGTGCTTCCAACACTGCGGGAGTCGCTTTCGGCGCGGGCAGCACAGGAATACTCGCCCTCAAGGGCAATAACGTGACGGTCACGACATTGAACAGCAATCCAACGGTTGGCACGCCTGTCGTTGAGAACAATAATAGCACCGCTGCTACACTCTCCGTCAGCAACACCACGGGTTCGAGTTCCTATGCCGGTGTCCTCAGGGATGGTGCCGCCGGCACCCTCGCCCTCACCAAGGATGGAGCCAGCACCCTTTCGCTCTCGGGCAACAACACCTACACCGGTGGCACCACGGTCACTGCCGGCACATTGGCAGCCAACAGCGCCGGAGCACTTGGCACCGGCACGGTCTCCGTCTCAAACGCGGCCACGCTCTCGACGAACACATCCGCTAATCTCGGAAGCCTGAACCTCACCGGTGGCGGCACTCTTTCGCTGGCCAACGTTTCCAGTAATTTCATCTCCGCTGGAACAGTGAGCATCTCTGGCTCAAGCAATATCCTGAGCGTCGGCGGCAGCGCCGCGACTGCAGGTAATACCTATTCCTTGATCAGCGGCAGCAGTCTATCGGCCAGCGGTATTTCAATCACAGGATCGGCTGTCGCCAACCAAACGATTCCCGTTGGTTCCAACGCCACCATTGGCCGCACCACCTATGCCTTTACTTCCACCGCTACGGCGCTGCAACTCGCCGTGACTGGCGGTGCGTTTAATCTTACCTGGAACGGCGGCAGCACCAACTGGAATAACTCCGATGCCAACTGGCAGAAGGACGGCACGGGATCAAATATCGCGTTCTTCGCCGGAGACAACATCACCATTGGCACGGGTGACACCATCACGGTCGATGCGGGCGGGGTCACCGCCGGCCCCATCTTGGTCAACAACACCAGTGGCACCGCAGCACTTACCGGCGGGAATCTTTCCACCGCTTTCTTAACCAAATCCGGCGCCGGCAACCTGAGTGTTGGCAACGCGATTTCCGCGACCAGCACCGAAGTGCAAGGCGGCACGATGACGCTCAACACCGCCAACGCGCTTACCGGTGCGATCACCGTTTCCGGTGGCACCTTGGCGATCGGCACCAACGGAGCGGCTGGCAACGGCACGGCTACGGTCACCGTGTCGGGCGGTCAACTCGACGTCGGAACCAGAAACCAGTCTGTCGCCGATCTTACGCTCTCCAGCGGCTCGATCACCGGCACCACGGGCGTGCTGAGCACCGGTGGCAATGCAATGGTCGCTCAATCCGGTAGCGTCAGCGCCATCCTCGGCGGCACCGGCGGCCTGTCCAAGACCACAGCCGGCACCGTTGTCCTTACAGGTGCCAACACCTACTCGGGAGCGACAACGATCGCCAGCAGCGGCATCCTTCAAATCGGCAACGGCGGCACCAGCGGCTCGATTGCCAGCACGAGCGGCGTAGCCAACAGCGGCACTCTCGATTACAACCGCAGTGATGCCAGCACGGTTGATTATGTTGTTTCAGGAGCCGGCACTCTGGTTAAAGACGGTTCAGGCACCATTAGCCTCACCAATACCAACACCTATACCGGTGCCACCACCATCAACTCCGGCACCCTGCAGGTCGGCAACGGCGGCACCACGGGATCCATCTCCAACACCAGCGGCGTAACGAATAATAGCATCCTCGCCTACAACCGCAGTGATGCCATCACCGTCACCCATGCAATCTCCGGCAACGGCTCGGTCGTAAAGGATGGAGCCGGCACCCTCACTCTGAATGGTGATAGAACCTACTCGGGCGGAACCACCCTCAATGCCGGAACCCTGGCAGTTGGAAGCAGTCAAGCTGCGGGCACCGGCACCATCACGGCCGCAAATGGAACGACGATCGCAGCCACTTCGAGTCTCGGAACTAATGCGGTTGGTGAAGCCATCACCCTCTCCGGCTCGAACGCCACCGTCACGCTGACCAATAATAACGCGAGCGGCGGCTTCAACAGTGTCATCAACGGTAGCGCCGGTCAGACTCTGGTCATCTCCAGCGCGGGCGGAACCGGCGTGAATATGAACCTGCAAAGTTCCAAGCAGCTTCAAAATTTCTACGGAACAGTGTCCATCGCCAGCGGCAATAATCTTACCTTCCGCTCAACCTCACTTAACCAAGGGAGTGATAACGCCCTCTTCCAAGTCGATGGCTCAATATCAACCCGTAATAACGGTAACGTAGCCTTGGGCGCTCTCAGCGGTTCGGGCACCGTATCCATGGGCGGAACAGGCCTTAACAACCTGCAAACCACCTACACGATAGGTGGCCGCAATACCGATGCCAACTTCAGCGGCGTCATCCAAGATTCCGACACGGTTAACGGCAAAATCGTCAACGTCGTGAAAACCGGAACCGGCGTTCAAACCTTCTCAGGCGTCAACACCTACACCGGCTCTACGACGGTCAACAACGGCACCTTGGTCATCTCTAGCACCGGCTCCTTGGCCAGCACCAACGTGACCATCGGCAGCGGCGCGTCCTTCAAATACAACGGTGCATCCGCCTTCACCGGCACTCTCACCATCAACGGCGGCACCGTCTCCGGCTCCGGTGCGCTTAACGTGGACCTCGCCCTTAACAGCTTGGCCGACCACGTCGCTCCCGGTAACAGCCCCGGTATCCAGACCTTCGGTGCCGACCAGAACTGGTCTGCCTTCACCTATGACTGGGAAGTCAACGACTTCACCGGCACCGTCGCCGGCACCGCCTTCGACAAGATCGCCATCACCGGAAGCCTGACGCTCAACAGCGGCAACGCCTACCAGCTCAACGTGCTTTCGCTGGACGCAGGTAATGCCTCCGCCGCCGTGCCAAACTTCAGCGAGGCCACCACGTCCTGGACGATCGCCAGCACCACCACCGGCATCACCGGCTTCAACGCCGCTAACTGGACGGTGGACGCCAGCAACTTTATCAATGCTGAAACCGGCTCGTTCACGCTGGCCCAGGTAGGCAACGACTTGGTCCTGACCTACGCCGCCATCCCCGAGCCCTCCGCCTATGCCGCACTTGCCGGCCTCGGTATCATTGGCTTCGCCGCCTACCGCCGCCGCCGCAACGCGAAACAAGCCGCCTAAAGAAACCGGGGCTTAACGCTCCCTTCCCTTAGGAGGATCCAACCCACAAACCGCCGCCGGTGCTTCGCACCCCGGCGGTTTTTTATTTATCCCCCCGCGTAGCCACGGCCGTGTCGCCCGTGTTCCCTGGCTTGGAGAAAACGTCCGGCACGGACCTTATGCCGTTTATGGTTAACTTCCGGTCTAATGTAGCACCGGTCGTGTCGGCCGCTACCTTACGCCTGAACGCGCCCGGCACGGGCGCGACTACACCGGCCCATAGCGCCGCTTCGGAAGCGATAGGATATTGCCACGAATAGGGAGGCCTTCTTTTCCGCCCGCTGTTTTTTGCGATCTCTGCGTTCTATCGCGGCGACACTTCATCAAACTTCGCTCCGTCCGTGAACCCGGGTTTGACCTCGCCAAACACCGCAACCACCGTCGTCACCTGTCTCCCGCCATGCTCCACCAGCTCACCAAACAGGAACGCCTCGCCGCCGGCGTGGTCGCCACCTTGCTGGTTTTAGGCGTGCTCGGGCTCTGGATCCTCGGTTGAATCACTTCTCCCGCATGACCAATCCGCCCAAGCTTCTGAATCGCGCCCTGCTCGCGGCCTGCGCTCTTCTGCTGGGGGCCTCTGGCACACTCCTCGTTCGCCTCATCGCCCAGCGAGCCGAACTCAGCGCAGCCGCTACCAGGGCCAGCCTGGCGGAAGAAGAAGCCCGCTCGCTCCGTCAACAGCTCGAGGCCGAGCGTCTGCTTGCCGCCGCCCAAAACCGTCTCCTGCGCTCCGCCTTGCTGGGTAATACGGCACCACCGCCCCAGTCCGCGCCTGCCTCCTCGCCTGGTCCGTAAAACATTCTGGACGAGGCCCCTGCCCCGCCGCCTTAATCGCCCCTCTATATGGTCATCAAACCCAAAGTCCGAGGCTTCGTCTGCGTCACCGCCCACCCCGCCGGCTGCGCCGCCCATGTGCGCCAGCAGATCGACTACGTAAAGTCCAAGGGGCCCGTGCCCAACGGCCCCAAAAAGGTCTTGGTGATCGGCTCCTCCACCGGCTACGGCCTCGCCTCCCGCATCTCGGCCGCCTTCGGCTCCGGCGCCGCGACCATCGGCGTGTTTTTCGAGCGACCCTCCGAGCCGGACAAAACCGCCACTCCCGGCTGGTATAACACCGCCGCATTCACCACCGCCGCCCGCGCCGCCGGTCTCTACGCCAAGAATTTTAACGGCGACGCCTTCTCCGACGCGCTCAAAACCGACGTCCTCGCCACCATCAAACGCGACCTAGGCCAGGTTGACCTCATCGTCTACTCCCTCGCCTCCCCGCGCCGCACCCACCCCAAGACCGGCGTCACCCACAAGTCTACCCTCAAGCCCGTCGGCCAGTCCTACTCCAACCAGACGGTCGATACCGACAAGGGCATCGTCAGCACCATCACCATCGAGCCCGCCAACGAGGCCGAGATCGCCGACACCGCCGCCGTCATGGGTGGCGAGGATTGGGAGCTGTGGATCAACGCCCTCGACGAGGCCGGCCTCATCGCCCCCGGCGCCACCTCCGTCGCCTATTCCTACATCGGGCCGTCCCTCACCTGGCCGATCTATAAAAACGGCACCATCGGCCTCGCCAAAAACGATCTCGAGCGCGCCGCCAAAGCGATCAACGCCACCCTCAAGGTCAACGGCTACGGCCGCGCCTTCATCTCGGTCAACAAAGCCCTCGTGACCCAGGCGAGCTCCGCCATCCCGGTGGTGCCGCTCTACATTTCCATGCTCTACAAGGTCATGAAGGCCAAGGGCAGCCACGAGGGGTGCATCGAGCAGATCGACCGTCTCTTCCGCACCCAGATGTATGGTGGCCACGGCCTCACGTTCGACGATGCCGGCCGGGTGCGCATCGACGACTGGGAGATGCAGCCCGACGTGCAGGCCGACGTCGCCGCGCTCTGGCCGCAGGTCAACACCGAGAACCTGGCCTCCCTCACCGACATCGCCGGCTACCGCGAGGAGTTCCTGAAACTCTTCGGTTTCGGCCTGCCCGCCATCGACTACGACGCCGACATCGACCCGCACGTCTTGCTCGACTAACTCGTCGCTCAGGCGCCGCCTGAACCGCGCCTTCCCTCCCGTCCGCAGCACCGTTCGGAAATAGAAAAGGGCCGGAGTCTCAACGGAGACTCCGGCCCTTTTTGCGTCTTTGGCGGCACCTACGGCTTCTACGGCTGCATGGAGCGGGACAAATGTGAGCCGCCTCTCGAAATGGGTGACGGGTTTTGTGCCCTTGGGTTTGGCGAGGTGCACGCTTACGCGGGATATTTTGTTCCCTTTCCGCTCCCTTAGTTTTGCCTTACCTATGAAACGTGGTGCCCGGGACAGGCACGCTATTTCATAGGCAAGCGCTTTTAGTAGGGACAGATTGGGGACAACCGAAGAATCATTTGGCCTCGCGCGGAATCGTTACTGGCTCGGGCGCGGCCTTAACGAGCTGCCAAGCCGGAACGTCTACGACTATCCAAGTTGCCGTTCCGAAAGCGCGATTCTGCGCGAAATAGGACATCTCCGACGCAACAACAACTACCTTGCGCAAAAGCTTCTGCCCGCGTGCGCAAACGCGGTGTAGAGAGTCATGCCATCCTCATTTTTCAGTATTGTGCATTTACTGTTTAAACGTTTTAGCATCATATGAGATGTCGTCCCCCGCCCCTACCCGACTGAATTCAGCATCACCGCCTGCGCCTGACCCCTTAGGTTGTAAATCCCTCAATACAGAATCTGCCGTGCCGCGCCGGGTTTTGATCGGCTGTGCTATGGGGGGGATTCCGATGAATATCGGCATCGAAGGTGTAAAATCGCTCGCCGGTCCCATCTACAACGTCCTGCTCGGCGTTAACCCCGCCCTCATCGGCTCAATGCTCATGATCGCGCGCCTCTGGGATGCCGTGTGCGACGTCATCATGGGCTCTATTTCCGACAATACCCGCACGCGTTGGGGTCGCCGTCGTCCGTTCATCTTCGTCGGGGCCATCCTAGGCGCGATCTGCTACCCGCTGATCTGGTTCGTGCCGCAGAGTTTTTCCCACGAAGCCGCCGCCGTTTACTTCCTCTGCAGCGTCCTGCTCTTCTATTCGGTGTTCACGATTTTCTACGTGCCGTTCTTCACCCTCACGCTGGAACTCACGCCCAACTACTCTCAGCGCACAAAGGTCTCGGGAACTTTGCTTCTCTTCGGTGCGATCGCCACCCTCGCCATCACTTGGGCGTTCCGCGCGGCGCAGTCGGATATCTTCCCCAACGCATTTATCGGCATCCGCACCGTCGGCATTGTTTTCGGCGCCGCGTTCCTGATTTTCGGTCTCATGCCGGCCATCTTCGGCCGCGAGCGTTTCCAGGCCCAGATAGCCAACCAGCCCAAACAAAAGATCCTCACCAACCTGAAGGTCGCACTGGGCGCCAAACCTTTCCGCATCCTCATGGGCATGACCGTGCTGATCATCCTGGGGGTAATGAGCTTCAACTCCCTCGGCCTGTATGTAAATATCTACTACGTTTTTGGCGGTGACACTAAACTGGCCGCCACGCTCGCTGGAATGACCGGCACGATCAACTTCGCCCTCGCCTGGGTCTTCGTTCCCCTGATCACCAAATTCGCCAAAAAGTGGGGCAAGGAGCGCGTGCTCTCATTATGCTTGATCGCCGGCATTTGCACCGGCCTTACCAAGTGGCTGCTCTATACCCCTGCGCATCCCTATCTCCAGCTCTTCGACCCGATCATCTCCATTCTCCCGAATTTCGGTTTCTGGGTGCTGGTCAACGCCATGAAGGCCGACATCTGCGACTGGGACGAACTCCAGAGCGGAATGCGTCGCGAGGGCGCCTTTGCCTCGGCCTCCACCTGGCTGCAAAAGTTCAGCAGCGCCCTCACCTTCAGCCTGACCGGCTTATTTCTAGTCCTCATAGGCTTCCAACAATCCCTCGGAGGTCATCAACCCCCTGAAACCATCAGCGCCCTACGCCTCGGATTCATTCTATCTCCGGTCATCGTTTACAGCCTGGCGCTCCTGATCCTGAGAACCTACCCGCTCACCCCCGCGCGCATGGGTGAGATCCGCGCGACACTCGAAGCCCGTCGCGGCCAAATTTGAACCTGCTTCGGTCGCTCCCTAAACTATGTTCGCCCCCACCACACTCCCCATACCCACTCCCCTGCGCACCGATTCCTACGATGTCATCGTGACCGGAGGTGGTCCCTCCGGCGCTATGGCCGCCATCGCCTCTGCCCGCCAAGGCGCACGGACCTTGCTCATCGAGCAGCACGGCTTCCTCGGCGGCTCGCTCACAGCGATGGGCGTCGGCCCGATGATGAGCTTCCACGACAACCTCCGCCGCCAGATCATCGGCGGTCTGCCTCAGGAGTTGATAGACCGCATGATCAAAAAGGGCTCCAGCCCCGGCCACGTGGACGACGTCATCACCTACTGCTCAACCGTCACGCCCTTCGATAGCGAGGCGCTCAAGATGGAGCTCGAAACCATGATCGAGGAGGCGGGTGCCGATCTCCTCTACCACACTCTCGTCGTGGATACCGCTATCGTGGACGGCCGTCTCACCCACCTGCTCGTCGCTAACAAGGCCGGTCTCACCCAGCTCAAGGCCAGCATTTTCATTGATGCCAGCGGAGACGGCGACGTGGCGGTGCGCGCCGGCGTGCCCTTCGCTAAGGGCCGTGAGCAGGACGGCCTGACCCAGCCGATGACCATGAATCTCAAGGTCGGCAACGTGGACACCGAGCAACTGCGCCGCTACGCCCGCGAAAACCCCGACGACTGCGAATTCGACGCCGGTGCCGCCGAAGGCCTGCGCCGCCTGGAAACCAGCCCGCGCGTGAGCCTCAAGGCCTTCATCGGACCCCTCCGCCGTGCCCGCGAGGCAGGGGAAATCTCCACTCCGCGCGAGTTCATCCTCCTCTTTGAAACCGGCACCCCCGGCGTCTTCATTCTCAACGTCTCCCGCATCCAGGGGCTCGACGGCACCAACCCCTACGATCTCAGCAAAGCCGAGACTATCGGACGCCGCCAGTGCGCGGAGATTTTCCACTTTCTCAAAAAACACGCCCCCGGCTTCGAACATGCCATCCGCATGGATACGTCTGCCCAGATTGGAGTGCGCGAGACCCGTCGTATCCAAGGTCTCTATACACTCAACCAGGACGACATCCTAAACGGCGTGCAGTTTCCCGACGCGCTCTGCCTCGGCGGCTACCCCATAGACATCCACGCCCCCAGCGGCGAAGGCACCGCCACCCGTTTCTTCAAGCCCGGCACCCAATACAGCATTCCGCTGCGCTGCCTGCTCACCGAGCAGGTGCCCAACCTCCTCGTCGGCGGCCGCTGCCTCAGTGCCACCCACGAGGCCCTCGCAGCCATCCGAGTCACTCCGCAGATGATGGCCCTCGGCCAGGGCACCGGCACCGTCGCCGCCCTGTGCATCCGTCACCATTGCGACCCTCGCCAGCTAGATTTCCGCCTCGTGCGAGAGGCATTGGTCGCCAACGGCGCCATGCTCGAAGCTTCCCCGAATTCTTAATTCCCCATGAACCTCAAAACCCTCCTAAGAATCGCCTTTTTAGGCCTCGTCGCCTCCGGCCTGTCCGCCCAAGAAATCCCCGCCGTGTTCAAAAACCTCAAAGCAGGAAAGCCCCAAACCGTCGTCCTCTACGGCACCAGCCTTACCGCCCAGGGTGCATGGGCAGGGGCATTGAAAGAATGGCTCCAAACCGCCTACCCGAAGCAAGTGACCGTCCTCAACACCGCCGGCCCCGGCCAGTGTTCCGACTGGGGCCTGCAAAACCTCGGGGAAAAGGTTCTGAAGCATAAGCCGGACCTCGTGTTCATCGAGTTCTCCTACAACGACGCCCACGAGAAATTCAAAATGTCCCTCCCCAAGGGGAAGGAAAACCTCGATGCTATGGTGAAGGCCATCCACGCCCAAAATCCAGACACCACGATTGTGCTGCAGATCATGAACATCGGTTGGGACGCGCCCAACGGAAACCGCAGCCTCTCCGTTCGTCCGCAGCTTCTCGCTTTCAACGAGAACTACCGCGTTTACGCCAAAGAGCAGAAGCTCCCGCTGCTCGACCACTTCATCGCCTGGAATCAGCTCAAGGATACCAAGCCCGAGATATTTCAAAGCCTCATCGCCGACGGCAGCCATCCGACCAAGGAGGGCAGTCTGCTCTACACCTGGCCTTTGGTGAAAAACTGGCTCGAAACCGCTCGCGGGATTTAAGCCAGGTTCGACGTGAAGCTCACTCACTCACTCGCGGCCCTCTGGGTCGGGATCGCCGCATTTTCCGCTGTATCTCAGCTCCGTGCCGTGGGTGCCGATACGCCCTTCACCACGCTCGAGGCCGAGGCGGGCAGTCTCAGCGGCGGCGCCAAAATCCACGCCTTCATCCTCGGCTCGCCTGTCCCTACTTCACCGATCGCCGAGCTCGAATCCTCCGGCGGCGCCTTCGTCAAACTTGCCCGAACCGGCGACGCAATCACGTGGAAAAATCCGATGGACGGCGCCAACGCGATCGTCGTCCGTAGTTCTTTGCCCGATACACCTGATGGCGGCGGCATCACCGGCACACTCAACCTCTACGTGGACGGAGCCTTTCGCCAAGCCGTTACGCTCAGTTCGAAACAATCTTGGGTTTACCGCAAACCCGGCATTTGGTCTGACGATCCGCACAGCGGTGGCGTCGCCTTCAAGTTCTACAACGAGGATCCCACCTTCATCACCGGTGCACCCATCTCTAGGGGCAGCCTGATCATGCTGCGAAAAGACACCGATAGCACCGCCTCTGAATACAATCTCGACTGCATAGACCTCGAAGCCGTCGCCGCTCCCGCCGCCCAACCCGCCGGCTCTCTTTCTGTGCTCGACTACGGCGCCCGGCCAGACACTGAAACCGACAGTCAGGAGGCCATTTCCCGCTGCATCGCCGACGCCGCCACCAAAGGCATGTCGGTATGGCTTCCGGCCGGCCGCTACCTCGTCGGCAGCATGGTCTCCGGCGGTATCGCGATCAAAGGCGTCACCGTGCGCGGAGCCGGCATGTGGCACACCACGCTCTACCGCCGGCCCCCCGTCGCGACCGCCAACTCGCCAAAACTCTGGCGAACCTACATCCAGCTCGGCGCGCACAGCACCGTGAGCGATCTGTCCATAGACTGTAACTCGGTCCGTCGCGCCATAGGTAAACCAGGAGGCGGCGACTACAGCATTCTCGCCTCCGGCGAAGGCTGGCTGGTGGATCGCGTATGGGCGCGTCACTGTGATGCCGTCTGGTTGAGCGGCTCCGACGGCATCATCCGCAACTCTCGCGTCAGCGATAGCTGGGGCGATGGCATCAACCTCAACAACGGCAACACTCCCCACCCCGACCGACTCGGCCATTATCTCACCGCCGAAAATAACTTCGTGCGCGGCACCGGCGACGACGGCCTCGCCACCTACTCTGACCGCGGCAAAGACGGCACCAACGGCCAGATGATCGGCGCCTCCTTCCTCAACAACACGGCGGTCGCCCCCTACTGGGCCAACTCCCTGCGCGTCGCCGGCGGGAGTGAGGTCGTCGTGCGTGGCAATCTGCTCACCGACCCCGCCGCCAACAGTGGAATGAATATAGGGATATTCGGGAACTCCGGCCAACCCATTGAGTCCGCTCTTATCGAGCATAACGTCATCCGTCGGGGAGGTGGCTGGAATGGCACCGATCGCCACGGCGTGGTCTTTGCCTCCCGCCCCGATCAGGCTTCTGTCGTAACTTTCCGCGACAACTCCATCGAAGACTCCCGCCGGTCCGGCCTGACCATCGCGGCGACCCTGCATAAACTCATCATCGAGAATAACCGAATCAGCCATCCCGCTGCTTCCGGCATTCTCATTGAGAAAGGCGTCTCGGGCACGGTTTGCGTTCAAGGCAATCAAGTAACGGGTCTCGCTCCCGATGAGCTCCTTTTGAACAACAAATCCCCATCGACCCTCGCCGTTTGGCAACTAGCGAGCCCGCGAAAGTCCTATCGAAAATGACCGTATCACTCGCGTGACCCGGTTGACGATAGGGCTGTCGGGCGCTGGAGGAGTTCCCCGGTGGCGCTACCAAGGAGGACACTCTAGGATTTATGTTAAATCGTTTTAGTTTCAACTTGACCAGCCTGCCGTTCCTAATTCTTTCTCCAACAGCAGAGCCATCTTAGTTGTTTTCAAACGCGCCAGCCACACCCCATGAAACTTCACTCCCCTTTCAGGTCCGCAGGTGCAACCACGGTCCGCGGATTCACTTTAATCGAGTTGCTAACCGTAATTGCCATTATCGGGATTCTGGCCGCGATCATCATTCCGACTGTCGGCACCGTGCGCAAGACCGCCAAGGCCGCGAAATGCCTTTCGCAAGTTCGCCAGATCGGCGTGGGTTACCTGCTCTACGCGAACGACAACAAGGGGAAATGTATGCCAACAGGGGCAGGGACGACTTTGTGGCAGGTAGTGCTGGATAACAGCGGGCTTTTGCCAAAGTATGATCTCACCAAAAAAGATGATGGTTTCTGGTTCTGTCCGGAAACCGTAGCCGAGAATCGCGTGGGTTCGCCCACGTCCTATGGCGTCTGCGTTGAGAACCAAAAATACACCCTAAACGCCATTCCATCCCCCTCCCGCACTTGGATGATTGGAGAAGTGTCCGCCTTCCCGAAAGCCGTCGATGATTTTACCTACGGTTGGTATGAAATCCCTGTTCCAAGCGGGGCAGGTTTCGTGGTCACGCTTCTTTCCGGCAACCATATTCCCGGAACGCGTCACAATGGTAACACCAAGGCTAACGTCTGCATGTTCGATGGACACGTCGTGGCGCTGACTTTTGCCGATTTAAACACGAAAGACGGCACCAACTGGCGCTATTTCACTTACAAATAAGCAGGCCCTGAACCGGAAGAAAAAGTTCAAAACCATGCGTGAAAAGAGCATGGTTTTTTAATGCCCCATTCCATTGCTGCAGCCCGATCCCAAACCGGTCATCTATCTCTTGGCCTCAGATTAACTGATTAAATCCGAAGATGAGCGCGCGAGTCACCAAATCGGATTCTTCAGCGGAACTCAAGTCGACCGCCACTCGTTAACTGGGCGTGGGTAAGCCGGCGGGAGGGCACGACGTGACGCTGATGAAGCACTTCACGCACCGAGGTGCCGGGACGATTTCGACGCACGATTTCCAAAGTGCGATCATCCCCCACCCGCAACGATGCAGCGCGCACGGCCGGACACGTGAGCATGTATTCGTCACGGGCGGGGGCGGATTGAAACAGGCCGACGGTAGCCAACAAATACCAGGCGCTCATCTCGCCATTGTCGTCGTCGCCCGGCAGACCGTCTGGGCCGGCGCCATACAGTCGGTCACAGACTTGCGTCTGCCAGTGTTCCGTGAGGTCAAAGCGGCCTGCTGCCGCGAAGAGATAGATGGCGTGATGGACGGGTTGATTGGAGTGCGCGTATTGGCCAAAGCCAGCATCCGCCATTTCAAGCATTTCATGGATCTCCTTTCCATAGGCTCCCGTGCCGAAGCGCGGCGGAGTGGTAAACAATTTTTCCAAAGCCCTCACGAAACGCCGCCGTCCCCCATGGAGCGCAGCGAGTCCGTCCGGATCATGGGGCACGCTCCAGCGATACTGCCACGCACTGCCTTCGATGTATTCCTCGCCCCAGTTAAACTCGTCGAAGGGCGTGCGCCAGGCGCCATCTCGGTGGCGGGCTCGGAAAAAGCCGGTTTTTGAATCAAAGAGGTGCCGATAGTTGCCGGCCCTTGCGGAGAAACACACCGCGTCGGCGGTATGTCCGAGCGTCCGGGCCGCCTGTGCCGCCGCGAAATCATCGAGCGCGTAATCGAGCGTGATGGCGGCCGAATGACCGCCAGCCTCGACCGGCATATAACCGAGCTTGAGATAATCGGCGAGACCCACGCGGCCCACGGGGAGATCGGCAGGCGGGATTTCCAACGCATGCCGGCGTATGATGGCGTAGGCGGCGGCGGGGTCAAAACCGGGCAGGCCTTTAACGATGGCGTCGCCGAGCACGAGGTCGCTATGCGTCCCCGTCATGCAGCGGCGATGCCCTGGGCTGGGCCATTGCGGCAGCCAACCTCCGGCGGCATCGGCGAGTCGCAGAAACGCTGCAATCATATCGCCGGTAAGCGTCGGCCGAGTGAGCGAAAGCCAGGGAAAGAGCGTGCGATACACATCCCAAAATCCCACGTCCACCGCCAGCGCTCCCGGGCGCGCACCCGGCGTGCCGAAGGGGCTTGCGTGAACCTCCCTTCCGCGCGCGTCGCGCTCGGCCCAGCGTCGAGGGAAAAGCCCGGCTCGATAGAGCGCGCTGGCTATCGTGCGACGGCGATCAGGGTCATCGCAATCCACCGAGAGCCCGGCGAGTTCGTTTTGCCACGCGGCACTGGCGCGGGCCGTCAGGGTTGCCAGGCTTGAACCCGCTTCGCGGTCCGCCGCCACCCGCGCTTGAGCAGGCGAGATGAATGAGGTGCCCACCGTGCATTCCAACCGGCCAGCGGGCAGCCGGCCAAAAACCAGCGCGTAGGCGCGGGCACCCTTCCGGGATGCGCCATAGTCGGGCAATTCGTGGAGCGACCGAAGAGGCGCCGTGAAGATCAATTCGTAGTGACAATCTACATCGCCATCGGGCCGTGTCGTCCGAGAGGTAAACGCCAGACGCCGGACCCCTGCCCGTGCATTGATCTCTCCCTCGTGAAGATAAACGATTACCCGCGCTCCGGTCGGGGCCGGATAATCAAAACGCATCCGCGCCCCGGCCGCAGTGGGCACCAACGCCAGACGGATACCCGTGTGGGCGAAAGTGAGATCAAGCCGTGCGGGAGTGGCCTGCATGGCTTCCCGGCACACGAAAGCGGCCGTCTCGCCCAAGTTGCGGCCATGGTCGGCGAGCACGGGTAAAAACAGCGCGGCACCGTAGTCGCCCATCCAAGGCGAAGGCTGATGAGTGGCTCGCACCCCCTGAATCCGTCGCTCCGACCAGCTGTAGAAAAAGGTCGAGGCATCATTGGTCTGAAGTGACCAATGGGTCAGTCCGCGCGGCAAGGCCACGAGCGGCAGAGTATTGCCGTTGGAAAAATCCGGCGAGCTGTCGGTGCCTTGAAACACGTTGATCTCGTCGAGCGTGAATGGGGTTATGGCCATAAAATGGGTGGTGATTGATCTCTAAAGCTGGATTTTATTTAATCGTTTTATCAAATCCTTCGTCAAAGCTGAAAATCAACCGTCCGCGAAGCCAACCCACCCAAGCGGCCCCCTTAACACCTGTTCACCTAGCAACCCTGGCCATGCACCTCCACTCTTCGTTAACTACCTCCATCGCCCTTTTCGCCGCCGGTCTCGCTTTCGGCGCCGATGCGCCCTCCCCTGCCGCCGCGGTCAGGACACGCGAGCTCCGCGACGGTCGGCTTTACGTCAACGGCCGGTGGACTTTTCTCAAGATCGGCAAACCCCTTCTGGATTTCGCCAACCCGACCGCCTGCAAACGCCTCCGCGAGGCTCTGCCCATCCTAAAGGCCAAAGGCTACAACGCCATCGAGCTGAATTGCTATTGGCACCATTTCGACAAGGACGGCGACGGTATGATTGATGCCGACACTCATCCTCTCGCGGAGTTGATCGAAGCCATCGACGCCGCCGGTATGTTTCCTTGTCTCTCAGTCGAAACCTACGGCGTCGGTGGCGGCACCCTGACTGAAGATTTTTGGAATCGTTTCCCGGAAGCGGTCGCCGTCGACCACGAAGGCAAACAGGTTCGCGACACCGAATACGGTTTCAATAGCATCGTCCCCAGCATCCTGCACCCAGGCTACTGCGAAGCCGTCCACACCTACATTCGAAATCTTGTATCCGTGCTTCCGCACAAGCTCATCCTCCACTACGAAACCACCGTCGAGCCCCAGTTCATGGGCGACCGCGACATAGACTTCAGTGTCTCCGCACGCGCCGCTTACATCGCCTGGAGCAAGAAATTCTCCGACGCACCAGCCTGGCCCGAGACATTTCCGATTCCGGACAGCTTCCGCCTTCATCCCGTCTGGCTGCGTTTCCGTGCCGAGAGCCTAGCTGACTGGGTCAATCAAGACATCGCCGCCTATCGGTCCGTGGTCGGCCCCGACGCGCTCATCGCGGTTGATTATCTGGAGACGGGCGGCCGCGATATGGCCAGGCGCAACGGCGACTCCGAACGCTTCCTCACCGCCCTCAAAGGCGTGAACATCATTCAGGTCAACTGGCACTGGCACCTGGGAAAACGCGCCCCCAACCAGATCGCCTACGACACGGTTCACAAGGTCATGAAGGCCACCGGCCGTTCATGGGCGGTGAGCGAGCACATGACCCTCAACGGCTCCGACTATCGTCCCGCCGAGGTCGTCCCCATGCTGCGCAACGCCCTCGCGCAGGGAACCGGCTACGGGTTCGAATTCGTTAACCTGGCTCCCGTGTCGAAGGATAAATTCGCCATGTATAACGACGACTGGTCACCGAAGCCCCTTATCGCCGAGGTCGACGACCACTGGGCCGACTGGCTTCGCGAGATCAGTGCCAGCCAGCCAATCACAAAAGCTAAAACAGAAAAAACGACTCAAAGAGAGGAAACCCTTAATCCCGATGGAGGAAAAACCGACTAAATAATCGGCAGGTAGCCGCAGATACGAGAGACGGGGCTTAGGCCATACGGGCGGCGGCCTCGCGGCTGACATTCCAGCGCAGCGGCTCGCCGTGAAGGAATCGATGGTATTCGTCGATCATGTAGCGCGCCAATCGAGCACATTCTCCCTGCTCGGACCCCGCAACGTGAGGAGTCAAAAAGATATTGGGTAAATCATAAAGCGGAGAGTAGGCCGGTGCTGGCTCGGGCCAGGTGACATCAAGCACCGCGGTGAGGTCGGTGCGGGACTGGAGCACGGTAATCATCTCGGGTTCATTGACGATTGCGCCGCGGGCAGTGTTGATGAAAGTGCCGCCGAGGGGCATCGAAGCGAGTAGGTCACCGGTAATAAGTCCTTCGGTTTCCTTTATCCACGGAGCGTGTAAAGACACGACACGACTGCGGGCAAAGACCTCCTCGAGCGAAACGAGGGTAACGCCTAATTCCTGCGCGACGTGAATCGGGCAAAATGGATCGTAGGCTAACACATGGACGTCGAGCTGTCGCAACATGCCGGCGACGCGGCGACCAATCTGTCCTAGGGAAACCAAGCCGACAGTGGTGCCGAAGGCACCCACGTTTTCATAGTGTTCGGGTCGCGCCCGTGCGCGCGCGGCACGCATCAGGGCGGGGTAGCGATGGACCTGTTTAAGACCGAGTATGATCTGGGCGAAGGTGAATTCGGTAACGGGAACGGCGTTGGCGGCCCAGGCGGAGCAAATGGGAATGTTGCGCTCCCAGAACTCTTCGGTCACGATGCTCTTGATGCTTCCAGCGGCGTAGAAAACAGCCTTTAGCTTTGGCAACAAGGCGAGCGTGGTAACGTCGAGCTTTGGCGCACCCCAGGTGGTGAAAAGAAACTCAACGTCACGTAGGGCTACGGAGTAATACGAGAGGTCTTGAGGCGTGACCGCATCCACCTTAAGTGAACACAGGGTGGACAATTCCTTACGGATAGCGGCGGAATAAACGACGGTGAAGGCGCTTTGGCTGGCGAACAAGGCGGCGGAGGGGAGCGGAGATTGCATCGAATAGTTTGGCCGGAATAACTTAAAGCACCTCAGGGTATCGCATGTGGAACAAGACTGCAGCTATCCCTTGACCGCGCCGGCGGAGAGGCCGCGGACGAAGAGGCGCATACAAAAGAGGAAAATGATGATGAGCGGGATCGAAGCGATGAAGTAGGCGGACATGATCTGACCCCATTGTTTCACATATTCGCCGTCGAGGTAGATGAGACCGACGCCGAGCGTGAAAAGCTCTTTGTCGCGCAGCACGATCAAAGGCAGGAGGAAATCGTTCCACTTGCCGAGGAATGCGAGGATGGCGAGAGTGCCGATGATGGGCGCGGCGAGCGGTAGCACGACCGTTTTGATCTGCTGCAGGTGGCTGGCGCCGTCCATCTCGGCCGCCTCGAAAAGGTCCTTGGGCAGGTCCTCGATGAAGTTGCGCAGGACAAAAATATTAAACACCTGCCCGCCTGCGATGCCCACGATGATGAGAGCCGAGAGGGTGTTGAGCAGTCCGAGATCTTTTAAGAGGGTAAAAAGCGGGACGATGTTGGCCACGCCGGGGAGCAACATGAGCAGCATGAAGGCGCCCCAGAGCACGCCGGCGAAGGGCATCCTGTATCGGGCGAAGAAATACGCTCCGAAAATGGCTAGACTAAGCGAGAGGAAGGTGCCGGTGAGGGCGACAAATACGGTGTTGGCGACGTAGGGGCCGACGATTTTCACACCATTCACCAGGTTGCCGACGCGATAGACGCCGAGGTCGAAGTGCTTCTCCGCCGAGATCAGGGCGGGGTCTGGAACGAGGGCGGGCGTGATACCGTGCAGGACTTCCGTCCAGGTGGCGGTGCGGTTGTGGACGACATCGGGCTGTCCGGCGACGGGCGCACTGCGCACCTCGGTGACCGCATACGGCGGCTGCGGGAGCCACGGGTTCTGGATGAAGCTCGCGTTGTCCTTCATCGAGACCTGGAGCATCATGTAGAGCGGAAAGAGCTCGATGCAGAGGATGGCGATCAGCACGAGGTGCTTGGGCCAGTCGCGATGGCGGCGGGAGCCGACGGAGTCGTTGAGGGCGGCGCTCATTTATCTACCCTCACGTATTTATTATTGAGGTAGGTCAGACCGAGGATGAAGACGAACAAGATCATGCCGATGGCGCAGGCGTAGCCAAATTCGCCGGCGATGAAGGCGCGGTTATACATCCAGAGCCCGGGCACCATGCCGCGTCCGCCGGGGCCGCCGGTGTCGCCGAGTAGCACGAGTTGCAGGCCGTAGTCTTTGAGCGTGCCAATGATCAACAACACGAGGGATAGGCGAACCTGGGTGAGGATGAGCGGCAGCTCGATGTAGAGGAATTTTTGAAACGGGCCGACGCCGTCGAGTTCGGCGGCCTCGTAAACCTCCTGGCCAATCGATTGCAGGCCGGCGAGGTAGATGAGCACACCGACGGCGCCGATCCATGGGAAGCCCCAGAGGAAAAGCGAAGGCAGGATCAAGGCGGGTTGCGAGAGCCAGCCGATGGGAGCATTGGCGAAAAAGACGTCCCAGCCGAAGAACTGGTCGAGGTGGACGAGCACGGTTTTGAGGCCGGTGAAATCGAGGACGTTATTCAGAACACCGAGATTGGGATCGAAGAAAAACTTCCAGATGAAAAGCGTGACCAGTCCGGGCACGATCATGGGAACGACCAGTAGGACACGGTAGCCGTATTGGGCGCGGTCGCTCTTGAGTCGGTGTATGAGCACGGCCATGAGGATGGCGGGGATCATCTTAATGAGGTTGAAAACAATGAGCACCGATACGGTTCCGAAGGAGCTCCAGAGCACCGGATCATGCAACGCGCGAGAGAAGTTTTCGAAGCCGATGAGCTGCTTATTATCGCCGCCCTGCCAGTCGAAGAAACTGTGATAGATCGCGCTTCCCGCGGGAAAGTAGGAGAAGACGCCGATAAACAGCAGCGACGGCAGAATGAAGAAGTAGAGCTTCCATTCGCGAAGAGCTTTGTGACGAGAAATAGGCAGGGCCACGGGGTGTAAGGGGTAGGCTGAGGGTTGCAGTGAGTGGCGGAAAAACGACGGGGCTCAGGGGAAGAACTCCTGCACGAGAGGCAGGCGCTCCTGTTGGCGAATACTCTGCGCCTCGGCGAGGCGACTCCACTCCCCGGGTTTGGGGTCGGACCGGGTCAGTGCGAAAGCGAGCTGGGAATCGAGGCGACGGATCTCACGCTGCTGCCCGAGTGCGGCCTGGGCGAGGTCGCGGCGAAGGTTTTCAGGCATGGTGGATTCGACTGCTTTAATGAAATCATCCAAGTCACCCTTTGGGCCGAGCGCGCGGTGGAGATTATTTTGAAAAGCGCGGTTGGTGTTTCCGCCTGCGAGATAGGTGAAGTCGATGCCGAAGCCGTTGACCTCGCCGTTAAGGACAGGGGCGAGCCCAGGGGCATCGGGCGGAGGCGGCGTGCCGACGACCGACGAAATACGGTGGCTCTCGCGGGAGAATGTGGTGGCGACTGACCGGCAGGAGAGGAAGCGCAGGAAATCGAGGGCAACCTCGGGATGGCGGCTGGTGCGGGTGATGCCGAGGATGGCCTCAGGACTGCCGGCGACCTCGGAAATGGGACCGAGCACAAAGCGACCATACTTCGGATCATCCCTATCCGGCAGGGGAAGGCTGGTTACTCCGGTCGGGAAAGGGCCGTCACGCACCAGCACGCCATAATCCCAACTCCCGGCGTAAAACATGACGGCCTGCTGCTGAAGGTAGGCGAAGAGCGCATCGTCGCGCTCGAGTTGGGAGAAACCCGGCGGCATGAGCGAAGTGACCTCGCGCATGAGTTCCAGTCCGCTACGAAAAGCCGGCGTGGCGTAGGTCCACTCCCCGCGAAGAAATGCGGTGGCCATGTCCTGCGGGGATACCGAGAGGTTGAGCGACGGACTGGATTCGACCGCGAAACGCTGGGTTTGGGACGGAACAAGGGTGTTGAAAAGATAACGGGAATAGGGGCCGCATGATGCGATGGGAACGAGCTTGGTGCCCGTTCGGGCATTGTAGGCGGCGATCTGATCGCCGAGGGCGCGTAACTCGGCAAATGTGACGGGCGGTGCATCGCTGCCAGTCACGGCACGCAGCAGGTTCCGGTTAAAATAGAGCCGCAGAGTGTTAATCTGGAGATTCACCCCGTAAAGTTCGCCCGAGACCGGGCCAAGCAAGTTGCGCACGGACTCAAGACCATCCACAAAAGTATCGCGCCACGGAACGCCCTCGAGCGGGGTGCCGGCGTTGTAGGGATTTGGCTGGCTCGCGTAGGCGTCGAGAGGGAGGTAATAACGGCCGGCGATCTCCTCGCCCACGGCGGAGAGTCCGGTGATATCGGGCGCGGTCTCGCCGACGAGGCGGGTTCGCAGCCACATGGCGTAGGAACGGATCGGAACCGGTATCTGCTCGATGGATACGTCAGGGTGGAGCTTCTGGTAATCCGTTATGGCAAGATCAAAGGATTCCCTCATGCCGGCATGAAGCATCCAATGGCCGATCCGGAGCGTGACCTTGTCCGTGTCGACCGCGACACGGCGGATGGAGGCGACGTGCCAGCAGGACCAAGCGAAAACCAAGCCCAGCACCAGGTAAGGGACGATAGAGGATAACGGCGCGCGCTTCATTTGGTGGAGCTGCCGGAGGCGGCAAGGGCCTCGGCGGCTAGGCGGCGGACGGTTTGAGTGCGCACCTCCTGAGGATTGGCCTTGGCGAAGGCGAGATAGTGCCGCGCGGCGAGGTCACCCTGCCCTAGTCTCGCGGCTAGCATGCCGATGGTCAGATCAAGTTCGTTATCGCGATTGGTTGCCTGACAACCGATGGCACGGGCGGCTTGGAAGTGCGCCAAGGCGGCGGCGTCATTGTGCAGCGTGCGCACTTGAATGCGGGCCAGCAGTAGATGGAGCTCGCGACGTGCGTTCTCGGAGTGGACGGAGGCAAGTAATGCCTCGACGGGGGCAATGGTGTCGGCGGGCGAGAGACCGGCGGTCTGGTAGGCGAGCATGTATCCCAGTTGCAAAGCGGCCTGATCGGCAAGCGGATGGCCGGGATGCGCAACCCGTAAGGCCTCGTAGCCGGACCGGGCGATGTCGAGACGAGGGTTCTCAAAGTGATCGTGGTCGATGCGGGCTACTAGATAGGCGGCGAGGATGCGTTGATCGGTGTCGGCCGGGGACGGCGCAGTGGGGGTAAACTGGGCGGTGCGTTCGAGCAGGGCGCGGGCTTCGATGATGTTGGCCTCGGTTCTGGGCTGGCGTGCGAGTAGCGCGGCGGCGTAAGCGACGGCAAGGCGGGCGTCGTCCGGCGCGGCTTGATGCAAGGGTGCAATGCCCGCGCCCGCGGCGGTGAAATTCAGGTTCCGCGCATCAGCCCAAGGGTCAGACCGGTTCGCAGCGGCCAGACCGGGTGCGGCAAGCATCGAAGCGAGAAGCAGGCCTGCAGGGAGGTAGCCAGATGGGGACATCAAATCGGGGTTCGGAATGTGTGGGCAACAGACTTTGGTTAATCGATACATCAAATCATGTGATGCAACCCTGAATCCGAGAAGAGGGCGAATTGCAGGAAAAGGACGACTGCCCCCCGATATGACCAGCCGATATCATCAGAAATTTAAGCGATGACTTTATTCGCTTATTCTTTTAACCGAAACCATTTAATCAACTCTTTTGCTACAATTTCGTGCCCACGTGAGTTTGGGTGATTTGATTGCGACATAAAATCCACGAGAGCCTTGCCTTGCGCCATCTGCATTTTGAAAAGGGCAAGCGAATCCACCAGGCCAACATGATACTCCGCAGCTAGTTGGCGGATCTGTTCGGCGTGCAAATTCAAAGGATCGGCCGGATCGTCGAGCTTGGATTTCTGGTCCGGCGTAGGCGTTAGCAGAATAACTTTCGCGCCGGCGGCTTGCGCCTTTTCAATCATGCTCACCCAGTGTTTCCGTGCCTGCGCCAGATCCATGCCTCTGTCGTTTAACGCATAGTCGATCAGCACGACATCCGGCTTGAGTGCCAGCACATCCAAGTCGAAACGAGCGGCGCCCCGGTTTGATGCTTCACCACCAATGGCGGTCACGATGATATTTATGACCGCATTATCGTATTTTTCGGCCAGCGCCACGCGCAGCAAATTTGGGTAAGCATGTAGTGAGTCGGTGACGGGGGTTTTAAAATAACCGGCCGGCACGCTGTGCCCGTGGCAGACAACGTTCACCGCGCGGTTTTTGGGCCACTTTGTTTCCAACATCGAAACCACTGGGGAGAGGTAGTTTTCCTGGGATGCGACTTGGGCGCTGGATTTGGAGACAATCAGCAAGCAAATCATGAAAGCAATGAGCGTGAATTTGGTAACGAATTTAGATTTCATAATTCTAACAAAGTGTTCGGAGCTGCAATCAGCGTGCTGCAACCGAAAGTTTTACGGGAACGGGGTAGGTATTCGCGGCTGAGTTTCACCTGCATCGAGAGCGAATGTTTTCTTAACTTTAAGACTCTAATTTCGATCGTGCCCGTCGCGAATGATTGGCGCCGTTACCCGAAAGACCTGCCACAATGACGATAATCCAGCCGACGAAACCACCGCGTAAGGACGGTGTAAACCCAGCTGCTGAGTCGGGTCGTAGGCGGGGTTGTTAGAAGGAAATGGCTTTGGGAATGGCACGACTGAGAACTAATTTGATTAAACGTTTTAATTATTGTTGTCAACGGCCATCGGTTTTCCAACGTAATATGGCCCCCATCCGCCTCCAATAACTGAAGCAATGCATAAAATTCTCTCCGCGACACTGCTGTCAATGTTGGCCACTGAGATTTCTCACTCAGCCCCCGCCTCAACCGATACCCTTGCTGAAACCTTTCAGAATCCGCCGGCCGCCGCCCGGCCTTGGGTATACTGGTGGTGGATGGGGCGCGTTTCGAAAGAAAGCATCACCCGTGATCTGGAGGCGCTCAAAGCCAAGGGCATCGGCGGAATGACGCTTTACCACTGCGATGAACAACTCCTGCCCTCGGCGGTTTTCGGTCCGCCCAAATCGCAATGGAGTCCGGAATGGAATGAAATGCTTCGCTTTGCCGACTCGGAAGCCAAGCGACTGGGCTTGGGGTTTATCATCAACTATACGGGCGGATCGACCGGATGTGCAGGGCCGTGGGTTGATATGGAGAATTCGGGACAAATAATCGTCAACTCGGGCATCCGTGTGAAAGGCGGTTCGCGCATTGACGTCCTAATTCCCCAACCGGAGACCCGGGAAGATTTCTACCGGGATGTATCGGTGATCGCCTACCCGGTGTCAAAAACCTCGGAGCAAAAACCAACCCGGATGTGCGATGTTTCCCCAACGCTCAAGGTGTCGAGTATGGAGGATTATTATTATTTCGAGCCGGAATACCTCCTCGATGGCGATGCGAACACCCTGTGGTCCTCATCGGCCGGACGTTCAGGCGGCGAATATGTTGATGTGACTTTTCCCGAGCCGTTCGCCACTGCGGGTGTATTCATCGTTCCCCGCATCGGGTGGACGCCAGCCGTCGTGGATTTGCAGGTTTCCGATGACGGCAAGACCTATCGCAGCCTGGTCAGGCAGGATATGACACCAAACCAGCCCTTCACGCTGCCGATTCCGGAAACGAAAAGCCGCTGGTTCCGCATTGGATTCCCTGCCTCGCAATCAAAGGACGGTCGTATCGGCGTGGCGGAGTTGCGTCTCCTGGCACCAAGCGAAAATAGCCAAGGAGCGGTTCTGCCGTTTAATCGGTTCGCCCAGCAAATCGCCAACACCCGCCACCGTAGAGACGGACTGCTGGCGATGTTCGAAGCGGGCAATCTCCAAGGCGGCGCGGTGCCGGACCTCCCTAAAATCACACAGGTGGTGGACCTGACATCCTACATGGACGAACACGGCCGGCTGCGTTGGGATCCGCCCGCGACGAACTCGGCCGTAGCCGGCGCGACTGACGTCGATTGGGAAATTTTGCGCTTTGGCCGGACCAGTATGGGTTGGAGATCCACGGTCGGACTCTCTAGGGGAAGCCGCCACGTTGATTACTTGAATCGCGAGGCCATGAACACGCACTTCACCGAGGGACTCGACCCGGTTCTGAAGGCCATCGGGCACGACAAAGACTCGGCCCTGTCCGCCTTGCACGAGGACAGTTTTGAAATGCCCTACAACCGATGGACCGCATCGTTCCCGGAGGAGTTTAAAAGACGGCGCGGCTACGATCTGCTGCCGTGGCTACCTGTGCTGACGGGCCGTGTCGTGGAAAGTCAGGGGGCCAGCGAACGCTTCCTTTGGGACTACCGCCGCACCATTGCCGATCTCTACATAACGCACTGGGAGATGGCACAGGAACTCTGCCACGAACGCGGCCTCAAATTCGAAAGCGAGGCCGCCGGACCAGAGCCCTACTGCTTCGACGCACTTGCACAACTGGGAAGGACCGATATTCCTATGGGGGAATTCTGGTCGGGCGTTTACCGGCCTGGCGTCGCGGTCGATGACCAGGGACGCGGGTGCTGGCCGGGCCCCGAATGCGAAACGATACGGCAAACGGCGTCCGCTGCGCACATCTACGGCCGTCCCATTGTGGCCGCCGAGTCCTTTACTGGTTACAGTCGGCCCTTCGTGCTCGATCCATACGACATCAAGGCGTTTGGCGACCGCGCATTTTGCGACGGGCTCAACCGTAATGTGATTCATCTTTTCATGACACAGCCCTTGGAGGAGGTGGACGGGAAACCGGTCATCGTGCGTCTGCACGCCTTCGAATTCAACCGCCGCACAACCTGGTTCGAACAGTCCCGATTCTGGACCGATTATCTGGCGCGTTGTTCGGCCATGCTGCAGCAGGGCCGGCCGGTGGCGGATATTTGTTGTTTCATCGGCGAAGGCGCCCCCGCCTTGGTCCCCCAGAGGGAATTCATGGAGCCTAAAATTCCCGACAACTATGACTACGACGCCTGCAATGCCGAGACTCTCTTGAAGGCCACAGTGAAGAACGGACGCGTTTCACTGCCGGGCGGCGGCAGCTACGCCGTGCTCACCTTGCCTCCGGCACAACGCGCCATGACACCGGCCCTACTCCGGCATCTGCGCGATCTCGTGCACGACGGGGCAACTTTATCGGGTCCGAAGCCACGATTTAGCCCTTCACTTTCCGATCATGAAAACGCGGACCGTGAGGTTCAAAGTCTCTCCGAGGAACTTTGGGGCAAGGAGGACACCAATTCAGGCGAAAATACGTCTGGCCGCGGCCGTGTGATCTGGGGCAAGCCACTCGCCGAGGTGCTGGCCTCGTTGTCTTGCCCGCCGGCATTTACCGCCGATGGAGCGGCGATCCTTTTCATCCAACGGCGCACGGAAAACGCCGACTGGTTCTTCCTCTCGAATCAGGCGAAAAAGGAAGTAAATTTCACCGGTAAATTCCGGGCGCCCGCCGGCACCGTTCCCGAACTTTGGGACCCAGCAACGGGACTGCGTAAAGTTGCATCCATTTATCGAAATGAAGCCGGAACGGTAGAGCTGCCGATGCAGCTGGATCCGCGTGGATCGGTGTTCGTGGTGTTGCGCAAATCAGCTGCCCCCGAGCACTGGAATTCAATCAGCAAGGATGGAAACCCTGTTGGAATTTCGCGTGATTTCGAAATCGTTCGATCAAAACACAAGTCACGGCTCATCGCATGGAGCGCCGGAAAATACGAACTCACGTCAGAGTCGGGGAAAAAACATACCGTGGACGTGCCGTCACCGACACCGGCGCTGGATTTATCCAATAGCTGGGAATTGACGTTTGAGGGTCTCGGGCGAAACCAGACTTTTGATAAACTGGTTTCCTGGACGACGCTGCCCGAAGATGAACTCAAATGTTACTCCGGGGCCGTAACTTATCGGAAGCATTTTACGTGGACCGGCGCTACTGCCCGTGCGGACCTTGATCTCGGCGAATTAAAAAACATTGCGGAGGTAACTCTGAACGGAAAACAGGTCGGTTTGCTTTGGAAACCGCCCTACCGGCTCGATGTCACAGCGGCATTAAAGACGGGTGAAAACGAGCTGGTGGTGCGGGTGACAAATCTGCTGGTCAACCGCATCACCGGCGATTTCGCGCTCCCAGCGAAGGACCGCCACCTTCTGATGTTCGGAGCCGTCGAACAATACCGCGCCGGCGCGGCAAAGGACGGGCTGCTGCCATCAGGACTATTCGGTCCGGTAACACTGCGCACTGCGTTTGAAGATCAAATCAAATAGCCGCTCTTCGTCACGGGCGATTCCCGCAAATTTGAAGCTCCGCCGCCAGTCGCCGGCACCCAGAGGGGCCGGCACTATCCCACAAGTTACGATCACTCGTTCATCCAGCGATTCTGAGTTTAATCAATCGGTTCACAAAGCGTCCTGCGGCATTTGCCGTTTGGCCCGCGCGTGATCCGACGGCTAGCTCGCCACCCAAAAATACCCTCCATGCCATCGTTCAAAACCCGGGCACTCTCAGCCCTCCGCACCGTCGCCCACCATGCCCCCGCCAAAGCCGCCCTAATTGGTCTCGACGGGTTCGTGGACACGATCGTGACGCCGGTGGCGCAGCGCACGGCGCAAGGCGATGCATTCACCCCCATCACGAGCATCCCTGAATTCGCCTCCCGCATCGCCGGAGCCGCCGGAAAGAGCACCAACGTCGAATTCTACCCGCTCATGGACAAACTCGGCGGAAACGGTCCCATCATGGCCGCCGCCCTGCTCGCCGGCGGAACCAAGATCACTTATGTCGGCGCACTCGGGCATCCCTCAATCCACCCGGTTTTCCAATCGTTCTCCAGCCGGGCCGAAATCGTATCGCTCGCCGCCCCCGCCACCACCATTGCCGTGGAGTTTCAGGACGGTAAACTGATGCTGGGCCAGCTCCGCAGCCTGGACACGATTACGCTGCCAAAAATCGAGGAGGT
This sequence comes from Verrucomicrobia bacterium IMCC26134, assembly GCA_000972765.1. Classification (GTDB taxonomy): domain Bacteria; phylum Verrucomicrobiota; class Verrucomicrobiia; order Opitutales; family Opitutaceae; genus IMCC26134_A. Next base: position 995,245 of record CP011265.1, on the reverse strand, counting down.
GATGGGTGCCGCCCGATTCCGCGCCGCGCTCGCCTCCGCCGATCTGGTGGCTCTGGTGAACTGGACCATGATTCCCAACATGTCCGCCATCTTCACCGAGCTGGTGGAGCAGGTTCTACCCGCGCTACCGGCCCGTGCACCCGGGCTGCCGGCGCGCCTGTTTTTCTTCGATCTTGCCGACCCGGAAAAACGCACGCGCTACGATTTGCACGACGTGCTCCACTTGATTGCCCGCTTCAGCGCCTACGGTGAGGTTACCCTCGGTCTCAACCTCAAGGAGGCCCAGCAAGTCGCCGAAGTGCTCGCCCTACCCTGCCCGGACAAGGACGAGGCTTCGCTGCGCGCCGCCGCCGCCGCCATCCGTGGCAAACTTGGCATCGCCACAGTCGTGGTGCACCCCCGCGAATCCGCCGCCTGCGCCACCGCCGCCGGCACCGCCTGGATACCCGGCCCCTACACCGACAAGCCCCTCATCACCACCGGCGCCGGCGACCATTTCAACGGAGGCTTCAGCCAGGGCCAGCTCCTGGGACTCGATCCCGAGTCGTGCCTCACACTCGGTGCCTGCACCAGCGGACATTATGTGCGCACCGGAATAAGCCCCACGCTGGCCAATATCGAAACCTTCCTCGCCACCTGGTCCTAGCCCACCATGCTCCGACCATGCCGCCGGAAGGTTTCCGCCGGTAAACTCATCGCGTTCGAAGGTTCCAAAGGCAGCGAGAATCCTCCCTGATCACCAACCCGGCCAGCAAGCAGCAACGGTAAGAACAGCTTCAGGACATCGCCCCTCCGTTGGCGAAACTCCGTGGCAGTCCGGCCGTCCAATTCTGGGCACTTACTTCAAAACTGGCCGCCATAGCATAGGTGAAAGACTTTTCCGCGAGCCGACCGCACAATTTGTCGAGGCAGCCGACATCAGAATCATAATTTATCTCCACCGCCTGCTCGCTTACTTATGGCATTCCGACGCCGAGGTGCCCGACTGCGGCATTATCGACTTAAAATGCCGACCGGCAGGTCGGATCGCACCCGGACTTCGATCGGCCCCAAAAGGCCGGAAGGCAGCAACGCATCCTTGGCGGAAAAAAGCTGGGTCTGGCAGAAGGTGAACGGCTTCTCGCCCGGATTGCGCAGGTCACCAATTATCCGGTTGGGCCAAAGATTCACTACCCGGATTTCGAGTTCATTCGTGTTCGCCTGCAAGGCCTCGGTGACGTCCATCTCATAGGGAGCGTGCCACAAGGTGCCGCAGTCCTTGCCGTTGACCTTGACCACCGCAATGACCTCTACACCGCCTAAACTTAGAACGAGCCGACGATTTGAGCCGAACAGTCCTGTCGGCACGGTGAATTTATTCCGATAAGTCGCATGGCCCGAGAAGTAGCGGATGCCTTGGTCATCATGATCGCTCCAGGAAATCAGACTGGGAAACTGTGCCGTCGCGGGAGCTCCGCGTCCGGGTTGAAAATCAACCTGCCATGGTCCTGAAATCGCGATGGGCGCCGGCAAAACTGGAGCTTCGACCTGCCACGTTTTACCGCTGGCGGTCGTGGCGGTGAATATCCCCGCCGCGTCGGTTTTTAAGTGGGGCACGCCGGAGGCATCAATTGCCAGCCGCCAATCACAAGCCGCCTTGGTTGAATTTGCCGCCACGTCGCGGTTTGGCCACACAGGGAAGAGTTCATTGTCCGCATGCTTCAGTGAAACGATGGAATCCGCGCCACTTCCCGGTTGGAAAACAATGAACGCCGACTCCGCAGGCCCAAAATCCAAAGGCAATTCCGTCGCTCCAGAAATCTCTCGCCATGCCGTCAGTTTTTCCATCCGGCCGGTAACAGGATCCCAACGTTCCGGTGTCATTCCCGCCACGCCAAAACGGCAGACCAATCGCTGGTTCTGCTGCGTGTGGTTGGCCACGAAGTAGATTTCACGTTCGCCGACCCGGCGGTGAATCGCATTCAGCTGCTGCACATTCCCCACGACATTATAGGGGGCGACGGGCGTTCCATCCGCGTCGGCAAAATCGAAATCAGGTTGAATCCCGACGAGACGGGTGGCCTCGGCAAGAGAAACACCTTGCACCAACAACCCTTTGCCCACCTTGCGGCTGGTCACGGCCTTGCCGTCCACTTCGCCCCAAATCTCCGAGACCAACTCCTGAATCTCCCGGTCGCGTTTGGCGCGGTCCCGAAGTCCCAATGCGCGGTCAGGCCGCTGCGGAGCGTAAACTGTGATGCCGGATTTCAGCATGTCCCGGATTTTCACGAGCAACTCGGGTGAGCTGATTTTGGTATCCGGCAACACCACCAGGCGGTAGCCCTCGCCTAACGGAAAACGAATCTTTCCCTTTTCAATCCGGGCATTTTTCAACAGCCCGTTTTGGGAGCAGAAAAGATAGCTGGTGCCTCGCGGCAGTTCGCGTTTTGTCCATTGGTTGAGGGCATCAACAATGCTCATTTGCGAGGGCACAAACTCGGGCGTCAGTATCACAATTTGCCCCATCACGGAGCCTTGTTGCAGGATTGACTGGCAGCGTTCCAGGTAGGTGATCCAGGCCGAACTTTCATCCCACCAGGTATTGGTGCGATCCATATGAATGCCATTCGGCCCCATGGTCATGCCCGGCTCGCGATCCAACCATGGTTGATGGGCGTAACGATGAAAGGCGAACTGGTTGAATCCGCTGGCATACATCAAGTCGCCCTTGGCCTTGAGCGTCTTCGGGCTTTCCGTCCAACGATCGAGGTGCGAGGTAAAGGCCTCCGCCGGGACCAGCGGCAGGCCATAGACCTGCGAACATGAAGAGGCATGCTTGGCGCACCACTGCCATACGGTCAGATCCTTTTGGAGGTTGGACCAAAACTCGCCCTGCGCCACGTCGATCCGGCCGCCGATGTCCAGCGTGTCACAAAACATCGAGTGATAGTTTTCCGACCAGAACTTTAAGTGATCCCGGTTACACAATTCCTTCAGATAACCGTAATAGTTTTCGAGCATCAGTTCCTGCAAGGTCCGCCGGTAATCCTCCAAGAAGCGCTCGGAAACTTCCACGCTGTCCTCGACCCGGCCGGTGAGCAGCAACGGCAGGAACGGCGTCAGGTCGTAGCCCCGCCGTTTGCGAAACTCCTTGGTTAGTCCGGCCGTCCAATTCTGGGGGCCTACTTCAAAACTGTCGACCGTGGCATAGGTGAAAGACTTGCCCGCGAGCGGTCCGCACAATTTGGCGAGGCGACCGACGTAAGAATCATAGTGTATCTTTACCGCCTGCTTGCTCAGTTTATCGCATTCGAGGGCGGAAATGCCCGACGGCGGCACTTGGGCCTCCATGCCGCTGGCGGTCTGGCCGACACGTAACACCGTCCACTTGCCCGGTGGAACGGTCCATTTCAAACCGCCCTCCGCGTCCATCAGTTTCGTCAGATCCACGACCTGAACCGAGGGAATATTCGGACCGTCAGCGCGACTCGCACCCCACGCATACGCACCACCAGTTCCTCCCACAGGCGTGTAATAACCCGCCTTCGCCATGAATCCTTTCACCGTCGGGGTCAGCACCAGTTCGACCTCGCCGATGCGATACGTTTCGCCGTCCGCCTTATCGAACTTCAGTCGAAAGATTTTTCCTGTGGTCGGGGCGAAGCTGAGCTGATGCTGCCCGAATTTAAAATTCAGAAAGAAGTAGTAGTCGAAACGCGTTACCGTCCTGAATTTTTTTCCATCATCGGACACTTGGACCTCCCCGCCACTCCCTGGAGTGGACCCGAAATAGGAGAGCAACAAACCTTCGGCGGTAATCGGCTCGGGGAATTCCAACTGGATAAACCGCTGGCCGGTCTTCACCCCCGGCAGGGTAATTTGCGTATCCGGCCGCCCATCTAGCAGGAGCGCGCCGTCGATTTCACTAGAGCTAGTAACCGCCGCCTTCACATCGGACATGGTGGGGCCGGAAGGATAAGCAATGACCGCTACATCGCGGTAATAACCCAGGTTGCTCCAAGGTTTTGGCAACACCAGCACCTGTTTCTCCCCCCTGCCCTCCGCGTAAGTCCGGGTCGTGGTTAAAATCTGCATACCGTGCTCCGCGTCAATCCACGGACCGCCACTGGCAGACCAACCCGCGCCGTTGTGAATGCCGATTTCGGTGCCGCAGCGGTCGGCTTCGCGCACTGCGTGCAGGAATAGATCGAGCCACTCGTCAGACATGAAGCGCACGGGGCCCGCCTGCTTCTCGTGTCCGACGGCATACATCAACGCGCCCCGAATGTGATTCTTCGACATGGCCTCGATGTCCGCCGAGATGCCTTCCCGGCTGATATGGCCGTTGAGCCAAAACCAGAGCGACTGCGGCCGGCTGGCGCTTGAGGGATGCTCAAACCCACCTTGGAGCGCGTCCGCCTGTTGCAACCGCCCCGCTGCGGTTGTTTCGGCTAAGGCGCGGGAGCCCCCCAGCCACAGCAGCACGAGGAGAAGCAGGAGATGGCGATTGTTCTTCATGGTCAGATTTCCAGGCGCTTAGTCGGTTTCGTTGAGGGTATTCAGAAGGTTCTTCAACAAGCGGCCCGCGATGGGATCCCTATCTTTGGCGGAGAGCACCATCTCGCTCGCGATGATCCTGCCCTTGCCGAGGCGGATTTCCACCAGCGGTGCCCCGGCGATACTGAAAAACGGCCGCTGCTGCTCCGGCCCGGACAACATCTCAGTGTGGAAATCACACTGATGCGCGAGTGTGTCGACTTCCGCGCGCTCGCGGTTCACCTCCCATGTGCCCGAGCAGGCGAGCGGTGTGGTTTTGGGTCCCAACTCAAACCACGAGAGATCCAACGGATCCAGCCCGTCAAACACCGGCGACTCCGGTGCTACCATACTGACAATCTCCCCCTTGGTGGAGCGATGGCTCTTCACATATTCCGGAAGAAATCGGCAAAGCGCAGCGCCGGGCTGGAGAAGCAAGAGCCGCCCGCCTTCTCGCACGAAGGCCTTCAAGCGTTCGGCTCCATCCAGGGTTTTGATCGCGTCACCAAGATCCCCCACGACCAGGACTTTCGTGTTGGACAAGTTTTCCAAGAGAACCTCCGTCGTTTGCAAACCGGCGAGAGTAGCCTTGGCCTTACCGGGCGGATCAAAGACCGACACCGCGCCCTGAATTGCCGGAGCCGCCCATTCACGGGTCGCCAGCACGATGTCATAATCGTTCATGCTCAGAATCCTGGCTCCGTCCGAGAGCTGAAGGACCAGCTTCGCGTTAACCTTTGGCTGGGGCAAATTCGACGGCATCTGGAAGTCAACGTCTAGCCATCGGTTCGCATAATAATCCACTGCGGGAACCGGCACGCTGCCCCTCGAAAAAACCGCTGCACCATAGTGGATTTCCCAGGTCAATATTCCGGCAGGAGTGGCTTGGTAATCCTCCGCATCGTTGACGATGCAAACGCGGCGTTTCACCTGATCGCCGGCGTAAAAGTGACGGCCATAAAGTTCCGCGCTCACGAGCACCGGTTGCATGGCTTTGCCGATTTCGCAGGCAGCCGGCATCGGGTGGACCCCGGCAGGTTTCCACACATCGGAGAACCAAGTTAGATAAGCGAATGGCATCAGGCCTGCGCATTGGGCCCGCGACGTGCGCCGGATCGTTTCGGTGAGTTCCTTGGTGAGAAAGGCCTGGCGCGTCAGGAATATCGTCGGATCGTTTTGCTCAAAGGCATAATTCCCCACCAATGCCTGCGCCACGTATCGCTTGTAGATATAGGAACGAGTCGGCCAGCCGTCGTTGCGCGGATAGCCGGTGGAAATCTCCTGACTGATCAAAGGACGTCCGGGGAGACCGTATTTTTCACCGAACTCACCGTTAAAAAACGCGAAGAAACTCGGATTATACCAGCCGTTGTAGGTGTGCACATCGTCAATATCCCCGTCATCAAACGCACTTGGGGCCACCACCTCGCGATAACCTTTCAAAGCCTCCTCACGCACATAGCCCGAATATGCCGAGATCGGCCGGGTTGGATCAGTGCGCCGCATTTCCTGGATCGCGTCATGGAGAATCTGCCACTTGCGCTTCAATAACGGGGCATCCTTTTCGTCGAAACGCGCGAAATTCATCTCGTTGTTGACCGTCCATAACAAAACGGAGGGATGATTGCGGGCGCGACGCATCAGTCCGATGAACTCGTCCTGCCAGAGCTTGATCATATCCGGCCCAGGAGGCGCACCCTTGATCATCAGCCACGGCCAGGTTCCTTCGTAAGAAACCCCCATGCCAATCTCGTCCGCCGCATCGAGCCAAGCCTCGGTGAAGGGCAGGCAATGCGAACGCGTGAGCCAGACATTACCTTCGTGTGATTTCTGAAAAAACCTACGCGCCAGCTCTCCGTCATTCGGACGCAGAATATTTGGAGTATGGTTACCGCCCCTCAACCAATACGGCTTACCATTCAAAAGGAAGCGGTTGCCCTCCACCTCGAAGGTGCGGAAACCAATCCGGATTGTATTGCTGTCAACCACCCGCTCCCCGTCCAAGAGCTTGAAGATGATGTTATACAGGTTTGGTGTTTGCGGGGTCCAAAGTTTCGGCGCGACCACAGTCGTTGCGATACGTGCCGGGAACCTGCCGTTTGCGGGGACGCTTACAGCCAGCGGTTTTCCGGCACAGAGGAGCGATCCGTCTTTTGCGTCACGAATCTCGTAGGAAAGCGCGGTGTCCAACGCTTCGGGTGAGTCGTTGAGAATCTCTACCTCTGCCGTAGCGTGGGAAGTGGTCGTTTGCACGAAGACTTCGCCGACTCGCGCGGCCCCCGTCACCACCAACTTTACCGGCTGCCAGATTCCGGCCGCGCTGTTCTGCATCATGCCGTGCGGCATAGCCTGTATCATTTCATTGGTTACCTTGACGGTCACCGCCTCCGTTTCCGCTTTGTCCGGATTGGCGATCTTCTGGTCGAGATTCGCAATCACATGGACGGCGATCAGGTTTCTACCGGGCGCGATGGCTGGCGTGATGTCGCACTCAATCTCCTTAAACATACCGACATTCGATGCGATTTTCCTCCCGTTAACCCACACCTCCGAGACCTTCGCCACGGCATCAAAGACCAGATGGAAATGTTTCCCATCAAGGTTTGCGGGCAATTCGATCACTTGCCGATACCAGGCACTCTTCGTCTTTTCCCATTCAAACGTCAGGCCGTTCAGTCGATCCAACTCCTCCTGCGTGGCTTTATCCGAAGGGGAGCGGTAGGCCGCCGCGCCACCGAGTTCAGGGTAACTCACCTCGCCGTAAAGCCAGCCATAGGAAAAGGTCCAGAAGGCCGGCACCGGCATGACGTGCCAGTTTTGGTCGTCGCCAGAGGCGGTTGCCGTGGCGACATCCATCCGATTATCAGGCATGAACAGCCAATTTCCATTCAAGGAAAACTCCCCTCGGGCCTCCGGCAGTTTGGCGATACGAATGGGTTGCCAGGCGGCCCTTTGCTTTAACCGCAGCACCTCCTTGTCCACCGACGGCGCCTGGAGCACGTGGTGGCCGACAGCCTTGAAACCGGCCACTTCTACTTCCGTCAGCGAACTGACCTTGAAATCCGAAAACTCAGTCGGAAGCCATCCACCTCCGAGCGCGACGCCGCCGTTTTCCCATCCATTTTGATCATCGGTGATGTTGATGCGCGGGAGAGGTTCATCGTTCAAATACACCTGAAAGTGCCGACCCACGACGGTCACCCGGATGCGATACCATTTGCCTGCCGCAGGGACAAAATCGAGCGGCATGCAACCGAGGTTACGCGACATGCCGTCTGCAGCATATCGGGCTAAACTGATCTGCGGCTCGAGCCCGCCGCGCAACCCGAAGACGTAGCGGTTCTCGCGGTCCTTCACCCGGATAGCGCCCCAGATTTGCACCGTCTCGTTCTCCTTCACCGCACGGGCACGGAAGCTCATCGTGCAATCGCCAGTCGGGGCAAGATCCGCGACACTCCCGTTGGCAATCGTCACGGTATCAGCCGACGTAGTGACCTCTATGCGTCCGAAGCTGCACCAGTTTCCCGGGGAAAAACTCGGCGGCATCAGGCCACCGCCATACACCGTCGCACCAACCAAAAAAAATGCGGCGAATAAGGCCGTGATGGTTTTAAGAAAGATACGGCGCGACGTGGCAACCAAGGGTGAGCGCTTGCGACAGCAAACCCCTCGGAGCGCGCGAGGACTTAGGAGGATGGACATGAGATGAGCGAAACGAGCACTCCATTCAGATTGAGCAAAGTGCCGCCGTCTGCGCCTCAACGAACGGCTACACTTTCCGAGGGTGCGGCAGCGAAAACCATCCACTTACCATCGGACGATAGCTTCACCCGCCCTGAGATCGCCTTGTCGCCGAGATTATTCACCTTAGTCGCATAGCCCGAGAACTCAACCAACACCGCGCCGGCCTGGCCGGCTGATACCGTAAGCTCGATCTCGACTTCACCCTGTTTCCACCCTCTGCCGATAAGGAGGACCTGTTTGCCGCTTCCGGCCATTTCACAACTCGCCCCGAGAGTGCCGTTCAAAGTCGCCCCAGCCTGGGTAAACTCGCCTGCGCCCGGCAGACTCAGCACCAAATCCTTGCCCGCGCCATGTCCGATAACAACCGCGACACCGTCGCCTTCCGAGGCGGGGAAGGTCGCATTGGTGACCACGGGCGCCTGCTTCCAGGGGGCATAGACTGCGGCGAAGGTCGCCCGTTTGCTGACTCGCCGCTGCAACAACATCGGCAGGCGTTTATCCAAGGCGTTTTCCAGCCCGATTCCAGTCGCGGAATACACGCGGCCGGTCTCGGGCGCAGGCGCGAGCCAGAGGTCCACCGCGCCGCCATTGCGCTGGGTCACGCGCCCGTGCACCGCGCTAGCATCCTCCGCGCGGCAAAGATCCTCGATCAAGCCGTAGCCTTGACGCGCAACCTTGGACTTGGAGTTGTCCCGACCTGCCAAAACCAACTCGTCGTTACTGGCCGACCATTTTCCGTCCATATTCAGCGAGCCCTGAAAGTGCAGCGGCAAATCGATCGTAGTATCGGGCAGTCCCTCGGCATTATCGCCTTCCGGCGTTGCGCGCACGATATCCACGATGGCGGAGGGCAGCAGCACGAGGGTCCGTCGCAGCGCGGTAGGCGTCACGTCTTTGAGTCCGCTCGCCGGTCCCTGTAAAGCCTCCGAATTCGCGGTGGACTGAGCCACACCAATCCCTTCATGCGCGTAACCAAACTCGATCACTTTACCGGAAGGCATCACCTTCTGGCTCGTCGTATTGAGAACCACGGTGTTGTGCGCGATGGTGTGCGTGAACCATTGCAGATAGGTCGAATGGCCGTAGCGCGGCGAACCGGTTCCAGGGAAAACCTCCTCGCCGTTGGCAAACAACGACAGATTCAGCGCATCGGGATGACGGTGGCCCGACTGCCCGCGGTCATTCTTCAAAATCAAGTTCCAGTCGTTCTCAGGGCTTCGCAGGATAGCGAGCCCCGTTGCCTTGAGAAACCGCGAGTCGGTAGGCGGCACCAGCGGTGCTTCGGGTAAACTGGTCGGACCGTAGAGCAGTGCCGCCACACTGTCGCGTTCCACCTTCGGTTCGGTCGATCCATAAATTGCGACCAGAACTTTTTTGTAGTCTTCGTTCGAATACCATGTCGCCGCGATCTCGTAACGCGCCGCCCAGGCTGGATTCACAAGCGAGGTGTAGGCGCCATCATTGAGGCGCGGCATGCAAAAGTTAGACTGCAAAATCGTCAGGGGCAGATCGAAGGCGCTGCGGAATCGATCCACCCGGTGAAAGTCCACCCCGACGCGGCGCGCTGCCGTCGACAGACGCATCAATGCGCGGAAGGGGTAGGCCTGGTAGTCCGGGCTCAACTCGGCGGTGAATCCTTCGGCATTGATGTAACCGGACCGGAGCTGCGCCAGCATGCCGTATTTGGGCAGGTTCATGCCTTGGTCCACCAGATCCTGATCGCCCGTCACCACACCGGTCACGACCGCTCCGGTGGCGTGCCACACCCACCAGTTTCCACCGGAGGGATGCTGGTCGAGTAAGCGGCGCATGTAGGCGCGCAAGGGAGTCCAAACCTTGGCTTCGATCTCCGCCTGTTCTGCCGAGCTTAACACTCCCGAGCCTGCCAATGTATCGTAGCTGAAGGCAAGCGAGGTGAACAGGTTGCACTCGTCGATGGATTGGGACATCGCGTAGCCGCCGGTCGCAGCGTAGTCGCCAACCGGTTCGCCATCTGGTTTCAGCTTCATGCTTTTATCGTGAAGACGGTAGCCGGGGTATTTTTGGGCAATGTCGAGGAAGACCTTGCGCATCGTCTGGGCGTATCGCACGTCGCCGGTAAGCGACCACACCGCAGCCAGCACTTCCTGCTCATCGGCGGTGCCCAGGAACGCGAAAGAGTTCCAAGCCTCATCGTAACCTTTCCCCACCAGGTAAACACCGGCGGATTTATCGAGGTGCCGGTTCGGACTCTTGGGATCGAACTTCAACTGCTCGCCCGATTGCGGGGAAACATACTTGTGCGTCCAGCCGCCTTCAGACTTTGGGAAAAACTGTGGATCGGCAATGATCACATCGGCCTGCGCCTGCAAGTGCGCCAAGGCCTCCTTGGCCCAGGGCTGCGTCGCCAACTTCTCTTTTGCGGCGGCGAGTTCCGCGGCCGACACCAACATGAAGGGCCGCTCAGGAAGTTTGAAGTCAACCGGCAGGCGAAGAGGCACCGAAGTATCCACGTCGGAATCTTGAGCGAAGACAGGCGTCTTCGCAGCGAGTGCAAAGCCGAGTAATAATGCCAGAGCCCGGGCCACTATCTTAAAAGATCCGGTTAACGATAGGTGAGATGTCATAAGTGCAAGGTGAGATGTAATCGCCTTCAGTGCGGGATAAAAAATACGAGCAACGGAGGGGGGCTACGGCTGATGGATGTTGGTTTTTGTGTCAGAGTTTATTCAAACCCGCCTACTGCGTCATTTGTATGCGATAGAACAGACCGCCCGCTCCCGCCGATACCGAGGTTTGAAACTTGTAGCGTTGAAACCCGGCGGCCACGCCTGTCTGGTCGGCATCCAAGGGGAATGTGAGAGTCGTCGGCCAGCTTTGCAAAGTCGTCGAAGACTGGAGAGACATCACTATAGTCGGGTCCACCCGCACCGTGGCGGTAAGCGTCAACAGGCCTGGGTCCATCGCGGTCACGAGGCCACCAGGGAGCGCGTATTCGAGCCCGTTGGGGATACCATCGCCATTGGCATCGCCACCGAAACCGGTCCCAAGCACACCCGGCGTCAAGCCCCGCTGAAGGAGCCATTCGCTATAGGCCGTGGTCGTTCCCTCGGATACCTCAAGCACGGCTGTGCTTAACGCACCATCCACGAGATACGCGGCATTGGTGTTGAGTGTAACGAAAACGGACTCGCTCCCCTCCACCAACGCATCGGTCAAAGGTGTGATTGAAAGCGTCACAGACGACTTGCCCGAGGGGATTGTGACCGTTGACGGCACCGCCGTGTAATCGATGCCATTGGTGGCCGTGCCGGTAATTGCGAGTTGAAGAGTAAGCGCACTCGCCGTGGCTCCGGTGCGGGCAAACGTGACTACACCCGCCTGTCCGGACGGCTTGGCGGTAGACGGCTCGGTGGCTGATCGCGCGGTCGTCCACACGGATACCACCGGCAAAACAGCCACAGGGACAAACTGGACTGCATCCGCGATCACGAAACCCGTCGTTCCCGTGGTGCGGATAAGCACACTGGCAGCGCCCGGAACCAGCGAGTAATCACCCAAGGAAACCCAGACACCGCCGCCTGTTCTCTGATCGACCGTCACCGTGCTCGTTCCACTAGCACTTACGATATCAATGGGAACAGCGGCGGATCGGTTGGCGTTAGCCACCCAGCGGGTATAAACCGTGTAAGTGCCGGCAGCGGTTAAGGTCGGCGTATAACGGACTGATTTCGTTCCTTTGAGCGCATTGCCATCATGAAGATAGTCGGCGCCGTATTGCCCGCCATTGGTCACCGCCCCGGCCGTCCACGCTCCTGTGATCGTCACGCCTGTAGCGTCCGAGTTGTCCATGATGATCGAGGTGTCGCTAGTCACCGTGCCCCATGTCAGCAACTGGCCATCCGCCACGAGCTGGGCTTTCAATTTCGTATAATTCACCGACTGCACCGGCACTTGATCATTGATGGCAAACGCGGCGGCAGTGCCCGCGCTTTGTCCGAGCATCATAAACACCGGTTCCATGCGGCATGAGCCGAAGCCCATGTGGCTCGCCGACAGGGCAAAGGTCACGAAGAGGTTCTCGCACTCCCCCACCCTGGGCACGATGGAGCGGTAGGAAATCGGGTAGGGCAGCGCGACGGCCACCTGCACGTCGCCCTCGTTTTTCACCATCCCGTTGGCCACGTAGCGCTGGGTATTATGCGAATCCATTGTGTAGGACGCGAGTGCCACGGAATCGGACGCAACGACCTGCCCACGGCAGTTTTTCTCCGTCATTACATAGTCCGAGACCATGCGTCGGGCCTCCCGCACGTAGAGTTGGTGTGGCCAGTTGCTGGTATCGAGAAACTCATCAGCCGGCAGTCCCCACTGGGCCCAGGCGTTGCGGATCGCGATCGGCACGCGGGTATGATTTTGAATGGTCCAGATCAAACCGCGCTGCCACTTCTCGTGGGCCTTGGCGATTTCAGCACGCCGGGCATAGGAGGCTTCGGCCCATTCACTACTGCCGCCGCCGATCAAGTCGGTGGAAATACCCGATGCGTTGTTCGAGTCTGTCTTGCTATTGGGCATCGCGTCGGTCTTCCAAAAACCGGTGGTCTGCCCCGCCTCGATGGCGCGGAATAACAGCTCGTAATCCGCCTCATTGTAACCGGCCGGCTGAGCGACGGTGATGCGATTGGTCGCATTGCTCGTCAGGCACATCCGGTAGTTATAGGCCTGCACCTTCAGGTCGCCGGTTCCGTTTACGCCGCCCGAAGTGGCATTAACACCAGGAAGGAGCCCGCTCGCAGGATTGCCTGCTACGACATAGGGATCTATACCATTGGGAAGCTGATTGCCCGTCCGTCCTTCCTGAATGCCGCTGTTGGCCTCCTGATATTGCGAATTCGGCTCTCGACCCACCGTGTAGTTAACCCCGGCCTTGGCGAGGAGATCACCTTCGTAGGTGCAATCCAGGAACATTCGGGCGGTGTAGCTATTGCCACCTTCCATCGTCATCCCGGTTATCTTTTTCCCGTTCATCTGCACGAAGGCGAGGCGTTCATTGTAGTAAACCGGCACGCCGTTTTCTTGCAGCATCTCACGGAAAACCAACTCAGCGACCTTGGGCTCAAAGGTGAACTGTGGTGCCGTCGCCGCCGAGTTATACTTCTTGGCGATCCGGAGGTAGAAATCGCGCGCGACTCCTTGGATGGAATCCGCGTTTCCCAGATCAGTCTGGCCCAGTCCACCCGAGGTCATCCCGCCAAGGTGGCTGTTAAACACCACGAGTGAAACCGTCTTGCCCATCTTCTTTGCCTGAATGGCAGCGATGACCCCTCCGCTGGTGCCGCCGTAGATGCAGACATCCGTGGAGATCTGTCGGGAGGCCAGGAGCGCAGACTGGATGGTGGGCGTGATCACCGTTGTAGACGCAGTCGCCGAGGGGTGCACGCCGTCGGCCACATAGGTTTTATACAATGGCAGGTTATTATCGTAAATTGCTTTCCAGTTTGGATAGTGATCGATGCAGAGCAGCCCCTCCGAGGCGGCCGTGTCCCGGTAAACCTGATAATAGGCCGCCAACTGAGGGCGATACGTAGCCGCTGTCGGATTGGTGACAGGCACGTCATACGCGACATCCATCGTCATCAGGATAATCTCAGCGGCAGGGTTCGAGGCCCGGATGCTCGTGATCATCGAAACGAGATTGGAACGCGCCCGCGCCAGCGTGATCGTCGGACTGAAATCCACCGGATTATTCGTGGTCGAAAAATTCGTGAACGCGTCGTTCATCGAGAACTCGATAAACACCACGTCGGGGTTTTTGCTGATGACGGCGGACGAGAGCAGACTCACCGCCGTATTCGAGGCCTTGCCCGATTGGCCGCTGTTGATGACCGTGGCCAGGCCGGGATACTGGGAGTTGAGCCAAGTTTGCAGATCGGCGACCCACTTGCCGCTGTCGGTGCGGGCGGTGAGGCTGGTGCCGTATGCAACTACGACCTGCGGTTTTCCGGCCTGTAAATTGGTTATTAACGCAGAAGCCGCCCCCAACCTGTGCACGAACAGACACAAGATGATCACCAATACAAAGCGAGAAGACTTGAGCATGAGCGGGTATGAACGGGACAGATCTACGGCAGCTTAGTGACGGTTTAACTTAAAACCACGGATGCCCGTATATAGTTTAGTGAACCCTGGATTATCCGTGATGGTTTGCGGCTACAGAAATAATAAAATAGCCGGCGAATCATAAGACACGCCGGCTAGGAAATGATTAACTCTTTAACGAGAAACCTTAGGCGGCGCGTTTGGCTTTCTGTTGGCGACGGCGGCGATAAAGAGCGAAGCCGATCATGCCGACACCCGACAGAGCCGCATAGGCGGAGGGCTCGGGGATGGCGGCGATGGAAACGTAACCTGTGCTGCTGTTAAAGGTTGCGACCAGGCCGGTATCGAGTCCGGAGACGACCACTGACGTGAAGTTTCCGGAATAGGAGTCGACGTCGAAGATTTTAACCGCTGTTGCACTCACGGAATAGGGGCCGCCCGAGAAAAGAAGGTTGAGCGTTCCATCAAACACCACTGATTCCGAGGCGCCGCCAGCGGTCTTGGTCACGAGATCGTAGCTGCCAGCGGTGAATGCTGCGCTTGTGATCTCGAAATTGGAAACCGTGGCCGAACTCATGGTAAGCGTTCCTCCATCGGCGATGGTCACGGTGCCGGGCGAGTTGCCCGGGCCGAACACACTCGCGCCGGTGAACGTAAGCGAACCAACGGTGCCGGAGCCGGAGAAGGTGCCGTCATTGATCGTGACCGCGCCGGCAGTGCCCGCAGTGCCGAGTGCAAAGGAAGCGCCCGCACCGATCGTGATGTTACCAGCGGAACTCGATCCGGTGAAGGTCAGAACCGCACCAGGAGAGATAGTGGTGACAGACGAAGCGATCGTGCCGGAAACGATCAAGGTGCCTTGTGATACCGTCGTTGTGCCGGTGTAAGTATTGTTGCCGGAAAGCGTCCAAGTGCCAGTGCCGTTCTTGGTAAGAGAGGTGGTGAACCCTGAACTGTTCACAATGGATCCGGCAATCTCGCCCGTGCCTGCAGTCGAACCTTGCAGGGTGAGCGTCTTGTCGCCGGAACCGGTCGCGGTGAGGTCACTGGTGAACTTCAGAAGCCCGCTCGCACCCGACTGATCAATAGTCACATTGCCGGTGGTGCCGGCGAGGTTTAGAACGCGATTAGTGGTATCGCCCGTGCCAACGTAAACGATAGTGCCAGTGGCGTTCCCGCTTCCGATGGCTATGGTGCCGTTTGTCGCATTAACAGGAGCGCCTAAAGCGCTGGCAGTGCCGTCGGAGTTCTTGATCGAGCTGAAGGTCAGAGTGCCACCTGAGACTGTTGTGAGCCCGGTGTAGCTATTAGCATTGTTGCTGAGCGTCCGAATGCCTTCACCCGAACTCGAGGCCACACCGGTCACGCCGGTGATTTGTCCCGTAACCGAAATGGTGCCATTCCCGCGAAAAGCAAAGGGCGCGCCGCTGGAAGACATCCCGCCTGACAAGGTCAGCACGCCTGAGTCCGAGCCAATATTGATGGAATTGAGCGCCGAAACGCTGGCAGATGCGATCGTGCCGCTCCACTCGTTATTGCCAGATAGATTTTGAAGAACCACGAAACTGGCACTGTTCGACAATAAGTTCAAAGTCTCGGGCGCGAACACTACCCCACCCTGCAATTGCAGGGTGGCAGTATTCACCA
Source organism: Verrucomicrobia bacterium IMCC26134 (assembly GCA_000972765.1). Lineage (GTDB taxonomy): Bacteria > Verrucomicrobiota > Verrucomicrobiia > Opitutales > Opitutaceae > IMCC26134_A. The sequence goes on along the minus strand of CP011265.1, from coordinate 979,261 downwards.
CCGAGGTCGCTCCTGTCGTGCTACCGAGCGCGTTGGCGTGCTGGATGTTGAGAACACCTGCGTTGACCGCAGTCGCACCGGTGTAGGTGTTATTGCCGGAAAGGATGACGGTGCCGCTGCCGGTTTTGGTAAAACCCGCTGCGCCATTTGCCAAAAGGTTAGCCGAGATCGTCGCGGTAGTCGCAACATTGCTCGCCGCGTAGGAGGTGCCGGTAAGGCTGCCGTTGCCAATGGTGTCGCCGCTGGCTGCCGCGGTGGTGACGGAAACCGCACCGACAGACTGGCTGGTGCCGCCGAGATCCAATTTACCTCCACCCAGGGTCAGCGCCGAGCCGGTTCCCAGCGTGCCGCTGCCGCTGATCGTGACGGTTCCGCCATTGATACCAGTGGCACCCGTGTAGGTATTCGCACCGGACAGGGTGACCGTGCCGTTGCCGGTTTTGGCCAAGCCTGCTGAGCCATTGGCCAAAAGGTTGGCTGAAATGCCGACATCACCCGAGGCGTTGCTCACTGCGTAGGAAGTGCCGGTAAGATTACCGTTAGCAATGGTGTCGCCGCTGGCCGCAGAGGTCGTTACCGAAACCGCACCGACGGACTGGCTGGTGCCGCCGAGGTTCAATTTGCCGCCACCCAGCGTGAGGGAAGAGCCGGTGCCGATTGTGCCACTTCCGCTAAGCGTGACGGTGCCGCCATTGATGGCCGTGGCACCAGTGTAGGTGTTGGCCGTGCTGACGCTCAGATTACCGGTGCCTGTCTTGGTGAGCGTGCCGCTGGAGATGCCGAAAGCGCCGCTCAGTGCGTAATCTTTGGTGGTATTGTCGAAGGTGGTGGAGGCCGGCGCTACGTTGGCCGTATCAATATTGACCGAAAGCGGTCCCGCGCCGGTAGCGCTATCATTGAAGAGCGAGACGTCGGCCGCAAGGAACGTGGTGGTTGTGCCGGCGTTGAGTAGCTTCCAGTTGTTGGTCGAGGCAAGGTTCCAATTTCCGTCGCCAGCGCCAGTCCAGTAGGGCGTGTCGCCGGTTAAAAGGAGCTGAATGGCGGAGCCAGAATTGAGCAAAGATGCGCTCTGCCGACTGGTTATTCCGCCAACCGTGCCTAGCGTAAACGCGCCAAACCCAGATCCGGAGAGGCTGCCGAAGCTAACAAGATTGTAATTCGTCCCGTTTGCCCAAGTCGCCGCCGTAGGATTAATGGTCACGCTACCGGCACCGGTCGTTGAAAGGGCGCCGGTGGTGACAATCGCAGCCGAAGTGGAGCTGCTAAATGTATTCACCGTAGCGGCACCGCCGAAGGTCAAAGCACCGATGGTCAGCGCGGCTCCGGCTACGCCGTTGTTGTTGGAAATGATTCCACCGGTGCCTGCGCCGACGTTCACAGTATTGACCGTGCCGCTACCGGTAAGCGTGCCCTGAGTGAGAGTCACCGACGGGGATACGGCCGTCGTGGTGTTGGTCTGTAGGAACTTGGCTCCGCTACCATTGATGGTGATGCCACTGCTGCTATTGATCGTTCCGGTGGTGCCAAGGGACAACGTGCCACCGTTGATGGTCGTGGTGCCGTTATAGGTATTCGTATTGGAGAGCGTGAGCGTGCCGACATTGCTCTTGGTCAGGCCGCCGTCTGCGGTGGCCAAACCCGACTCGTGAACAATGGCCTGTCCAATAGTGATATCGAAAGAGTTCGTATCAATCTTAGCGCCGCCGGTTCTCACGTTTGCGGTGGTCACAACACCCGACGCCATGAATGTCGGATTGGAAATGCTGGCCTTAAGGGTGCCTCCGTTGAAATTGAAAGTGTTTGTGCTGGTGCCGGATGTGGCGGATGACGCGAAAATCTGGCCGACGGTCAGATTTCCTCCATTCAGGTTCACTATACGGGTTCCGCTGGTCATCGTGCCGGATCCGAAGCGCAAACCGGCGTATACGCTCGCCGCAGGTAGGGAGCCGGAGGTGCCAATCGTAACTGTGCCAGCATTCAACTCGCCTCCGTCAATCGTGAGATTACCACTACCCGTTGCAGCGCCACCTAGAATAAATGCCTGGTTGTTACCGTTTATAACGGTGCCTCCATTTTTGACTACGAGAGAGGCGCCGTTTGCGTCGGAGCCAACAACGATGGATGTTCCATTCGGGTTTACCGAAGTGACGTAAGAAGTGGCAGAACTCTGGCCAAAATAGCCACCAGCGTTAACGTTAACAATCGTTCCCGAAGTGATCGAAAGTGTGCGAGCGCCGGTAGAGCCCGATTGAGTGTTGACATACTGCGCACCCGTGGAGCCTCCACCGAAGGCGCCGATATTAAGGGTTCCACCGGTTCCTGACGCCGTCGCGATCGTATCGTTGGTAGCTCGCGTAAAAGTTACGTTCGAGCCGATCGTGGCAGTCACCGAAGACGACGCCAATGACACACCAGCCGTGCTTGTGATTGTCTGCGCAGAGGTGGCACTAAGCGTGTAACCCGTGGTATTGAATAGAATCCCTGCCCCAGAAATTGGTCCGCCAACAGTCACTGTAAATGGGCCGGCCGCCCCTCCGAAAACCGCGCGGTTGGCCGTGGGAAAGGCTACGTTGGTGCCAGCAGTCGTCACCCAATTGGTAGTCGCAGCGAGCCAAGTGCCATTACCTGAACCACTGATCGTCTTTCCCAACGCAGGATCCCAATACGAATCCACGGCATATGCAGCAGGGCTAGAGGCGAGGGCGGCGAGAAGGACGGTGCGTAGACCGACGAGACGTCGATTGGAGCGAAGGGTGGCGGCAGACGAGGACGTGGAGCAGGACATAAGGGGGTTGGGGAGCATGACGTTAGAGGTAAAAGCTTTTAGCAAACGAAGTGACCTGCCTTGATTAATCGTTTAGATTTTAAGGCCGGTCAATCTCAAATTAAAGGAAGATGGGTTTAAAAGCACCACCTCGACTGGAACACGTAGAGAATCGCTTTTACGCTATGAATACACCCGCTAAAGGTGCGAACGAATAAACGCGAACCTGATTGAATCGGTGGTTAAACGATAAAATAAAAATGCCGGTGAGATGCTGATTAATCGACTCGCACTAAACCTAGCGACAACAGACTGATTCTAATTGCGATGTAATGAAACATGGGGAGCATTCTCACTCCCCCCGTGCAATCTTAGGTCACCGGGATAGTCGCAACGGAATCGCGCTCAATGAGCTGCACCGGCAGGCGAATCTTGGTCACTCGGGCGCCTGGATCGCGCAGGCGGTTGATCAAAATCGCCGCGCCTTCCCGGCCAAGCGAAGCCTTGTCAATACTTACGGTTGTAAGGCTCGGTTTGATTTCCCGGGCGTAAACGTCGTCATCGAAACCGACGAAACTTACCTGCTCCGGGAGGCTGTAGCCGGCCTCGCGCAGACGCGTCATGAGTGCGACGGCAAGGGTGTCGTTTACGCATACCACCGCAGTCGGTGCGTCCGGGCGGGCGAGGCGTTCCAGGAGTCTGGACAGTGCATCTTCGTGAAGGATAAAATCCCGGATTACGGCGTCCTCGCCTGGCAAGCCGTGGGCAAGCAGGCCCGCCTCGAAACCGCGGACGCGGGCGTCAATATTGTAGTCTTCGAGCGAATACGCCATGAACAGCATGCGGCGGTGGCCTTTTTGGTGCAGGTGCGCCACAACCATCTTGCCGGCGCTGTAGCCGTCGGTGGTGATGCTGTCCATCGGCAGCTCCTCGTAGTTGCTATCGAGAAGCATGAGGGGCACACCGGCCTCGCCTAAGCGCTCCACGATTCGGCGAGGAAATGCACCGAGTAGCACGGCCGCATCCACCCTATGCTGCTGGAGAAAAGCAGGCATCTTATTTTGCTCCGCCGAAAAATCGCCGCCCGAGAGGAGTAAATCGTAGCCGGCATGACTCATGGCCTCCTCTAATCCCTCCATGATTTCAGCGTAAAAAACGTTACGAAATAACTTCGCGCAAGTCGGGTAAAAAAGGAGGCCGACGGTGTTGCTTTTTTGCATACGCAGGCTGCGGCCTGCGGGATTGGGCACGTAAGCCATGTCTTCTTGAACCTTGAGCACGCGTTTGCGGGTTTTTTCCGCAACCCGGCCGCGGCCGTTGAGCACGAGGGAGACGGTCGCGGTCGAGCAATTTGCCGCGCGAGCGACGTCTTCAATTGTGATGCGAGCCATAGTAGCGCAATCGATTGAACTAAGCCTAGTCCCTAAGCAAGCCCGCCTTAGGGCGTGCCCGGGATTACACCCGACACGGAAATAAGCGGTCTTCCGCAAGCTGCTGGTTATCTTATCGTTCGCTTACCCGTTACGGTGCGTTTTTACCGTAGGTTGGTCACTGTTTTCATCGTAACCTCAATAAATCAAGCGTTTTACGAACTCCAGTCTATTAAGATTTCGAATTTCTCGATTCTCGGGTTTATGCCGAGTCTCGCTGACTACAGGTTCCAGTGTTTGCGCAAAGCAGCTTGAGGATCCTTAGCCTGCATCGGAGCTGCAACCTCACTATTGTAAACGTTTTCGATCAACTCAACTCGGCCGTCAAAATAGACCACGAATGCCCCGACTCCATCGCGACGCGGGAAGACTCCGGCCTCGTTGGCGGGTTTATCGGGATTCACCACGAAGGAATCTAGGCCGCCTTTTTTGCGCTCGCCGTTAGCCAGATGACCGGCTTCGGCGAACCAGACCTTTTGCCCGGGATTCTGAATGTTCGACATCTCCAAAGCCCGAACCCGGTTTAATCGGATATTCATGCCCTAGGACGGGGAGTCATTGCGGCTCGAGGGATTAGCGATAACCGGATCTTCACCAATATTGAACAAAAAGGAATCATCCGTGATGTAAGGCCTCAAGGTAGCCACCTTGGACGTGCTCCAGTGCCAGCTCGCAACTTGACCTGAAATCGGATCCTTAGGGTTATAAGGTGGCAGGCTGCCATTCTGCTCTGCGACATAGAGCAAGCCAGCTGCCGCAAGGCCCCGGAGGTCGCTCGCAGCATCTGCATCAGAGACAGCGCGCGTCACACGCTCGCCCGCCGCCGTCATCACCAAGGCACCGACACAGAATAGGCCGAGGCCAAACATAACTTCACCACGGGAAAAGCCAGGGGAACTCATAGGGGTAAGGGGGAGACGAAATTGAGGGGATACGGAAAACGATCAAATGAGGTGAAAGAAGCATAGTTAAAACGATTAGTCAAAACATTAAAAATCCTTGTGCTTCCACTCGCAATCTTGAAACCCTACCTATGGTGTAGCACTTTAACACAATGGTTAAACGTTTACATGAATCAGCCTCGCTGTTCGGCTAGGATCCGATTCATCACTGGGTCAGCTTGAAATCTTGGGCCTTCGTGTGGGCGCGAGAACAAATTTCGTCCCGGCCCACGTCCCATTTTGACCAACATTTCCAACCCCGCCCCACGCCATGAATCGCCGTGAATTTCTCCACACCGCCGTCACCGGAGCCGCAGCTGCCTCACTCGCCAACCCTTCCATGTCCGCCGCTATCCCCGCTCCCGGTTCCCGCTCCCCCACGAAACGCACCAATGTGCTGCTGATCTTGGCCGATCAACACAACGCAGGTTGCCTCTCCTGCGCCGGCCATCCCGATTTACCCACGCCGCGCATCGATCTGCTCGCCGCCCAAGGCGCCCGCTTTGAACGCGCCTATTGTCCTGACGCCATTTGCGCCCCTTCGCGCAACGCTCTCATCACCGGCCTCGCGCCCCGCACGCTGGGCCTGATGCGCAACGGCGAGCGAAGCTCAATGTTCAAGAGCGCCATCCCGCTTCAGCGGCTCTTTAAACAGGCGGGCTACCGCACGTTCACCACCGGCAAGCGCCATCTCGCCACCCAAGCCGACACCGACTGGGATTTCGCCGCAGGCACACAACCCGAAGAAGCGAAACACGGCGACCAGGCCAACTACTGGAACTGGATCGAAAGCAAGGGTCTCACTTCCCGCTTCATGGAGGATTGGAATGCAGAATTCGGCTACAAGCTCCCCGGCAACCAGGCGGCCGACTTCGGCTGTCGCATCTCGGCACTTCCGCCCGAAGCCACCATGGAAGCGTGGGCTACCCGAAACACCCGCGATTTCCTCGCCGAGCGCGCTGCGGACAAGGAACCGTTCTTCGCCTGGACGACCTTCTACCGTCCCCATCAACCCTACACCCCGCTGGCCTCCTACGCCGATCGCTTCAATCAGGCGAACCTCCGCCTGCCTGCATCCCTCCGCGAACCCGCCGAGGCCCTTCCGCCCTTTCTCCGCGACCTTCGCCACAACAACGGCAAACCATGGAACCTCGCCGCCGCCGACGGCGACGATGCCCTCTACCGCCGCTACCTCGCCTACTACTACGCCCTGGTCTCCGAGATTGATGACCACGTTGGCACGATCCTCGACGATCTGGACCGCCTCGGCCTCGCCGAAAACACCCTCGTCATCTACACCTCCGACCATGGCGACTTTGTCGGTGCCCACGGCATGATCGAGAAAGCCTCCTTCGGTCACAACGTCTACGAGGACACCCTGCGCGTTCCCTTCATCGCCCGTCTACCCGGTCGTATCTCGCCCGGCGCGGTTCGTCATGATCTCGTGGATCTCACCGACCTTTATCCCACCCTGCGCGAACTCTGCGACCTGCCTTCGCCCGGCACCGATTACTCGCTCGCCGGGCGATCCCTCGCCTCCTTGCTCCAACGTGGCGCTCCGCTCGGACGCGATTTTCTCGTGTCGGAAAACTGGTCGCAGGCCACCATCATCACCGAGCACCACAAGCTGGGCCGCTGGCTCAATTGCCCCTTTCCGAAAAACGATTACCGCGCCCACGGCGACATGATCTTTTCACGCGCTACCGATCCCGGCGAGGTCAACAATCTGCGCGGCACCCCGCAAGGCTACCGCATCGCCGCCGAGCTGGGCGAAAAACTCACGCAGTGGGCTTCCACCATGAACGACACCGGCCGGCGCGAGTTCTTTGCTGAAAACAAGGTTCCGTATACGATTCTCTGATACATTCGCCGCCCCGCTCTTGGCCCCCGCAGCGCCACCCTGCGCGCTCCCAGTCCACCGCAACCCTACCCCCATGCGTCTCCCGATTCTGTTCTCCGTTTTGCTCACCGGCGCGCTCGCACTACTGCCGGCCCGCGCCGCGTCCAAGGAAAGCGCACCGCCCAACATCGTTATCCTGCTGGCCGACGACCTCGGCCACGGCGATCTTTCGGCCACCGGCGGCCCCATCCCTACTCCGAATCTCGACCGTCTACTCGGCGCGGGCGCAAACCTGACCGCCTTCCATTCCTGGCCGGTGTGCTCGCCGGCGCGCGCCGCTCTGCTTACGGCCCGCCACCCCGCCAGAGTTGGAGCGGGCCCCAACACCGAGGGCGTGCTCGACCCCGCCATCCCCACGTTCGCCGCTGCCTTCCGCGCCGCCGGCTATACCACCGGCCTTTTCGGCAAGTGGCACAACAGCGACGACCCTGAGACTCCTGAGTTTCACGCGGCTTACATGGCCACGTTTCCCGGCCGCACCGCGATGCCCGTCTTCACCGGTCCGGGCGTGAACGCCTACGGTTTCGACGAAGTGTGGAACTACTACGGTGGCGGAGCCGACCAGTTCACCCGCCGCACCCAGCAGGGCAAAGGCCCCGTTACATGGTGGCACAACCGCGACTACCAGCCCGACGCCGCCGGTTACACGTCGGACATGATCGTAACTCATGCCATAGACTTTATCACCGCCTCGCGCGACCGCCCCTTTGTCGCCTACGTGCCCTTCCACGCCCCTCACTCACCTATCCAGACTCTCGAGGGCTGGGTCGACCGCGTGCCCGCAAAAGTCACCACCCCCGCGATCCGCGAATACTACGCACTCGTAGCCTACCTCGATGATTCTGTCGGTCGCATCCTCGCCTCGCTCGATAAAAACGGCTTGGCGGACAATACCATCGTCTTCTTCGCCTCCGACAACGGCGGCGTCGAGAATCGCGCGAGCAACGCGCCCTACCGCGGCGGTAAACACTCCCTCTGGCAAGGCGGCCTGTGCGTGCCGGCCGCGCTGCGCTGGCCGGGGCATATCCTCCCGGGCACTACATTCCCCGATGTTGCTTCCCTGCTGGATGTCTGGCCGACGCTCGCCGGCCTGGCGGCGCAGCCCCTCGCAGCCCCTGCCGCCGACGTGGACGGACGTGACCTCTCCCCCACCCTGCTCCGTGGCGTCGCGCTGCCGCCAGGAGAACTCTACTGGAGCTTCCGTGCCACCGATGCCCTGCGTTCCGGCAAGTGGAAGGTCATCCGCTACCTCGACCACGACGACCTCTACGACCTCGACCGGGATCCCGGAGAAAAACAGAATCTCGCCGCCAAAAACCCCACTCTCCTCGCCGATCTCACCGCCCGCATGGACGCACGAGTCCGCGCGATGGGGCTCGAGTTGAGCCACCGGCCGACGCTGGTGCCCGTCGCCGCGCCCGCGCCCGAAGGCGATGTGCTCAAGATCGTCGTTCGCCAGTCCGGCCCCGTCGCGTCCAAGGAAAGCCTCTTCGTCAACCTGCGCAGTTTTCCAGCCGCGAGAGACAGCCGTGACCGTCTGGAGTTCGATATCGCCTGCGGCCCCGATTCACTGCCTTCGGGCGCGGGCTACTGCTTGTTTCGCGGAGTAGCTAACGGTGGCCGTGAACTGATCATGCGCGCCAACTCATTCGTGGATCAGTTCGGCCGCCCCCAGAGCGCCAATCCCCCGGTGCGCGCCGGTGTCGGCAAATGGGAACGCCGTGCCATCGGCCTTTCCGGTCAGTCGCCCGACGGAGCCAATGGTCACGCGCTCACTTTTTACGGCCCCCGCGCCGGCACGTATGAGGTTTACGTCGACAACCTGGTCGTTCGCCACGCTGACGGCAGCACGACTCCGATCTGGACCGGCGCCGCGCACGGCCGGCCCAAGTCCCCCGCACCGAGCACGCTGTTCCCCTCGGTTTCGGTCGAAGTCGTGCCGGTGTCTTCCGCTCCCGCTCTCTGACCCGCTCGCACAGTAACATCCCTTTTTCATGCGTTCCAGCCTCCTCCTCCTTGCCATGCTCTTCGCCTCTACCACTCAACCGACCGGCGCCGCCGCACCTGTCGTCACTCCTCTGCCAGCTCCAAAATTTGAAAGCCTGCTGCCGAAGGGCGATCCCGGCACCACGTGGGAACAAGTGGACGCGCGTCTCCGCCCCTACGAGGGCCCCACCGCTCCGGGCAAATGGCAGGAAGGCATGGCGGGGCGACTCTTCACCGGTTACCAAGGCTGGTTCAACGCCGAGGGCGATGGCTCGAACAGGGGCTGGGTTCACTTTTCAAAAGACAGCGAACGTTTCGATCCCGCCACCGTGACGGTTGAGATGTGGCCCGACATGACCGAGCTGCGTCCGGAGGAGCGCTACCCCACCGGCTTCCGCAATGCCGACGGCAGCACCGCCGAAATTTTCAGCTCCTACAATGGAGCGACCGTTTTCCGGCACTTCAAATGGATGAACGAATACGGCATCGGCGGCGCCTTTCTCCAGCGCTTTGGCAACGACCTGCGCACGCCCGCCGCCGTGGATGCCCGCAATGTGGTGATGAACAACACCCGCCTCGCCGCCCACTACAACGGGGTTGCGTGGACGATCATGTATGACCTCTCCGGTTTGAAAAAGGGTGAGCTCCGCTCCATTATCATGGAGGACTGGAAACGACTCTGCCGCCTGTCCGGGATCCGCGAAGATGGCGCCATCCTGCGGCTCGGCGGCAAGCCGCTCATCGCCATCTGGGGCATCGGCTTTAATGACAATCGTCCGTATACCTGCGCCGAGATCGTCGAGTTACTCGATCTCCTGCAGAACGACCCCGAATACGGCGGCAACGCCATTCTGCTCGGCGTGCCTTTCTGGTGGCGCACCGGCGACCGGGACACGATTTCCAGCAAGGAAATAGGTCCGCTACTCGCCCGCGCCGATGTTATCCACTCCTGGTCGGTCGGCCGCATCCGCTCGCAAAAGGGAGCCACCGAACTGGCCGAAGAAGTATGGGCCAAAGATCTCGCCTGGGCGCGTGCGAAGAAAAAAATATTCCTACCCACGATCTACCCCGGCTTCGGTTGGGATAATCTCAAAACCAAGCGCCCCGGCGAGGAAGACCAGGCCGGTTCGTCCCTATCACGAGAAGGCGGCGCGTTCTACCGGCACATGGGCAAGGAGGCTCACCGCGTCGGCGCCACCACCGCCTACATCGCGATGTTCGACGAGATCGATGAAGGCACCGCGATTTTCAAGGTTACCAACCACCCGCCCGTGGGCGCGCACTTCCAAACCCTCGAAGGCAAGCCTACCGATTTCTACCTTACCATTACCCGCGACCTCGCCGGGCTCTTCGCACGTCCCGTCAAACGATGAACTGTAAATGCCATGGAAATTATAGCCGAGCCCCGTATCCCTTGTGCCGCCGATGATGCCAGCCGCCGGCACAGGTGGTGTCTCTGCACACGCGTGTTGGGCGTAACCGAGCTACAACGACCATGGCCGAACGCGGTTCCTGACGGGAATTAAGCTCAGATGGGATGCTAATAAACCAAGCATAACCTCAGATTAACAGCATTCGAATAGCGCCCCTGAAATTCATCATGAAACCCAACCCACCACGGTGCATCGTCTCAAAGCGAATACCTATTTGCATCCTGTTGACGCTCTGGCTGCTGACCGGGAAAAGCCACGCCACCGGCACCACGCCGCCGACAAGCCGGCCGATAAATCTACTCATAATCATGACCGACCAGCAGCGCTGGGATGCCATGAGTTGCGCAGGGAACCCCGTGCTCAAGACACCCAATCTCGATCAACTCGCGCAAGAGGGCGCGCGATTAACAAAGTTTTACTCGGCGTGTCCGGTCTGCGCGCCGGCCCGCACCGCGATTCTCACCGGGCATAGCATCACATCGAATCACGTATTGGACAACAACGACGCTCGCTCGGAAACCGAGCCGCCCTACCCCTCCTTCGACCAAATTTTGCTACGCAGTGGTTACCGGGGCGAATACCACGGCAAATACCACAGCCCTTACAAGCTGGCACTGGACTACACGCAACCGGTGCGCTGGCTGAACGGCAAGCGACCTGCCGGCTGCATCTCCGACCTGTCCGATGCGGACGCGTATAAGGCCTACCTGGCCGCAAACGTGCCGAAGCAGCCCTTGCAGCCCGGCGAACGGGTCCAGCGCTTCGGGGTTTATCGTCCGATTCCGCTGGATGAAAACTATGACAAGCCCGCGACCACGAGGTCCTCGGAGGGAGAAGCCTATGGCCGGCTGGAGACACCGTCTGAACATAGCCTGACGGCCTTTACCTCGGCGGAAGGGCTGGCCGCACTGGATCGGCTCAAGGGAGGTCCGTTCACCCTCACCATTTCGCTCGATCCGCCCCACCCGCCCATGATGGTGGCCGAGCCCTACTACAGCCTGTATCCGCCCGATGGTATTCCGGTGCCGGTCAGCATAAATGATCCCCGCACCAATTCGCCCTATCGCCCAACCAAACGCGAAGAAGCCGGGGCCTATCGCGACCCAACGAACATCCGGCAGATGACCTCCATCTACTACGGGATGGTCGCCGAGGTGGATGTCTGGGTGGGGAAAATTCTCCGGCGCCTCGACGAACTCGGTCTCGCGGACAACACCTTGGTTATCTTCACCAGCGACCACGGTGAGATGCTGGGAGACCATGGAATGCACAGCAAAAATGTTTTCTACGAGGGCTCGGTGCATGTGCCGCTTTTGCTGCGTCTGCCCGGCGTCATCCCTGCGGGCACGGTCATCGAAACACCCGCGTCACATCTCGATCTCTTTCCTACCATCCTCGACTACTGCGGGCAGACCGGGCACGCATCTGATGGCGACAGCTTGCGCCCCTTCATCGAGGGGCAAACAAAGCGGCGAGGGACGAGTGGCAGTCTCGGAATGGAATAGTCAGAGCGTGCCGGGCTTTATGATTTTCGACGGACGCTGGAAGTTCATGTGCGGCCAGACCGCGACCGCGCCGTCATTGGATGCTCTCTATGACCTCAAGGACGATCCGCAGGAAATGAATAATCTCATTGGCCGGAATCCGGGCAGGGAAAAACACCGCGCCGACGCCGAGCGAATGAAAAGCCTGCTGATCGAATGGCTGGCACGCGTGAAATCGCCGCATTTGGATTCCGTCAAAGCCCGCCCGCTATTCAGCGAACTCAATACAAAGGCGCCGCCGCCAGTCACATTGCCTAATCTAAAGCCAATCTAAGGCCTCGAATCGCACTGCCTGAGAAGTCCCCTCTTGGTCGGCGTTCTGGTCGCGCCCTTTGGACTGAACGGTAAAATCACTTCGCGTTTTTGAGACCCCAAGCGTTCATCTGATCAGGCTTGGCAGCAAGGGGGGAGATGCTCAGCGAAGGAGGGGTTTTCCCGCTGTAGAGAACCGCTGATTCACCGCGTTTCAAATCGAGCTGAATCACGCCGTCCTGCTCGCGAAGATTTACGGTGGCAGGACCGATACATTTTACCGGCTCCGAAAAATCGTTCCTAATCCGACAAGGCTCACCCGCGAGACTTTGAATATGGATGAATTGGGTTTTCCCCTGCTGACGGGTGGCGCTGACTAAGAATGCACCCTGCGCACGCAGCGTATTGAAGCTGACCTCTTGCCACTCCTTCGGAACCCCGGGAAACACGCGGATGCGGTCGCCCCAACTGCTGAGCAGCATGTCGTTCACCGAAGCCGCCGCCGAGAGGGGCGTTTCGATGCAGGGACCGGATTCGCCATACAGCGTATTAGGCGGGATCTTGGTATCGAGGAGTTTGTTCAGGTAACGCCAGGATTCGTCGCCTTCGCCGAGCAAGGACGAGATCGAAGATGCACCGGTGTAGGAATAACCCTGAAGCGCCTTCGGCATGCTCATCCAGTGCTTGAGTGATTTGATCACGAGCTCCCGGTTTTCGGGCTGCTCGGGCGTCATCAGGTAAAGCGGATAAATCATCAACAGATGCGAATAATGACGGTGCGATTCGGCGAATGGCACCAAGGCGGAAATCATCAGACCGTTCTGGTCTGTCGGATAGGGCGTTAACTTCGCCAGGGTGTTTTTCCAAACCGGGATCTGTGCGTCGTTCACCTTCAGGCGCCCGCACGTTTCCAGCAGCGTCTGGCAACCCCAGCGCAACAACGATAGGTCAATGTTGGTATCCGGGTTTACCTTGGGCTGCTTCGGGTATTCCGGGCTGTAACCACTGGAAAGGTGTAGTTTGCCGTCGGGTCCCTCTACAAGGAGATGGAGGTAATAATTGATGCTCCGCTTGAGCATCGGAAACACCCGATCGCGCAGCATCGCGTCGTCCATGCAGTAACGATATTGCAGCCAATAATTGTGCATGGCCCACGGAAGATTACATATCTCGAAGCTGACTAAGCTGCCGCAATCATAGCCCGTCACCCGGCCGACTCCGGCAGAGTCGGCGCTGAATTCCTTGGCATTCGCAATCAGCGCGGGCGTTCCGCGGTCAATCAATTCACAGAGCGACTGCCCCAACTCCAACCGGTTGCCGGTCAATTGCGGCCAGTAGGCGAGCTGGATGTTGAGGTTCCACCAAATCTTGGGCCACGGAGTGCTGCGAAACCAGGGCCCCATCAAGTCCAATGCCGGCCGACTGGGGCGCGTCGCGCTGGCCATTTTATACATCTGAATGTAGTAAAAACTCTCCAGCCGGGCATCGGGTATCGAGATGAAGCCTTCCGGCCAGAACCGGTGCCACCACGCGTGATGGGACTCCGCGAGCGAAGCCAGACCGGCACTCACCGCGTGTTGCACCGCAGCGAGGGCCGCGGATTTCGCGACGGCTTCCTGCGGAGCATAGCCGACACTCGCATAGACCATGGCTCTACCATTCCCGGCATCAATGATTTGCCAGGCGGTCGCGTGCCCACGATCTGCCCGGAGCGGCTGAAAGCTGAGTTCGATCTCGCCCTCCCGGCTGCGGACTGGCGGTGCATTCTGGTCTTCGGGCAAGAGCGCCTCTTTCTTGTAAACCTTGCGCGCATTGGCCGCCAATCCCGGTGCCCACGACCACCGCGCCTGTTCGCCACCTGTCGCGATCGTTTCAAAAACCTCCACCATCTGGTCGGAGTGGGTAAAGGTGCGGAACTGGATTTCGCCACGGTCGGTCTTGATCGTGCCCCGCACCTCGGCATTCCAAAGATCCAAGCGCATGTCGCCACCGAGGATTTTTCCAACCGGCGTCAGCACCAGATCGCCGATGGGAATGCGGCCCATAAACTCGACGTCAGTCCGCCCCTGCTGCCACTTGATCGACTGCCCATCATCGCCCGTGAAAACCATGGCTCCGAGCAGTCCATTGCCGGTGAATGCCGCTGACTCGAAGCGGTCGGGCAAGCGATCCCAGACCAAATCCTGCCGGGCCATGAACACCGGCCAGTCGGCGGCGAGGTGCACGGTCGGCGCAACTGCTGCAGCACGCGGCGTTGCGGCAAATGCCATCAAGCCGATAAAACCAAAAATCATTCTTAAAGACTTCATGGGGTGCATGAGGACTAACTTGATTCGGTGACTTATGAACGTAAAACGATTTATCCTGTTAACTTACCCCAAAAGAGTGTCCGGCAGTCATTCCCCCACGTAGCCTTCGTAATACTTGTCGGCCTGAGATCTTTCGGCCGCCCCATGGATTGAAGCAGCACACCCGAATCGATCCCGGACTACTCTGGCAGGCCGCGCCAACCGTGCCAGTCGCCCCTTGCTGAATTGATGGCGGATACAACTTGAACCTCTTACGGGCTGCTGTATCGTTTTAACAGACGTCGCCGGCCTTCCCCGCTTCATTGCCAATCGGCGGTTTCCGAACGGTGCTCCACAAACTCTCCCCGACTCACGCGTCCTGGACTCGCTGATTCGCAAATCCATTTCCTTTAGCAGTCCGGCTTTTCGAACGCTTTCAGTGCCGCCCCCCATGCCGTTACCTCGTCTTCCGTCCGCTCGCACGATGCCCTTGGCCGCATTTCTATGCGCGGTGCTGCTCGCGTGGGCCGCGCCTGTTCGTGCCGCACTGGTGCAGTCTTTGACCGCGACCGTTCCGGCAAGCATCACCAGGAACGCCTCCAATGTGGTGAGTGCCTGGGCCGATCAATCGGGGAGCGCGAACCACGCCTCGACCGGATTCGGCAGTGTGACTTATCCGGCGGCCAATCTCTTTCCGGTTGGCACCGCAGGCGTTCTTTTCGGCCCGTCGGCGGACGCGCTCCAACTACTCAATACCGCGCTGACCGCGAGCCTGCTCGATTTCACGGCCAGCACCGGCGCGGCCGCCGCCAACACGGGCTTTGCGGTGCTGGTTTCAGTCCGCGTGGATCAATTGAACACGGACTGGAGCGATCTGCTTGGCGTCACGTCCGCAACTACCGGCGGCTTTGGCCTTCGGTATAGCAGCACAGGCGTCATCCAAACCTACATGGGAACCGTCACGGTCCAGCGCCCGGGCACCGATCGCGTGGTTCGCGCCGGCACTTCGATTGTATTCGCCGTAAACTACGACGCCGCCACGGGCGTGCTCACCCTCTGGGATTCGTTGAATAACTCCGAAGTCACCGGCACCGTTCCCAAGGCCAATTTTGCAGGCACCAGCAAGACACTCAGGCTGGGGAGCATGGACAACACGGGCCGCTTCGTCATCGGCTCCGTCGGTGCGGTGAAGCTCTACACGAACAAACTCAGCGCCACCGATTTCGCCACGGAGCGTGACGCCATGACCCTCGCTTGGATAGGAGCGCGTCCAGTGATGCCGGCCATGCCCGGGATTCCGTCATGGACGATCTCCCAGCTTCTGGCGTGGAATCCCGCCACCGACGCCGACGCGCCGTTTAACGTCGCCACGGTGCCACTGCAAACGCGCATCAACGTTCCGGCTGCACTCCAGGCCAACGCCAATGCCAGGTCCGGTCAGGGCGGTATCCAGTCACTTGACACTCACTTCGGCGACCGGCCGCAGGGAGGCTCCGGGTCCGTCTACACGTTCACTTACTGGCAGTATGTCGAGCAGTCGGTTTACTGGGGTGGCATCGGTGCGATCAACTTTGTCCCGCCGACCGGCGAGATGATCGACAACGCCCATCGCAACGGCGTGCCGATTCTCGGGACAATCTTTTTCCCTCCCGTTGTCTACGGGGGCAACTACACCTGGGTGCAGACGTTTCTCACCAAGTCGGGCAACACTTACCCGGCTGCGGACAAGCTGATCGCGACCGCGCAATACTACGGTTTTGACGGCTGGTTCTTCAACCAGGAGACCGCAGGCGGCTCGGCGGCCGATGCGGCGGCCATGCGCGATCTCGTTCGCTACATTCGTCAAAACAGCACGCTGCGTGTCACGTGGTATGACTCGATGACCGAATCCGGCACCATCGCCTGGCAGCAACAGTTCAGCACCGCCAACGACTGGTATATGCGGCACAACTACACCACCGGGGTGCAGGACAGCGCCGGTGACCTCATCGCCGACTCGATCTTTACCGACTTCTCCTACGATACGACGACGGCAGGCCCGCAAAACTCCCGCAATCGGGCTGACGCTCTACTGCTCAATCCCTACAAAATCTGGACGGGACTCGAAACGCAGGCGGAGGATTTCAGGACGTCCACCTCCGGGCGGATCAAGATGGCGAAGGCCTTCCCCGATGGTCTGAATCATCTCACCTCGGTCGGGTTCTACTTGCCACGCACCTTTGCCACCCAGCTCCCAGAACAGGATCTTTTCTGGACCGGAGCGAGCGGAGACCCCCGCAACACCTCCGCGACCGTCAGCACCGGCGCCTGGAAGGGCGTAGCCCACAACATCGCGGAGCGTTCGGTTATCAACTCGCTCCCCTTCGCCACCGACTTCTGCATCGGCCGGGGTGACAACTTCTACAACGACGGCGTGATGGTGAAAGCCGGCGCTTGGTGGAATCGAGCCTTGCAGGGCATCCTGCCGACCTGGCGCTGGATCATTGATAGCACAGGGACGAAACTGACGCCCGAGCTTTGGAACGGCGACAGCTACCGCGGCGGAAGCTGCCTGCGCATATCCGGCAACCTGACGGCGGAAAACACCCTGCGACTCTACCTCACTGACTTGCCGGTGACCAGCGACACCCGCCTTAAAATCATCTTCAAGCGCAACGGGCTCTCGGGAGTGGACTCGTTGATGCAGGTAGGTGTGTCCACCTCCGCCGCGCCCACCACCTTCACCTACTATCCGGCGGGCACCTGCACGATCAACGGCTGGAATGAATCTACCCTCAACCTCGGCAGTCTTGCGGGTTCCAATATTGCCGCCCTCGCCCTCAAATTCGCCTCTGGCACGACCGTGAACTCCTACGAGATTCGCGTCGGTGAAATCGTGGTTTACAACACGACGACGACCCAGGCCGTCGCACCAACCAACGTCCAAGTGCTGGGCGTCGCCAGTTGGAGCGGCTTGGTCAGCGCTCGTGTGAAATGGGACCACGCCGCCGGTGAGCATTACGCCTACAATGTCTACATCCGCCTCACTGATGGATCACTGGTATTCGCCGGCAGCACGCCGAGCAATTATTTCTATTTCCAAGACGTCGCCATTTCAGGGACCTACAGTTCCATCGTGGTTCAGACTGTCGGACTGGAAACGACGGAATCCCGTTTATCGGATGCCCCCGCGATTTCGCCTAATCTGACCTGGGATGCCTCGATCGCCGACGCACCGATCACGGCAGGCAGCGGCAACTGGAACACCACGGTCGCAAACAACACCTCAAACACCATCTGGAACGACGGCAGCACCAACGTCTGCTGGTATCAAACCAGCACAACCGTCCCGCTCAACGCGGCCACCGCCACGTTCGCCGGAACGGATGGCACGACGGACCAGTATGTCGTCACTCTCGACTCGCAGATCGCCGCCAGCGCACTGAACTTCAACAGCAGCGGCTACAAGCTGACCGGGGGCACTATTTATCTCGGCAACGGCACCACAACCGTCTCGACCAACAAGACCGCGACGATCAATTCCACCCTCGCCTACGCGTCCAACATCGGCGTCACCACCGCAGTGAACGCGGGGGCCACGCTCAATCTTGGCGGCGGAAATAGCGGAGGCCCCCAGCCCACCTACATCGGTCCCGGCACGCTCAACTTCTCCTCGGGAACCTACACCAACAGTGTCACTCGTTTCAACGCCGCCGCCATCAGCCAGACGGGCGGCACAGTCTCGCTCACCTCAACCGGCGGCAACTGGATTGGCTACTCCGCCAATCAGAGTGTGAACTACACAATCTCCGGCGGGACCTTGAACGTGAACAACGCCGCCGCCGGCGCCTATCTGGGTTTAGGCAGGGCATTGAGCGGCAACCAGCAGGCCGCGCTGACCTTGAAGACCGGCGGCACTGTCAACATCGGCACCACCGCCTCGAACAGCGGAACGCTCTACCTTGGCGTTGGCGACGCCACCGCCAACGCCCTTCTTGATGTGCAAGGCGGTTCACTGACCGTCGGGGCCGGCCAGGCCGCCAACAAGCTCATCTTCTTCAACAACGGGGCCAACGCCGGCAAGACCGCCACCCTTACCCAGTCCGGCGGCACGGTGGCGGTGAACGGCATCCAGTTTGGCAATGGAGCCGTCACCTACAACGCCACCTCCTCTGCCATCCTCCAACTCAGCGGCGGCAGTCTCTACGTCGGCACGCTCGGTATCACCCGCAGCACTAATGCCTCAACGCTTCCCATCACCATCAAACTCCTAGGCGGCACACTCGGCGCCAGCGCCGACTGGTCATCGCCTTTGGATATGAAACTTGGCTCCACCCTCGGCGGCGTGACCATTCAGGCTGCCGACAACGGAGCCGTGGCGCGTGCAGTTACCCTCTCCGGCAATCTCTCGAACGATTCCGCCGTCGCCGGCGCTCTCACTAAAACCGGCACCGGCACTCTCACGCTCAGCGGTAACAACACCTACGCTGGTAACACCACAATCAGCGCCGGCACGCTCGCATTATCCGGCGCGTTTACCAACAACCTGAGTGCGTCGCCGACGATCGAGGTCGGCAGCACCGCACTCCTCAATGTGACGGGATTAACCAGCGGTCGCTTGGTTGTCTCATCCAGCCAAACTCTCAAAGGCAGCGGCACCCTCGCCGGCAACGTGACCGTCGGAGGCACCGCTCGCCTCAGCCCAGGCACGTCTGTCGGCCAGCTCTCCATCACCGGAGGTCTCGACCTCTCAGCCGCAGGGGCCGGCACACTCGCCTGTGAGCTGGATAGCCTCGCCGGAACCAACGACCGGATCGCCGTCAACGGCACTCTCGCAATCGGCAACGGAACCCTCGGTTTCAACGATTTCGCCTTCACCAACCTCGGCGGGCTGCAAGCCGGCACCTATAAACTAGTCACCAGCGGCAGTCGCACCGGCACGCTCGATACCACCAACCTCAGCGGACTGATCGGATCCTTCACCGGCACTCTTCAACTTAACGGCAACGACATCGAACTCGTCGTCACCACCACCTTCGCTTCTTGGATAAATGGATTTTTTCCGGGTGAAACGAACCCGTTGATCATCGGCGCAGCGAGCGACCCGGACAACGACGGCATCTTGAACGGCGTGGAAATGGTCTTGGGCGGCACGCCAAATGCCGGCCTCGATACCAACCTGCTGCCGACCGTTGAGCCGGTGACGAATCCCATCGTCTCGCCCTCCGTCCCGGCCGGGAATTACCTGCTCTTCACCTATCGCCGGACCCAACTCTCGGTCTCAAGTGGCGTGACGGCGGACATCGAAACGACTACCAATCTGACCGCACCTTGGACGGCGGCGACCGGAGCCCCTGGCGTCGAAATCCGAGTGGACGCCAGCTACACGTTTACGCCACCTGCAACCACGACTACCGACCGGGTGCGCGTCTACGTGCCACTCGGCGCGAGCCCTGCCCTCTTTGGACGTCTTAAGGTCTTAGTGCCTTAAGCGCCCGAGAGTGTCAGACGGTCACTAAAATACCATGAAACGCACAGGCCTACGCCCTTACCCCCGCTGCGCCACCCGTCACCTCTCGGGTTTCATCCGCCGTGTCATCACGCTTGCATTCATCGCTTCGCCGGGGCTTGCCGATTCCCCAGCGGACATCCAGCACCCGCCACCGCATATGGGCGAGGCAAAGCTCTTGGAAGTCGGCAAAGGTTGGGCGGCCAACTCCGTTAACGCCGCCGTGTTCCGCACCGACCCCATCACCACCTGGAAAGACCAACAATTCGTCGCTTACTACAACGCAGACTCCCGCGTCGTCATCGCCACCCGCACCCTGGGCAACACCACCTGGACGCCAACCGTCACCGCCCTGACCGGAAACACCAAAGACGCCCACAACGTCATCTCCATCATCGCCGATGGCGAAGGCTACCTGCACCTATCCTGGGATCACCACGGGCACCCTCTCCGCTATGTTAAATCGGTCGCCCCTGGGTTTACCGAATTTACCAAAAACATCCCGATGACCGGTCTTTTTGAAAACAACGTCACCTATCCCCAGTTTTTCAAACTCGCCAACGGCAACCTGATTTTCCTCTACCGCGACGGCAGCTCCGGCCGGGGAAACCTTGCCCTGAACCATTACGACACCAAGGCGCAGACGTGGACCCAGATCCATTCCAACTTTATCTCAGGAGAAAATCAGCGTAACGCCTACCCGCAGTCCACCGTGGACGCCAAGGGTTCCATCCATGTCTCCTGGGTCTGGCGCGAATCCGGCGACGTCGCCACCAACCACGATGTCTGCTACGCCCGCTCCGATGACGGAGGCAAAACCTGGTGCAAATCCGACGGCACTTCCTACGCGCTCCCCATCACCCTCGCCACCGCCGAAATCGCCGCCCGCGTCCCGCAGAAGCACGAGCTGATCAACCAGACTTCGATGTGCACGGACTCCGACGGTCACCCCATCATCGCCACCTATTTCCGCCCCTCGGGATCTCCCGTGCCCCAGTTCTTCGTCATCGCCCACGACGGTAAAACATGGCGCACCACGCAAGTCTCCACGCGCACCACACTGTTCTCGCTTTCCGGCGAAGGCTCCAAGGCCATTCCCATCTCCCGCCCCCAGGTTTTGGCTAAGTCCGCCGATGGCAAAACGTCCGTCTCCGTAATCTACCGCGATCTCGAAAGAGGCAGCAAAGTCACCGTCTCCCAATGCGCAGATCTCCGCTCCGACAAATGGACAACCAGAGACCTGACCGAGTTTGGCGTCCGGTTTTGGGAACCCTCCTACGACCACATCCGTTGGGAACGAGATGGGATCTTGAACCTCTTCGTTCAATCCACCGGACAAGGTGATGGCGAGCAACTTGAAGCAATCGAGCCCCAACCCGTTTTCGTTCTCGAGTGGTTGCCTTAATTCTAAAATTTTACACCTCCCTGTCCGGAGTGGACAGCATTCGCCACAACTTTAACCACATATCCAACCCGCAGTTTTCTAACGGCGTGCCTGTATTGATGGAGCGCATACGGGATTGCTGGAAGGAAGAGGAACTCTATGAAGATCTTTCCCGGGTAAAAGCCAACCCCATGTCCCCGGAATTCGTCACCGGCAAGCTGATCTCAGCAGACTAAGGCACCACTATTTTCACGACAATCAAGAGGATCGTTGACCGCCTCAACCAGGAGTCTCCCGGCAAATACGTCTTTCAGTTGCCCTCCGATCAGGCGGAAACAGCAAAGGCATACTATGAGAAAAATATGCCTGAAAACAAGAAACTGAAAACGGAACAAGCCTCTCACCCATCGGAAAGAAAACGCGGGAAATAACTTCACCGCATGAACTTTATCGGCGGAGTTCGGGTTTAAGCCCTG
This sequence comes from Verrucomicrobia bacterium IMCC26134, assembly GCA_000972765.1. Lineage (GTDB taxonomy): Bacteria > Verrucomicrobiota > Verrucomicrobiia > Opitutales > Opitutaceae > IMCC26134_A. Next base: position 957,375 of record CP011265.1, on the reverse strand, counting down.
GCCTTTCGATCACTGCCGGCGACGAATCCAACGGTTGTTCGTATTCTGCTCCGGCGTCTTCAATTCACGGCTGAGTTCGCCGCACAAGCGCAGATAGTAGTCGGAGGGCAAGCCCTCGCAGCCAAGGAACGAATTGGGCCCAACAGGAGAGTCGTCTGTGACTTTAAATATCGAGGTGGCCTCGTCCATTTCGTCAAACATTGCCACGTAGACCATCTTCGTTCTGAGCTTACGCGCACCCACTGCCTGGTGCCGGAAAAACTCGCCACGCAGGCGGGCAATCGCGGGTTGCGGCTCCTTTTTTCCACGCGTGCCCATAAGGTTCTGCCAGCTGAAGCCCGGGAAAATGACCGGGAGGTAATCTTGCCCGGCGGCCCGGGACTGAGCCACATCGCCGACCTGAAAATCCTTACGCACCTTGTCATACTCCTTGGGTGATTTGTAGCGACCGATCGTCCACGGACTGAGCACATCCGCCATTGCGTAAACTTCGGCCCAGCGCGGATCAGACGAAGCGTCGCGCAGCCCCGGCGTGCGATAGGCGAGTGGAATGCCGAGCACGATGGAATTGCCGCCGTAAACCGGATCGTTCTTCAGGAAATTCAACAACGCTACACTCTCGCCGATTCCGCCACGTTGCGGGTCTTTATTCCCGAGACCAAGACCCCAAATCGCCAGCACCGGCTTTCCTTCGTGGCGTTGATACATGCGATCCTCGCGCACTTTCATCAGATCCACCAACCGCTTCCAATCGGCGATCACGTATTTCTCCATTTCCCCCTCCTTCAGCCCGCTCACATCATACATGACCGTCCACGTGCGTCCGAATTGGTTGGCCGCTGCACGGCAGTGATCGAGAACCCCATTGGTGAAATCATAATCGCGCGGCTTGATGATCCGCGTGCCGAAGCGCTGCACGAAGACACCATCGAGACCATAGTCAGCCATCCAGCGAAAGTGTCGCGCGACAGTCTTCGGGTTGTAGGAACTGAAAACGTTGGCCACTGAACCGTCTTTTAGGCGAAAGAGCGTCGGGTATTTCTCATCTGCATCCATCTCCGACATATCCGGCCACATTTCGATCGTGCTGAATCCAGGTCGAAAACCCTTCTCGGCACCATAGTGGAAGTAGCCGATACCCGCACCGTCGTCGGGATGCGCGAACCAGCCTTGGTAACCCGCCATCACTTTGCCGTTCAAGGTTGAGGCATCGGCACCGGGATTTGTAATTCCGGTATAGGGCTTCATGCGGCGCTCAAGCTCGGCCATGTCGTTTGCAACCGGTCCACGCGGCACAAATTTTAAATCCGCAATCTTTGGATAAATCAGGTTCGCGGCAGCACACGCCTCAGGCGGAGCGGCGGTCGCGGCGTTCATCGGGCAGGCCATGATCACGAGCACCGAGAAGAAGGTAAGAAGGGGTTTGTTCATAGGGGGAGAGTTTAAGGCGTGAGCGACGAAGAGCGTCGTCACGCCGAAGGCCTAGTGGGAGCCATTCGCAGGCCCCACCAGGTTGTATTACACGCCAACGTTAGATTGCCTGAGGCAGAGATCAGGCGCGGGCGCTGGAGAGCGCTTCTTTCTTGAACGGGTTAGCCGAGGCTTCGACGACCTTTGACTCCTCGGCGGTATTGACGCGCTCAAGGCTCCAGCCGCTCGGCGCGCAGGCAATACGCCAGGACGCGATTTCGTAAGGCGTGAGTGAACCCAAACGGAGCGGAGCGCCGACCCAGGTGAGATTAACGTCAACGACCTCTTTCGCGATGCACTGAATGCGGAGTATCCAACCCTCGCCATCGTAGGCGGGCTTGAGGGCAAGCAGACGCACACCAGCGGAGAGCGCCAGTAAGGAGCCTGAGCGGCCCAGCGTGCCTTCGTGCGGATAAGTAACCATCGCGGTCACAGGCTGTTCGAGCGAATCCGCAAGAGCCCACGCATCGGTATCGGCGGCGGCGATCGCAAACTGGAACCGGTGTTCTCCGAGGTCGAGATGTGGACGCCAAGGCTCTTCTGTCGCGGCAGAGGAAGAGTTGCGCGAATAGCGGGTGGAGCGCAGCACAGTGGCGCGCAGTGATCCGTTCTTAAGGTCGAAATTATAGAGACCGTCGCTCGCAAAGATGAAGGGCGTGGCTGCGTGATCGGCGCGTATCCATCGCCCGCCAGGCACTTCGCCCAGCTCACCACGAAGCACGTCGCCACCCGGCACCTCGTAGAGCACCGATGCCCCGCCATCCGGGAGGATCAACTTTAGGCGGGCGGACCGCTCATTCCAAAGGAGCCGAGCCTCGGCGCGAACTTGCCGCGCTCCCTCCTCAACGTGCAGGACCAGCTCAAGACGAGATGTTCCGGCAGTCATCATCACCCAAAGGCTGGCACGGAAGGCACCGCACTCGAGGACCTTGGTTTGCGCGACAGTCCAGTCAGCGAGGACAGTGGAAATGTCGTCTCCGGCGAGATCGCCATCGTGATTACCCCAAGAGCCAAATGGATCATCAAAGGTAGCCGCGCGTAAAATGCCGCCGGCCAGCGGACGACCGTCGAGTTCAAGGCCGACGCCGGTGTCACCTGGTCGGGCGGACACGGTGAGCGAGCCATTACTGATAAGATGATCGCCCTCAGCCCGGACCAAAGACGCAGGAGCGGCGACAGGTCGGGCTGCTTCGTTCCAGCCTACCGAGAAAACTTGAAAGCCGCAGGCAGGCAGAGTCACGGGCAGTAGCACGCGCTTGCGCCAAGGCAGGTGGGATCCAAATTGGTTTTCGACCGTGAGCAACTGGAAGGCTACCGGCTTGCCTTCCTGGTTCAGAACCTCGACCGGCAGCGCGTTGGGACGGTTAACGTAATTCGTGATGGGACGGTATTCCAAGCAGGCCTCGAACTCTACGTGCGTCGAGACCGGATGAGGATGCGGATTCCAAAGCAAGACAGGCACCGCGCAAGGCATGTCGTCAGCTGGCGCAGGCACACGGGTATCGCATCGGGCAGCGAGGGCATTGAGCGAGGTCAGTTCGTGCCGGCGTGCGTCATGGAAAGCGACGCCCAACCAGGCATGTTGATCCTCGTAGGTTCGCTCCAATGAAGAGCCCGGCAGGATATCGTGAAACGTGTTGAAAAGCACTGAATCCCAAGCGGCACTGAGATCGGGCGCGGGACGGTCGAGCGAGGCGGACACCACGCTCGTGGTGCGTTCGGCGGAGAGGAGAATATTCTCGGTCCGGCGGTAGGCTTTCTTGTAGCGGAACGCGCTTGAGAAGCAGCCGCGCAAGGTGAAGTTGAGTTCCTTGGAAACAACCGGATACGCCTTGTTCTCGGCGGCCAGCGCGTCGAAGAAACGATGAAAAGTCGAAAACTCCGTGGTCACGTCAGGATTGGCGTCACGCCAAGCCATGATCTCGCGGATCTGGAGAGCGGTCGGGCCGCCACCATGATTGCCGAGTCCGTAAGTGACGGCGATGTTTTCGACGCCCCATTGCTCGGCTTTTGAGCGATACTCGTCGAGACGCCGGGCGACTTCACCGCGCTCACTTCCATACCAGCCAATTGGTATCCGCCAGCTCAATACCTTGCGTCCGCCCGGTCCTTCCCAATTGAAGGCCGGCGATGGCAGGGGGCAATCCGCCTCGAAGGGACGCGAAAAGGCAAAATACTCCATGCCCGCAGCCGAGTAGATCTCCGGCCAACCGTAGCTATGTCCAAAGGAGTCCGCCGCCCAGGCTACACGTGGACGCACCCCGAGTTCGCGACGCATATAGTCCAGACCCTGGGCGAACTGGCGGCAGAGCACCTCGGTCGCCGGCAGGTTGGTATCAGGCTGGCAAAGCGTGCCGCCCACCACGTCCCAGCGCCCTTCGTCAATCATCGCGCGAATCTGCGCGAACGTGGCGGGATCATTCTCCTGAATATGGCGATAAATGGAGGTCTCTCCGCGGACGTAAGTGAGCTCCGGAAAAGTGCGCATGAGGCGCAAAATGGTCCGGCAGGTCGTTATGCCCTCATTGAGGCCCTCGCGCCAGTCCCATAGCCAGACTGGGTCGAGATGTGAATTGCCGATTAAATGGAAGCGCATAGAGGAAGTTTTCGTTTTATTAAAACGATTTAGCTTGTCAAGGGACTAATCGCTTTGAGGCTTCGGCCGTAAAGACATTTTCCCCCATAAGTGGGCAAACTCCCGCTTTCTTATTCAAACGCTTAATCTGCGTCACCCTAAGGACGTGGCAGCGCCTACTTCTCGGCGGCAATTACCCCTCTCTTTCGTGAACGGCTACCCCCGCATCATTCTCTTACTACTAAGCGCATTGACGTTCTGCGCCTGGTATTGGCATCCGAAACATTCCTCCGATCCCCGAATCCCGCTCTCATGGGCGGTTGGAGAATCAAATTCGACGAGGACTCAGGCAACAGCCTTTAACGCCGCCCACCCCGATCTACGCCTGGCCATAGATTCCGACAACGAGGACAAAATGAAGGTCGTCGTTCAGGCCATCGCCGGCGTCGGTCCCGATCTCTTCGCTTGTTACGACGCGGCAGGTCTCGACACATTTCTGAAGGCCGGCATCGCCCTCGACCTGAGCGAAGAGTTCGCCCGCCGTGGCGTCGTTCCGGAACGCGATTTCTGGAACGGCGCCGACGCCACATATCGCACCGCCGATGGCCGCTACTATGGCGTGCCCCTTAACGTCGCGGTGGACTGTCTTTGGGTGCACGCCGATATCCTGGCAGAAGCCGGCGTTGACCTGCCCACAGGCGGCATGACTTGGGAGCAGTTCATCCCACTTGCAAAAAAACTCACCGTGCGCACGCCCGAGGGCCGCATTGTTCGCTACGGTTTTGGACTAAACTGGGCTCAGTGGCAGCAGTTCGTATGGCAATGGGGCGGCAAGGTCTTCTCCGCAGACGGCACGCGCTGCACGCTCGATTCGCCCGAGGCCATAGCAGCCCTCCAGTTCATGCGGGACCTCGTTTATAAACATGGCGTGGCGCCCACGCCGACGGCCGAGGCCGGCATGGCCTCGCAGGGCGGCTGGGGCGCAGGACTGATCACCCAATTCGGCGCCCGCCGCTACGCCACCGCCCTGGGCGGTCGGTGGTGGCTGGTCGTGCTGCGTGGTTATCAAGGGCTCGATCTCAACGCAGTCGAGGGGCCGCACGGACGTGAGCGAGTATTCATGAGTTACGGCAAGAGCATTATGATCAACCGGCTCGCCCCCCACCAAGAGGAGGCGTTGAAGTTCATGGATTACCTGCTTTCCGACGAGCACCACGCCATTCTCAACCACGAGGCCGATGGCTTCGGCGCACGCCGGGCCTGGGCGGGCGCCGAGACACGGCTGGTTGACCTGCAGTATCCGAAAGAAACCTACAACCGAGTCTGGCGCGACACGATGAACTATGGCCGCGTCGAGGAATCCAGTCCGTGGATCAATAACATGGTGATCGCCCGTTGGATTGATGAACAACTCGATTTGGTAAAAAACGATATCAAGTCCCCCGAGGAGGCATTTCGCAACATCGCCGCCCGCGCCAACGCCGAGATCGCCCGTAACCTCGCAAAGGCCGGTCGCGCCGCTCCCGCCTCCACCCCATGAAAACGATCTTTAACGCGGATCGCCGGCACCTCGGTCCGGCCTTGCTCTTCATCGCCCCGAATTTCCTCGGTTTCGCGGTCTTCACCGCAGGACCGGTGCTGTGGTCTCTCGTCGTCGCCTTTTCGAACTGGAGCATACTCAAGACCGAACCCTTTGCTTGGACCGGTGTGGCCAACTTCATCGAACTTTTGGGCGACTCCTCGTTTTGGCTGACCCTCGTGAACACCGGCTACCTCATGCTTGGCATCCCGTTCTCCATCGCCGGGTCGCTCGGCCTCGCCATCCTCCTTCACGGCAAACTGCGTGGAGTCGTTTTTTTTCGCACTCTTTATTATCTGCCCTGCTTTACCGCCGGCGTCGCCCTGATGATTCTTTGGAAGGCGCTCCTTAACCCGGAATTCGGCCCGGTGAATCATGTGCTTGAGGGCGCGGCAGCCACACTGGGCGCCGATGGCTGGCGGGCGCCGACCTGGCTCCAATCCACCGCCAATCTCCTCGGTCTGGAGGTCGAGCACGTCGGGCTGGGATTGCGTCAGTGGGGTGTGGGAGCGCGCGACGCCATCATCACCATGGGGCTGTGGACCGCCATCGGCGGAAACAACATGCTGCTCTACATTGCCGCGCTCTCTAATGTGCCGGAGGAACTCTACGAGGCTGCCGATATAGATGGTGCGAGCGGCTGGCAAAAATTCCGCAACGTGACCTGGCCGCAGCTCGCCCCCACCACGTTTTTCATTTCTGTAATGAGCCTCATCGGCGGCCTGCAAGGCGGCTTCGAGACGGCGCGTGTGATGACCGAGGGCGGCCCTGCCGGCACGACCAAAACACTCGCCTACTACATTTACGAAAAAGCTTTCACCGAGTTCCGCATCGGCTACGCGTCCGCGGTCTCGTGGGTGCTATTTACTCTCATTTTCGCAATCACGCTCATGCAATGGCGATGGGGCGCCAAAAACAACGAAGAGTAGTTATATTTAACTACATAAAGCTCCACTCCCGTCCCCCCCTGGATTCCTCCTTATGAGTGCCTCTGCCAAACCGCTCCCACCTACCTTCGTTCGTCTGCCCCGCCTGGTGGCCCTTTGGTTAATCGCCTTCGCCATGGCGGCCCCCTTCCTCTGGATGATCCTAACCAGCTTGAAACCCCTGCAGGAGGTGGAGTCGTTCAACCCAATCCCCAAGAACTGGAGGCCATATAATTACAGCCGCGTTTTTGAGCAGATTCCTTACGCCAGATACTACTTCAACAGCATCTTTGTGGCGGTCTGGGTGACCACGCTGCAGGTGTTTACCAGTGCGCTCGCCGCCTTTGCCTTTTCCCGGCTGGTCTGGCCCGGGCGCGACTCAGTCTTCAAACTCTACCTAGCCACCCTCATGATTCCGGGCGTGGTCACCATGATCCCAAACTACACCCTGCTGGTGAAGCTACGGCTGCTCGACAGCTACACCGGGCTTATCCTGCCCGCTGCGTTTACCGCCTTCGGCACGTTTCTGCTTCGACAATTCATGCTTCAGATTCCACGTTCGCTCGACGAAGCGGCCGAGATCGACGGTGCTAGCCGCTGGCAAACTTTCTGGCTGGTGGTTCTTCCGCTTTGCCGACCGTCACTGGTGACACTGGGAGTGTTTTCCTTTCTCGGAACCTACGGTTCGTTTTTCTGGCCGCTGGTGCTAATTAAAACCGAAGGCCTGCGCACCTTGCCTATCGGTATGCTTTTCTTCGACTCCGCCTACGGCAAACAGACCAACCTTATCATGGCAGCCAGTCTCATGAGCGTGTTGCCACTGATCATCGCTTTTCTCTGCACCCAGCGCCTCGTCGTGAAAGGAATCCAGGCAGGCGCGGTTAAAGGATAAGACGGCCACAATTCGAAAGGTCCCCGAAGTCGCTGACTAACTCCCCCCGCCAGCTCATTTACCCCCCGCTTACACGCTCACGGTGATGAGTCGCATTAAAAATACTATTGACGGATGACATGGATTAAACGATTTACCACCTTAAGGTGGCCTACCTTTGATCAATCCTTTTACCCCTAACGTTATGGTCCCCAACACCCTCATGCCCTTCCACACGTCCTCATCTGCCGCGAATCTTCGCGCCAATCGCCGCCTTTCCGGCGCCATCACCGTTCTTCTCGGAGCACTCGCGTCCGTCACCGCCGTTCGAGCTGCAGATTCCTTCTGGGACCCTGCCCTCACAACCACGATCACGGGAACAGGCGCTGGTGGCGGCACTTGGAATATCGCAAACACTAATTGGGTTGCCACCGCTGGCACCAATGTCGCGTTTGCTCCCGCGAATCGCGCGGTATTCGGCGGTGCTGCCGGAGGGGCCGTCACGGTGGCAGATTCCTTTAATGCGGCCGGCATGCTTTTCAATACGACGGGCTACTCCCTCAGCGCCTCCTCCGCACAGACAATCACCAGCTCAGGAACCGTGTCACTGGCGTCGTCTTCCGTCGCCGCGACAATCGGCTCGAATGTCACCATCTCCAGAGCAACCAACGACATTATCACGACTGCCTCGGGAACGGGTGGAACTCTGAATGTGGGCGCCTTCGGTGGAAGCTCCACGGGAGCGCAGTATGTAACCACGCAAATTGGTTCCACCGGTGGTCGCACGTTGTCGATTACCGGCGGGACAATCGTTAACGTGAACTCCGGCGGCTATTTTGGCCAAAGCGCGGGCACCGTTTACAACACTGCGACTACTCCAAACGGCACCTCCATCGTTATCGGCGCCGATGCGAACGGCGGCTCACTTGTCGTCAAGGCAGGCGCCATCGTCACAAACGGCAACAATCAGGCCCTTATTCTCGGCGGCACTGCAACGGCAAGCAGCGGCATTTTCACCATTGACGGCGGACAAGTGAACTCAGGCACAGTCACGATCGGCACCTCCGGCCTCCTCCCGGCGGCGAGTATATACGCCGGTCTACGCTACGGCTCCGGAACGATGGTCAGTGGCACCCGCACTGCCAACCTAAATGGAGGAACCCTGACGGTTGGACAAATTTACGCCTCCTCCGCCGCTGTCGGCACAAGCACCAACACTTTCAACTTCAACGGTGGCACCCTTCAGGCCAGCATTTCCAATCCAACCTTCATGGCGTCGGGCGTTGTGACGGCGGCCAATGTCAAAGCAGGTGGGGCTAGAATTGATACCAACTCTTTCGATGTCACAATCGGCCAGGTGCTGAGCCACGATGCCGCGCTCGGAGCCACCCGCGACGGGGGCTTGACGAAAATCGGCGCCGGCGCGCTCACGCTCTCCAATGCCAATACCTACACCGGAAACACGACCGTCAACGGTGGCACGCTGACCACCAGCGGCAACGGCACCATCAATGCCAGCAACGCCATCATTGTGAATGGAAGTGGAGCCAAGTTCCTCCACACCAATACTACGACGGCGGTGTCTCCCACCGTCACCCTCACCCAAGGCACGCTTAGCGGCAACGGATCGGTTAGCACCGTCAACGTCGGCGCGGGCACCGGCGGTGTTATAACCAACAATAACGGCGTGGCCGGAGGGGCGCTGACCATCGGCACCTTGACCTTCAGCGGCGCAGCTACGGTGAACACCTACAGCAACTCGACTTCCGCCGCGATCGTCACCACCACCCTCGCCACGAATGCGGCCGGCACCGTGACCATTAATCCCACGGCATCATCGTGGAGCAACGGAAACTACGATCTCATAAGCTACGCTGGCAGCATCGGTGGGGCTGGTTTTAGCAAGTTCGTTCTCGGCTCAGTCTCGGGAACCTCGAGTCGCCAAAACGCCTCTTTGATCAATTCCGGAACCGCTGTTCAGCTTTCCATCGTCAGTGACTACACCTATTGGACCGGAGGCGGCGACGGAAAATGGAACCTGGCCTCGACCAATAACTGGAAGCTCACCAGTGCCAACACCACCACCACTTTCCTTGCTGCCGACGACGCGCTCTTTAACGACAACGCCACCGGTGCAGGACCGCTTTCGGTCAATATTGATACGGCCAATGTAGCTCCGGCCTCCACCACCTTCGATAACACCACCAAAGATTACTCGCTCATCGGTGCGTTTGGTATTTCCGGCGGCACCCTAACCAAGACTGGCACTGGCAATCTTACGATCAGCACGCCCAACACCTACACCGGTGCTACGGCCATCAACGGTGGAACCCTCACGCTCAGTGGCAACGGCACGCTCGGCACCGGCTCGACGCTCACGCTCGGCGGTGGCAATTTGAACCTCGGTGGCACCAGCCAGTCTGTGGGTGCGGTTTCAGTAACCACCGCGGCGGCCAGCGGCGACACCATCTCTAACGGCAATCTTACCGGCACCTCCTACTCGGTGAGCAATGCGGCCGGTAATGTCGGCATTTCAGCCAGACTTTTGGCCAATGGCTCAGCAGGCTTGGCCAAAACCGGCAACGGCACGGTCACCCTGTCCGGTGCGAATACCTACACGGGTGCCACTGCCATCAATGGCGGTGCACTTACGCTCAGTGGCAGCGGCACGCTGGGCACCGGCTCAGCCCTGACGCTGGCCGGCGGCAATTTGGATCTCGGTGGCACCAGCCAAACCGTCGGTGCGGTATCAGTTACCACTGCGGCGGCCAGCGGCGACACCATTGGCAACGGTAGCCTCACCGGCACCGCCTACGCGGCGAGCAATGTTGCAACCACTGCGACCATCTCGGCCAATCTTTTGGCAAACGGCGCGGCAGGTTTTACCAAAACCGGCAACGGCACAGTCATCCTTTCCGGCAACAATACCTACACCGGCAACACCACCGTCAGCGCAGGCGCCCTCAACGTTCAGAGTGCCAATGCGCTTGGCAGCACGGCCGGTTCCACATCGGTCGCCGCCAATCAGGTTTTACAGTTACAAGGCGGCGTGGTGTTTGCTGCGGAGCCTCTGAATTTGCTATCAAATTCTGGAAGTAACGTGGCGCTTCAAAACGTATCCGACAACAACGAGTGGACCGGCACGATCTCGTCCGTAAGCGTTTCACCGATCAATACCCTCAATATCAGCTCGGACTCAGGCTTGCTGACCCTGTCCGGAACCATGACATCCGGAGTCGGTTCATCAACGACCGGAGCGCCCTTCCTCTTACGTGGTGCCGGTAACATTACCATCAGTGGCCAGATCACTGGTTTGGCCGGGGTCACCTCCAGCCCCGTCACCGCACCGAATCTACTGGCCAACCCCGGCGTTCGCACGCTCACCAACAATGCCAACAACTACACCGGTCTGACCACTGTCACTGGTGGAACGCTGAGCTTTAGCTCCATCAAGAACGCTGATGGCTCGCCCAGTGCGCTCGGTGCACCCACTAATGCGACAAACGGCACCATCGCTATCGGTAGCGGCAACGCCACGGGCACCCTCGTCTATATTGGCACGGGCGACACCACCGACCGCATCCTCAGCCTAGCCGGCACCACCGGTAACGCGACTATTGATCAGTCGGGCACGGGCCTGTTGAAGTTCACCAGCGACCTCACCGTCACCGGCTCCGGCGAAAAGACGCTCACGCTTCAGGGTTCGACCGCCGGCATGGGTGAGATTAGCGGTGCCATCGTTGGTTCCGCGACCTCGCTCACAAAGCTTGGCAGCGGCACCTGGACCCTTTCAGGCGCTAACACCTACTCTGGAAATACGACCGTTAGCTCAGGCACGCTTGCCCTGAATACTAACAGCACCTCCTCTATTTCCGTAGCCTCCGGAGCCGCACTGCAACTGAATCTGGCCAACTCCCTCACCACAACCGGGACACTCAACCTGGACTCAGGCTCAACCGTCACGGTCGTTGGCACCCCTGTCGGAGCCACCACCTACTCGCTTCTATCAGCCGCATCTGTAACGGGCACACCGGCCCTTACGACGCCCATCGCTGGCTTCGCTTTGGTCGTTGATGGTAGCACGCTCAAACTGACGCCGTCCGCCGTGAGTGATACCACCCCGCCCGTCATCGCAGCCGCCGCGCCGGCCTCGGTAAACTGGGGTTCGACCTACACCGATGTCCCTCCGACTGCCACGGATAACTTAGATCCGAGCGTCACCGTCATCACTAGCGGCACGGTGAACACCGCCAAACCCGGCACCTACACCCTTACCTACAACGCGACCGACGCCGCCAACAACGCCGCCACGCCCGTCACCCGCACCGTAACGGTATCGATCTTGAACCCCACCACGGTAGAGGCTGATGGCTACACCCCGCTCATGCGTTACGCTCTCGGTGCCACCAGCCCCAGCGGCACCGTCGAGGCTCCGGTGACGAACGCCACCGCAACGACGCTCTCCATCACCGCCGTTGTCCGCACGGATGACGCCAAGCTCACCGTCGTAGCAAAAACTAACACAGATCTTACCCTGCCTGCCAGCTGGACCGCGACTGGAGTGAGTGTGACCGCCGCCGGCAGCCAGACTGGTGTGCCCTCAGGCTGCTCGCGCAACGTCTACACCGTCACCACAACCGGCGCGACCAAGAAGTTCCTCCGCCTTGAGGCCACACTCGTTCCGTAACCGGACAGTTCAGAGGACCTAGGCGCCAGTTCTCTAATCAACCGGTCGACGCCGGGGCTTTCGGGCCCCGGCGTTTTTTGTGGGTGAATCAACTAAGCCATGAAAATAACTCGCCCACTCTGAAATCGGTCGGAGCTTTCAATTTCTCTGAGTCTAAACTCACAAACTTTGGGAGAACTTAGTGCACGATCGCAGTCCCAAATCCTGCCACCAGATAGCTGAGGTTGCCCCGAATCGACGGACACGAGTTGAGCCACTAAAGAAAGACTCAACGATGAAAGAACAAAAGCAGACAGGAATGAAGCCACCAAGGCACGACGAAGCGTTTCGTCAGCAAGCAGTGCGCATGTGGAAGCAAAGCGGGAGGTCAGCGGAGCTGACTGCCCGGGAGCTGGGAATCAGTGTGTTTCAGCTCTACGACTGGAATCGGACGGGGCAGCCAGCCCGGGCCGCCGGGCTGGCTGCCCCGTCCGATAGCAAGGAGGTGTTGCAGGCCGAGAACGAACGACTGCGGCAAGAGCTGGCGAGGATCACCGAGCAGAGGGACATCCTAAAAAAAGCTGCGGGCATCCTCTCCGAACCATCGCACAGCGGTATGCCCGGATTAAAGCGATGAGCCACGAACATCCGACCAAAACGATGTGCGAGGTGCTGGAAGTCTCGCGCAGTGGTTACTACCAATGGCAAAGCGCGCGGGCCTCGGCTCATGCACTTAAAACCAAAGCGATCAGGGCAAAGATCGCCAGGGTGCACGAGGACTCGCGTGGCACATATGGGAGTCCGCGGGTGACGGTGGCCCTGCACAAGCAAGGCGAAGCGGTAGGCCGCAACCGCGTGGCCCGCTTGATGAAAGAAGCCGGACTGCACGGTCGACAGGCCCGCCGGTATCGGGTTCGAACCACCGACAGCGCGCACAACGAGCCTATCGCCCCAAACCTGCTGCCAAAGGCAAGCGTCCCCACCAAGCCCGACGAAGTGTGGGTCACCGATATCACCTATGTCGAAACCGGCGAAGGCTGGTTATACTTGGCCGGAGTGCTCGACCTTTATAGCCGCCGATTGATCGGCTGGGCCATGGGATCGAGCCTGGAGACAGCGCTCCCGCTGGCCGCCCTGCACATGGCCTTGCGAAAACGCCGGCCGGGCGCAGGCCTGCTTCATCACTCGGATCGTGGCTGTCAGTATGCCAGCGCAGCCTATCGCTCCACCTTGTCCGGCCACGGTTGCATCGCCTCCATGAGCCGCCGGGGTAACTGTTACGACAACGCTACAATGGAGTCGTTCTGGAGCACGCTCAAACATGAGCTGATCTACCGCCGCCGCTTCGCCACCCGCAGCGAAGCCACCACCGCCATCTTCGACTACATCGAGAGCTTCTATAACCGAATACGCCTTCACTCGTCCCTCGGCTTTAAAAGCCCCCTCGACTACGAATCCAACCTCAACTAACAAAAGTAAAATCTAGCCCAACTAGTGTCCGTTTTATCGGGGGAAGCCCACAACGAGTTTATCTCCCGGTTTTAAGGAACCGCAGAACGGGGGTTAAATCTATTCCTGGAGCCAGAGGCAGGCGGTGACGATACGCGGATAGTAGCGGCTACCCAGGTCGCCGCCATCGGTGCTGCGCACTTGATCGACCATGGCGAAGCGACCGAGCGGGACGCTTTGCTGAAAACGCGCATGAACGGCGTCTGCGGTGCGCGCGACGGGCCCGACAGCGGCGGGGAAAAGTCGCCGCACGACATGTTGGGCGAGGGCGATCTTGCTATACCAAGTGTTGGTGCTGGTGCTTGATATTTTCCAGGCGCCGCTTTTGGCATCGAGGCACACGCCGGGCTGAAGCGCCCGGGCCAAGTGGTGCTCGTAGGCGGCAAAGAGTTCGGGGTAGCGCGCACGGACCTCGTCGGCCCAGCCGAGGAAGAGCGGAAACACGAGGCCTTCGACGGCGGGCAGGATGCGGGACTGGTTGCCCGCCTCGAAGATCGCAGGAAAGAATCCGGTGGCCGCTTCGTGTTTTTGCAGGATGGCGCGGGCGGCAAGGTCCGCGGATTTGCCGGCGGCCCTGGCGGAGGAGGCGCGACCGAGCGTGGTGTAGGCGCGTTCGAGGAGGAGCCAGGCGGCGAGGGCCTTGGATTGGATGTAGAGGTTGTTGCGGGCCTGGCCGAGGGAGACGTCGAGGGAGTCGTAAGTGGTGATTTCAGAGCCGCGTTCGCCACAGCGGGAACTGTCCCACTTGAGGAGGCCGTCGCGGATTTTTTCATCGGGGTCGTCGCGGCGGCGGAGGCTCTCGGCGCAGGCGTCGAGGATCTCGCGATTCTTTTTAAGCCACGTCTTGTCGGCGGTGTGCTCGGCGTAGGTGACTGCGCAGCAAATCCAGTTGAGGAGCTGCTCCATCGCCATGTGGGAGAAGCAGCCTTGCAGGTCGCGGGCCTCGTAGCTGGAGTAACCGGCGGGGGTGAACTGGTCGGCGACGCCCTGGTCGTGGCAGAAGGAAAGGCCCCCCTCGGCGCGGCGGCCGTCCGGGGTGCGAAGGGTGTCGGTGTAGCTGTAGCGCGAGGCGAAAAAGTCGAGGGCGTTGCGCACCGCCCAGGGCTGCCACTCGAGTTCGAAGAACAGGTGGTCCACCGTGAGGTCGAGGGTGTTGATCATGCGGTATTCGCCCTCGTTGACGACCCAGAGCGGGCGGGCCTGGCGACCTTCGCCGACGGAGAGCAACTGGGTGCTGCCGAGGTAGCTGTGGGTGGCCTGGGCGAGCAGCCAGCGCTGGTCGGCGTCGAGTTTGGAGGCGTCGAGTTCGGCGTCGCGGCGGGCGGCGAGGCCGAGGTAGTCGGCGTGGCGGGCGAGGCCGTGGCGGAGCACGTCCTCAAGGTCGCGAAAAAGGGTGGTGTAGTGGTAACGGGCGGTGATTCCAGTAGTGACAATTCCACTACGGAAAAATCCCAGCGTGATCGGGAAGCCGCGCCGTTCGCCGGCGGCGACGGTGAACCGGAGGCCGGCGTGGTGCCCCAGGAGGTGGATGCCGCGGTGGTCGTGCAGCCGCATCTGGTAGGCGTCGAAGCCCTGGTGAAGCGCGACGGCGGGATCGGAGGCGGTGGCGAAACCGAACTCGGGGCCGGCGGCGAAACCGAGCAGGGCGGGCGCGACGTCGGTGAGCGGGCGCCAGGGACGTCCGGGGTTGTTCACGCCGAAGAACAATTCCACGGGCCCGGCCCCGCCGGTGTTGTCATAGGAGAGCTCGCCGCAGACGACGGGGGCGAAGGCGAAGCGGGCGACGTCAGGCGCAAGCGTGGCGGGGTCGGCGGTTTTGTCCCAAGGCGAATAGAGCGAGAAGCGGAAAGGGCCGGCCTGCCAAGTGTCGGACGCCCAGCCGAGGTGACGGGTGTAATCCGTGTCCGGCGCGAGCGTGCGGACGCGGGTGGGCGTGAAGGCGGCGGGTGTATCGCCCAAATAGGCGAGCGCCCCGTCGGCGGCCTCGCCGTCGAGGAAGGGGAGCTGTTGCCAGACGCCGTCGGAGGTGCGGTGGGCGACGCAAAGATTCTGATCGGCGGGGCCCTTGAGCGACTGGCCGAAGCCGCCGGTGGTGCCGGGCAGGCCGCAGGTAAAGGAGGCGAAGGCGCCGAAGGGAGAATGTTGGGTATGGTAGTGGGACATGGAGAAGTATAAATCCGGACGGGAAGGGAAAAGCTCGGCTGGGTTCTGCTCAGCGCACGATCAGTCGAGGCGGAAACAATCGCCACACGGGCTCGGGCGGGACATCGGGTCGGGCGAGCGCCTCGAGGAGCAGTTCAACGCTGGCCCGTCCCATCGCCGCGAGGTCGTGCTCGACACTGGTGATGGGCACATGGAGCTGCTTGATCAGGTGGTGCTCATCGTAGCCGGTGATGGTGAACTCGCGATCCCGGCCGACCACCTGAGCGGCCTGGTGAAAGCCAAACGCGATCTCGTCGCTGCCGCAGACCACGGCGGTGGCGGGGCGCTCCTGCCGGGCGAATTCCTCCCAAGCTTCGCGGCCACCCCTGACCGAAAACATCACATGAGTGCGGTCTTCCGGGCCGATTTCGATACCCTCCTGGCGAAGGCGCGCGACCAAGGTGTTTTCGCGGTCGATGGCGTCGCGCATGGCGGCGGGTCCGCCGGCGAGGAAGAAGCGGCGATGCCCGCAGGCGAGCAGGTGCTCGGCGATGAGCGTGGCCCCCTTCGCGTCGTCGGTGCCGATCACACGCAGAGTCGAGGTGTCGGCGGAGATGTCGCGTGGAAGCGCGTTTTTGTAGAAAATTATCGGGCGCGGATCGCGCGCGATCTCGGTCAGTTCCGACGTCTGCAGCGGCTTCCCCAAGTAGAGCACGGCGTTGCTCCCGGCGGTGCGGCGGCGGAAGGTGGCGGTGAATTCCGGACCGGTGCCGCCGACGAGCACGATACGTGTCTCCACCTGGCGGGTTTCCGCCGCGTCGAGCACTCCGCCCAAGACGCGGGAGTAGTAATCGCTCTGAAAAACCTCCAATACGTCCTGCAGGATAATCGTCACCATCGGATGACGCGGGTTGCGCAGACTGCGGGCCTGCGGATTTGGGCTGTAGTTCCACTTGGCGGCGAGTTCCTGCACCAGACGTCGCGTTTCTTCCTGCACGAGATGCGCGGTTTCGGGACGCAGTGCCCGCGACACGGTTGCCACCGATAAACGCGAGCGGGCGGCGAAATCTTTGATGCTAATTGGACGCTCGGACGAATTTGTTGCTTGACTCATGATTAATGTAATCGATTACATAGGCCGCATCGTCAACGCCAAAACTTTAAATTTTGGCAGCGAATCCGATAATTTCCCCTCGCCCGATATAATACCGCATACACGACCCTTCTCGTTTTTGCCGTAGCCTCCAGTCACGCTTTTAACCCTAAAAAGTAATCGTTTATATAGTTTCAGTCCATTCCCATGACACCCTCCATCCTTCGCTCCCTTGGTTTACTCGGCTTGAGTTTCAACGCTGCGCTCACCGCCAGCGCGTTCACCACGATCAGTGAAAATTTCGCCGCCGACCTAGGCGCTTTCTACAACACCAGTTACGATGGCACGGCGACTCCCGGTGCCTCCGGGCTCACGTTGACCACGCCCGTTGGCACCGATTTCGGCAATGCCAGCATCCGCGTCGGAACGGATGATCTCTACTGGGGCACCACGGGGGCCACCTATTCGATCGAGTTCGGGGCGGATCCCTTCACGACTTCCGATGTGACGAAGTCGAGCAACCTGCACTTATTTCTGGCCGGTAATTCCGGTGCTTTCGCTTACGAACAGGTCGCCACCAACGGCATCTGGGCGGTGCTGATCCAGCAAGCTGACGGCTCCCATGACTTGGCTGTAACAACCAAGATCGGAGGCCCGGTCGGCGAGTGGTATCAGGGAACCTTCCAAAATTACCTGTCGAACGTCGGCAATCCCGGGGGCAAGAATCTCACCCTGGGCCTGCAAGAAGTGGGTGCCAATACGGTTTTCACCGTTAACTTCACCGGGCAAGCGCAGCAGAGTTTCATCATCACTTCCATCGCGGGCTCGTTCAGCTCTGACACGCAGGCGATCGTCGGCATGTTCAACGGTAGCGTAGGTCCCCTGACCGCGTCCGGGGTTATTGCGGGGGCCGATTTTAGCGCCATACCCGAGCCCTCGACCTATGTGACGCTCGCCGCTTCCGCCGCGCTGGTTTTCGTCGCTTTGCGTCGCCGCCGGTCCGCCCCTAGCGGAGTCTAAATGCGGAGTTCCGCGATACTCCGTTAGTTCGTCGGCGAGGGGGCGCCCGCGCCCCTCGCCGATTTCCCCACCGTCAACCTCAATTCTTTTCCCCATGTCATCCTTACCCCGCCTCATTCTTGCCGCAGGACTTGGCCTTTTCGTTGCCGGCCGCTTGGCCGCGCTTCCCGCTTTTGCGGAAACTTTTTCGATGCTTGCACTCGACCCGGCCCGCTGGACTGAGGTCGGTCACGGCGGCAAACGGCATCAAACGCCCGAGGGCCTCCTGCTTCAAACCAGCGCGCGCACGGAATTCAGCCACGCCAGCTTACGCACCGCCCAAGACAGCGTTTTCTGGGGCGAAAATGGTGCGCGTTATCGGATAAGCTTTGGCAAGAATGCCTTCGTCACGTCCGACTCTTCTCGAAATGCCAGTATTCGTCTCTATCTCACCGGTAACACTACCACCCCGACTTACGATCAGGGCGATGCCAACGTTATTTGGGTAGTGTTGATTCGCCAGCCTGGCCCGGCCGAGGTCTGGGATCTTTCGCTTTGGGTAAAAACCCGCGCTCCGGGCCGTCAGTGGCACGAGTCTGGCAAGCCTCGGCTGTATCTATCCAACATCGGCTCG
Organism: Verrucomicrobia bacterium IMCC26134; assembly: GCA_000972765.1. Lineage (GTDB taxonomy): Bacteria > Verrucomicrobiota > Verrucomicrobiia > Opitutales > Opitutaceae > IMCC26134_A. Next base: position 938,911 of record CP011265.1, on the reverse strand, counting down.
CCTGATCGGCTGACGCTCGAACTCGCATTACGCGAAGTCGCCGAAGGCACCGCAGCCACGATTTCCTGCGGCGACCACTCCTCCGAGACTGTCGTCCTGCCTTCGCTCGCGGAGTCTTTTCGCGAGCGGACATGGATGACTTTCGGCTACTACAATGGCGATGGCGGCGATTTGGAAATCTTCGGCACGGTCGCCGGAGCCGCCATCGCGCCGTATTGAGCTTGTTGAAAAAACGCCCGCCCCGTCCGTCCCGCTAATGCTCTCCCCACTTCCCATGTTTACCCCGCCCATATCTTTTCGGCGACGCATGGACTCACCTCGCGCCGCGTTCACCTTGATCGAGCTGCTCACGGTCATCGCCATCGTCGGCATTCTGGCCGCGATTATCATTCCCACTGTCGGACGAGTGCGAAGCGCTGCCCGAGATGCCGTCGGCCTTTCCCATCTCCGTCAAATCGGGCTCGCCGCATCGCTTTACGCCGATGAAAACCGGGGTCGGTTTCCGTATTCATATAAAGCCAACGAATATGATTTTTCCTCCGTGCTGGCCGCCTACATCGGCGCGGCGGGCACCGAGACCTATGGAAACAACAAGGCGACCAGCGATATATTCCGCGACCCGTCCGCCACCATCCCGCTGGGCGACCTGCACTACACCGCGCATCCGGTGCTGATGCCCCACTTCGCCAACGGACCTCAATTTAATCGCGCCCGGCTGCGCCGGCCCTCCGAAACCGTGTTGGTGGCGGACGGAACCCAACCCCTTTCGGGGAATACACACGTGAGTTTTTGGGCCACGGACGGCAGCGGTGCCTGGACTCCCTTCGCAGGCAATGCCTCCGACGACGCGCCCATCGCTCCCGGGCCCGATATCGACAACGACTCCTCGGGCGGCCACCTGCGTTTTCGCGCCGCCGGTGGCACTGCCTGCAAGGTCGTCTTTGCCGACGGTCACACCCGCATCCTGCGCAAGGAGGCGTTCCTTCGTCGTTATATCCGTCTCGAGCCATGAATTTCTGCTCCCTTCTGTTGCGACGCGCCCTCAGCGCGCTCGCGGCGGTGCTCCTGCTTTCGCCTTCGTTCGTCTGGGGCGACCCCACGCCGCCCGCCTTGCCGATGGGCGGGAAAATCCTGCTGCGCTCCGATGCGTTTGCCGAATTTTCCATTTCGGCGACCGTCGCGCCGGAGAATTATGCCGACACCGCCGTGCCCGCCGACGCCAAGGCCCCTTCCGGAGCCCGCCGGATCCGTATTTTCCGGCCCAGCGGTCAGCCCTGGAACATCGAGCTCAAGCACCCCATCCCGGTCGCCCTCGCGCAGGGTGATGTGCTCTTTCTTCGTTTCCGCCTGCGCGTCCCCGCTGTGAAGGCGGAGACCGGCGAAGGCTCCATCACCTCCTACGTCCAGCTGGGGCGGCCCCAATGGGAAAAGATCCACCGCGGCGTCGACAGCGCCGGGATCGACTGGAGTTCCCGCGCCCACGCCTTCGTCGCTAACCGCGACTTTGCTCCCGGCGAGGCCGAGGTCGGCTTTGGCCTCGATGTCCTGGAGCAAACCTTGGAATTCGCCGGGCTCGAGCTGCTGCGTTTCCCGGCTGGCACCGCGCTGGACAGCCTGTCGGTCAGCCGGCTCGACTACGCGGGGCGCGAGGTCGACGCGCCCTGGCGTGCCGCCGCCGATGCCCGCATCGAAAAACTCCGCAAGGGCGATTTGCGCGTCGAAGTTGTCGGGGCCGACGGGAGTCCCGCGCCCGATGCCCAGGTCGAGATTACCCAGCTTCGCCATGCCTTCGTTTTTGGCACCACCTACGTCCCGTCCCGCCTGCTGGATTCGGATCCCGACAGCGTGATTTACCGGGATAAATTACTCGGCCTCTTCACCGGCGCCGTGCCGGAAAACGCCCTCAAGTGGACCGCGATGGCCGGCGACATGGGGCCGGAGCTAGGCGACCTCGATGCCAGCCTGCGCAGCCTGGCCTGGTTGCGCGAGCATCGCTTCGAGGTTCGCGGCCACGTGCTCGTCTGGCCCGGTTGGACCAACCTTCCCGCATCCCTTCGCGTCTTGGCCGACCGTCCCGCCGAGCTTCGCCAGGAGGTGATTAATCACATCATCCGCGTCGCCGCTCTTACAAGGGACTATACCCAGGAGTGGGACGTGCTCAACGAGCCCTTCTCCAATCACGATCTCATGGATCTGCTCGGCGATGAGGTCATGGCCGAGTGGTTCCGCACCGCCGCCGAGCATCTGCCCGGCCAGCGGCTTTTCCTCAACGACTACGGCATCCTCAGCGGCGGCGGCACCAACCGGGTAAAGCAGGACGCTTTTCTCGACACCGCCCGCTTCCTCCTTGGGCGTCACGCCCCCCTCGGCGGACTTGGCCTCCAGGGCCATTTTGGTTCCGATCTCACTCCGCCTGATCGCCTGCTTGAGGTGCTCGACCGCGTCGCCGCCCTCGGCCTGCCGATCCGCGTCACCGAGTTCGACATCGATATCGGCGACGAGAAGGTGCAGGGCGACTACACCCGCGATTTCTACACGACCCTCTTCAGTCATCCCGCCGTGGACGGGCTCTACAACTGGGGCTTCTGGGAAAACCAACACTGGCGCCGGCGTGCCGCCCTCTACCGCGCCGATTGGAGCGAAAAACCCAACGGCCGCGCCGTGCGCGAGCTGGTGCGCGAGCGCTGGTGGACCCACGTCCAGGGCCAGAGCGATGCCGCCGGCGTGTTTGCCGCCCGCGCCTTCGGCGGCGAGCACTCGGTGAGCGCCACCCTGAATGGGCGAAGAGTCGAGGGGATCGTCACGGTGCCCGCCCGCGCGGACGCCGTGCTCCGCCTCGTCCTCCCGCCGCCTCTGGTCGCGTCCCTCATCCAGGCGGAAAGCGCCGCCCTTTTGGCCCGAGGCGAGGCGCCCGCCGATCTTCTGACGGCGGCCCGCGCGCTCCCGCCCGGGCCGCGCGGCCATGCCGAGGCCTTCATCCTCGCGCGTTGGGCGGGAGTCGATGCACCCGCCGCCGCCGCGTGGGCAAGGACCACGCCTCTCGCGCCCGACGATCCCGCCGCCGCGCTCCGTCGGGTCGGGGCCTTGGCCGGCGCGTGGATGCGTCAGGATCGGCTCGCCGCGATGGAGTGGGCACTTCACCTGCCGGAAGGCCCGGCCCAGTCCCTCGCGCTCGATCTGGTCGCCGCCGCCGGCGCTCCGCCCTCCGCCCGGCCCTCTTACGCCCGATGAACCCCGGCTCACGCTCCCGCTATCCCTCACCCTTGGCCTCGCTCCGCATGTCCCTTTTCACCCGCCTCCGCGCCTGCCGCGATCTCGCCTCGCCCGGCGTCTGGGTGCTCGTTCTCCTCGCCATCGTCTCGGGGATCGTCGTGTTTGCCCAGCCTTCCGCTCGACCCGATGGCATGGTGTTTTGGATCTTTGCCAAAGCCCATGACCAAGCCTACGCGCCTGTGGTGCGGGCGTGGAACGATGCGCCCGACCGGCCCGGACCGCGCGTGAGCACGCTTATGATCGACGTCAATGCGCTGGAGCGCCGACTCCTGTCCGGCTTCATGTCCGGCACCCCGATGGCCGACCTCGTCGAGGCGGAGCGCGTGCTCGCGCCCAAGGTCTTCACCGGTCCGCTGGAGGACATCGGCTTCGTCGATCTCACTGACCGCCTGCGCCAGGAGGGCCTACTCGATGCCATCAACGCCCCCTCCTTCGCCCCCTGGACTTCGCGCGGCCGCATCTTCGGCCTGCCGCACGACGTTCACCCCATGTTGCTCGCCTATCGCGCCGACCTCGTCGAGGCGGCCGGCATCGACCTTTCCACGGTCGGGACTTGGGACGAGTTTTTCGCCGCCATGCGGCCCCTCATGGCGGACCACGACGGCGACGGCCGCCCCGACCGCTACCCGCTTAATTTCTGGGCGACCAACATCCCCATGATAGAGGCGCTCCTGCTTCAGGCCGACGGCGCGCTCTTCGACGCCCAGGAGCGCCTGACGATCAATTCCGAACGCAACGCCTTCGTCCTCGCGACTCTCGCCACCTGGTGCGGCGGGCCGGGGCGGGTGGTGGTGGACGCGCCCGAGTTCAGCGCCGCCGGCAACACCCTGAAGCTGCAGGGCGTGGCGCTCGCCTCGCTCATGCCCGACTGGCTCGCCGGCACCTGGAAGCTCGATCTGCCCCAGCTAGCCGGGAAGGTGAAGCTCATGCCCCTGCCCGCCTGGGAGCGGGGCGGGCGCCGCACCAGCGTCACCGGCGGCACCATGCTCGGCATTCCCAAAACCACACGGGATTTCGAGGCCGCCTGGGCTTTCGCCAAGCGGCTCTACCTAGATCGCGAGATCCACGCCCAGTTCTTCGCCAAGACGACGATCATCCCTCCGGTCAAGGCCTCGTGGGACGCGCCGGCTTTCTCCGCCGCCGATCCCTATTTTTCAGGGCAACTCTCCGGCCGGCTCTTCATCGCCCAGGCCGGGGAGGTGCCCGCGCGCACCAGCTCGCCCTACAATCAACTGGCCCTCGCCCGCATGAACGAGGTGCTGCTCGCCCTCGTCGAGCGCGCGAACCGCGAGCGGATAACCAATCCCGCCGTGCTTCTTCCCGAAGCGCGCGAACGCCTCGCCATCGCGCACGCCCGGGTCGGCGCCCAGATCGAACGCAATGTTTTCCTCCGCCCGGCGGAGGGCGGCGTATCCAAAAAATAACCACTCCTGTCTTTTAATTCGCCTTCACTTCCCATGTCCGCCCACCTTGCCGCCCCCACCTCGAGGCCCTCCTCGCCGCCACCCCCTGGACCGGTCCGCGCCCCACCCTCCAGGTCATCGACCTGCCGAGTTGGGCCGCACTCGAACAACTCCGCTCCGCCGGCCTGCTCACCCTCTCCCCCCGCCCCCCGCGCCAACTCCTCCCCGCCGCCTGATTTTGGCCTCTCCCGTTCTCCCCCTCTACGCACTGCCCGGCCCTACGCCTGGGTAGTTTCAAGAAAGTCATCGCCACAAAGAACATAGGGACCACAGAGAACCTACTGCAGTTAACTTCCTCTCGTTGCGCTTTCTGCGTTCTTTTCGGCTAATACCGACGTTCTGTGTAAAATAGACGTCTTTAACGCAAAGTCGCCTAAGACACAAAGAGGACAAAGGCCTGGAAGTGAACCTTGGCGCATCTCCGCGCCCCTGCGTCTTGGCGTTAAAGTCCGATACCACGGATTTGGTATAAAAAGCCCGGCGGCATCGCCCGTTTCGCCCCTGCTATTTGCAACAAAGCTTACCGGCTAGGCTGACCATAAAACAAGCCCGCCCGCCGCCCATCGCCGCCCATTTAGCCGATCCGAATTGTAATAATGATGAAACATCGTGGCAATTAATTGTAATTTATTTATTTTTAATAATTTATGCTCCAGCTCGCGCCCCCGCGCCTCGGGGCTCCGGTTCACTAGGCGTCTGTCCGCCCCCCCCCCCTCTCCAGCCACCCTTTCCAACACACTAAAATGATGACCTCCCTCCGCCGCCTCTTCACCTCGGTCGCCATCCTGGCCGCGGGGTTCATGCCACACTTCATCCCGTCCGCGCAGGCGGCCGAAATTCAAGTCCTCTATAATACGACCGAGATCGTCGATGGGAGCAGCATCGCCGCCGTCGCCGACGGCACCTTCTTTGGCGTGCAGACGGTCGGTGCGGGAAACCTCACCCGGACCTTCACGATCAAAAACACCAGCGCCACTGCGGGTGACAGCCTCAACCTCACCGGCACCCCCCGTGCCGTCATCGGCGGGGCCAATCCGGGAGACTTCGTGGTGACTACGCAACCGGCGACCCCGGTGGCGCCGAACGGATCCACCACCGTCGTGATCACCTGGACTCCGACCTTTGGCGGCATTCACAACGCGACCCTCTCGATCGCCAACAACGACAGCAACGAGAACCCCTACAACTTCGCCATCCAGGCCACCGCCCAGCTCAAGCTCACCTACACCGCAGGCGCCAACGGCTCGCTCTCCGGCACCACGCCCCAGGTGGTCTTCTCCACCGCCACGGGTTCGGCGGTGACGGCCGTGCCCGCCACCGGCTACCACTTCGTGAACTGGAGCGACTTCTCCAGCGTCAACCCACGCACCGACACACCCGTGACGGCCAACGTGAACGTCACCGCCAACTTCGCCTCCGGTGGCTACACCCTGACTTACGCCGCAGGCGCCAACGGCTCGATCAACGGCACCACGTCCCAGACTGTCGTTCACGCCGCGAGCGGCACCGCCGTCACCGCAGTCCCGGCAACCGGCTACTCTTTCGTAAATTGGAGCGATGACTCCACCGCCAACCCCCGCACCGACACCAACGTGATGACGAGTAAGAGCGTCACCGCGACCTTCGCGATCAACACCTACACCCTGACCTACACGGCAGGCGCCAACGGCTCGATCACCGGCACCACGCCGCAGACGGTCAACTACAACACCAGCGGCACCGCCGTCACCGCCGTCCCGGCCACCGGCTACTCTTTCGTGAATTGGAGCGATGGCGTGCTGACGGCGGCGCGCACCGACACCAACGTGACCGCCAACAAGAGCGTGACCGCAAACTTCGCGATCAACACCTACACCCTCACCTACACCGCCGGTGCCAACGGCTCGATCACCGGCACCACGCTCCAGACGGTCAACTACAACACCAGCGGCACCGCCGTCACTGCCGTCCCGGCCACCGGCTACCGCTTCGTGAAATGGAGCGACAACTCCACCGCCAATCCCCGCACCGATACCAACGTGACAGCCAGCAAGAGCGTCACCGCCAACTTCGAACTGAAAGCGCCGACGGCGCCAGTGCCCACCGTCACCTTGAACGGGCCGGCGACGGTCACCATGGGGGTCAATGGGGCCTACACCGAGTTAGGCGCATTCTCGGGGCCCAGTGCCCTTGCCGCGGGAGGGTATCACAGTCTGGCGCTGCGTAGCGACGGCACGGTCGTCGCGTGGGGACAAAATACCTCTGGCCAGACAACCATCCCCCTCGGGTTGAGCAACGTGGTGGCCGTTTCCGCAGGCCTGAATCACAGTCTGGCGCTGCGCAGCGACGGCACGGTCGTCGCGTGGGGACAAAATACCTATGGCCAGACAACCATCCCCCTCGGGTTGAGCAACGTGGTGGCCATTTCCGCGGGCAAGATTCACAGTCTGGCGCTGTGCGGCGACGGCACGGTCGTCGCGTGGGGATTCGGTGGCGACGGCCAGACGAACACCGCCGGGTTCAGCAACGTGGTGGCCATTTCCGCGGGCGGGTCTTACAGTCTGGCACTGCGCAGCGACGGCACGGTCGTCGGGTCGGGATACACGACCATCCCCCCCGGCTTGAGCAACGTGGTGGCCATTGCCGCAGGCTTGGATCACAGTCTGGCGCTGCGCAGCGACGGCACGGTCGCCGCGTGGGGAACCAATACCTCTGGCCAGACGACCGTTCCTCCCGGGTTGAGCAACGTGGTGGCCATTGCCGCGGGCTGGAGTCACAGTCTGGCGCTACGTAGCGACGGGACGGTCGCCGCGTGGGGATACAATGGCGACGGCCAGACGAACACCGCCGGGTTGAGCAACGTGGTGGCCCTTGCCTCGGGCGGGAATCACAATCTGGCGCTGCGCAGTGGCGGGACGGTCGTTGGGTGGGGAAATAATACCAATAGCCAGACGACCATTCCCACAAACGTCTATCTGCCTGCCGCAGTCAGCGGTAGCGTGAATACCAACACCCCCGGTAGCTACGTATTGACCTACAGTGCCACCAATTTCCTCGGAGGTATCGGCAGCACTACCCGCACTGTGGTGGTCGTGGCCCCCTTCACTCTCACCTACGCGGCTGGCGCCAACGGCTCGCTCACCGGCACCACTCCGCAGACGGTTAACTACGGCGCCAGCGGCACCGCAGTCACCGCAGTCCCGGCCACCGGCTACTCTTTCGTGAATTGGAGCGACAGTTCCACCGCCAACCCGCGCACCGATGCCAACGTGACCGCCAACAAGAGCGTCACGGCGAACTTCGCGATCAACACCTACACCCTCACCTACGCGGCTGGCGCCAACGGTTCGCTCACCGGCACCACACCGCAGACCGTCAACCACGGCGCCAGCGGCACCGCCGTCACCGCCGTGCCTGCCACCGGCTACTCTTTCGTAAACTGGAGCGACGGCTCCACCGCCAACCCGCGCACCGACACCAACGTCACGGCCGCCAAGAGCGTCACCGCGAATTTCGCGATCAACACCTTCACCCTGACCTACACCGCAGGCGCCAACGGCTCGCTCTCCGGCACCACGCCCCAGACGGTCAACTACAACGCCAGCGGCACCGCCGTCACCGCCGTCCCGGCCACCGGCTACTCTTTCGTAAATTGGAGCGACGGCTCCACCGCCAACCCCCGCACCGATACCAACGTGACAGCCGTCAAGAGCGTCACCGCGAACTTCGCGATCAACACCTACACCCTGACCTACACCGCGGGTGCCAACGGCTCGCTCACCGGCACCACGCCGCAGACGGTCAACTACGGCGCCAGCGGCACCGCCGTCATCGCCGTCCCGGCCACCGGCTACTCGTTCGTGAATTGGAGCGATAGCTCCACCGCCAACCCGCGCACAGATGCCAACGTGACCGCCACCAAGAGCGTCACCGCCAATTTCGCGATCAACACCTACACCCTCACTTACACTGCCGGTGCCAACGGCTCCCTCAACGGCACCACGCCGCAGACGGTCAACTACAACACCAGCGGCACCGCCGTCACTGCGGTGCCGGCCACCGGCTACCGCTTCGTGAAATGGAGCGACAACTCCACCGCCAATCCCCGCACCGATACCAACGTGACAGCCAGCAAGAGCGTCACCGCCAACTTCGAACTGAAAGCGCCGACGGCGCCAGTGCCCACCGTCACCTTGAACGGGCCGGCGACGGTCACCATCGGTGTCAACACCGCCTACACCGAGTTGGGTGCGTTCTCCGGGCCCAGTGCCCTTGCCGCCGGCCAGTATCACAGTCTGGCGCTGCGCAGTGACGGCACGGTCTTCGGGTGGGGTGGCAATTTCGTTGGCCAGGTGACCATCCCCGCCGGCTTGAGCAACGTGGTGGCCCTTGCCGCGGGCGGGGCTCACAATTTGGCGCTGCGCAGCGACGGGACGGTCGCCGCGTGGGGATTCAATGCGGAAGGCCAGACGACCATCCCCGCCGGGTTGAGCAACGTGGTCGCCATTTCCGCAGGCCAGTATCACAGTCTGGCGCTGCGCAGCGACGGCACGGCCGTCGTCTGGGGAGACAATAGCTTTTACCAGAAGAACATCCCCGCCGGCTTGAGCAACGTGGTCGCCATTTCCGCGGGCGGGTATCACAGTCTGGCGCTGCGCAACGACGGCACGGTCGCTGCGTGGGGATTCAATAGCTTTGACCAGACGACCATCCCCGCCGGGTTGAGCAACGTGGTCGCCCTTGCCGCTGGCGGACTGCACAGTCTGGCGCTGCGCAGCGACGGCACGGTCGCCGCGTGGGGATACAATGCCGATGGCCAGACGACCACCCCCGCCGGGTTGAGCAACGTGGTCGCCCTTGCCGCTGGCGGACTGCACAGTCTGGCGCTGCGGAGCGACGGCACAGTCGTTGCTTGGGGTGACAATAGCTTTGGCCAGAGCACTATCCCCGAGGGGTTGAGCAACGTGGTCGCCATTGCCGCTGGCGGAGAGCACAGTCTGGCGCTGCGGAGCGACGGCACAGTCGTTGCTTGGGGAAATAATACCTATGGCCAGACGACCATTCCCGCGAATGCCTATCTGCCTGCCGCAGTCAGCGGAAGCGTAGTGACCAATACGCTCGGCAGCTACGTGCTCACCTACAGTGCCACCAATTTCCTCGGAGGGAGCGGCAGCACCACCCGCACCGTGGTGGTCGTGGCCCCTTACACCCTGACTTACACGGCAGGCGCCAATGGCTCGCTCAACGGCACCACGCCGCAGACGGTCAATTACAACGCCAGCGGCACCACCGTCACCGCAATCCCGTCCACCGGCTACTCTTTCGTGAACTGGAGCGACGGCTCCACCGCCAACCCCCGCACCGACACCAACGTGACGGCCACCAAGAGCGTCACCGCCAATTTCGCCATCAAAACCTTCACCCTGACTTACGCGGCAGGCGTTAACGGCACGCTCAGCGGCACCACGCCGCAGACGGTCAACTACGGCGCCAGCGGCACCGCCGTCACCGCAGTGCCAGCCACCGGCTACAATTTTATAAACTGGAGCGATGACTCCTACGCCAACCCCCGCACCGACACCAACGTCACGGCCAACCGCAGCGTCACCGCCACTTTCGAGATCAAACGCTACTTCCTGACCTACGCGGCAGGCGCCAACGGCTCGCTCAACGGCACCACCCCACAAACGGTCAACCACGGCTCCAGCGGCTCCGCCGTCACCGCCTTCCCGGACACCGGCTACTCCTTCGTGAATTGGAGCGACGGTTCCACCGCCAACCCCCGCACCGATACCAACGTCACGGCTGCTAAGAACGTGACCGCCAACTTCGCCATCGCCACCTTCACCCTGACCTACGCGGCCGGCGCCAACGGCTCGCTCGCCGGCAGCACGCCGCAGACCGTTGACTACGACGCCAGCGGCTCCGCCGTCACCGCCGTCCCGGCCACCGGCTACCACTTCGTGGACTGGAGCGACGGCTCCACCGCCAACCCGCGCACCGACACACCCGTGACGGCCAACGTGAGCGTTACCGCCAACTTCGCCACCGGTGGCTACACCTTAGCCTACGCCGCAGGCGCCAACGGCTCGCTCACCGGCATCAGGCCACAGACGGTCACCCACGGCACCAGCGGCTCCGCGGTCACCGCCGTCCCGGCCACCGGCTACCACTTCGTGGACTGGAGCGAGGGCTCCACCGCCAATCCCCGCACCGACACCAACGTCACGGCCGACCTGAGCGTCACCGCCAACTTCGCGATCAACACCTACACCCTCACCTACACGGCAGGCGCCAACGGCTCGCTCACCGGGACCACCCCGCAGCTTGTCGAATTCGGTGACAGGGGCTCCGCCGTCGCCGCCGTCCCGGCCACCAACTTTCATTTCGTGGATTGGAGCGACGGCTCCACCGCCAACCCGCGCACCGATACCAACGTGACGGCATCCAAGAGCGTCACCGCCAACTTCGCCCTCACTACCCTCAGCGCCGTCAACACCTTCACCTACGCCACCGGCACTGAAGTTCCGCTGACTGCGGCGGGCCTCAACGTCTCCGGCCGCACGGTGAACTTCATCCTGAACTACGCGCCCTACTCCGGAACCCGCCTGATGGTGGTGAACAACACCAGCCCGGGCTTCATCCAAGGCACCTTTGATAATCTGGCCAACGGGGCGCCGGTGGATCTCACTTTCGGCGGCCGCACCTACCACTACGTTGCCTGGTATTACGGCGGCGATGGCAACGACCTCGTCCTGATCGCGCGCGATACCATTCTACGTTCGTTTATGCAGAACTTCTTCGGTTCCTCTACCGCTACGGCCCCAGTGAAGGTAGACCAGAGCGGGGTGCTCGCGGGCAAGACCATCGTCTCCCTCGCTGCGGGTGGTGGTCACAATGTGGTGCTTTGCTCGGACGGCACCCTCGCCGCCTGGGGCAGTAACCAGTTTGGCCAGCTCGGCGACGGTTCCATCACCGATAGCGCCGTCATCGCCGATAAAGCCGTCCCGGTGCTGGTGGACCGGAGCGGCGTGCTCGCGGGCAAGACCATCGTCTCCCTCACTGCGGGTTTATATCACAATGTGGTGCGCTGCTCTGACGGCACCGTCGCCACTTGGGGCCTTAACGACTATGGCTTTGCCTTCGACGGTGATTCCACCACCATCCCCACCTATGACACCGCCCCGGTGCTGCTGCTGGACCAAAGTGGGGTGCTTACGGGCAAGACCGTCGTCTCTCTTGCTACGAGTTTCCTTGCTGAGGAGGCTTTTAATCTTGTGCTCTGCTCGGACGGCACCGTCGCCTTGTGGCCGGTTGGCTCCGACCCGTTCCTGCTGGACCAGAGCGGCGTGCTCGCGGGCAAGACCGTCGTCTCCATCGCCGCGGGTTTTCAGCACTTTGTGATGCTCTGCTCAGACGGCACCGTCGCCGCCTGGGGCGATAACCAGGTTGGCCAGCTCGGCGACGGTTCCACCACCCAGAGCGCCGTCCCGGTGCTGGTGGACCAGAGCGGGGTGCTCGCGGGCAAGACCATCGTCTCCCTCGCTGCGGGTGGTGGTCACAATGTGGTGCTTTGCTCGGACGGCACCCTCGCCGCCTGGGGCGCTAACAGCGTTGGCCAGCTCGGCGACGGTTCCACCACCCAGAGCGCCGTCCCGGTGCTGGTGGACCAGAGCGGGGAGCTCGCGGGCCAGACCGTCGTCTCCCTCGATGCGGGGTTCGCTAGCAGTGTGGCACTTTACTTGGGCGGCAACGGCTCCCTTCTCGCCTTTTGGGGCGAGCTCGATCGTGGGGCTCAGAGCAACGTCCCCGTTCCGATTTTCCCTAACGTCGCCTCTGTCGACGCGGCTTACGGTAACCTTCTGTTGGCCTTCGCAGACATTCCTCGCATCGCGACCTACACAGCCGGATCAAACGGCACGCTGACCGGAACCACCTCACAAACGATCCGTTTCTTTGATCCCGGCACGGAGGTCACCGCGGTGGCCAGCGCCGGCTACCACTTCGTGGATTGGAGCGACGGCTCCACCGATAACCCGCGCACCGACTCCTGGAATCCGGGAGACCTGAGCGTGACGGCAAACTTCCTGCCCAATCCCGCCCCTGAGGTTGATGTCCTCTCGCCAGCGACCGGCCTGACCACCGGCGGCACTAGCGTGACGATCTACGGAATCAACTTCCTCGGCGCCAGCTCGGTCACCTTCGGCGGCACCGAAGCGACGATCGTCTCCGTCGCGGACACCGGCATCAGCGTGACCAGCCCGGCCCATACTGCCGGTGCGGTCAATGTGGTGGTCACGACGCCGGGAGGCAGTTCCATCAACGCGGTGACCTTCACCTACGAAGCCCCGCCCGCCCCTGTGGTAGATGTCCTCTCGCCAGCGACCGGCCCCACCACCGGCGGCACTAGCGTGACGATCTATGGTATCAACTTCCTCGGCGCCAGCTCGGTCACCTTCGGCGGCACCGCCGCGACCATCGTCTCCGTCACGGGCACCGGCATCACCGTGACCAGCCCGGCCCATGCTGCCGGTGCAGTCAATGTGGTGGTCACGACGCCGGGAGGCAGTTCCACTGACGCGGCGACCTTCACCTACGAAGCCGCCCCGCTCTCCGCCCTCGAGAGCTGGCGCCAAACCAAGTTTGGCCCCACCGCCACCAACACCGGCACCGCCGCCGACGCGGCTGACCCCTACCACACCGGCGTCCCGAACCTGCTGGTCTATGCCTTCTTCGGCCCGGCCCAGGATCCCGCCACGGTGCGGAGCAGCCAGCTCCCGCAGGCCACCGCCAGCGGGGGCTCACTGAGCTACGAGTTCACCCAGCCAAGCGGAGTCAGCGGCCTCACCTACGGCGCCGAGTGGAGCGCGACGCTGGGCAACGACTGGCAGCCCGTGACCGACACCGGCATCGCTCCCGTGCACACCTTCCGCGTGCCCCTGGACGGACCCAAGAAGTTCCTGCGCCTGCGCGTCACCACGCAGTAAATCCCTCCACGTCGAGCACGCCTCCGGCGACCCTGCGCGAGTTCCCCAGCCCGCCCCTCTTTGGGGCGGGCTTTTTCATGCCCTCGGCGAATAGGTGGGGCGTGACCGCTGGGCGCGCCGGGGTTGGATGCGTTCTAAAGAGGTATTTCGCGGCGGGCTCCTGCCACAAGGCGGTCGTTCTTTGCGTTCCCTGCGTTCTTTCGCGGCAAAAAATCCGTCGGCGTTTCCGCTGCTGATCGTGGCCGGGGCGCAAGTTCAACCGCGCCCGAGCTTCGGCGCATACGAGTTCGGGTTGCCAGTGCGGAGTAAACCGCACTCAGATTTATGGCATGATCAGGCCCCTTCTCGCACTCTCGGTTTTGACTGTAGCCGCCCCCGAGAAAGAACCACGGGAAATCAGCGGCATCTACCCGAGTCTCGCGATGTTCAACGCTGAAGGGGAGTGCGGCACAGGTGCGGTGGTGCCTTGGGCGGACCGGCTTTGGGTGATCACCTACGGGCCGCACATGCCCTTTGGGTCGAGTGATAAGCTCTACGAGATCACGCCGCAGCTTAGGCAGATCATACGCCCTGAAAGCGTAGGCGGCACCCCGGCGAACCGCATGATCCATCCCGAATCGGAGCAGCTGTTCATCGGGCCCTATGCGATCGATGCCAGGCGAACTGTCCGGGTGATCCCGCCAACCCGCATGCCGGGACGCCTGACCGGCAATGCCCGGCACTTGAGCGATCCCGCGGGCAAAATCTACTACGCCACGATGGAGGAGGGGCTCTACGAGGTGGACGTAAAATCGTTGGCCGTCACGTCACTGATTCGCGACGGGAATGCCCTGCGGAAAAACTTCGTGGTCGAAACTCCGATCGCCAACCTCGACTCCCAGCTCCCCGGCTACCACGGCAAGGGCCTGTATGCGGGCCAGGGGCGGCTGGTTTATGCCAACAACGGGGATCGGGATAAGCGCGTGCTCACCGATCCCACGACACCAAGTGGCGCACTCGGCGAGTGGAAGGGCGCCGGCGACTGGCAACTCGTGCGCCGAAACCAGTTCACCGAAGTCACCGGCCCGGGCGGCATCGAAGGCAGTGCGCCCGAAGCTCCGCTCTGGAGTATCGGCTGGGATGCAAAATCTCTCATCCTGATGGTGCTCGACGGCGGCCAGTGGCAGTCGTTCCGGCTGCCGAAGGTCAGTCATAGCTACGATGGCGCCCATGGCTGGAACACCGAGTGGCCGCGGATTCGCGACGTCGGCGAGGAGGCTTTGCTCATGACCATGCACGGCGCGTTCTGGCACTTCCCCAAAACCTTCTCCGCGGCGAACCCGAGCGGGCTGCGGCCGCGCAGCGCCTACCTCAAGGTGGTAGGGGATTTTTGCCGCTGGCAGGACCGCCTGGTCTTTGGCTGCGACGACTCCGCCCGATCGGAGTTCCTCAACACCCGCAAGGTGAAGGGCGGCATCGATGGCGTCGGCCAGTCGCAATCCAACCTGTGGTTCACCAGCCCGGAAACCCCCGACCGGCTCGGCCCCGCCTACGCGAGCGGGGCGGTCTGGCTACACGACCGCGTCAAGGCGGGCGAAGTCTCGGACCGCTTCCTCGTCGCCGGCTGGAAGCACCACCGCGTGCACGCAATCGGGGCCGATCCCGCCACCCCCGCCGCCATCACCTGCACTCGCGACGGGGACTGGCTCCGGGTGACGGCCAACCAGGACTGCAAGGACCTGAGCGTGGTCATCACCCTCTCCAACGGCGATCCGCGCGGCCGCGAACCGGACGGCATTTTCGACGCGATGGCGCGGGCGGACGATGAGACCTCGCGGCAGGGCATCTTCCGTCCCTTGGGCGGAGATAAAGGCACTCTCGGGTATGCGACCAGCGAAGGCTACTACGAGATGGGCGCGGAGTTGAACCTGGTCCGCGTCGAAGACGCGAAGGCGGAGGCGGCGGTCCGCACGCTGGTCGCCATCCCGAAAAACGTCATCACCCTCGACGCCGCCAGTGTGCTCGTCGTGGATGACCGTGGCCGCCGCTGGCGTCTTCCGCGCGCGAACCGGGCGCTCGACCCCGCCACCACCGCGGGCGAACTGCGCATCTGTCGCGAGGTCGCCACCGAGCGCGATCTGCTCAGTGCCTGCGGAACGTTTTTCGAGCTGCCGGCCGAAAATGCCGACGGCTTCGCCAAGATCCGTCCCATCTGCTCGCACCCCTTGCGGGTGTCGGATTTCGGCAGCTACCGCGGCCTGTTTCTCCTGAGTGGGATCAAGCCGGATACACCGGCAGGCGGGCACGTCATCCGCAGCGCCGACGGCAAGGCCGCGCTCTGGGCCGGAGCCCTCGACGACCTCTGGAAACTCGGCAAACCGCGCGGCGAAGGCGGCCCCTGGAACCAGACAAAGGTCGGCGCGGCGGAGAAGAGTGATCCGTATTTGATGTGGGGTTACGACCAACGCACGTTGTCGCTCGGACATGACCAGCGTGAGCCCGTGCACTTCGAGATCGAGGGCGACGTCACCGGCACCGGCCAGTGGGTGGCGTTCCAGACCGTCACGGTGTTGCCCGGCCAGACATGGACGGCAACCTTTCCCGAGGACTGGCAGGCCCGGTGGTTGCGGGTGGCGGCAGACAAAGCCTGCACCGCCACCGCGCAGTTAAAGTATGAGTGATACCAATCGCCCTTAACTTTCAGGCTTTAACGCAAAGACGCAGAGGCGCGGAGATACGCAAAGATTCATTTCCTTGTCAGGTCGTTGCGCCCTTTGTGTCTTGGCGACTTTGCGTTAATGAAGTCTAGATTATACGCGACGTTGGTATGGCTCGATACGATGGCTCGGGTTGGGTGGGCAAATACGGGAATGAAAAAATGAGGAATCAGTCGAAATATGGCGCCAAGGCGGCGGTCGGGCCGGAGCAAACCGGCCTGCGGATCGACGCGTTTGGCCTCAAACTGATCGTCATCGCCGCGATGACGGTGGACCACATCGGCACTCTGATTTACC
Source organism: Verrucomicrobia bacterium IMCC26134 (assembly GCA_000972765.1). Classification (GTDB taxonomy): domain Bacteria; phylum Verrucomicrobiota; class Verrucomicrobiia; order Opitutales; family Opitutaceae; genus IMCC26134_A. The sequence continues at coordinate 922,216 of CP011265.1, read as the reverse complement.
CTGAGGCGCTCTGGCTGCGACTGGTGGGCCGGCTAGCCATGCCGATCGTCGCCTTTCTTCTGGTCGAGGGCTATCACCACACGCGCCACCTCGGGCGTTACCTGCTGCGCTTGCTGGTTTTTGCGGTGCTGGCCCAGCCGGTGTATCGGCTGGTTTTCCCGCACGGGCTCAATGTGTTTTTCGACCTGCTGGTTGGCCTGTGCTTGCTCTGGGCGGTGCAGCGCATCCGGTCGCGCTGGCTCACGGCGGCGCTTGTGCTGGCGGTGGGGGTCGCTGGTTTTTATGTCACCCTGGACTGGTGGCACCTCGGGGTTTTTATGGTCTTCGTGTTCCATGTCACGCGCGGGCGCTTCGGCTGGACGGTCGCGGCCCTGAGCGGGCTCCTGCTGGCCAATGCCGGTCTTTTTGCGGTGGTGAGCGCGCGGACCGGGGAGCCGGGCTACCAGTTGATCAACTTCATCAATCTCGGCTGCCTCTTGGCGCTCCCGCTTCTAGCCCGCTACAATGGCCGGCGGGGGCGGGACTGCCGCGCCCTTTTCTACGTCTTTTACCCGGTGCATTTGCTCCTCCTTTACGCCCTGCTGAAGGTGCTGGCTGGCGCGGGGTCTTAGCCAATCCCCGAGAGCATTTAGACTGAGGGTGAGGCGGGACCGCTGGGCCCGCCGCGATCATAAACAGGGAATCGCAACCGAATCGGCGCGGCGCGGCCTACCTGTTGTCCGCCTGCGCCCGGCGCAGTTTATCCCGGGTCTGGATCGTGTGGGGGTGGGTCGGGCCATAGCAGACCTGGTAGATGCGCAGCGCCCGTTGGAGCGCTTCGGCTGCCTCGGCGGCGGAGTGTTTGCGAGCGTCTCGCGGCAGGGCGGGCGTGGTCTGGCTGCGTTCGTTGAGCGACTGGGCGAAGGCTTCCAGATAATTGGCCAGGGGCGGGTAGTCGGGCAGGGTCGCGCTGGCGATGCCGACCAAGGCGCGCGCGTAGGTTTCCTTGGCGGGATAGTCCTTCAGCGCCGAGCAACAGTTGATGAGCGGGAGATAGCAGTTGAAGACCAGGGCGTGCGCGGGGTGCAGGCGGTCGAGCGCCGTCTGCAACAGCGACGCAAAGGTATCGCGCAGCGCAGCCGCCGCACCTCCCGCCAAGCCCTGCGAATAGAGGAGCATCGCTTGCCGCAAGCGCTCGCGCAACGGCGCGAGGTGGGCATCAAGGATGTGGCCGTAAGTGCTGCGCGCGTGGCAGGCCGAGCACTCCCAGCGGGCGGCGCGATCCCCCACCCGATCGGCAAGCACCTCGCATTCGTGCAGCAGGCCGGGACAGCCCTCCGTCTGGTCGCAGCGCACCGCCGACACAAAACGGTCGGCAGCGATGAGGCGCATTTCCTCCTCGCCCGCAGGGGTCCGGGTGCAACGCCGGCAACGGCATTCGAACGACTTGCTCGCCAGCAATTCCGTCCGCCGCTCATCGCGCGCGGCGTAGAGTTGGGTGTAGTTGACGCAAAGCTCCTCGCCCTCGCGCGCCGGACGCAGGAGGCGGAAGACCAAGTGCGCCCCCTCGTTGACGTAAGTGCAGTTGGGCAGGCAGGAGTGGTTAAAAAGGGAGCCGAGCGGAAAAAGGCCGAAGCCCAGGCATTCGTTAACGGAGTTCGCACGGTTGAGGCCGTGCGAGTTGGAATTGATCTGCGCGGCCCAGGTGAGGAAGAGATCGAGCGGAGGGCGCAGCTCCTCCGGCAGTCTGCTGCAAAGGGAAGCCGCCAGCGCACGCAAGGAGCGCTGCGCGGCGGTGTCCAGGGCGCCGGCATGTCCGAGCATCTGGGCAAAGGCCGCGGGGCCACCCTCGAAGGCGAGCGGATCGGCAGGGAGCGTTTCGCGCTCCGGCGACTCCGCGCTGGAGCGAAACCCGGTCGCACGCTTCGCGACGAGCGCGAGAAGGGCACGCACCAACTCCGGCGGACAGTCATGGCTAAGGGCAAGTGCCGGCGCGTCGCGGAGGAGCGAGCAAATGGACTGGTGCAGGGGGGCGTGGTCATCGCGACACTTCGCCGAGCAGTAATGGGTTTGCCCGTCGCAGGCCTGACAGCTCATCCGTCCCGAGCGGGAGGGCTTGGCCGCGGCGAGGTCGAGCGTGCAGGTGTGACAGACTGAATCGCGCTCCGACTCGGTGGGAATCCAGCTGTAGCCGGTTTCCCTCAGCAGGACGGTGCCGGGCGGCTTTCCCACCAGCGCAGCGGTGGCGACCGCGTGCCGGCCCAAGGCGGCGGAGTGGTGGATCCGGAAGAGGAAAGCCGGGGATCTGGCGACGCGGGCCGTGAGCACATCGTCCCCGGGAGGGCCTCCCTTCGCGCGGGGTTGAAACACCCGGGCCAGGGACTCGCGAAGCGGATGAATCAGTGAAAAGGCCATAGGAATTCGTGCCGCCTCGGTCCTCGATCACCGCTTCACGCCACGCCTCAATTCGCGAAAGCTAGCTCAAGGTTGGTTCATCTCCACATACGCCGTGTGGGCAGCATCCCAGTCGCAATTATTGCTCACAAGCACCCAATAAGAAGCGGGAGTGGCCAGCGCCTCGGTCGTAAACGAAGCCGCGTTGGCGCCGGCAACCGGGTTGCTTGTGTCGCCGCTCTCGCCGGCATACCATTGGTAAACCAGCGAGGTGCCGGTCGCCGTGACGGACAGGGTCGCGGTCTCCCCGCTGTTGATCGTAGTGGTAGTTGCAGGCTGAACCGTGATTCTGGGCCCCTCGATGACTTGGATGCTTTGCCGGTAGAAGACGGAACCGCTGCTGTTCGGCTGAATGATTTTCCCATCCCCACTGAGCAGGGACGCGGAGATCGGCACTTCCTGCCAAGTAATAAGGTCCGTCGATTGCTCCAGCGTAAGCTGAAGGATGCGCAGAATGTTTAATAAAAGATGCAGCGTGGATTCTTTCTGGATATTGTAATCCGCCAGGGTGCGGCCGTCCTCCAAACGATTGCCCGCAAAAATAAGGAGCTGGTGTTTGGGAAGGATGCCCTCCCTGTCCTGAATCTTTTGCTTCACGTTTTCGATGGAATCACTGCTGTCCACGTCGAGTGTGATCGTCCTCCCGGTCAGGGTTTTGACGAAGATTTGCATACTGGCATTGGCCTTGGGCGCCATGGCGAGTCCGAGGAACAAGGAGAGCAGCCAAATCAGGTGTTTCATTTTTTAGGGGTAAAGAGTGACGCTGAGGTGTAACGATAGCGCGCGAGTGAGCCCGCACGCTTTCCGGCGAAGCGAAACGGTTTCATGATGGAGCTGGAATGCAAAGGGTTTTCTGGGCGGCTCGACCTTGTTCAAACGCCGGCGGAAAATCGGACCGGCCAGTGTCCAGATCCGGCCTCGCCCGGTCGGGTTTACCGCTCCTCGCGGTGCCGGGCGAGCACAGTGGCCCGGGGTTGAAACACGGGGGTCAAGACCGCGCCAGGCGGGTGACTCAGCGAAAAAAGCCATGAAAGTGTCGTGCCGCCAGTTCCCTCGATCACCGCTTCACGCCACGCCTCAATTTGAGAAGGTTGGCTCACGGCTGGTTGACTTGCACATACGCCGGGTAAGAAGCATCCCAGTCGCAATTATTGCTCACACGCACCCAATAAGAAGCGGATGCGGTCAGCGCCTCGGTCGTAAACGAAGCCGCGTTGGCGCCGGCAACCGGGTTGCTTGTGTCGCCGCTCAGGCCGGCATACCATTGGTAAACCAGTGCGGTGCCAGTCGCCGTGACGAGCAGGGTCGCGGTCTCCCCGCTGTTGATCGTAGTGGTAGTTGCAGGCTGAACCGTGATTCTGGGGGCATCGATGACTTGGATGCTTTGCCGGTAAAAGATGGAACTGTTGTCCGGCTGAATGATTTTTCCATCCCCACTCAGCAGGGTAGCGGAGATCGGCACCTCCTGCCAGGTGATCTGGTCCGTCGATTGCTCCAGCGTAAGCTGAAGGATGCTCAGTCTTCTTAATACAAGATGCAGCGTGGACTCCTTCTGGATATTGTAATCCGCCAGGGTGCGGCCGTCCTCCAAACGCTTGCCCGCAAAAATAAGGCGCTGTTGCTCGGTCGGGATGCCCTCCTTGTCCTGAATCTTTTGCTTCACGTTTTCGATGGAATCGCTGGCCTCCACGTCGAGCGTGATCGTCTTTCCGGTCAGGGTTTTAACGAAGATTTGCATGCCAGAGGCATTGGCCTTGGGAGCCATGGCGAGTCCGAGGAACATGGAGAGCAGCCAAATCAGGTGTTTCATTTTTTGATGGGGAAAGAGTGACGCTGAGGTGTGACGAGGGCCGGTAAGCTAGCCGCACCTTTGCCGAACAAGCGTGAACGGTTTCATGGCGGAGTTGGAATGCAAAGGGTTTTCTGGGCGGCAAGACCTTATTCAAACGCCGGCGGGAGGGCGCGGCACTGCTTGCGCACGGTTTCATTCTTTCCATGGCCGGCCGAAAGCATTAGCCCCTGACAGCGAGGCAATGCCGGGGCCTCGGACTTATATCATGCGCCGCCAATTCCGTTTTATCACCGCCCTTTTGATCCTGAGCTTCGCCGGGACGACCGCCCTGTTTTTTCACTACGAGCACGGCACCAACCCGCAGGTCCAGCACTACGACGACGCCGCCTGGTGGTGGATCGTCACATCCGCGACCGTGGGCTACGGCGATGTTTACCCCGTCACCAGCGCAGGCCGCATCGTCGGCACCTGCGCCATCCTGGTCGGCATCTACTGCTACACCAACTTCGTCACGCTGACCGCCGAATCACTGAACGGCTTCGTCAACCGAGACCGCTTCGGCACCGCCCCCTTCAAAGGCAAGAACCACGTCATCATCTGCGAATACACCGCCTTTGCCGACGAGATGATCCAAGTCATGGCGCATTACCCGGAGCTGGCGAAACGCCCCGCCGTGATGGTGACCGACCTCGTCACGGTGCAGCCCTATCCCGGCCTCCATTTTGTGCGCGGCGTGCCCATCAGCCCTTCGGCTTTGAAGCAGGCCGGCATCAGTCAGGCCGCCTACGTCTTCGTTTTTGCCAATATCAGGTTCGTCGATCCGGACCTCAAAACCCTGCACTGCGTCCACCGCATCCGCCAGCTCGCACCCCGGGCTAAAATTTTCATGGAGCTGAACGAACCCGAGCACGAGCTCGCCTGGCACCTCGGCCAAGACATCACGGTGCTGAAGAGCCGGGACATGCTAAAAACCATCCTGGCCGGCGAGGGCATCGATCTCTCCGCCCACTTTAAGAAGGCCTGAGCGCCTCCGCCACGGCGACCTGCCCCCCCTACGCTCCACGCACCCGACCATGCAGCTTGGCCTTGATAGTTTTGTAGCCGTCCAGCCCGATCCGGTATCCGGCATCGCACCGACGCCCGTCGATCGTTTCGCACAACTCCTCGAAGAGGTCGCCCTCGCGGATCAATGCGGGCTCGATGTCTTCGGCATCGGCGAACACCACCGTCACGATTTCCTCGACGCCGCCCCTTCGGTCATACTCGGCGCGGCGGCGGCGAGAAGTAAAAACATCCGCCTCACCAGCGCCGTCACCGTTCTGAGCGCGGACGATCCGGTGCGGGTTTTCCAGCAATTCGCCACCCTCGATCTGATCTCGCGCGGACGGGCGGAGATCGTGGCCGGCCGGGGCTCGTTTATCGAGGCCTACCCGCTCTTCGGCCTCGCACTCGAGGACTACGATTCCCTCTTCACCGAAAAACTCGATCTGCTGCTGAAAATCCGCGAGCAGACGCAGGTCCACTGGGCGGGACGGCATCGCGCCGCCCTGGAAGGTCAGGGCGTTTATCCGCGTCCCCTGCAGGAGCGTCTGCCCATCTGGCTGGGGGTGGGAGGCACGCCGGCCTCCTTCATCCGCGCCGGTGAACTGGGACTGCCCTTGATGGTCGCCATCATCGGCGGAGAGCCGCATCGCTTTCGCCCGCTGGTCGATCTCTACCGCCGGGCCGGACTCAAGGCCGGCCACGCACCGGAAAAACTGCGCCTCGGCCTGCACATGCTCGGGTATGTGGCCGACACCGTGAAAAAGGCGGCCGACGAGTTTTTCCCGGGCTACGCCCGCGCCTTCACCGCAATCGGTCGCGAGCGCGGCTGGCCGCCGGTCACGCGCGCACACTACGATGCGCTGCGCGGCCCAACCGGCGCGCTGCTGATCGGCGACCCCGCAGGCGTGGCGGCCAAGATCCTCGCCGTCAGCGAAGCGCTGGGCGGGGTGGACCGCGTGAGCTTCCAGATGAGCGTGGCCTCCCTGCCCCACCCGCTCATGCTGCGGGCCATCGAGTTGCTGGGCTCGCAGGTGCGCCCCTTGCTTCAAACCGCCTGATAAACGTCGGCCCTCAGCGCGGCGTCGTGACAGGTATCGCGCTCTGTTTAATGAAAATCTGATCGGCGGCCGAGAGTTTCTCCAAGGGGATGGAAAACTCGGCGGAGTCCGACACGCGGCGGACTTTCACCGCTACGTCGGTGCGCGAAATCAAAATAGCCTCGAGCGGGCGGCCGTCGGCGCTGGTGAGCTTGCGCTGCACCGGAGCGCCGGCGTTGGGACTGATCGCCGGATTCGAACCCTCGGGTTTTTGCGCGAAAATATCGGTCTCCGGGGCAAAGCCCAACGACTCGGATAAATTCCGTTTTGGCTCGGGCGCGGGGGCCGGCGAGGCGTCGCCGGGGCCGGGCTTCGAACACGCCGCCAGGAACACGAGGGGAACGACTGCAAGTATCCGGATGTTTTTCATGGAATGGTCAGGGGGAAGCGCCCCCCACTGCGCCTCGCCGCCGGCGACTCGTAAAGTGAAATAAACGCTTGGATTTGCAGGCCGAAACAAAGAACCGGGCCGCGAATCACGCGCCAGCGGTCATGCGCGAAAACACCGGCGTGATATTCCCGGGCTGAAAGTTTTTCGTCCAAGAAGGCCCCCTGCGCCGCTTTTTTCGTGTCCTTCCGCGAATTTATACGCAAAACCGCTCTCCCCTTACTCCATGTCCACTGCAACCTACACGATCGCGATCGGATCCGACCACGCCGGCTACAACTACAAGGAAGCCATCAAGGCCATGCTCCTCGCCGAGGGGCACACCGTGAAGGATTTCGGCACCTACTCAGACGCCTCGTGCGACTACCCGGACTGGATTCGCCCCACCGCCGAAGCCGTCGCCCGTGGCGAGTTTCAACGCGGCATAGTCCTCGGCGGCTCCGGCAACGGAGAGGCCATCGTCGCCAACAAGGTCAAGGGCGTGCGCTGCGGCCTCTGCTGGAACGAACAAGTCGCCATCTGGAACCGCTCCCACAACGACGCCAACGTCCTGTCCCTGGGCGAGCGCACCGTCACCCAGGAGGAGGCCTTCAAGATCGTCCGCACCTGGCTAGCCACGCCTTACGAAGGCGGCCGCCACATCCCTCGCGTCCAGAAAATCGAAGCTTAAAGCGCCCGCGCGCACCGCGAACCAGCGCCATTCGCCCGCGCCGCGTTGATCCCGTTATGGATCCAATCCCTTTATATTAAATAATTTAAGAATTATTTAATAAATAAAAAAGGTTACTCTTCGCGTTTTCAGTAAATTCGATTTTTTATCGGAAAATTAACGGTTTAAGCCCCATGAACCCGCACTATTTTCTAATCGAAGGTCAAGAGGTCACCGGCCCTCACTCCATGGAGTCGCTGAAGCAAAGGGCCGATAACGGGATCATCACCCCCGCCACCCCTGCCCGGCCGTCCGAACCTGCCCATACAATCTGGATGCTCATCCAGGAAATACCCGAACTGCGCGCCGAGCTGTTCAAACCCAATGACAATCACGATTTGCGCACGAAAAACCCCTTCAAGGGACGCAGCGACGATCCATTCAGGGCCCACACGGCGCACCCTTTAAAATACACGGATTCTAATCTCGGACGCCACCCCGCGGACACCCACCCGGCAAGCCTGAGCGATCGTGAAGCCGCCCACGATCCCATCCTGATCGAGCAAATGCTGCAAACTAACGCCTACCACCAAGGTGTGGCCGAGGAATTTGATCCGAAGTTGATGAAAACGAGTCCTCGCACGAGGCGGAATAGAAACTTCGCTCTCATCATTATTTTATTAAACGTGCCGGCCTTCATAGCTTTCCTCACGAAGACCGCTGAAATACCAGCTCTGGTGATCGCCCCCACTGTATCGATTATAAGCAGCGTGCTTGTATACTGGGTTATGTATCATCTGACCGACTCTTTCAGATAGTCGGCGTCCTCGCGGCATGGGCTTGCCCTGATTGCGCCAGCCCACACCGTCATGGCGTGGCCTCGTCTTTCCCGCCCCCACCTACCTGCCTCGCGAACCGTGATTTATCGGCCTCGGAGCTATCCCCCGTCCCCACGGCCGAAGCTCTCCTGCGCCTTTACTCCTGGATGTTTCTGTCGCGCACCGCCGACAACCGCATCCTGGAGCTTTTCCGCCAGGGCCTCATTCGCGGCACCGTCACCGGCGGCCAGGGCAACGAGGGCCTGATCGTCCCGCTCGCCCTTCTCGCCGACAAAGCCATCGACGTGGTCTCCTTCACCCACCGTGACCTCGGCGGCCATCTCATCTGGAGCGGTCATCTCTGCGAACACCTTAACCAATACTGCGCCAACGCCGCCAGCCCCACCCTCGCCCGCGAGGGCAACGTCCACCACGGCGATCCCGCCCACCGCTCGCTGCCGATGATCAGCCATCTCGGCGCCATGCTGTCCAACGTCGCAGGTCTCACCGATGCCCAGCGCCGCCACGGCCTCCCTGCCGTGGGCTATGCGATTTTCGGCGACGGCGGCTCTTCCACCGGCGACATCCACGAGACGCTCAACCTCGCCGCCGTCCTCTCCCTGCCCGTCGTCTTCATCATCGAAAACAACGGCTACGCCTACTCCACCCCCGTCGCCGAGCAATTCGCCCCCCAGGTCGAACTCTGGCGCCGGGCCGCCGGCTATGGCATCGAAGGCCTGTCGGTTGACGCCAGCGATCCCGTCGTGGCCGCCCAGACGCTCTCCGCCGTGCTCGCCCGCGCCCGGGCCGAACAGCGCCCCTTCCTCGTGGAAGCCCGTGTTTCGCGGCTGCGCGGCCACGCCGCCTACGACACCTGCGACTACCTCTCCGCCGCCGAAAACGCCGCCATCCAGGCCTCCGACGGCCTCCCCCGCTACCGCCAGCGCCTGCTCGACGCCGGCCACGCCTCCGCACTCGCCACCATCGAATCAGAGATCTCCTCCTGGCTGGAAACCTGTATCCAGATTTCCCTTAAAATCCCCCGCCCCTCGGCTTCGTCCCTGCCTTCCGACGCCTTTGCGCCCGATTCCCCCGCCCTGCCCTGGCAACCATCCGCCGGCACCGATCAAAACGCGGGGGCCGCGGTCAACCAGGCCCAGGCCATCAACCTCGCCCTCGCCAAGATCCTCCGCGAGCGCCCCGAAGCCGTCATCCTCGGCCAGGATATCGGCACCTACGGCGGCGCGTTCAAGGTCACCGAGGGTCTGCTCGCCACCCACGGCCGGGGCCGGGTTTTCAACGTCCCCCTCGCCGAGTCCGCCTGCACCGGCTGGGCCATCGGCATGGCGCTCGGCGGCTTCCGCCCCGTCGAGGAGTTTCAGTTCGCCGACTTCGCCACCGAGGCCTTCACCCAGCTCACCCTCAACGCCGCCACCTACTTCTTCCGCAGCGGCGCCAGGGTCCCGGCCGTCTTCCGCCTGCCCTGCGGCGGCGGCCTCACCTTCGGCTCGTTTCACTCCCAGGAGCTGGAGTCCGTCTTCCTCGCGATGCCCGGCCTCAAGGCCCTCTACCCCAGCACGCCGCAGGACGCCTTCAACGCCCTCCTCGCCGCCTACGAGGACGAAAACCCCGTGCTGCTCCTCGAGCACAAGGCCCTCTACCGCCGCTCCAAGCATCCCGTGGTCTGGGACCCCGCCTACCGCGAGGTCTGGCAACCCCGCCACGTCCGCGCCGGCAGCTACGCCACCCTCGTGACCTATGGCGAGATGACCCACGTCGCCGCGGAGGCCGCCGAGTATTTCGAGTCTGAATACGAGCGCTCGTTCGATGTCTTCGATCTGCGCGCCCTCGCCCCGCTCCGCCTCGACGCCATCGAGGCCTCCCTCGCCCGCACCCACCGCCTCGTCGTCCTGCACGAGGGCCGGCGCACCCACGGCTTCGGCGCCGAGCTCGTCTCCCGGCTCACCGAAAAACAGTTCTTCGATCTCGAGGCCCCTCCGCTCCGCGTCGCCGCCCTGGACCTTCCCGTGCCCTTTGCACCCGAGCTCGAATTCGCCTACCGCCCCACCCGCGACTCCCTCATCGCCCGCATCTCCGAATGGATGCGCTGATCCGTCACCGTCCCCTCTCCCGCCTGGTTCCTTTGTCATTTCCCCCATCACAATGAAACAAATCCCTCCCTCCGACTGGGCCTCGATCAAACTCTTCGCCATGGATGTCGATGGCATCCTCACCGACGGCACCATCCACGTCTCGTCCGACGGCGTGGAGACGAAGCAATTCTCCATCCTCGACGGCATGGGCCTGGTGCGCCTGCACAAGGCCGGCATCGCCACCGCCTGGATCAGCGGTCGCATGTCCGGCGCCACCCTCGTCCGCGCCCAGGAGCTGCAAATTCCCCACCTCGTCCAGGGCCGCACCGACAAGCTCGACGCCCTTCAGGAGCTCGCCGCCGAACTCGAACTTTCCCACGATCAGATCGTTTACATGGGCGATGACGATATCGACGCCCCCGCCATCCACTGGGCCGGGATCGGCGTCACCGTCCCGGACGCCATGCCCGCCGCCCTCGACGCCGCCGATTACCTCACCGCCCGCCCCGCCGGCAAAGGCGCCGTGCGGGAAGTGTGTGAACACATCCTCTCCGCCCAGGGCCACCCCCCCATCGCGTGAACTTCCGCCTTCCTCTTTTTTGCAGCCTCCTGCTCTCCACCTGCGCCTTCGCGGCACCGGCCGGACCGGTCGCAAAGCCCGCCGTCAAAGCCGTCGTCCCTAAAAAGGATTCGGACCAGATCCGCTCGGCCGCCCCGATCAAAAATTTCCGCCTGCCCACCTTCACTGTCGAGGGTTACCGCGAATTCATGCTCCGCGCCGGCGAAGCCGTGATACCCGACCCATCCCGGGTCGACGTCCGCGACATGCAACTCACGCTCTTCACCCGCACCGCCGAGGAGCAAATCGACGCCCTCCTCGCCGCCCCATCGGCGACTTTCCTGCCCGACGAACAGATCGCCCGCGGCGCCGACACCCTGCGCATGGAACGCGCCGACATCACCGTCACCGGCGCGGACTGGACCTACGACCACAAGGCGCAAAAACTCACCATCGGCCGCGACGCCCACATCATCTTCCGCGCCCCCATCGGCGACGTCATCAAATGAACCTCTCACTTACTCAAATCCCGCGCTACTCCGCCCTCCTGGCAGGGATCGTTTCTATTTGGGCGGCCGCCCCCGCCGCTCTGGCGGAGGACGCCACCGCGGTGCCCACCGAACTATTTGGCGATCACCTGGAGATGAGCTCCTCCGACACCGAGACCTTCGCCATCACCACCGGGAACGTCGTGCTCACCGGCACCAACCTTCGCATCACCTGCGACCGTCTCGAGATGACCGCCAGCCGCATCGGCGATAAAACCGCCGCCGTCGGCAACCTCGAAAAGATCAAGTTCATCCTCGCCATCGGCAACGTCCACATCGTGCAAGGCGACCGCGAGGCCACCTGCCAGCGCGCCGAGGTTTTCCCCCGCGAGGACAAGGTGGTTCTCACCGGTGACCCTGTCTTCAAAGACCACAGCAACGGCTGGGTCGGCGCAGGCGAAAAGATCACTCTTTTTCGCAGCAAACGGGAGGTCTTCGTGGAAAAAATCCGCCTCACCGGACCGGCCGTCGGCGACCTGAGCGCCACCGCAAAACCCAGGCCCTCCGCCACCCCCGCCGCTGCGGCCGGAACCACTCCGCCTCCGGTCGCCGAACCGCTGCCGGCCGTCACCTTCCCCCGCCCTGCCGCCCGCTGATCGTCCATGTCCACCGCCGCCTCCTCCGCCTCCTATTCCGCCGAGATCACCACCCGCGGACTCGTCAAAACCTACGGCACCCGCACCGTCGTTTCCGGCGTGGATATCACCGCCCGCGCCGGCGAGATCGTCGGCTTCCTCGGGCCCAACGGCGCCGGCAAGACCACCACCTTCTACATGATCGTGGGCCTCGTGCCTCCGACCCAGGGAAAGGTTTTCCTCGATGGGCACGACATCACCGGCCTGCGCATGCACGAGCGCGCCCGGCTCGGCCTCGGCTACCTTCCCCAAGAGCCCTCCACCTTCCGCAAACTCACCGTCGCCGAAAACCTGCTCGCAATCATCGAGGCCATCGGAGTTCCCCGCGGCGAACGTAGCGACCGCCTCGATGAACACCTCACCGAGCTCAATCTGACCGGCGTTGCCCGTCAAAAAGCCTACACCCTCTCCGGCGGCGAGCGTCGCCGCCTCGAAATCGCCCGCGCCCTCGTCACCCGGCCGAAGTTCCTGCTGCTCGACGAACCCTTCGCCGCCATCGACCCCATCTCGGTTTCCGAAGTCCAAAAAATCGTGGTGGACCTCCGCACCCGCGGTATCGGCGTCATCATCACCGATCACAACGTCCGCGAAACCCTCAAAATCGTCGACCGCGCCTACCTCATCCGCGAGGGCCGCGTCTTCAAGGAGGGCTCGGCCGGCACTCTCGTCAACGACCCCGAGGCCCGCCAGTTCTACCTCGGAGAAAACTTCAACCTCTGAGCCCGCCCTGCGCGTCGCGCATCAACCCCTTAACCACCCCTCAACCCGACGGTGCGTCCGCCCGCGCCGCATCCCCCGACGACCATGCAAAAAGCCATCCACGGAATCACCGTCGCCCACTTTCTAGAGAGCTACCGCCATAAGCTCAAACTCGAGCTCATCTCCGGCGAAGCCGGCGTCCACCGGCTCATCCGCGAGGGCTCCATCAACCGCCCTTCCCTCGCCCTGACCGGCTTCTTCAAATATTTCGCGAACAAACGCATCCAGGTCATGGGCGCGGCCGAGATGACGTTTTTCCGCACCCTCGATCCCGCCCAGCAGGCCCGGATTCTCCACGAGATGGTGGACCGCCAGATCCCGTGCTTCGTGCTCACGCGAAACTTCCATCCCACCCCGGCCATGCTTGCGGTCTCCTCCGAACGCAATCTGCCGATCTTTCGCACCTCCATGATCACCATGCACTGGGTCAACCTCGCGACCATGTGCATCGACAACGAATTCGCCCCGTCCACCACCGTCCATGCCACCACTCTCGATATCAGGGGCGTCGGCGTCATGCTCTGCGGCGACTCCGGCGCAGGTAAGTCCGAGTGCGCCCTCGCCCTGATCGAACGCGGCCACTCCCTCGTCGCCGACGACCTCACCGTGGTCAAACTCATCGACGAACGCGACCTGCTTGCCTCCTCCCGACCGCTCAACCGCGGCTACATGGAGTGCCGCGGCATCGGCATCATCAACATCGCGGAGATGTTCGGCATCGGCAGCGTCCGCCCCGAGATGCGCCTCGACATGGTCATCACCCTGCGCGACTGGACCCCGGAGGTCGTGGAGGAGCGCACCGGCCTCGAGGAGGCCAGCTACGATATCCTCGGGCTCCAGCTGCCGGCCATCGATCTCTACGTCCGCCCCGGACGCGACATGGCCCGCCTCGTCGAGGTCGCCTCCATGGTGCAGGCCCTCAAACGCATGGGCCACGACCCCGCTAAAACCTTCAACGACCGCCTCATCGCCTTCATGGCCGAGAAGACACCGGAGGAGCCCGTGCGTATCATCAAGCCCAGCTCCGGCACCCGCTCCCCGCTGCCTACCACCCATTGAAACCCGGCTCCGCCCCGCGTCTCCCCCTCCTTTATCTAAAACCATGTCCAACCCCGCCTCACTCCGCGCCGACGGCCGCCAGCCCGACCAACTCCGCCCCGTAAAATTCGAGGCAGGCATCGCCCCCCACGCCACCGGCTCCGTGCTCGTCTCTTTCGGCGACACCCGCGTCATCTGCGCCGCCACCATCGAGCCCAACGTCCCTTCCTGGATGAAACAGCAGAAGGTGACGGGCGGCTGGCTCACCGCCGAGTATTCACTCCTCCCTTACAGCACCCACGAGCGCAAACAGCGCGACATCTCCCGCGGCAAGCTCGACGGCCGCACCGTCGAGATCCAGCGCCTCATCGGCCGCTCCATCCGCGCCGTCATCGACCTCCAAAAACTCGGCCAGAACACGCTCTGGCTCGACTGCGACGTCCTCCAGGCCGACGGCGGCACCCGCACCGCGTCGATCACCGGCGCCTACCTCGCCGCCCGCCTCGCCGTGCAAACCCTGCTCGACTCGGGCCGCATCAAGGAAAACCCGCTCACCGACTCCGTCGCCGCCATCAGCGTCGGCCTGCTCGGCGGCCGCCCCTTGCTCGACCTGCCCTACGTCGAGGACAAGGACGCCGAGGTCGACTGCAACATCGTCATGACCGGCCGCGGCCGCTTCGTCGAAATCCAGGGCGCCGGCGAGGAGGCCACTTTCTCCGGCGAAGAGTTTCAAACCCTGCTCACCCTCGCCCAGAAGGGCATCCGCGAGCTCGCCGCCGCCCAGACCGCCTTCCTCAGCCGCGAACTGCTCAAATTCGATTGATCAGATCACATATCAACGCATTCGTATTCGTTGATATGTTTTCTTGCGATCCGTCGTCCTCCGGCTCTTTATCCGCGTCCATCCGCGCCTGTTGCGGTTAAACACTCCGTTCCGCTTCCCCTTCTTTTCGTCCTTCGCCCACGCCATGCCCGCCCGCGCCGACCGCCCCATTTCCGCCTTGTTCTCGGAAAACCGCCCGCTCCGCTCCTTGGAGTTTTTCCCGCCCAAGGACGATGCCGGCGTCGCCGCCCTTCGCGCCACCGCCGTGATGCTGCAGCGCATCCCTTGGGATTTCGTGTCAGTCACCTACGGCGCCGGCGGAACCACCCGTGATCGCACCGCCCAGGTCAGCACTTTCCTGAAGGATGAGCTCGGCTTCACGGTGATGCCTCACCTCACCTGCGTAGGCCACAACCGCGCCGAGTTGATCGAGCTCGCCGATCGCCTCCACGCCGATGGTTTCCGCAACATCATGACCCTGCGCGGCGACGCCCCCAAGGGCGCCAGCACCTTCACCCCCGCACCCGACGGCCTGCGCTACGCCAACGAGCTCGTGACCCTCTTGAAAAACCGCCACCCCGATTTTTGTCTCGGCGTCGGCGGCTACCCCGAGAAGCACCCGGAAGCCGTCTCGCTCGACGCCGATCTCGATGCCCTCAAACGCAAGGTCGACGCCGGCGCCGCCTTCGTCACCACCCAGCTGTTTTTCGACAACGCCATCTACCACCGTTTCGTGGAAAAATGCCGTGCGGCCGGCATCACCGTGCCCATCGTGCCCGGCATCATGCCCGTGCTCTCCTTCAAGCAGATCCAGCGCATCGCCACCCTGTCAGGCTCCGTCTTGCCCGCGACGCTCATGCGCCGCCTCGAAGTCGCCAGTGAAGACGGGGATGTCGTGGAGTTTATCGGCGTCGATTGGGCGCTCGATCAAATACGCGATCTGCTCGCGCACGGCGCCCCTGGCTACCACCTCTACATTCTGAACCGCGCCCGCAGTGCCCTGGCCCTCGCCGCCGGGCTCGCCGCTTAGTCAGAAGCCAGGCCCGCGCGCCCCTCAACCGCCCGCCAGCACCGGGCGGAAACCCGCCTCGCGCAGCACCCGCATGACCGTCTCGCGTTGGTCGCCTTGGATCTCGATCGCACCGTCTTTCACCGTGCCGCCGCAACCGGCCGCGCCCCGCATCTTTTTACAAAGCGCCTCCTTCTCAGGAAGACCGATGCCGGTAAAGTTTTGGGCGATGGTCACCGTCTTGCCGCCACGCCCTGCGGTGCTGCGTAAGACATCCACCCGCCCGCGGTTTTTTTCCGGTGCAGCGGAGGCCTGAACTGGGCCCGTCGCAGGCTTTGAAGCGGTCGGCAGACCGCTCAATCCGCCCAATCCACCGAGCGCCGCAAAGGGGTTTTGACCCATAGCGCCGCCTCCATCCGTCGCGATTTTCGTCTTATCACTCCGACTCATGCCTGACCCTCCTTTTGAGTTTTGGCCTCCGGTCGCGACGCGCGGCCCCCACATGCTCCGACGGGGATATCCAGCTCGCCACCGAGGAACATGGCCGCCTTGGCATAGCTCCTACGTTCAAGAAAATGAAGCAGTTGCGGATGCAGCGTCAGCCTTCCCAGCGCGGCGAATTCATCCAGTCGCGCCATCTGGTTGGCGACGACCGGACCGTTAGAGTTTTTAATACCATCCAAGAGCGCCATTAGCGCGGCTTTGATCTCAGTTTCCATATCGGCTTATTCGATTGATTAACATCACCCTGACCGAAGGTTAGCAAATCTCAAACCTGCAAATTGCTCCGCTTGCACCTTGAGCCCGGCAGGGTTTTGCGTAGAGTCCGCATTCCCTGTCTTCATTATTTTCGTTTATAGTTCGTCCCTCTTACCTCGCAAAACCCGTCCATGAATTCCATTCCTGTCGCCGCTCGCGCCAACTCCGACCTCATCGAGGCCGCCTACACCCAGTGGCTCGATAATCCCGACTCCGTTGACCCCACTTGGCGCGCCTTTTTCCAGGGCTTCACCTTGGGCAACGCCACTTCCGCGGCCGGCGCCAAGCCATCCACCGCCGCAGCCAACGCGGCCGGCGTGCATATCGTCGATTCCTACAAGCAGGCCCAGATCATCCGCTACATCAACGCCCACCGTTCCCACGGTCACCTCGAGGCACACCTTGATCCCCTCGGCGAAAAACCCGCCGCCCACCCCAAGCTCACCCTCGCCAACTTCGGCCTCGAAGAGAGCGACCTGGACCAGAGCTTCACCCTCACCAATTTCCAAGGCGGCGGTCAGAAAAAACTCAGCGCCATCCAGTCCGCCGTCAAACGCACCTACTGCGGCACCATCGGCGTCGAGTTCATGCATGTGCAGGACCACGATGCCCGCGAATGGCTGCAAAAACGCATGGAAGCCGTGGAAAACGTGCCGTCTTTCACCAAGGAGCGCCAGACCCGAATCCTCCGCCGCCTCCACAAGGCCGAGTTGTTCGAGAAGTTTCTTCACACCAAGTTCGTCGGCCAGAAGCGTTTCTCCCTCGAAGGTGGCGAAACCATGATCGCCGCGCTGGACGCCACCATCGAGCACTGCGCCGACCTCGGCGTGGAGGAGATCGTGATGGGCATGGCGCACCGCGGCCGCCTCTCCGTCCTCACCAACATCCTGCGCAAGCCCTTCGACGTTCTCTTCGAGCAATTCTCGGAAAACTATCTTCCCCACACCGTGGCCGGCGACGGGGATGTGAAATACCACCTCGGCTACGAGTCCGTGCTCCAAACCACGTCCGGAAAAACCGTCGAGGTCCGCCTCGCCGCCAACCCCTCCCATCTCGAGATCGTCAACCCCGTGGTCGAGGGCAAGGCCCGAGCCCGCCAGCGCATCCGCGGCGATACCGAGCGCAAACGCGTGTGCCCCTTCCTCATCCATGGCGACGCCGCCTTCGCCGGCCAGGGCGTCATCGCAGAAACGCTCAACTTTTCCCAGCTGCCCGGCTATCGCACCGGCGGCACCGTCCACTTTGTCATCAACAACCAGATCGGTTTCACCACCCTCCCGCAGGACTCGCGCAGCACCCGCTACTGCACCGATGTCGCCAAGATGATCGAGGCTCCCGTCTTCCACGTGAACGGCGACGACCCCGAGGCCGTCTGCTTTGTCACCGCCCTCGCCCTCGAGTTCCGCTGCCTGTTCCAACGCGACGCCGTCGTCGACATGTATTGCTACCGCAAACATGGCCACAACGAGGCCGACGAGCCCGCCTTCACCCAGCCCACCCTCTACAAGAAGGTCGCCGCCCATCCCCAGGTCTCCGCCCTTTACACCGCCACGCTCATCGCGGCCGGCACCCACACCCAGGCCGACGCCGACGCCATCAAGGCCGAATACTCCGCCGCCATGGACGCCTCCCTTGAGAAGGCCAAGCAGGCCGAGCTCAAGCGCCACTCCGCCGGCGTCACCGGCAACCCCTTCCGCGAATCAAACGCGATCTTCCAGCCCGGCTACAGTCACGCCCCGGTCGCCACCAACGTATCCAAGGACCTTTTACAAGCCGTGGTCCAGGGGCTCACCCGCCTGCCCGCCAGCTTCGCCGCCAACCCCAAGATCAAGCGACTGCTCGAACAGCGCGCCGCCGCCCTCACCGGCGGCCCCATCGACTGGGGCATGGGCGAGTCCCTCGCCTTCGGCTCCCTGCTCTTCGAGGGCACCCCCGTCCGCCTCTCCGGCCAGGATTGCGAGCGCGGCACCTTCTCGCACCGCCACGCCGTCCTCTACGACACCGAGACACGCGAGAAATACGTTCCCCTGCTCAACCTGAAAGAGGGCCAGGCCCGCTTCTGCGTTTACAACTCCCTCCTCTCCGAGGCCGCCGTGCTCGGCTTCGACTACGGCTACTCCCTCGACTACCCCCAGATGCTCTGCATTTGGGAGGCCCAGTTCGGCGACTTCGCCAACGGCGCCCAGGTCGTCATCGACCAGTTCATCACCTCCGGCGAGTCGAAGTGGCAGCGCGTCTCCGGCATCGTGCTCCTCCTCCCCCACGGCTACGAGGGCCAGGGCCCCGAGCACTCCTCCGCCCGCCTCGAACGCTTCCTCCAGCTTTGCGCCGAGGACAACATCCAGGTCGCCAACATCACCACGCCCGCCAACTACTTCCACGCCCTTCGCCGCCAGATGAAGAGCGAGCTCCGCAAGCCGCTCGTCGTCATGTCGCCCAAGAGTCTCCTGCGCAACCCGCTCGCCGTCTCCAAGCTCGAAGATTTCACCGCCGGCGCCTTCCAGGAGATCCTCCCCGATGTCCTCCTGCCCGACCAGAAAAAGGCCAAGCGCGTCCTCTTTTGCTCCGGCAAGGTTTACTACGATCTCCACCATTACCGCGTCACCAACGGTATCGAGGACACCGCCATCGTCCGTATCGAGCAATTGTATCCGTTGCATCAAGACGCCCTCGCCGCCCTGGCCAAAACCTACGCCAAGGCCAGCCTCGTCTGGGTTCAGGAGGAGCCGCAAAACATGGGCGCCTGGACTTACATCGCCCCCGAGCTCGAGCGTATCTTCGGCCGCAAAGCCGCCTACGTCGGCCGCGAAGCCGCCGCCTCCCCGGCCGTCGGCGCCCTTTCGCTGCACAAGATAGAACTCAACGCCTTCCTCACCGACGCCTTCCGCGCCTGAGGACGCGAAAGGAGCGAGGAGTTAGAATCTAGCAGCTAGAATTCAGCCCTTCGCCCCTTTCCCCCTCCTCGAAATACCTGCACCTAAATTCCAGCTCCTAAATCCAAGCTTCCAGCTCCTTTTCCACAATGTCCCTCATCGAAGTCAAAATCCCGCCCCTCGGCGAATCCATCGTCTCCGGCGTGCTCGCCAAGTGGCACGTCAAAAACGGCGACACCGTCAAAAAAGACCAGCCGCTCTTCGAGCTCGAAACCGACAAGATCACCTCCGAAGGCGTCGCCGAGTCGGCCGGCGTCATCTCCCTCAAGGTCGCCACCGGCACCGAGGTAAAGATCGGCGAGATCGTCGCCACGATCGATCCCGCCGCCGCGGGAACCCGGGGCTCCAGCCCGGCTCCGAGCACCTCGGCCCCCGTCACCGCTCCGGCTGCTGCCGCCAAACCCGCCGCCGTCGCGGACGCCTCCCCCGCCGTCCGCCGGCTCGCCGCCGACACCGGCATCGACCCCGCCACCGTCGCCGGCACCGGCAAGGCCGGCCGCGTGACCAAGGGTGATATGCTCGCCGCCGCCGCCACCCCCAAGGAGGTCGCCGCCGCCATCGCCGCCGCGCCCGCCGCCGCCATCCCCGCCACCGCACCGGTCGTCTCCACTCCGCCCGCCGGCAAACGCACGCGGGTCAAAATGTCAAAGCTCCGCCAGACCATCGCCAAGCGCCTCGTCTCCGCCCAGCAAGAGGCCGCCATGCTCACCACCTTCAACGAGGTGGATATGTCCGCCGTCATGGCCCTCCGCGCCAAGTATCAGGACGACTTCGTCAAAAAGAACGGGGTGAAGCTCGGCTTCATGTCCTTCTTCACCAAGGCCGTCGTCCACGCCCTCAAGGAGGTCCCGGCCATCAACGCCCAGCTCGATGGCGACGAGGTTGTCCAAAACCACTACTACGACATCAGCATGGCCGTCTCCACCGAGAAGGGCCTCGTCGTCCCGGTCGTGCGCGAGTGCGACAAACTCGACATGGCCGGCATCGAGAAAGCCATCGGCGAGGTCGCCAAGAAAGCCCGCGACAACAAACTTGGCCTGCCCGACTTCGAGGGCGGCTGCTTCACCATCACCAACGGCGGCATCTTCGGCTCGATGCTTTCCACGCCCATCATCAACGCCCCCCAGAGCGCGATCCTCGGCCTGCACGCCATCAACGAGCGCCCCATGGCGGTCAACGGCCAGGTCGTCATCCGCCCGATGATGTATCTCGCCCTCAGCTACGACCACCGCCTCGTCGACGGCAAGGAAGCCGTCACCTTCCTCGTGAAGGTCAAACAGGCCATCGAAGACCCCACCCGCCTTCTGCTGAGCGTCTGACGCTCCGCAGAGAATCTAGGAGCAAGAAGCGAGAAGCTGGAATAATACTCTCATGCCCCACCCAGTCCTCCGACAGGCTCCTAAATTCTAGATTCTAACTCCTAGCTCCTCTTCATGTCCATTTCCTCTTCCCAATCCTTCGATCTCATCGTCATCGGCGCCGGCCCCGGCGGCTACGTCTGCGCCTTCCGCGCCGCCCAGCTCGGCCTCAAGGTCGCCCTCGTCGAGAAACGCGCCACCCTCGGCGGCACCTGCCTCAATGTCGGCTGCATTCCGTCAAAGGCCCTGCTCGCCTCCTCCGAACACTACGCCTTCGCCAAGGGCCACGCCGCCGAGCACGGCATCAAGATCGACGGCGTCTCCCTCGATGTCGCCACCATGCTCAAGAAGAAGGACGGCATCGTCTCAAAGCTGACCGGCGGCGTCGCCGCCCTCGCCAAGGCCCGCAAGGTCACCGTCGTCACCGGCGAAGCCAAATTCACCTCGGCCAACACCCTTGCCGTCGGCGACCAATCCCTCACCGCTAAAAACATCGTCATCGCCACCGGCTCCGCCCCGGTCGAGCTGCCCTTCCTCAAGTTCGACGGCCACGCCATCCTCTCCAGCACCGAAGCCCTCACCCTGTCCGCCGTGCCCAAGACCCTCGCGGTGGTCGGCGGCGGCGCCATCGGCCTCGAACTCGGCTCCGTCTGGGCCCGCCTCGGCGCCAAGGTCACCATCGTGGAATTCCTGCCCAAGATCGCCGCCACCAGCGACGACGACGTCGTGCGCGCCTACACCCGCATCCTCCAGAAACAAGGCCTCGCCATCGAGGTCGGCGCCAAGGTCACCGGCTACGACGCGGCCAGACAAATCCTCCTCGCCGAGCGCGAGGGCAAAGTCCTCGAAGTCCCCGCCGAAAAGGTCCTCGTCGCCGTCGGCCGCCGCCCCTACTCCGACAACCTCGACCTCGCCAGTGCCGGCGTCGAACTCACCGACAAGAAGCGCATCAAGGTCGATGCCCAGCTCCGAACCTCCGCCCCCGGCATCTGGGCCATCGGCGACGTGATCGACGGCCCCATGCTCGCCCACAAAGCCGAGGAAGACGGCGTCGCCGTCGCCGAGTGGATCGCCGGCAAACATGGCCACGTAAACTGGGACTTGATGCCCGCCATCATCTACACCGACCCCGAGGTCGCCACCGTCGGCCTCGGCGAGGACGCGGCCAAGGCCAAGGGGCTCGCGATCAACGTCGGCAAGTTTAACTTCGCCGCCAATGCCCGCGCCCTCGCCAACGACGCCGGCGACGGCTTCGTGAAAATCATCGCCGACGCCAAGACCGATAAAATCCTCGGCGCCCAGATCCTCGGCAAAAACGCCGGCGAACTCATCAGCGAGATCGTCACGCACATGGAATACGGCGGCAGCGCCGAGGACCTCGCCCGCACCATCCACGCCCACCCCACCATGACGGAGGCCGTAAAGGAGGCCGCCATGGCCGTCAGCAAGTCCGCCATCCACGCGCTCTGATCAGTGTAGCCACGCCCGTGCCGGGCGCGACGTTTCAGCACCTCCCTCGCCCCGCCTCCACCGGCGGGGCTTTTTATTTTACGGCGCCGGCCCCCAACGCTTGGTGAATGGATAATAAATCATCAGCGGACGCCCCACGATATCAGCCGAGGGCACGAAGCCCCAGTAGCGTCCGTCGAGGCTGTTGCCCGAGTTATCACCCATCGCGAGATAGCCGTCCGGTGGCACCGTGATTTCCTGGCCCGCAAAGAGCATCGCCTTGGGGTAACGGGTGTCGGGCCGGCCGTTGAAATAGCCGGCGTAGTTGCCCTCACGGTCGCCATTGCGCCGGATGGCGGCGACGTCGGTGATCGGTTCGCCATTGCGGAGAATCTTCGGCTCGCGGACCTCGATTCGGTCGCCGGGCACACCGATCAGACGCTTGATGTAATACTGGTCAGTCTTCAGATCGGGAATGTTGCCGGTGCGGAACACAAATCCATCCCCCGTCTTCGGACGCACAAAATGATAGCTCGCGCGATCCACGAACAGCTGGTCTCCGGTGAGGATGTCGAACGAGAGCATGCGCTCGCCGGCACGCACCATCCGGCCGGTGCGCAGCAGGCGGATGCGTTCCGGACCATGCGCGGTGTTGACCGTGCCCTCGACCAGTTCGCCGCGGGCGAGTTTCTCACTGGCGATCTCGCCGAAGGAACGTTTGTCACCGGGGAAGTAGGTGTCGCGAAACACCCAGTCCATGTCGAAATCGAGCGGCACTTTGAAGGTGACGATGCGGTTGCCCACGAAGACGCCGTATTCGCGCAATTTATCCGGGAACACCAGCCACGAACGCCCCGGCACCTGGGAGTAGGAAACCACGCCTCGACCATCGGCCACGCCCAAGGGGAGCAAGACCTCACCCGTCTCGGGCGCATCCAGACGGCGCGCACTCGCACCCTGGGCGATGAAATTCACCAGACGTCCGGCCGGGCCGGGTTCGTCGGCCTTTTGGGCGTAAACCTGCCCGGTCATGCCGTTGTAGGACGGCCACATCGAGTTTGTGGGGATTTTGAAGGGCTGGATGTAAAACGCGCGCAGCCCGAGGATCACGATGGCCGCGACGAGAAAAAACTCCACGTTCTCCACCAGCGTCGATTTGGGATAATGCTGCCCGCCGGTGCGGCGCAGCACGGCCTCGAGCGATTCGACGCCCAGCTTGAGTTTGGCGGTGTCGGCCTTGTCCTTGAGCAAGGTGCGCACGCCGCCGGCAGTCGTCTGGATGGCATTCTTGTCCGAATCGGACAGGACATCGCGACGGTAGTGATGCACTTTTTCCGCCAGCTCTAGCCAATCGGAGGCGAGACGGCGGGCTTTCTGGTGTTGGGAGGCGAAGGGACCGAACATGGTGATGAGGGACCCCAATGGACGCTAACTGTTGCAAGGCAGGAAGGAAAAACCACCGGGCAAGGGTCAAAAACTAAAGCCCCGATGCACCGTATCCAAACGCTCGCCGCTTGCACACCCCGTGGAATTGGCCAACAAACACACCCTTCGCACCATGTCCGCTTCAGCCCCCCAAATGCCGACGCCCTCACCTGCCAAACCGCTGGTCTTCGCCCTTGTAGGATGCGGCGCGATAGCCCCGACCCAAGCCCAGGCGCTTAAGGAATTACCCGCCCTTGCGAAGCTCACCCACTGCGTCGATCTAGACGAAGCTCGCGCGGAGGCGTTTGCCAAAAAATACGATCTGAAAGTCGCGAGCTGGACCGACGTGCTGGCCGATAAATCCATCGATGCGATCGCCCTCTGCACGCCGAGCGGAAACCACGGCGCCCTAGGCGCGGAAGCCCTGCGCGCCGGCAAGCACGTGATCATCGAGAAACCCCTCGAGGTCTCCGTCGCCGCCTGCGACGCCTTACTCGCCGCGCAACGCGCCTCCGGGCGCCGCCTCGCCGTCATCTCGCAACATCGCTTCGACCCCGCCAGTCAGGCGGTGCGCCGGCTGTTGCTGGAAAAAAGCCTCGGCGGTCTCATCGCCGCCGATGTGCGCATACCCTGGTATCGCACTCAGGAATACTACGACTCCGGCGACTGGCGCGGCACCTGGGCGCTGGATGGGGGCGGTTGCCTGATGAATCAGGGTGTGCACACCGTCGACCTCATGCTCTGGCTCTGCGGCCCGGTCCGCGAGGTCTACGCCCGCACCGCGACCGCCGCCCATGAGCGCATCGAGGTCGAAGACCTGGTTTGCGCCACCCTCAGCTTTGCCAACGGCGCGATCGGCACGCTCTTCGCGTCCACCGCCGCCTACCCGGGATTCCCGGTGAGTCTGGCGCTTCACGGCACCGCAGGCAGTGCCGTGCTGGAGGGCGACGAACTCAAAACCCTCGCGATCAAGGGACGCGAGACCATCACCGGCCCCGCCGCCTCCGCCCACGCCTTGCAGGTCGCCACCGGCGGCACTCGCAGCGCGGTGCAAAACGCCGCCGCCGCGCCGCAAAACCTCACTGATCCAGCCGCCTGGAAATGGGGCGACGCCCACCGCGCCCAATTCGCCGACTTCATCAACGCGATCCACGAAAACCGCCCCTCCCTCGTCGAGGGCGAGGCCGGCCGCGCCGCCGTCGCGCTCATCCAGGCCATCTACGAGTCCGCCCGCACCGGATTGCCCGTGAGCCTCTAGTATCTCACAACCTGACCCATTCGGATTGTAGGGGGGCTACCGCGGGCGGCACTCCCGCCGCCAGCCTCGGCGCCCGTCAGGATCCGGAGCCGTGGATTGCATTTTCCGCGGCATACCTGGATCGCCACCGTCCCTTCAGGTCATCCGAAACCCGAGCGACGCCAATTCGCTGATCAAGAAGGGGGCGCTGGCCAGGACTTCTTGCAGCTTTTCAAAGGCCTCAGCCTGGGAATGCACCTCGCACACCGCCGCGCCGTCTTCGCGGTCGTGGACGTGCAACGTCCAGTCTCCGCTCACAGCATCGGCGGTCGATTGCTGGACCGAACCGTAGAGGTAGTTGCCCGGCAGGCCGGGATTCGGGCCCGCTCCGGCGATGAGAAAAATCGTGTGCGCCGGGTCCTGCACGACCTCGGCCCCTTGCTTGGGGCGGTGGTGGGTGCGTTTGGCAACCACGGCCGCACGGCGCTCCTCCGCGCCAACCTGCAGGGCGGCGGACAGCGACTTCACATAGCGGCTGTAGATGCTCGCCTCCGACTCCAGCGCGGACACCTCCACCTTGCCGGCCAGAAACGCTTCCAGATTTTGCGCGTAAAAGGAGGGCAGCGCCGAGAGCGAGCGCACGGTAACGAAGCCGTTTTTATGATCCGCCGCCACGTAAACCTGGTGCGCGGCGCGCAGGCGCACCAGCGCATCCTGATAGGCCGGCGTATGCGGCACCGCCCCCGCCGGGCTGTGCTCGATCATGTCGAGGACGGTCTGATCAATCTGGGCGTGGGGGTTAAACGACATGGCTGTCTGTTTTAACCGGCTCGTTGAATGTTACGAGCCCCATCTGGCACCAATCGGTCGACCGGGAAATGTCTGCGCAGCCGGGGCGTCGCCGCGCAGATAAAAACCGGCCTCCGATTTCCGCCTTACGCGGTGCAATCGGCAAACTCGGAGAAGCTGCGCACGGCCCAGGCCTTGTCGGTGCGCTTGGCCAGACCGGCGAGGACGGCACCCGGCCCGAGTTCAAGGAAGGCGGGCGGCACGCCCTGGGCCGCCGCTCCGGCTGCAACGGCGGCGCGCATGCAATCTTCCCAGAGCACGGAGGAGACAACCTGTTTGACCAGCGCGGCCTTGATCGCGACGGGGTCGGAGACGGCCTGGCCTGTGGTGTTGGTGAACACGGTGAACTTCGGCGAGGCGAAGGGAATGGTGTCGAGGAAGGCGGCGAAGGCGGCGCGGGCCGGCTCCATGAGGCGCGAGTGGTAGGCGCCGGCGACATTGAGGGAGATCACCTTTTTGATGCCGAGGTCCTTCGCGGCGGCGACGGCGGCGTCCACCTTGGCCTTTTCGCCTGAGATGATGATCTGGCCTGGGGCGTTGAAATTGGCGGCCTCGACATCGAAGGCGGCGCACAACTCGGCGACCTTGGCGCGCTCCTCGCCGATGACGGCGGCCATGCCTCCGAGCGATTGCTCGCAGGCGACCTGCATGAGACGGCCGCGCTCGGCGACGACGCGCAGACCGGTGGCGAAATCAAACACGCCGGCGGCGGTGTAGGCGGTGACCTCGCCCAGCGAGAGACCGAGCGCCATGGTGACGTCGGCGAGTTTACCCTGTTCCTGCAAAATGGCGTGCAGCGCGAGGCCATGGACGAAGAGCGCGGGCTGGCAGACCTTCGTCTGGGTGAGCTCGGTATCCGGGCCCTCGAAGGAAACCTTGGTCAGACTCCAACCCAGCACGCGGTCGGCCTCATCATAGAGGGCGCGGGCGGGCGCGGAGTTTTCGTATAGCGATTTGCCCATGCCGACTTTTTGGGCGCCTTGACCGGCGAAGAGGAGAGCGGTGGCCATTTTTTTAAACGAGAGGGTGTTGCGGGTGGAGGGAGGTGTGGGACGAATGAAGAAAAAAGAAACGGGCGAAGTGCCAAGAAAGCATTTCGCCCGGTGGGAGTTTCTCAAAAAACGCGGGGCGGTCGTTTACGTCTTCATGAAGATACCCTTCAGATTCATTTCCAAGGCTTGGGGATTGGGCGAGAAGCGAAGGCCATCCGCCTTGCTGATGAGGCCGGCCTTGATGAGACGGTAGATGTCGCGATTGAAGGAGAAGGTGCCGGTATCCGCACCGGAATCGAGCAGGCCCTGGACCTTGTCGTTCTGGTTCTCGAGGATGAAATTACGCACCGTGCTGTCGGCGTAGAGGATCTCGTTGGCCGGCACGCGACCGCCGCCTTCTAGGGCGGGGATGAGTTTTTGGCAGATGAAGCCGCGCAAGGTGTTCGCGACCTGGCGGCGGGCGAGCATCTGTTGATCGGGCGGAAAAAACTCAAAGAGGCGGGTCAAGGACTGGGCGACCGTGCCGGCATGCATGGTCGACAAGACCAAGTGACCGGTCTCGGCGGCGGAGATCGCGGTCTCGAAGGTCTCGCGGTCGCGCATCTCGCCGATGAGGATGATGTCGGGGTTTTGGCGGAGGACGGCGCGGATCGCCATTTCGAAGTTGGGCACATCGAGCCCGATCTCGCGTTGCTGGAAAACCGATTTGTCATCCTGAAACGTAAACTCGATCGGGTCCTCGAGGGTGACAATGTGGCGGTCCAGGTTTTGGTTCACCCAGTTCAACATGGCGGCCATGGTGGAGCTCTTGCCCGACCCGGTGGCGCCGCAGACAAGCAGGATGCCGTCCTTCGCCTTGGTGAGCTTGAGGATGGGCTCCTCCTGCAGGCGGAGCATCTCGAAAGTGGGCACCTGGCTCTTGATATGACGGAAAACGATGCTGACCGTGCCGCGTTGATGAAAGGCGTTTACACGGAAACGCCCCACTTCGGCCGCGGCGTAGGCGAAGTCCACCTGCCCGACATCCGTCCACATCGGCATAAATACGCGGGGCACATGCTCGACCACAAAGGCCTCGACGTCAGCGCCGTCCAACGGGTCCATATCCACCGGCTTTAAACGGCCGGAAAGCCGAACGTAGCCCGGCTTGCCGGACTTGACGACTACGTCGCTGGCCCCGCTATCGACGGCGAGTTTTAAGAGATCGTTAACGAGTTCGGTATGCGGAGTCATGCCTATAAGGTGGGAAAAAACGTTGCGCCGTTTCTAATTAGCCATGCTGTCCTGTGCAAGTTATCGTTTAAACTCCGCCATGAAATTGCGCCCGCTCACCGGCACCATCACCGCCCTCGTAACGCCTTTCCAAAAGCAGGCCGTCGCCTACGACGACCTCAAACGCCTCGTGGATTTCCAGATCAAGAGCGGCGTTAACGGCATTGTGCCCGTCGGCACCACCGGCGAGTCCCCCACCCTCTCCCACGACGAGCACCTCGAGGTGATCCGTGCGACCGTGGCCTACGCCCGCAAGCGCGTGCCCGTCATCGCCGGCACCGGATCCAACTCGACCGCCGAGGCCGTGGAGCTCACCGCCACCGCCGCCGAGGCCGGCGCAGACGCCATGCTGGTCGTCGCGCCCTATTACAACAAGCCCAGCCAGGAAGGCGTCTTCGGCTATTTCTCGGCCGTGGCCGAGGCCACCGACAAGCCCATCATCCTCTACTCCATTCCGGGCCGCTGCGGCATCGAAATCAGCGTGCCTGTGATCGAGCGCCTACGCGCCAAATACCCCAACGTCAGCCACATCAAAGAGGCCGGCGGTTCCGTCGATCGCGTCGACCAGATCAAACACGCCCTGGGCAAGGACATCACGGTGCTCAGCGGCGACGATTCCCTCACCCTGCCCTTCATGGCGGTCGGCGCCGAAGGCGTCATCAGCGTCGCCTCCAACCGCTTCCCCAAGGAGGTCGTGCAACTGGTCAACGCCGCGCTCGCCCAAGACCTCGCCAAGGCGACCAAGCTCCATCGCCGGCTCTACCCGATGTTCAAGACGCTCTTCATCGAGCCCAACCCCGTGCCGGTAAAAATCGCCCTCCAGCGCGCCGGTGTCATCACCAGCGCCGAGGTCCGCCCGCCACTGTGCGAAATGTCGAAGGCCAACCTGGCCACTCTGCTCGCCGTGCTCGCCCCGTTCGAAAAGTAAGCCCACCCCTCAATGTCCCTTAAAATCGCCATCATCGGCTCCCGCGGCCGCATGGGCCAGGCCAACCTCGCCGCCGCCCGCGCCGCCGGCGCCACCGTCACCGCCGAACTCGACGCGGGGGACGATCTCGCCGCCGGCATCGCCACCGCCGACGTCGTCATCGACTTCAGCTCCCACCACGCCACCGCCGACGTCATCCGCCACTGCACCACCCACGGCAAGGCCCTCGTCATCGGCACCACCGGCCATTCGGCGGAGGATAAAAAAAACCTGCTCGCCGCCGCCGCCGCCATTCCCTGCGTCTGGTCGGGCAACTACTCGGTGGGCGTGAACCTGCTCTTCGCCCTCACCCGCCGCGCCTCCGCCGTCCTGGGCGAGGACTATGACGTCGAGGTGGTGGAGATGCACCACCGCTTCAAAAAAGACGCCCCCAGCGGCACCGCCGCCCGTCTGCTCGAGATCATCCTTGAAGAGCGCAAACTCGGCGCCGAGGCCCTTCGCCACGGCCGCGAGGGCATCACTGGTGAACGCACCCCGACAGAGGTCGGCATTCACGCCCTGCGCGGCGGCGATGTCGTCGGCGACCACACCGTCATGTTCGCCGCCCTGGGCGAACGGCTCGAACTCTCCCACAAGGCCTCCGACCGCGGCATCTTCGCCCGCGGCGCCGTGCGCGCCGCGCAATGGGTCGTCTCCAGACCGGCCGGCGTTTACGATATGCAGGATGTCCTCGGACTGAAGTGAGCCGCTGCGCGAGAACGACCCATGATCACCTCCATCCAAGGCCTGCTTACCGAAGCCACCCCCCTGCGCGCCGTCGTCGAGCTCAACGGCTTCGGCTACGAGGTGAACATCCCCGTGACCACGGCGGAGAAGCTGCCCGCCGCCGGCACCAAGGTTAAGCTCCACACCCTCGTGATCTACCGCGAGGACTCGCAGACCCTCTACGGCTTCGCCACGCCGGAGGAACGCGACTTTTTCCGCCTGATGATCGAGACCGTCTCGGGCGTAGGCCCGAAGCTGGCCCTCACCATCATGAGCCGGATGTCGCTCCCCGTATTGGAGAACTCAATACGAAACGGCGACGTCGCCTCGCTCTCGAAATGCCCCGGCATCGGCAAAAAAACCGCCGAGCGTCTCGTCATCGAGCTTCGGGCCAAGGTCGGCGCCACCGGCGCCGCTCCGATCGCGGGGACCGCTCCGGGCGAACCAGCCCTCGACGCCAACACCCCTCTCCGCGACGCCGTGCTCGCGCTTACCGCGCTGGGCTACAAACCGGCCGATGCCGACGCGCTGGTCCGCCGCGCGCAAATCGCGCTCGGCTCCGGCGCCACTACCGAGCAGCTCATCAAACGCTGCCTCGCGGGTTGAAGACCGGTTAGCGTTCGAAGTTTAAGCCGGCCGATTCGATCCGATAGGCCGAGGCACCCTGCGACCAGCTGCTGCTTCCGATGCCCGGCTGCATCGACATCGAAACGGGCTGCGCCTGCGTCCAATTCGCATCTTGGGCGGCAGTGGAAATGATCCAGCTGCGCGCGGACGACGAAAGATTCGCCAGCTCGTAGGTTTCCTGTGCGTCCGCCCAACGCTTGCCGGCCCGGGCGCTTGAGGAGTCATCGCCGGCGAGGCCCAAGGCGGCCAACGTCAGATTACGGGCTTTCTGAAGCTCGGAAACACCCTCGACCGCCACCGGCACGGAAGTGTCCGGGGGCGTGATCGCGGCGACTTCCACCGCCTGCGGCTGCCCCGCGACCTGCGGAGCGTCCTGGTCGCCGGGCCCGCCCGTGCGCAGCACGACCAAAACCGTGGCGCAGGCAGCCAGGCCGATGCCGGCAAACCCGACGCCCATCGTCCAGCCGCGCCAGACGCTGGTTTCACCCGAGGCGGAGCGAGATATGCGCGACTCGACCGACCGAAGGGATCTGCACACCGCCGCAGACGAAGGCGCCTGCGCGGAGGTCCGTTGAAACAGCTCGGCGCAGCCACCTTGGATCAGGGTGTAATCGCGCAGTGTTTTACGCCGCACCGCATCCACCCGGAGCGCTTGCTCAAACTCCGCCGCCTCGGATTCGTCCAGGCGATGATCGAGATACAGATTCAGTAATTCTTTAAAACGCGGGTCGGTCATTGGTCGTCTCCTCCGATTATTTCTCTCAGACTGTCACGGGCGCGGGCGATACGGCTTTTCACCGTGCCGACGGAGACACCCAAAATGACGGATATCTCCTCGTAAGAAAGATTCTTAACATTGCGCAAAATAAGGACCTCGCGGTGCTTGGCCCCGAGTTTTCCCATGCCGACGGCGATGCGGTCCACCAGTTCCTGGGTGACGGTCAAATCGCCGGGCGTCTCGGCTTCGCTGGCAAAAACCTCGGAAAGCGGGGTGTCGTTGTCCTCGCCGCCCACGGGCTGGTCGAAGGAGATGGTGCGATCGCGTTTGCGGCGCCACCAATACCAGTAACGGTTGCGGGCGAGATTGGTGGCGATCTGGTAAAGCCAGGTGGAGAAAGAGGAATCACCACGGAAGTTCGCCAGCCCCCGGTGGGCGCGGATGAAGGCGTCCTGCGTGACCTCCTCCGCATCCTGCTGGTTTCTCAGGAGTTGATGAACCATCGCGTAGATGCGGTCCCAGTGGCGGGTGATCATCTCGTCGAAGGCACCGGCGTCGCCATTGCGAAACCGTTCGATCAAAATGCGGTCAAGAGCAACTTCTTCAGCTTTGGCAGTCATGGTGATGATGGCATTTCGACGCGCGGCGGCGGCAAAAGTTCCATCGCCGATGACCGGCGTTGTTTTAACAGCAGGAGAATTCTCCGGAAGTTCACTCATTTTCCAAGCCCTCAGGAGCCTGCCGGGAGCACTATCTGTCAATCGACATATATTTGATGACAGAAAACCCTTGCTAATTCCGACTTCAAACGCATCCAGAACCTCTCGCAGTTTTACGGGTCGATAGCTCAATGGTAGAGCAGCGCCCTTTTAAGGCGTTGGTTGAGGGTTCGACTCCCTCTCGACCCACATTACCGTAGTGCGAGACTTGCGAAGTAGATATATACGAATAGCATCTAGACTAGAAACCGACACTAACCCCCGCTCATTTAACCTCATATCGCTCTAACAGTCTGAAGTCTTCAGCCAAGACATCGCCGGAAAACTTCTTTGTTTAACCTGTTTTCACGTCACGACAGCGCACCAGCCCATCAACCACCCATGAAACGTTTTATTATCGTAGAAGACCAGACCGTCGTCCGAGAGATGCTGGCTGAACTGCTTTCCTCCGCAGAGGGCTTCCAGTGCGTCGGCACTTGCGGAGATGGACATGAAGCCATCGAGCTTTGCGCCTCGACCAAACCGGATGTGGCAGTGCTGGATATCAATCTGCCCGGTCTGCACGGCGTGGATCTTCTGAAACGGCTCAAGCGCACCCAACCCGATCTGCGTGTGTTGATCTTTTCCGGCTACGAGAGCCCCGCCCTGATCCGCGAGGTCATCGCGGCGGGTGCCCTGGGCTTCGTGGAGAAGACCGCAGGCTACTTGGAGTTTAAAAAAGGCCTCGATGCCGTCGGCAACGGCCAGACTTACTACGGCCCTGCCGTGACCGCCCTCCTCAAGTCCGTGGTGGAAAACCCCGAGACGAGCAAAACCCCGGATTTCATCACCGACCGCGAACGCGAAATCCTCAAGCTCGTGGCCGAGAGCCACAGCACCAAAGAAATCGCGCTCAAGCTTAAGATCAGCCCCAAGACAGTGGATAATCATCGCACCAACATGATGCGGAAGCTCCATCTGCATGACGTCGCCAGCCTGACGCGCCATGCCATCGATATCGGACTGGTTATCAGACGTTCGGAGCGCTGAAGTCCCCGAGGTTTTGCCAGCGACCGCCAAGGGGGCTCAGGAAGGCTGACCGACCCGCCTCCGCCCTGCGCACGAGCAACTCCACCAGTCGCTCGTCATCCGCGATCGGCGCAGTCATGGCCGTGGTCAGCGTCCCCGCCTCTGACTCGGCCTCGGCGCAGATCGTGGCCACATCACCGCCCGGCCCCGCATGTCGTCCCGGGGAAAGAAACTGCAAGGCGATCACCACCTGCCCGGTGTCAAACGGGGCGGTGCGCAGCCGGGTCGCCAGCAAGGGCTCGTTAAAGGCATAGGCCGCGCCCTCCCGCCGCTCCATGGAGGCCACGGTCGCAGCCGCCACCTCTCCGCCCAGCGCGGAGGCCAGCAAGCTGCCCAGCCGGTTGCGCACCGCCGTCACCGAGGCCAGTGGAGTGCCGTGGTCGCAAAGCACCACTTTTGGGCAGTGCCAGCCTTTCTCCGCCTTCACCGCCCGCACTCTATCCGCCAAAATCTCCGCCAGCTCCACCGGAGCCTCCTCAGGCAACACCAAGGGCGCCGCCAGCACGGTGCAGGCCCTGGGATGGCGGGCATGGATCGCGGCGACTTTTTCGGGCAGGTAGTCGACCAAGGCCCCGCTCGGACCAAAGAAAAGCGGCAGCAGCAAGGCCTGGCCGTCCGGATTTTCCGCAAACCAAGCGTCCAGCGCCGGCTCGAGCAGGCGGGCTTTTTCCCCGCCCAACTCCTCCGCCGGCACGCGCGTGGAGTGCAGGAGTGAGACCGCCTGGACCGGGTGTTGCCAGCGTCGCCCGAGCCGCTCGGCGAGAGCCCTCAGCATAAGGGTGGACTCCGGACGAAAGGAGCCGTTGTCGAAAAGGAAGCAGGTGAAAGCGGGGGCCATATAATTTTAGCGTAACAATCGGCGATAATCTCCTTGTGGAGGCAAGGGGCTTAAGTCTTAACGTCAAACGCTCCCCTTTTATGAACGCGTTCTCCCGTAAAACTCTCTTCGTCCTGATATCCGCCGCCGTCGTCCTGACGGGCTGCTCTAAAAAGCCAAAGCGTCCCGATCCTTCCGCCACCGTCATCGGCCAGGAAGGCCAGCTCAACCCGATGGATGCCGCCTTCAACAACGGCAGCAACAGCGCCCTCAGCGACCCGAACAACAGCTTCGCAGGTCAAAACGGCGTGATCGACGAGGGTGACAAAATCCGCGGCCTGCTCCAGCCCGTGTATTTCGCCTACGATCAGTCCGCCCTCCAGGCTGCCGAGCGCTCCAAGCTCGACGCCGCCAAGACCTACCTCGAGGCCCACCCCGAGCAGCGCCTCCTGATCGAAGGTCGCGCCGACTGGCGTGGCACCGGCGACTACAATCTCGGCCTCGGCGACCGTCGTGCCGCCGCCGCCAAGCAATACCTCATCACCCTCGGCGTCGCCGACACCAAGGTCGAAGTCCTCTCCAAGGGTGACCTCGAGGCCACCGAGAACGCCTCCGAAGACGTCATGTCCAAGGATCGTCGCGCCGACCTCGTCGTGTTGAAGAAGTAATTTTCACCTGCACGTTCTTCCGGCGCTCAAAAACGCGCCGGAAACAGAAAGGCCCGGTTCC
Source organism: Verrucomicrobia bacterium IMCC26134 (assembly GCA_000972765.1). Classification (GTDB taxonomy): domain Bacteria; phylum Verrucomicrobiota; class Verrucomicrobiia; order Opitutales; family Opitutaceae; genus IMCC26134_A. Next base: position 887,886 of record CP011265.1, on the reverse strand, counting down.
TTGCGGAACCGGGCCTTTCTGTTAAACGCGAAGCGAGACTGAAGGCGTAAATGCCCCCTCAGCGACCGCCGGCCGCCACCGCCTCGAGAATACGCTCCGAGGCCGCGATGCCGTTGCGCATGACACCGAGATGAAAACTCTCGTTGGGCGCATGCAGATTATCCTCGGGCAGGAACAGCCCCATCATCACGGAATCCAGTCCAAGCACGCGCTTGATATCGGCGATGATCGGCACACTGCCGCCCTCCCGCAAATACAGCGGCTGACGCCCGAACACGTCGGTGATCGCCCGGTCCGCCGCACGGAAAGCGCGCGCCAGCACCGGCGACTGGGCGGCCGGCGTATTCGAGCGATCAGGCGGCACCACCACATAGGGCGTGCCGCTGTGTTGATCGACGAGGCGATAAGTGACGTCTTTCGGCATGCGCTCCGCGATCGCGGCGTAGACCAGGGAACGGATTTGTTCCGGCTGCTGGTTCGCGACCAGACGGCAACTGATCTTCACGAAGGCCTTGCTCGGGATGACCGTCTTGGTGCCCTGGCCCTGGTAGCCGCCGCCGATGCCATTGAACTCCAAGGTGGGCAAAAACCTGGTCGCCTCGAACGGCGTAAATCCCTTGGCGGTGTAAAAGGCGGGGATGCCAAGGAACTCGCGATACTGCGCCTCGCTTTGCCCGAAACGCGCGAGCTGCTCGCGCTCCCACGGCTCGACGTCGAGCACATCGGCGTAAAACCCCGGCACATTCACGCGCCCGTCGGCGTCGTGCAGCGAGGCACACAATTCGGACAAAGCCTGAATGGGGTTGCGCAGCACGCCGCCATGCAGACCCGAATGCAGGTCGGTGCGCGCCCCGGTAACCTCGATATCAAAAAGCACGAGTCCGCGCAGACCGCAGGTGATCACGATCTGGTCTTCACGCGGGCTGCCGGTGTCGGACAACAACACGAAATCCGCCTTGCGAAGCCGCGCGGCCTGGGCGTCGAGAAACGCGGGGAAACTCGGGCTGCCCATCTCCTCCTCGCCCTCAATCATGAAGGTGATGCGCAGCGGCAGATCCGGGCGGCGCTGCAACAAGCGGGCGACTGCGGCCACGTGAGTCAGCAAAGGCCCTTTGTTGTCCGCCGCACCGCGCCCGTAGAGGCGGTCCCCTCGCACCTCAGGCTCGAAGGCGGCGCTCGTCCATAGGTTCAACGGGTCCGCCGGCTGCACATCGTAATGGCCGTAAATGATGACGTGCGGCCAGGTGTCCGGTCCGGTGCGCTCGGCGAGCACGACTGGATGAAGCGGCGTGGGCACGACCTCGACCTTGAAACCGACCTGGGTGAGCAGGCCGGCGATAAACTCGCGCGCACCTTCCATACCGGCCTTAAAGGCGGGATCGGCGGATACGCTGGGATGGCGGATGAATTCCTTTAAAGTTTCGACGGGATCAAACATGGCGGGATGCGGATAAAGATGACCGGCGACGGCCGGAAAAAAGGGTTGGATTCAACAACGACTCCGACGCCTTAACGCCCCAGGAAACGGTCCAGCTCGGCCTTTTCCGTGGACGGTTTGGCGGCGGGCGTGGACGCGGGGACCGGGCGGGCGACGACTGGAGAATTCGGTGCAGGCGGGCGCGCCGAGGGTGCGGCGGCTTTCGCGGGAACCACGGAGGGCGCAGGGGCGCCACCCTCGTAATTTCGTTTTGCCTGCTCATAGGTCGCCATGAGTCCGGGGGCGAGTTGCGCGAGGTTGGCGATTCGATCCTGGGTCGGCGGGTGGGTGGACAGGAAGCGAGGCACAGAGGGGCCGTTGTTCGCCGCCTCCATCTTGCGCCAGAACGTGACGGCCGAGCGCGGGTCGTAGCCGGCCCGTGCGGCGTAGCGCAGGCCGACCGTGTCCGCCTCGCTCTCATGGTCGCGGGAATACTTTAAAATGCCGAGGGTGCTCACGCTACCGTAGGCGAGCAGGTAAAGATCGCGGTTTTCAGAATTGCGCGCGCCGATCTGCAACGCCGCGCCGCCGAGGCCGGCCAGGATAGCCTGGGACTGGCGTTCGCCGCCATGACGGCAGGTGACGTGGGCGATCTCGTGGCCCATCACACTGGCGATCTCATCATCACTCTGGCCGGCGAGGTTCATCAGGCCGGAATAGAAACCGACTTTTCCACCGGGAAGGGCGAAGGCATTGAGCGTTTTGGGGGCGTCAAATACGACAAACTCCCACTGGGCGGAGGGCAGGTCGCTCCCCACCGAGACGGCGATGCGACGGCCGATGCGCTGGAGCCTGGCATTGGCCACCGGATCGCGGGAGATTTTCTCCGTGGTTTTCATCTGGGTGAAGGCCTCCGCGCCCATTTTCATTTCCTGATCAGGCGTGATCAGCATGAGCTGCTTGCGCCCCGTCTCACCCACCGTTGTGCAACCCGAAAAAAGAACTATTATAAGGGCGAGAAAAGGCAGTGCGGTTTGAACACGTTTCATGATCGCAAAAGACTAGATTCGCTCACGCCGCGCCCGCAATGCTGCGTTCACTTCGTTTTGTAAAATGAAACGCAAGCGCCGGTAAACCGGGATCGCCGCGAACGAGTTCGAGGGTGATATGACCCGCTCAACCGACGTGCGCGGTGTAGGCGGCGGCGTCCAGCAATGCGTCCGCGGCTCCCGCAGCGGGCTTCACCTTGAGCATCCATCCGCCCTCGTAAGGTGCCTGATTAACGACCTCGGGGGTGTTGTCCAGGACCGTGTTCACGGCCAGGACAGTGCAGGCCACCGGTGCGTAGAGATCGGAGGCCGCCTTCACTGACTCCACCACGCCGAAAGTGTCACCGGCGGCCAGCACGGCGCCGACCTTGGGGAGTTGCACAAAGGTGATGTCGCCCAAGCTGCCCTGCGCGTAGTCGGAGATGCCGACCAAGGCGGTGCCGTCGGAGGAGAGTTTAAGCCACTCATGGGATTTTGCGTAAAGCAGGTCGGCGGGGATGTTGCTCATAGAGGAATGGATCGGGTATACAAAATAGACGGGAAGGTAAGAAGGCTGATCTTGAGATGCGCCTCAACCCTGACGCAAAGGGACGAAGGGCGGTTTGACCAGATTTAGCGGGATGAGCGTGCCACGGATATCCACCTCTAGCCCGGCGGTTAGCGCGCTTGCATCCACCAGGGCAGAGCCGATCGCCTCGCCAAGCAGGGGAGAAAGCGTGCCCGAAAGCACCCGGCCGACCTGTGTAGCACCGCCACCAGCTGCCAAAACCGGAGTGTCCGCACGGACAATGCGGCGGTCGCCGGTGCGAAAGTATACGATTTTGCGGGTGCTGCCCGCAGCCTTTTCGAGCTGCAACGCTTCTGAACCGATAAAGCCGCCCGCCTTGTCCAGTTTCACCGTCCAGCCCAATCCGGCAGTGAGGGGCGAGAGTTCAGCGGACAACTCATGCCCGTAGAGCGGGTAACCAGCCTCCAGGCGCAGACTGTCACGCGCACCGAGCCCGGCCAGTTCCAAGCCATGCGGCACACCTGCCGCGAGCAGAGCCTCGGCCAGCGCGACCGCGTCGGCCGGAGCATGATAAAGTTCGAAGCCATCCTCGCCCGTGTAGCCCGTGCGGCTGATGCGGCATTGCAAGCCCGCCACCGTGCCGTCGGCGAAATGGTAATAGCCGATGGAGCCAAGCTTAACCCCGGTGAGCGTCTGTAAAATCGCCTCGCTGCGAGGTCCTTGCAGCGCCAGCAGCGCATAGTCCGCGCAACGGTCGGTGATTTTAACCTCATAGCCTTGGGCTTGCTCGCGAATCCAAGCGAGGTCGGCCGTAATGTTACCGGCATTGATACAGAGAAAATAGTCCTCGGGCGCGACCTGATACACCAGCAGGTCGTCCACTGTGCCACCGTCCTCGCGACACATCGGCGAGTAAAGGACACGCCCCGGATAAAGTTTCGCTACATCGTTGGTGACCAGCCTGTTCAGGAACGCGAGCGCCTGCGGTCCCCGCACATCGACCTCGCCCATATGGCTGACATCAAAGAGGCCTGCGGCACGACGCACCACCTTGTGCTCCTCAAGGATCGAGCGGTATTGCACCGGCATTTCCCACCCCGCGAAATCAACCAGGCGGGCGCCATGAGCGGCATGGAAATCACGAAGCGGGGTGCGTAAGAGTGCGCTCATAAAAAAAGGCAGACTAGGCCCGCACGCCGACGTCGGCGCAAGCGACTTTCTGGAAAATCTGCCACCCGTTACGCGGCCGGATGAGGGCACAAAAAAACCCCGCGAATCGCGGGGTTTGTGCTCCACCAGTAAGGGGGTGACAGGAAATACCCAACCCATTACTGCTGATAGAAGGAAATGATCTGGCTGACCAAATAACGATGGGTGGTGGAATCCAGCTCACCGCTGGCCAGCATGGCGTCCGCACGCGTGATTTGCCCGACCAGTTGCTCGTATTTATCGTCCAAACCGTATTCGCCGAGGGCGGGCTTGAGCTCGATGTTAAACTCGCCCGGGATAAGGTCCAGAGCGGCGCCAAGATCGTAGTCGAGGCCCCAGCGAAAAATACGTTTCTCGTAGGCTTCCGAGGTCGGCATGACCAAGACCGCCTGATCGGCGAAACCTGCCTTAACCACATCAACGCGATACAGGTCTTTAAGGACCAACTTGACCTTCAACGGGGTGTGCCCGATTTCGATGCCGTTGACCTTGACCGCAGCCCCTTCGGGGGTGCTGCGAATCACAACTGATTGGGTGGATCCCTTGGTGATAAACGCACAGCCTGAAAGCGTGAGTGCGATACATCCCAGAACCAAGGTATACAGGGTAGCTTTAAATCTCATGAGGCGGTATGTCGTAGGGCGCATCGTCGCTTAATCCGTATGTCGGTCAAGGGCAATGCATGATTGAGTCCGGTAGTTTTTGGGTTGGTCTTACCCGTCCGTCCGCTTCTTCTCCGCCTCCATGCCTCTGCTCGCCCTCACGATTTGCCTGACCCTTTTCGTGTCCTTCCTTTGTTCTCTTTGCGAGGCGATGATCCTGAGCACGACCTACGGCGAAACCGAGTCGCTGAAAGAACGCCATCCGAGGGAGGGCGCCGCATTTGAACGGCTCAAGGCGCACCAGGAGGAAACCATCACCGCGATCCTTACCCTGAACACCATCGCCAACACCTTCGGGTCCGCCTTGGTCGCAGGTCTGGCTATGCGTCATTATAGCGACGCCGCACTGGGCGTGGTGGCCGGGGCCATGACCTTGGGTATCCTGATTTTTGCCGAGGTCATACCCAAGAAATTCGGAGCGATCCACCGTCTGCGCCTGCATCTTCCGACCGTCTACCCTTTAGTCTTCATCACCTCCATTCTCCGTCCGGTCACCTATTGCTGCAATGTGATCGTCCGTCTTTTCGTGCAACACCCGGTCCCCACCGACGACGCGGACGAGGAAATCCGCCAACTCGCCGAACGCGGCGCCCGGCACGGCACACTCAGCGCCAGCGAGTCCAGCATCATCGCCAACACCCTGCGCCTAGACGATGTCCGCGTAAGCGCGATCATGACGCCGCGCTCCGTGGTCGGCGCCCTGCGCAAAAACTCCACCATCGGCGACGTTTTTCGCGATTTCCCCAACCTGCACTTCGGTCGCATGCCGCTTTACGGTCGAAACCTGGATGAGATCGTCGGACTTTGCCGACGTCGTGATTTGCTCAAGGCCAAGGCACAGGACCTGGACACCGACCCTTTGGAGAAACACATGCAGGAGGTGCATTTCATCCCGGAGACGGTCACCGTCGCCGACGCCTTGCAGGTGTTCCTGAAATCCCACCAAAAGCTGCTCGTCGTAGTCGATGAGTTCGGCTCGACCGCCGGCGTGCTCAGTCTTGAAGACGTGATGGAAACGATCCTCGGGCGGGAGATTTTCGAGAAAGACGACATGGCCGTGGACATGCGTGAGCTCGCCCGCACCCGCCAGCAACGCCCCGCCGGCCGTGGCCGCACCGGCCCGGCGCAATCATCTCCCGCTCCGGCTACGCCCGGCCCCGTTGCACCGCCCCCGCCCGCACCACCCAAACGCTGATGCCAGCCTTTCTCGCCTACTGGGTTCACGATCTGAGCCCGTTCCTGATTCGTTTCAACGACACCTTCGGCATCCGTTACTACGGCGTCGCCTACATCGCCGGGTTTGTCAGCGCATGGTGGCTGTTGAGCCGCTACTCGGCCCGCCGACTCACCACCATCTCCACGGGAGAACTGGGCGACCTCATCACCGCACTCGTCATCGGCGTGCTGTTGGGCGGACGCCTCGGCTATTTCGTATTCTACGAGCCGGAGGTATTTCTGCACTCCCCCATGACTTTGCTTCGGGTCTGGGCCGGCGGCATGGCCAGCCACGGAGGCTTTATCGGCGTCGCCGCCGCTCTGTGGTGGAGCTCGCGCGCCACCAAGCTGCCTTGGCGGCATCTCGCCGACCTGATCGCAAGCGTATGCGGAGCTGGCCTGATGTTCGGACGCATCGCCAATTTCATCAACGGCGAGCTTTGGGGCAAATCCACCACCATGGCGTGGGGTGTGATATTTCCGGACAGCGGCCCCCCCGGCACCCCCTTGCACTTGCTCCTGCCCCGCCATCCCTCCCAACTCTACGCCGCCGTGCTGGAAGGCCTGGTTCTGCTCATCGGCTCGCAATTGCTCGTGCATAAAACCTCCCTGCTCCGCCGCGCGCCAGGTCGTATTACCGGCTGGTTCCTCGTGGGCTACGCCGTCATGCGCTCCCTCTCGGAGGTGTTTCGCGAGCCCGACGCGGCCCTGATTCTGGGCCTCAGCCGCGGCACCTTTTACTCCCTTTTCATCGCTGCGGGCGGTCTGGTGCTCCTTCTGATACCGACAACTCCCCTGCCCGATCCAAACAAAACCGTGACGGTGGAGAAAGCCTGATCCCCTCCGCAACCAGAGCGCGGCGCACCGCATTCAACAAGCGGCATGACTCCGCTCCGTCGCCATGCACGCAGAGTGTCGCAACCCGGCCGCCACGAGCCAGCAGGAGTGCCTGCTCAACCGCCTCCGCCTCGTTCGTAATCAAGTCCCCCGAAGAACCGCGCGGCACCAGCCTTCCGTCCGGTTGGTAACCGCGATCAATAAAGCCTTCCGCCACGAAACACCCTCCTCGGGCGCCAGCCGTGGCACGCAACGCCCCCTGCGGCGGGCCGTAAAGAATCGAGCCCGGTATGACGGCTTGCATCGCCGCCCACAACGCCTCGGCCAGCGCGGGCGTTTCATTGGCTTGATGGTAAAGCGCCCCATGCGGTTTCACATGTCCGATCTCGAGTCCGGCCGCGAGGGCGTGCCCTTGCAACCGCAGCAGCTGGGCCTCGACCGAGATGCGAAGCGCTTCGGGACTGATCTCAAGCGGACGCCGGCCGAAATTTACCCGGTCCTCATAGCCGGGATGCGCCCCGAGGGCCAGGCCCTGCCGCCGCACCGCCTGGCACGCCGAGCGCATGGTGTTGTCGTCGCCGGCATGGCCCCCGCAGGCGACATTCACCGAGGTGATGCCGGACGCCATCAAGGCCTCGTCATTCCCCGCCCCTTCTCCGAGGTCCGCATTGATATCCATGACTGAAGCAGAAGCAGACATGTTCGCTCAGCGCAGCATCGATAACCCCACCTGCAAACGCGTCAAATCCGCCGCCACCCGCAGCCGGGCCGTCTGGGCCTCGGAGAGATCAACCACGCGGAAAACGATCTCCGCGCCGGGCCGCGCCTGCGCGAGCCGGGGCAGGTCGATCGTGGCCACTTGTCCAAGTTGAAGGTAGCCGCCGATCGTCTGCCCCTCCGCCATCATCACGATCGGCTGCCCGTCAGGCGGCACTTGCACCGTTCCGGGCACCACCGCCCGCGACCACCGCTCGGGCGCGGACGCCGCCACCGCAAACGGCTCTCCAGTCAGTCGCAGCCCCATGCGGTCGGACTTTGCGCTTAATTTAAAGCTCAGCCCGGCCAGCGTCGACGCCGCATTGGTCTGGCTCTTCTTGAAAAACTTCGCCCAGTCCGGCCCCGGCACCATCCGGACCTCGATCACCTCTTTGCGTCCGGGAACCGCGACCGGCGGCGCCACCCGCCAGTGTTTACCGCCGCGCACCGCCAGCAAATCACCACCGCTCTCGCCGCCAAAAACCAGCCGGTCGCCCACCACCAGGGCGCGCCCCCCATGCCCGCCGAAACCCGCGCCCACCGCCGTCGACAAGCAGCCCAGAACCCCGGGCACGTTTATCCCTCCCTCGATCGCAAGGTAGAGCCGCGCCCCCCTGGAAAAACGCGACAAGTCGAGTTCGTCGCCCGCCGCCACCACGATGGGGTGCCCTGATTCGAAACCCGCGACTTCCGCGCCGAGCAGCGCCACCGTGGCCGCCGAGGCGAAGCGCAGCACCGGCCCCACGTAGGTGCACTCGAGCAGCGCAGCGTCGGTCGCGTTGCCCAGCACAAGGTTCACCGCTGCCGCCGCCCAAGGATCCATCGGCCCTCCGCTCACGACGCCAAACTGCGCCAGACCCCGCCGCGCGCCGGCCTGCACCGTCGTCATCGTGCCGGACTTCAAGACCTCGAACCAGCCTTTGCCATCGATCGAGGTGTAACCTTTTCGAGCCGGCTTCGCAGGGGGCGAGGGCAGCGTCGTCACTGCCTTGAAGCGCACCCGATCCCCCGCTGTCATCAACACCGGCTCCGGCGCGTAGGCATCAAAAAGCGTCAAGACCGTGCGCCCGATCAACTGCCAGCCGCCGGGCGTTTCGCTGGGATATATGCCGGTCTGCCTGCCGCCTATGCCCACACTGCCCGCCGCCACCTTGGGCCGGGGTGTCGCGCGTCGTGGCATGGCCAGGGCCGAGGGCATGCCGATCAGGTAGGGGAAGCCGGGCGAAAACCCCAGCGCCGCGATCTCGTAGGTCGCTCCGGCGTGCAGTTTCACCACCGCATCCGCATCCAGCTTGGCCGCCTTTGCCACCGCGTCCAAGTCCGGCCCGTGCTCGCCGCCGTAGCAAACGGGCACGATGTGTTCGCGGGGCTTGCGGCTCGTGTGCGCCGTCACCGGTTTGGCCAGATGACGCTCGATCCAGTCACTCACCACCCGCCAAGGCAACTCGCCCCGTGGGGTGGGCACGCGTTCCGGTTCGTAGCTCACGCCGATGCTGCCAAACGCGGGCACAATCTCCACCACGCCTTCCAGCCGATGCTCTCGCAAGGAGTTCGCGGTCTCGCGCACGCGCCCAAGCAGGGCCGCATCAACCTCCCCTTCAAACTCGATTAAAAAGGCTGCGTCTCCCTGTGCATGCAAACTCATGCGCGTAGCGTGGCCATACCCGGCGCCGCCCTCAAGTCATCCTTGCGCCAGCCCTGCTTATCCGGCGCGCGCTCCAACTGATACTCCGCGTAATGGGTTGCCCTTGTCCGGATTCTGCGAAAATGGGTCTCTTTCGCATGCGCCGCCCTTTCACCTCGTTTAGTTTAATCGCACTGTCGGGCTTCGTGCTCGCCGGCTGCCGTCAGGATGAGATCAAGACCTACCGGGTCGCCAAGGAGGCCGCGCCCGCCGTGTCAGAGATGATGCCCGCTGCGTCCGCCGCACCCGCGGGCCCGGGTGCGCCCGCGAGCATGGCGGCCACGCCCGTGACCACCGCCGATGGCCCCGGCCTCGACTGGACCGCACCGGCCCACTGGCAATCCCGTCCCGCCTCCGCCATGCGCAAGGCTACGTTCGTCGTCACCGGCGAGGGTGGCGCCACCGCCGAGCTCTCGGTCACCGCGTTCCCCGGGGATGTCGGCGGCAAACTCGCCAACGTCAACCGCTGGCGCCAGCAGATCCAGCTCCCGCCCCTCAACGAGGCGGAGCTCGGCACCGTCCTCCAGCATCTCGACGTCGGCAGCCTGCACCTCGACGTGGTCGAGTTGATCGGCCCCGGCGAGCCCCCCGCCCAACGCGTGCTCGGTGCGCTCGTGCCCTATGAGGGCGCCACCTGGTTCTTTAAATTCTCCGGCCCTGCGGCTCTGGTCGCCCGTGAAAAAACCGCTTTCACGGACTTCGTGCAAACGCTCCGGCCCCGGAGCTGAGCCTTGGCCAAAGGTCCGCCCCGCCTCGCTCTGATCCGCGTCACCGCCCACCACCCCACGCCCCCCTTCCATGCGCGAACTCTACCGCGAATTCATCCGCTTTTTCGTCTCCCTGAAGCTCACCGTCTGGCTGCTGGTGCTATCCGCCTTGCTGGTGTTTTTCGCCACGCTCGACCAGGTCCACCTCGGCATCTGGGCCGTGCAGGAAAAATGGTTCAAGAGCCTCATCGTGCTGCATCAGATCAAGGGCTTCCCCGTCCCGATTTTTCCGGGCGGCTACTTCATCGGCGGGCTCTTGCTGGTGAATCTCGTCCTCGCCCACCTCAAGCGCTTCGCCTTCAGCTGGAAAAAAGCCGGCATCCAGCTCGTGCACGGCGGGCTTATCCTCATGCTGCTGGGCGAACTCTTCACCGGACTTTTCCAAGAGGAATACCAGCTCCAGCTCAATGAAGGCCAGACGCGCAACTACTCGCAAAGCTGGCGCCACCACGAGCTCGCCGTGGTCGACACGAGCTCGCCGTCCGAAGATGTCGTGACCGTGGTCCCCGAGTCGCACCTGAATCGTCAAACCGATATCCAGGTTCCCGCCCTGCCTTTCCGTCTGGTGCCCCGCGCCTACTACCCGAACGCCGCGCTCGTGATGAAGGACCAGCTGCCCGCCGGACAACTCGCGGTCGAAAACCTCGCCACCACCGGCCTCGGCCCCCGCTTCGCCGTCACACCGGCGGAGGTCACCTACGATCCGGCCAAGAAGAACTGGCCCGCCGCCTTCGTCGAGGTCGTCTCCGCCGAAGGCAGCCTCGGCGTCTTCCTCCTCTCCGCCCTCTTCACTGATCCGGAGTCGTTTACCTACGCCAACCGCACCTGGCGTCTTTCGCTTCGTCCCGAACGCGCCTACAAGCCCTACTCGCTCACCCTGCTCAAGGTGACGCACGATGTTTACGCGGGAACCGACATCCCGAAAAACTTCTCCAGCCGCATCCGCCTCACCAATCCCGAAGGCAAGGAGGACCGCGAGGTCCTCATCTACATGAACAATCCGCTGCGCTATCAGGGCCTGACCTTTTACCAGTATCAAATGGACGCCGCCAAGGCCATGACCGTCCTCCAGGTCGTGCGCAACCCGTCCTGGCTCATCCCCTACATCAGCTGCCTGCTCATGACCCTCGGCCTACTCTGGCAGTTCTCCGCCCACTTGCTCGCCTTTTTTCGTAAACGCGCCGCCACCGCCGCCGCCCCCGCTTCGCCTCTTTCCGCCTGAGCCCGCACCATGAAGAAACTGGTCTCCCTCCTCGTCCTGGTGCTCGGTCTGCTCTACGTCGGCTCCACCCTGATCCCGCCGCGCTCACCCGCCGGCACTCCAGACACCGTCGCCTTCGGCAGTCTTCCCGTTCTGGTGGGCGGTCGTATCAAACCTCTCGATACCGTCGCCCGCGCGACCTTGCTTCAGTTGCAGGGCCGCCAGACCGTGCGCCTCGCCGACGGCACCAAGCTGACGCCTTCGGATTGGATCGCCGCCGTCCTGCTCGGGGACCGGCAGGCCCACGCCTATCAGGTTTTCGAGATCCTCCATCCCGACGTCCTCGCCCTGCTCAAGCTCTCCGAGGCCGACGGCGGTGGGAAAAAACGGTTCTCCTACGCGCAACTCACCCCCGGCCTTGCCGAGATCGAGCGCCAGGCCCGCCTCGCCGAGCCGATCGAGGCCCAGCGCCGCACTCCGTTTCAACGCGAGATCATCCGCCTGCGCGACAACATCGGGCTCTTCGTGCGCATCGAGTGTTCGCTGATTCCGCCCGACATCGCCCAGCCCCTCGACGAGCTCACCACCTTCCAGAAAAACCTCGTTCCCGCCGTCGCCGCGGTGCGCCTGCGCCAGCAGGGCAAACCCCATGACGAGGAAGCGGCCCGCCGGGTCATGGACATCGCCAGCCGCTTCGACTTCATGGCCCAGAACGCCTACTTGATGCCCGTGCCACCCGACGACGCCGAGCGTGAGGACATCGCCTGGCGCAAGACCGGAGCCGTCCTGCTCGAGACCTTCCAAAGCGGCGAGATCGAGGCCCATGCCCTCAGTTACGCCGGCCTCGCCTACGCTTGGCGCAACCAAAAGGCCGATGAGTTCAACACCATCGTCAAACTCCTCCGCGCCGAGCTGGAGAAGCGTTTCGCCGCCCAGCTCGTCAAGGTCCACACCGAGACCCGCTTCAAGGCCGCCGAGCCGTTTTATGCCGGCATGGTCATCTTTGTCGCCACCTTGCTGCTCGCCGTTTTCTCGTGGCTGAAATGGCCCGGGGAGCTCGGTCGCTCGGCGTTTTACCTGCTCGCGCTCGGCTGGGTTCTGATGACCGCCGGCATCGCCACGCGCATGTGGCTGGAGGGCCGCCCGCCCGTCACCAACCTCTACTCCTCCGCCCTTTTTGTCGCCTGGGGAGCGGTCGGTCTTTGCCTCGTGCTTGAAAAACTCCAAACGCGCGGACTCGCCAGCGCCGCCGGCGGCATCATCGGCTTCGCCGGCCTCATCATCGCCCATCATCTCTCCCTCGGTGGCGACACGCTGGAAATGATGCGCGCCGTGCTCGACTCGAACTTCTGGTTGGCGACGCACGTCGTCATCATCACCATCGGCTACAGCGCCACCTACCTCGCCGGTTTCCTGGCCGCCCTCTACATCCTGCGCGGCGTCTTCACCCGCTCGCTGGACCACGACACCGCCGTCGCCCTGGAGCGAATGGTTTACGGCATCCTCTGCTTTGCGACGCTCTTCAGTCTCGTCGGCACGATCCTCGGCGGCATCTGGGCCGACCAGTCGTGGGGCCGCTTCTGGGGCTGGGACCCGAAGGAAAACGGCGCGCTCATCATCGTGATCTGGAACGCCGTCCTGCTCCACGTCCGCTGGGGCAAGCTCGCCGGCCCGCGCCCCTTCATGGCCCTCGCCGTTTTTGGCAACATCGTCACGAGCTGGAGCTGGTTCGGCACCAACCTGCTCGGCGTCGGCCTGCACAGCTACGGTTTCACCGATCGCGGGTTCTACGCGCTGATCATCTTCGCCGCCGTCAATCTGGTGCTCATCGCCCTCGCCGCCCTCCCCTTCACGCAGCGCCTCTGGCGCAGCGAAGTCGTCACCGGAACCATCCTGAAAGGGTAACCGAGCCTACAGAAAATAGCCCCGCTGCTTCGGCGAGATCGGCAGCTCGCCGCGCTCCATCACTTTTAGCAAATCCTCCCAGACCGCGCGTTTCGACTTCGTGCTGTTGCTGCGCAGCAGGTAGCTCGGGTGGTAGGTCACCATCACCGGATGCCCGGCAAAATCATGCCACTGGCTGCGCGCGTCCGCCAGCTTGGTGAACTTCGCCCCGAGCAGACCCTGCGCCGCCGCGCCGCCCAGCGCCACGATCAGCTCCGGCTGCACCAGCTCCACCGCCGCCCGCAGATAAGGCAGGCAATAGCCCATCTCTTCCGTCGTCGGCGCGCGATTCTCAAGCTGCTCCGCTCCCGCCGCCACCGGCACCGCCGGACGCCAGCACAGGACATTGCAGATAAAAACATCCTCCCGCTTGAGCCCCATGCCCGCGATCATCTTGGTCAACAACTGCCCGGATGGCCCCACAAACGGCTCGCCCGCCAGCTCCTCTTCCGCTCCGGGGGCATCGCCGACAAAAAAGATCTTCGCCTCCAGCGAACCCGACCCGAACGCGATTTTCTTCCCTGCTCGCACATTCGACACACAGACCGGATCGCTCGCCGCCAACGCGTGCAAGGCAGCCCAGCGCGCCGCCTTTTCGCCCTCCGGCAACGTCACCACGGGCGGAGGTGGCAGCTTCACCAACGGAGTCGCTGCAGCCGCCGGCACCCGCGGCAACGACGCGGGCGCAACCGGAGCCGCCCGCGACGGTTCGGCCCGCGTCTCGGACTTCGGTTGCCAATTCGCAAACGCCGTCTTCGCCGCCGCTCCGGGAGCGGGCGATCGGGTCGCCGAGTCTGCGCCGGGAGCGGTCGTCGTGACCGCGCCAACCGGCTTTCCACCCTGCGCCGCCACCAGCGCGCGCAGCCGCACCAGCGTCTCTTCCGAGACCACGACCGTCTGCTCGCCGTCGGCCTTGAGCCGCTGCAACTCCTCGGTGATCGCCTGCAAGATCGCGCGCATCAATCAGCCCTGACGGACAGCCGTGAGTTTTTCGACGTATTTCCCCAGCAGATCGAACTCCAGATTCACCGGATCACCCGCCATCTTCGCGGCCAGGTTAGTGACCTCCACCGTATGCGGGATGAGCCACACGGCAAAGGTGTCTCCGCTCGCCTCGGCCACGGTCAGCGAGATGCCGTCGATGGCGATGCTGCCCTTGTGGATGAGATAACGCCCCGCGCCCGCTGGCGTGCGCACCCGCAGGTAGCGATCCGCCCCGCGCGGTTCGAACACCTCGATCACGCCCAGACCGTCTACGTGCCCCGTGACAAAGTGCCCGCCCATCTTGCCGCCGAAGCGCAGACTGGTCTCCAAGTTGACCACCCCGCCCGCACCACCCGCCGCCACCGCCGAGAGACTGGTGAGGCGACGCGTTTCCTCGAGCACGTCAAACTCCAGACCGGTGGCGTCAAACGCGACGACCGTGAGGCAGCAACCATTGACCGCGATGCTGTCGCCCAGTGCGACGTCCACGAGGGCCTTGCTGGCCGCGACGCGCAACCTCCACGCCGCCGCGCGTTGCGTGAAAAACTCCACCCGTCCCGTTTCCTCGATGATGCCCGTAAACATAAACCCACACCACACCCGCCCGCCCCTCCGCGCGCAAGGCCGCAGTCAGTCCGCCCAGGGAACGCCGAGCTCCAGCCCGGCCTCCGAATCCGACAGTTCAAAGGCGTGCCGCGCCCGATAGGGAGTGCGTCGACTCGGCGCCGCTTTGACCGGCGCACCTCGGCGAGCCGTCGGCCCTCCCCGCGCCGCCAAACAAAATTAAACCCTTTTAATTGGCCGCTGGGTGCTGCTTTGCTCACATTGTGATTCTTTTCGTGAAATGAGCTCATCCCAAGCCTCCATGCCGACCCGCCGCTTTTTATTATCCCATTGGGAATGGGTGCTTTTCGGACTCTGCGTGTTTGTGGCCATGCCGCTCTCACGCGGCTACGGGATGGCGTGGGACGAGGCGCAGCACGCCATCTACGGGTCCTATGTGTGGGATTATTTCCGGTCCGGCTTCCAAGATATGCGGTGGAGAACCGACATCGGCGGACTCTACACCTATGGAACGCTTTTCGATCTCCCGAGTGCGATTTTCCACCGCACGTTTGCGGACGATCTGTTTGAATGGCGCTCCTTTTTCATGGCGGGGGCCGGCGCCTTTGCGCTACCCGCCGTGGCCAAAATAGGGCGGCGACTGGGCGGGGAGCGCGTTGCGCTTTTTTCCGTGGCCTCGCTGTTGATGATGCCGCAGTTCGTCGGCCAATCGTTCATCAACTGCAAGGACATCCCCATGGCCACGGGCGTCGCCTGGTCGGTGCTGGGCATCCTCATGGTTTTGGAGAAACCCGTGCTCGGCCGCTTCTGCGTGCTCGGGGTGATTTTCGGGCTGACCCTGTCCGTGCGGGTAGGCGGAGCGGTGGTAGGTGTGTTCTTTGTCGCCGGACTGATTTTTTGCGGGGTTCGCTCCGCGATGCGGGGGTCGCTAGTGACGGATCTAAAAAGTTCGATCACGAGCCGCACCGCCGCCGGCTTTGTTCTGACCGGCTTGCTGACCTGGACCATCCTGGTGGCGTTCTGGCCGTATGCGCACCAGCGGCCATTCTGGAACCCAATCGAGTCCTTCCTCCAGGCAACGGCCTTTCCCATTTCTTATCCGGTGCAGTATCTGGGGCAGAACATCGGAAGCGCACAACTCCCGTGGCACTACCTGCCGGTGATGTTGTTTTTAACCGCACCGGTTTTCATCGCAATCTGGGTCGCGGTCGGACTGGGCGCCGGAGTGCGCAGCCTTTGGAAACAGGGGCGCGAGGCCGGGAGCGAGCGGATCTTTGTCATTCTGTTTTGGCTTATTTTTCCGGTCGTTTTCGTGTGGATCAAAAAGCCCAACGTTTACGATGGGGTCCGGCATTTCCTGTTTGTGCTCCCTGCCATGGCCGTCCTCGCGGGATTAGGCGCAGCCACTGCGGCGGCGTGGGTGGATCGCCGCAAGGACCTGATGGGCACCGTCGGCGCCGCCGCTACGCTGGCGTTGGCCGCGCCCGATCTGGTCACCCTGCATCCTTACCAATACGTGTTTTACAACGTGTTCGCGGGCGACCGGCAAACGCTGCACGAACGCTTTGAAACCGATTACTGGGCGACAAGCTATCGGGAGGTCGCGAAGCTGTTGAATCGTGAACAAACCCGCGTCATGCGTCCGCTCACGGTCGCCGTCGGCCTGAACGAATTGTCGGCGTCTTGCTTTAATCAATTCACTGCCAAAGATATGCGAATTGGGCTGATACTTGGACCGGCTCCCGGCGTGACCATGCCTGCGGAGGTGGATTTCTACACGGCGATCCCGCGTTACCAGATGTGGAAAAACTTCCCGACCATGCCGCTTTTTGTGGAAATACGACGCAACGGTGTGCTTTTGAATACCGTTCGCAGTCGGGAGCCCTCGACGCCTTAATGCCACACAAGTCCGGATCTAAAACGAGCCCCCATGAAAAAAATCAGTTTGGTCAGTGGATGTTATAACGAAGAAGACAATCTGGAGGAGTTGTTCCGCCGGGTGTGGTCGGTGGTGGCCAAGTTTCCCCATTATGAATGGGAATACATAATAATCGACAACTGCTCGACTGACGGGACTGCGACCGCCCTGCGCAAGGCGGCGGCGCTCGAACCGCGACTGAAGGTTATATTCAACACCCGCAATTTCGGCCACATTCGATCCCCTTACCATGCGATCCTTCAGGCAAGAGGTGATGCGGTGCTCTATCTAGCCTCTGATTTACAAGATCCGCCCGAGTTCATTGAGAAGTTCATTCCCGAGTGGGAAGCGGGCTGGAAGGTCGTGGCGGCTATTAAAAACGAAAGTGAAGAGTCGCCACTATTTTTCGCCGCGCGCCGTATCTACTATAAAATCGTAGCGCGTCTGGCGGATGTAGATCTACTCCGCAATTTCACAGGCTTTGGTTTATATGACAGGGAAGTCATTGAGCTTTTGAGGGTCTGCGACGATCCCTATCCTTATTTCCGTGGCCAGATTTCAGAACTTGGATTTCCGGTGGCGCGTATCCCGTTTGTTCAACCCAGACGGAAACGAGGTTTTTCAAAGAATAATTTTTATACGCTCTTCGATATAGCGATGCTGGGCTTCACCAACCACACGAAGGTGCCTTTGCGACTGGCCTCAATGGCCGGTTTCACTATGTCGATGCTCTGCCTGGCGATCAGTATGGGATACCTTATCTATAAGCTGTTCAACTGGTATAATTTTTCGCTTGGAACAGCCCCCGTGGTGGTCGGGCTATTCTTCATCGGTTCCGTGCAACTTTTTTTTATTGGTGTGATCGGAGAATATATAGGAGCGATACACACCAAAGTAACGAAACGTCCGCTCGTGGTTGAGCGGGAGCGGTTGAATTTTTAACCCTCTTTCGGTTTTGAACCAGCTCTATTGGCCCGTGTAGTAACGTCCGTGCCGGACGTTTTCGGTTGCAGGGAGAACGTCCGACACGGACGTTACTACACCAGCCCGGATCAAAGGCCTCGTTCGTAGATGAGCCGACGCAGTGAATCGTCACCGGAATAAGGTGTATCAACATCATCAATGCGGATCGGCGCGTCAGCCGCCACCGGTAAGACGATCTTGTGTCCGTATTGTCCGAGCATAAGTTCGCGGCAGGAAATCTGTCCCTTTTGTAGAGGTATCGCCAGGTAGATATCTTCCTCACGCAGAATCTGACCGGGTTGGAGTCCGTGCTTGGCATATACGCCGCGTATATACGTATCCAGGTAGGCCGTTTCCTTGGCTAAAGGAAGTTTGCGACCGTTCCGGGCAGTGCCGCAAAATTCCACCGCTTTATGAAAAGCCTTGAACCAGATATCAAGCTGGCTGGGTAACGAGGAATACGGCGCCACTTTAAAGCCATCCGAGTCTATATCAATATGGCGCTCAAAGGTGCGGGCGCCTTTGGCGTAAGCAATCTTGATGGAGGTATCCCAGTCCCGGTATTCGTGGCAGGACCAGCCGATCACATGACCGGGATAACGGTCGCGCATAAAATCTATCTGCTCCAGTTCGCACTCGGCGTCCTCGTGCGGATAGGCCGCGACGCAATGGTTAATCGCTAGGGGTATATTACGATTTTCAAAGAAGGTGACGACATCGTCCATATCCTTCAGCGGGGTGGCACCAAACGAGATGATACAGGGCTTGCGGGTCTTAGCAATGCGTTCCAACAGCATCCAGTCATTCGAATCGGCGCTGGCTATTTTGATCATGGGCAGGTCGAACTCGACGCAAAGATCCACGGATTTCTCGTCAAAGGGAGTGGCGAGGGGGATGCAGCCGCTCTTGCGAATCGCCTCGACCAACCGTGCGTAGCCAGCCTTGTCGATACGAGTTTCAAGCACACGGCGGACGTATCGGATATCGGTGCGATCACGGAAGTCCTTGTGGACAAAGGTGTCGATGTCCCTGAACTGCAGCTTAATCGCTGCACGAACGTTGTTGAAACGCACGATACGGCTATGTTCGCGCACGATCTCCAGGGCGCGGTCTAAGTTACCCTGATGATTATTCGTCATCTCGAGCACAAAGAGGTTTTCAAAGATGTCGCGGTCAATGGCCATGGGAATGAGTAGTTAAAAAGGGAAACGGGAAAAGGTCAGCGGTAAACCGGAGGGAGACCGACTATGAAGTCAGCAATGGCAGGCGCAAGGACCTCGTTCAATGGAACCGGCGTCTTTTCCATAAGGCCGTAACCCCGAGTCAGGATACAGTTCACTGAATCGCCGGTGTTTTTCTTATCATGTCGAATGGCCGTGAGCATATCATCCAAAGACGCCGCTCGGAGCGCCTCGATATAGGGCTGGTGCCACGGCCCCAGCAACCGGTTTAGTTCGTCGTAGTGAGACACTGAAACCAAACCGAGCCGAACGGAGACAAACGTAGCGGTCAGCATGCCCAGAATGACCGCGATGCCGTGGGGAATAGCAAAGGCGGTAGCTGATTCGTAAGCGTGACCGAAGGTGTGACCGTAGTTGAGCAGATTACGCACGCCACGGTCGAACTCATCGCTCTCGATATAGGGTTTTTTGACCGCGAGTGAACGGGTGACCCATTTGGAAAGAAGATCGGGATCAGAAGAGGGGCGTTGACCAAGGTCGGTCATGAGCTCACGGAAACCTGCATCTCCGGCGAGGAGCTGGAGTTTTATCACCTCGCCAAGTCCGGAGCGAATCTCGTCAGGCGGTAAGGTAGAAAGAACCCCTGAAACGAGCATTACGCGATGAGGCGGATAAAAGGTGCCCAACTGGTTTTTGTAAGGGCCGATATTGATGGAGCTTTTGCTGCCGATGCAGCTATCGGCCTGCGCCAGCAACGTGGTTGGCAAAAGCTCCCAGCGCAGCCCGCGCGAAAGAACGGAAGCGATAAAGCAGCCGATATCCTGCAGCACTCCACCGCCGATGACCACGAGGGTGCGATCGCGCTTGAGGCCACGAGCAAGCAGATCGAGGAAAACCGGGGTGAGTGCCTCGAATGATTTGGCAGGCTCGGATGCCTCGACCTCGGTGACACGATCAGCCGGTAACAGAGCATCAAGGGCACCCCGATAAAGCGCACGAAACCGGCTATCCACCAAATAGATGGCACGATCTTTACCTGTCACACCAGCCAGCGCGACGGCGAGGTCTGCACAGGGCTCGACCGTGTAGGCGTGAGCTCGGGCCTGGATGGTGAGCGTGCTCATTGGCAGGTGAATCCTCCGTCGGCGACAAGGGTTTGACCGGTGATGTAAGTATTCTCGTCGGTAGCCAGGAAAGCGGCGAGCCGCGCAATCTCCGAGGGGGCGGCAAGCCGGCGCAAGGGAATAGCCGCCTCGATCGCGGCGATGTCGGCCGGCGAGTTGTTGCGACGGGTAAGCTCAGTATCGACATAGCCGGGGGCGAGGGCGTTGACGAGCACGCCGCCGGGCCCGAACTCGACCGCTGCGCTCCGGGTGAGCGCATTGAGGGCGGCCTTGGTCATGGAATAGGCAGCCCGGCGTTCTTTGGTCACAAGGCTGAAGATGGTGCTCAGATTAACAACCCGCCCCCAACCGCGAGCGGCCATGCCGGGCGCGAAAGCCTGAGTTAGGCGGAGGGCAGAGGTCAGATTCACCTGAAGCATGGCCTGCCAAACGGAAGGCTCCAGAAAGGAGAGCCCCTGAAGAACGTTGATGCCCGCGTTGTTGATCAGAATGTCGATCTCAGTCGAAGCGTGCTCGTCGAGGTAGGCATCCAGTGATGCCGGATTGGCGAGATCAAGCGTCGCTCGATCGGGCGCCATCACCTGAACCCCGCGAAGGGTAAGCTCGGCGGCGATGGCGGCGCCGAGACCACGCGACCCACCGGTAATCAGGGCGCGACGCGATTGAGGTAAGGGATTCACGAGGAAGGGTAAATATTGGCCTGCAATTCAGCGCGATCGAGAAAGGGGGCCATGTCCTCAAGCGGTGAGGTGACCATGCGTCCGTCGTCTAGTCTGCGCGACGAGAGTTTTGGCGCGAAAGGCTGGCGCAGGTCGAGCACCACTTCACAGAGCGCGGGGCCATCGATCTCGAGCGAGTCGGAAATGGCGGCTTCGAGGTCAGCGTGGTTATCCACCCGACGGAACGGCAGTTGAAAGGCATGGGCGAGCCTTTCCCAGTTCGGGAAACTCAGGCCGGAATCTGTGCCGCATCCGATGATGTTATCCGGAAAGAAATTTTGCTGGGTCTGGCGGATCGAGTGATAACCGAAATTAAAGAGGACGAAAATTTTGATGGGCAGGCGGCGCCCCACGATGGTCTGCAGCTCCTGAAGATTCATCATGATCGAGCCGTCGCCAGCGAGGCAGATGATACGCTGGCCCGGATTTGCGATCGCAGCACCGAGAGCGGCGGGGAGATCGTAGCCCATCGAGGCGGCACCCGAATTATGGAAGAGGCGTTGGCCCTCGCGAATGGTTGCGGCCTGGAATGCCGTTACACACGCGGTGCCGTCACCACAGGCTACGATTTCGTTTTCCTTCAGCTGATGGAACAGGCGGTCCATGAAGCAGTAGGGGTTCACGTTTTGCGCTTCAGTCCAGTATGCAGGGAGGACGACTGGGTAACGGGTGAGGCGTTCGCGGCACCACTTGAGCCAGGTGGCATGATGGGGAATGGGCGTCCACGCCGCCGAAAGGAGGCGGGGGAGCACGTCGCGGAGGTCTGCATGCACCGGTTGGTCGATCCGGAGGGTGGGCTTTTTTAGCTCGGTGGCGTCTATGTCCACCATTGTCTTATAGGCGCGGGGCGCGAAGTTCTCCCAGTTGTAGGAAACCAGCCTGATGTTGAGCCGACAGCCAAGGATGAGCAGATAGTCCGCGTTCTGAACGGTGAAGTTACCGGCCCGATTGCCAAGGCTGCCGGGGCGTCCGGCATAGGCAGGGTGGTCGTCAGGAAGAAGGTCGTTCGAATTCCATGCAGTGACGACGGGAATGCCGAGGCAGACCGCGAGGCTGCGAAATACCTCATACTGGCCAGAGAGGCGAATGCCGGTGCCAGCGTAAATGACCGGACGGGCGGCTTGAGCGAGGCGGGTCATGATCTCGTTCACGGCGGCGCTCAGGTCGGTGGTTTCCCAACCAATGGCATCCTCGGATGGGTCGTAGGCACGAAGCGCCATGGGATCAACTTTGGTGGCTTGAACGTTAATCGGCACATCGAGCCAGACCGGGCCGGGACGACCGTGAGTGGCGAGGTGGAGGGCTCGTTCGAGATGGTAACGAATAGTAGCGGGGTCGGAAACAACGACGGCGTATTTAGTGACCGATTCGACCATACGGACGATGTCGATCTCCTGATCGCCGAGTTGTCGTAAGGGAAGGCCGGTGCTGCGGACGCAAGTCTCCCACTTCACTTGGCCGGAGACAACGATCATGGCCATGGAGTCCACATAAGCACCATAAACGCCGGTGATGGCATTGGTGCCTCCGGGGCCGGTCGTGACATTGACGGCGGCGAGGCGGTTGGTGAGACGAAAGTAACTCTCGGCGGCCATGGTGCAGGCCTGTTCGTGATGGCAGCAAACAACCTCTATATCCTTGGTCCGGCCAAACGCATCATTGAGGTGCATGGCCCCGCCGCCCGTCACCATGAAGACGTGCCGGATACCTTGCGCGGCAAGGGTTTGAACGATGTAGTCGGAAACGCGGATCATAGTTAGTCTGATTTGCAAGTGAAACGAAATGCCGAAAGCTCAGGGAACGGGAACTGTTTTTTTCAAGGTAAAGATTGTAATACAATTAAAAGCCTTTCCTTCATAACGTGCTACAATCTCCTGCAAAAAACTCTGTGAAAAAAACGTGTAGTCGTTATTTAAAAATATCAGAACTTCATGCCTAGCCTCGACCCAGTTTTTAAGGTAAACGGCTTCGTCCTCAGTTTTATATGAAACGCCAGGATGCCACCAGGAAGGTTCATGAGCCGGAGCGGGTAAATTCATGGCAGCATACCCCCATTGCATTCTGGGGCCGAAAAATATTTTTGAATTAGGAAATAGCCGGCATGCGGCCGACACTTCATCTAATGTGTATCGAAAAAAAGGACCCGACTTTAAGCCCGCAAAGAAAGGAACTGCGGATGAGTAACCAAGCGGTTGATATTCAAAAAATGAACCCGGACCAGCGAGCTTTACCCGATGTCTTGACCAGCCCAATCCTACTCCACAAAAAATCAGGCTTATGGCGAGAGTGGTATATATTCCGTTAAAGACGGGCTGAAATCTTCTTAATTTATAGTTTGGCAGAGAATAATGTTCGGCCTCATTCAGCCAGACAAAAGCTGCGATAAAAATCATTGGCATATCCACGAGCTTGCTCTCTCCATTTGTCACAAAGCCGTATAGTCCCGTTATTATATTAAGCAAACACAGGCAGCGCAGACGACTGAGGTATGGGGGCGCCGCAGAGAGTAAAACCGGCAAGATAATGAACCCAAGTGTGATCAATGATAGCGTCTTTTCCCGCGGGTCGAGATCCTGAAGGAATTGAGCGAATGAAAAACCGCGTGAAGCTACGCTAAAATATCCGCCCAACATGTCAGTCAGTCGGATATGATTGCAGGCAAGAATTCCAATGAAGACCCCGAAGGCTACCGCCGTGCCGATTAACACTTTTCCGCGTAAACGAGAATCGAAGATAAGAACAAGAAAGGAACCTAGCAGAGTTGGGCCAGCAATGTTTGGCTTACACGCAGCAAATATCAGCAATGCTATAGTCCAAGAGCAGAATGCGATCTTTGAACCTGGCTTTCTTAACCAAACTACGCAGCAGAGAAAAAACACCACTCCCATCACCGTGGTCACCGGGTTATACCACCAGTAACCAACCAGTAAAGTAGTGCAGGCCTGTATGGCTAATGAAAGCGTCCAAGTTCTCGCATTAGATCCAAACAAGTTAATGAGAAGCACGTAAATCCAGATATAACTGATAACCGCCAAGATACTACTTATGAGCACGAGCGACAACCAAGAGACACCAAACAACTTGAATGCGTAAAATGCCGGCAAATAAAACCCGACGGGGAGTGAGCAGGGGAAGTCGGCATAGGGTCGCTGCCCGCTATAAATACGCCAAGCCGGATCAATCAATGCGCTATGATCAAACCCTGCGAATTGCCGCATTCCGATCAGAAAACTATAAATACCTACGCAAACCGCGGTAAGCGCTATAACGCTCCATTGCAGCGTGTTATTTTTATTATCAGCTACGGGTTTTACCCGCATACAAAAGCCGCAAGTTTGCAGCCAGAACGCACCGGAAAGAGAAAAAGCCACTATAACCGCGCAATGGAGATCATAAGCCAGCGACAGATTAGCGGCGGCGGCAACTTGGGACGAATAATGCATGCCAAGCAGTGTCAATAGAACCGCTGGGACCAAGAACCAAAGTCTGTGCTTCATCGCTGTCTTTGGGATTTAAATTGTTCTTTGGCCCATTGTAAAGTTGCGGCTACACCTACAGCTTTGGTCACGCGGGGTTGCCAGCAAATCAGGCGCAGGGCCTTGGCGTTGTTGGCGACAAAAAACTTTTGGTCGCTATGGCGCCAGGGCAGTTCCCTATATATCATTTTTATAGGCAGAAGCGTTTCCAAAATATCAAACAATTCAAGGAGCGAACAGCTGTTGTCCATACCGCCTCCGATATTAAAAGCCTGGCCACGGGTTTGCTCGATGTTAGCCGCGGCTTGAAGATAGCAATCGACCGCATCGTCCACGAAGAGAAGATCCCGCACCTGTTTGCCATTACCTGAAATCGTAAACGGTGGACGCGATGGATAATTTTGGATGGCAATGGCTTGCTGGCAGAACCAGCCGACCCAGCCTTGGTCGAAGGTAGCGAACTGCCGGCCTCCGTAAATCGTGGAGTGGCGAAAAACGACGGTTTTGAGCCCGAAGCTGCGCGCGTAATCCAGCATGTATTGGTCAGCGGCGCCCTTGGAGCAACCATAGGGGGTCTGAAAGTCGAGTGGCGCAGTTTCATCGAGTCCGTGGGGAAACGAAGGAACGGTGTAGCGACGCGCCCCTTCCACCAAGGCGGCACTATCGAGACCACCATAGACCTTGTTACTGGATGAGTAAACAATGGTGGTTTGCGGGCAGTGGCGGCGGACGCTTTCCAAGAGGTTTAAAGATCCGACGACGTTGACCTCGAAGTCGTGCCGCGGATTTTCCATGGATGTCGTCATGGCGACTTGTCCACCGAGATGGAAAATCACGTCGGGCATGAGGCTAGAAATCGCACGATCCACGTCGTGGGGATTACGAATGTCACCGTGCACGAATTGTTGTGGCCCGAGACTTTTGAGCCAGTCGAGATTGGCGGCGGCGCCGTGGCGGGTAAGATTATCAAAAAGCGCGACCGACTCTCCCTGACGGGTGAGACGGGACACGATATTACTGCCAACAAAGCCGCAACCGCCGGTCACCAGGTATTTCATGAGGAAAGAGTGGAGGGTTTACCCATGGAGGACTTGAGCCGGTGCAGACGAAGAAGGGTGACGCCATAGCCTATGGCGAAGGACAGAAGCTTGCGCTTGGTCTTTCCCGCCTTGCGTTTCTCAAAGGTAAAAGGGACTTCCTTCAAAAGGTAGTTTTTACGCGCGAAGTAGAGCTTGATCAGGATCTCCTCGACGATGTCGAAGTGGTTGCAGAGCAACTTAAGGCTGCGAAATTCATCGCCTTGGTAGAGCCGGAAGCTGTTGGAAACATCGGCGCAACGGAGGCCGAGGCAGACACGAAAGATGTAGTTAACCGTCAGACTCATGAAGATGAGGATGGCGGGGTTTTCCGTCTGACCGCCGCGCACGTAGCGCGAGGCGATGACGACACCGGCCTCGTCGCGCTGCGCCCAAAGTTTTGGAATAAAGCCAGGGCCATGGGAACCATCGGCATCCATGAGAATGATGTAGCGGCCAAGGGCCGCGGCCTGAGCCGAGCGTATGGCATCGCCATAAAAGGCTCCACCGGTGCGAGGCACATAGCGGACGCTATGTCTGGCACAGATCGAGGGCGATTCGTCGTGGGGGGTCTGCGTATCCACCACCACTATCTCGTAAGTCACGCCCAGGTCCGCGAGCACACGATGCAGGGCGGGCAGAAGCATATCGAGGTTCTGTGCCTCTTCGTAGGCGGGAAGCACGACGCTGAGGTCGATGGACGGCTGGGTCATGTAGGAAGAGTTTCGAGCGGTTCGCACACTGCGAGTTGGGGGAAAGAGGCCTGCGCGAGTTGCCAGACAGCATGCGCAAGATTGTGGCGTGGCGCCCAACCAAGTTGGGTGCGGGCGTTACGTATGTCTGCTACGAAATGCATGGGCTCATGGCGTCCGTAGCCACGAGCACCGAAGTCGAGCCTGAGTTTCAGGCCGAGTTCAGAAACGACCCTGCAGACAACATCACGCAAGGGAGCGGCCTGTCCACTACCGAGGTTAAAGATACGGGCATCAGGAGTAATATGGGGAGTGAGCAACGCGGCCAAGATACCTCCGGCTATGTCGCGAGCCGAGCAATGGTCGCGGAGCTGATCACCGGGGGAGAGCCGCAGGATTTCCCCGGCGGCCGCGGCGCGGAGCAGGGAGGGAAAAAGGCGGTTGCGATCGTCCCCGAGTCCAGTGAATGAGAAGGGCCGTAGAATTGTCAGCGGCACGCCGAATTCGGCGGCTGCGGCCCGAACGAGCAAATCAGCAGCGGCCTTGCTGGCTCCGTAGGGGTGAAGCGTTTCCACTGGATCCTGTTCATGCAGCGGTCGCATTTGCCGACCGTAAACCAAGCCCGTGCTCACGAAAATGAAGCGGCACCCCGGGAGCTGAGCGGCCGCCTCGCAGAGGTTCACCGTGACATCCACGTTGAAGCGAATGAGGTCGAACCAAACGGGTTTTGGGAAATCCATACCGGTGGCCGCGCAGTGAACCAATGTGGTGGGTGCGTAGTCATTGATGATTTTCATGACGGCGGCCCTGTCCTCAAAGTTTACCCGCGCACACTCTATATTCGGTCCAAGCTCAGGCGGGCGCGATTGCTCTCGAAGCAGGGCGAGAATGTGCAGATCGGATCGGCGGGCGGCGAGGCGGACAAAATTACCTCCGAGCGTGCCGGATGCACCCGTGAGGACAA
Source organism: Verrucomicrobia bacterium IMCC26134 (assembly GCA_000972765.1). Lineage (GTDB taxonomy): Bacteria > Verrucomicrobiota > Verrucomicrobiia > Opitutales > Opitutaceae > IMCC26134_A. The sequence continues at coordinate 860,976 of CP011265.1, read as the reverse complement.
TTCGTTGAACAGGTGTGCTCACGGTGAATGCAGAGCCAGATATTCAGACCGAAGCCAAGCGGTTGTGCGCTGCAGGGCGTCAGGCAGGGGGATGGCAACGGCAAGATTCAGTTCCCGGTCGGCTCGGTCGACGGCTGGGACGTAGCGCGTGATCGCAATGCCAGTCAAAGGGGAGCGGGCAAGTTGCACATCTATACTACCCCCAACGGACGTGCGGACCGACTCCGCGACTTCGCGGATAGACAAACCGGAGTCCGACCCGACATTATAGGCGCGGGCGCTTGGGGCGCGGAAGAGGATTGTCCAGAGCCAGACGGCGAGATCGGCGGCGTAGAGGTAGCTGCGGAGGGGCGTGCCGTCGCCGTTGATCTGGATCGGGCCGCCGGCGAGGGCGTCGCGGATAAAGTTACCGATAGCGAAATGCGCATCCAGCGGCAGATGCGGGCCGACGAACGCGAAGCAGCGGGCGATTTTCACCTCGTAGCCGTGCTGCAGGGCGTGAACGGCGCAGAGGTGCTCGGAGACGCGTTTGCCCTCGCCGTAGGCCGAGCCGGGCAGGAGCGGATCGGGCGCACCAAGGTAATCCTCGGGAATGTGCGTGAGCTCGGGCGGCTGTTTTCCGTAAACGGCACCGGAGCTGGTAAGCAGAAGTTTTTTAACGCCGCATTGCGCTGCGAAATCCAGCACGCGGCGGGTCCCGCCTATGATGGCGTCGAGCATCTCCTGCGGAGCTTCGTCGTTCAGTTTTGCGCTGGCCTCCGTGGCGGCGTGGATGATGTAGGAGAATTGCCCGACGGGGAACGCAAAGGTCCGCACGTCGCCTTGGATAAAGGTGAGGTCGGCGCGGCTGGCGAGGTGCGGAGCTTTGCGCGCGAAGGCGGCAGGGTCGCGGGTAAGAACAGTTGCACGTGCGCCGAGACCGAGGGTGTCGTTGGCGTGGGCGAAGCTCTCCAAAAGCCACATGCCAAAAAACCCGGTGCCGCCGGTAATGAAGAAGGACTGGCCGCGCGCCTCCGCCCAAAGCTCGCGGGTGTGCGCCAGCACATGGACGAGGTCTGCGGGCAGAAGGGGCGGGAGGGGCACAGGCGGAAAAAGCGAAAAATTGGAAATGCTGAAAGGCGGAAAGGAGCGCTGAAAAATCTGAAATTTAGAAACTAGAAAAAGTTGAAAGGACGGAAGGCGGAGAAAGCGGATACGTGGAAATTGGGAAATACGGAAAGGTCTGATTTCAGCTTTTCAAAATTTCAGCTTTTCCGCTTTTCCGGCAGAAGTCGCGGATGACCTGGATCTCATATCGGAGCATCTCGGGCGTAAGACCGGGGTAGGTGCCGAGGAAGATCGCGCTGTTCATGATCTGGTCGGCGCCGGTCATCTCACCCACGACACGGAACGAGTCGGGGCGGTCTTTCTTAAGCTGAACGAAGACGGGCTGGCGAAGGAGATTGCCGCCGAAAAACATGCGGTTGCCGATTTTCTTCTCGTCCAGGTGTCGGGCGAGGTCGGTGTGGCTGAAGCCAGCGGTGGGTTTGACGCGGAGCATGAAACCGAACCAACTGGGATTTACGCGGCAACCGCTCGAATCCCAGTTGAAAAAATCGGAAACAACGTCGGAAAATTTGGAATTTGGAAATTCGGAAATTTCCGATTTCAGCTTTTTTGCTTTTTCGTTTTCCAAATTTTCGGACTGCTTTTCCACTTTTTGCCGTTCGCTGGGCGGTATCCAGCGAACGGCATGCGTGGGCAGCGTGAACTCGAGGAGATCTTCCAGGTCGGCAAGACCGGTGCGCAGAGCCTCCCAGTTTTGTTTACGGGCCTCGATGAAGGCGGGGAGTTTTTTAAGTTGCTGGCGACCGATGGCGGCCTGCGGATCAAGGGGCTTCAGGTTGTAGCCGAGGTGGCTGTAAATGTATTTGTGATCGTAGCCCTTGGGGAGCTCGCCGAGCTGCCAGCCGAAACGTTTGCCGCAGGTGTCGTCCTTGCCGGAGGCGCACCAGCAGTCCCGGCCCCAGTCGCGGAAACTCTCGGCGTAAGTTTTGAGCGGCGGGCGGCTGACGATGTTGACCGCCCCACCCTCGCCCATGGTGAGATGATGCGGTGGATAAAAGGACTGGGTGGAAATATCTCCCCAGGTGCCGGTGGGTGCAGTGAGCAGACGCTCACCGGAAAAAGCTGAAACGCTGGAATTTGGAAATTCGGAAGGTTCCGATTTCAGATTTTCAAATTTTCGCTTTTCCAAATTTCCATCCGGTTCGATTGCTTCTTCGAACCGAATGAGCGGGTGCGCGCCGAGTTCAGCTATTTTAAGGAGGTGATCCAAACCCAAGGCCCGCGCCCGTGATTCGGGCATGGAGTAAGTGCAGCCGAGCGCGTCGCAGTTATCCTCGATGAGCCAGAGGTCGTGGGCCCGGCAGAACTCGAGGACGGCACCGAGGTCGAAGGGGTTGCCGAGGGCGTGGGCGATCATCACCGCCTTGGTCTTGCCAGAGACGAAGGCAGACTCGAGTTGCCCGGGGCGGAGGTTGCCGGTCACGGGGTCGTTGTCGATGAAGACAGGGACGAGACCGTTTTGGATAATCGGCGTGACCGTGGTCGGAAAACCGGCGGCGACGGTGATGACCTCGTCGCCAGGCTGGAGGCGTTTGTGCGCGGGCAACTTGTGCGTGGTCAGGGCGGTGAGCGCGACGAGGTTGGCGGAGGAACCAGAGTTGACGAGAAGGCTGTGTTTGACGCCGAGAAGTGCGGCGAGTTCGCGTTCGAATGCATCGCCCTCGGGACCGAGCGTTAGCCAGAAGTCGAGCGTGGAGCTGACTGCGGCCTCCACCTCGTCCTGATTAAAAACGCGTCCGGCGTAGGGGATGGTCTGGCCGGGTTGCCAAGGCGCGTGAGCGGCATCGTCACCCGGACGCTGGCCGGTGTGCATGAGGGAGGAGTATTCGCGGGTGAGACGGAGAATCTCGGCTTTGAGCTCGGCGGGGGAAGACATCTGAAAATTGGGAAAGCGGAAATTTGGAAAAGCGGAAACTAAGGCGGAAAGGGGGGCGGAGAATCTGAAATTTGGAAAAACTGAAAAGCGGAAAAGTCTGATTAGGGACGGTCGCTGCGTTTTACTTTGGCGACAATGGTGGTGAAGATGCCGAGAAGGGCACCTGTTTCTTCCAGAAGTATTGGCAGGGCCGGCAGCAGAATCCCGCAATCTTCACGGAGCAGTTCCATCCACAAGGCAGCCTCGTCAGCTTCTTGAAGCAAAACTTCGAGTTTAGAGACGAATTCCGCATCGGACCGAGCGCTGGACGCTTCCCGGGAATGCGCCGCCACGGAGGTTCCGGCGCGAAGCAACTGTTTCCCTAAAATATGCACTTCTTCACGTTCTTTCGGAAGGGAGACGTAAAGCCTAATTGTCCCGGAGGCATAAGCTTTGCAGCGCTGGCGAAGTTCTTCAGAGAGTCGGCTCATATTTCAAATTTTAGATTTTCCGCGTTTCAGCTTTTGCCTTCGATTGCCCAAGCGATACCGGCGGCACGCGCGGCGGAGGTGTAGGCGGCAATCTGGGAGCTGCTGAATGCGTGAATACCGGCAACGGAGGACGCCGTGTGTGCTTCGCGATACCAACCGATGGTGCGGCTGACGGTTTCGGCAAAGGGCCAGACGGGGGCCCAACCGAGCAAGTGATGGGCTTTGTCGGTGGCGAGGTTAAGGAGCCTGGCCTCGTGGACGGCGGCCGGATCGCTTTTATCCACCCATTCACCGGGCCAATTTTTGAGGATCTCTTGAACGAGCTCGGCGACGGTTCGATTGGAAGCGAGGGCCGGACCGAAATTGAAAGCCGAGGCCAGCTTGGAGTGGAACGGAGAAAGCGTCGGCGTAGCCAGGCACGCGCCGAGCCAGAGGTAGCCGGAGAGAGGTTCCAGCACATGCTGCCAAGGACGGGTCGCAACCTTGTTGCGCACCGGAATGGCATCACCGGCTACTAGCGCGCGAATGCAATCCGGCACGATGCGATCGAGCGCCCAGTCTCCGCCACCGATCACGTTGCCGGCACGGGCCGTGGCCACACGGATCGCGGTGTCGGGACCCGAAAAATAGGAGCGCCGGTAGGCGGACACCACGAGCTCCGCCGCACCCTTGGAGGAACTGTAAGGATCGTAACCGCCCATCGCGTCTTCCTCGCGGTATCCATGGGCCCATTCGCGATTCTCGTAACACTTGTCGGTCGTGACGATGACGACGAAGCAAGGACGAGCGGCGAGGCGGACCGCCTCGAGCACGTTGACCGTGCCCATGATGTTAGTCGCGTAGGTCTCCACCGGTTGCTCGTAGGACAGGCGCACCAGAGGTTGCGCCGCCAGATGGAAAATAAAATCCGGACCCGCCTTGGAGACCACGGCGAGGACGGCGGCGAGGTCGCGGACATCGCCCTCGACATGACTGAGACGGGAGCCGAGTCCGAGCTGGTTATACAAAGACGGTTCAGTCGGAGGCGGCAGCGCGAAGCCGGTGACTTCGGCTCCGAGCTGGATCAGCCATTCGGCAAGCCAGGCCCCCTTGAAACCAGTGTGCCCCGTAATAAGGACACGTTTGCCGCGATAGATATCCGAAAAGGACATGCGAGGGGTTAGGACCAAAGTTTCCAAGGGGCATTGCCCGACGCCCAGAGCGTTTCGAGGTGCTGTTTGTCGCGCAAGGTATCCATAGGCTGCCAGAAGCCGGTGTGTTTATAAACAGAAAGCTGGCGGCGGGCGGCGAGGCTTTCGAGGGGTTCGCGTTCCCAGAGGGTGGCATCATCTTTGACCAGCGAAAGGACGGAGGGCTCGAGCACAAAGAATCCGCCGTTGATCCAGCCGCCGTCACCCTCGGGCTTTTCCTGAAACCGCTCGATGGCGGTGCCGTCGATCTCTAGCGCGCCAAAACGTCCGGGAGGCTGAACGCCGGTGAGGGTGGCGGCGCGACCTTCGGCGCGGTGAAAGGCAAGAAGCGAAGTGATGTCGACGTTGCCGACCCCGTCGCCATAGGTGAGGCAAAATGTTTCATCGTCGAGGTAGCGTGCGACACGACGGAGACGCCCGCCGGTCTGGGTCGACTCGCCTGTATCCACTATGGTGACACGCCAGGGCTCGCTGCGGCGGTGGTGGATCTCCATGCGATTATCACGCAAATCAAAGGTGACGTCGGACATGTGCAGCGCGTAGTTGGCGAAATACTCCTTTATCATGTAACCCTTGTAACCGGCGCAGATGACAAAGTCGTTGATCCCATGCGCGGAGTAGATCTTCAGCACATGCCAAAGGATGGGCTGCCCGCCGATGGTAACCATGGGCTTGGGCTTGAGGTGGGTCTCTTCGCTGATTCGGGTGCCTAGACCACCGGCCAGAATGACTGCTTTCATACGGGGTTATGGGGGGGGATTAAAAACACATATCGGAGGGCGGGAATGCGCCGTGGGCAACGTCAACTTTGCGCCTCCCCTAAAGGAGTTAAACTCGAAAGGTGGATCGCCCTAAACACGGAACTTGATGGCGGCAGCGCATACGCATCACCCCCACGTAACACGACTACCCGCCCGCCCGCCAGGCTCACCGCGAGGTGATCCAGGCTTTCTGCGCCTGAAAGGACGCGGCCATCTCTGTGGCCTGGCGACGACGCTCGTCCGTGGAGGGGACAACGCCGGAGGCCACCTCTTGAGCGAGTTGCAACGCGACCGGAAAGTTGCCGAGCGCGGCCTGGCTGGCGGCACGGGTAAGGGCGAGCATGGCCACATCATGCGTCATACGATCCAAACGGTCGCAACAAGCCAGGGCAAAGAGCGGATCACGCGCCTCGGGAGTAGGAAGAGTGGCAATCACCCAGGCGACATTGTGCAGGGTCTGGGAGCTGGTGTCAGGGAACTCCGCCGTGCGCCGCAGAACCTTGGCCAGGAGGGGCCATTGGCCGACCTTGCTGAGTTCAGCCACCACCTGGCCGGCAAGCGATGCACGGGTGTCGGCGTTGGCATCAGGCAAAGCATTCAGCAATTGATCGACGGCCTCGTCATAACGCCGCTGCTCCAGGTAAATATTGGTAAGCTCGATCATCACCAGGCTGCTTGAGGGCTCGGACGCGAGGATTTCCTTAAACATGCTTTCCGACTGCTCGGGGTGGCCCTCGACATAGCGAATGAAGCGTGCGAGATGAAACCTCGCCTCATTGAGGCTTTGCTCCGGTGCGACCTGCAACAAGAGGATGCTCTGCTGCAAATTCTGGCTCAAGGAGTTGGCGGGGAAAATCAAGGGGCGCACCCAGGCGGGGATGCGTTTGTCGGCCAGCGCGGCCTTGCCAAAGGAATTTTGCACCGACACGCCCACCGCCGGATTGGGATGAAGTATGTTAAAATAGGGTTCGATGAAGTTTTCCCAATTCATCAGGGAGACGTGCGTGACCCCGTGCTTTTGCATAAAAGCGAGCGCCTCGGCGTCGTTCTGGGTGTTGAGTCCCTCGGCGCCCGCTTTCAGCCCCGCAACATTTTCCCAGTAGAGGGTGCCGATGGCGCGAAACCCGCCGAGACCGGCCAAGATGCATGAACTGTTGGGACTGCTGAGCAAGACCACCGGCTTGCCGCCCGCGCTATCAAGAATGGTCCGTGCCATCTGGCGATGAAGCAGCGCGATACCCTGACCAAAAGACAGCGATTGCGGGTTCCGATACTGGGCCCACGCCGAGCCAATGTTGGCTTTAAACGAAGGCCCGACAAACTGGTAGCCGAAGACGAGCAAAGCAGGGACGGCCAGAATCCGGCACCAAAGCGCCCGAGGTAAAATCCGCCAAAACTGCGGGATGACAATGCCCGCGAGGGCGATGTAGAGCGGCCCCGCCAGCATTCCCCAGCGCACTTGATACAGCTGCAATCCGGTGATCATCAGGATCGGGATGGGCAGGAATACCAAGGCAGCTTTCGTCCCGGCGCCGACTCGCTTGATAAACAAGGTTACGGCCGCCACGAGCACAAGCACTGGGAACCAGCCAAGAGTCGCAAGCCAGGTGGACCCGCTCAGCTTCACCACCAAACCCAGCGGGAGAAACTCACGGATGTTGCGGTGAATCGCCGCCATGAACGGATCCAGCGGGGCATAGACCCCGGGGCCGCCGACCAAGGCCACGATCGGCAAGACCATGCAACTGGCCAGCGGCCAGAGCATCGCCCGCCACGGGAATCGGCAAGTGGAGTCGTCTCGCCCGCACAGCCATCCCGTCAAAAGGGCGACCAGCCAACCTCCGCCCAGCCAGGCCAAAGCATAAAAAGGATGATTCACCTCGAGCCGAAAGCCCAAATTCGAGGGGAAATATTCCAGTAGATAAAAAAACATGCTCCCTCCCGCGCCCCAAAGCGCCCACAAGCGCCAAAGCCCGACGTCAAAGACCACCCCCAAGCGACGCAAGGTGCGGCCAAAGCATGCCGCCGCCGCCAGCGCGCCCACCCCGATTGAGATCAGCACAATCGTGGCGGAGACAGCGCTTATCCACAGGCCCGCCGCGCCGCAGAGAGCGGAAAAAATCATACCGTGGCGTGCCTGGCGCAGAGAGCGCGGCAGCACAAAATCATCGCCCGACTCAGCTTGAACCCAGCCCGCACCCGCCCAGGCGATGCCGAAGATCGTGCCCAATATGGCAAAGGCGATCAAGCCATGGTGATCGGGATAAGCCGGCAAAAAGCCCTCGTAAAACGTGGGCACCGACACCATGCCGATGGCGATGACCGCACCGCAGAGCGGACCAAAGCGGCGTGCCGACAGCGTGGTGAAAATACCCAGCGCCAGCACGAGTAAAATCGGGTTCGCCCAGATCGACATCCGGAAAATGCTATTCCTCAGCGAATCGCCCGTGGATGAACGGTAGATCTCCCCCAAGCCGCGCAGATACCAGGCAAAGGCGGAATTCCAGTGGACCTCCCGCCCCTCGGGCGCGTTGTCAAATTCAGTGTGCCTGAGCCGCCAATCACCATTTTCGCCAATGTGTTCGGCGTAGTGGTTCCACGTGTAGCCGTCGTTCGCGATCTCGTGCAGAAACACCGGCATGCGCAGCTCCTTCGCGATCCCGTTATCGGCCTGTTCGCAAAGCCGAACCGTCACCGCATCCACCAAAAAGGCGTTTACCAGCACCCAAAAGATGCAAAGCAGAAGCACGGGGAAAATATTATACCAACCTGCTGCTACCGAGTTTGAGCGCGACGGATTTTTCGAAGGGGTTTCCACAGGGCGGGCAGCGTGCTTTCGGCTTAGGTCGGGAGCAAGCCTGAGCTGTAAAGCCCGTGTAATCCGTGTCTCTTGGCCTGCTCATTCCCGGCGAAAAGCAGCCACCCCAAGTCCTGAATCCTGGGAACGAGCCCCCTCCCTTCGGCCAAATCACCACCGCCCCTTGGGTGAATCCTTTTACACGGCACCCGCCCTTGACCCCCCGCGCCGCGCCGCCATTCACTCTTCCCTTTTCCTACGATGCCCACGACCTGCACCGACTACGACTTCCTCCAAATCGAGCCCCACTGGCAAAAAGTCTGGGCGGACTCCGCGTCCTTCCGCACCCCACCCGTCGACCCCTCCAAGCCCAAATACTACGTGCTGGACATGTTTCCCTATCCTTCCGGGGCCGGACTCCACCTCGGACATTGCGAAAACTACACCATCACCGACGTCCTCGCCCGTTACCACCGCGCCAACGGCAAAAACGTGCTCTACCCCATCGGCTGGGACGCCTTCGGCCTGCCAACGGAGAACTACGCGGTCAAAACCGGCCGCCACCCGCGCGAGGTCACGATCGAGAACGTCACCACCTTCCGCCGCCAGCTGAAGGCCATCGGCGTCTCCTACGACTTCGAGCGCGAGGTGGACACCACCGACCCTCGCTACTTCCGCTGGACCCAGTGGATCTGGCTCCAGCTCTTCAAGAAGGGCCTCGCCTACGTCGAAGAAAAGCCCGTCTGGTGGTGCCCCGCCCTCGGCACCGTTCTTGCCAACGAAGAAGTCATCGACGGGCTCTCCGAGGTGGGCAAACACCCCGTCGAGCGCCGCCCGCTTCGCCAGTGGGTGCTTCGCATCACCGCCTACGCCGATCGCCTGCTCTCCGACCTCAAGCTCGTGGACTGGCCCGACTCCACCAAACGCATGCAAGAGGCGTGGATCGGCCGCAGTGAAGGCGCAGAACTCCTCTTCGCCCTCGAAAACGCCGCTCTCGGCGACCTCAAGGTTTTTACCACCCGGCCCGACACCGTCTTCGGCGCCACTTTCATGGTCATCGCGCCCGAGCACCCGCTCGCCGACGCCCTCACCACCCCCGCCCAGCGCGAGGCCGTCTCCGCCTACCGCCGCCTCGCCGCCGCCAAATCCGATCTCGAGCGCACCGACCTCGCCAAGGGCGAAAAGACCGGCGTCTGGTCCGGCTCCTTTGCCCTCAATCCCGCCAACGGCCACAAAATCCCCGTCTGGATCGCCGACTACGTCATCATGGGCTACGGCACCGGCGCCATCATGGCCGTCCCCGCCCACGACGACCGCGACTACGCCTTCGCCCAAAAATTCACCATCCCCGTCATCCAGGTCATCGAGCCCGACCACGAGGCCGGCACCAACGGCACCAGCGCCACCCCGCTCCCCTACACCGGCGACGGCCGTCTCGTCCACTCCGAGGGTTACACCGGCCTGCCCTGGGCGGACGCCAAGGCCAAAATCACCGCCGATCTTGCCTCCCGCGGCCGGGGCAAGGCCACGGTTAACTTCAAACTGCGCGACTGGCTCTTCTCCCGCCAGCGCTACTGGGGCGAGCCTTTCCCCCTCGTCTGGGTCAACCCCGAGGACTACGCCGCCGCCACCGCCCACGCTCTCGCCGCCGGCGTCGCCCTCCCCCTCCCTGCCGAACCCGTCACCTGCGTGATCAACGGCCAGACTCGCTTCGCCCTCCCCCTCCCCGAGGCCTCCCTCCCGCTCCGACTGCCCGAAACCAAAACCTACCAACCCACCGGCACCGGCGAGAGCCCCCTCGCCTCCATCACCGAGTGGGTGGACATCTGGTTCGACGCCGCCACCGGCGCCGCCGTCCCCGCCACCGAGGCCCGCCCCGCACCCCACTGGGTGCCGGCCCGCCGCGAGACCAACACCATGCCCCAGTGGGCCGGCTCCTGCTGGTATTACCTGCGCTACCTCGACACCCAAAACGACACCGCCCTCGCCTCCCCCGCCGCCCTCGATTACTGGAAGGGACCCGACATCTACGTCGGCGGCGCCGAGCACGCCGTGCTCCACCTCCTCTACGCCCGCTTCTGGCACAAGGTCCTCCACGACCTCGGCGTCGTTCCCACCCTCGAACCGTTCACCCGTCTCTTCCACCAGGGCATCATCCTCGGCGAGGACGGCGAGAAGATGTCCAAATCCCGCGGCAACGTCGCCAACCCCGACGACATCATCCGTAGCCACGGCACGGATACACTTCGGCTTTACCTTATGTTCCTCGGCCCGCTCGAGGCCATGAAACCTTGGAATCCCAACGGCATCGAGGGCGTCCACCGCTTCCTTCAAAAAATCTGGCGCGAATGCCTTGAGCGCGACACCGGCCGCCTCAACCCCAAGCTCTCCGACGCCGCCGACGCCACCTCGCCCGAACTCGCCAAACTGCTTCACGAGACGATCAAGAAGGTCGGCGACGACATCACCGGCCTGCGCTACAACACCGCCATCTCCGCGATGATGATTTTCAGCAACGCCTGGCAGAAAGCCGAACGCATCTCCCGCCGCGATGTCCTGAGCTTCCTCCAGATCCTCGCCCCCCTCGCCCCCCACATCGCCGAGGAACTCTGGGCCCGTCTCGGCGGCACCGATATCGCCCCCACCGCAGGCCTAGCCCCTTGGCCCGCCTACGATCCCGCCAAGCTGGTCGCCTCCGAGGTCAAGATCATCATCCAGATCAACGGCAAGCGCCGCGGCGAACTCGTCATGCCCGTCGGCACCACCGAGGCCGCCGTGCTCTCCGCCGCCCAAGCCACCCCCGAGGCCATCCCCCACCTCGCCGGCAAGGAGCTGAAGCGCGTGGTCTACGTCCCGGGCAAGATCCTCAACATCGTGGTCGCCTGAACCACTCTCCGCACCCCGCCCGTCCCCGGAATCGGGGGCGCAGCTCGCCTCGCTCCTCCGCCAAACGCATCTCTTGATTTTTCCCTTAACTCACTAAAATAACCGCTCTTCCTTTTTCCACCATGTCCACCGAAACCACTCCCGCCCCCCAATCCCACGAGTTCCAAGCCGAAATCAAGCAGCTGCTCGATATCGTCATCCACTCGCTCTACACCGAAAAGGAGATCTTCGTCCGCGAGCTCGTTTCCAACGCCTCCGACGCCCTGGAAAAGTTCCGCCATCTCCAGCTCACCGAGAAGGATATCCACGACGCCGAGCGCAAGCTCGAGATCTCCCTCACCACCGACGACAAGGCCAAGACCCTCGTCATCGAGGACGCCGGACTCGGCATGAGCGCGGCCGAGCTCGCCAAGAACCTCGGCACCATCGCCCACTCCGGCTCCAAGGCCTTCCTCAAATCCCTCAGCGAGGGCGGCCAGAAAAACGCCAACCTCATCGGCCAGTTCGGCGTAGGCTTCTACTCCGCCTTCATGGTCGCCACCAAGGTCGAGGTTTTCTCCCGCTCCTGGCGCGCCGACGAGGCCGCCAACGTCTGGACCAGCGACGGCGCCGGCCGCTACACCATCGAGCCCGCCCCCGCGCACACCGGTCGTGGCACCCGCATCGTCATCACCTTGAAGGAAGAATGCGCCGAGTTCTCCGAGGAACAACGCATCAAGGAGATCCTCGAGCGCTACAGCGCCTTCGTCTCCTTCCCCATCCAGCTCAACGGCACCCATATCAACACCGTCCAGGCCCTCTGGTTGCGCTCGAAAAACGAGATCACCGACGAGGACTACTCCGCCTTCTACAAGTTCCAGTCCCACGCCTACGACGAGCCCCGCCTGCGCCTCCACTTCAGCGCCGACGCCCCCCTCCAGATCAACGCCCTCCTCTTCGTCCCGCAGGACAACTCGGAGAAATTCGGCATGTCCCGCCTCGAGGCCGCCGTCTCCCTCTATTGCCGCAAGGTCCTCATCGACGCCAAACCCAAGGACCTCCTCCCCGAGTGGCTGCGCTTCCTCAAGGGCGTAGTCGATTCCGAGGACCTCCCGCTCAACATCTCGCGCGAGACCATGCAGGACCGCGCCCTCATCGAGAAGCTCAACAAGGTCCTCACGAAACGCTTCCTCAAGTTCCTCACCGAGGAAGCCAAGAACCGCCCCGAGGCCTACCTCGAGTTCTACGCCACCTTCGGCATCTTCCTCAAGGAGGGCGCCGCCACCGACTACACCCACAAGGACGAGCTGGTTAAGCTTCTCCGCTACGAGTCCTCCCTCACCGAGGCCGGTAAACCCACCTCGCTCGCCGACTATCTCTCCCGCGCCACCGCCGAGCAAAAAGAGATCTACTACCTCGTCGGCCCCAGCCGCGCCGCCATCGAGAACGGCCCCTACCTCGAAGGCTTTAAGGCCCGCAACCTCGAGGTCCTCTTCTGCACCGAGGCGGTGGACGAATACGTCATGAACAACGTGCGCGAGTTCGACGGCAAGAAGCTCGTCGCCGCCGACCACGCCGACGTGAAGCTCGCCGACGCCCCCAAGCCTCCCGCCGCCGAGGGCGACCTCTCCGAGGACGACACCAAGTCCCTCGCCGACTGGCTCAAGACCACCCTCGGCGACCGCGTCGCCGAGGTGAAGTCCAGCGACCGCCTCGTTGACTCCCCCGCCCTCGCCACCAACGCCGACAAGTTCCTCACCCCGCAGATGCGCCGCATGATGAAGGCGATGAACAAGGACGGCGCCGAGAGCCCGCTGAAGGTGAACTTCGAGATCAACCCCCGCCACCTCGTGATGCAGAAGCTGAACGCCACCCGCGCCAGCAACCCCGGGCGCGCCGTGTTGGTGGCCGAGCAATTGCTCGACAACGCCCTCATCAGCGCCGGCCTGCTCGAAGACCCGAGCGCGATGGTCAAGCGGCTCAACAAGCTCCTCGAGCAGGGCTGAGCTCGCGTCAGGCGCGACTCGCGCGCCCGCCACGTGTCATCGCCACAAAGGCGCGCCACCTCGGCGCGCCTTTGTGGCGACCGGTTTTGGGCCACCGGTATGAGATCGTGCTCGCACGCGATGCTTCGCTGATCTTTGAAACGGTATTCTTAACCGATGACTCCACGGCAGAACGTAGATAAAACTTCAACCATCCCGAGGCCCCTTCTGTTGGTATATGAGGGCGGGACTTTCATTCGATTACGGAACGCTTGCTTTCACTCGCAGAAACCGGCGCTGCACACCGTCAATGGGCAAAGTATCCCGTAATACTAATTCTGTAGAAGTATCAGTCACCACGGCCATACTTGCTTGTTGCCATACTGCCAAGTCACTTGAGCGTTCCAGGGTCCAGGTAACGCCTGACCGGATCAGTGAACGTTTGATAGTCACCTCTAAAAAGTTCTGAAGCGCCACCGTGCGCACTCCGGATTGTATCACTCCTCCATCTCCTTGAGTCGGACTAGAGCCGATGGCGTATTCGACCAGGTTTTTTAGACCGTCACCGTCCTGGTCGGCCGTGGCCGCCCCAACGCCTAGTGAAGCAGCCCAATAGGAATACGTCATGGCCGGCGCAACGAGGCTAATCGTGCTACTACTTCCCGGGCTCGAGAGTCGGTAATGAGATTGCGGATCCAAGCTTAACGTAAGCGCACAAGCCGCCGTATTTGGATTCAACAACGCGCTAACGGGTATATCTATAAAACTCACGTTTGCCCCCAGTGTTGCGGTAAGATTGATGCGCGTGTAGTCAATACCGGAGCGTGCGGTGCCCAGTGCCTTAAAGCTGATTGGAACTTGTATCGCTTGATCCCCCGAAATCCTGCTTATGCGGAAGTAGCCAGACGATCCGCCGACCACAGTCGGGGTCGTTGTGCTCACGGATAAAACCGGTGCGCCCGCGAAGCTACCTCTCCTATAACTCAATCCATTAATCGCCAAGTATTGCAGTATGGTTTCAGAACCAGTTGGATTTATGTGATCAGCTTGTAGGCTCAACCTTACTACACGCGGTCTATACGTAAATGTTCCGTAGTCGTAGTATTCATCCGTAAAGACTATAAAGTTATCCGCCGCTGAAAATCTTGGATAGGCAAGGAAATCGCTGGCAATGCTGTAGTTTTTTACGACTGCGCCGACAACAGGCTCCATTGAAAGCGACACTATACTTGAATTGGTCGACAAGGTTTCGAAAACCATACGGTTTGCGGAAGTTCTGGCAAAAGATGGATTACCAATATCTAATCCATCAAAAGGTCCAGCTATGCTGTAAATAGAACCCGAAGCGATATCTACCGCAAAAATCGACCACGCGCGAAGGACCGTGCCATTTCCAAGAGTAGTTTCAGCCAGACCATCAAAAATTGCCGTTTGCCCGTCTGGAGAAAGATCAATTTCATCTATTAAATCGATCGATATTGAATTCCCCCCATCCGCTGCAGGCAAGTAAAGCGGTATTACTTTGGAATTTCCAGTAGTAATATTGAAATAAGATATTTCACGCAATGGCAGTCCTGTTGCTGGGTCACGCATTATGAAAGCCATATGCTTCGAGTCTGCAGATAAAGTGGTGGCATAGACTTGGCCTGGGTAGCCTAAAGATGTGGCGCCAGAACCGTTGGTGGGCGCAACCACCAAATCGAAAGTCGAGCTGACAAAGACAGCAAGCGAGCCATCGCCCGACACAGAAGGTCTTGTGTCAGGATTCATCGGAGTGCCTGCAATACCAACCACACCACTACCATCACCCAACGCGCCCTCCCTACGACCAAGGTAGTAATTGCCATCAACCGCAAGATAACTAAAAAGATATGAGTCCTGTCCAGATGCGGGGGTGAGGTCACTTGGCATACCGACGATGGTTGCGTCAAAAATTTCCACCGCATCAAACGCTGCACGAACTTTGGTCACCTGCGTAGTGCCTACGCCATGAATCTCTTCAGCTGATAAGATACATGCCTCTCGCAACGCAATAAAGTCGGAGTTCGGATTCAATTTCGTCACCAAGGCGCGATAAAAAATATTTCTGGCTGAATCAAATCCAATGCCACCAGTGCCTAGGCCTTCTGCAAGCAGATAGAATGCTTTATTAGGAATACCACTATTTGAATGAACTCCTCCATCGTCAGCTTCCGTTCTGAGAAACTCTGACATCTTACTTGGATCGCCGTAGATTTGAGGATTCTGCATGCTTCGAATCGGGCCGCCAACGCTTAAAAAGCTTCCCATAAGCCAATCATTCGAGCCATAGACAACTCTTTCTATCGCTTCGCCGAAAACATCCGCGAAGCTTTCATTTAGGGCACCCGATTCATTTTTATATATAAGGTCAGATGTTGCCGTAACAACCGCATGGGTGAATTCGTGGCCAACAACGTCAGTAGCTGCGGTGTAACGATCAGCTGTTCCAAAAGCCATCTTTGATCCATCCCAATAAGCATTCTCCATCGGGCTTCCATCCGGATTCGCCTGCCTGATCACCGACATAATGGAGGCCCCATTGTTATCGTATGAATTCCGGCCAAAGACATTCTTGTAAAAATCATACACCTTACCCATGTTAAACGAGGCGCCTACACCCTCTGGATCGTATCCACTATTTAACTGCGTCGAGAAAGAGATGTTTAATGCATTCGCTGCATTAAAAATGCCGATATATCCGTTAAACGTAGATGCATTGAACATCGGTTTACTTGTGTCCAATAAATAATATTTAACCGGTGCCCCGTCAGAATATACATTTAACGACCGCGAGTATCCCCGGGTATCCGTTCCAGTTCCTGTCGTCGCGCCTGTGCAAATTTCAGAAACCGAAAGCAGCACATCACCAGTTAGGGCACTTATGAAAACACGTTCATGGCGATTTGCTCCCTCAACTTGGACTTCGTAGCTCAATTCTGGCACACGTCCTTTATCTGCGAATATCTTTAATATGGGGGGCTGATTAACTGAAAGAGATGAATTATCTTCATTCGCATGCTGCAACGCGGCAGCTTGCGCCTGCTCAGTTGTGATAGCCGGGGTCGTTTTGATACCCTCTGGCGTCGGTGCATAAGCCCCAGTGATCACAGTCAGATAGCCCGCTTCGCTGACGTTGGCAGTGATTTGGCCAGGCCAAACGTCAAGGTCACCTAATTTCTGCGAAAGCCGGAGGACCGTATCGCCCTTGGGCTGGGTTTCGACGGAGGTGACCGTAAACTCTGCGGATGGATTCTTAATCAGCAGCAATTCGCGATTCTCAGATAGGAACCGTTTTGTCATCGCTTCGGGTGACTCGGCCTTGGGGTTCGCGGGATCTTTGGGTAGAATTAGCGCCGGAGCAGCAAGCAAACGGACCGTGGCATCTTCGCCATCCCCACGATAGCGGAGCGATTTGGTGGGACCCCAGCGAAGCTTGGCCAAGTTGTGGCGCTGAGCTTCCGATAACTTAGGCTGCTTAGGCCCCTTCGCGGCATCGGGTATCGCAGCAGCAGGCGGGGCGTCTACGTTAGAAGATGCCGTAGAAAGATTGGCGAATACGGCAGCTACGCGCTTTGTCATTTCGTCCCCTTCGCGAACTTGAGCCGTTCCAAGTAATCGACTTTTTATCTGCGCCGATGTGCCGGGAATGGGTGTCGCCGGTAACTTGGCCAGTGCTGCGATGAATGAGTTCCCGTCGTGAGATGGACCGAATTGCCGTGGTAGCCACACCAGCACCGCAGCTAATATGATTAAATATAAGGTAAGGCGAAGTAACTTTTTCATAAGTTGTTTAAGAAAAGACTAGTGATAGGCCGAGGGAGTCAGATAAGATTAGCAACAGCTAGAAAAATAAACCCCGCCGGCTTGCGAAGAGAGAAACCTTATGCGTTACCAAGCCCTGAAATCAGATCGAACATCAAAATAAAAGCTCACTTAGGTTTACTTAGGCTTACACTAGTTTACTTAGCCTTACACTAAGTGCCCCCGAAAGAGCTCGCGCCGTGCACCGTTTATTTATGTTCCTTCTCGTTCCTCTATTTGCCGCCAAGTTTCCGCTTGCTGCAGCACCTGAGCGGGTGCTTGATACTCTACTCTGACCTAATCGGGGTGTAGCTTAGCCTGGTAGAGCGCTACGTTCGGGTCGTAGAGGCCGAGAGTTCGAATCTCTCCACCCCGACCAATTTGACCCTAACATTGAATTATGACGGACAAACTCAGTCCGCCTAAGAGTCAGGCGGGGGCATACTTCCCTTGCACAGTCTATTTATTGCCTTCACGTTTTGACTCACATAGGCAGTTAAACGACCCTGTTAAAAACCCCATATCCCTGCAGAGTAGTCAAATGACACTGAAATACCCCTTCAGCAGTGTCAGCTACACACTCGTTGCCAACCTCGTTACCGATCTCAATTTAGCCTCACTCAACCCTTACCCCGCATGCGCTTACTCCAATCCATTCTGGCAAACGACTCCAGCTGGCGCGATCGCTCCGGCGACCTGATCCCAGCCGAAGCCGGGTTGGTTCTGGTCTTTGGTCTTCGTGTTCCGCTGGCCAGACCGGAGGCGCTGGCCGCGTTGCGAGCCCGCTACCCATCGGCGCATCTTGTGCTGGTCTCCACCGCAGGTAATTTCGCCGATACCGAGATCGAGGATGCCGGCCTCGTGTGCACGGCCCTGCGTTTCGACCGTGCGTCCAGCCGCTGTGCCTCCGTCGGCTTCAAGCCCGGCGATGACTTGCGTAAGCTTTGCACGCTCCTCGCCTACCGGCTCGCCGCTCCAGACCTGCGCCATGTGTTGATTTTTTCCGACGGCGGCTTGGTCAACGGCAGTGTGTTGAGCGATACCTTTAACTCCGTCCTTCCCCCGGATGTGACACTCAGCGGGGGCCTTGCCGGCGATGGCACTGATTTCGTTTCCACGCTTGTCGGACTTGACGCTCCACCCGAGCCAGGAGTGATCGTTGCCATCGGTCTTTATGGGGATGCCCTTCGCATCGGCTTTGGCAGTGCCGGTGGCTGGACCTGCTTTGGCCCCCAGCGCAGTGTGTCCGCCGCCACGGGAAACATCCTGCATACGCTGGACGGCCGCCCTGCACTCTCACTCTACAAGGAATACCTCGGGCCCGCCGCCTCCGGCCTTCCGGCTGCCGCCCTGCGCTTCCCCCTCCACGTCACTTCTCCCGGCCAGACGAACGCAGTGGTTCGCACCATCTTGTCGATCGATGAGGCCGCGCAATCGATGACCTTTGCCGGTGATGTCCCCGTCGGCTCGACCGTTCGTTTCATGCGTGCCACGTATGAGGAACTCATTTCCGGCGCTGAGGATGCCGCCCGCCAGGCCGCCCAGGAGGCCTCGCTTGTGCTCTGCGTGAGTTGTGTCGGTCGCCGCATCGTGCTGGGGCCAAGAACCGAGGATGAACTCGAAGGAGTCCGTGCCACTTTCGGCCCAGGCCCGGTGCTGACCGGTTTTTATTCCTACGGCGAACTTGCCCCCTCTGGCCAGGCGCAGGCCTGCCAGCTGCACAACCAGACCATGACGATCACCAGCATCGCCGAAGTAGATTCATGAGTGCGCTATGAGCAGCTTGCATCCGTTGCTTCTTCGCCAGCTACGCCGCACTTTCGGCACCGCGAACGCCATTCCGCCCGGACTTGAAGCCCTGCTGACGAAGGTCTCCGACACCTACCTGCAATTCGATCAAGATCGCCGCCTTACCGAGCACGTTCTCAATGTCAGTTCACGGGAGCTTACCGCAGCCAATGCGACGTTGCTGGAGCAAAATCATCGCAACGAAGCCCTCCTGTCCCGCCTGAGTCAGACCTTAAGCATTCTCCACCCGGAACAACCCACGGCTCCGGGCCAGGACATTTTAGATCTAGCCGGCGACATTGAGCGCCTCGTGGCCGGTCGTCAGGCCACCGAGGACGCTCTGCGGATGGCTAAAAAAGCCGCCGATTCAGCCAACCTCGCCAAGAGTGAGTTTCTGGCCAATATGAGCCACGAAATCCGCACCCCCTTCAATGCGGTGGTCGGCATGACCAATCTCCTGAACGATACCGACCTCGCTCCCGTTCAACGTGAATACACCGAGATTATCCGCCAGAATGTCGAGGCACTCCTGGATATCATCAACGACATCCTCGACTTTTCAAAAATCGAAGCCGGCCATTTCGACCTGGAGTCCATCCCTTGTAATTTCAGCGAAGTCGTCGAGCAGGTGCTCGACCTCTTCTCTGATCGCGCCGTCAAATCCGGACTGGATCTCGGCGTGGCCTTTAGCGCCGATGTCCCTGCCTGTATCGTCACCGACCCCACGCGCCTGCGTCAGATCCTTGTCAATCTTGTGGGCAATGGGCTCAAGTTCACGCGCGTCGGCGGGGTAAGTATCCTGGTGGAAGCTACGCGCATGGAGAAGGGCCTTCGAATCGACTTTTCGATCGCGGATACGGGCATTGGAATCCCCGCTGATAGACAGGACCGTTTGTTCAAGGCCTTCAGCCAGGTTGATACCTCCACCACGCGTAAATATGGCGGGACCGGACTGGGCCTCGCCATCACCAACCGTCTCGTTGAAATGCTCGGCGGCGCGATCAGCGTCACCAGTCGGGAAGGCGCGGGCGCTACGTTCAAATTCCATATCATGACCCAGGCCTGTGAATTCGCTGATATTCCTTTGTTTGCGCCTGATGCCGAGCTAGCCCGTCGCCGTATTCTCGTAGTGGACGATAACCCCATAAGTCTTCGTATCTTGGAATCCCAACTTATCGGCTGGGGCATCAAGGCCGATTTCGTAGCTTCACCCGACGACGCCTGCAAGGCTTACGCTGACAATCCCCCCTATGACCTGCTGATTCTAGATCACAATTTGCAAGGGATGAACGGGTCTCAGCTCGCCCGATCGCTTCAAAAAGCCCAACCGAATAAATTTCCCCCCGTGATATTCATGGGGGCCCGTGGGCAGCAGACGGAAGAACTCGGAACGCTCATCGCACGGAAACTCACAAAACCGGTCAAACCCACCGAATTACGCACAGCCCTTGTTTCTGTCCTCAAACCCAAATCCGTTCCAGCGGCCAAACCACCCGCCTCGCCCCAATCGACCGGCGCCGACTCTGACTTTGCACTAAAATACCCGCTGCGCATCCTCATCGCCGAGGATGTCGCCGCCAACCGCAAGGTCATCGAACTCTATCTGGATCGTCTCGGTTATCACCCGCACGAGGTAGCGAATGGGCGTCAGGCCCTTGCCGCTGTCGCCCAAAATCACTACGACGTAGTGCTGATGGATTTGCAGATGCCCGAGTTGGACGGGACTTGCGCCACCCGCATGATTCGCAGTCAGCCGGGTGGCCTGCTCCACCCTTACATCATCGCGCTGACCGCCAATGTGCTCAGCGAAAACCGGGCCGCCGCTACTGCCGTAGGCATGCAAGATTATCTGACCAAGCCCCTCCGCCCCGAAACTTTGGCCAATGCGCTGCGTATCGCTCACGCGTGGCTTGTGGATAACCCCCGCCCCGAGACGCCGCCCGAGGACTCTGCGGGTCTTTAGCTGCAATGTCCGCCGCCTCCGCCGCCGTTCCGCTCAAGCACTGGTTCGACGAGGCCCGTTACCACCATCTCGCCGGTGAGCTCGCAGCCCTGAGCCCCCGATTTGATCGCTCACGGTTTCTTACCCTTACCCTCGGCGGGCTTGAGGAGCGAGCGTTGATGGAGCGTTTGCACCAAACCGCACGTGCCTTCGCCGCCACCTTGCCCGGCGGCTACCCCGCTCAACTCGCCGTCTTGCGCGAACTCGCTCCGCGAATCGGCCATACCTTTGTCGCCATCAGTCTGTGCGATTTTGTTGCCCGTGAAGGACTCCGTCCCGCTGATTTTGACCGCTCGCTGGAGGCGTTGCGATTTTTCACCTCGTTCGGCTCGGCGGAATTCGCGGTGCGCCCGTTTCTCGTCCATGACTTGCACCGCACGTTAAAGGTTATGGAAACGTGGGCCTCGGCCCCGGACGCCGACGTGCGTCGCCTCGCCAGCGAAGGCAGCCGCCCCCGACTTCCGTGGGGGCTGCGTCTCACCGCTCTCGTGCGCGACCCAACACCGGTCATGCCGATCCTCGAGCAGCTCAAAACCGACCCCTCTCCCTATGTTCGAAAATCCGTCGCCAATCACCTCAACGACATCACCAAGGACAATCCGGACTGGGTGATTGACCGCGTCCAAGCTTGGGACAGGACCCACCCCGCCACCAGCTGGATCGTGAGGCATGCGCTCCGCACCTTGATCAAGTCTTCTTGCCCGCCGGCCCTGGCCCTTATCGGCGCAGGAGCCGCGCCTCAACTGACCGTTTCTCGCTTCACAGCCGCGCCCCGCCGTATCCTGCTAGGCGATACGATCACGCTAGCCGCAACCCTCGTTTCCACCACCTCAAGCGCCCAACGCCTGGTCGTGGACTACGTGCTGCACTATGCGCGTCCTTTGGGTGCGATATCGTCCAAGGTTTTTAAATGGAAAACGCTCGAACTTCCTCCGCTCGCGACGATCAAGCTGACCAAGCGGCAGCTTGTTACGGACTTCAGCACCCGGCGCCACCACTCCGGACTCCACCGCATCGAGCTGCAAATCAACGGTCGCCGGATCGCAACATCCGCTTTTACTTTGCGCACCAACGCGTGACGTCTTTCCGCCAAGAAACAGCTTTCTGTCGCCGGCGGAGAACGCTAGGCTGGTCGCCTCGCCATGCTTTCCACCCTTGATGCCATGCACGCCCGGCGCTCGATCCGGGAGTTTGAGGCCACTCCTGTTCCAGCCGACACCCTTCGCCCTTTAATCGAGGCCGCAGGGCGGGCGCCGAGCTCCAAAAACACCCAGCCGTGGAGCCTCTTTTTAATTCAGGGCGAACCGCTGGAAGCACTGCGACGAGATTATCTGGCCGCCTTTGATGCTGGCGAAGCACCTCGCCCGGCTTACCGCTATTCGCCCGATCCGCTCCCGCCCGAGTGGCAAGCCCGGGCTAAATCGGTTGGGATTGGTATTCTTCAACACAAGGGCATAGCCCGAGAGGATGCAGTCGGTCGCCGTGCGCATGACCGGGCGAACTTCACGTTTTTCGACGCTCCCCACGTTTTCTTTCTCGGCACGCACGCTTCCGCCTATGGCTACGGCACTTTTTTAGACTGCGGCTTTGTGCTTGAGCGTCTTATGCTGGGCCTTGCCGCCCAGGGCTTGGGCTCCTGTCCGCAATACAGTGCCGTGAGCTACCCCGATATACTCTGCCGCCATTTGCCGGGATCGGAAGATACCCTGTTCATCGCCGGACTCCCTTTTGGGATTCCGAAGCCAGGCAGCCGGGTCAATTCCTTCCAACCCGCCCGACTACCACCTGAAGCGTGGTTCCGCTCCGTAGGTTAAAGGGCAGCGGAAACGGCAGCTCCTAGCAGCGCACCGGCACCACCATGCGTGTGCCGCTCTTCCAGTCGTTGAAAAGAGGCAGGATTATCAATCCCATCGGCGTGATCAGAGACAGGCTGACACCCATGTAGAGAAAGCCGAAAATCAAGCAAACCAAAGCCGCCGCTACATACCCCGCAGCGTAGCTTCTCACCGCGATGACCGTGCAAGCGGCCACGATCAGGACCGGTATCGAAACATTGTAGGGCAGTATTAACAAGAGCATGCCCGATAAAAACCCCGTGGGGGAGATCGTCTCGCCCATGTTTTTTCTTCCTGACATCTGGACCGCCAGGCAAATCAGCGACGAAACGGCCAAGGCCGTAATCACAGGATAGATGGTTAATCCCGAGCCTCTGGGCGGCTTGGGAAAGGCCTGCACGAGGTAATAAGCGGTGGCAAAGCCCCTGACCGGATCAATCCAGACCAAAGGCATTTTCCACCAGCGGCGGCGGCGAGGGTCATCGGGCGGCGGCCGTAGCGCTTTTTCCCAAAGGTCTTCAAACATCAGGTAACGCACCTCCCCTTTGATCAGTGCTCGCGGCGGTATCAGGCCGAAGCAGAGGCCGATAATCAGCGGTATCCAGTGAATGATGATGAAGCTCATGACTAGGACTGCCTTATTGAAAAGAGATTAGCAGCAAGTCCACCCTAAGGTGGTCGAAACCCAAAATAGTTAACGATCCCCCCCTTGGCAGATGAACGCGTAACCGAACCGTTTCACTTCCTCGGCCAGCCCATGTGCCGCCCCGCCAGAATGGAGAGCACTACGGGCAAGCCCAGGGCCACACCGAGGAAAATCACGCGCGACGGACTTTGCACGTTTAACAGCCAGCCGATTAAGATCGTCCCCAAGCTCGCCGCCAAAAACACCCCCGACCACGCGCGAAGCGCCAGCGACGCGCCTATTGCCAGCACCCCCACCAAGGCAGCCACGGCGGGAGCCACCAAAACCGCCGCCACTCCAGCCACAAACACCACAGGGGCCTGCACATGGTCTTCGTCAGTCCATGCAAAGGTCTGCACCGTCAACCCCAAGGCGACGATCGCCGAGATGACCAGATCCGGCATCCATTCGTTTTCGCTGCTGAGCAGGGGCAACTCCGGCATACCCTTCGCCAGCAACCAGGCGCCTCCACTCGCCCGCGCCAGATCCAGCAAGGCAAGCAGCAGATTACGCCCTTTCGGCCACTCCCGCTGGTCAAACGCCGCAAGCCGTGCATCTGGGGCGTGCAAGCGCCAGATGGGCAAAAGGAATAGTCCAAGACCTAACACGACTAAAAGTGACGATAACATGAGCTTTTACAATTTGTGTCGTTTACATGCATATGCGAGGCAATCAATACGGAATTTTTTATTCACGTTAATCACTATATTCCAATTTCTTAGAACAAGTCCAAGCCACGGGCTGGAACCTAAAGTTCACCGCCGTTCGCGCCACCAGCTTTCCACGCCCGCCCGATTTCGTGTATTCAGAATACTATTGGCCGTGAGCCAGCCTTTCCGCGCCACTCGCACCCCCGCCTCTACATGTCTCAGCCCGGCGACATCGTGTGCGTCGGGATTGATTGCGCACATCAGGCCGCGCTCCGCCGCCCTTCGCCAATGCCGCCAGTCCAAATCCAGCCGAGAGGGATGCGCATTCAGCTCGATGACCACCCGGTTGGCGATCGCCGCGTCTATCACCCGCACCAGATCCACTTTGTAGCCCTCACGGCGCAGGAGCAGCCTCCCCGTTGCGTGCCCCAGCATGGAAACCCGCGGATGCTCCAAGGCCCGGATGATGCGGGCCGTCATCTCGGATTCGCTCTGCGAGAATGCACTGTGCACCGAGGCCACCACGTAATCGAGCGTCGCCAGCACGGCGTCGTCGAAATCCAGCCTGCCGTCCGGCAGGATATCGCACTCGGTGCCGGCAAACAACCAGGCCCCTCCGCCGGCCGCGTTCGCTTGCCGGATCGCATCGACTTGCGCCGCCAGTCGCCCTTCGTCCAGTCCGCGCGCCTGCACGCTCGACTTTGAGTGATCCGCGATTCCGAGGTAGTCCCACCCCAGGGCCGTCGCCGCCGCCCGCATTTCCAGCAGCGTGGCTTTGCCATCAGACTCCGTCGTGTGGTTGTGAAAGGCACCGCGCAGTTCCCCCGTGTCCACTAGACGCGGCAAGGGTGCGCCTCCCGTTGCCGCGCTCTCCGCCGCCGCGATTTCGCCCATGCCCTCCCGCAGCTCGGGGGGATAAACGCAAGCCCCAGGGCCGAGAACAACTCCACCTCGTCCTTCACCGCCAGGGTCGACGCCTCCTGACCGATCTTCTCCTTCGCCGTGCCTTCGCCTTCCGCGGGGGCCAGCCCCCACTCGGATAAACTGAGGCCCCGCGCCAGCGCCCGCTGGCGCATCTCGACATTATGCGCCTTCGACCCTGTGAAATGATGGAGCGCGAACGCGAACTGCCGGGCCGGCACGATGCGCAGGTCCGCTTGCAACCCGCTCACGAAGCGCACGCTCGCCTTCGTCTCTCCCCGGGCCGTTATTTCTTTTACTTCTGGCAACGCGCAAAACCATGCCACCACCGCGCCCACGTCCGCCGGTTCCGCCGCGACGATGAAGTCCAGGTCTCCCACCGTCTCCAGATTTCGCCGGAGCGATCCGGCCGCCTCCGCCCGCAACACCTGCGGCAGGGCGCGCAATCCCGCGACGATCGGCTCCGCCACCGCGCTCGCATCCCACCACCTGTGCCGGCGCGCGTAAGCTTCACGATTCGCCAGCCCTTCCAGTAGCTTTGCCTGCGTCTTCTCCCCGAAGCCGGCCAGCGTCGCCACCTTGCCCGCGCGGCACGCGTCCGCCAGGGCTTCCGGTGACTCCACCCCGAGCTGTTCACGCAGCGCCTTGATCTTCTTCGGTCCCAGCCCCGGCACTTCCAAAAGCGCAAACAGTCCGGCCGGCACCTGCGCCTTGAGTCGCTCGTAAAACGCCAGCGCACCGGTGCGATGCAGTTCGCCTATCTTATCGACGAGCGCCTCGCCGAAGCCTTTCAACTCCCCGAGCGTGCCGGCCTGCACGCGTGTGGTGTAGTCCGCCGCGTCCATTTGCTCCAGCAGGCGCGCGCCGTTCTGGTAGGCGCGAATCTTGAATGGGTTTTCTCCCTGCAGCTCCAGCAGGGTGCCTATCTCGTTTAATACTTCGGCGATCTCGGTCTTGTTCATTCCCCCTAGCGCACTCACCTGACGGCCCGCGTCAACTTCCCGTCGCTTCGCCTCGCCGCCGCCAAGTCACTTGCCATGGGGCACGGGGAAGAAGGATCCCGCCTTGCGGGATCCCGCTTCCTTTATTGGTATAGGGCATGCCTTTCGCCTACGCCCGCACCGTTCACTTTCCGGATACCGACGCCGCCGGCGTGGTCTTTTTTGCGCGCTATCTCTCCATTTGCCACGAGGCCTACGAGGAAGCGCTCGCCGCCGCGGGCATCCCGCTGGGCACGTTTTTTGCAGACCACGGGGTGGTCGTTCCCATCGCTAAAACTGAAGCCAGCTATCTCCGCCCTCTTTTCTGCGGAGACAAGCTTCGGGTGGACGTCCACCCCACCCGGCTGACGGATAACAGTTTCGCGCTCGATTACGTGATCTGGAAAACCGGAGCCGCCGACAAACGCGCCGCGGTCGCGCGCACGGAACACGTCTGCATTTCCTCCCAAACCCGCGAACGCCTTACCCTCCCGCCCGCTCTCAGCGCCTGGATCGACAGCGCCTAGTTTCTCACGGCATGGCGCGAAATAATCGCGGCCTCGCCTGTCGCTGCCTTTACCGCCCGGAGCAGGCCCGTCCCGGCTCGCGGGTGAGTTTAGGCTTTTTCTGGCCGGGAATTACCCACAAGTTGCCCTTTTATGCCGACCCTTAAATTCGCCGTCCTGCCTGGAGACTACATTGGCCCCGAGGTCATGTCCGAAGCCCTCCGCGTGCTCGAGCACGTGGCCAAGAAGGAGGGGCTCACCCTTTCCTACCAGCACGCCGACGTAGGCGGCGCCGGCATTGATAACCACGGCAAGGCCCTCCCCGACTCCACCCTCGCGCTCTGCCAGTCGGCCGACGCCATCCTCTTCGGTTCCGTCGGCGGGCCGAAGTGGGAGAAACTCCCGCCCAAGGAACAACCCGAGCGCGCCGCCCTCCTGCCTCTTCGCAAAGCCTTCAACCTCTTTGCCAACATTCGCCCCGGTCTCCTCTATTCCGACCTGACCGATGCTTCCCCGCTCAAGACCGCCCGCATTCCCAACGGCATCGATATCGTGTGCATTCGCGAGCTCACCGGCGGCATCTATTTCGGCCTGCCCAAGACCACCACCTTGCTCGAAAACGGCGAGGAAATGGCGGTCGATACCATGGTCTACAAAACCTCCGAGATCGAACGCATCGCCGAGGTTGCGGCCGTCACCGCAAAGGCTCGCGGCAAGAAGGTCTGCTCGGTCGACAAGGCCAATGTCCTCGAAACCTCCGTCCTCTGGCGCCGCGTCGTCACCGCCTACTTTGCCAAACACCACCCCGAGATCGCCCTGAGCCACATGTATGTCGATAACGCCGCCATGCAGCTCGCGCGCGATCCCAACCAGTTCGACGTGCTCTTCACCGAAAACATGTTTGGCGACATCCTGTCCGACGAGATGGCCGTGATCTGCGGCTCCCTCGGCATGTTGTCCAGCGCCTCGCTCGGCACTGGCAAAAACTCCCTCGGCCTGCCCTTCGGTCTCTTCGAGCCCGCCGGCGGCACCGCCCCCGACATCGCCGGCAAGGGCATCGCCAATCCCTGCGCCCAGATTCTTTCCGTCGCGATGATGCTGCGCTACAGCTTCGGCCTCGATGCCGTGGCCGCCAGGATCGAAGCCGCCGTCCGCAAGGCCGTCGCCACCGACGGCGTCCGCACCGGGGATATCGCCTTCGGCAAACCGTCCGTCGGCACCAAGGCCATGGCCGACGCCATCATCGCCAATCTGTAAGCCGCCGGGTCAGCGACACGCCTGACCGTGAGGGCGTGTCGCCGGCAAGCGTCTCTGCACCGCCGTGAGCAAATCATCGGCACCATAGGGCTTCTTCAGCACTTCAAAAACACCGAGGTCCTTGAGCTCATTGCTTTCGGCCTGCTGCATGTGCCCGGTCGATACCACGATCGGCAGGCCGGGCGCGAGGCCGACCATCTCCCGGATAAGTGTTACCCCGTTCATTTCCGGCATGATCATATCCGTGATCATAAGCCTGATGGCGGCTTGCTCCTCGGTATAGACCCGCAAGGCATCCCGCCCGTTGATCGCCGTCAATACACGGTATCCTTTGCCCTCGAGCACGATTCTCATGGTGTCACGCAGTGTCTCTTCGTCATCCACCACCAGGATAGTATCGCTCTCGATAACATGAGGATCTTGAGGGCCGATGGAGGCTTGTTCGGCCTTCTCCTTCACCTCGTCCGCCGGCAGATAAACACGAAGGGTCGATCCATTCTTTTGCTCGCTGGATACGGTCATGAATCCCTGATGGCTAAGCACTATACCAAGCGCTGAAGACAGACCGAGCCCGGTGCCTTTACCGACGTCCTTCGTGGTGAAAAAGGGGTCGAAAATCAGACCGATAATTTTGTTAGGTATGCCATCTCCGGTGTCACCGACCTCGAGCAACACATGGGGGCCTGGCTTGGCGTTCGTATGTAAACTCGCTTCGGCCCCCGTCACCTCGACATTGCTTGCCGTGATCGT
Organism: Verrucomicrobia bacterium IMCC26134; assembly: GCA_000972765.1. Taxonomy (GTDB): domain Bacteria; phylum Verrucomicrobiota; class Verrucomicrobiia; order Opitutales; family Opitutaceae; genus IMCC26134_A. Next base: position 832,729 of record CP011265.1, on the reverse strand, counting down.
GAGCTCGCCGCCTTTGGGCAGCATGGCGTCACGAGCGTTGAGGCATAGATTCATCAACACCTGCTGGAGTTGCGTGGCATCCGCCCTGACCGGACTCAAATCCGGGGCGACTTCAAAACGGATGGAAATCTCCCGGGGTAAGGTCGCCAGGATTAAGGTTCTAAAATCGCGCAGCAGCGCTTCCATCTGCACCTGCAGGCGCAGCCCTTGGCCGCCCCGGCTGAACATCGAGACTTGCCGCACGATGTCGGCACCGCGCCGCGTGCTCTCTTCAATCATGGCGATATAACGCAAAAGCTCGGGGTCTTGCGTCTTGCGCCGCATCATATCGGTGACGAGCAGGGTGGGCGCGAGGATGTTGTTCAGCTCGTGCGCCACGCCACCGGCCAAGTTGCCGATCGCCTCCAGGCGCTGATTACGTAGCGCATGAAAGGCCAACTCACGCTGATCGGTGACGTCGATGTGCCAGCCCGTCATACGAGCGGGGTTTCCCTCCGCATCACGATGCATCTCCCCTCGACTGTGAATCCAGCACCAGGAGCCGTCTTTATGCCGCAAGCGGAATTCGGAATGGTAGGGCCCCTCCGGTCGCTCGAGAAAGGACTTGATGCAGGCCAGCGCTTGCTCGCGATCCTCAGGATGCAGGCGGGTTTCCCACTCGTCGAGTCCGTGGCCGATCTCCGCGCTTTCGTAGCCCAGTTGACTTGCCCATTCGGCCGAGAAAATAATCCGGTTGGTTGCCAGGTCCCATTCCCAAAGGCCGAGGTTTGCCTTCTCCACTGCGACGCGCAGCCGCTCCGCCCCCGCCCGTTGCGCCTCTTGCACAAGCTTCAGGGGGGTGATGTTCTCATGCGCCACGACCACTCTCACCGGGCCCTCACCGGGAAGTTTGGTGACATTACACATATACCAGCGTCGCTCCCCCGGAGAATGACAGGGGTATTCGTAGCTCCACGTGGTAAGCTTTCCCGAAATGACATCGCGAATCCCCTTGAGGGTGTGGGCCCCATCCAGGCAGCCACGGGAGGCGGCCTTTTCGCACACCTTCAGGTAGTTTCGCCCTTCGCTGACTTTCTGCCAGTCGACCGCGCCTAGCGAGGCGAACTCTCTCCACGCACTGTTGCTCGCCAGTATGGTTCCCTCGTGATCGAGCACCACGACCAGAGCGCCCAGCGCGTCGAGTGTGGCCCGGTTAAACACCTCCTTTTCCCAGAGTGCCTTCTCGGCCTTTTTTTGCTCTGTGATGTCCAGCATCATGGCGCGGCATGATTGCCTGTCCTCCGCGAGCACAGCTTCGATTCTGACCGCCAATTCAGGTCGCCCCGCCACCCTGGCCAGGGATAACTCGCAGCTCGCCTTGCAACCCGTCGCGAACACTTGCTCCAGAAAAGCGCCAAACTCTTTTTGCTGCTCCTCGTTCACCAGAAAATGGAAGGGCTTACCCAACAAGCGCGCCCGCTCGATTCCGGCAAAACGCGCTCCGGTTAAGTTCACCAGCTGGACGGTGCCGTCGCCGCCAAGATCGAAATAGCCCACCGGCGCGCAGTCGAAAAGTTCGATGTATCGCGCCAGACTGTCCTGAACCACGGCATTGGCACGGCTGAGCTCGGCCCGTTGACCCTCCAGTTCACGCATACGACTATCCAGCTCCTGCCTAAGTCGGCCGAGTTCATCTACCGCCAGAGGAGACGCCACGCCACTAGATCCATTGGCTTCAACAGTAGATTTTTTCATATACGTGGTTAGACTATTTAATAACAGACAAGAAACGAGATGTAAATGATCCGGTGTAAAGCCAAGATGAAATGCTGCTTAGGTGAAATTCTACGTTGTTTTTTTTGACAGTGGCTTGCCCGTCGCACCGCCGAAGGCGAAGTCGTTTCCTTCCCTCGCGAGTCCACGCATCAGGTTTAGGATTCGCCACGGGATGTCGCGTAAGCGCCCCAGAGGGGGGGGGGGGGGGCCGCGCACGACACCCAAACAAAACGATAAGCTGTTGTTCTCACGCAGTGGGGTATTAGAAAACGGTATAAACAGTGAAAAAAACAGGCATATGGTGTCAAGGTTACTTTAACCTTTTGTAGTGAAACACTCCTATTCGCGCGCTGGGGACGTGGCGAAGTTAAATAGGTTTAGTCACTCATTTACTTAAAACCCCAAGGCCTTGGCCTTTAAAAACCTATAACTGCCAGTGTGAAGGGGCCCCAAGCTGGACGGTGCTGTCGCCAGCAAGATCAAAACACCCCTCAAGGCACCCGCCGGACCTCATCCAGCCGCTCGTGAAAGGCTCCGCCATTGCGTTTCCTGCCAGCAAGCCCGCCCGCCGCTGCGCCGAAGCCGAAGCTTTTCCCGCGCTCTCCGGGCCGGCGTATCAGCTTTGCAGATACGCTATAAGCGGGCTAGCGAGAGCCCTCGCTGGTCAACCAAACCGCGGAGCGTCCAAACTAGACGGACACAAACTGCCTCCCCGCCCGGTCACGGTTTTGATCCTGCCTAAGTATACAAAAGTCAGGACTTACCCCTGAGGTTACTTACACCTTGCTTAAAAAAAGGCGTAGGGCGTCAGCCCTTTTTAATCCCGTGGCTGCCACTGCTATTTCCAGCTTTCGCACCAGCTCGCGCGGGTGATGCACGGCGATCAACACCTCGTTGCGCCGCTTCTGTTTCAAGCGCGATTTGTCGGTAGTCTTCCGCGGTGAGCTCGATGTCTCTGGTTTCATTGAGGTAGGCTATTTCTATAATTTGAGTTAAGGTTAGGTTTCTATCCGAAGCCGCGCGGATTAAGCGCTGCCTTAGCGTCCGGGGAATCCAGACACCCACACAAATTTTGTCTGCTGCATGTTTATTTGGCATGGAGCCGTGGAGTTAACTTACCACGTGTAATACAAGTTTTCCCACAACGTGATAACGTTTTGCATAAAGTAAAGCGATCGTTGATCCTATTTTATACACCTGGCATAGCTCGTGGTTAAAAACCTCATAACGTTGGCCTATAATAAGTGGAGTTAGACCTAAATACGTGCCGGGCGCGCACCGCTTGGTCGCGGCGCAGCGGTAAAACGCATGCTGGCCCGACGTAAACCTTCCTTTCTTCTCGGCACGGCTTGATGCGCGCAGTCGTCCCGGCCGGGAGCCCGCGGTCTATCACACGGGCCCAGGGTGACCACTGCTTTCTAGGTCCTGACGGCTCTTGCCACTCCCCGCTTGCCTAGCCCCGCCCGCCCGTGTGTGGTTGCCACTTTTCCCCTGCCGATGACCTCCGCGCAAATCCGCCAGTCCTTCCTCGATTTCTTCCATTCCCAGCAGCACACGATCGTGCCCTCGTCGTCGCTCCTGCCGGACTCCCCGGGCTTGCTCTTCACCAACGCCGGCATGAACCAGTTTGTGCCCATCTTCCTCGGCGATAAGCAGGCCGACGTCTCCAAATGGGCCGGCGCCCGCCCCGCCGCCGACACCCGCGCCGCCGACACCCAGAAATGCATCCGCGCCGGCGGTAAACACAACGACCTCGAGGACGTCGGCTACGACACCTACCACCACACGCTTTTCGAGATGTTGGGCAACTGGTCCTTCGGCGATTACTTTAAGAAGGAGTCGCTCACCTGGGGCTGGCACCTCCTGACCAAGGTCTGGGGCATCCCCGCCAAGCGCCTCTTCGCCACCGTCTACGCCCCCAAGCCCGGCGACCCCTCCGAATTCGACCACGAAGCCGCCGCCATCTGGACCGCCCTTTTCCAGGCCGAGGGCCTCGACCCCGCCCTCCACATCGTCCACGGCAACCGCAAGGACAACTTCTGGCAGATGGGCGACACCGGCCCCTGCGGCCCCTGCTCCGAGATCCACTTCAACCTCCTCCCCTCCGACGACGAGGCCGAGGGCCGCAAGGGCGTCAACGCCTCCAGCCCCCGCTGCATCGAGATCTGGAACCACGTCTTCATCCAGTTCAACGCCAACGCCGACGGCACCTTCTCCCCGCTCGCCGCCAAGCACGTGGACACCGGCATGGGTTTTGAGCGCGTCGCCGGCATCTACGCCAACACCAAGGGCTTTACCGACTTCACCGCCGAGCCCTCCAACTACGCCGCCGACGTCTTCGCCCCCCTCTTCGCCAAGGTCAGCGAGCTCGCTCCGGACAAGATTTACCGCGGCACCGTCCCCACCAAACGCGAGGGCCTCACCGAGCAGGAGAACATCGACGTCGCCTACCGCGTGCTCGCCGACCACGCCCGCACCGTCAGCCTCTCCATCGCCGACGGCATCATGCCCGGCAACGAGGGCCGCAACTACGTCATCCGCCGCATCCTCCGCCGCGGCATCCTCTACGGCACCAAGCTCGGCCTCAAAGCCGGCTTCTTCGAGCAACTCGTCGCCCCCGTGGTCGAGAGCCTCGGCCCGGTCTTCCCCGAGGTCGCCGAACGCCAGGACATCATCCGCCGCGTCATCAAGAGCGAGGAGGAGAGCTTCGGCCGCACCCTCGATCGCGGCCTCGCCATTTTCAACAAAGCCGCCGCCGGCGCCGCCGTTATCTCCGGCGCCCTCGCCTTCGAGCTCTACGACACCTACGGCTTCCCCCTCGACATGACCCAGCTGCTCGCCACCGAGCGCGGGCTCACCGTGGACACCGCCGAGTTCGAGCGCCTCATGGACCAGCAGCGCGCCCGCGGCCAGGCCTCCACCAAGAAGGTCATCGTCGTCGCCGCCACCGAGGGCGCCGAAGCCGCCGAGGCCAAGCCCACGCCGTTCATCGGCTACGTCATCGACAAATCCCAATCCTACGCCGTCACCGTCACCGATGTCGTCGTGGCCGAGGCCGGCACTTTCCTTGTTTTCAACGAGACTCCGTTCTACGCCGAGATGGGCGGCCAGCTCGGCGACTGCGGCGTGCTCCTCTTCAAGGGCGAGGCCGTCCAGATCGGCGACACCATCAAGGACAAATCCGGCCGCCACCTCCACCAGGTTTCCAACCTCGATGGCCAGATGCTCCCCAGCGCCCCGCGCGGCTCCAAGCCTGTCACCGCCGACTACGTTCACTCGCTGCGCGGCCAGACCGTCGAGGCCGGCGTGAACATGATTCACCGCCGCGCCATCCAGCGCCACCACACCGCCACGCACCTGCTCCACTTCGCCCTGCGCCGCGTCATCGGCACCCACGTCCGCCAGGCCGGCTCCCTCAACGCCCCCGACCGCATGCGTTTCGACTTCGCCCACTTCGAGGCCGTCACCCCCGCCCAGCTCCACGAGATCGAGCACATCGTCAACTGGCGCATCCTCGATAACGCCGAGGTCAAGGGCTACGAGACCGACTTCGACGCCAAGCCCAAGGGAACGCTCGCCTTCTTCGGCGAGAAATACGGCAAACGCGTCCGCGTCGTGGACATCGGCGGCTACAGCCGCGAGCTCTGCGGAGGCACCCACACCAACACCACCGGCGAGATCGGCTTCTTCAAAATCGTCTCCGAAGGCGCGGTCGCCGCCGGCACCCGCCGCATCGAAGCCGTCTGCGGCCAGGCCGCCTACGACTACGTCGGCGCCGAGCAGGCCCGCCTCCACGCCCTCGCCGAGAAGGTCGGCGCCCCGCTCTCCCAGCTCGAGCAACGTTTCACGTCACTCCTCGCCGAAAAAGCCGAGCAGGCCAAAAAGCTCGCCGCCCTCGAACAAGCCGCCGCCGCCGCCCAGGCCGCCAAGCTCGTCGCAGGCGCGACCACCCGCGACGGCCTGCCCTTCATCTCCGCCGTGGTCACCTCCGACGGCGCGGAGGCGCTGCGCAACCTCGGCGCGCAAGTCCTCGGCTTGCTCGGCGAGGGCGTGGTGCAGCTCGGCGCCGTGATCGGCGACAAGGCCAGCGTCGTCGCCCTATGTAGCCCCGCCGCGATCAAGTCCGGCAAAAACGCCGGCAAGATCATCCAGGCGTTGACCGCCCAGCTCGACGGCAAAGGCGGCGGCAAACCCGACCTCGCGATGGGCGGCGGCAAAAACACCGCCAACCTCGCCGAAGTCCTGGCCGGCTGATCAGCCGCATCCTCCTTCTGGTAGGCTTGAACGTGAGTTCAAGTTTCCGCCCTTCCGGCGTGGCATGGGCGTCCCGCCCATGGTTTCGTCCGTCGGCTTGAACGTGAGTTCAAGTGCCCGCCCCTCAGCGTAGCGGGGAGCGCCAAGCGACCCGTCCCGCCCGCCCGACGCGCCCCTGGGAACGCCGAGCTCCAGCTCGGCCTCCGTCAAATCCCCTTCAATTCCCGTCTGATACCAATCGCCCTTAGGACATACACTTTTGAGGTTGCCCCGAATCGACGGACACGAGTTGAGCCACTAAAGAAAGACTCAACGATGAAAGAACAAAAGCAGACAGGAATGAAGCCACCAAGGCACGACGAAGCGTTTCGTCAGCAAGCAGTGCGCATGTGGAAGCAAAGCGGGAGGTCAGCGGAGCTGACTGCCCGGGAGCTGGGAATCAGTGTGTTCCAGCTCTACGACTGGAATCGGACGGGGCAGCCAGCCCGGGCCGCCGGGCTGGCTGCCCCGTCCGATAGCAAGGAGGTGTTGCAGGCCGAGAACGAACGACTGCGGCAAGAGCTGGCGAGGATCACCGAGCAGAGGGACATCCTAAAAAAAGCTGCGGGCATCCTCTCCGAACCATCGCACAGCGGTATGCCCGGATTAAAGCGATGAGCCACGAACATCCGACCAAAACGATGTGCGAGGTGCTGGAAGTCTCGCGCAGTGGTTACTACCAATGGCAAAGCGCGCGGGCCTCGGCTCGTGCACTTAAAACCAAAGCGATCAGGGCAAAGATCGCCAGGGTGCACGAGGACTCGCGTGGCACATATGGGAGTCCGCGGGTGACGGTGGCCCTGCACAAGCAAGGCGAAGCGGTAGGCCGCAACCGCGTGGCCCGCTTGATGAAAGAAGCCGGACTGCACGGTCGACAGGCCCGCCGGTATCGGGTTCGAACCACCGACAGCGCGCACAACGAGCCTATCGCCCCAAACCTGCTGCCAAAGGCAAGCGTCCCCACCAAGCCCGACGAAGTGTGGGTCACCGATATCACCTATGTCGAAACCGGCGAAGGCTGGTTATACTTGGCCGGAGTGCTCGACCTTTATAGCCGCCGATTGATCGGCTGGGCCATGGGATCGAGCCTGGAGACAGCGCTCCCGCTGGCCGCCCTGCACATGGCCTTGCGAAAACGCCGGCCGGGCGCAGGCCTGCTTCATCACTCGGATCGTGGCTGTCAGTATGCCAGCGCAGCCTATCGCTCCACCTTGGCCGGCCACGGTTGCATCGCCTCCATGAGCCGCCGGGGTAACTGTTACGACAACGCTACAATGGAGTCGTTCTGGAGCACGCTCAAACATGAGCTGATCTACCGCCGCCGCTTCGCCACCCGCAGCGAAGCCACCACCGCCATCTTCGACTACATCGAGAGCTTCTATAACCGAATACGCCTTCACTCGTCCCTCGGCTTTAAAAGCCCCCTCGACTACGAATCCAACCTCAACTAACCACACATAACTCGCGCCCAACGCGTGTCCGTTTTATCGGGGGAAGCCCACTTTAACGCGAAGTCGCGGAGGCGCAGAGCCCGCAAAGAAACAATTTAATATCAGTTCTTTGCGTCCTTGGCGACTTAGCGCCTTTGCGTTGAATAAAGTCTATTTTGAACAGGCTGTTGGCCCGAAGTCCCCCCATTCAAAACCCATGGCCTCAATCGAAATAAAAACTTCCAGCACAAAGTTGTCTGGCCTGTCGCTTCGCTCGAAACGTGGTTAAACCTCTGTGACTGTGTTGCAAAACTCCGTCCCCGCCGGCCGGTTCTCTTTTCCGCTGCAGTTTTGTTCCCTCCCTTCGCTCGCCAACCTTAAACTTAACCTTTCATTTTCAGCTGCGGCTTCGCCGCTCCGTGCGCTCTGTGTCGGAGCTCCGTGTCCTCCGTGACAAAAAATCCCGTTCCTCTGAGGTTACTCATTTGAATAAAATGCTTTCTCTGCGTCTCTGCGACTTTGCGTGAAAATCTCGGTTTGATCGCCAAAGAGTATTTTTGCCAAATGGCATACGTTAATCCGCCATTTGTTACTTTATACATTGACCCTGCCATTTGGCACTCACATGTTCGCCACATGCCTAATCCAACTTATCCCTACCCGGTCCGCACCGATGCCGAGTGGGCCGATGCCGTCGAGGAGGGTCTGCCGATCAAGGACCTCGTTGTCTTCGGCCGCGCGTCGGGCTTCACCACCGAGGAGCTGGCCAAGCTCGTTCACATCCCTGCGCGCACCTACGCCCGCCGCGTCGCCGCCAAGGCCCGTCTCGACATCCCCGAGGGCGAGCGCGCCGTGCGCATCATGCGTCTCTACGATCTGGCCAAGGCTTTGTTCGGCACCCACGAGAACACCCGCAAGTGGCTGAACACCGAGCTCCCCGCCCTCGGCTGGCGCACCCCGCTCCAGATGGCGCGCACCGAGCCTGGCGCCCGCGAAGTCGAAAACGTCATCGGTGCCATCGAGCACGGCATCTACCTGTGAACCCGCTCGTCGTCTGGCGCATTTGCGCGGCCACCTACGCCGACCGTATTTTTACCGGCGAAGGAAGTCTGCGCGTCAACGGACGCTGGCACCCCAAGGGCATACCGGTCATTTACACGTCAGACTCACGCGCACTTGCCACACTGGAGATACTCGCCAACGCAGCCGGTGCCGCGTCATTACACGACCGGCTCTGGGTGATGGCGTCCGCCGAGATTCCGCCGGGGCTGATTCACGCTCCCACAACTTATCCCGAAAACTGGCGCGAAAATCCGCCGCCCGACAGCACCCGCGCTTTCGGCAAGGCTTGGTTCTCTTCGGCCAAATCCCCCGCCCTACGCGTGCCCAGTGCCGTCGTGCCCGGCGAGTTCAACTACCTGCTCAACCCGCTCCATCCCGAGTTCGCCCAACTCAAGTTCAGCCCGCCCGAGGCCTTCCATTTCGATAGGCGATTTTAAGTTCTCGGCGCCGCCTCCCCAGCCCCATGTCCGCCCGCCTCAAAGTCCTCTTCGTTTGCGCGATGAACAAGCAGCGCAGCGTCACGGCCGAGCGGCTCTAACGCAACGACGCCCGCCTCGATCAGGAAAACAGGTCGCCCTGCTCGCCACCCGCCGGTTTGACACCTAAAAAGGGCCCGTAGCGCTCCAGCCAGTCGTCCAGTTTTTCGAGGTAGGTCTTGGGATCGTAAGGCGCCGTCACCGGATCGTAGGCCGCCACCGGCCGGGCGCGTTGCCAGTCGCTCGTCTGGCCCTTGGCCTTGACCGCAAGATAGTAGCTGACCCGCTCGCCCATGCGTGGCCTCGGGCTCATCAACAGCGCCGCCTCCGCCGAGGCGCGGCGGGGCTTTCCACCCTCCGCGATCATGCGTTCGTAGGCGTCGGGGTTCATGCTCAGCACCTCCGCCTTGGCCAGCTCCGCCACCGGCAACTCCCTCGCCGCGATCTGCGCGCGCAGTTGCTCGAGTCGCACCAGCGGTGTTTCAGGCTCCAACCCGAGCAGGAAACGGATGAGCCGTCCGGTGAGTTCTTGCAGGAAACGCTCGATGCCGCGCGAGCGAAGCGCGCTGCCGCGCAGGATCATCCGCGAGCCCTCGCGCAGGGCGTAGTTTTTGGATTTGTAGCAAAACATCGCCTCGTAGCTTCCGTCGTGCTCGAGCTCGATGCCCGCCGGCAGGACGGACGCCACCGTGGCCAGAAGTTGTTCCGGCTCGGCGTAGTGCTTTTCCGATGACAGGTAAATGCCGTCCGTGTCCGCCTCCAGGATCAGGCAGCCCTGCGCGGCGAAGCCGTCGATCAACTGCTGCAACAGCTCGCGCCCGCGCCGGGTGACGTCGGCCGCGAGTTCGCCATCGCCGAAACGCGCACCGGAAAAACCGAGGTAGCCGTAGAAGGAGTTGATGAGGATTTTGAAACTCGCCTGCCGTGCCTGCGCCTCGGCGCGCTCGTCGGCCGTGGCCCCGGTTTTGGCGAGCGCCTTGTATTTGAGCCGATACTCCCGCAGCCGGCGCAGCAGCGGGATAAAGACACCGAGCGCGTCGTTGCGGGGGTTGCGATCGAGCAGGAGGAGGAGACTCGGATAAAGCGACGCTACGTCGAAATGCAGCACATGCCGGAAAACGCCCTCCTGAAAACTCCGGGTGTAGCCGCCCTCGAAGGGAGCCATTTCCGGCGGGATCGGACAGGTCCGGCGCGCGTGGTAATACTCCTCCTGGAAGAGCAGGTCTATCTTGCTCGTCGTGCCGCGCAGAGTCGCCTCTTGGAGCAGGATGGGGAAGGTTTTGACCTGTTCAAAATAGGTCGGGAGCAGGAGGTCCGCCACGCCTGCCGTCTCGCGCAGGTCGTCGCCCAGATAGGCCAGGAATGTCGCGCGGTCCTCGTTAAAGGCCTGCTGGATTTTGTCACCCGCGAGGTAGGTGCGCTCATCGTCCTCGTCCGTGATGCCAAGGTAGGTGGCGACGGCCTTGAGTCCGTAGGAGGTCATCTCGCGGGCGGAGATGTCGTGAAGCTGCACCAGCAGGTAAGTGTCCACCACGGTGCGGCCGGGCAGATCACACCGTGGAAAATCAACCATGCGCTCCGCGACCTTGAGGCGGCTGTTGCGAAATTTAGCGGGTTGCCCGAAGCGTCCCCAGGCACAGGGGACTTTGTGGCGTTTCGCCCGCAGGCGCAGGAAATCGAGGTCGAACTTGAAAATATTGTGCCCCTCCAGGGTGTCGGGATCGAGTTCCGCCAGCGTGGCGTTGAGTTGCTCCAGCAGGGCTTTTTCCGCCGCCGGGGTGTCGTCGCCGAGGACGAGAAACCGATTCTCGCCGCCGCAGCGCAGCCCGATCGCCAGCACGCGGTCTCCCGCCTTGGTGGCGTCGCTGAAGCTGCCGTCGGTCGAGCCGGTCTCGATATCCAACTGGCACCGCCGAAGCCGGGAAAAGGGCAGCTCCGCGAAGAGCCGACGGCGGCTTTGGAGCAGATACTGGCTCTCCAGCGGGCGGATGACATCGGTGCCGCCCAGCGCCTTGGCTTGTTCCTGCCAGAGCTCGAACTGACCGAGCGTCTCCGCATGCAGCAAACGGTTGAAAACGCCGTCGCCGATTAACGCCTCAACGCTGACACCCTCCCCCTCGGCCAAGGCTTGCGCCTTGAGCCAGGCGAATGGCCGCAGCGTTTCGACGAACACCTCGCGTTTGCCATCGACGCACTCAAGCGCTGTGTGGACACAACCGTCCTCATCAACCCACAGACCGCAAAGCGCGCCAGGCATCGGATGGGACTAGAAAGGTTTGGTATAGACCATTACAAGTGCCACGGCCGCCAGCCCGAACGCGGTAGCCTTGAGCGCACCAACCGCACCGCGGCGCTTGTAACCAATGCCTCCCAAAGCGGAAAGACCGAGCCAGCATACGATCTTAACGAACACCCAGCCAGTCCAAGCCAAACCCAGTTTGTGCATGAGGCCGAACCCGGAGATCAACATGACCAGCGAGGCAATGCCCGTAAGCATCAGGGTCCCCTTTCGGGTCTCAGCAGGAGCGGCAAAGGCATAAAAAGTGCCACCGTAAAGAGCGAGCAAAGCGAGGACGTGGAGTATGTGGTAGAACGTAGGACTCATGCGACTAAGCAACGCCAGTCGCTCGCAGGCTCAACCCCAAATCCTAACTAGCCATAACTTTCTGGAAGCACGTTCTATAAGTTTAAAACATTTGGCCCGGTTTGCTAACACGTTTGATTAGGACGGCATTGTGTTAAACAATCACCTGAGATAGTGGTTCATATATACCCCAAATGAAAAAATCGTCATCCGGCTTTACTCTAATCGAGTTGCTCACGGTTATAGCCATCATAGGGATTCTGGCTGCCATTATCATTCCGACTGTCGGCAAGGTTCGCGCCACAGCTAATGCGGCAAAATGTAAGTCCCAGATGAGGGAAATCGGCATGGCCACCCAGCTTTACGCGCAGGATAACAAGAGCGAAATGCCGTTCTACACCGCGAACAACCCATGGACTTTTTACATGGAGCGCTACTTTAACAACAATCGTCCGGCCAGTAATGTCTACAGCAACACCTCCGTTGTAACCTGCCCCAGCGCCTCCATTCCTCCGGCAGATCCCAGCCAAGGCTATTCGCGCACCTATAGCGCGAATCCGTTCGTGATCGTGAAGCGCACCAGCTCGACGGATACCGTCACTCCATCCTACAAGATAAACCGGATTACGCGTCCCAGCGAGACCCTGATTTTCGCCGATGGCATTCAAGTTTCTACAACATCCGGAAGCTGCCAGTCCGCTTTGGTCGAGGTCGATGTGTGGAAAAGCCAGCCCACTTTGCTGGCCAATGCCGACACCCCCATCGACATGAGTCCTGACGTGGATTCCGTAGTCGGCGGAACCACTGTTACCGGAGGTCACATACGTTTCCGTCACTCTAATAAAGCCAACGTGGTTTTTACCGATGCGCACGTGGCAGCGTATGGACAAAAAGAGCTCAAGCAGCGCAATTTCGCTGCCAACTATTGAGCCTATAAAGCGATATGCGACTTGTTAAGGGGGCCTGAGTGACTAGGGTGTAAAGATGTTCAGCGCACCCACGCTAAGTGACATTGCGGCTGCGGCAAAAGTGTCGCGCTTCACCGTATCCCTTTCCTTACGGAACAGTCCGAGAGTCGCTACCGTTACACGGAACAAAGTTCAGGTGGTGGCCAAAAGCCTTGGCTACCGCCCCAATCCCACGCTGGCGGCGCTAATGCGTTCCATTCGAAGCAAAAAACGGGGAAAACGACGCACTTCTCTTGCGCTAATTGTGGCGCTGGAAGAGCCGGAGTGGAAAGGCAGGCATCGCTTTCACTATGAAATCAGTCGCGGGGCAAGAGAACGAGCCGAGGAATTGGGGTATGGTTTTGAACTCATCACTCTGCCCAAGGCGAAACAGCCGGGTAGAAGATTGCAGCAGATAGTGGAGGCCCGGGGAGTGGACGGAGTAATCATAGCACCTTTACCAAAGGCCGGATACATCCTTGGACTGGATTACCCACGGCTCGTTTATGTCAGCGTCGGACAAACCCTAACCGAGGTGCCATCAAATCGCATCGAAGCCTCCACCTACCACAATATGCGCACTGTTCTACGTGCTATTTTAGCGAGGGGCTGGCGCCGGCCGGGGGCAATTTTAAACCAACGCCTGAGCGCAGCGGTTGAGAATCGTTTACTTGGCTCCTACCTCGCTTTCGTTCACGAAAACCTTGGCGAGTTGACCGTGCCTCCGATGCTATGCAGTGAGGATGAATTAACGGCGGAAGGCGTGGTCTCATGGGTTCGAAAGAATAATCCAGATGTCGTGATCGCCAGCCGCAGTGTTGTCATGGAGTGGCTGCGTGATGCAGGATTTCGTATCGGTCAGGACATTGGGTTTGTGCACCTAGACTGCCCCCCCGATTCAATCACACAGGCCGGCATGGATCAGCGTTTGTCTGAAGTAGGCGGCATGGCGGTCGAAATGCTAGGCGAGCAGATTCAAGCCAACCAACGGGGCATTCCCCGCATTCCTAAGATCGTGGAAATCGAGGGCGTATGGCACGATGGACCCACATTGCCGGCAAGGTAAGTCCCTGCCCCCAATCAATGGCGTGATGACTCCAGCAGTGGAAACATCTCGCGGGCAAACAACCTCCCGAGCAGACGCGCAGAAGGGGAATCATAATGGGGAATGTCGTCAGGCTTGTTGTGCAACAGGTGCACGACATCGGGGGAGACGGTGGAGACAACCGCGGTTTGTTTCACTTCTTGCGGCAGGGACAGGTAAATATCGTTGAGGATCTGTGCGTGGTCAGCGTGCCAGGGACCTAGCGTCGCCGCGACAAAAGGGATCCCGACTTTATCCAGATCGGCACGGAGATCTTTGATCAACGCATGCAAATCCTTCCGGTATGCGTCGCCTCGATCGCCACTTGCGGCGCTTATGTCCGACTCGCCTTGAGCCCATAACACACCTGCAAGGCTGCCTGCCGGCACATTCTTGGCGGCCTGTAGTGCGTGTTGGTAGTAGGTTTCACCGTTGGGCCAGTGCTGTTCGCCGGAGTAGTTCTTTTGCCACCAGGCGATCCGCGTGCCGCCAAAGGCCGCCGGAATGAGTCCGATGCTGGCGTCCTGTGGCATTTTATCCAAAAGCTCCCTTGCGAAGGCCATGCCCGGCCCGACCCCCGCCACACGCGGCTTGTCCCAGTGCAGCGGTTCCCTGGCCAGCACCCAGCTACCGTCCGCTTGTTGCGCCAGAATGCGTGAATTTGAACTGCGGTCGATGTCATCCACCACCCCACGTCCGGCCATGTTAGATTGGCCGATTAAAAGAAACACTTTGAAATTTCGGGCAGGTGGCGTGATTTGCTGCCCGGCAGGAACAGTGGCGACCTCTCCGGGTTGTGCTTTGGGAAGCTTGTCCGCCAGCACGTCGGAAGGCACCGTCTTCACCATCAACTCGGAGATGCGAACATCGGGAGCTCCGGCCTTTCCGGTATGTTGAAGGCTGACCTGCGATGGAATGACTGCATCCGGGGCAGTCGATTGTGCAGCGGGAGGAGAGTCCCCTACCGCCGGATCTACCCAAAGAGACGCGCAGCCGGTGGCGAAATCGTAGGTGACCCTCACCGTGTGATTTTCAAAACGTGATACTTCACCGGCCGCCCAATGTATCGTGTTGGATGATTTTGCAGTGATGCCCAGGTTGCAGCTGCCATCCAGATTTACGCGCACCGCGACTCGCGCGCGACGTTGCCTGCCATCCGCTGAGACAAACTGAAACACCACGCCCGAGCTTGGTTCTGTAGCGCCGTCGTTGGTATCAACCCGCAACACGAATGTAGCCAGCAGGGTAGAGCCGACCGGAGCCGTAACGGGAAAGCTGCGCGCGATATAAGCCTCGGACTTTGCGCGACCGGGAATAAATGCGCATTTACCGCGCGCTTCAATCATTGGGGCACCTTGCGCCCGTCTCCAAACCGGGGCGGCAACCTCATGAAGAAGGCCTTCGGGATATTCAAAACGCTCGTCCATAACTAACATGGTTGGATCGGGTCTGTCCGTAACTCCGGTGGCGGCGAACATAGTGAGGCCGGAAACCGTCAAAAGAACCCAGCTGAATCTGATAAATGCCGTAAAGTCATGCATGATAAACTTGGATCAACCGGCCTGGGTTTGAATGTGTCGCTCCGCGAGTTTTAAACGCACCACCTCCGCTCCGCTGCGATTCAATGTATAACCGCGCAACACAAACAAGGCGGCAATGAACGCCGCCGCAGGCGCAACGCAGTAGGCTATTTTCATCCACAACAAGGTCGTTCCGGCCTGCGCACCGCCCAAGGCACGATCAAACCCGATACCCGTCAGAATATACCCCGACAGGCCGTATGAAAGCGCGATACCAGTCTTGAATATCCACGCGTAAACCGCACCAAAGAGGCCCTCCCTTCGAGCACCGCACTCGAGTTCATCCAAATCGCACACATCGGCTATCATTGCGTGACAAAGCATGAAGATCGCAGCGCTCTCCATTCCATAGAGAGCCGCGTTGATCAGCACTAGATTCGGATGGGCTGGATCGAGTAAAAACCAAAGTATGCCCATGCGAGCGACGCCGCACGCGATAGCCGCCATAAAAACCTCTTTTTTCCCAAAGCGGGTGGATAACTTCACCGCCAGCGGCGTGCAGACAATGGTGACTACCTGTGTCAGGGTTCCTGCCCAGCCATTAAGGATGGAAGCCGCCTTCGTATCGCCGCCAAAGAGCACGTAAGTGTGCACGTAAAAACCAAGCCCACCCACCATCGACGTGCCGATTAATATCAAAGTGAACGCGATGGTGAGACTGCGAAAGGGCCGGTTTTTTGCGGACGCTTTCATTCCATCCAAAAACGACGGCGGCTTTACCTTCAGCGTCTTCGGCACAACCGGCAGCGCCTTCTCCTTCACCCAAAAAAACGGCATGAGTCCGAATGCGACCAAGATGACGCCTGCCCCCAGCCCCACGGCTCGGATTCCCTCTATCGTATCAGAAAATATATCGAGCTGGGTGAATGCAAAAAGCCACGCGACTAGAATTTGAGCAACCGGACCGATGGCGGTTGGAAAGGCCATTAACTTCGTTCTCTGATCGTAGGTCTCGGCCATTTCATACCCGAGGGCATACCAGGGCACGGAGTATAAGGTCAGTGCGAAGTAAAACAGGAGTGAGGTGACGGCGTAATAGGCAAGATACGCGTTCTCGCCAAGTCCGCGCGGAAAGACCCACATCAACGCGAAAAACATCCCCGTGAGAATGGACCCAAGAAAAATAAACGGACGCCGGCGGCCCCATCGCGTTTGCGAACGGTCCGACCAATGCCCTACAAAAGGATCAATAAAGGCGTCAAAAAGCCGTCCCGAGGCAAGGATCAGGCTCACACTGCTTGGACTGACTCCCAGCGTAATGTTATAAACCGGCAACGACAGTTGCTTCGGCGCCTGCTTGCCAATCATAGTGGCAAAGTTGCCCAACCCATAGCCGATCTGGGACTTTAGGCGGAGTGTTTCCACCGCCGGAGACTTTTGTTCGGACATGTTACGGGCAATCCTAGCGAGACTTGTCAAAGTAATCGGTTAACGGATACACGTTGGCATTCAACTCCTTCATCTTTTCAATCAAGGGGACGTAGGGTTTATAGTCCCAAGTCACGATGCCCTTGTTTGAGTCACGGTTTCCCTTTTGGGCATTATCATCAAAATGCTCGTTGTCCCGGTATTTGAACCAATGCCAGCCAACGACATTTTTAGCCTCCAGCAGACTCAGCGTGAAATTTTGATAAAACTCCCCGCGGGCCTGCTGCGTTTTCACGACCCAGCCGGCACCGTTTATGTTTTCCAGTCCGGAATCCATGCCTTTGGCGTAAAACTCAGTCACCAGAACCGGGCGGCCGGATTCTTTAGTCCACATTTCCAGCCGGTCCGGTTTTGCGGACCAAGCGTGATAGAGGTTAACCGAAATCACGTCGGCATGCTTTCCGGCGGCCTTGAAAACCTCGGGCTGCTGCGTTATGCGGCCATGGAAACGGGTGCCGAGAAAGAGGTGATTCGGATCGTATTTGCGCAATGCCGCGCCAACTAAACTATAGTAACGCTCGCAGGCGTCGCTTAGAAAGGCGATGCGGTCCTCGTCGGTTAGGGTGAGCTTGCTTAACGAATCCTTGGCGCATCCTTTTCGCGTCATCAGCCAGGCTTCAGCTGCGCTGCGCAAAGGGCCGACTCCTTTGATGTCTGGGTCGAGGGTGAGCGAGTTATCAAGCATTTCGCGCCGGAAAGGCAGCTCGTTATCGGCAAAATACCCGATCAGCATTGAGTCGGACTTTAGCCTGGTGACCCTCTCCATGGCGTAATTCTCACACCAAGCGGGGAAATCGGGATGGAAAATGGGCGGAACCTCATTGATGTAACCTGTTTGCCCCGGGTTCACGTGGGTGATGCCCATTTTACGACCAAAATCGCCCGAGAAATCCAGTGAGACAGTGTAGGGCAATACCGAAGGGTTATCGTGAACTGCAGCCCGCTCCGTCCATCCCCCCATCCCGTTGAAGTGTGCATCCCGCAATATCTCCAGCGTGAAGTCCGCCCATGCCTTTGGCGTATGGAATTTATCGAGGGTAGTCGCGGCGGCTACCTTCTCGATCCCCTGGTAGACGGCTGCGACGCCGACATGGATGAACCGATAACCCTCGGGATCAACGAACCACCATCTGCCGTTCTCCGCTTTTTTTACCCTGAAAAATCCGTCTCCGTTGCCCTCACGATGAGCCATCCAACCGCCCCAGCGCGAGGTTTCGACGGGTTTCGAAGATGAAAACCCGTCTAATTGATCTATCGTCCGGGTAGGCTTATTCTGCCACTTAACCTCGCCAGGATCGGCTTTCACTTCAACGGTGTGCAGGGGCGCGGATTCGGCGGTTGTAGCGCAAGCCGCGCCAGCTGTCATCAGCAGGATTATTGAAGTTAAAAGTGGGGTTCTCATTAGATTATTTATACAAGCCCTTCGCGTTCTCTTTTGAGGCGCATGAACGAGCTGAGTCTGCGCCGAATTTTATTTTACTTAGCTCGCCAAATGGCTGCACCAAGCGGTCCTCACCTTTAAAAGAATTCAACCCCATTTTTGCATCAGGCCTCGAATGAAGGAGTTGGAGCGGAATCCTGACCAAGGGAGGAAAACTTGTCAGTGATACGGTAATCCACCCCACTGCCGAGGCCAATGCTGGCGGCGTTTGCCTCAATCGTGATAGGAGATAAGTTTTCAAACCGAATCCTTGGAAAGCCTCTGCCAAGCGCAAGGAAGCGTCCGGGTGGGCAAACGATTCATCCACAAACGAGCACGGAAGCATTGAACCCAGGGAATGCCACCAGCGCGGATAAGCTTAACAAGAGGCCTGACTCCCAGAAACTTAGTGGCGTGAAGCATCAACCTTTAAACGACTTAAGAACGCTGATTTTGATCAGGAGGAGTTTCATTTTAAAGATCATCGGCGTCGCTTAATTTTAGGCTGCTTTGCGGCGACGGCGGTGAAGGGCGAGGCCGACCACGCCCAAGCCCACGCAAGCCGAATAAGCGGACGGCTCCGGAATCGCGGCATAGGAAACATAAAGCTGGGTGTCGTCGCCGCCAACAATGCTCACGTCGTCACCGCGCTTGATGCTCCACGTGCCGCCGTAGGGATTTTGAAACGAGGAGGCGTCGATTATGAAGGCGGTCCCGGCGAAGCTGCTGATGGTCGCCGCAGCATCGACAAAGAGGAAGCTCTGGCTCACCGCGCTGTTAAAACTGTCAGCCAGTCCGGCTGCGTTACCGGGATTTACGAGGGTGACCAGATTTACAGTGAATCCTCCCGCGCTTAGTCCTGAAACGTCCATGGAGGGAACGGTCAACAAGTCCCAATTCGTGCCGGCAGTGCCAGCGGCGTTGTTGATCTCCCAAACGTAGGTGCCGCCGTTTGAGAAAGTCGTCGCTCCAGCGGCCAATGTCCCAGGGCTGTTTCCGGGCGACACCGTCTGATTGGCGCCGATGGTGAGTGCAACGCCCGAAAGATTGGTGCCGCCAACCGTGCCGCTGTTCACCGTGAGAGGTGCGGTAAGCGCAACCGTGGAGTTGTTCTTAAACGTGCCTCCGTTGAGAGTGATCCCGCTTGAGCTATTAATACTACCCGACCCGCCGATGATCAAGGTGCCGGCAGTGACTGTCGTTGCGCCGGCATAGGTGCTGATACCGGAAAGCGTCAGGGTGCCGGCGCCGAGTTTATTCAAATTGCCGCCTGAGCTAACGGGACTGATTGCTCCGATGAGATTCATGTTGTTACCATTAGTATCGAAATTTGCGGTATAGCCCGTCCCGCTGATCGTAAATGACCGTGATGAAGTGATATTAGCAGTGGCGACGAAGTAGCTATTGCTGGTGGTGCCAAAATTAGCCGCACCCGAGCCGAGCGCCGCATCGTCGGCGATAATAATACGACCGGTGCCGATCTCGGTGCCACCGGAGTAGTTGTTGGCGGAGTTAGCGACCGCGAGGTCACCCCCTCCACTGATTTTGAGGATGCCGCTGCCAGACACGGTTCCGTTTAAAGTGATCGTCTTTCCCGCCGTCGGCGAGAATGCCATTACGTGCGTAGCCAGGGTTCCGGTGTTTACCGAATTATTTAGAGAAACACTCGCATTGCTACCCGTTGCCAAACCCACCTTACTGTTGGCGTTAGCCGCAGTGATTGTTCCACTGCCAAGGCCATTCGCAGCATTTACTAAAACTCCGCCCGCGGTCAGGGTAAGTCCGCCAGAAAAGCCGTTTATGCCGGTCAGATTAACGTCACCGTCACTCGTCTTAAATACCGCACCCGTGCCTGTGATATTCGCCGCGACAGTAGCCCCCGTGTTAGCTAATTTGTTATCAATAGTGAAGTTAGTCGTGGTGGCTACCGCTGAGACTGCCGCCAATGACTGGGCCGATGCGGTCAAGGTTGTTGAGTTAACTATATTTCCACTGTAACTAGATGTAGCAGTGCTGTTTAATTGAACGCCGCCTGAGCCGGAAGTGGTTAAAGTGCCGTTGCCCGAAAGCGTGCCGGTATCGAATTTCAGACTCTTACCGGAGGCCCCCGTTAAAGCTACGTTATTTGCGAAGTTAACGTCTTTGTTGATGGTGGAACTCCCGCCGGTTGAGCCAAAAACCGTGGCAATGGTTCCGCCGTTAATAAAGAGCGTTCCCGTGCCATTAATGACCGAGCTTTGGCTAAGATTCAGGGTGGTGCTCGTTGCAGTTACGTTGCCGTTCAGGGTGCTTGTTCCACCTAGCTCCTTTGCAGAGCCGCTTAAATCCAGCGATCCAGCACTCAAGCTGATCGCGACACCGTTCTTGTTACTGCCAAGTGTTCCAGTGAGGGAAAGTTTACCCGATCCAGTTTTAGTTAAAGTATTGCTTGAGCCGGTGATGGCTCCGCTGAGTGTGAGGTCATTCGCATTATCCACCGTGCCGCCCGCAGCACCGATGCTGAGCGGAACACTGAGTGTGGTTACGGCGGAGTTCGTAACCGAAATAACTGCTCCATTGAGCGTCATCGTGGAAGAGCCGAGCGCGCCTGAGCTGCCCGCCACCACCGTTCCTGAGGTAATACTGCCACCACCGCTGAAACTGTTATTACCGGATAATGAAAGCGTGCCAGCACCAGTTTTACTGAGGGTAGCTGCAGTGATATTTCCACCCGCGACGGCAGAATTGCCGGAAGCATTCGAATCAGTCAAAGTTCCAATTGTGAGACCGGCGGCGATCACATTCATGGTGCCGGACTGGCTGATGGTTAAATTGTCACCGCTTTCAAAGGTAGGATTACTGACCGCGACTCCAAGGTTATTTGTTCCTGTAAATTGTCCGGACTGACCGGCAGTCACTGACGTGGCATTGCCATTCCATACCAGATTGTAAGCGCCTCCGCCAGTGGTGCCCGTGAGAGTAACATCCTGAGTCGAAACGGAGCCTGAATTCCAAGCTACTTTCGGTGAAGTGGCACCTCCGGTTGCACCGAGTGGAGCGGCGCGAAACATGGCGGTCGTGCCCGCAGGGATATTATAAGTGGAATTAAACCATGAACTACCAACGTTCACTTCGGAGGTTGATAAAGTGGCATTACCACCAACCTGCGCCCAAGAGGTTCCGCTATTGGTGCTGACCCAAAGCTGTGCAGACGTGGATGTTCCGTTACCTGAAGTGGTCCATAAGAAACCTGAGCTCCCAGTGATAGCAGCAGTCGTGCGCGCAGAAGTCGTCACACTCCATTGGAAAAAGTCATTCGTCGCGTTCGCACCGGTCGTCGCTGTATCGAAGCTAGCCGTATTGTTCAAACTGGCTACACGCCAAGAAGTGCTTGAACTGACAATGCTAAGTCCGCTGCCGAGACCGATGCTGGTTCCGCTTAGGCCTGATGCGGGCGTGCCTGAGATCGAAGCTGCCGCTGTAGTCGAAGTCGGAATATCCCAACCAATCAATGTCTGCGACAATGCGCAGGGAGCAAATGCTGCGCACGCTGAAATGGCCAGCAGCATGCGCGCCGCAAGACGATAACGCGTCGCA
Organism: Verrucomicrobia bacterium IMCC26134; assembly: GCA_000972765.1. Taxonomy (GTDB): domain Bacteria; phylum Verrucomicrobiota; class Verrucomicrobiia; order Opitutales; family Opitutaceae; genus IMCC26134_A. The sequence goes on along the minus strand of CP011265.1, from coordinate 811,094 downwards.
CTTTGCGAGATAGATTCATCTTCTGGCGTTGGGATTTGAGCCTCTATTAAACGAGAACGTGCGGGGGTATTCATGGTAAGTGTCTAAAGTTAAATGATACGAATCGTGTTCATTCAGGTTTTGCCTGATTCAAAGCTTCGCTTGGAGCTAGAGCGTCGCCTTGAGGCGGAGGAACTTCTTGGACGCTCCCGTGGTATCTACGGTGAAGACCTTGCGGGCGGTGATGCCGACGCTCACGCCGCTCTGATCGGCCGCGTTCGTCACGGTGATGGTGCCTGTGCCTAGCGTGCCCCAGGCACCGGTGGCGCCAGGCGCAGCGGTGAGATCGGTGGCGGCTTCTGCTCCGATCGTGAGCGCCGGATCATTGACTCGCACCACGGCAGTGATGGATAGCGTAGTAGCGGTCGAGGTGGTGACGGGCGTCGGGATGATATCCGCGGGAGCGCTCGCACCGAGCGCGTAGCGCAACAAGGGCGAGTAGCCATCCGCGCCAACCGTGGTGGAATTGGCAATCGAGACGGTCACAGTGCGGGTGACCGGTGTGGCGGCGTTGTTCGCGACGTCGGTTGCGGTGTAGGTCACGGTATAAACGCCTGGCTTGGCGGTATTCACTGTGCCGGTCGTCGTGACGGTCACGCTGGTGTCCACATTATCCGTGGCGGTGGCACCGGGGTCAGTATAGGTGGCCCCCCAGTTTACCGCTACCGAGGCGCTTCCGGTGAGGGTGATGACAGGGGGCGTGGCGTCAGTCACTACCGGGCCAGTCGTGACGGTGAGCGAGCCGGTGCCGATAATTGCGCCGGAGGAATTGGCCGAGGTATAGGTTCCCGCGCTTTTCTGGACGCCGTTGATAAAAAGAGCCGCGACCGTATATGTGCCGGAAAAGTTCAGTTTCAGGAATGCGGCGGATGCGATGCTGACCGCAGAGGCCTCATTGGCAGCGTTCGCGCTATTCAACGTCAAGGTGCCGGCGCTGACAGTGGTGTTACCGCTGTAGCTGAGGTTGCCCGAGAGGATGAGCTCGCCCGCGCCGAGTTTGGTGAGTGCGCCACCGACCACGTTGCCTGCTTTGTCGGAGATGGAACCGGTGAGAGTAACGGTGCTACCGTTTGTGTCGAAGTTGGCGGTGTAGCCGGCGGTGCTTGTGGCGCCGATCGTGACAGCGTTACTGAATGTTGCGCTTCCTGCTACACCGGAAGACACTAGGTGACTGTTGGCAATGGTGCCGAAGTTGATCGTGCCGGTGCCCAAATTGGCATCGCCCGAAGCGAGAATACGACCTGTGCCGATCTCGATTCCACCTGTGTTGGTATTTGAAGTCTGGCCGGTGAGATCGAGGTCGCCGCCACCTGAAACCTTGAGCTGGCCGGAGCCGGAGATCGGGCCGGTAAGCACGATGGTTTTCCCGACGCCGGGGACGAACGCGAGAACAGGGTAATAGGAGGTCAGCAGGTCGGCTGTGCCGGTGATGAGAGTATTGGGAATCGTAAGCGGAGAGGCGCCTGCAGTGGAGATACCGACTTTTGCCCCGGCATTGGAGGAGGTGATCGTGCCGGTGCCGAGCCCAGTTACGGAATCCACCAATATACCACCGGCAGAGTTTAATGTGAGGCCGCCGTTGAAAGTGTTGTTACCAGTGAGGGCCACATCACCGTCGCTGGTTTTTACTATGTATCCCAGGCCATTGATTGGAGCACTGACCACCGCTCCGCTCGTGGATGACTTGTTATCCAGCGTAAGCACATTGGTTGAGAGAGAGCCCGTGTTCACACCCGCTGCGGCGGCAAGTGCTTGAGCGTTTACGCCCATTTTACCAACCACCACAAAGTTGCCAGTAAAGGCGGAAGCCGAGGCCGGCATAATATTGGACGTTCCAGTGCCAGTGTTGGTGATCGTGCCGTTGCCAGAAATGTTACCTAAGAGTCCGATCGCACCTCCTGCGGCTGCGCTCAGAGTCAGCGTATGGCCTGATGTGATGACTACACTGTTGGTAATATCGGGGCTGTTGAAATTAAGGCGCTGACCGATCGTATTGGTGACGGGACTTTCGCCAAGCACACCGATGGTGATGGTGCCATTGCCGCGAATATTGCCGCCGTTGACCTGAATGGTGCCGCCGCGCATCAGGACGTCGCCATCCCATACCATGCCGTTGTAGGAGGCCGTTTGATTGCCTAGGGAATCAAACGTATCGAGTAACACACCGGAGGCCAAATTCCACGTTCTGCCATTGGTGATTTCCATCGATCCTCCAGCGATCTGAAGGGCGATGCCACCCGTCGTCGTAACACCCGATGTGCCATTTCCCGTGCTGTAGGTCATCTGTGTTCCCAAGTTGGCAGTCAGGGTGAGTTTACCCGGCCCCGTTTTGGTGAGGGTATTGAAGGTCTGCGCATCACCCTTAATCACGCCTACCCCGCCGGTGGTGCCGGTGGTGGAAATAGCGCCGCTAATCGTTAGAGTGACATTTCCGCCTGTGTTGACGATCGCGTCGCCATTGGCGACGGCTAGCGTATTGGACAGTGTTGTTACAGCAGGATCTGTGATTTGAAGTGTGGCGGTATCCAGCAAGACCGCAAGGGAACCAAAAGCAGTGGAATTGCCTGCAACGAGAGTGCCGCCCGTGGCGGAGACACCTCCGGCAAAAACGTTGGCAACTTGGAGCGAGAGCGTTCCGGCGCCTATTTTTGTTAAGGTCGTGCCCGTGAGAGAACCTCCTGAAAGCGTTACGGTGCCTGACGAATTCGAAACTGCCAGCGAACCCACAGATATGCCACCCGAATCCACCGCGATGGATGCAGCGGATCCGATCGTGACATTGTCATTGCTGACAAAGCTGGTGGCGCTGGACGAGAAGGTCCAGGGGGTGTTGCCAGCGGTGGTGTTCCAGGAGCCATTACCACCGCCACTCCAAACCAGATCACGGGCTGCACCGCCTGAAATCGTGCCGAGCATGGAAAAATCGTTGGTTGCGTCAGCATTGCCGATACCCATGCGACTGGTTCCTGCCCCCCCGTATACCACCAGACGCCAGTAGCCGACCGTGGGACTGGAGACACCACCTACAATGACGATCGGAGTCGTGGTGATCGTCGCGGCTAGAGCCGAGGCCGCCGAAGCGAGCGTGGTGCCAACCGTAAAGGTGTTTCCGGTTTTGTTAAAAGTCGTGCCGTCTGTGCTATACCAGAGTTCAGCGGAGGCAGGACCAGTAGTAGTGCGAGATAGATTCAGGCCCGAGAGACCATTGAAAGTGATCGTGTAGCCTGCGGCTGCAGTCGTCGTCCAAGAGAAGTAGTTTCCGGCTGTCTGCGCGGCGCCGACGTCAGCAGAGAGCGCGAAAGAGCGGTTCCATGTATTACTCGGAGAGGTGCTGTTTCCGGTAGCGCCGCCTACCGTCAGGTCTGATCCGCTCGCGCCCAAGGCGGGGGCCGAGGCAACAACTCCGCTAGAAGCTCCAGTCGTGCCGGTGATATTCCAAGTGAGCAATGTAGCCGCCTGAGATACAGATAAAGCGGCGCTCCATGAGATGCAGAGGGTGACAAAAAAAGCGCGTAAGGGCGCGACCGTAAAGCTGCAAACCAAGTTTACACGTGACATGGGAGTTGAGGGATGGGGTGGACGCCGTGGAAAATTCCAAACTGGGGGATGGCGATGGTAGAACCATGAATAATTTATTTAAAAAAACACGCCGCCAAAAGCCTAACGCGTTAGCAAAAGGCGCTCTTTTACCGCTCCGCCGATGTGCCACGATGTAATAGCGCACCTCCCCACACTCTCTGCGTTGCCCGAATCAAGCCCAGAGAATACCCCCCCCCATGCAAAAATTCCACCGCTTGTTGTCCACGTTTGCCTTAATCTTGGTGTCCATCGCGAACGCCCAGATATCAATCGTCGAGCATGCCTCTCATTCGGGCGAAGCCAGTATACGCGCCAGCTACGGACAGGATTTCAATGCGCTCCCGAACGCCGCACCAGGCACCGCCACGCCGTGGGAAGACAACCGCACCCTGCCCGGTTGGTATGCCTCAGCGACCCAGTCCGGCGATGCGACCAGTAAAATTACTACGCTTGTCACTAGCGCTACAGGCCCGGCCAACCCCGGTGGCATTCTGTTCTCGATAGCGCAGCACTTCGACACTTCGAACAACAACTCACCGGTCTCCACTTGGCGGGCATTGGGTGCCATGCCATCGACCACCAATGCGCCGGTCACCCTTGGTCTGCGTCTGCGCAATCAAACCAAAAAAACGATCAGCAGCCTTCGCGTGTCCTGGGAAACCAAATGGGCTTACACCGGTTCGCTCATAGGCAAGGGCAAGCCGCTTCCGGTCACCAGCACCCAAATCATGACATTTCGCTGGTGCAAATTCACCTCCGGCCAGGGCGCTCTGGGCCATTCGCCCCAAGGATGGACCGATGTGGCGTCGGTTAAAATCAACAACCATGACACCTCGATTCCAGACTGCTGGAATAGTTGCAACGAACGCATCAGTGGCCTGCAGATTGCCGAGAGCGAGGAGCTCTGGCTCGCTTGGGAAATCAGCCGCATAAGCGGCGAAGCAGCAGTCGTTGCCATCGACAATGTCCGCGTGACCGATTTCGCAGACTCGAATCCATCCATCAGCTGTCACCCCCTCTCGCAAACCGTTCCGTTCGGGAGCGGTGTTGACTTCGAAGTCGAGGCCAGCGGTCGCGGCGAGCTGGCTTACCAATGGTTGCGCGATGGCGTGGCGATCCAAGGCGCCAACTCCGCCACACTGCACCTATCCGCCCCTGACCGCGCTGATGACGGAGTTCGTTTTTCCTGCCGTGTTTCCTCCACCGATGGCGAAATTCTCTCTGCACCCGCGATGCTCAAAGTTTTCGCGCCACTGAAAGTTTGCGGACCCGCCCTACCCGCCACTTTAAAAGTTGATACCTCCGGATACTCCGCCGACCCCGCACTCGCCGATGTAAAATACCTACCCGAAGGACGCCGGGAGACAGCCGATCTCTACCTCCCCAATCCTGTTCCAGCCAAATGCCCGGCAATAGTCATCGTGCACGGCGGAGGGGGTAATGACGGCGACAAACGCCGCGCCCGCGAGGCCCAGGCCGGCATAGAGCTCGCCCGGCGCGGCTACGTCGCGATGAGCATAAATTACAAGATGGCCTCGAAGACGGGCGCATCCTGGCCCCGCAACGTGCAGGACGCCTTCCACGCCGTGCGTTGGTTGCGCGCCAACGCCGCCACCTATTCAATTGATGCGGACAAAATCGGCGCAGTCGGTTTTTCGTGGGGCTGCAATACCGTCGCCATGCTCTCCGTTATCCGACCCGTGGATACGTTTGATGGCGAGCGAATCGATGGCGTCGTCCCAGGCGATGCATCCACTTTGCCCGGCTACTCAAGCTCGGTTCAAGCCGTCGCCGCCTACTATGGCGCGGTGGATCCTGGAAACTACCATCAGATGAAAATGCACGGCTACACCACCACGGCCGACGATGCCCCGGCCCGCTACTTCGCGGCCTCTCCAGTCAACTTCGCCCACGCTGGTGCGGCACCGTGCTACCTATCCCATGGAACAGCCGACACCGACGTGCTCATGTCCCAACTATTCAGCCTGCGCGACCGCTTGCGTGATGCCGGTGCTGAAGTGTCCCTTCATCTTGTGCCGTATGGCGAACACTCCTACGGGCTATACGATACTAATCGCATCGCAAAGTCCGCCCCGCCCGGCTACGTGATTGATGAACGCCCGCGAGTATTTGGGTTCTTTGACCGCTATCTGCACAACGCCGCGCCGACTCTTTCCTCGCCCAGCCAGCTCGCAACTCCGGCACCAAGGACATCCGTGGTTTCAAAAGCACGACCCGCTGCTCAAAATACCCCGGGCATTCCGGCAATCGAAGCCGCCATTTCCAGTTCCAAGCCCGGCGAAAACTTAAACGAGACGACCAACGGCTATCTTTCGGTTAAATACAGCGCCACAGTCAGCGCTTCCCGCAAGGCCTACTTCCAATTCGCCGCCCCCCCGCCACCCGCAGAAGTAGGAACTTCCTCCGCCCGCTTCACCGTCGCACTCGCCAGCAACTTCCACCAACGGGTCCAGCTTTGGGCGCTTGATCAGTCATGCCCGGCCTTCTCCGCCGACGTAACTTGGCAGGATGCCCCGGCCAACGACCCGGCATCGAACGGACTCTTGCGCACCGGTCCGGTTACCGCCACTCCGCTCGGCGAGTCACAAATCGTCCCTGCTTCGTCTTTGGACGCGCTCGAATTCACGATCACCGACTGGACACGCTTCGTCCGTGCAGGCAAAATTACCATCGTGCTTACGGGCGTTGACGATACCGCCAATAACAAGGGCGGCCTTCGACTCGCATTGTCATCCGCTAGACTTACATTCCCGGAGCCCGCTACCTCAACTTACCCCACGCAGTGAGTAGATGGATACCCATTCCCTTGAAACCAAAGCATATTAAGCTGAATTGTGGCATGACTCTCTCTCCAACGGTTCCAGGGTATCCGGTAAAAAGTTCACCTGGTTCAACTGCGTTTAATGTGAACGCCTGCGATGGCTTGTTCTCAACGATTAGATACCGCGCTAACCAGCCAACCCAAAGAATAGCGATCAAAGTCGACGGTTCTGAAAGCCCGGAGACTAAAAACCACGGCGCAGCGCGACTAGATCGAAAGAGCCACTCAAAGCCCTCCTCGACGCCCTGAGGTGACTGCTAGCTCAACCCCATGCGCCATCCCTACCCTTTTGATTACATGCGATTCGCCGCCTTGTTCATATTTGCGGCTCTAGTCGCTCCACTCTTCGCGGGCACCCTCACCGTTCAATCGAACAAGACAGGCAACACGCCCGATCTCCATGGCTACAACCTCGGCACCTTCATGCCGGGCTCCAATACTCCAGATTGGTGGCGCTACTCAGGGGCAAATTCCGCCCGCATGTTCCTGGGGCCATCGAACTTCGCTACCATGAGCAGCAACAGTGTTGCCACGCAAAGCGCCTTCCTCAGTGCTCGGACCGCTCTCCGTGCCAATCCACTAAGCTCGACCTATTACAACTGGACCGACCTTGAATCCAGATTCGAAAACAGCGACATCGGCGGTTATCGGGTGAACTCCACCATTAGCACCCTCTCGGGTCTTGGCATCAGCATGATCATGCAGATCACCGCGAGCGAAAGCAGTCTGCCCATCGCCGCCTCCACGGAGTGGCGGGATAAGTGGCGCCTCTGGAAACATTACTACGCCATGGCATTTCACTTGGCCCGCCACTACGATGTCGTGCGTTACCAAATCTACAACGAGCCCGACCACTCCAACGCCAACGGTCTCACCCCGGCGAACTGGCTAGTCCGCCAGCAGCTCGCCACGGATGCGATCCGTGCCGCCATTGCCGACGTAAACACGCTTTATAGCAAAAACCTCGCCGCCGTGATCTACGCCCCCACCACTTCAGGGGGCGATTACGACGCCACCTGGGAAGGTTTCTCGTTTGCCAATCGACATACTGATTTTCTCGGCACTACGAGCCCGACATTTAATCTGTTCGATTGCTACGATTACCATAATTACGACTCCTCCCCCGCTACCTTCGGCTCCCGCGTCATCGCTAACCGTGCCGCCATGGCCGCAGCCATGCCCGGTGAATCACCGCTGCCAGTCACGCTCTCGGAATTCAACGTTAACACCTCATCCACGCTCGAGGCCACGACCGAGACCCTTGATACTCCATACCGCTTTTCCCGTCTCGGCGGCGTTCTGGTCAATCTTGCCTCCAGCGGTGCGAATGAAATGTGGCTCTTTAAATTTACCCAGACGGCGAGCTCCGGCAACGCTTCAGGAGTGGCAAAAAACGGAACCCACTATGCAGACACCCTGAACTTTCCCTACCAGCACGGAGGCGCCAGCCAGGCGGCCGAAGTTTACCGGCTTTTTAACAAAGGGTTCGGCCCGGGGCGCGAGGTGCTTGCTTCCAGCTCGAGCACCTCTCTGCAATACCTTGAATTTCTCGCGGGTCGCGACCCCGTTTCGGGCCGCTGCTATATTTTATCGGTCAACGACACCTCCTCCCCGGCCGATATAGCGGTTAATTTGGCTGCGTGGAATATACCCAATGGAAGCTCGGTCCTGCTCGAAGAGGTCAGCTCCACCAGCAATGGCGCGGTCGCCCTCAATGGTCTTACCACGGTGAGCAGCGGCACCCTCGCAAGCCGCACCCAACCGGCTTATTCGGTGTGGCTCTATACCATAGAGCCGCGCACCGCATCTCCTGCCTTGCTCATTCCGGCTAGCGACGACGCAACAGTCAAAGACGGCACCAATAAGACCGTGAACTACGACGGCGCCTCCACCCTGACCGTCAAAAACAACGCCACCAGTGCGAATTCTCGGAACGCTGCGCTCGTTAACTTTGCGCTGCCCGTCCTCTACCCTCCCGACCTGCTCTTCGCCACGCTCGAACTCCAGGCCGCCACACTCACTGCACCTGACACCATCCAAGCGCACGTCTATGGCGTGAACAACACGAGTTGGAGCCAAAAATCAGTCACGTGGGCGACAACTCCAAACCTGCTTCAAGGGGTAGCCCTCGGAAACAGAATTCAAAACAATGTGGTCTCCGGAGCCGGCACTAACGCGTTTATCCAAGGCCAGCTCGTCGTCACCGGCACCACTTTCAACGAGCGTCAGATCGACGTCACCACGTTCATCCGCGATCGTATTTCATCCCGAGCCGCAGGCTTCCTCATCAGCCAGGATTATCGCTGGGATGTGAATATTGCCACCGGTGCAGCGGGCGATACCCAGACCGACGGCATTCAGATCGTTTCTCAGGAAGGCGACACTGGCGCAAATCCCGGACCGCGTCTGCGTATTATCCGTCGCTTGGATACAGATGGCGACGGCCTTAGCGATATCGCAGAAACGACCGTCTTTGGCACAAGTCCACTCCTGGCCGATACCGATGGCGATGGCGTGAGCGATGGAGCGGAATACCTCGCAGGAACGAATCCCACCAACTCCGACCTCGTCGCCAATCCTGACTCGGCAAGCACCCCATTCGATACGCCCGTCACCATTTCGGTGCTTTCGAACGACACTTCACAGAACGGCAGCCCGCTCTCCGTCACCAGTGCGACTAATCCCGCGCACGGAAACGTGGTTATAAACAACGCCGCCACCATTACCTACACCCCGGCCTCCGGCTACGCGGGTCCCGACTCCTTTACCTACACGATCAGCAATGTCAGCGGGGGCACGGCTACGGCCACAGTCTCTATAACCGTGAATCCCGTTAACACTTTCACCTCGGTAATCGTGAGCACCGAGGCCACGATTGAGAGCGGCACTAACGCCGACGCAAATATAGACGAGGCCGCCCTCGGCTACGTCAGCACCAAATACAGCGCGACCGGCACGAAGCGAAAGGCCTACTTCCAGTTCGACGTCAGTGCCCTAGCCTTGAACAGCGCGGGCACCGCCACGTTCAATATCTCGTTTATTAACAGCAACAAACAACGCGTCCAGCTTTGGGCTTTAAATCATGGTTACGACACTTTTACCGCCGCGGCGACGTGGAATACAGCGCAAGCCAACGACACCTCCGGCAACGGTCTGTCCTCCGGCGCCTACGCCATTGGTGCCAGCGCGCTGCTCGATCCCGGCTCCGCTCCCTACACGTCGGCAACGTTGAGCATACCTAGCATCGGATCCTACGTTTTCGGCGGGAAAGTCACTCTGGTTTTGGCCGGTGTCGACGATACGGCGAATAATTCCGGCGGTGCGCGATATGCCCGCGCCGCCGCCACTCTATCAGTGCCCCTTTCTGGCAACACCCCGCCGACCATAAGCGATATCACCAACCGCACCCTGGACGAGGACACCTCAACCGGCGTGATCGCCTTCACCATCGGCGACGTGCAGACGGCGGCGGTCAATCTCATCGTCACCGCCACCTCATCCAATCCGGTGAAAATACCGCTCGCAGGCCTCACGCTTGGGGGCAGCGACGCGAATCGCACGATACAGGTAACTCCAAGCGCAAACCAGGTCGGCCAGTCAGCGATCACAGTCACCGTCACGGACGCGAGCGGGCTGAGCAGTTCGGATAATTTTATCGTTACGATTAATGCGGTGAATGATGCCCCGGTCATCAGCCAGATCCCCGATCAATTCACCGCCATAAACACCGGCACCAGCGCCGTGCAATTTGTCATCGACGACATTGATACCCCGCCTGCGACGTTGAGTGTCAGCGCCACATCCTCGAACCAATCCCCCGTGCCCGATGCCAATATTCTTTTGGGCGGCACAGACACCAACCGCACCGTCAACATCACACCCGCCTTACACCAACTCGGTAGCGCCAATATCACCGTTACCGTTAGCGACGGCAGTTTATCGGCCACTTCGACCTTCCAATTATTCGTTATCGGAACCGCGCAGGAAAGCTGGACCTTTACGAACTTCGGCAGTGCCGACACCACCTCGGGCGCCGGGGCAAGCACAGCCGACGCCGACGCCGACGGACTCGTGAACTTCCTCGAATACGCCTTCGGAGGGAACCCAAACCTACCCGACGCCGCGAATCGTGCGCCCTTCCTTGCCGGAGCCGGAGGAGAGCTTCGTTTCACCTACCGCAAGGCCGTCACCGCCCTGTCCTACTCCGTCGAGCAATCCAGCACTCTCGGCGTTGATACATGGTCGCCCCTTACGGCAACCGAATCCGACAACGGTGACGGAACCTACTCGGTGAATGTGCCGGTAAACGGCGGTAAACAGTTTCTCCGCCTCAAGGTCTCCGCTCCCTGAAAGACTACCCATCTAAAATCCTCACTCTAACCATGCAGACACTCGATAACCCTTCAGCCCTCCTCCCACTCGACGCCAGCGGCGAACGATGGGTAAACGATATACTGGGCCGCCTGGATCTCGACCAGAAGGTCGGCCAGCTCATGGTATTCCCCCATTACGGCCCATTCGTCACTCCTGACGTCGTCGAGTTTATCCGTCGCCATCACATAGGAGGACTGCGAATCGCTCAAAAGTTCCTTCCCGGCAGCAACGATACCCGCACCGGAGCAGCCGCGAAAGACAGACATTGCCGCCCCTGCCATGACACCTTTGATAGACCCGACCTGGAACGGATAGCCTGCACTTCAGCGGAGTTCGCCACGACACTGAACGAGCTTCGTGATATCGCCATGGAACGTCCCGGAGGCGTCCCCCTGCACACGGCGTTCGATCAAGAAGGCGAAGGGGCAGACTTCCTCTTTGAACAGCGCTTGTTTCCGTATCCGCTCGGGCAGGCCGTGGCCGATGACCCGGATCTCGTCTACCGCATTTCCCTCGCCATCGGCCGCCAGGCCAGGGCACTCGGCGCCAACATGATCCACTCTCCGGTGCTGGACGTGAATACGAACCCGGAAAACCCGGAAATCGGCCCCCGCTCCTTCGGCGATAATCCAGAGGCAGTAACACGCTTTGGCCTGCAAGCCCTCTGTGGTCTGAATGACGCCGGTATTGCCGCCACGGGGAAACACTTTCCCGGCCGCGGACATTCCAACACCGACGCCCATTTCGGCCTGCCCGAGATTACGCTAAGCCGCGACGAGCTTTGGCGCGTGCACCTTTCACCCTATCGGGCACTGATCGAAGCCGGGCTGCCCGTCATCATGGCTGCGTTTACAGCATATCCTTCGCTCGGCGCCGCGGGAGTCCCGGGCGCCACCAGCCCCGCGATCGTGACCGATCTACTGCGCGGTGAGTTGGGTTTTGAGGGGGTTGTTACCACCGACAATGTCCAGATGGGCGGACTGCTTGCGCTCTACGATATGGGCGAAGCCGTCGTGCGTTGTCTCATTGCCGGGTGCGATCTGGTTCTCTGCCGGTCCTATTCTCCGCAACGCCTGCAAGTGCTCTCCGCCGTCAAGGCAGCCGTCCGTTCAGGGCGTTATCGCGAAGCCGCTCTTGATGCCTCGGTGCGCCGCATACTGACCCTGCGCTGGCAGATGGGTCTGGCGATCAATGGCGGCAAGGTGGATGCGTCCCGCGCCGGCGCGCTTTTCCATGATCCTGCGATCATTGCCACCGCAGAGGAGGCCGCCGCGCGCACGACCGTTGTCCTGCGGGATCGCGCCAAGCTCATCCCGCTGCCACGCGGCCCGCGCATTCTGCTCATTGAGCAAATCCACCATTTCCACCGTTTCATCAATAACTCCTACGCCCATCCCGGCATGCTCTGGCAGGAAATCCGTCGCCTGCGGCCGGACATCTCAACCGTCGCGGTAAACGAAAAAATCACCGATGCGGATCGCGCCGCCATACGCGCACGCCTGGATGAGGCCGATGTGATCGTTACCACAAGCTACTACAACTACCGCAGCCATGCGATCATGATACCGGTGCTGGAAGAACTCCGGGCCACGGGAAAACCAATCGTAGTCGTTAGCAACACCCCGTTTGAATCCTTCGGCGTGCCTGCTTGGGTGGATTCCGCCTTGGTGAACTTCTGCATTTCAGGGCGGGAAAACGTCCGGATCGTAGCCGAGATATTGACCGGACACCGCAGTCCCGCCCCTGGGCGAATTCCGCTCGCAGGGTTTTTATAAAAATAGTGACCTACCGCTTGTGCCGTATGCTCAAAGGCTTCTGACCTTTTTAAGTTAAGGTGGGAGCCGCCATGCGCTGGTTAGCTGTCCGATTTACGGCCTAGCTGTGTGCGCACGGTTTGATGGCCCCCGGAATGTTTCAAAGGCAAAGAGCGTATAAAGAACACCTCGAACACTGCAGAAGGTCGCCGCAACCGTAGTTCCGGTGCCGTCTCCGTCAATCGACTTCCCGAATAAAATTCGGTCGCATCAGACGTCGATCACGTCGCCCCCGCTCTCGCGTTTCCGTCCGATCCGACCGCTCACGTTGACATTGATACCCGTGCCGCCCCCGCCGTTGCCACCACCGCCTTTGCCGCCGTTGTCAGGCGGTTTGCGCATAAAGGCCGCCATGATGATGTTCGTGACCCCGACGATCAAAGCGCCCCAGAAGGCCGACCAAAAGCTGGCGACGTGAAACCCGTCCACCAGATGCCCGACGAGCATGAAAAGCAGCGCGTTGATCACCACCAGCCCGACGCCCATGGTGAGCAGGATAAAAGGCAGGGTAAACAACACCAAAATCGGCCGCACCACCGCGTTAAAGAAGCTCAGGAGCACCACCACGATGAGCAGCGTCTGGCCATCATCGCAGGTAATACCGTCGACGATCTTGGTCGCGAGGGTGACCCCGAGGGCCAGCACCAGCCAACGCATCAACAAAGCGGCAAACTTACTTTTCATCCCGCGCACTTTTCGCCCGTCTTCCGTCCTCGCAACGAAAAACCTCACGTCTGCTCATTTGCCTTCTTCCGCCGCTTGGACTTCGTGCCACCGTGGCCCGCACAAAATCAACTCCCTCCGCGTCCGATCGTCCGGCTTCCCCCGAGTGCATCCGCCTGCGTGGCGTCCGTCAGAACAACCTCAAGGGCTTCGATCTCGATCTGCCCCTGGGCCGTTACATCGTAGTCACCGGCCCCAGCGGCGCAGGTAAAAGTTCTCTCGTTTTCGACACCCTTCACGCCGAGGGGCAGCGCCGCTACGTCGAAACGTTTTCCTCCTACACCCGCCAGTTCCTCGATCTGCTCGACAAGCCCAAGGTGGACTCCATCGAGAACATCCGCCCGTCGATCGCCATCGAGCAGACCAACACGGTCAAAACCTCCCGCTCGACCGTCGGCACCATGACCGAGCTGACCGATTACTTTAAGGTCTGGTTCAGTCACATCGCCACCTGTTTCGACCCCGCCACCGGAAAACCCGTCGAGGACGACACGCCAGCCACCATCTGGGAAAAGGTCCACGCCACCCACGCCGGCCAGACGCTCGTCGTCGCCTTCAAAATCACCCGTCCCGTCAATCACGCCTGGCCGGAGATCCTCGCCAGTCTCAAAGGCCAGTCCTACGTCCGAGTTTTACTCCCGGCCGCCGCCGTCCCCGGGACCGACGGGCTCCAGCCCGGCCTCTCCGCCCACCGTATCGACGACCTTCTCGCCGCCCCCACCCCGCTCGCCGCCGCCCCCCATCTCTTCGTCGCCCAAGACCGCATCACCCTCAACGCCGGGGCCCGCCTCCGTTTTCTCGAGGCCGCCGAGCAGGCGCTCCACTTCGGTCAGGGCGAACTCCACCTCTTCGCCCCCTTTGCGTCCGCCGCCTCCGCCTTCGTCCCCGCCGGACATTACTCCCGCGGCCTGCATTCACCCGAGACCGGCCGCACCTTCCGCGCCGCCACCCCCGCCCTCTTTTCCTTCAACTCCCCCCTCGGCGCCTGCCCGCGTTGCCGGGGCTTCGGTCGTATCATAGAAATAGATACCAGCCTCGCCATCCCCGATCGCTCCGTGTCCATCGCCGACGGTGCCATCAAGGCCTGGCAGGGCGAGACCTACGGCGAGTCGCAAAAGGACCTCATCCGTTTCGCCAAAAAAATCGGCCTCCCCGTCAACCTCCCCTTCGCCGACCTCTCCGCCGAGCACCAGCACCTCGTCCTCGAGGGCGAGCCCGACTACGGCCAGCCCGGTCGCGAGTGGCCCCACGCTTGGTATGGCCTCAAGGGGTTTTTCCAGTGGCTCGAAAAAAACACCTACAAGACTCACGTCCGCGTTTTTCTCTCCCGTTTCCGCTCCTATAACCCTTGCCCTGACTGTGCCGGCTCCCGGCTTCGGCCCGAATCGCTCTGCTGGAAATGGCGCGGCAAAACCCTCCCCGAGCTCTACCAACTCCCCGTCGCCGACCTGCTCGATCTCGTCGCCTCCCAGCGGGACGAGTTCGCTCGCGATTCCGCCACGCCCGACTCCCGCAGCGCCCACCTTGCTTTTGACTCCATCCAGACCCGCCTGCGCTACCTGACCCAGGTCGGCCTCGGCTACCTCACCCTCGACCGCACCAGCAAGACGCTGTCCGGCGGCGAGACCATGCGCGTCGGCCTCACGTCCTGCCTGGGCACCTCGCTCATCGACACCCTCTTCGTCCTCGATGAGCCCTCGGTGGGCCTTCACCCGCGAGACATCGACCGGCTGCTCGGCATCATCCGCACTCTCGTTGACGCCGGCAACACCGTCGTGGTCGTCGAGCACGACGAGTCCATGATTCGCGCCGCCGATCACCTCATCGAGATCGGCCCGGTCCCCGGTGCCCGGGGCGGCCACCTCGTTTTCCAAGGCGACGTCCCTTCACTCCTCCGCGAAAAAAACTCGCTTACGGGTGCCTACCTCTCGGGACGAAGGTCCATCGACGCCCCGCTCACCCGTCGCTCCGTGGCTGTAGGGCAGCCTCGCCTCACCTTCACGGGCGTCACCAAGCACAATCTCCGCAATCTCGACCTGCATCTCCCGCTCCACCGTTTCGTGGCCCTATCCGGCGTATCCGGCTCGGGGAAATCCACCTTGCTCGATAAAGTTATCCACCAAGGCCTGCTCGCCAAACGCCGCCAGCTCACCGAGGACGCCGCCGCTATCGCAGCCATATCCGGCGACGAGCTTTTCACCGAAATCGTCCTCGTTGACCAATCCCCGCTTTCCCGCACCCCGCGCTCCAACCCCGCCCT
This sequence comes from Verrucomicrobia bacterium IMCC26134, assembly GCA_000972765.1. GTDB lineage: Bacteria > Verrucomicrobiota > Verrucomicrobiia > Opitutales > Opitutaceae > IMCC26134_A. Next base: position 795,463 of record CP011265.1, on the reverse strand, counting down.
CTACACCGAGGCCTGGGATCTCATCCGCGATCTCTACGCCAAGACCCCGGCCGCCCAGGCCGCCGGCTACAGCGCCTCTTCTTTCTCCTTCAACGCCGGCGACGGCCGCTGCGACCATTGCCAGGGCCTCGGCTACGAAAAAGTGGAGATGCAATTCCTCTCCGACGTCTTCGTCCCCTGCCCCGTTTGCGAGGGTCGCCGCTTCAAGCCCGAGGTGCTCGCCATCACCCACCAGGATAAAACCATCTCGGATCTGCTCAACACGTCCGTCTCCGACGCCCTCATCCACTTCGCGGCGCAACCTGCCATCCACGCCCGTCTCGCCGTGCTGGATGAAGTGGGCCTCGGCTACCTCACGCTCGGTCAACCGCTCAACACCCTCAGCGGCGGAGAGGCCCAACGCCTCAAACTCGTCAAATACCTCACCGGCTACACCTCCGCCGCGCCTTCCACCACCGGTCATTCGTCATCGGTCGTTGGTCATTCCGCCGTGGGCGGCGGCGCTCTGCTCCTTTTGGACGAGCCCACCACCGGGCTGCACCGCCACGATGTCGCCCGCCTGCTGACTGTGCTGCAGGCCCTCGTTGATCGCGGCCACAGCCTCATCGTGATCGAACACAATCTCGACGTGCTCAAGTCCGCCGACTGGCTCATCGAGGTCGGCCCCGAGGCCGGTTCCGGCGGCGGTCGCATCGTCGCCGAGGGCACCCCCGAACAGGTCGCACGCACCCAGACCGCCACCGCCCCCTATCTCTTCGCCGCCCTCCTCCCCGCCCACGACACCAGCGCCGACCTCCTCGCCGCCGAGCCTGCCCGTGCGTCATTCGGCATGGGTCCTTCGTCATTCCGTCCCTCCGGCGCCTCCGTCATTCGCCTCGAGGGCGCGCGGGAAAACAACCTCAAGAACATCTCCCTCTCCATCCCGCACCGGCAACTCAACGTCGTCACCGGCGTCTCCGGCTCCGGCAAGAGCACCCTCGCCTTCGATATCATCTTCGCCGAGGGCCAGCGCCGCTTCATGGATTCCATGAGTTCCTACGCCCGCCAGTTCGTGGAGCAGATGCCCCGGCCCGCCATCGACCGCCTCACCGGCATCCCCCCGACCGTCGCCATCGAGCAACGTATCACGCGCGGCTCCCGCAAGAGCACCGTCGCCACCATCACCGAGGTCGCCCAATACCTTCGCCTCCTCTACGCCCGCCTCGGCATCCAGCACCACCCCGACACCGATAAACCCGTCGAACCCCTCTCCCCCGCCCAGCTCAAGCGCCTGCTGACCAAAATCCTCGCCACCCCCGCCGCGACCAAGGCCCGCCACCTCTACCTCTGCGCCCCGCTCATTCGCGGCCGCAAGGGCCACCACCAGCCCATCGCCACCTGGATCGAGGACCACGGCTACGAGCTCATGCGCGCCGATGGCCGCGTCTTTCCCGTCTCCGCTTTCCAGAAACTCGACCGTTACGCCGAACACGATGTCGAGGTCGTCATCGCGGACCTCAAAACGTCCGACCGCTCTTTCGCCGCGCTCGACGAAGCCCTCCGCCTCGGCAAGGGCTCGTGCTTCCTTATCAATCCCAAGGGGGACGTCCTCTCCTGGTTTTCCACCACTCGCACCGACGCCGACTCCGGCGAGAGTTTCCCCGAGCTCGACCCCAAGCACTTCTCCCACAACTCCCCGCGCGGTTGGTGCCCCACCTGCCGGGGCCACGGTCGCGTCTTCCCCTGGATGCTCATCCCCGACGAGGACGCCAAAAACGACGACGATCCCGCCGCCCGCCTCCGCGCCTTCGGCATCGATTCCGAGGACGAGGTCGCCGACACCGGCACGCCTTGCCCGGATTGCCACGGCCAGCGCCTCGCCCGTATTCCCCGCGCCGTGAAGCTCCACTTCACCGGCAAACACGCCCCGCTCTCCCTCCCCGCCCTGCTCGCCGCCACCCCCGCAGCCCTCATCGCCACCCTCGACCGCCTCGCCCTCGACGAGCGCGGCCGCGCCATCGTCCAGGACATTATCCCGCAGATCAGGGAACGCCTTCGCTTCCTCGACCACGTCGGCCTCGGCTACCTCTCGCTTGACCGCCCGACCGACACCCTCAGCGGCGGCGAATCCCAGCGCATCCGCCTCGCCGCCCAGCTCGGCACCAACCTCGCCGGCGTGCTCTACGTCCTCGACGAGCCCTCCATCGGCCTCCACGCCCGCGACAACGACCGCCTCATCGAGACCCTCCAGTCCCTCCGCGACAAAGGAAACACCCTCCTCGTCGTCGAGCACGACGACGAGCTCATGGAGCGCTGCGACCGCCTCATCGACCTCGGCCCCGCCGCCGGCATCCACGGCGGTGAAATCCTCGCCGAGGGAACGCCCGCCGAAGTGAAGCGCATCGAGAAATCCCTCACCGGCCAATACCTCACTCGCGGCATCAAGCACCCCCTGCGCGGCGCCTACCGCTCCGTGGAGATTTCTTCACGCCGCGCGCGCGCCACCCCCGGGAACGCCGGGCTCCAGCCCGGCCCTCCCCCCGCCTGGCTCACCCTCAGCGGCGCATGTCTCCGCAATCTCAGAAACTTCGACCTCCGCATCCCCCTCGGTCGCCTCACCATGGTCTGCGGCCCGAGCGGCGCGGGCAAATCCACCCTCTTCCGCGACCTGCTCTACCCGGCGGTCACCCACGCAATCAAAACCAAGTCCGCCAAGCTCACCGGCAAAGCCTACGCCAAAGCCACCGGACATCCCTCCGGGTCAGAACTTCTCGCTTCCAGCTCCTCGCTCCCCGCTCCCTTCTCCTCGCTCCAAAACGCCCAGGTTTTTAAACAGGTCATCGAGGTCGACCAATCCCCCATCGGAAAAACCCCGCGCTCCACTCCCGCCACCTACCTCGGCATTTTCGATCTCATCCGCACTTTCTTTGCCGGCATCCCCGAGGCTAAAATACGTGGCTACACCGCCGGACGTTTTTCCTTCAACACCGCCGGCGGCCGCTGCGAGGCCTGTTCCGGTGCGGGTCGCATCAAGTTGGAGATGGCCTTCATGCCCGACACCTATCTCCCCTGCGACGACTGCCGTGGCACCCGCTACGCCCCCGAACTCTCCGAGCTTCGCTGGAAGGGCAAATCCATCGCCGACGTCCTCGCGCTCACCTTTGAGGAAGCGGTCGGCTACTTCGATTTCCACAGCCAGCTCAGCCAGGTCTGCCAGCTCATGTGCGATTGCGGTCTCGGCTACCTCACCCTCGGCCAGTCCAGCCCCACGCTCTCCGGCGGCGAAGCCCAGCGCCTGAAACTCGTGACCGAGCTGACCCAAGGCCTCGCCAGCTACCGTGAACGCAGCCGCAACCTCGGTTTTCAAAACCTCTACATCCTGGAGGAGCCAACCATCGGCCTGCACCTGAGCGACTGCGAAAAACTCATCGGCGTGCTGCATGCACTGGTCGAGCAAGGTCACACCGTGATTGTGATCGAGCACCACCTCGACCTCCTCGCCGAGGCCGACTGGATCGTCGAACTGGGCCCCGTCGGCGGCCCCGACGGCGGCGAACTCCTCTACCAAGGCCCGCTGACTGAGTTCCTAAAGCAAAAAAACTCGCCCACCGTCCCCTACCTCCGCGCCAAACTAACACCGACGCCCTGTATAAAATAGAGTTTTTTTAACGCAAAGCCGCCAAGGCGCAAAGGGCGCAACGACCTGACAGTGGAAATGAGTCTTTGCCTATCTCAGTGCCTCTGCGTCTTTGCGTTCAAAAGTCTGAAAGCTACAGGCGATCGGTCTTGATCAAGGTTTCTCAACCTGCCGCGTTAGCCAGAACTGCGAGAAACGCCGCTCACCGTTCGGGCCTGCATCAGGCGACAGTCCAGACTGCCAGGGCTAGTGCTATCACCCGCTTCAAACCATGACGGCCTAGGGGGATGATGTATCCTAGCGCCTTAGTGCTTTGGCGCGCTCTGGGCGGGGGGGGCCGTCATGACCCGGTCCGTGTAGGCGATACCGAGGGCTGACAGGATGAAAACGCAGTGGATGATCGTCTGCCACATCACGCCTTGCGCGGTGACCAGCGTGCCATTGGTCAGGGTTTGTCCAGCAGCGGTCGGCAATCCGAGGCTGCCCGCGGCGATGAAGGTTTTGAGCAGATGCACCGAGCTGATACCGATTATCGCCATCGCCAGTTTCACCTTCAGGACGGACGCATTGACGTGGCTGAGCCATTCAGGCTGGTCCGGGTGATTATGCAGTCGCAGGCGGGAGACGAACGTTTCGTAACCGCCGACGATCACCATCATCAGCAGATTTGAGATCATGACCACGTCGATCAGGGCGAGCACGATCAACATCATCTGTTGTTCGGACAAGCTGGTGGCCTCCGTGATCAGATGCCAAAGCTCTTTGATAAAGAGAATGACATAGACACCTTGGGCTATAATCAGGCCGAGGTAGAGAGGGAGCTGCAGCCAGCGAGAGCTGAAGATCAGCGTGGCGAGAGGGCTGAGTGTGCGAGTGGAAGCTTTTACTGTCACAGTGGGAGGCATCGGGATTTAGGTCGGGAAAGGGAGCGAAGCAACCGCACACTGTGCAAGCCGGAGTATAGAGAAACTTACACCGGTTTTGTAATACGCGCAGCTACTTCTAGCCCCACGTGCGATGTAACCTGCGCTCCGCCAGAATCAAAGCAGTGATCGCCTCGTCGGCGCGCGCCGGACTGTTCAGCGGTCGCGAGGTTCGTGCTGGGAGTGCTGCATTTAAGACACTCTAAGTTGGATTCTATACTATGCCGCTTGGATTATGGGGTATGGCCGGTAAACGTTGTATAGTTAGGCGTTATCCACATTTCTCGGCCAGACTCCATTGGCTCGGCGGCGTTAAAGTCTGAAAGTTACGGGCGATCGGTATGAGTTATTTCGCCATCGTTCTAGCATAAATGGCGAAAGCCTTCAGCTGTCGCATGGCATCGACTGAGGTGGCCCGTTCGGAGATCAATTTATCGATCCCACGCGAAGCTTTATAAATTTCAATATCATTGGGATAGATTTCCCTAAGGCTGGAAAACAACAGTTGTATATTCCTAAAAACGCCGCCGGACTCGCGCAGATCGTTGATCAATCGATGGGTATCAATTCTATCGTCTTCGCCTAGTTGCAAAAGCAAGCCCTCGATTGTGGTATTGAGCGCCGGTCGTGTTTGATCGATATAGTGAGTGGTGAGCGATATCGTTCCGGTGACTCTGCTATCGGAGCCCGTGTAGCCTGGATTATAACCCGCATATCCGGAGGTGTTGGTGGTGTATTCTATCGTTCCCGTCGAAACAGCGGTCCACTTTTGTTGAAACTCAACATTTATTTTCTGACTTAGAAACTCTCGATAATAATTCGGCTTGGGCGGACTGGAGAAATACACTACAGTATTCGACAAGAGCACCTGCTGCCTCGCCTCTTCAATCTTGGGCTGATCCCTCGCGAGTGCGACCAGATCTATTTTATTCCATAAAATCAAAACGGGGTCCGTTGATTTGGATTGAACCCATTTTAGTCCATCTGGGGTGACCGCAAACTGGGCAGGGAGTTGGGCGGTGCGCCCATCAACAGAGCGAATGACCTGCGCGCTCAACTGGAAGCCAAAGGTGCAAGAGAGGATGAGAAGGAGGATTCGATTCATGGTTTCTGTCGGACCTTATAGCCCAGCGGCGCAGTGGTCTGGTGCAAGTCGATAAAACGAGCCAAACCGACAATTAAATAAATAAAAAGCCGTTCAAAGATTCGTTGTGCAACCCCTTTCTAAAGCGTGCTATACAATCTACGTTTCTCGGCCTGACCGCGTTGGCTGACCGCTCATTTGAGTATGTTATCATTATTTAATGAAACGAATTCCTGTGCCGACTCAATTACCCAGACATAGTGCTCAACCTCATCCCCAACTCTTCGATCAGTATTCGCAAATATAGCGTAACTTCCACGTCGTGTGCGGATGTGAAATTGCCCTTCGGAGTTCGTCTTAGCTAGCAATGCCCCCTCTATTTTAGTGAATCCATTCAAAAACTCATCCCGAATAGCCGTCTCTGCTGATTTCATCTCAATAATCCTAGACTTTTGATCTTCTATGTTTTTTTGAGTATAAGCAATGCGGGCCTCGACATCCTTTTTCAAGGAAACAAGGGGAGCCACTTTGACCTCAAGGGTGCGAACTTTCTCTTCCCTAGAGAGGACCCCTCTATTTCTAGTTTCTAAATCGAGTCTATCATTATACTTCACTTCAAATATCGCCCTGTTAAGTGCATAAATCTCCTCCATCACTGGTTTCTCTTGCGTCTCAATTCTTGATGCATCTATCTCGAGACCTATAATATCAATCTCGAGTCTTTCGACATGCTTTTGCGCTTCAGCGATCTGTGCTCGACCCGATTCTATTTTAGTATTCATTGCGAATTTGGCATTGCTAATATATGCAACGTATGGCTTATACGGTATTACATAAACATCTAGAAGGCTAAGCTTAATCGTGCTTCTATCTTTAGTTACGATAAATGCCTCGCCTTGGATACCCCTAGAGCAACCCGAAATTAGTGGGACTAGTGCAATTAATATAAGTATTAGACGACGCATTTGTTTTTCTGCCTAACGTTAAGGGTAATCTACTTGGATTATGGGTTCTGGCCTAGAAACATTGAACAGTTAGCCGCTACCAACATCTCTCGGCTAGACCGCATCGACTCTGCACCTTGTTGGCCTCCGTGATTCACTTCCGTTGCTGTATGCACTTAATAAATTCCACTTCAAGTGCTTCTGCTTCGGCTCCATAATGTGCTTCCCTGTGATGATCTGGGCATAAGGCGATAACATTTTCGACCGTATCTTTCCCTTGATTCGCCAAAGAAATAACATGATGAGCTTCAACATAGTGGTGACCACTCCGCATCAAGAACCCTTTCTTTCCGCAATATTCGCATGTGCCCGCCGATTCTTTAATGACATAATCTCGAACCTTTGCATCGCGAATTACTGTATAAGAACTAAACAAAGCACGATCTGGAGTGGCATTTCCGCGCGGAATCCCTAAATCATTCAGTCCTGAATTCTCTGAGTTTATAGTTCCGAGACTTTTAATCAAATCAATCAAATGGATTTGCTGAAGATGCTTTCCGTATATGCTCTTTCCGACCTTGGTTATGCGCAGCTTAATTAAATACTCAGCTTTTATTTCTTTTATACTTCTTGGAGTGGCATTTACATCCAGCGCTATACAAATCAATCCATAGGCAGGAATCTGCTTATTGATAACTAATTCGAGTGTTCTTTTTTGGTCCATTTCCCCTAAGCGACCTTTCACATCGTAGTCATCCCCAAATAGATTATTCTGACCGTCCTTTATTTCGTCCTCCCATAGCGTGAAAACTGCTCGGCTATGATCGGGCGCAATTGCGCACCAAGACCAGCGTGGATTTGTCGGCTTTGCGCCTAGGGCTTCGAATACTTTATTGCGAGTCATGCGTATTTTATTTTTGCCCAACGTTAAAGATGAGTCGCGATCATACTTGGCGCGGAGCGTGCGCAGCACGATACGTGACATGCATTCGTTTTGGCTCTAGCGACCTGTTAGCCTCCGTTTTTCTTTTGTTTGTTTATCTCGCAGCGCCTTGGCGGGAGCAGTCTGGAGTTCATTGCATCTAGGGTGCTCGCCTTGGTTCACTACACGCAAGCTTTAGGTTACGCTGAACTTACGATCCCTTGTTTCGGGGCGATAATGGGGCGGTTCGTAAATATCAGTTTATTGGGGATTTTTGCTGCAAAACATGCGGAGAAAGACTGGTCCCTTAAGAATTACGACGTCCCTTAGGTTTACTTAGGTTTAGTCGGTTGGCTTATCAAACCCGGTGCCCGTGGTTACGCCTGCCTTTCTTTGCGTTCTCTGCGTTCCTTCGCGGCAAAAAAATCCGGAACGTCTTGCTCCCGGTTTCTCCATTGTGACGGCCACGCGCATCGTTGCGGTTCGCCGGTAAGATCGGTGCCACAATCTTTCGCTTCCGAAACGAGTCTATTGGGCGGTGTAGCCACGCCTGTGTCAGGCGTGTTCAGGCGACGGAAAACGGCCGACACGGCCGTTTCTACATCACACCCGAATTGAATCCGTAAACGGTATCCCCGGCCGGCACGCAGGTAGCTGCCCGCAATGGATGACGGCACTGTGTTTCTGCTCTTCTATCGTGGAAAGAACGACCCCGTAGGCGAAAACATCAGCCCCAAGAATCCCGCCTTTACCAAGCAGCTCGAAAAACACCTGTAACTTCTTCACGTCGATCGGATCGCCGGAAAATTCGACCTCATCAAAACGGCAGATTGAAAAAAGCCCGGCCAGTGGTCGGGCCTGCATCGGGCGCACAGACAGGAAGGCCTCTGCCACTTCGGAACGGGGCGCTGAGTGCTTCCCGCTCCGCAAAGACGGCTCAGCGGATCAGTTCGCAGGCGCCGCCGGCGCAGGCGACTTGTTCCTTCAGGTCGGTCTCGTCGCTGTGCTCGCGCATTTTTGTGTAGTCCACCGGGCGGGGTTTGAGGGTGTTCCACTTGGCGACGTCGCCTTCCGTCGACACCTCTTCGCGCGGAGCCTGGAGGTAGGCCTTGTCGCCGGCGTCCTGGAGCAGCGAGATGCCGGTGAAGAAGCGACGGTTGGCCCAGATGAACTCGGACACCTCGTCCCACTCCTCGGGGCGCACGGTGCAGGTGTTGGACACGTTGTGGTGCAGAAGCGGGGACCGCGAGTGCGGGTCGCCGCCGGGGATGACCCACGCCTGCTGCACGAGTTTCACCAACTCGAGGAACTGCACGGCGTTGATATCCTTGCGCAGGATGGCGTGCTCGGGGGCCTCGACGGGGAAGCAGATGACATCGTCGGTGTCGGGATTGTAAACGGAGACCTCGGTCATCTGCGCGTTCACGGTCTTGAAAAAGCTGTAGATGGGCTCCTTGCGGTTGGCCTGCACGCGGCGGAAGTAGCGGCGGGCGTGGTGCGGGTGGATGCCGGAGGCGGCGTTGAGCAGGAGCGAGGCGGTGCCCTCGGGTTTGCAGGTGGAGAGCTTGGCGGCGGGGCGGATGCCGATGAGCTCGGCGACCCAGCGGTTGGCGGCGCGGCAGAGGAGAGCGCCGCGGGTGAGCACCTGCTGGTCGAAGAGGATCTCGGGGTTGTCCATAAACCCGCAGATCGAGACGCCGAGGAGGGCGTCGTGCTCGTTGATGAGTTTGGTGATGGGCCCGAGGTAGGGCATCTCGGTGTAGGCGGCTTGAAGGGTGCCGATCGTGGTGGCGGTGATGCACGCGCGGTAAAAATCCTCGGTGGTGCGCACGGCGCGGCCGTTGATGGTGGTGAGATTGCAGTGCTGGAAACCGGAGAGGCGGGTGGTGCCGGGCAGGTCGCCGCGGTAGCCGTTGGCGTAAAGTTTCTCGACCTCTTCGGGCGAGAGATCCCAGTCCACGACGGGAAGCAGGGCGATCTCGGCGCAGGGATTGCAGCCGGCCTCGGGGTTGTCGCAAAAGTAGAAGCCGGGTTCGCCGAACTCCTTCTGGGCCTTGAAGAGTTTTTTGAAATGCTCGGCGTTCTGCTCGCCGCGCGGAAGCACGGCGGAGTTGTTGGAGGCGGAGCGCTGGGGGGCTTTCTCGAACCAGTTGCCGGTCTTGGCGTTCACCATCTCCTCGTCGTCGGGAGAAAAAAGGCAGATCGTAGCGGAACGGCGGATACCGCCGGCGAGCACGGCCTTGGCGATGAACATGTTGATGTCATAGACCTCGATCGGGCGCAGGGAGCGGCCGGCGGCATGCTCGAGGATGTGCTCGACCTTGTGCAGGGCCTTCTTGAGCGGGAGATGGCCGGGGGCCTTGCCGCCGGAGGTCTTGAGCGGCGCGCCGCGCGGGCGGATGGCCGAGTAATCGAACTCGATTTTCTGGCCGTCGTAGTGCGAGCGGAAGAGCGCGTGCAAAGAATCGGCCCAGCCCTCGATGGTGTCCACGATGCGGTAGTGCACGACCGCGAGATCGTTTTCCGCGCCCCGCGCGGGCAGCGGGGCCAGCAGGGCGATGTGGTGCTTCTGGACCGAGAACCCGACGCCGCAGCCGCTGAGGAGGAGGTAGAAATACTCGCGAAAAAACTCCACCCGATCGACGTTGGAGTAGCTGCAGTTGAACATCCGGCTGTGGTTGGTGAGGATGGCCTGGCCGCCGAACTGCATGGAGCGCATGCTGGGGAGCACGTTTTTGACCGCGACCTGGCGGAAGGCCTCGGTGATGATCTTGCACAGATCGCGGCCGCCGAGGGCGGAGGCAAGCAAGGCGGCGTTGTCACCCGCGAGTTCGGCAACAGCGAAAGGCAGCTCAGCCGGCAAGGTGCGGGAGAGTTTATCCGCAAACTGGGTGAAGTGCATGTCGCGCAAGCGCTCGACGCCCTCGTGGAAAATCTCGCGGCGGCCGAGCTCGGGGCGGTAGCGGGCGTATTTCGCCATGGCTATGTAGTCGGCGAGACCATTGTCCTCGTAGTGGCCCATGCGGCGCTCGGTGTGGCGGGCGCGGTAGAGAATGTAGGCGCGGGCGACATCCCAGCGACCGGACGCGGCGATGGCTTTTTCCACGCCGTCCTGCACCTGGTCGATGGACGGGTGTTTGCCGTCGCGGTAGTAAAGCTCCAGCATGAGGGAGGCGGCCTCGGCGATCTTGGTGACCTCGATGAAGGTGTCGCTGGGGAGGCCGTAGCAGGCCAGCATGTCGTCGCGGTAGGGGTTCTCGGCGGCGTTGGTCACGACCTCATGAAACGCGAGGGCGATGCCGCGGGTGATCTTGTTGAGATCGAAATGGGCCTTGGTGCCGTCGCGCTTGACGACCATGCGGGCGTTCTGGGGGATGGCGCGGTTGAGCAGGCCCTCGTTTTTGGGTCGCCCGAGCAAGCCCGGGAGAGCAGTTTCAGGTTGTGAAGCAGAGGAGAAAGGCGTGGCCATGGGAGGAAAAGCGAGGGTGGGACTGAACACGTGACGCGACACGGTGATGCGAAGAGAAACCACAACCTATAGTTGTCGTCCGCACATAAAAGCCCAACCGGTGGGGCCTGTGAATTTATTACAAACCGTGATAACCACGAGATAAACGACAATTTATGAGCAGTTCCGGGTATTACGAACGCGGGCAATCGAACGGGCTGTTCATCGCAAAATTTGAAGCCGGTTCACTTGTCGATGAGCTGTAATAACTCGGTCGCGGCGGTGAAGACCGGGAGGCGGCCCTCGGCGACGGCGCGCTCCATCGCGCTCAAGCGCGTCCGAATCGCCGGGGTCGAGTAAAAGCGATTCCGCAAGCTCTCGACGATGAGCGCGTGCAGCCACTCGACGGCCTGCGCCTGACGGCGGGCGGTCAGCGCGCCGCTGGCCTGCGTGAGTTTGAAAAAATCCTTGGTCATGCGCCAGACCTCGGGCACGCCTTCGCCCGTGATCGCGGAGGCCAGCAAGGCGGGTGTGGTCCAGCCATCGGGCGGACGATGCAAATAATGCAGCGCCCTGCTCATCTCGGCCTGCGCGGCGGCGGCGCGCGGGCGGTTGTCGCCGTCGGCCTTGTTGATCACGAGGGCGTCGGCGAGTTCGATCACACCCTTCTTGATGCCCTGCAATTCATCGCCGGCGCCGGCGATCATGAGCACGAGAAAAAAGTCCACCATGGTGCGCACCGTGACTTCGTTTTGCCCGGCGCCGACCGTCTCCACGATCACCACATCGAAGCCCGCCGCCTCGCAGAGGAGCAGGGCCTCCCGCGTCTTGCGCGCCACGCCGCCGAGCGTGCCGCCGGAAGGCGAGGGCCGGATGAACGCGGCGGGGCGGCGGCAGAGTTTTTCCATACGCACCTTGTCGCCGAGAATGCTCCCGCCGTTGACCGTGCTGGTCGGGTCGATGGCGAGGACGGCGACGCGCAGGCCGGCATCCGTGAGATGGCAGCCAAAGGCCTCGATGAACGTGCTCTTGCCCGCGCCCGGAATGCCCGTGATGCCCACGCGCCGCGAGCGGCCGGTGTGAGGCAAGAGACGCACCAGCAGCTCCTGCGCCTGCACCTGGTGGGCGGGGGCGTTGCTCTCGATGAGTGTGATGGCGCGGCCCAGAATGACCGGATCGCGCGCCAGCACGCCGGCGGCATAGTCCTCCAGCCGCAGCGTGCGACGGCGCGCGACGGCGCGACCGGGCTGCGCCACTCCGGCGGGTCGCGTCCCCTGCACCACCCAGGTGGCGAAGGCTCCGCCGGCCTCCTCCGGCACCCAGTCCGGTCGCGGCTGGGGGCAACCCTCATGCGTCATTGGCGCGGCGGGGGAAACCGGCGGGGAGGGCGGATCTGGGCGGTCATCCTTCACGAGCACACGGTTAGACGGCGGCGGTTTCAAAACGCTCGGTGAGCAAGTCCAAAACCCGCAGCGCGGAGACGGGAATGACGGTGCCCGGGCCGAAAATGGCGCTGGCTCCGTTGGCGAGGAGGAAGTCGTAGTCCTGGGCCGGGATGACGCCGCCGCAGATAAGCACAATGTCCTCGCGGCCGAGGGCCTTGAGTTCATCGCGAAGCTTCGGAAGCAGGGTCTTGTGGCCGGCGGCGAGCGAGCTCATGGCGACGGCGTGGACATCGTTCTCCACCGCCTGGCGCGCGGCCTCGGCGGGCGTCTGGAAGAGCGGCCCGATGTCGATGTCGAAGCCGAGATCGGCCAGGGCGGTGGCGACGACTTTGGAGCCTCGGTCGTGGCCGTCCTGCCCGAGTTTGACGATCAGCATGCGGGGGCGGCGGCCCTCGATGGCCTCGAAGGCGGCCATTTTTTCCTTCACTTGGGCGACGACGCCGTCCTCGCCGAATTCCTGGCGGTAAACGCCGGAGATGGAGCGGATCTGCGCCTGGTAGCGGCCGTAAACAAGTTCCAGCGCGTCGCTGATTTCCCCGAGCGTGGCGCGGGCCTGCGCGGCGATGACGGCGAGCTCGAGCAGGTTGCCCTGCCTGGTGCGGGCGCACTCGGTGAGCGCGGCCAGCGCGGCGCGACAGCGGGCCTCGTCGCGACCGGCGCGCAACTCGGCGAGACGCTTGATCTGCGAGAGCCGCACGGCGGTGTTGTCCACCTCCAGGATATCGATGGGCGCCTCCTGTTCGAGGCGGTATTTATTCAGGCCGACGATGGTCTCCTTCCCGGAGTCGATCCTGGCCTGGCGGCGGGCGGAGGCCTCCTCAATGCGGAGCTTCGGGATGCCGGCCTCGATGGCCTTGGTCATGCCGCCCATTTTATCGACCTCTTCCAAATGGGCGCGGGCCTTCTGGATAAGCTCGGCGGTGAGATACTCGACATAGTAACTGCCGCCGAACGGATCGACGACGTTGCACACGCCCGTCTCCTGCTGGAGGTGGAGCTGGGTGTTGCGGGCGATGCGGGCCGAGAAATCCGTCGGCAGCGCGATGGCCTCGTCGAGGGCGTTGGTGTGGAGGCTCTGGGTGTGGCCGCAGACGGAGGCGAGGGCCTCGAGGCAGGTGCGTGCGACGTTGTTGAACGGATCCTGCTCGGTCAGCGACCAGCCGGAGGTCTGCGAATGGGTGCGCAGGGCGAGTGACTTGGCGCTCTTCGGTTCGAAACGCGCGACGAGCTCGGCCCAGAGGGTGCGGCCGGCGCGCATCTTCGCGACCTCCATGAAGAAGTTTTTGCCGACGGCCCAGAAGAACGAGAGTCGCGGGGCGAAGGCGTCGATGTCGATGCCGGCGGCGACGCCGGTTTTGAGATATTCCAGACCGTCGGCGAGGGTGTAGGCGAGCTCGAGGTCGGCGGTGGCGCCGGCCTCCTGCATGTGGTAGCCCGAGATCGATATACTGTTAAACTTCGGCATGTGCTTCGACGTGTAGGCGAAGATGTCGGCGATGATCTGCATCGAGGGCCCGGGCGGATAGATGTAGGTGTTCCGCACCATGAACTCCTTGAGGATGTCATTCTGGATCGTGCCCGCGAGATCGGAGAGTTTCGCGCCCTGCTCGAGCGCGGCGCAGATGTAGAACGCCATGATCGGCAGCACCGCGCCGTTCATCGTCATGGAGACGGAGACCTTGTCGAGCGGGATGCCCCCGAAGAGCGTCTGCATGTCGAGGATCGAGTCGATGGCCACGCCGGCCTTGCCGACATCGCCGACCACGCGCGGGTGGTCGCTGTCGTAGCCTCGATGCGTCGCCAGATCGAAGGCGACGGAGAGACCGGCCTGCCCGGCGGCGAGGTTGCGTTTGTAGAAGGCGTTGGACTCCTCGGCGGTGGAGAAGCCGGCGTATTGGCGGATGGTCCAGGGCTTGGCGACATACATGGTCGCGTAAGGCCCGCGCGTAAACGGTGCGAGGCCCGGCATGGTGTCGAGCGAGGCGCAGGGCGGAAGATCGGCGGAGGTAAACACCGGCTTGACCGGGATCTGCTCGTAGGTGAGTTCGGATACGCTGGATTCAGCGGCGGCGCTCACGGTCGAGACGGCGCCCGCGCAGGGGGCGTCGTAGGCGATTTTTCCAAAGTCAGGACTGGGAACATTCATTGGAGAGGGCTCCGATCTTTTTAAGCAAATGGGCGAGCATACCGGTGAGGTTGACGCGAACATGGATGAAGTCGTCGAAGCCGGCCTCGCGGAACGAGACGACCATGGCGGCGTCGGCGGGCAGGCCGGCGAGGAGGACGGTGACAGCGGGATTGGCGGCCTTCAGCGTGCGCGCGAAAACGGGGGCAAGCACGGGATAGGTTTCATCCGTGGAGCAGAGGACGGCGATGGGGGCACCGGAAGCCGCGGCGGCCTGAGCTGCGGCCTCGGCGGTGTCGAAGGACTGTTTGCCCAGCGGCTCGAAACCTCCGACAGCAAAGAAGCCCGCCGAGAAATCAGCGCGGGGCTTGTGCTGGATGACAGGTCCCATCCTGGCGAGAAACACCTTGGGCCGTGCGCCGGTTCGCCTGGCGAAGGAGTCGGCGGCGAAGCGCAGCGCCTCGATCTCGGCCGAAGCGCGGCAGGCGGGCAACGGGGTGATCTCAACGGCGCCAGAGGGCGAGGCGGGCCCGGCGGGCGCGGCGGCAAGGGGCTTTTCTTTAAGATTGGGGAAGAGATTTGTGCCCACGATACCGAGACGGCGGCTGGCGACGGCGGCGGCCTTATCGGCGGCGCTGTGTTGCACCAGATCCTGCGGGTAACCGGCCTTGAGCGCGGCGATGAGACCGCCCCTGGTTTCGATATCCTGAAAGATCGCCCAGGTTTTGCGGCCCAGCTCGTCGGTGAGTTTTTCAATGTAGTAGGAGCCGCCGGTCGGGTCGGCGGTCTGGGTGAACCCGAACTCCTCGGCCAGCAAGGTATGAACATTGCGGGCGATGCGACGAGAGGTCGTGTCGCTCGCACCCGTCAACTCATCGTAGGGCGAGAGGTGCAGACTGTCCACGCCGCCGAGCACGGCGGAGAGCGCCTCGGTGGTGATTCGCAGCATGTTCACATGGGCATCGAGCAGGGTTTTATTCCAACGGCCGGTCGTGGCATGAACCGCCACCTGGCCGGCAGCGGTGGGCGAGGCGCCGAACGCAACCAGCACGCGGGTGAGGAGCGGGCGGAACGCGCGCAACTTCGCCACCTCGGTAAAAAACTGCGGGCCCACCGCGAAGCTGAAGCGCAGGCGCGGCGCCACCTCGGATACAGAGATGCCTCGCGAAGCGAAGGCGCGAAGATACTCGGCTGCGGCAGAGAGGGCGAACGCGAGCTCCTGCGTGCTCGTGCCGGCGGCGTCGGCCCAGACCGTGGCGTCGATGCCCACCGTCCGGAGGCGGGGTGCGGCGGTTGCGGCGGCGACCGACCAGTCAACCACTGCGTTGATCGCGGCGTCGAGCCCCCCTTCGACGCGACCGTTGCGCACCCAGCTGGCAAGCGGGTCGGCGGTGACGCTGCCGCTCAGTTTAGCCGCAGCCACGCCGCGCGCCTTGGCGAGAGCGAGATAGTGGCCGGCAAGCGGAGTGATTTTAACCGCTGCACGAAGATGCACGGGAAGCACACCGAGCTCGACGCCCGCGAGCGCCGTCTCAAGCCCGCCCAGTTGATCTATGGCTAGGCCGGAAAGACCGTCGCCCGCGACGGCTACCGGCACGCTGTCCTGCCCGCCCATCAAATCGGCGAGCAGCGCACGATTAAACTCCACCGGATCGGCGGCGGAGATCTCCTGCGAGACCTCCCAACGGGCAGTCTTATAACCAAGCGGACGCGTGCCGCGCAGATAGGGAGCCTCGCCGGGCGCGGCATCCAAGTAAGGCAACCCCTCCAGATCCGCGCGCGTGTAAAGCGGATGCAAGGCGATGCCCTCGGCCGTGCGCGTCACCAGTTTTTTCTCAAAAGACACGCCCTTGAGTTCGGCTTCGACCGTTTTCCTCCAAGAGGAATAAGCCTCATGAAAGGCGCCCAAACATGCGGTGGTAGGTGTGCTCACGGTAAAAGGGGACGGTTATAAACTCAGTGATTTTGAATAACTATAACTTATAGCCCACGGAACCACTCCGCAGATTTTGCCAAGAAATGCGCGCTGTTCTCCAAACCATGCGAAGTTGCAGAAGTCACATACTGTATAATGGGCCCTTGAACCTATACGTTATATGATCACGAAGATCGACCACATCGGCATCGCTGTTCCCTCGCTTAAAGATAGCATTCCTTATTACGAGAAGGCCCTGGGCCTAAAGTGCGAACATCGCGAGATCGTCGAATCACAAAAAGTTAGCACCGCATTTTTCCGCGCTGGGGAGGTGCACATCGAATTACTCGAACCGACTTCCACCGAAAGCCCGATCGCGAGGTTTTTGGAGAAAAACCCCGCCGGGGGCGTCCACCACATCGCCTTCGCGACGACCGATCTGCCCGGCCAGCTCAAGCAGGCCGCGGAGGCCGGCGTGAAACTGATCCACGAAGTCCCCTTCGAAGGCGCCGCGGGCAAAATGGTCGCCTTCCTCCACCCGAAATCGACCTGCGGCGTTTTGACCGAACTTTGCGCGCCGAAGGACTGAACCAGCCGCGTGCGCAATCGTCCAACCGCAAGCCTTCACCACCATGCCTATCGCACCGGAACTTCTCAAACAGCTCGCCGAAAAGCGCCAGCTGGCCTACGCCTCGGGCGGACTCGAAAAACTCGCCGAACGCAAAAAAAAGGGCCTGCTCAGCGCCCGCGAGCGACTCGCCGCCCTCTTCCAACCCGCCACCTTCATGGAGTTTGGTCTGCATGCCCAGCATGACGCCCACCATTTCGGCATGGAGGATAAAGCCATGCCCTGCGACGGGGTCATCACCGGCGTCGGCTATGTGGATGGCCGCCCCGTCGCCGCCTATGCCCAGGACTTTACCGTGGGCGGGGGTGCCGTGGGCCGCATCCACGCGAAAAAAATATGCGACCTCATGGAATACGCCCAGCAGTCCGGCATACCCGTGGTCGGCATCAATGACTCCGGCGGAGCCCGCATCCAGGAGGGTGACGTATCGTTATCCGGATACGGCCAGGTTTTCTTCCACAACGTCCTGCTTTCCGGCGTCGTGCCGCAGATTTCAGTCATCGCCGGTCCTTGCGCGGGAGGCGCGGCCTACTCGCCCGCCCTGACCGACTTCATCATCATGACGAAGAAGAACGCCCAGATGTTCATCTGCGGCCCCGACGTCATCAAGGCCGCCACCGGCGCGACCGTCACCATGGATGAGATTGGCAGCGCGACCACCCATGCGACCGTGAGCGGCAATATTCACTTCATGGCCGAGGACGAGCTGGGGGCCATCTCGATTGTGCAAAAGCTGCACTCGTTCCTCCCTTCCAACAACGTGATGGATCCGCCCCACAGGCCCACGGCCGGTCTGACGCTCGACTCGGACCCGGGCATGAACGACTTGGTCCCGGCTGACCCGAAGGCACCGCTCGACGTGCACAAGGTTATCGCCCGTTTGGTTGACGAGGCGGACTTCCTCGAGGTGCAGCGCGACTGGGCCAAGAACATCGTCATCGGCTTTGCCCGCATTCAGGGTCTCGTGGTCGGCATCGTCGCCAACCAGCCCATGGTCAAAGCCGGCACCCTGGACATTGACTCGTCCGACAAGGGCGCGCGCTTCATCCGGTTCTGCAACTGCTTCAACGTGCCTATCGTGTCCCTGGTGGATATCCCTGGCTTCATGCCGGGCCTGGCCCAGGAGCGAGGCGGCATCATCCGCCACGGAGCGAAGATGCTCTTTGCCTACGCGGCCGCGACCGTGCCGAAGATCACCATCATCATGCGCAAGAGCTACGGTGGCGCCTACCTCGCCATGTGCTCCAAGGACATGGGCGCCGACCTGGTGTATGCCTGGCCCTGCGCGGAAATCGCCGTCATGGGAGCCGAAGGAGCGGTGAACATTCTCTACAAGCGTGAGATCGCCGCCGCCGCCGACCCCGTGGCCAAAGCCAGGGAACTTGCCACCGAGTATCGGGATAAATTCGCCTCGCCTTACGAAGCCGCCAGCAAGGGCGTTATCACCGACGTCATCGAGCCGGCCCAGACCCGCGGCATCGTCGCGATGGCGTTGCGCAACACGCTTTCGAAACGCGAAACCAGGCCGCCAAAGAAGCATGGCAACATCCCGCTCTAGAGGAATCGATCCAGGTTCCCTCCGACCAGCCGCCATTCCCGCCATGTTAACCATCACCGCACTGACCTCAGGCCCGATGCCTTCGTCCCGTTCAGCCGGAGACTGCCCTGAAACCCGCGGCCCCTGCCTTCGCCCGCGGCGCTTGCGCGACACTGGCTACACGGGAGCCGCCGCAGGCGACGCCCGCACCTCTATCGTCCGTTAATCTTCATCCATTCAGATCCCATGAAAAAACTCCGTGTCACCGTTGAGGGTAAAGCCTACGAGGTGCTCGTCGAACTCCTCGACGACGCCGCTCCCGCTCCCGACCCGCGTCCGGCCCCGGCGGCCGCGCCTATGCTGGCCGCCCCCGTAGCTGCCGCCGCACCCGTCGCCGCCAACGCCACCGCCCCGGGCGATTCAAGCGTTATATCCAGCCCGCTCGCAGGAAAGGTCGTGTCGATTGACGTCACGATCGATCAGGCCGTGGAAGAGGGCGTCCAGGTCGCCACCCTGGAGGCCATGAAAATGAACACCTACATCTACGCCCCCAAGGCCGGCAAAATCAGTGCCATCCTCGTCAAATCCGGCGACGGCGTCGAAGAGGGAGCGGCACTCCTTCGCATCAGTTAGGCTGTCCCATGGCCAAACCGCGACGAGGCGAGCGACCGCCTTTTCGCAAGCCGCCTGTTTCCTCCACTTATCCGATCCACCAGTGAACGCAGTCCACCGACCTCCCATGAATAACCAAGCAACCGCGGCACCCGTGCCGCCCCTAATCCTGGCCGTGATCGCAGCCGCCATCCACGCGAGCTACGGCACCAACCTGCATATTGTAGCCGTCTCGCCCATACAGGACCCGGATTGGGCCCGCGAGGGACGGCGAGAGATCTTCTCTTCACACCGCATACGCTGAATGCCCACCCGTGCGTAGCCATACCCATGACCACGACAGATTTTCCACTCGCACCCGTTGGTGGATAAGTTCGCAGTTCAATCTTCAAACATGAACTCGATTACCCTGCTTTGGATCATCTTTTGGACCACCTTTATCGCGGTCTCCGCCATAGATTTATTTGTCGTGACCCACCGGCATACCGCCGTCGGCGTTAAATCAGCGCTGCGCTGGGCCGGACTCTGGGTCTCCCTCGCGTTCGCGTTTTCCGGAGCGATATACTTTCTCCACCCCAAGGGACCAGAGCTCTCCCTGCTCTTTATCTCCGGCTACCTCACCGAGTATTCGCTGTCGGTGGACAACCTTTTTGTCTTCATCCTGATTTTCTCGATCATGGGGGTCGCGGAACACGCCCAGCCGAAGCTCATCAAGCTCGGTATCTACCTCTCCATTTTCCTGCGCATTCTCTTCATCTTGTTCGGTATCGTCGTGCTGCAACGTTTCCACTGGTTGATCTATGCCTTCGGAGCCCTGCTGATTTGGACCGCGTGGAAGATGCTGACCGCCGACGAGGACGAACATGTCGATCCCTCGAAGAACATACTGCACCGGATCGCGTCCAAGATGTTTCCGCTCCACGACGCCGGCCCCGACAGCCACCGCCTGATGCTGCGCCACGAAGGCCGGCTCTGCATCACTCCGCTTTTCCTCGTGTTTCTGGTCATCGGCAGCACCGACGTGCTTTTCGCCCTTGATTCCATTCCCGCCATCA
The DNA here is from genome assembly GCA_000972765.1 of Verrucomicrobia bacterium IMCC26134. Lineage (GTDB taxonomy): Bacteria > Verrucomicrobiota > Verrucomicrobiia > Opitutales > Opitutaceae > IMCC26134_A. The sequence continues at coordinate 775,209 of CP011265.1, read as the reverse complement.
TGGGCATCACCCAGGAACCGTTCGTTGTATTGACCTCAAACGTCTTCGCCGTGCTCGGACTGAACTCCCTTTTCTTCGCACTGCGCGGCATCATGGGCATGTTTAAGTTCCTTAAGCACGGGGTGAGCATCATCCTGTTCTTCATTGGCGCCAAAATGATCGCAGGCGTCTACGCGCCGATCGAGGAGTGGTTCAAGGATCACTCGTTCGTGTCCTTACTCGTGATCGGAGTCGTATTACTGGTCTCCATCGTTCTCTCGATCTGGCACAACCGCACCTATCCCGCGATCGCGGGAGGAAACCTCGGCGAAACTGAATCGCCATAAACCAACCCCATGCCGCCATGAGCAACCAATCCTTCGGTCTGACCCTGCTACTTGTAGGGATGGGGGGCACGCTGCTCACCCTTTGGTTGCTCACTCTGATCATACGCGTGCTGACCACGCTGCTGCCTCCGCCCAAACCCAAGGGCAGCAAACCCACCCCCTAACCGGAGGCCCCCATGATCGACGCGATTTACTCCGGATTACAGGGACTTGCGGAAGGGATACGTCACCTGGATGCCTACTGCCTTGTCATGCTGGCGATCGCCGGCGGCCTGTTTTACCTCGCCGTCGCCAAGGGCGTTGAGCCGCTCCTGCTGCTCCCCATCGGCTTCGGCTGCCTGCTCGCCAATCTGCCGCTCAGCGAGCTCATGCACCCGGGCGGAGTGCTGAAAACGATGTATGACTTCGGCATCGGCAACGAACTCTTCCCCCTCCTGATTTTTGTCGGCATCGGCTCGATGACCGACTTCACCCCGCTCCTCGCCAACCCGAAGCTTCTCCTCTTCGGCGCCGCCGGCCAGCTGGGGATTTTTTGCACGCTCCTGCTCGCCCTCGCACTCGGCTTCTCCCGCGAATCCGCCGTCGCCGTCGCGACCATCGGAGCCTGCGACGGCCCCACCGTCATTTACGTTTCCAACCTGTTTGTCGGTCTGGGTAAAATCGACACTTCCATGGTGGGTGCGCTCGCCGTCGCCGCCTATTCCTACATGGCGCTGGTTCCGATCATCCAACCCCCGATCATGCGACTGCTGACGACGCAAAAGGAGCGCGCCGTGCAAATGCCCTCCTCCGGAGGCAAGGTCTCCAAGGCCGCCCTCATCGCCTTTCCCTTGGTCGTGACCGTGCTCACCGGCATTATCGCGCCCAAAGGACTGCCGCTGATGGGCATGATCATGCTGGGTAACTTCATGAAGGTCTCGGGCGTCGTGCCCCGCCTCGCGAATGCCGGCGAAAACGAGATCGCCAACATAGCCACCCTCTTCCTCGGCCTCGCCATCGGGGGAACCATGGCCGGTCGCGACTTCCTGACGGTAAAAACCCTGCTCGTATTCGGACTCGGACTCTTCGCCATCGTGATCGACACCGTGGGCGGCGTTCTCCTCGGCAAGCTGTGGTATGTGCTCTCCGGCGGTAAAATGAACCCGCTGATCGGCGCCGCCGGCATTTCCGCCTACCCCATGGCCGCCCGTCTCGTGCAAACCGAGGGCCAGCGCTGGAATAAACAGAATTTCCTCCTTATGCACGCCATGGGAGCCAATACCGGCGGACAGATAGGCTCGGTCATGGCGGCCGCCATCATGCTCTCCGTGCTCAAGGGCCTGGGCCTCATCTAAGCGCGCCTCAACCATGCCTCCCGCAACGCCACCCCGTCCCGCCGTTTCGCCCGCCGACGGCTCCGTTTCCAGAGACTGGACCCTCCACACCCTCGCTACCACGCCTTCCACCAACCTCGCCGCCCGCACCCTCGCCCCTTGGCACGCCGTGCGCTCCGACATCCAGACCGGCGGCTACGGACGCACCGGGCGGTCCTGGGTCTCCGATACCGGCGGCCTGTGGCTCTCCGCCGTGCTCCCCTGCCCCGGTCCGCGCGAACCCTGGTCAATCCTCCCCCTGGCCGCGGGCTGGGCCGTGATCAAAGCCCTCAACGGGCTCCACGTATCCGGTCTTCGCTTACGCTGGCCCAACGACATCCTCAGCGATCAGCGCAAGCTCGCCGGCCTGCTCGTCGAACGGCATTCCGCCGACACCGCCATCGTCGGCATCGGCATCAACATCTTTAACTCCGCGGAAACCGCGGACCCGGTCTTGCACGGGATGACCACCCGTCTCGCCGACCTGATAGACCTCGGCGACCGCACCCTCGACGATATCGCCCATCTGGTGCTGAACACCCTCACCCACGCGCACGCGCTGCTGCTCGAAAACCAAGTCCCCCGCATCATCGACCACCTCAATCAATCCTGGGCCCAACCACGCCTTGTCGCCCTCACGCTCGCCGGCCAGCCCACCGCCTGCGTGGGCCGTTTCCTCGGCATCGACCATCGGGGTCGCCTCCTCCTCGGCGAACGCGATGGCACCGTGCAAACCTACGACGCCACCCGCGTGGCCCACCTCCGCGAGCTCGAATAACCCGAACCCCGCACTCCACCATGAAACCCGTCCGCTTCAACAACACCGTCCTGCGTGACGGCCACCAGTCTCTCGCCGCCACGCGCATGACCACCGCGCAGATGCTGCCCGCCGCGCCCATCCTCGACGGCATGGGCTTCGCCGGGCTCGAAACCTGGGGCGGTGCCACCATCGACTCCTGCCTGCGCTTCCTGGGAGAAAACCCATTTGATCGCCTCCGCGCCCTCAAGAAAGCCGCGCCCCACACCCCGCAGATTATGCTCCTGCGCGGCCAGAACATCGTTCAATACACCTCCTTCCCGGACGACGTGGTCGAGGCCTTCGTCCGTGCCGACGCCGCCGCCGGCCAGGACATCTTCCGCATTTTCGACGCGCTCAACGACACCCGTAATCTCGCCACCGCCATTAAAACGGTGAAAGCCTGCGGCAAGCACGCCCGCGGCGAAATTTGCTACACCACCAGTCCCGTTCACACCGTGGAGGCCTTTGTCAAAATGGGAGTCGAGCTCCGCGAGATGGGCTGCGACAGCATCGGCATCAAGGACATGTCCGGCGTCATCGCACCGCGCATCGCCTACGCCATGGTGACGCAACTCCGCCAGCGCGTCGGCCTGCCCATTATCCTGCACACCCACGACACCGCCGGCCTCGGCGCCTCCTCCTATCTGGCCGCCATCGACGCCGGAGTGGACATCGTCGAAACCTCCATCGCGCCCTTTGCCAACGGCACCGCCCAGCCCGACACCTTGCGCATGCTCGCCTTGCTCGAAGGTCACGACCGCTGCCCCACGTTTGACCTCAAGAAACTCGCCCAGCTGCGCGAGTATTTCACCGGCGTTTACAAGGAGCTCGGCAAGTTCACCTCACCCGATAACGAACGCGTGGACAGCGACACCCTGATCTATCAGGTGCCCGGCGGCATGTTGTCCAATTTCCGCAACCAGCTCAAAGAACAGAACATGGGCGACAAATTCGAGCAGGTCATGGCCGAGATTTTCTACGTCCGAGAAGCCCTCGGCTGGATCCCGCTCGTCACCCCGACCTCGCAGATCGTCGGCACCCAGGCCATGATGAACGTAAAGTTCGGCCGCTGGAAAACCATCGCCCCCGCGGCCGCCGATATCGCCTTAAATAAATACGGCCGTCCACCCGGGATCGTTTCAGCCGAGCTCATCAAGCTCATCTTCGAACGCACCGGCCAAAAACCCATCGAGGGCCGGCCAGCGGATGCGCTATCGCCCCGCATGCCCAAGCTGCGCGAGGAACTCGCCGCGAAAAACCTGCCCGGCGACGACGAGGCCTGCGTGCTCCACGCGATGTTCCCGCAGGAATTCGCCAAGCTGCACCAACCGGCGACGCCCGCAGCCGCTCCCTCGGCCCCGGCCGTAACTGCAACACCTGCGGTCGCGGCCGACGCCGGCGCACCACCCAGACCACTGCAGGCCGCGGTCAATCGCACCACCCAGCACTACGCCCTGACCATCGACGGCCAACGCTCGGTGGTCGAGGTCAGCGAGGTCCTCTGACCCGGCGTGCGGCCACCAGACATGAAAAAGCCCGCCCGGTTCACACCGGACGGGCTTTTGATCGCACGAGTGATTACACTGGAAACGCCAGTCGGGGGGCGCGCCACCCCTTGGCCGCCTTCAGCCCGACCGGCGTTTCCAGGTTAAAACGCATACCGCACACCGGCGGAGTAAATCCAGGGATCCAGCTGGGCCTCGGTCACAAAGGCTCCGGCAGCCGTGCTCACATCCGTCCGCAGCTTGGCCTTCTTCACGTCCAGGTTCAGCGCCCACCTGTCATTGAGCTTCCAATCAAAACCGGCCTGCAGCGCGGGTCCGATGCTGTAGTTTTCCAACTTCAATCCGCCGCCGGCCAGATTGTCGTCGAAGATCAGCGTGAAGTTAACTCCCGTGCCGACGTAGGGCTGGAAGCCGCCCATCGGGGTGAATTTATATTTCGCCAGCAACGTGGGTGGCAAATGCTTGAAAGTGCCAAGCGGGGCGCCGTTGGCCTTCACGCTGTGCTCCTGCGGCACTGTTAAAACAAGATCGGCATCCCAGTGCTCGTTAAAAGAATAGGAGACGTCAAATTCGGGGATAAACTTATCCTCCACCTTCACGGATACGGTGTTGGACGATTCATCCACGGTTTGGAGGTAAGCCGCGGCCACGCGGACAGACCAAGGACCGGCGTGCACGGCAACGGGAGCAACAAGCCCGAGAAGCAAAGCTCCTGGGGCGAACGAGAGACGGAGGGTTTTCATAGTTTTCAGGAACAGGCCGCTGCAAACCACGGCAAGACCGCCACCCTACCCCAAAACCCACAAACAACGCTGCGCAGCCCTTGCAAAAGTAAACGCGGAGTTTGCTCAACCTTCCAGGCACCGCAGGCACGAGTCCAGCTGCCGAGTCTTTCACCGGCCGGGCGCAAAAAAGCCGGCCACGCCCCAAAGGGAGATGGCCGGCGTAAAGTTTGCTCGATCCCAGCCCTAAAGCCGGGAAGTCCGAGGACAGGACTTACTTGATCTCTTTGTGGAGCGTGTGACGCTTGAGGAAGGGGTTATACTTCTTTTTCTCAATGCGCTCGGTCACGGTCTTCTTATTGCGGAAAGACAGATAACGGGAGGGCGGTTTGCCCTCTTTGCGGGCTTCGGTGCATTCTAGGGTGACGAGTTCTTGGGCCATGATGGAAAGGTGTTGAAGGGTCAAAAACAGCGACTCGTGATGCCCTGCGCAACTCCAAAGTTGAGTCGACGAATAATTGTCCGCCCAGGTTCAGCTCAGGTCGCGGATGGAGCCAAAGTCGGGGTCATGCAGCCTCCGATAAGTGCGCACGATCATCCCGTCGGTGAGACCAGCCAGCCAGTCGCAAATGCGCCGCGCCTTGCCTTCCACCGTCTGCTCGGCATCCACCAGCAGACCCACCCGGGGGGGGAGCAACCGGATAACCCGCTCTCCCGGTGCGACATAGTTAGACCAAGCGGCCTGCCATAATTCGAAAAGGATGCGCCGCGCCTTGTGCTCCATCTGCTGGAGCTGGGGGCTTTCAAAGATGATGTCGTTGGCCATCTGTTTAAAAAACACGGCCTCCCGCAAGGCCTCGGGCGCCACGACCAGCTCAAACCGATACCGGTTGGTGCGCGTGGCAAGCGGGGTGCTCCGCTCACGCAATCTGCAACTGCGGATGAAACCGCCCAGTTTCTGCGAGAACACCTCTTCGAGGCGATCACCACGTATCGCCGCGAACAGGGCGTCCAAGTGCTGCTGGCGCTCGGCATCGATCCCGAGTTGCGCCGCCCACGTCTCGATGCGTTCGATCGTCAAAAACCCGGCGCGCACGCCGTCCACAATATCGTTGAGGGAGTAGGCCGCGTCATCGGACCAGTCCATTATCTGGCATTCCACACTCTTGAAGTGGTTGAGCGTCTCGCCACCCAGTAAGTCCGCCGGAATCGGTCCGCCGAACACGAACTCGCGGTAAATCGACTGCGGATCGTAGAGGAAGTGGTTTTGAGGCGGGGCAGGAAACTCGGAGTAGAGCTTTTTGTATTTTAGCACACCGTCCATGAGTGCGCGGGTCGGCTGCATGCCGCGAACCCCGGTCTCATTCTGGAACATCGTCTCGGTGATGAGATGCAGCGTCTGCGCATTGCCCTCGAAGCCTCCGTGCGGCTTCATCAACTCCTGCAAGGTGCGTTCACCCGAGTGCCCGAAGGGCGGATGCCCCAGATCGTGCGCCAGGCAGATGCCCTCGACCAGATCGCTGTCGATATGGAAATCAGCCGCAAGCGGTGCGCCGCGCGAAAGCAGCCAGGTGCAGATCGAGCGTCCGATCTGGGCGACCTCCATCGAGTGCGTCAGCCGTGTCCGGTAAAAGTCATACTCACCCGATAAAAAAACCTGGGTCTTCGACTGGAGTTTACGAAAAGCGTGCGCGTGGATCACCCGATCCCGGTCGATTTGAAAACAGGTGCGGTAGTCGGTCTTGCGCTCGCCGCCCCAGGTTTCCTGATCGAAGGCGTTATAAAATCGGTTGGACATACGTTATGCTTTCAACCCAAGCGCAGCGCCGGCCCTCGGGCAAGGGCTGGATTGCAAGACGTGCGGATATCGCATGCGTTGTCCCCATGTCCTCCTCCAACGCACGTTCAAAGAAAGCTGCGGTTCTCCCGCCCCCCCTGCCCCGCTTGCGCGCCGCCGCACGCTCCGCCGCCGGCATGGCCTACGCTCCTTACAGCCAGTTCTACGTCGGTGCCGCGATCTGGACCGACGCCGGCCTGTTCTCGGGCGCCAATGTGGAGAACGCATCCTACGGGCTGTGTAACTGCGCCGAACGCACCGCCATTTTCAGCGCCGTGGCAGCCGGTGCACGACGCCTCTATTGCGTCGCCGTCTTCACCCCCACGCCCAATCCCACCCTGCCCTGCGGAGCCTGCCGGCAGGTGATCTACGAATTTGGGCCCGAGGCTCGAGTGCTCTCAAACTGCGCGGGCCATGACGAAATCGACACCGTGATCGACGCCTTGCTGCCAGGTGCCTTCGGCCCGGCCGACCTGGGCGTGGATCCCGCGGCTCAGGGCGCGGTCAAGAAAGCGGTCAAGCGCTCAAAGAAGGCATCGTAAGCCACGCGATCGCGGACGATTCCACTGCTCACCAAACCGCCACCGCGTCCGTCGCCCGAGCCGGACTCCACGACTTCGCGCAACACCAGCGCGATTTGAATCAATCCAGGAGATAAGACGACGACGCGCACCTCGAGCGTATCCTGCCGCGCGCCCTCGAAGGCTGTCGTCTGCCGCCGCGCCGCCGCAAGGACGCCGGCCGCCTCGTCATAACGCTGGACGGCAAATCCGCCTCCAGCCGCGGCCTTGCGGCTTGCCTGCAGCACCGCGCTTGAATCACCGGCTTCAACCGTCCGCGTCGCAAAGGGAGGCGGAGACCAGCGCGCGGCCAAGGCGGAGGGCAGCGAGGCCCCGCTCCCGCTGGCACAACCCGGGAGCCCAAGCGACAGGGCCGCCAGCAGCCCCAGAACCAATCCGACAGGAGCACAGTTTCTCATTATTTGATGATTCCCGCGGCAGGCTGCTGTTGCGAAAGACAGTGCAGCGTGCCCAAGCCCCAGATCAGATGATAGCAGTCGATGCCGATAATATCCCGGCCTGGAAAACAAGCGCCGATGAGCTCAAGCGCACGCGCGTCCGGCCCCGGCTGGCGGAACGTGGGCACGAGGACGGCGCCATTGATCACAAGGTAATTGGCATAGCTGGCAGGCACCCGCTGGCGGTTGAAGCCAAACGGACGGGGCATGGGCAGCTCGACGATGTCAAAAGGCTTGCCGGCGGGCGTGCGGAAGGAGCGTAAACGCTTCAAGTTGGCGGCCAGAATCTCGTGATTCTTGTCCTTGGTATTCGGCTCGACGCAGGTGATGAACCCATCGGGTTTGTAGAAACGGGTCATGTCGTCGATATGCCCGTCGGTGTCATCCCCGACTATGCCCTCTCCGAGCCAAAGAAACCCGGTGACCCCGAGGTGATCCCGAAGGATGGTCTCGATCTGGCCTCGATTGAGATGCGGGTTGCGATTGGGATTCAGCAGGCACTGCTCGCTGGTGAGCAGCAGACCCTCGCCGTTGACCTCGATGGAGCCGCCCTCGAGCACCATATCGTGAACGAACCGAGGCAGTTTTGTGACTCTGCCTATGCTCGGCGGTATCTCGTTATCGAGATCGTAGGGCGGGTATTTTCCACCCCATGCATTGTAGGCCCAGTCCGTCAGCGCGACCGCGCCCGTTTTCGGATTCTTGATGAAGATGGGTCCATGGTCGCGACACCAGGCATCGTTCGTCGGGTGATCGTAAAACTCCACCCGCGCCATATCTGCCCCCGCCTTTTCGCACATCCGCGCGGCGCGGGCCTGCAGTTTTTTAGCGGCATTGATCCGGACCGGTTCGTAGCGACTGATGGCGGCCACGATGCGGGCAAACGCATAGGGCACCGGCCGAAACTGTCCGGGCCAGGATGCATAGTTGTGTGGCCACGACAGCCACACCGCCTCCTGGGGCGCCCACTCCGCCGGCATGCCGTAGCCAAGCGCCGCTGGCAGTCCCGACTGGGCGACCGCGCCGGAGGCTTTTGCCGCCTTCTTCGGGGAGACTGGTGCGGCTTTAGCGTCCGATGACTTCGATCCTGAATTTTTACCGGTGGCCATGGTGGGGAGCCTGGCTCAGTCGATAAAGCGGCGGGTAAGATCCCCGTAGGCGTCGATCCTTCGATCGCGTAAAAACGGCCAGTGCGTGCGGGTGACATCGACCTTCGAAAGGTCCACGTCGACGAGCATGACCTCCTCCTCCTTCACCGAAGCCTTGGCCAGGATCTGACCGGAAGTGCCGGCGACAAAGCTTTGCCCCCAAAACTCCAAACCGTCGCCGCCGACTCCTTTGATTTTCTCGTGTCCCACCCGGTTGATGGCGGCGACGTAGCAACCGTTGGCCACGGCATGGGATCGCTGGATGGTCTCCCAGGCGCCGTGCTGGTTTACGCCGTATTCAGCTTTCTCCGACGGATGCCAGCCGATGGCCGTCGGATAAAACAAGATCTCGGCCCCCTGCATGGCGGTGAGCCGGGCGGCTTCCGGATACCACTGGTCCCAGCAAATCAGCACGCCGATCCGGCCAAACTTGGTATCCCAGGCCCGAAACCCGGTATCGCCCGGGGTGAAGTAAAACTTCTCGTAGAAAAGCGGGTCATCCGGGATGTGCATCTTGCGGTAGAGCCCGAGCACCGACCCATCGGCGTCGATGATCACGGCGGTGTTGTGATACAGACCGCTCGCCCGTTTCTCGAAAAGCGACGCGATCACGACCACGCCGTGCTTTTTGGCCAGTTTACGAAAAGCCACCGTGCTGGGACCATCGGGAATGGACTCCGCCAGGGCGAAGTTTGCGTGATCCTCGCTCTGGCAAAAATACTGCGACCGAAACATCTCCTGCGTGCAGATGATCTGGGCGCCCCGTTTAGCGGCCTCCTCGGTGAGCACCAGCGCCTTGGCGAGATTCGCCTTGGGATCGGCGAGACAGGCATGCTGAAGCAGGCCGAGCGTAACTGTTTTCTGGACAGGCATGGTTGTTATTAAAGGCCGTAAGGTTGAATTCGAAACACGGGAACCCAGACGCTTAGTAAACGACCTTGTTCAAGGGATACTCCACGATGCCTTCCGCACCATGGGCCTTGAGCGCGGGTATGATCTCACGCACGATGCTCTCGTCGATGATCGTCTCCAAGGCGATCCAATCCGGGTTGCTGAGGGGTGAGATGGTGGGGTTGCGTAGCGCCGGTAGTTTCGCGGTCACGGCCTCGAGCGCAGAACGGGGCAGATTCATCTTTAAGCCGACCTTGCTGCCAGCCTCGAGCGCACCACGCAGCAGGAGCGCGATGGTCTCGATCTTGCGGCGTTTATCGGGGTTGGCCCAAGCCTCCTTGTTGGCGATGAGCTTGGTGTTGGTTTCAAGCAGCGTATCAACGATGCGAAGTTTGTTCGCGCGCAGCGACGAACCCGTCTCGGTGATGTCGACAATGGCATCCACGAGGTCGGGCACCTTCACTTCGGTGGCCCCCCAGGAAAACTCGATAATGGCCGGGATATTGCGCGCGGCGAACCACCGCTTGGTCGTCTCCATCAGCTCAGTGGCAACCCGTTTGCCCGCGAGATCGGCGGCGGTTTTGACCGATGAGGATTCAGGCACACATAATACCCACCGCGATTTCAAGGTCGAGGCCCGGCTGTAGACCAAGTCGCAGACCTCCACGACATCCGCATTATTTTCCTGCACCCAATCCCAACCGGTGAGGCCGCAATCGAAGAAGCCATTCGCCACATAACGCGCAACCTCCTGCGCCCGCACAAAACGTCCATCCAGTTCAGGGTCATCAATCGTAGGCTTATAGGAGCGTGAACTGGTGGTGATCTTCCAGCCAGCTTTGGCAAACAAGGCCTTGGTAGAATCCTCGAGACTGCCCTTGGGCAAACCGAGCATGAGAAGGGGGACGGCGGCAGACATGACTGCAACGGAGGGAGGCGACGCAAAGCGCTTCAAGCCAAAAACCTCATTTAACCCGAAAACCGCGATTGGAGCCGAGCAGGCGCCGCAAGATCGCGGGGTGCATGGCAATGCGTGAAGCCTGAGGTGCACTCGTGAGCGCATAATACCATCGGCCGTAACTTTCAGACTTTAACGCAAAGACGCAGAGGCGCGGAGACGGGCAAAGACTCATTTCGTTTGTCAGGTCGTTGCGCCCTTTGTGTCTTGGCGACTTTGCGTTAATGAAGTCTAGATTATACGGGACGTTGGTAAAAAGCGGTTGAGCAAATCAGCGGATGCCCGGCAGCTTGCGCTAGATCGCCGGTCCCAACTAGATTTCGGGTTAATCCGCGTAGTCTGCACTGTCTTCGGCTAGTTTGAAGCGATGCAATCGATTGCTTCTTTACAATTCCGTCCAAATGTAAAAAAGGTGTTCATACTTAACGGTTGAACCATTTCGTTTCATTTACCTCCATGAGCAGCGTCCCCCCTCCCTTGATAGTGATCATCGAAGACGAGCAAGAGCTCGCTCAACTGATGAGCCGCTACATCGAAAATGCCGGCATGCGCACTCAGATTTGTCATCGGGCCGATAAGGCGATGCGCTTTTTAAAAGCAAATCACGCAAATTTACTGCTTTTGGATATCAAGCTGCCGGATAAATCCGGCTTTGAGTTACTCAAGGAACTCCGCTCTAAAAATATTCACGTTCCCATTATATTCGTCACGGGAAATGCGATTGAAGAAACTATAATCAGAGGGCTGACCGTGGGCGGTGAAGATTATATTACCAAACCCTTTAGTTACCCGCAGCTGCTGGCGCGAATTAAAGTCGTGTTACGCCGTGAAGTAAAGGGAGGCGACCTCTTTCTTACCCCCAATGTATCGCTGGCGGATCAACCGTTTGAGTTCTGCGGAGCGCAGGTCAACCCCCAGCGGCTAGAGATTATATTGCCAGGTCTGCCACCCCAGAAAGTCGGGCGTAAAGAAATAGGCATCATGGCTTACCTTAAACAGAATATCGGCGAGGTAATCCCCCGTAATGCGCTCATACACGCGGTGTGGGGACTGCATGCCAATATCCAGAGCCGTTCCATCGATCAATATATTGTAAAAGTAAGAGGCTTTTGCCGTTCCAGCAAAGCAGGCCTGGAGGCTGTTCGCACCGTGCATGGCGTGGGCTACCTCTTTGATCCCGAGGGTAAGCACGACCGCACCGTTTCGTAGTTGGGCGCTTATACCAATCGCCCGTAACTTTGAGACTTTAACGCAAACACTCAGAGGCGCGGAGATAAGGAAAGATTTATTTCGTTGTCAGGTCGTTGCGCCCTTTGTGTCTTGGCGACTTTGCGTTAATGAAATCTAGTTTATACGGGACGTTGGTATGATCAAAACAGCTCGGCTTGTGTATAGCGAGACTGCGCCTCCATCAGGGTTGATTTCATTTCCATTTCACTCAGGAAGAGCAGGAGCGCATTAACCTCCGGTCTATTTTGAGTAAAAGCCGGCAAAGATAGATTTAAGTTAAGGGTCGTCAGCCGCAGGTTCATACGCAGGCGTTCGGCCGATACGCGTAAGGGAAGACGGAAGCGTTCCGGTTCGATGACCTCGGCGGCCGCCAATATGGCGTCCAAACTGCCATGCTGGGCGAGCCATTTTGAAGCCGTCTTGGGCCCCACCCCGCTAAGCCCGGGTATATTATCCGAGGCATCCCCCATCAGTGCCAGATAGTCGGCGATCTGCCCGGGCCCTACGCCAAACTTTTCCTGCACGCCGGCAGCATCCAATACCCGCCACCCCAATTTGGGCTGCACGGAGGGCGGCGGTAGCAATACCTTGATGCGCTCGCTTATGATTTGGGCGAAATCCTTGTCTGAACTCACGATTAAGACCTCGTCGCCCTTTGCCGCGCACTGCACGGCACACGAGGCGAGCAAGTCATCGCTCTCCACTCCATTTTGCTCGATGGCCGCGAGCCCAAGCAACTTTGTCAGTGCTTTGATATGCGGTATCTGCAACGCAAGCTCGGCGGGCATTTCCTTTCGTTGAGCCTTGTATTCCGGATGGAGGGCCAGCCGGTCCTGCGCCCCGCCAAGATCAAAAAAAACCACCGTATGCGCCGGCTTTTCTTGATCCATCAACCGCCAGATGGACTTTATCCACCCGTGCAATGCATTGGTGGGCAATCCGTCCGTGCGAGTGAGCAGCGGGGTCGCAAAGTAACACCGGTATATGAGATTATATCCATCGATCAGTAGCCAGCGCGTCATGGGGAAAAGGGGTCAAAAAAAAGCCCCGACCACTCAGTGGCCGAGGCTCTTTTTATAAAGCGTGTATAACGTTTAGTGAACCACGTAGGTTACTCGATAGGTCGGACTACGGAGTTTACCGAGGATGGAATAGTAGCTCAGCGTATAGCGTCCGGCGCGCGTCGGTGCTCCCGAAATCACACCGGTCGTCGCATTTAACTTCAATCCCCTGGGAAGTCCGGAGGCCACATAACGCATTCCGGTAAAATCAGTGCCCAAGTCCACGGAATAATAATTACCCGCCGTCAGTGTGATGACGCCAGGTAACGTATTGGGGGTGGCGGGGGTGATCGTGGCCGTGAAGGCCGCCGTGGTCGACGTTCCGTAACGATTGCTGACCGTGAAGTCATAGCTCGAGGCATTGGCCGATGAAGCCGAGGCAACTGTATACGTATAGGTGTGAACCGGCGAGGAACTTGCAACCGAGGTTCCAGAGGTGATGGTTGTGCGACCCTTGAGGCGCCACTTGCCATCGATGTCAGAGGACAGAGCAGCAGGAGAGATCACCACGGCCGTAAATTCTAGCGTATCGCCTATTTGCACAGAGGTCGAGACGGGGGCGATACGGAATATCGGCTTGATCGCCGCATCCGTGACCCCCGTGGCGTATAACTCGCCTACATCCAGGAGGTTAAACTTACGCAGTCCATCCGCTTCATTGAAGGTTGGATGATCGTCCGTTTCGGTGAGCGCGAGGATGACCCCGACTGCACGAGAACGAGACAACAAGGCGGTGGTTGATAGACTTACGCCTGACAGCGAGGCGAATTGGCTCGTGCCTGCAAGCGAGGTGATATAGTTCGCAACCACCGTTCCAGCGAACGCAGGGCCACCAGCCAGCTGCGTGAAGTTAGAATACACCAAGGCGCGTTCCGTAGTCTGAGCTTTGACTGCAGAAGCCAGCTGATCAGCCGAAAGATTCAGCGCACCCGCGGTGAGCACAAGCTTACCCGAACGTGTGGACGGGATTGTATTCGTGAGGTTGGTATGAACCCTCAAGGCGAACTGCTCGCGATCGGTTTGTTTGACGAAGGTAGGCAGCGCACCATACTGGGATATATACTCATTGGTGCTATACAGGAAATCAAGGTAACCCGAGATGGTAGAGCCTGAGTTTATAATAAACAGTCCGTTTTGATACGCGGCGTAGTTGGGATAGTTTCCGAACACCGCCAAGTAAGCATTGATGACGGAGGCACCTGTCGTGTCAAAGGCGGCGCTTTGCATCAGCAACGCGGTGATTTCATAGTCTGCCGCGTCTGCGCCTAGGTTATTCAAGTAGGTGGTTTGCTCCAAATCCGTCGCGTTACGTCCGAGTGCGGCGAAGAAGAGTTGATTTAAGTTGGTCCCAAAGGCACCGGCTCCGGTGGAGGTGGTGATCGTGATTGAGACAATCGATGAGCTGGCCCGATTGTTGTCATTATCAACTGCCACCGCCGTGAGCGAGTAGATGCCTGCGCTCTTGGAAGCGAAGCTGACCAGCGGAGATACCCACGTGGCGGATGCGCTATTATAAACACCTTGGCCCAGACTCTCGCCGTCCAGGTAGAACTCGACGCCACTGACCGTGCCGTCGCTGTCTATTGCCGTTGCGCGGAAAGAATAGACGCTGGCCGTGGTCAAGGCGACCGTAGGAGCCTGAACCGTGACGGTGGGAACCACACCAGACACCGCAGTGACGGTCACGGATTGGCCACTGGATACGGCAGTGTTGCCCGTCGAGTCGGTCGCAACCGCATAGATTGCATAAGCTCCGGCGCGAGCAAGCGCTGGCGTCCAGGTTGCGGTATAGCTGTTGGAATTACCCACCCGCACGCCCGTCGCCACCAAGGCGCCGTCGGCGTAGAAGCCCACACTGGCGATCGTGCCATCACTGTCGCTAGCGCTTGCCACGAGTGGAAGATTCGAACCCACCGTGAGTGTCGTAGCTGAAACGGGTGCCACCAAGCTGACGCTCGGCGGGCTGGATTGATTGACCGTCACCGTCACTGGAGCGGTCACCGTGGTCGCGCCCTGCGCGTCGGTGATCACCAGCATCAAGTTGTAGCTGCCGACCATCGTCGGCGTCCACGTGCCGGTAAACGGCGCGGTCGTGTCGGTATCCACCAAGACGCCGTTGGCGTAGAACGCCACCGAGGCGATCGCTCCTTCCACGTCTGCGGCGACGGCCTGCATGGTCACGGCTTGACCCACGGTCTGCACGCTGGCCGCGAGGGGAAACACCAATGAACCGCTTGGTGCGTTGCCGGCGACGGCGGGGTTCACAGCAAGGGTCGTTACCGCTGACTGCGTCTGATTCAAGTCCGCGTCGGAGGCGATCGCGGTAATTGCGTAACTACCTAAGCCCTTCGTGCTGAATGGCGCGCCGGAGAGCGTCTTGCTCAGCACCCAACGATTGGTCGTGCCTTGCTGCGTGGCCGCTCCGATCAGAATGCCATCGGCGTAGAAATTAACCGCGGTGACAGCGATGTTGTCGGTCGCGTTGGCGGCCAAGAGAACTTGCGCTCCTAGAGCGGAGCTCGCCCCAGCTTGGGTCTGGCCACCACCCACCGGGCTGGTGATCGTCACTGAAGGGAGTGTGCCTGGCTCAACATAGGGATTAACCGTAAGCGTAACCGTATTGGAGATGCCCGTTAACCCGAACGAATCAGTGGCAACAGCTACAATACCGTAAGAACCAGTAGCTGTTGGAGTATAGGATACAACGTAATCGCCATAAGTAGGATCATAGGTGCCAGCTAGCTGCTGCCCGTTGATAGAGAAAACAACACCCGTGATAGAGCCAAACCCTGCTGATGCGGAACCTGATAGTTTCGTGACTTGGCCCAACTGAACAGAGGACGGGAGTGGATCACGTAAAACAACGACCGGTGTAGTGGTCGGTTTTGCAACAGTTACAGTCACCGGCGTGGTCACTGTGGTCGCGCCCTGAGCGTCGGTAATGACCAGCATCAAGTTGTAGCTGCCGACAATCGTAGGCGTCCACGTGCCGTTAAAGGGCGCGGTCGTGTCGGTATCGACCAAGACGCCGTTGGCGTAAAACGCCACCGAGGCGATAGCTCCTTCCAAATCTGCGGCGACGGCCTGCAAGGTCACGGCTTGACCCACGGTCTGCACGCTGGCCGCCAGGGGAAACACCAGTGAGCCGCTTGGTGCGTTGCCGGCGACGGCGGAGGTCACTGTCAATGCTGTGCTATTTGACTCGACGGTGTTGCCCGAACCATCGGTCACCACCGCGAACAGTTCGTAGCTGCCGACCGCTAAGGGAGCGGCTATCGCTTGGTAGAGACTACCCGTGCCGAACGCACTGCCGATGCCCAGCGAGACGGTGCCACCAAAGCCACTCCGGGCAAAGAACTCCACCCGTGAGATGGAGGCACTGCCTGCAGTCGCCTGCGCGGTCAGAATGATCTGCGATGCGGACGTCGTAGTCGCGGGGATGACGGTTGCCGTTCCACCAGTGCCACTTGACGTAGAAGAGGGCTGCGTGAGCCTGATGCTCGGTGCGATGCCAACCACACGGTTGACCGTGAATGACACCGTGGTGGATGTCTTGCTCCGCTCAAACGCAAGCCCATCAGCAGGATTCACGGAGCTGGTGCCACGTGTGGTAACGATGGCTTTAAGCACATAAGTGCTAGGCACGCTGGGCAAGAAGCTCAGACGCCAAATATCCGTGCCAGGCAGATGCGTCACGAGTGTGTCACTTAAATTGAAGGAGTTGGCTAAGAACAGGACGCTCTTGATGATGTCACCTGCTGTGGTCGCCTTGGCCTCGATGTCCATGACGATGGGTTGGCCGAAGCTGAGCGTGGTCGCAGATAGCGGTGAGATAACGCTCACGGTAGGCTCACCATTATCGAGACGGGTAACCTCCACTAGATTGCTCAGCATGACGTTACCCTGATCGTCTGTAGCCAGGGCGAAGGACCCTGTCTTGCCATTAAATTGCCCAGCATACCAAGTGCTTATAAACGGAGCCTTGGTGACAGGATTCTGGCTGAGATTGTCTACGCCCGCTGTTGCCGGAGTGGACACGCCATTTAAGAAAAGGTCCATCTGCGCCAGATGCCCATTCAGTCGGTTTGCTTCCAAGAAATACGCAAAGGTATCACCTGCGGTGATGGTAATCGAGGTGGCTCCGTTAGCCGTGAGCGAAGGCTTGGCATTGAACGAAGCGCCTCTGGCCTGAGTGACGGTAAAGGTCGTAACGCTCGAGGTCGAATTACCCGCCGCATCGTTTACAACGGCAAGGGCGGTGTGGGTTCCGACGGTAAGCAAATTCGTCGCATATTCGACATAGTAGCTTTGCGAATTACCAAGGCGAACCGGCACGGCAGGGATGAGTGAACCATCCACATAGAAAGCGATCGATGGCGCGGTTAAAGCCGGTTGGTCGGAATCGACCACCGTGACCGCCAGCGGAATGGTGGAAGCGTTGGTAAAGCTATTGTTACCAGTAACGGGGAAGAGCATGCTGGCCACCGGCGCGTTGCCTGCCACGGCTAGGACGATAACGGTGGTCGGCGATGTCACGGTGGTAGCGCCTTGGCTGTCGGTCACCACGTATACAATGTTGTAAGTTCCGACGAGTGAGGGAGTCCACGTAATCGCGAAAGGCGCGGCGGTCGAGGTGCCAACGAGCACCCCATTGGCGTAAACCGCCACGGAAGCGACGGTTCCATCAGCGTCTGTCGCTACGGCCTGAAGATTAAGTGAGCCACCCAAGGTCAACGTCTGTCCGGCGCTTGGGAATACAGAGGTGACCGTAGGCGCGGAGCCGGACAACACAGGTGTGACGCTGAGCGATTGAACAGCTGACTGCCTCTGATTACCATCCGCGTCAGACGCGATCGCGGTGATCGCATAGGTGCCTTCGCCCTTCGAGCTGAACGGCGCGCCATTAATTGATTTAACAAGCACCCAGCGATTGGTCGTGCCCTGCTGCGTGGCCGCTCCGATCAGAATGCCGTCGGCGTAGAAATTAACCGCGGTCACCGCGATGTTGTCGGTCGCGTTAGCGACAAAGAAAACCTGTGAACCCAAGGCGGCCGTGGCCGCGGTCGGCGTCGTGCCGCCTCCACTTGCCGGGGATGTCAATTGCACGGTGGGCGCACTGCCCGCCGCTACATCGATTGTCACGCTGATTCCAGGACTGGTTTCCGTCACCAAGCCCACGTTGTCAGTCGCCTTCACCGTCAGCTTATAAGCGCGGGAACGAGCGAGCGTAGGAGTCCAAGTTGCCGTATAGGTCGTGGTGTTTCCTACCTGCACGCCCGTCGCCACCAAGGCGCCGTCGGCGTAGAAGCCAACGCTGGCGATTGTGCCATCGCTGTCGCTGGCCGTTGCCTCAAGGGCCAGATTCGAACCCACGGTGAGTGTCTTAGCCGCTACAGGTGACACCAAGTTGACGCTCGGCGCGCTCGACTGATTAACCGTCACTGTCACGGGAGCGGTCACCGTGGTCGCGCCCTGCGCGTCGGTGATCACCAAGACCAAGTTGTAGCTGCCGGCTACCGAAGGCGTCCAGATGCCGGTAAATGGCCCGGTCGTGTCGGTATCCACCAAGACGCCGTTGGCGTAGAACGCCACCGAGGCGATCGCACCATCCACATCACTGGCCAAGGCCTGGAGTGGGACAGGTTGCCCCAAGATCTGAACGGTGGCCGCCAGCGGGAATATTAGCGAGCCCGTCGGCGCTGAACCGGAGACAGAAGCCGTTACGTTCAAAGTAGGGCCCGTGGATTGCACAACATTACCGGCAGCATCGCTGACGACCGCCGTAAGAACGTAGCTGCCTTGAGCGAGTGCGTAGACGTAATTGAGACCATAGACGCGGCCATCCAAGGCACTGGCGGTGCCCAAGAAGTTAGCGCCGGTGGCAGCGTCTGTGGCGTAGAACTTGACGGAGGTGATCGCGGCCGAGCCGGGAGTCACGCGGGCGAAGAAGGGGATAGAAGAACCAATTGGCGAGACAACCGGGGTGGTATTCGTGCCGGTGGTCACACCTGTAGGACTGGTGATCGTGACCGACGGGGCGTTTCCAGAGATCTGGTTCACGGTGACGCCAACGAAGTTGGAAATCTCGGAGCGCAGACCATTGCTGTCTAGTGCGATGGCTGAGATTTGATACTGGAGTGCAGTGGTGTTGCCTACGCCGGGCGAGGGCGCGGTCCACTCAAAGGAGAATCGATTTACATTACCGGTGGCGGCTGTGGTTGCCGTGCCGATCAGTCTATTATTGGCATAAAACTCGACGGAGCTTATCGCACGAACCGAACTGGAGGCGTTGGCGACAAAGGTAAAGGTCTGGCCGACGCTCAACTCGGTGATTGCGGGGCTGAGGAGCGACACTTGGGGAAGGTTTGAGTAGGCGGGCAGCCCAGCCTTGCGATCGAATACATAGACCGCGCGCACATCATTAGTAGCCGAGTATACAAAATTCGTGGCGCCAAATATCAAACCGGAATGCCCCTGGGCATCTGAAGTGAAAGCGACGTAGCGTCCGTCTCCACTGATGACAGGACGGCGGCTGACCGGGAATTGTGTATTTCTCAACGCGGCAGTTGTGGTCCAACCCGTCGCCTCATAACCGAACCGGCTCACTGATGCACGATTGACGGTCGGATTCAACGGATCGCTGAGATCATACAGCACTACATCCGAGGAGAAATTCGAGTCATTGTAATTATGAACAAAGCGAGACTGGAAGGTAGTCCTATCAATGTTTTTAACTTCAATCGGGGCCAAGAGGTCTAGGGATTCAGTGGCAAAGGCGATTAGTTGACCGTCATCGCTGATAGCGGGTTCAAAGCTACCCAAGTCGGGGGCGAAACTAGCGTCGGTCAGGAAATTATCGGGTTCAGTCTGAAGCGCCGCACCAAAGCGCATCGAATTCATGCGCAACACCTCAGCGACTGCACCGGCATCAAACTTCGCACGGAAAACGTGCGGGATGGCCTCCGCGTAAAGATCGGCAGTGAGGTTTTGCGTCCGCGACGCAAAAGCGACATACGATCCATCGGCGTTAATCGCAGGGTATGCGCTATCGTTATCACCTAAGTCGCTGGGTGTGATCAAACTACGGGTAACAACCGCGAAGGTGTCGTTTTGGCGATCCCAACGCACGATTTGATCAAAGGGAGCGGACTGGCCCAAGATATCGGTGGAGCGGCTCACAAAGGCCACGAAATTGCCGTCGGCTGAGATTCTCGGATGGGTGGCCCCGAGCGTGGCGCCTACGCCCGCCACCTTGCTTACCAAACTAATGGATATCGCTCCGTTTTCGTCGAGAATACCATCGGCGTCGGCATCCCGGTCGTAAATATAGAGCTGGGTCACACCTGTAGGAACGAGATCCGTGGTAAGATTGGTGGCGGTGGACTCGAATACCACGAAGCGCCCATCCGCACTGATCGAAGGCAACTGACTGCCTTTATTGGCCTGCACGCCGGTAGTAGGATTTACGTTAAGACGACGGGTGATGTTTTGTTGAACATCGCGAATAAAAATATCGCCTACTCCGTTGGTATCGCCGGGGACGAGATTGTTGGCATTGGATTGAAACACTACATAGCGCCCGGTCGCGGTGATCTCTGGATTACCGCTGTTGCCGTTTGCTCCGTTTGCTCCGTTTCCGACGGATACCAAGGTAGTGGCACCGCCTTCCACGTTCCGGATATAGATATTGTTGGTGTTTGCGGTAACCGCGCCTGAATCCAACTGGGCAAGGCTCTCAAATACAACGTATTGGCCATCGCGACTGATTGCTGCGTTATCGCTTAAAGCGCTAGCCGGGCCACCGGTGTTTGTAAGACTGACGCGGAAGGTATCCGTGGCTTGATGTGGCAAAAGAGTGATTTTTTGCGACTCAATGCCTATGACGGTATTATTTCCAACGGTGATAGTGCCAGGGACATGTTCGTCGGCGAAACCAGTTCCGTTACGTCCGCCCGAGGAGTTTATACGAGCGAGAACGTAATAGGTTCCGGCAAGGTTTTCAGGGAGTTTAACGTAACGAGTAATATCCAGCTGTTGGCTGGGCTGTAGAATGCCGCCTTCTTTGTTACCATTAAAGGACTCTTCCCAGACCAAGAAGTCATCCTCATCTCCATAGGTAGGATTTGTCGAGAGATGGATCTCGATCATATAGCTGTGTCCCGAATCAGCCGCAAGGGCCGAAGTCAGCGCGGTGGTGGATCCAACAAACGCCTGGTTCACCCAAGTGAGGTCAAAACGCAAGGCATCTCCCCCGCGGTATTGGCCGGGGGCATATTTAAGTTGGGTAATCGCAAGGTCCGGATTGTTGCTGATTGTAACGGTCTGCGTCGCTTCATTTCGGGCGGAATAACCGGGATGAATCAAAATACGATAAGTCCCTGGAATCATGTCATAAGGCAGCTGGAACGAGGTGAATCGATCACCGGTATCGCTGTTTGTCGCCACATCATCCACTTGTGTTTCTTCGGACCAACGGAGAAGCACTCTGTCATCTGAATTAATGAGAACGAACTCTGTATCGATTGGACCGGCAACCGGATCGACTACAGGATTACTCGTGCTATTCTTTAATTTGTAAGTCAAAACGGTCAACGCACCGGCAGCGTTGCCGCCTGAACGGATTGAATTACTTGCCACGCTTAGCAGTCCACCGCCGCCAGAGGCGATAATATCAAAGGTCGCAGAAGCGCCAATCGTGTTGGTCACACCGTCTGTCGCATCGATCGAAACGCCCGCTTCGACTGCATCGAGACGCAAAGGTAAGCGATCCGCAACGCCACCAAAAGTTATAAAAGCTTCACCTACGATCACGTTTGCGGACGGGCTGCTTAAGGTGACGATACCGCGATATCCCGTAGCGGTGGAGCCGTCCTCATTTTGCGCGGTCACTCGAAGACGATACGCTTTGTTATCGGACAACTTGTTGCTATCAAGCCCTTGGTTGCCACCAGAATAAGTTACTGCAAAGCTTGCGGGGGCGACGTCAAAGAACCCGTTGTCGAGCTCCTCTTTGGTAACCGCATCTATGATCCGTGATGCGTTATCTGTAACAATATTACCATCGGTGGCAGAAACCCTCGCCCCCGTCGGGTGCGGCAGCCCATCCTGATCAAGCTCAACTCGCGAAGTCATGGCAAACCCGGGGGTCACATCCAGCTCATCGGCAACGCCGTCTACGAATGTGCCAGCAGGAATGATCAGATCCGTTTGTTGACCAAATTCCCCTCGCACACTGATCGTCACATCTTTGGTGACGGTGGCAACGGGGAGATCATCCTCACCCAAAACCGATACTTTAACTTTGGTCGGGACACCTGCCTGGAGGCCGACCACGTCGAATAAAGCAACGCCACCTATGGACGTAGCGGGGGCAACTTCAAAGCGAACGGCCTGGGCATGCGCTGAGGCTAAGCTTAGAATGAAACACGCTAGTATCGTGAGGGACTTTTGAAAGAAGTGCATCTTGGGGAATTCGCTAAATGGAATATGGATCAGCAACCGGAGGATCGAGGGTCAGAAAATTGTCCTGAATTGCAGGGCAAGTCAGGACAGAAGTTTAATCGTATTATTAAGTTAAATAACCTGACCTCAGCGAATTGCTGCCACTCAGCTGCTATTGGCAGTGAGTGCTTTAATATCAGTTGTTACGAATACGGGTTTCCGAGTTACCGGGAGTGACAACGGAGGGATTCTGGAAGACGGAATTGGGTGAAATGCCCTTGAGCTCCTGTTTCTTCAAGGAACCACCGGGTGAAACCAGATTAGCGGTCACAAAGATGAGGAGGTTGCGCTTGGAGGAGGCCTCACCCTTCGATCTGAATAAACGTCCGAGCAAAGGAATATCGCCAATCAAAGGAGTCTTGTCGTTGACGCGCTTCACTTCTTCACGGGTCAAACCGCCCATCACCAAGGTGGCGCCATCCCATACGGTGACGTTGGTCTTAATCTCACGGGAAGAGAAGATAGGCTGATAAAAACCGGAGGGGACGGTCACGGTCGTGCCATTTGAAATGGCGACCGACTGTCCGCCATACTCAACGAAGCCTTCAAACTCGGTTACCCGGGGATTAAGCTCCAAGTTGATGGAGTATTCATCTTCTTCTACCGTCGGTGTGACGGTCAGTTCGACACCCACATTACGGGAAGCAAAATCCTGAGGCGTGCCTGCGGTAATGGTGACGCCCGCGCCGCTGCTTGCGGTGGTGCCGCTACTGCTGCCGACTTCGGACTGGATTTCACCATAGCTCTGCGGATAGCGGAGCTCTTGTGCCACCGTGATGCTGGCAGGACGACCGGAAAGAACGGTCACCTTGGGTGCGCTGAGCAAATCACTGCCCTGGCGCAGGGAGAGTGCCCGCAACGTGGCGGTCACATCAAAGCTGCCGATACTGGCGCCTGTAAGGGCGGCAATGGCCCCCAAGCCTCCACCGAGGTTGACCGAACCGGGAACCGCAGGAGCTGAATTCAGAATGGGAACGGAAATGGCTTCCGTGGTGGTGTCGAATACACCGTCACCATTGGTATCGACTTGGCGGGATGGCGAACTAATCAAACCACTGCCACCGCTGGACGACGAGGTAAAGGCATTGCCCAAAGAGCGGTTTTGCGAACCCAGCGCGAGTGACGTGCTGGAGCTGTTGCGGAGGGCATTCCAGGTGATGCCGAGTTCCTCGATCGCACCTTCCTGAACATCCATGAACTTGGCCTCGATCTCAACCTGTTTGATTTCGTTATAGCGGGCCAGAATGTTGCGAATGCGCTCAATGTTACGGCCCGTTTGATTTACGATGATACGGGAACCGTCATAGGCGAGATTCGAGCCGGGAACGCCATCGAAGTTAACACCGGCGGCGGAGAGGAATCGTTTGATCGAATCGGCTTCTCCACCGGAGGAAACGGCAGGCGCGGCCGGGGCGGCGGGCGCAAAGGGATCCGCGGCGGCTGATGCGGCCGAGGCCGTGCCCGAGGCACCGACACCGGTCATGCGGGTAAGGGCGGACTTGCTGACGGCAAACTCTTCGGTGCTCAGGTTGGCATTGTCGCCACTGGGACGAATCAAGATCAAGTCGGCCTGAATCTCGTATTGGTAACCGACATTCTCGGTGATGATGTCCAGGATACGTTTCAGGGAAAGATTACGCAAGGTGATGTTCACCTGCGGAATCGCTGCTCCGGGGAGCTGGTTGGTGAGCACTAAATTGACGCCCTTGTTTCCGGCAGCGGATGAGGTATCAAACTCTTCCGAGTAGGCGCTCAGGGTGCTGATGACGCGACCGAGCTCGACGCCGGAAAACGACACACTCGGGATCATGATGGTATCTAACTTGGCAGCCAAGGCTGCGGAGAGACTGCCCTTGACGACAGTATCGCCCTTTTCGCGCTCGATGAAGACGCCGGGACGCTCCCACGCGTTGGCCACCTCTTGGAGGAGTTGGCTGCGGGTCTTTTCGCGATTGAGGGTTCCGACCTTGGCTTTGTCTTCCGCAATGCGCTGGAGGAAATACTTGGCCTCGGGGTTTTCGGGCGAAAGGGTTTCCACGGTGCGGAAGGTAACCTGGGCACCGTCCACATCGCCGGCAACGTATTGGCTGCGCGCTTTTGCGACCAAGCCGGCAATGTTCTTCTGTTCGGCGATAAACTTGGGGCTGGCGTCCGCGATTGGCAGCAGTCCGGGTGACAGCTCGGCACGCTCGATGCGCTCGCTTTGTTGGGCGACCGCCTTGGGGTTTGCACCGGCGGTTGCTTTGTAACCATCGAGGGCGGTCTTAGCGCCCGCGGTGTTTCCTGCTTTTAAGAGGTTTTCTGATTTTTGGAGCAACAGGTCATTTTTGCTGTGCTCAAGCGAGGCCAAGGTCTCCTGCGTAACGGTATTAACGGGAAGACTACGGGAGGCGTTATCGAGAAGGGCCGTCGCGCCATCGAAATCACCTGACTTGGCCAAGGCCAGAGCCGCACGGTTATCGGCCTTCGCTTTGGCCAGCAAATCCGCGACGCGGGTCTGTTCCGAGGAAGCTAAGGTGGTCGCTGGCGAATCGGGAGCAGCGGGTTCAGCGGGAGCGGCGACGACCGGAGCAACCGCTACAGCCTGGGCGCTGGGTGCAGGAGCGTTTGGCGAATAGGTCACTTCCGTGGGGGTGGCGGGAGAGACCACGGCAGCTTCAACTGCAGGAGCAGCGGGCGTTCCCTTGGCCAAGCCGTCATTTACACCGGATAAAAGGCGCTGAACGGTCACATCGTTCGGGGCCAACACAAGCAACTGTTCAAGATTGGTTTTGGCCGTGGCCAAATCACCACTGTCCCGTGCACGGAGAGCCTCAGCCATGAGGCGGATCTTGGTCTCGGTTTGGCTCTGCGCCTTGCTGATAGGGAGCGCCAGCGTGAGGAGTGCGGGGGCCGCGAGGAGCGCGAGAACTTTTTTCGGGAGCTTGGTGTAGTTCATTTAGGGTGAGAAAGAGTTTAAAAGTGAGAGAATGTAAAAAACGACAATAAAACGGCTACGAATGGAAAACTAAATTAAAAAGGCGCCGCGGCAGGATTGCCACGGTTGCCTTGAACAGGGGGCGTCGGGGAGTCCGGATCCAAAGGCGGGGAAACAGGGGCCGGGGCCGGCGGAGGCGGGACCGTCAAGGTCTCCACTATCGGCTGAGGTAACGAGGCGCCTGTCTTGGTGACAACCGCCGAGGGTGGTTCGAGCTTCAGCTCACCGACGGTGTAGTTGAAATCACCACACGCAATGCTGTCGCCGGTAGAAAAGGTGCGCTCGCTGCCGTCAGCCAATTTAAACGTCACGGTAGGCTTGCCCTCGGCCAGTCGCTTGTCGTGATCCAGATGGTATTCTTTTCCAGTCTGGGTGTCTTTGACCACGGCGTTTGCGGTCACCTCAATAATCGTAGAGCCACCGGCGACCACGACCTTGCGGCGCTTGGCCTCGAACTTAATTATCTCGAGATTCAGCTCAGGCACCTTGCGGCCGGTGGTGCCAAAGAAGGTTTTTCCGGTGAGCTCGTTGTTAAACGTGCCGCGGTAGTTGCCCTCACTGCCGATATAGCCCACCAGCTGAAGACGAAACAGAGGCTGTGTCACCTTAACGAGCTCCAAGTCGGGCCTGACCACAGGAGGAAGCACAGGGCCTGTAGGCTCGTTGCCAATCGGCTCGACGACCACCAGTTCAGGGGGAATGACCGTAAACTGCTTGGTCTGCGTATTGTAAAATATTTTGGGCGGAGTGAAAACGTTGTAGATCCACTTTTCACCTGCGGGTTGAGCTCCTGCCTTGGCCCAGCTCTGAGAAGGAGGCATCGCCACCTTGATTTCCTTTTTTTCGTAGGCTCTTCCGCTGGTGGACACAGAAACAACGGTGCCGAGACTGGATATCTCCGATTGCTGCAAAAACGACCAGGCAGTGGTAAGCACTAATGCCAGCCCGCCAAGTGCGAGGAAAATTTTATCTTTGGCCTTCAAGGACATGGGAAATTAAGGGGTGTTAACGGTCGGAGCGGTTTTATCGACCAATTTAATAAATTCCACGGTGACGACGAAGACGGAATCGATTTGTTCGACCAGTGGTTTGACCTCGGAGACCGGCGCGGCACCGGCGGCAGCGTCTTGGCCGAATACGCCAAAGAGAGCAGAGGGCCTAGGGGCGGCGGACTCCGCTTGGGGACCCGTTAATGCCTTGTCCAAGGGGGATACTTCCACGGAGCGCACCACCACCGGTAATTTGAACAAGGCCAGCTCATTCAAAAACGTGCGTAATACCTCGGTCGTTCCGGTAAAGGTCAGGCGAAAGGGAGCAGTATCTACAAAGCCTTCGTTTTTAGCCGAGGAGCGGGAATCGATCGCGAAAAAATCAGCGGCGGCATCGCCAGCAGTGCCTGTGCCGTTGTCCAGCGAGGGAACACCGCCCGCTTCGGCCGCTTTGATGGCCTCTTTTTGCGCCAAGGTCAGAGGACGACTGCGCTCGACTGCCCGTATTTCACGAGGTTTTGACTCCAATAGGGCCCCGACGAGATACTCCACATACTGTCTTTGGCGAAAGACCGGCTCGATCAACTCCTCCACGGGGCCGGTGCTCGAATAGGTGCTAAACCCGAACCAACCGCCTTGAGGAACGACTACGCCCGCCTTGACGGCATTTTCCCGAATGCGCTCGACGAAACTCGCAAGGTCGAAAAAGGCGTCCGTGGGAGTGGCGGGGACTTTCGCGGCAGCGTAGCGTTCGACTAGTTCACTACTGGCCTGCAATGCCTTGCGAATACCAGCCAGGGTTTCCTGCGCGTGAACTCGATCGGCTTCGATCGCCGCTGAGTTGTCCCTGGAGGGAAACGGGTTGGATGTAGAAAAACGCTGTAACACGTCGCGCTTTTGCTCCACCTCACCGGTTAAGCGATTGCTCTCCGCGCTTTGGCTGTAGATGAGCCAAGCCTCACCGGCGGTGACTGCTCCGATAAAAAGCAGGGTAGTAAAAAACGCAGGATTATTTTTGAAGCTGGCCATGGGGTCAAAGAGGACGTGCCGGATCAATTACCATAATAAAATCGAAACGGAGAATACCAGGGGTGTTCGGATCAAAACTTTCCTTCTCAACCTTGGCGATGAATTGGGATCCTGCGAAACTGGTGAGAAGGTTTTTAATGCGCCCGTAAGAATCAGGAGATACGCGGGATACAGGATTATTACGATCGATCAGACGTCCGCTGAGCTTCAGTCGGATTACCGGCTTGGCTGGATCCGCACCCGGGGCGGCGGCGGGGTCGGTCGGCGCCCCCCCAAAGAGAGCTCCGGCTTCATTACCTGCACCGGCCGCATTAGGCCGGATAACCTCGAGCGTATCCAACCAGACGTCTTGGACCTTGATGAGACGCTCCTGGAGGTCCGACATGAAGTTAATCCAGTTGTTCTTGGACTCGGCCAGACTTTGTATCGCGCTAATTTCAGCCGCGGCTTCGTCAAATTGAGTGCCGTTGAGCTTAATTCTGTCCTGTAAAACCTGCAAAGGCATAATCGCCTGCTTGATCGTGGCCTCTTGACTCCGGATGGCTGCCAAGTGACGCGACGACTGGATGAGGGGAGGCAGCAGGGAAACTGCGACCAAGGCAGCGGCAAGGATCAGATAGGGCTGGCGCTTCTTGAAATCCAGCAAGGCCAACATCATGGTTGGCAGCAGGTTAATCGGTTTACGACCAGAGCCGGGCGCAGCCAACCCGATCAAGCCCGCCAGCAACGGAGAAACCTCAGTGGCGCGCGACGCATTGGCCGAGACCTGCACATTCTTCAACGGATTCAGAATATCGACGCTGATTTTAAGTCTTTCCTGTAATTGCGAGGTTAAAGACAGCAAAACAGACCCTCCACCCGTGAGATACAAATGAGTGGGCTGCTCTGCTCCGCTCTGGCGGCGATAATTCACGATGGAACGCGTGATCTCGAGGTGCATCTTACCGACGAAACTATTTACAGCGTTCTGGACAACAGCACGGGTCGGTGACTGCACCGGCAGTTCGCTCACCCCCGTCAGCACCTGAATCTTGGTCATTTCACTGTGCGTGAAATCCATTTTAAGTTCCTCGGCAATCGACTGTGTGATCGTGTTGCCTGCCAAGGGAATAGTGCGGACAAAGAAACGTCCGTCATCGATAAAAATGAGATTGGTGGAGCGCGCGCCAATATCGGCAACGACCACTGCGCCTTTGACCTCGGGGTAATTATAACGAAAGCAACGTGCCACTGCTACGCTGGAAGGCAGGACATTACGCAGCGTTAAGCCCCGACGTGAAATCACGTCGCAGGCACCTTGGACCAAATCCTGTTTGACCGCCGCAAGCATGAGCTCGAGGTCGAGTCCATGTTCTGAAACCACCTCGTAGTCCCAGACTACTTCGTTGAGCGGATAAGGGATGTTTTGCTGGGCTTCAAATTGAACGATTTTCGCCCGCTTGGACTCTTCTATCGATGGGATTTTGATGAACTTACCCAAGATATGGTGCCCGGGCAGCCCCAGAACCGCAGGACCCGTCTGTTTTTTAGAACGAGAATTTTCCGCCAAGGAATTGGCGATCATCTCAAGCCACTCGCCATCGGAGGATGGGTCGGGATTGATGGCGTCGCAAGCCAGCTGCTCCAGCGTTAAATTACCAGATTTGTCAGTGGTAATCAGCCCGGAGGTGATGTGACCAGCGCCGCAGTCGACGGCAAAAAGACGGGGTAAGGCCATAGAAAAAGAGGTGTGTGATTTTCAGATGTGCTAGACGCCAGCAAGCAGATTCTTGTTGGAAGTGCTCAACGCTGCGCCTCTTTGCGTGAAAAAGCAGGCGCACGTTTCTGGGCATCGATGCTAAAGGGAGTCAGGAACTGCGGGATCAACAACCCCTCGTTCACGACGGATTCATTGGCCGCCTTAGAG
Organism: Verrucomicrobia bacterium IMCC26134; assembly: GCA_000972765.1. Lineage (GTDB taxonomy): Bacteria > Verrucomicrobiota > Verrucomicrobiia > Opitutales > Opitutaceae > IMCC26134_A. The sequence continues at coordinate 745,960 of CP011265.1, read as the reverse complement.
ATGAAGTTCTGCAACGATGCAGCGGAGGTGATGGTGGAGGAATAACTCGCCTTCGACGCAGCCTGGGCCTTGCCGGCAACCTCAAGCTCCACGGCGTAATAATTCAGCGGGGTGCGAAGTTTGTCCCGCTTCACGATCTCGGGGGGGAAGTAGAAGCGAAAATCGGATTTACCGCCCTCGAGGGTCAAGGCCTCGGCGGCCGAACGGTAAAAAAGCCTGACCGGCTTGCCTGTCTTTTCGTCGGTGCTGTCCATGCCGATGGTTATAATCACCCTGACCCGATCCACAAATTGTCCGGCGACGAGTTTGCCGCCCGGCTTCGCCTCGATCTCGACATCGGCCTCGAGCCAGGTGTCCGAGCCGAACTTGACCGAGGAAAACTTCACCGCGCCCACCTCTGCCTCGACCACCGGGGCGGGGGCAGGCCCGCTCTGGGCGGCCGAATGTATCGGAAAAAGGGATACTGCCAGACACGCCGCCAAAAGGCTGGATAGAAGGGGATTTTTCATGGATGCGACGTTGTGATCTTGTGCAGACACGCGTGTGCGTCACGCTCAAACAGTGAAGTTTACAAAATCGAAACTCCATTCACCGCCCCCATGACCACCATCCCTGCCGCCGCTCAGGCAAACGCCCCGCTCGCCTACAAAATCGCCGTGCTGGTGTTTGTTCAAAATACTTCCGGCGAACACCTGCTGTTGCTCCGCGCCAAGGCTCCGAATGCAGGCACCTGGTCGCCCATCGGGGGTAAATTAGAAACCTCCACAGGTGAATCGCCCTTTGAATGCGCCGTGCGAGAGACCCTTGAGGAGACCGGCCACGAGATCACGGCCGCCGACCTCCATCTTTTCGCCATGATCGCGGAAAAGGCCTACGAGGGCGCTTCGCACTGGTTGTTGTTCCTGTTTCAGTGCACCCGTCCGCTCGACACCCTGCCGGTCGATATCGAGGAGGGGCGCTTCGGTTTTTTTTCGCGAGAGGCCATCGAAAGACTGGCTCTGCCAGAAACCGATCGCACCGCCTTGTGGGCGATTTACGACCGGCACCACGAACAGTTTGTGGCCCTGCGGGCAGACTGTGCGCCGGGTAAACCGCTGGAAGTCGTGATAGAGCAGATCACCCCGCCGCGGCCTGAATCGCAAACCCGTTGAGCCGGGACGGCGAAAGGCTAACTCAAACCCGGAACGCAAACGCTCTTGATTTCTTCTTCGTCCGCCAAACACTCTACTTTTGCGTCCTTTAATCCTACGTTTTTTCTCGTGAGCAAGAAGTCCCCTGAATCCGCCGAAACTAAATCCGATGCCTGTGCTGTGAAACCCAGCACCCACGCCTCTGCACCGGTCAATGCCGCGCTGTCCAACGCGCAACGTATCGAGCTCTATCGCAAGATGGTTCGCATCCGCCGCTTCGAGGAGCGCTGCCTGCCGGTTTACAACTCCGGCAAAATCGGCGGCTTTCTCCATCTCTACATCGGCCAGGAAGCCGTCGCAGTCGGCGCCTGTTCGCTGATGGGCAAGGATGACCACGTCATCACCGCCTACCGCGACCACGGCCACGCTATCGCCGTCGGCATGGACACCAAACCTCTCATGGCCGAGCTCTACGGCAAGATCACGGGTTGCTCCAAGGGCAAGGGCGGCTCCATGCACTACTTCGCTCCCGATCTCAATTACTGGGGCGGCCACGGCATCGTCGGCGGCCAGATTCCCCTCGGCACCGGCCTCGCTTACGCCGTGAAATATCAGGGTAAAAAGGGCGCCGCCATGGCGTTCATGGGCGATGGCGCCGTCAACCAGGGTGCCGTGCACGAGGCCTACAATCTCGCCGCGCTTTGGGATCTTCCCGTGCTCTTCGTGATCGAAAACAACGGTTACTCCATGGGCACCTCGCAGGAGCGCTCCTCCGCCGGCGAGCTCGGCAAACGCGCCGAGGCCTACGACATGAAGTTCTACATCTGCGGCGGCCACGATGTCTACGAGGTCCGCGCCACTCTCGACGCCGCCCTCACCCGAGCCCGCGAGCAGTCAAAGCCCGCCGTCGTCGAGATCGACACCTATCGCTATCGCGGCCACTCCGTCGCCGACCCCGACAAGACCTATCGCGACCGCGCCGAGATCGAGGATTATCGCAAGACCAAGGACCCGATCCAGGTTTTCCAAAACCAGCTCGTCCTGGAAAAAGTTCTCACCCCTGCCCTCATTGAAGAGATAGACGCCGAGGCCCGCGCCGAGTCTGAACGCGCCGTCGAGTTCGCCGAGGCCTCCCCCTTCCCCACCGCCGCCGACATCCAGAAGGACGTTTACTGGGAGACCGATCAGCCCAAACGCACCAGCGAAGGCCGTATCTTCTTCAACCAGCCCTGAGCCCGAACTCGCCACGGAATCAAACACTCCCTCCTCACTCTTTAGCCCTCATCCTTTTCCCAGATGCCCGTCCTCACTTACCGCGAAGCCATCCGCGCCGCCCTCTCCGAAGAAATCGAACGCGATCCCAACGTCGTCATCATGGGCGAGGAAGTCGCCCAGTTCAACGGCGCCTATAAAGTCACCGAGGGCATGCTCGAGAAGTATGGCCCGAAGCGCATCGTTGACACGCCCATCTCCGAAGCCGGCTTCATCGGCATGGGCATCGGCGCCTCCATGCTCGGCATCCGCCCCGTCATGGAGCTGATGTTCTGGTCTTTCTACTCGGTCGCCTTCGACCAGATCGTCAACAACGCCGCCAACGTCCGCTACATGTCCGGCGGCCAGATCGCCTGCCCCATCGTCATCCGCGGCCCTGCCAACGGCGGCACCAACGTCGGCGCCACCCACTCCCACACCGTCGAAAACATCCTCGCCCATCACCCGGGCTTGAAGGTCGTCGTCCCTTCCAACGCCGCCGACGCCAAGGCGCTCATGAAGACCGCCATTCGTGACAACGATCCGGTCATGTTTTTGGAAAACACCATTCTCTACGGCGAGAAGGGCGAGGTTCCCGAGGGCGACATCACCCTGCCCTTCGGCCGCGCCGCCATCGCCCGCACCGGCAAGGATCTCACCATCGTCACCTACGGCCGTTGCGTCCTCCACAGCCTCGCCGCCGCCGAGACGCTCCGCGCCTCCAAGGGCTTTGACATCGAGATCATTGACCTCCGCACCATCCGCCCGCTCGACGTGGACACCATCCTGCGCTCCGTCGCCAAGACCCACCGCTTGCTCATCGTCGAGGAGCAGCGCCCCTACTGCTCCATCGGCAGCCACATCGCCGCCATCGTTCAGGAAGAAGCCTTCGACGAGCTCGACGCGCCCATCCTGCGCGTCGGCACCATTGACGCCCCTTCCATCTACTCGCCCCCGGTCGAGAAACAGCAAATCCCCAACGTGGACCGCGTCATCGCCGGCATCCTCCGCCTCCTCTGAAAAGCACGCCTTTCGCGCGCCGCCAACTCGTCCTAATCTTAACCTTTTAGCTTAAACTTTCATCCCATGGCCGAAGTCATCACTATGCCGAAACTCAGCGACACCATGACGGTGGGCACGCTGGTCAAATGGCTCAAAAAAGAAGGCGATACCGTTAAATTCGGCGACCTCCTCGCCGAGATCGAGACCGACAAGGCCACCATGGAGTTCGAGTCCTTCGGCAACGGCGTGATCCTCAAGATCTACGCCCCCGCCGGCTCCCAGATCGCCATTGGCGCCCCCTTGCTCGCCGTCGGCGCCGCCGGTGAAGTCGCCCCCGATGCGCCCGCGCCTGCCGCTCCCGCCGCCGAAAAAGCTGCGCCCGCGCCCGCGCCCTCCACCACCGCCGTTCCGGCCGTCGTCGCCCCCGCTCCGGCTCCCGTGGCAGCCGCCGCACCTGCGGCACCCGCCGCGCCCTCCCACGCGCCCGCCGCACCTCTGCGCGCCGCCGGAGAACGCATCAAAATCTCCCCCCTGGCGAAAAAACTCGCCGCCGAAAAATCGCTCGATCCCGCCTTCATCAAGGGTTCCGGTCCCGGTGGCCGCATTGTCCGAGTTGACGTGATCGCCGCCGATGCCGCCGGCACCGCCAAGTCCGGTGCCAAACCCGCGGGCGCGTCGTCCTCCGGCGGTCGCGCCGCCTCCTTCTTCTCCGGCCCCATCCAGGAAGAGCGCACCGTCCCCGTCTCCAATATGCGCGGCGTCATCGCCAAGCGCCTTATCGAGTCCAAGACCACCGCCCCCCACTTCTACCTCGAGATCGAGGTGGACGCGGAACCCCTCGCCACCCTGCGCGCTCAGCTCAACGCCGGCCTCGAAAAGTCCGGCGTCAAACTCTCGGTCAACGACCTCATCCTCAAGGCCAGCGCCGAGGCCCTGCGCAAGGTCCCCGATGTGAACGCTTCTTGGGAAGGCACGCAGACCCGCTACTTCGGCGCCGCCCACGTCTCCTTCGCCGTCGCCCTGCCCGATGGTCTCATCACCCCCGTCATCCGCGACGCCCATGAAAAGTCCGTCTTCCAAATCAGCACCGAGGCCAAGGCCCTCGGTAAACTCGCCAAGGACAAGAAACTCAAGCCCGACCAATACACCGGCGGGACCTTCTGCGTCTCCAACCTCGGCATGATGGGCATCCCCAAGTTCTACCCGATCATCAACACCCCCAACGCCGCCATCCTCGGCGTCGGCACCTCCGTCACCAAGCCGGTGGTGAAAAACGGCCAGATCGTCGTCGGCAGCACCATGACGCTCACCTTGAGCTGCGACCACCGCGTGGTCGATGGGGCTGTCGGCGCCCAGTTCCTCAACGCCCTCAAGCAGCTCATCGAGTCCCCCGCCCTGCTGCTGGTCTAAGCCTGCCCCGCGTAGCGCGACGACCGGGGCGTTTCGTTTTCGCTCCCGCCATCTGCTTCCTGAAAACCCCGCGCGCCAATCCGGCTCGCGGGGTTTTCTTTTTGCAGCTTCTGCGCCTAATTGAGCTCCTCCTTCGTTCACGTGGCCTCCGCTCCCCTTCCCTCCCGAACCAAACACACCGGCGTCTGCCCGCCGGCACGCGGGGCCGTGCTCGCCGAACTCCTCCGCCGCCACCCCGCCCCCGTCTGGCTCGTCGTCGCCGACACCCTCAAGGCCGCCGAACAGCTCGCCGAGGATACCGCGCTCTTCCATGCCGCCGCCTCCGGGCCCAAGGAAAAAGCATCCCCGCTCGAAACCCTCGTCCTGCCCGAGGCGCTCACCGACTCCCGCGAAATGGCCGAGGCCTTCGCCGCCTCCGCCGACCGCCAGGCCGTGCTCTCCCGCCTGCGCGCGACACGCAGCTTCAGCACCGCCCTCACCACCGCGCCCACCCTGGTCGTTTTCACCACGCCGTCCGCGCTCCTGCAACGCGTGCCAGCCCTCGAGGACTACGCCGCCAACGAGCTCACCCTCGACAAGGGCAAGGCCTACCCGTTCCATGCCCTACTCGAAAAACTCCGCTCCCTCGACTACGACTCCGAGGCCGTCTGCGAAGCCCCCGGCACCTACGCCGTGCGCGGCGGCATCATCGATCTCTATCCGGTCAACGCCGCGCAACCCTACCGGCTTGATTTTTTCGGCGATGAACTGGAGGACATCCGCGAACTCGACCCCGTCACGCAACGCTCCGGCGACGTCGTCGAAAAGCTCACCCTCGCCGCCTCCCCTCGCCTCGCCCTCGCCCCTTCGCTCACCGGCCTCGCGCCCTACCTCAGCCCCGCCACCCGCCTCGTCCTCATCGAGCCCGCCACCCTCGACGAATCCTTCAGCCTGCTCGCCCGCGAAAACCCGTCTGCCGTCGCCCTCGCGCCCCTCCTCGCCCGCGTCGCCGCCCTAGACGCCCTCGCCGACCTCGACGAGGCCGCCGCCCTCTTCGACTCCGCCCCAGTGACGCCGGGCTCCAGCCCGGCCCCCGTCACCGAGCTGACCTGGGATACCGAGAGTCTCGCCCACCACCGCCGCTACCCCACCGACGATCTCATCGCCCAGGAACGCCTCGCCGCCGAGGAGCAGTCCCGCCACGAGTTCCTGAACTTGCTCGCCCGCTGGCAATCCGAAGGCGCCACCCTCGCCATCGTCACCCCCAAGGACTCCGAGGAAAAACGCATCCAGGAAATCATCGCCGCCCACCCCGCCGCCAAAAAACTCCGCCCCCGCTACCTCCGCGGCCAGCTCAACGAGGGCTTCCGCCTCACCCCGCGCTCCGACGCAACGCTTACCCTTCCCCCGGCCATTGCCAAAGGCAGGGCGGGAGCGCTGGGCCCGCCGTCCGCCTCCCCCCTCGTCGTCCTCACCGAGACCGAACTCTTCGGCCGCCAGCGCTCCCGGCGCGCCCCGTCCACCCGCCGCGCCACCGTCCACCGCGCCCAGGTGGATCAACTCCTCGACTTCGCCGATCTCGTCGAAGGCGACTACGTCGTCCACCTCCAGCACGGCATCGCCCACTTCCGCGGTATCACCCAGCTGGATACGCGCGACGGCCTGCGCGATGTCATCTCCCTGGAGTTCGACGACGGCGTCACCCTCCACGTCCCGCTGCCCGAAGCCCACCTCATCAGCCGCTACGTCGGCCTCTCAAAAGTCCGCCCCCAGCTCGGCCGCATCGGCTCCGACCGCTGGCAAAAAACCCGCGCCCAGGCCGAGCGCGCCACCGTGGATCTCGCCGCGGAGCTGCTCCGCATCCAGGCCGCGCGCGATGCCCAGCCCGGTTTCCCCTGCCCGCCGGACAACGACTGGCAGCGCGAGTTCGAGGGCGCCTTCCCCTTCGCCGAGACGCCCGACCAGCTCAAGGCCATCGCCGCCACCAAGGCCGACCAGGAACGCGCCCGCCCCATGGACCGCCTCGTCTGCGGCGACGTCGGCTTCGGCAAGACCGAGGTCGCCATCCGCGCCGCCTTCAAGACCATTCAATCCGGCAGACAGGTCGCCATCCTCGTCCCCACCACCATCCTCGCCCAGCAGCACTTGAACACCTTCCGCGAGCGCATGGCCGGCTACCCCATCGCGGTCGAGATGCTGTCCCGCTTCCGCACCAAGGCCGAGTCCACCCGCATCGTCGCCGCCACCGCCACCGGCCAGGTGGACATCCTCATCGGCACCCATCGCCTGCTCAACAAGGACATCCATTTCAAGGATCTCGGCCTCGTCGTCATCGACGAGGAGCAGCGCTTCGGCGTGAAGCACAAGGAGCGCCTCAAAGCCCTCCGCGTTTCCGTGGACGTGCTCGCCATGTCCGCCACGCCCATCCCGCGCACCCTCTACATGGCCATGACCGGCGCGCGCGACATGAGCGTCATCGAGACCCCGCCCGTCGACCGCCACCCCATCCAGACCATCGTCAAAACCTACGACGAAAAACTCGTGGTGGACGCCATCCGCCACGAGCTGCGGCGCGGCGGCCAGGTTTTTTATCTGCACAACCGCGTGCAGACCATCGCCCTCGTCGCCGCGCGCCTGCGTGAGCTCCTCCCCGACGTGGATATAGGCGTCGGCCACGGCCAGATGGACGAGCACGAGCTCGAGGAGATGATGACCAACTTCGTCGCCGGCCACCACCAGGTCCTCGTCTGCACCACCATCATCGAGACCGGCCTCGATATCCCGAACTGCAACACCATCATCATCGAGGGAGCGGACCGCTTCGGTCTTTCCCAGCTCTACCAGTTGCGCGGCCGCGTCGGTCGTTTCAAACACCAGGCCTACGCCTACCTCCTGCTCCACCGCCACACCCGCGTCATGGAGATCGCCCGCGAGCGTCTCAACGCCCTCCGCACCCACAACCAGCTCGGCGCCGGTTTCCGAATCGCGATGCGCGACCTCGAACTGCGCGGCGCCGGCAACCTTCTCGGCGCCCAGCAATCCGGCCACATCGTCGGCGTCGGCTTCGAGCTCTACTGCCAGCTCCTCCGCCAATCCGTCGCCCGCCTCAAGGGCGACAAACGCGCCGCCGCCATCCGCGCCTCGGTGAAGCTCGATTTCGTCTTCGTCGGCGAGGGCACCCCGCCCGATAAAAACGCCCCCACCGCCGCCGCCGCGTCCGCCTCCGCCACCAGTTATCTCGCCATCAAAGACGCCGAACACGCCGCCGACGGCGCGGTGACCGTCTCGCGCATCCAAGCCCGCCTGCCCGCGACCTACATCGGCGAAACCCGGCTCCGCCTCGACCTCTACCGCCGCCTCGCCCTCGCCGGCTCGCCCGAGACGATCAAGGAAATCGAGGCCGAGCTCACCGACCGCTTCGGCAAATTCGGCGACGAGGTCCGCGCGCTCCTCCTCGTCACCGGCCTGCGCATCGCGGCGGAACAAAAAGGCATCGTGAGCGTCGAAACCGACGGCTCACGTCTCAAATGCCTTCGCGCCGGCCCCGGCCGCCGCGACGACTTCGTCCAGCTCGGGGGCCGCTTTCCCAGATTGACCGCACCCAAGCCGCTCCTACGGTTGAAAGAGATTTCAGCGTTTCTGAACAATTTGCCCACGCCCACATGACAACCGGTCCCAGTCGCCTCGCGCTCCGTATCCTGCTTGCTCTCGCCCTCGGCGGACCGGCAATGGCCATCGCCCAGCCGCTCGCTCCGAAGGCCGCCGCCCCCGCGAATGCAGCCGATGACGGCCTCAATCTGCGCTTCGCCAACGGCATCGCCGCCGTCGTCGAGTCCAAGGTCATCACCGTGGACGACATCCGCCGCGAACTCGCCCCCATCCTCCCGCAAATCCGCCGCGAATCCCGCAACCAGAAGGAGTTTTCCGAGAAACTTGAAAAAGTGCAGGACGACATCGTCCGCAGCCTGGTGGATCGCGCCGTCATCGTGAAAGAGTTTCGCAAGGACGAAAAACGGAAGATACCCGAGAGCTACATCGACAACGCCATCTCCGAGCAACTCACCACCCAATTCGAGGGGGATCGCGCCCGTTTTCTCGCCTACTTGAAATCCCGCGGCTTCACCCTGCGCGACTACCGCAAGGAAGTCGAAGAGGACATCATCTACGGCTATATGCGTGGCCAGCAGCGCAAGAGCGCCAGCGTCGTCAGCCCCGCCAAGGTCGAGGAATACTACGCCGCCAATCAGGCCAAATTCTACGAGGAGGAGCAAATCCACCTCCGCCTCATCCAGCTCAATCGCGCCGAGCTCAGCGACGAGCAACTCCTCGCCAAGACCGAAGAGATTCTGGCCAAATTCAGTGCCGGGGCGAAATTTGCCGACCTCGCCAAGGACTACACGCAAGACGCCCGCAAGGCCAAGGGCGGCGACTGGAGCTGGCAAAAACGCGGCGATTTAAAGGCCGCGTTTAGCGACCCCCTCTTCACCCTTCAGGCCGGCCAGGTCAGCGCACCCATCCTGCAAAAGGAGGGCGCCTACTTGCTCTATGCCGAGGAACGCAAAGCCGCCGGCGTGCCCCCGATCGCCGACGTCCGCGAGCAAATCGAGGTCGTGCTTTCCCAGCAAATGACCCGCGAAGCTCAGGAAAAGTGGCTGGAACGTCTCCGCCGCAACGCCTACGTGCGCCTCTACTGAGGCTTGGGGCCCGCTCGCGCTCACGCAGTTTCCCCTTCGCCGTAAAGCCCGCTTAACGCCCACTGTGAGCTCGTGCAGTCCGTCCTGCCTGAACGGTTCTGCTTTGCTGGCGAGGGGATCCGCGTCAGGCAAAACCAACTGATGCCGACCAGCTTAGGCGGAGTGTCTGCTGATCTTGTCGACGCCTAATCGACATCCGATACTTTACTTTGTTAGGTCACACACTAATGTAACAGGAATGACTTCGATCGTCCCTATGCCCGAACACGCTGATCTTACCGCCGAAGACCGCATCCGTTGGGCAGTGAACCAGTATGGTGACGGCTTGATCCTCTCCACCAGTTTCGGGATTCAAGCGGCGGTGATGCTGCACCTCGCCACCCAGGTCGCTCCTCGTATCCCGGTGGTTTTTATCGATACCGGCTATCATTTCCCCGAGACCTACCGCTTCGCCGACGAGTTAACCAAGAGGCTCAACCTCAACCTCAGGGTCTACACCCCTCTGCTCAGCCCCGCTTACTACGAAACCCGCCACGGAAAACGCTGGGAACAGGGCCTGAATGGGCTCACCGCCTACAATTTCGACCACAAGATCGAGCCCATGGACCGTGCCGTGCGCGAACTCGGCGCCACCGCTTGGCTGGCCGGTCTGCGTCGCTCCCAGTCGAGCACCCGCGAGGGCCTCGGTTTCGTTCAGACGCAGAACAAAATCACCAAAGTCCATCCCATCCTGGATTGGGATAATCGGAAGATTCACCACTACTTGATCGCCAACGGTCTGCCCTACCATCCGCTCTGGGACCAAAACTACGTTTCCGTGGGCGACTGGCACAGCAGCGCCCCCCTGCAACCCGGCCAGTCCGAGGAAGGCACGCGGTTTGGCGGGCTCAAACGCGAGTGCGGGCTGCACGAGTTGAGCGGCCGCGGCGATTTCTCGATCTAACAGCCGCGTTTAAGCATCCGGCCGGGCGTCCGCTGCGACGATGGACTTCGCCCCGGCCCTTTGTTTCGCCGCCCTCATGAACTCGCGCACCAGCGCGATGCCAGGCGCCCAGACAAAGAAGTAAAACCCCAGCGTCTTCGCGCCGAAAAGCACCAGCTCCGCCGTGCTCTTGTGCGCACCGCCCAGCTTGCCGGCCACCGGAAAAATCACCGCGCCCAGCACCGCGCCCAGCACCACGATCTCCAGCACGGTGAAAAGGAAGCCGGCAACGCGACCAGCCCAGAGTTTTTGCGAAGGGCTCATTTTTTGACCGTGTAGCGCAATAAAACCGGCCCGCCCGGCGCGAGCATACGCACGTCCTTCAACTCAAGCGCCACATCCGTCCACGCGGTCCCCGCCACCTCCCCCGCCAGCGGCACGCCACATCCAAAAATCCACGATTCCACGGTGATCTCCACTTCGTCCACCAGACCGGTCCGCAGAAAATCCCCGTTGGTGCGACCGCCGCCGAGCAGCGCGCAACGCCGCCTGCCGTCCGCCCGCAACCGGACTAAGATCGCCTCCGGCGTCTCCTCCGAAAACTCCAGCACCCCCGGCACCGCCTCACCGGCCCGGGCCGCCGGATTTCGGGAGCGCACCACCCGTCGCAGCCCCGGCAGCAGCTCAGGCCTCAGCCGCGCTTTGCTCTCCTCGTAGGTGGCCGAACCCATCACACAGGCGTCGCACTCACGCAACGCGGCACGGAAATGCGCCTTGTCCGCCGCCGAGGTGAAGGCATCGCCCGCGAGCGCACCCCGCGTCATCCGCCCGTCCAATGATTGCGCCGCCATTAACACCACTTTCATCGGACGAAACTAGACCGCTCCCCCACCCACGCAAGTCCGAGAGCGGTTATCTTCCCTATCTAATTACGATCAATTACAGATATGTTTTACAATATAAGACATTATTGCACACATCACAAAATAGTCACAAGCTATTCACTACCATGAAAAAAGCACTTATCACAGGGATCACTGGTCAAGACGGCTCCTACCTCGCAGAACTTCTCCTCGCCAAAGGCTATGAGGTCCACGGCATTGTTCGCCGCGCCTCCACCTTCAACACCGCCCGCATCGATCACATATACCAGGACCCCCATTTTGATAAGGCCCGTCTTTTCCTGCACTACGGTGACCTGGCCGACTCCGTGCAGATGGTAAAACTCCTCTACGACCTAAAGCCCGACGAGATCTACAACCTCGGAGCCCAGTCCCACGTCCGCGTTTCGTTCGACATCCCCGAATACACCGGCGACGTGGACGGACTCGGCGCCCTTCGCATTCTCGAAGCCATTCGCGAGTCCGGAATCGTGAACAAGGTCCGCTACTATCAGGCCTCTTCCTCCGAGATGTTTGGCAAGGTCCAAGAGGTCCCCCAGACCGAGAAAACCCCCTTCTGGCCGCGCTCCCCCTATGGCTGCGCCAAGGTCTATGCCTACTGGCTCACCGTAAACTATCGCGAGTCCTACAATCTCCACGCCTCCAATGGCATCCTCTTTAACCATGAGAGCGAGCGCCGCGGCGAAACCTTCGTCACCCGCAAGATCACCCGCGCCGCCACCCGCATCAAACTCGGCCTCCAGGAGTCCGTTTACCTCGGCAACATCGACGCCCAGCGCGACTGGGGCTACGCCAAGGACTACGTCGAGATGATGTGGCTCATGCTCCAGCAGGAAAAACCCGACGACTACGTCGTCGCCACCAACGAGGTCCACTCCGTCCGCGAGTTTTGCCAGGAGTGCTTCGGTCTGCTCGATCTCGACTGGGAGAAATACGTCAAATACGACGCCCGCTACGAGCGTCCCTCCGAGGTCGAGCTCCTCATCGGCGACCCCGCCAAGGCCCGCAAGCAACTCGGCTGGGAGCCCAAGGTCCGCTTCAAGGAACTGGTTAAAATCATGACCGAGCACGACCTCGAGCTCGCCAAACGCGAAGCGCAAATCTCCAAACTGCCGAAACTCTAACGCGCGGAATCCATACTAGAATCCAGAAGTCAGGAGTCAGAATCCAGAATAGTGCTCCCTGAGGTTTTGCGGGCCACGGATTACCTTCTGACTCCTGAATTCTGACTCCTGACTCCTTTCCCACCATGAAACTCCATATCGCCGGACACCAGGGCATGGTCGGTTCCGCACTCGTGCGCCGCTTCTCCGCCCACCCCGGCACCTCCCTCCTCCTTCGCACCCGTCGCGAGCTGGACCTCAAGGACGCCGCCGCCGTGGCCGCCTTTTACGCCGCCGAGAAACCTGACACCGTCGTCGTCGCCGCCGCCAAGGTAGGCGGTATCCACGCAAACAATACATACCCGGCCGAGTTTCTCCTCGATAATCTCGCCATCGCCTCCGCCACCATCGACGGCGCCCACCGCGCAGGCGTGAAGCGCCTGCTCTTCCTCGGCAGCTCGTGCATCTACCCCAAGCACGCCCCGCAGCCCATGACCGAGGACTGCCTGCTCACCGGCGCACTCGAGCCCACCAACGAGGCCTACGCCATCGCCAAGATCGCCGGCCTCAAGCTCGCCCAGTATTACCGCAAGCAATACGGCGTGGTCTACCACTCCGCCATGCCCACCAATCTCTACGGACCCGGCGACAACTACCACCCGTCGAACTCGCACGTCCTGCCCGCGCTCATCCGCCGCTTTCACGAGGCCCGCGAAGCGGGCTCATCCGAGGTCGCCGCCTGGGGCACCGGCTCGCCCCTGCGCGAGTTTCTCCACGTGGACGACCTCGCCGACGCCTGCGCCCACCTGCTCTCGCTCGAAAACCCGCCCGACTGGGTCAACGTCGGCACCGGCGCGGACGTCACCATCAAGGAGCTCACCGAGACCGTCGCCTCCGTCACCGGTTTCTCGGGCCGTATCCACTGGGATACTTCAAAGCCCGACGGCACGCCGCGCAAGCTCATGGACGTATCCAAAATGGCCGGTCTCGGCTGGAGCGCGCGGATCACGCTCCGCGATGGCATCGAGCGCACCTACGCCAGCTTCCTCGCCGAACAGGCCGCCGGCACGCTCCGCTCCTTTTAACCCGGGCCCCCAGCCGTGCGCTGGCATCATTCCCGTGCCGGAGGCTCCCGCCTCCCTTCCTCCGCCCGCGTCCGCTCAGAGGAAGGAAGCGCGGCGGTAAAAGTCGCATACCCCCACCCCCGCCGGCGCACCCTCGCGCGTGGCCCGGGGCGTTTTCGTGCTGTTGCCATTCATTAACCCTAAATGGCGCATCCTCCTAGATTTCAGTGGGTTTCCTACTCCTTTTTTGGACGCACTTTTTAACGTTTTTAAATAGTTTGGCTGGCAAGAAAATTTTTACCGGAAAATTCACCGGGAAATCAACGGAACCAGTTGACGGCCATTTCCGTAAAGACCATCCCTTGTGGCCATGACAACCGCCACCCACTACCCCTAGTGGTGAATAGACTGTCAGCAACTAGCAGTAACTCATCCTTGATAGTCGTTTAAAGAAGTCTTCTACAACTCCCTCTTTCACCCCTTTCCTGTCCGATCCGCCTGTCTGCTTCGATCCCTGGTTTCGCAGCTCCCCTCCCACTCCCTTTTAAACATGCAAAAGTCATTCACCGTCGGTTCCAAAACGTTCGTCCTCGATCAAGACAAGGCCGAGGCGGCCTTCGCCGGCAAGAAGGTCATCAACGGTCACCAGACCATGTGCTTCAACCTCCTCCCGCTGAAATACCAGTGGGCCTATGACCTTTATCGCACGATGAAGGCCAACCACTGGGAGCCCGAGGACATCCCCATGGGCAAGGACATCGAGCAGTGGCGCGACTCCGTCCTCGTCTCCGATGCCGAACGCTGGATCATCCGCATGGGCATCGGCTACTTCTCCGCCGCCGAGGGCATCGTCGGCGACAACATCCAACACGTCGTCCGTGAACTCGTCACCGCCCCCGAGCTCAAGCTCGTCCTCGGCCGCCATGCCCATGAGGAAAACATCCACGCCGACTCCCTGCTCTACATGATCAGCTCCCTCGGCATCAACCCTCACGAGTGCGAGGCCATGTTCGAGGACGTCCCCACCATCGTTCGCAAAAATCTTTTCGTCACCAAGATCTCCAAGGATCTGCGCCGCGACATCGACCTCACCCAGCCCGAGAGCAAAAAGCTCCTCGCCAAAAACATCTTCGTCTTCGGCCAGTGCATGGAGGGCACCCAGTTCTACGGTCTCTTCGGCATGATCCTCTCCCTCTACCGTCAGAACAAGTTCCGCGGCATCGGCGAGATGTTCCGCTATACGCTGCGCGACGAGAGCAACCACATCGAAGTGTTCCGCAATCTCTTCATGGACCTCGTCGAGGAGAATCACGAGATCTGGACGCCCGAGTTCAAAGCCGAGCTCCGCGAGACCATGCGCGAGGCCATCACCCTCGAAAAAGAATTCATCCGCGACTGCCTCCCGGTCAACGCCGTCGGCCTCGCCGTCGAGGAGTTCGTCACCTACATCGATTATATCGCCGACCGCCGCCTCGAGGGCGTCGGCCTCGAGCCCCTCAACCCCGGCATCAAGAACCCCCTCCCCTGGCTCGCCGAGATGATGGACATCAAGAAGGAGCAAAACTTCTTCGAGGGTCGCGTCACCGAATACCAGAAAGCCTCCGCTCTCACCGAAGGCGTCAAAGACGACGACCTTTAAGCAAAGCGTCAGGCGGGCCGCCCCCGCCTGGCATTTCCTCCTCCGGGCCTTCGCGCCCGTTTTCTCTCTCCGCCAACCCCAAGTCACCCCTCCGCTTCAACTCGCTTCGCGCACCCATCCAATCCGCAGATGAATCCCGTCCTCCGCCACGACCTCGCCCTCAAGAAAGCCACCCATACCCCCCGCGACCAAAAGCCCGCCTACGCCTGGCGCGACTGCATCCCTGCCGACGTTCCCCTGCTCCCCGAGATATCCCTCCTCGCCCCCCAGGGTGAGACGCGCTTCGACCTCGCCGAGATCGCCGACTCCGTAGGCCAGGCCCTCGTCAACGTCCACCTCGCCCGCGGCGAGCAGGGCAACGTCTTCACCCCCGAGTCCCGTGCCTTCGTCGGCCGCATCGTCAAGGAGGTTGCCGCCTCCCTCGCCGCCGACGCCCAGCGCACCTCCCCCCTCCGTCTTTCCCTCAACGATCTCTACCAGCTCATCGAGCGCACCCTCGTTGACGCCAAGGCCTACGACGTCGCCAAGAGCCTCCTCCTTAACCGCGGCCGCAAGCTCTCCGGCCCCGCCGCCTCCGCCAACGCCATCCGCGTCATCCGCCGCAACAAGCAGGTCGTCCCCTACATCGCCCAAAAGGTCGAGCTGGCCGTCCGCAAGGCCTTCCTCTCCCTTCAGCAGGACACCCGCCCCGCCTCCGCCGTCACCGAGGCCGTCTCCACCCGCGTCCTCGCCTCCAAACAAGCCTTTGTCCACATCGAAGAGGTCCAGGACATGGTGCAGGAGGAGCTCATGAAGTCCGGCCACTTCAAGGTCGCCGAGGCCTACATCCTCTACCGCGCCGCCCGCAACGAATCCCGCGCCCACTCCGACGCCGCCAATCCCCTCACCGACGCCGAGCACGCCCTCGCCGGCGCCTCCGCCGCCACCTCCGCCTCCCAGCCCACCATGATCGTGGTCAAGAAGCCCGACGGCTCCACCACCCTCTGGGACCGCCAGGATCTCCGCCTCCGCATCGAGTTCGCCTCCATCGGCCTCGAGCTCTGCCTCTCCGCCGAGCAGATCGAATCCGAGCTCACCCGCTCCATCTTCGACCAGATCTCCCAAAAGGACCTCGACCAGACCATCATCCTCAACTCGAAAACCCTCATCGAGAAGGACGCCGACTTCGCCAAGTTCTCCGGCCGCATCCAGCTCACCTACATCTACGAAGAAGTCCTCGGCTGGGACATCGTCCGCG
Source organism: Verrucomicrobia bacterium IMCC26134 (assembly GCA_000972765.1). Lineage (GTDB taxonomy): Bacteria > Verrucomicrobiota > Verrucomicrobiia > Opitutales > Opitutaceae > IMCC26134_A. Next base: position 729,627 of record CP011265.1, on the reverse strand, counting down.
ACGGCATCGCCAAGCTCAAAGCCTTCCACATCGAGGCCTTCAAAAAAGCCGTCGCCCACGGCATCGCCATCAAGCGCTACACCCCCCGCCTCACCGAATACGATCTCGACTCGCTCGCCGCCCAGCTCGACCCCACCGCCGACCTCGAGCTCGACTTCCTAGGCGTCCAGACCCTCTACGACCGCTACCTCATCATCGACAAAACGGTCAAACCCGCCCGCCGCCTCGAGACGCCCCAGTTCTTCTGGATGCGCGTCTCCATGGGCCTCTTCCTCGACGAAAAGGTCGAACGCGAGAACAAGGCCGTCGCCCTCTACGGCCTCTACAAGAGCCGCCGCTTCTGCAGCAGCACCCCCACCCTCTTCAACTCCGGCACCCTCCACTCCCAGCTCTCGTCCTGCTACCTTTACTACGTGGACGACAGCCTCGAGGGCATCATGTATCGCGGCATCGCCGAAAACGCCCAGCTCTCCAAGTGGGCCGGCGGCCTCGGCGGCTCCTGGACCGCCGTCCGCGGCACCGGCGCCCACATCGGCGGCACCAACGGCGAGTCCCAAGGCGTCATCCCCTTCCTCAAGCTTCACAACGACCAGCTCGTCGCCGTCAACCAGGGCGGCAAGCGCAAGGGCTCCGGCTGCGCCTACCTCGAGTCCTGGCACAACGACATCTTCGAGTTCCTCGAGCTCCGCAAAAACACCGGCGACGACCGCCGCCGCACCCACGACATGAACACGGCGAACTGGATTCCCGACCTGTTCATGAAGCGCATGGAAAACCGCGCCCACTGGACCCTCTTCCGCGCCAACGAGGTCAAGGATCTCCACGATCTCTACGGCAAGAAGTTCGAAGAAGCCTACGTCCGCTACGAGAAGCTCGCCGACGAAGGCAAAATCTTCGGCCAAAAGGTCGAGGCCCTCGAGCTCTGGAAAAAGATGCTCTCGATGCTCTTCGAGACCGGCCACCCTTGGATCACCTTCAAGGACGCCTGCAACATCCGCTCCCCCCAGGACCACGTCGGCGTCATCCACTCGTCCAATCTCTGCACCGAGATCACGCTCAACACTTCCAACGAAGAGACCGCCGTCTGCAACCTCGGCTCCGTCATCCTCGAGAGCCACCTCCTGCCCGACGGCTCCCTCGACCACGCCAAGCTCCGCGAGACCATCCGCGTCGCCGTCCGCGCCCTCGACAACGTCATCGACATCAACTTCTACCCCACCAAGGCCGCCGAGGTCTCCAACCGCCGTCACCGCCCCATCGGTCTCGGCGTCATGGGCCTCGCCCACGCCCTCTACCTCAAGGGCATCCCCTTCGCCTCCCAGCCCGCCGTCGAGTTCAACGACGAGGCCATGGAGGCCATCGCCTACTACGCCTACGAGGCCTCCTCCGACCTCGCCGCCGAGCAGGGCACCTACTCCTCCTACAAGGGCTCGAAGTGGGATCGCGGCCTCCTCCCGCAGGATACCATCGACCTCCACGAGCAGGAACGCGGCGCCGCCATCGAGGTTCCCCGCGGCGGCAAGATGGATTGGGCCCCCGTCCGCGCCAAGATCGCCAAGCACGGCATGCGCAACAGCAACGTCCTCGCCATCGCCCCCACCGCCACGATCTCGAACATCACCGCCACCAGCGCCTGCATCGAGCCGCTGTATAAAAATATCTACGTCAAATCCAACCTCTCCGGCGAGTTCACTGTCCTGAACACCTTCCTCGTCAAAGACCTCAAGACCCGCGGCCTCTGGGACCAGCAGATGATTGATGACCTGAAATATTTCGACGGCGAGTTGAAGGACATCGACCGCGTGCCTGAGGATATCAAGGCCCGCTACCTCACCGCCTTCGCCATCGACCACAAGTGGGTGGTCGAGGCCGCGGCCCGCCGCCAAAAGTGGATCGACCAGTCCCAGTCGGTAAACCTCTGGCTCGCGACCCCGGACATGAAGACCATGAGCCACATGTATCGCCACGCCTGGCGCGCCGGCCTCAAGACGACCTACTATCTACGAAGCCTCGGCGCCTCCGGCATCGAGAAAGCGAGCGTCGCGAGCAAAAAAGAAGTCCGCGGCATCACCGGCGGCGGCACCGCCTCTCCCGTCCCCGTCGCCGACACCGCCCCCGCCAAGAAGGAATACACGGCGGCCGAAAAAACCGCCTGCAGCATCGAAGCGATGCGCAACGGCGGCGAATGCGAAGCTTGCCAGTAAAAACCCTAAAGCCCCGACCACTGGTCGGGGCTTTTTTGTCTAATCTCATTCTACCTCGCACGCCTGAGGCATGATTCAGTCCTTTTCCAACGCCGACACGGAGGAACTATTCCTTGAAGAGAAGAACCGTCGATTCTCGGCGATTGCACGCGTGGCGCTGCGAAAGCTCTTTCAGCTCAACCGTGCAGGACGCTTGACCGACATGGGCGTGCCACCCGGCAACCGTCTGGAAGCGCTCAAAGGCGACTTGGACGGCTACCACTCGATCCGCATCAACGACCAATGGCGTATCACCTTCCGCTGGACCGACGCCGGTCCCGCCGAAGTCGCCATCGTAGATTATCATTGAAACACCCGTATAACGTCATACGTTATGAGCATGAACCCGCCCATCACACCCGGTGAGATCCTCTTGGAAGAATACCTTCAACCGATGGGCATCTCCCAAAACGCCATGGCCCGAGCCATTGGCGTGGCCCCGCGCGCCATCAACGAGATCGTCCTTGGCAAGCGTGCGATTACGCCCGCCATGTCGATCCGCTTCGGTGCCTTCTTCGGCCAGTCACCCGAGTTTTGGCACGGCATCCAAGTCGAGTGCGACTTCCGCGCCTTGGCGAAAACACAAAAGCAACTGACGGCCAAAATCCGCCCGGCAACAGAGCTATCTCATGCCGCCTAAAATCAACGTTTCTCGGCCAGACCCCTTAGGCTTTACCTGTGGTGCGAGGGCCTTGAACCCGCCTGACGCGTAACGCTCAAGGTGCTTGTAGGCGGTCTTGCGACTGATGCAAAACTGGCCGCACAGCTCCGTCAGCGTAAAACGCTCGGTCTGGGCCAGGGTGACGAATCGGAGGGCTTCTTCCATCGGGGTGGTTGTTTTCCAGGGCATAGCCCAGAAAGTGTAACCTATGTCCCCGGACAATCTGTCACCTAGGTCTCCGGATCATACCCACAGAGCGATACGGATAGGGTCGCGGCTGTGGCGACTGGTTCGGCTCCGGGGTTTTTATTCTGAGGACGCGCCGTTCACTTCGATTCACCGAGTTGCACACCCTTCAAATAATCGAATTTAACAGGCCATCCGTTTTGGTTGGGCTGAATCACCCTTTCTGTCTCAGTTCGTGAAATAACATTTCCGGTTGCATCTCTAGTGATGGAAATGGCTTTTTCGTATTGTGTGGCAACGCAGCCACAGAGAAACAATGGAGTGATAAGCAGTAATGCGATGGCTTTGGATTTCATGGTGTGTGTGTGTTTATACTGGAGAGATTCGTATTGTGGCTGTCTTTATTTTGCCGAACGTTGCGTGGTCGGAGGATTTTGCAGTTAGGTTGGCTTAAGGCCGACTTGGGTGGAAAAGGGAGCGCTGCGCGCTCGATTGGGACTCCGCTGAATTCTGGATTCGGGGCGATGATTGAGGGATTCGTTAGCGTTCGTTTGGGGGGGGGCTTGCCGGGAAGTTTCGGTATCGAGAACGAATCCCTACGAATCACGACTTTAATCAGGTTTATATAGGTTTAGTTAGGTTTAGTTCTATTTAGCCACACCTGTGCACAGTTATACGTAATGCTAAAAGTGGCCAAGCCAAAGGGGTCTGGCCGAGAAACGTTGAAAAGTTGACTTGAAGGGTGTTCGTGAGCGTGCAACCGTTGGAATCAAGATGGCGCGCAAACTCAGAATCGAATTTGAAGGGGCGATCTACCACGTCCTGAACCGAGGGAACTACCGGCGGGATTTATTCACGAACGCGGGAGAGGCACAGGCGTTTGTAGCGACGTTGCAGGAGACGGTCAAAATCTATGGCTGGCGCCTGCACGCCTACGCCGTGATGCGAAATCATTACCATCTCGCAGTGCAGACGCCGCAGCCGAATTTGAAGGAAGGGATGCACTGGTTGCAGAGCACGTTTGCGACGCGATTCAATCGTTTGCATGGCGAGCGAGGGCACCTGTTTCAGGGGCGATACCAGGCCTTGCTCGTGGAGGATGACGCGGCGCTGACGCGTTTGGTAAACTACATCCACCTCAATCCCGTGCGGGCGGGCATCGTAAGCCCGGAACACGTGGCGACGTTTCGATGGAGTAGTCTGGGAGGTTTTGTGAGGGGAGCAGGTTTTGAGGGATTGTCGGCGGAGGATTGGCTGCGGGCGATGGGCCTGTCGGATACAGACGGGGGTTGGCAGTCCTATGTGGAGCGCTTGCACCAACTCGCACTCGATCCGGCCGAGCAGGAGCGACTCGGGTTTGGCGCGATGTCGCGTGGCTGGGCGATCGGCACTCAGGGATGGAAGAAAACGGTGGCCAAAGACCATGCGACGCTCGCCCTCACCCCTGGTTTGGCGGCAGCCGAGGCGCGAACGCTGAGGGAGGCGAGCTGGCAGGCGCGCTTGAACGCGGTTCTCGCCAAGGAAGGGGGCCAAGCCAAAGGGGTCTGGCCGAGAAACGTTGAAAAGTTGACTTGAAGGGTGTTCGTGAGCGTGCAACCGTTGGAATCAAGATGGCGCGCAAACTCAGAATCGAATTTGAAGGGGCGATCTACCACGTCCTGAACCGAGGGAACTACCGGCGGGATTTATTCACGAACGCGGGAGAGGCACAGGCGTTTGTGGCGACGTTGCAGGAGACGGTCAAAATCTATGGCTGGCGCCTGCACGCCTACGCCGTGATGCGAAATCATTACCATCTCGCAGTGCAGACGCCGCAGCCGAATTTGAAGGAAGGGATGCACTGGTTGCAGAGCACGTTTGCGACGCGATTCAATCGTTTGCATGGCGAGCGAGGGCACCTGTTTCAGGGGCGATACCAGGCCTTGCTCGTGGAGGATGACGCGGCGCTGACGCGTTTGGTAAACTACATCCACCTCAATCCCGTGCGGGCGGGCATCGTAAGCCCGGAACACGTGGCGACGTTTCGATGGAGTAGTCTGGGAGGTTTTGTGAGGGGAGCAGGTTTTGAGGGATTGTCGGCGGAGGATTGGCTGCGGGCGATGGGCCTGTCGGATACAGACGGGGGTTGGCAGTCCTATGTGGAGCGCTTGCACCAACTCGCACTCGATCCGGCCGAGCAGGAGCGACTCGGGTTTGGCGCAATGTCGCGTGGCTGGGCGATCGGCACTCAGGGATGGAAGAAAACGGTGGCCAAAGACCATGCGACGCTCGCCCTCACCCCTGGTTTGGCGGCAGCCGAGGCGCGAACGTTGAGGGAGGCGAGCTGGCAGGCGCGCTTGAACGCGGTTCTCGCCAAGGAAGGGGGCCAAGCCAAAGGGGTCTGGCCGAGAAACGTTGAAAAGTTGACTTGAAGGGTGTTCGTGAGCGTGCAACCGTTGGAATCAAGATGGCGCGCAAACTCAGAATCGAATTTGAAGGGGCGATCTACCACGTCCTGAACCGAGGGAACTACCGGCGGGATTTATTCACGAACGCGGGAGAGGCACAGGCGTTTGTGGCGACGTTGCAGGAGACGGTCAAAATCTATGGCTGGCGCCTGCACGCCTACGCCGTGATGCGAAATCATTACCATCTCGCAGTGCAGACGCCGCAGCCGAATTTGAAGGAAGGGATGCACTGGTTGCAGAGCACGTTTGCGACGCGATTCAATCGTTTGCATGGCGAGCGAGGGCACCTGTTTCAGGGGCGATACCAGGCCTTGCTCGTGGAGGATGACGCGGCGCTGACGCGTTTGGTAAACTACATCCACCTCAATCCCGTGCGGGCGGGCATCGTAAGCCCGGAACACGTGGCGACGTTTCGATGGAGTAGTCTGGGAGGTTTTGTGAGGGGAGCAGGTTTTGAGGGATTGTCGGCGGAGGATTGGCTGCGGGCGATGGGCCTGTCGGATACAGACGGGGGTTGGCAGTCCTATGTGGAGCGCTTGCACCAACTCGCACTCGATCCGGCCGAGCAGGAGCGACTCGGGTTTGGCGCAATGTCGCGTGGCTGGGCGATCGGCACTCAGGGATGGAAGAAAACGGTGGCCAAAGACCATGCGACGCTCGCCCTCACCCCTGGTTTGGCGGCAGCCGAGGCGCGAACGTTGAGGGAGGCGAGCTGGCATGCGCGCTTGAACGCGGTTCTCGCCAAGGAAGGGCGCACCAGCGAAGAGTTGCGTGAGGCACGTCGCTCGGCGCCCTGGAAGCTTGAACTGGCAGTCTCGGTTCGTGACTCCTGCGGAGCGTCTGCCGCCTGGCTGGGGGAGGCCATGCACCTGGGTAAATCTGATTCGGTGCGCAGCCTGCTCAGTCGCCACAGAACCAGTAAACTTCAACGTTCCCCGGCCTGAGTCTATTGTCGTGGAACCCAAAGCGTAACCTACGTCCCCGGACAACTTGTCACCTAGGTCGGCGGGCCATACCGCTAGCAGACTCGAAATCTGGCCAGCCCTCGCCTTGAAACGATCCCACCATGAAACGCGTTGAATCAAAAAAGTCCTCGGCCGGTCAGCATGAAGAGTTGATCGCCGTGCTGAAAGCCCGCTTCGAGGCGAATAGGCGTCGCCACAAAGGGCTCGAATGGCCCCCCATAATGGAGCGGCTGGAGGCCAATCCCGACAAGCTGCTTTCGCTCAGTAAAATGGAGCAAACCGGAGGCGAGCCGGATGTGGTGGGACAGGATGCAGAGACAGGGGAATACCTTTTTTTCGACTGCTCGCCGGAAAGTCCCAAAGGCCGTGTCGGCGTTTGCTACGATCGGGAGGGGTTGGAGTCGCGCAAGGAGCACAAGCCCGCCGCCAACGCGCTCGATCTGGCGGCATCCATGGGCGTGGCACTCTTGACGGTGGAGCAGTATCACGAGCTGCAGGCGCTGGGGGAGTTTGACACGAAAACCTCCAGCTGGGTGGCGACGCCGGCCGCGGTCCGCAACCTCGGTGGCGCACTCTTTGGCGACCGCCGTTACGGGCGGGTGTTCATTTATCACAACGGGGCGCAATCCTACTACAGCGCCCGGGCGTTCCGCAGCTCGCTCAGGGTTTAAAACCTCCGCTACGGGACCAGCGTGACTGCCAGCCTGAGGAAGCGACGACCCGTCGCCGATAGCGTAGCTGTTGTCATATAAGTAACCGTCTCGGTGGCGCCGGACAGGGAGCTTTGCGCGAGGGTTACCTGAGACGTGTCGCGACTCCAGGTTTGAAGGTCGTCGGAGACCTCGACGGCGTAGGCAACATCGGTGAGTCCGACCGGGCGCGTGTAGGTAAGGGCGCAATGCCGCCCATCAGGCAGGTCCAGCATGCCGCCGGTGGCCGGGGCATTGTCAACGGCACCAGGATTACTGCCGAGGGCGTATTCGAGTAGATTCGACCGGCCATCGCCGTCGGAATCGGAGAGCAAGGCCGACTTCGCTGGATTGAGGCGCTCCGCCGGCGTGAAATGCGAAGCGATCCACGACAAGGCGGTGCCGTCCGCCGCCGGAGCATCGAGCCGCATCACAGGCTGCGCGGCATTGGTCGTATCGATCACCACATGACGAAAGATGCCGGGAGAGATATCGAAGAGAGAACCGAGTGGATTGGCCGGATCGAGGGTCACAGCCGGGACGAGCAGATTCATCCCAAACACTCCCTCCAGTCCGGCGATGTCGGCGACGAGCAGATCGACGTGCTCCCATACCAGCGTCGCCCCCTCCCTGGTCGGGACACTCAAACGAGGCACTTCCAGAATCGGAACCTTCAGTGAGCCGCCGACGCCACCAATGTCTGCGGTGCGTCCGGTGTAAGTTGCCATAAAATCAGCCAAAGTGGCGTAATTTGCCGGTATCAGTCCGCAGACCTTGGCGACGGCGAAACTCGCGAAACTGCTGCCGGCTCCGGTATCCAGGAGCCAGTTACCCGTCACAGTGCCTCCGGGCCCGGTTAAGGACAAGCCGGTGACGAGCGGATTGGCGGAGCTCGAGGGGAAGACCTCGCCTGACGGTGCAACAGTGCCGAGGAAATCCTGCAGCACCAGCGAGACGGTCAATTGAGTGGCGGGCTCCGCCTCGCCGGGGGCGAGCAAGTAGGTGCCGAGCCCGCTCTCGGCCGAGAGCGGATCCATGATCGGGGTCATATCAAGGGAGAGACGGCGCTGACGGATAACGGGCATGCCCACGAGATTGATCGGGTCAGCTTGCAAGTAGCCGAAGTCGCCCAAACCTCCGCCGAGGATAGCCCCGAGATCGAGCACCTCGCCCTCGCCGACCGTGCGCCTCACCCAGAGGTTAAAGCTGCCATAGGGGACATAAGCAGCGGGGTCACCGTAGTCCACCAGATCCACTGGACCACTCAGCACAGACACCCCAAAGGCGCGGGACACGTCGCCTTCCTCGGTGCCAGCCACGCCAATCTCGGTGTAAGCACCGATGTAGTCGGCCGGCGAAAATGCGAGCGAGGCCACATCATACAGCCCCGAAGCGTGCAAATGGCTGATGGCGATACCTGACGCGCCCGTATCAACAAATGCCTTTAAAAACACCGGCTCGACCGCGGACGAATCCGGATTGAACCAGGTCTTGACCGCCCCGCCCGCCAGCGGATCTGTCAGCACGGCGTAGAGTCGCGGTTGGTCAAAGGCGGACGCATTGACCCGGCCGTAGAGCGGATCAGTGACCACGAGGTCATAGCCGCGCAGAGGGTTGATTGCCAACAGCGCGAGCAGCGGCAAAACCAACCTGCGAAGAACACCTACATCGGGGTATGACACACCGGCATACAGACCGCTCCGGGCGGTGGACGCCAGAATCGATTCATCCGCCGGCATCCGGGCACCGTCCGCCGCGCAGGCATACCTTGATTTCTAATGACACCGCGCTCACTTTGTTCTTAATAAGTGAATCCAAACGACTCCCGATGACGGACAGTAGTCGAGAGCACGACACCAGCTCACAGCCGAAACACACTTACATCATGACTAAACATATCCTGCCTTATGCCGTCTCGCTTGTTATTTTATGTGGCGCCGCCCGCGGCGATGAGGTGGTTGCCGCTCCGGTCATCATACCCGATGCCGAGCCCGTCATCACCGTCACACCCGTAGAAAACACAGGGGTTGAAGTCGCCGTCAAACCCATCCCTTTAATCTGCACCGATGAGGTCGTCGTTGAAGAATTGCCAGCTAAGACCGATGTAACCGAACCAGAGTTGGTCACGGGTGAGGTCGAAGGTGTGACGCTCGGCGATGAAACCGTCATCCCCCCTCGCTACTCCGGCTCAGAAGTGGAGCGGGGCGGAGAGGTTAATCCCGTGCTGATGTATTCCAGCGGAGTAATGACCCTGGGCGGTGCTGGAAGCTCAAACCTTGAACAAGGCATCTCCGGAAACGGCCTTGAGGCCGTAGCCGCGCTTAAGATCGATGTAACCGAGCCCACAAAGCCCGCCCGTGAACTGAAGGTGCTCGACCGTGCCGGCGACATAGTGATCAGCGATTAAACCCGCGGTCAGGCGAGCCAGCTACTCATGACGCCGGGTCCGCATTCCACGGACCCGGCGGTCTTGTTTTTAGACTGATCCCTGCCCCACCCCAGCAAGGAACCACTCAGCAAGCAGTGAAATCATCCCAACTGTCCGCGACTTCCTCCATCCTGCTCTCCCGCGCCATGAGGGCTGCCGCCGGTCTGGCCTTTTTCTGGACATGCACTGGCGCGCAGGCCTCAAATGGCGAAACGCCCGCACCTGCACCCCTCGTGGCAGCTGATCGTGTGCTGGTGGCGGCCTTGAAACAAATCGTGCTGGCGGCTGACGAAGCGCGGGCCCTCCAGCCGGGCTCCACTCCAGCGGACACCTCCGAAGAGGTGCGCGTAAGCGGCTTCGATCCGACTACGACCGAGCGACTCACGCGAGCGGTGGCTCCCTACGTCGGCCAACCTGTTTCCAAGGATCTGCTGAGTCGGCTGCGTGCCGCGATCGAGGCGGTATCCACGGGCGAGACCGGTCGGTTTTTCGTCGCGCGCTACCCCCGGCAATCGATCACGCAAGGCCGTGTCGCGCTGGTCGTGACCTTGCAACGCGATCCTCATACGGAACCGCTGCGCAGCGCAGACGCCAGCGGCGCACCTACGGGAGTGGTGCCGATCTTGCGCTCGGGCGCGACAAATCGCGGCACGCGCTTTTTTATCGGCGTGGATAACCAACTCAGCCGCGACCTTGGCGACGAACGGATTTACGCCGGCGCACAAGTTAACAACGTATTCGACCCGCGCTCCACGCTAGGCGTGCTGTTGATGGCGACACCGGATTCCGACATCTACCGCGGAGGCAGTCTCAACCACGGCTTCAAATTCTCAGAGCACTGGCGACTGGATCTGGGTGCCTCGGCCAGCGAAGTGGACAACACCGAAGGCACGATCACGAGTCGCCGGTCGCTGATAAAAGTAGAGCCCGTCGTCACCCGTCGTTTCGATCTGGGCGGACAAGTCTGGCACGAAGTCAGACTCGGGATGGAGTGGCGGGCGGATCATGCCGAGGTCACCCAAGGTGCGCTTTCCCGGAGTTTCGAGCTGCCCGGTTTTTTAATCCAACCCGGCTGGGCGGGATCGCTCCCCGACCGTATGGGACGCACCAGGCTGGATATCGGCCTCAACTGCAACACCGGCTGGCTGGGCACTGCGGCCGACTACCGCTCCTATAAAGCTCAGGACGCCAGCTACGTCACGCTCCGTGCAGAGGCCGCGCGCATCACGAAACTCGGCACATGGGGCCAGCTCGTGATGCGAGGCACGGTTCAGTTTTCCGATCAGGATATACCCGCATTGGATCACTTTTACGGCAGCGGACAGGCAGGTGTCCGGGGTTACGATGAAAACCGTTATCACGGGGCTGATGCCTGGTTCGCCTCGGCCGAGCATCAGGGGCCGCGCTTCCCCCTGGCGGCGAAATGCACCTTGCAACCGGTCTGGTTCATGGATGCCGCCGGATTCCACGGCGCCGGGGCAAACGATAATATTGCCGGCGCAGGCATCGGCGTGCGGCTTCACGCGGGCGAAGGCTTCACGCTCAGGCTGGACGCGGCACGCGCCGTGGGGGATCGAGCTGCGCAAGACGATCTTGGCTTGGTGCACTTTTCCGTGAGCCAGCGCTGGTGAGAACGCATCTGGATGACAAATGCCGAGCCAAATCTCTTGAGCGATCCCCCTGCCCGGACAGGCGCGGCGGAGACTCGTTACTCAAGCGAGGAGTTCTTGGCGCGCGGCCTGATCTCGAGAATCGCGGCGCGGGAAGAACCGGCGCTGCGTGAACTCTATGCCCTCTGGGCCGCAACGCTGCTGGGGGTGGCCTATCGACTTGTCGGCGACCGCCTCGAGGCCGAGGAGGCCGTGCAAGACACCTTTGTGCGCATCTGGCGGCGTGCCTCCAACTATGATCCAATCCAAGGCCGCCCCTTCGTATGGGCCTATTCGATCTTACGCGGCATTTGCCTGGACCGTTTACGACGAAACGGCCGTCAAAAACGAGGGGGTGCCATCGCGCTCGAACCCTTATCCGGGCAGGAAATCTGTGCGTCAGGGAGATCCGATCTGATCCATCGCGAAATCACTGAACAGATTCTCAAGGGCCTCAACGGACTCTCCGATGAGGAGCGCCGCTGCCTGGAACTCTACATCTTTCAAGAATTCACCCAGCAGGAAATCGCGACCGAAATCCGTTCCCCTTTGGGCACCATAAAAACCCGCATGCGACGCTCCCTCCAGCGTCTGCGTGAAATCATCAAGCACAATGCCTGAAGACCCTACAACCCCAGCGATTTCAAATCCTTTGAGTGCCACTAGCGGCTCCGACCCTTGGCACGACCTTGTCGCCGCGGTCGTGGCCTTGAAAGGCTCGCCTCCGGTGCAGCCGCCATCCGCCATGCTCGGCGAAGTGGAGCGAACGCTGGGACTGGGAACGCATCAGGCCCTTTGGTGGCGTTCGCCTGCCATTCTCGGCGGCATGGCGGCCACCCTGGCCATGACTTTAGGATGGCTGGTCTGGCGCTCCACGGGCCCTCATGAGGTCCTCGCGATGGCAAACGGCACCGCCACCCCGCGGCCGCTTGACCTGACCTCGCCCGATCAAAAGCCCCAAGGCGGCGACACCCCCTCAACTAAACCAGCTGGGGCCGTATCCACTGGAGCGAGAATCGCGAACAACCCTCCTCTCGCGACTGAATCCGCAAGATCAGCGACACCTGTTCCGCGACCTGAGCCATTCAACAACCAGCAGCGCCAAAGCGTTGGAGCCCGAGAAGGTAATCCCGCAACCGGTTCGTCAGTTTCCATCGCTGAGATCGCGGCGGCGCCCGCCACCAGACTTCAGCCCATCGACCAGCAGATCGAACTTAAGAGTGATTATTACGTCGTCGGCATGATCGCCGCCGCCCTGCAAAGTCCCGTCAGTGACAACCCCTACGAGGCGGCTCTGCAACCAGTCGAATGGACCGACTGGATATCCGGCTACGAACTAGGCGAGCAGTTACCGCCCTCGGAGGCACTTGCACTCAGCGAGACCTGGAGCTGGCAGGACCCCTCCAACCAATCGCTGGCGATCGGAACATCCGTCGGAGCTATCAGTGCCTCAGTCAACGCAGGGATCGGCGAACCCATGACAACCACGCCCTCTCTCTCCGCCCCCACTTTCAATGCGAAAATCAATGCATCGCCTGATGCACCAATCGTGAACAAGTGAATTTCGCGCCGTGTCATTCCTACGGCACCCGCCTGCGCTGATATAGCGTCACGCACTCGCCACCGCCGTCCACTCGTGACGCGGGCAACGTCAATTCACGAGGTCCGGCCAAAGCGGCCAAGTCCTGCCAAAACATGAAACCGTCCTTCGTCATCAGCATTCTAGTCTGGCTTATACTGCCCCGAATTTACGCGGCGGAAGGCGCCGCGCCTCCCGCGTCCTTCACTTATATTCTGCAAGCTGACGCCTTTTCCAAAACCAAGGCCGGCGCCGTCGCACGGTTGGCGGGTTGCGGCCGGGACTGGATCGTGCTCGACGCGGCTTTTAGCGACGACACCCCTTGGCAGCGAACCGATCTGGACGTCATCCGTGACGGCCGCGACAGGCGTAAAATCATCGCGTATATCTCCATCGGCGAAGCGGAGGACTATCGTCCTTATTGGCGCAAGGCATGGGGATCCCGCGGGCACCTTTTCGCAAACGCACCGGCATGGCTGGGCGCAGAGAACCCGGATTGGCATGGCAACTACCGCGTCAACTACTGGGACCGCGACTGGCAGGCACTCCTTTTGCCTGCTATAGACGCGGCGATGGAATGTGGGTTCGACGGCATCTATCTCGATATCGTTGACGGCTTCGAAACCTTCGAGGCGGAGGGCGATGACTCCATCGACAACCGCATCAATCCAGCGACCAAACAAAGCTACCGGCGCGATATGGTGGACTGGGTCAAAGTCATCGCCGCAAGAGCACGGGCCAGGAATCCCGCCGCCTTGGTCATCCCGCAAAATGGCGCGCAACTCTTGTTGCATGACGACTACCTGACCACAATCAGCGGCATCGGCATAGAGGACCTGTTTACGAACGGAAACAAACCCCAGTCACAGTCCCACACGCGCGAGGTGGTGAACTACACCCGGCTTCTCGGCGAAGGGAAAAAACCCGTGCTGTTAATCGAGTATCCTAAAAAAGAACCCCTCCAGAGTGCCGTCAAACAACGGTCCAAGGAGCTGGGCATGACCTGCCTGATCACGGACCGATCGCTGAAGACGCTCGGCATCTCGGGAGAGAATTGAACTTAGTAAAACGCGCAGCGCGGATTGGCCTCACCGTGTTCACCTACCGCAGGCAAGAAGCCCGATTCCATTGAAGTGAAAGGACCGATTAACCCGACCGGGTAATGGTCCACGCCGGACGAAGAAGCCGTCACTCTCAGAGCGGGCGCAACCAGAGGTTACGAAACTCAATCGGACTCCCTTCAAGCTGAAGGCCGATGGCCCCTTCGCGGACGGGAAGTTTATCCACCCGGTTTTGGCGCACACCGTTGATGTAGACTTCGAGAGTGTCCTTTTCAGCGTAAAGATCGCAGGCATTCCATTCTCCGAGCGGTTTTTCAGAAACAGGCGCGAGGCGGTCGGCGCGGGTCTGTCCTTTTTCCACGCTACGGCCGGGGAGGTCGGTCAACATGCCGATGAGTTGGCCGGCGCTTCCAATCTTTTGCTGAATCTGGACGCACGCAGGCCAGACGACGTCCTCGCCGCGAAGATGGACAAGCACGCCACTGTTGCTTTTGGGTGCGGCGTCAGCGGGCCAGCGCCATTCGAGATGGAGGCGGTAGTTTGAGTAACTCGACCCGGTGCGAAGATAGCCGGCGCCTGGATCGTGGAAACGAAGCAAGCCGCCCGAGGCATCCCAGGCGGAGGCGGGATCGCTGGCGGGATCCTTGAGCACGAGTTTCCAGCCGGTCAGGTCGGTGCCGTTCCATAGCGTAACGCGGCCCGATAGATCGACGGCATCGGCAATGCCGTCGCCGCTGACATTTTCGACGGCGAGCAAGGGGCCTGAAAATCCAGTGAGGTTCAGATCGCGAAGCACTGCCTGCTCGACGTTGGCGAGGGCGAAGCCTTTTTTCGCGGTGCCGGAGAATTCGGTGAGGGTGAGGCCGTGAACAGGCACAACGGGCAGGGTCTGGGTGGCGTCCACGCACGAGGCTGCATCGTGAAGACGAATGCGGGAAAAACTCAGGTTGCGGGCGGCGGGATAGCCGGCGAGCCCATCAACAGGGTCGTCGGCGGTATTGGTGTTGCCAGCGCTGGTCAGGTTAATGCGCAGGAAGCCGCCGCCGTGAATATCGAGATCCGTCCCGGAGATATTTTCGGTGACTCCGGCGCGGCCGACCCGGGTCTTCAGATATATCGCGTGAGTGGCGGCGGTGAGGGTCGTGCGCTCGATGGCCACGTCGCGAATGCCGCCTGAACTTTCGCTGCCGATACCGATGCAGGCGAAGCGGCGGCAGGTGAGCGTGCAATCGGAGATGCGCACGTTTTGGGTCGGACGGCCGAGGCGTGCGCCGTCGAAACCGCGACCGGACTTGAGGCTGATGCAGTCGTCGCCGGTTTCGATCACGCAGCCCTCGATGCACACATCGCGGCAGGAATCGACGTCGATGCCGTCGCGCTGGCCGGTGATGTGGAGATTTTTGATCACGACACCGGTGCAAAACGTCGGGTGGGTGGCCCAATTATTACCGGGTTGCTCGACGGTAAAATCCTCCCAGCGGACATCGTGGCAATCGACGAACTCGATCACCAAGGTGCCACGCGGAGTCCGGTTGGAGGAGGCGGTGGCGGCGTTTCCGACGATGCGCCCCGGGCCGGCAATGCCAAGGTGATCGGCATGGGCTGCGTGCAAGAGCGCGCGGTGGCCCGGTTGCATGCGGCCCTCCCAGCGAACATCGAGCAGGGGATAATCTTCGAGATCGGGACTGCCGGTGATAACACTGCCGGCGGCGAGCCGCAGCGTAGTGTCGTGCCCAAGCTGCACGCTGCCGATCAGGTAGTTTCCGGCGGGAACGAGGACCTCTCCCCCGCCCTGGACGGCGCAGGTGTCGAGGGCTTTTTGAAACGCGAGCGTGTCCTTGATCACACCGTCACCCGTGGCACCGAAGTCGCGGACGTTCCAAGTTGCGGCGCAGGCGGTTATGGTCCCGAAAAAAAAGCCGACGATGAGTCGAAGCAAGGTGTGCATTTTAGAGACCGGGCCTGGCGACGTCCGTGAGGGGAGATGCGGGCGGAACCAGCGGAAAACGACGCCCGCAATCGCGACCGCGCAGGCGCCAGTCGGCAAAATCCAGCAAGGCGCGCCAGTCGTCGGGCGCATACTGGTGATTATGTTCGGCGTAGTTGGCGCCGATTTGATCCTCAACCCCAAGCAAGCTGAACACAGCGCGCGCGCCAAGCAGGGCAGCCGAAACAGCAGAAGGAAGCGCGACTCCGTCTTTCGTGCCCTCAAGCGCGATGAAAGCACGCGGAGCAACGAGAGCGATGAATGCGTGCTGGTCGAAAGGCAGGCGATCGACATGACCGCGGAACTGGTGGAGATGCGGAGAAAACCAGTTCGGGTATTTGTGCATCATCTCGTCGAGCCCCTCTTTACCGCCGCGACCGGCCCCGCTGAAACGGTAGGCTCCACTCCCGCCGCCGCCTGTTCCCGTGGGAGCCACCAAAGCGAAACGCGGGTCATAGGCACCGGCCACGAGAGTGGCTTTTCCGAGGCGCGAGTGACCGGTGACAATAAGCCGGGCGGGGTCGGCGAAAGGCTGGGCGAGGACGTAGTCGGCCACGCGCGAAATACCCCAGGCCCAGGCGGCGACCAGCCCCCAATCGCAACCCGGGTAGGCGGGGAAAAAACCGGTGGTGCGAAAGGCCCAGGAACCATCGGGGAGGCGCAGCGTGGTATCCTCTCCGGTTTGCTGATAATCGTAGGTCACGAGGGCGTAACCGCGGGCAAGTAGCTCACGGTGTCTCGCGGCGACTGTCTCGGGCGATGGCACGCCAAGATCGGCGGGTGGCAGCACGGGAATGGCGGCCGGCAAGTTGGCCACCGGCAGTAGGGCGTTGATTCCTTTCCCTTGGCCGGGCGGACGAGGCAGGCGGGGCCCGAGCGATCCGCCGGGAGTGGGATCGAAAGATGGAAATATGACGACAGGAACAGAACCCTTGGCCTCCGCCGGAATAAAAATCGCGATGTCAAAACCGATGCGGTGTTCGGCGTCCGGGCCAAACTCCAGGCGCACAAGCTGGTAGGTGGCGGCGCCCTCCAGAACGGTCGAGCTTTTGAGGACCTTGCCTGTGACACCTGCCGGCGCGGCAGGAGCGTGGCCCGTGGCATAATACTCGAGCAGGGCGCGCCACTCGGCGCGGCGGGCGGGCCAGTCGCTGGCGGAGTCGCTGAACAAGTCGGGCAACGCCGGATGCTCGGCGAACGCATCCACACCAGGTCGCACCGGGAGGGTGGTGGCGATTTCCGGCACCAGCGTTTCGGCTTCTCCCTGAGCGAGAACGAGCGACGGGATCAAAAGGGCGATGAGCCCTGCGAAGACAATCCGAGCAGACATGGGGCGATTTTTTTGAACGACTCCTACTCGCACCACTCGATGACGAGCTTCACGCGACGCTGCGGGCCCTTAATCGCGATGGCGGAGCTGACGATGGTGTAGGGGCGACCGGCGGAGGCCTCAATGGCCTTCTGGCGGGCGTCAGCCCAGGCCTTGTCACGATCGTCCTGCCACTCACCGACAATCTTGGCGGTAAACGTAGTTCGAGCGGACTTGGCGTGCGCGGCAACCCTGACCGGCGCGGCGGGTTTCGCAGTGGCGGCGACCGGGTCGATGACGGCAAGCAGGAGGAGGCTTAACATGGCGAATGACTATGATCAGATTATTCCGTTTACGGCAACGTCACACGCACCCGAAGGAATTGTGTGGGCAGCGATGTGATCGAAACGGGCGAACGCGCGACCACCGCCTCGAAGCCGTTGCCCAGCGAGGTTGCGGCCACCTCGACCCCAGACGAGAACGTGGTAAAGTGAACGCTTTCGGAAACCTCCACGGCGGTCGAGACGCCACCTCGCGAGACACGGCGGTTAAATGTCACCACGGGATAATCGGCACCGCTGACGTTGGCCACCGCAGGCGTCGCCGCCGACATGCTCACGCTCGATAGCGGATCACCGCCGAGGGCGAATTCGGCCAGGTTGACCATGCCGTCGCCATCCGTATCGAGCAGGATCGAAGCCGGGACCGCTTCGATGCCGTTGGCGGAAAGCCAGGTCGCCAAAGGAGCGGCGTTCGCGCCGGTGTCTGTGATGGTGAAGGTCACGCTGCCGCCTCCGACCGCAAAGGTGCCCTTGGCAAAGCCCAGTCCCGAGTAGCTGAGGAGCGAGGGCGTGAGTGTCGTCGTGCCATAGGTGACGAGGGTGTAAACCGTGCCTAGGGTGAAGCCGCCAGCCGGCGGTTTAAGCACAAACTCATAGGTGGCAGGGACAGCGTCTCCGTAATTGAAGCTGGTTGTGACGGCGAGACGGTCACCCGGAGCACCGAGATCCAGCGCGATCCTGCCGCCGCTCATCCAACGCACCGAGTTTGCCGTGAGCGTGCCCGTGCCGGCGCCGGCGGGTGAGACGATGCCGCCGGAGAAAAGACCGACGAGGCCGTTGGCGGTGCCGGTGCCGGCGAGCGTGCCGCCGGAGAGAATGTTCACCGCACTGGCCGAAGCGATGGTGCCGGTGAGGTTCAGGGTGCCGGCGTTGATCTGCGTGGTGCCGCTGTAGGTGTTGGCCGCCGCCAGCGTCATGGTGCCCGGGCCGGTTTTGGCAAACCCACCCGTGCCGGAAAGCACGCCTGAAAGCGTGAAGTCGAAAGGCGCACCGGAGGCGGTGCCGGCGCGGAGGAAGCTGTTGGCGTAGGTGCCGGCGAGGACGACCGGGTGCGTGGTGCTCCAGTTGGCAAGGGCACCGATCGTGCCGCTTGTCAGGGTGATCGTGCTCGTGAGACCGCTGGTGCCATTTTTGACGATGCCGCCAGAGCCGAGGGTGAGCTCGCCGGTGGTGATCGCGACGGTGGAGGATCCAGCGGTGACCGTGGAATCGTAGCCGAGGGTAAGGCGGGCGGCATTCACTACACCGCCGGTAATCGTTAGTTTGGCGACGTTGTTTGTATTGGCACTGGTGCCGCCGGGGTTGCGACCGAGCACGATACCGTAAGCGGAGTCGGTGGCGTTGAGCACGCCGCCGGTGACATTGAGAACCCCGCCGCGGGTCGATGTCTTTTGGTAGCCGACGTGAAGCAGACCGGTGACGGAAACCTGGCCGCCGGTGACGTTCATATTGCCCCAGGAGTCCGTCGTGCCGAGTCCGATGGTGCCAAAAGTGGAGACTCCGCCGCTGATAAGCACACCCGTCGACGTGCTCGCCGCACTTTCTGAGTCAGCCGAGCGTGGAAAGTTGATTTCCGCCACGGACACGTTGCCCCCGCTCACCCTGAAGAAGCTGTTGCGCGTATTGGTCGGGATTATTTTCGCGAATGTCGCATCCCCCCCTGAAACGATCACGCCCGTGCCGGTGCCGGAGGTCCACGAGGTGTTGCCCGGGGTGCTAAACGTGCCGCCAGCCACCCGAAGCTGCTGCGAAGTGGCCAGGGTCACAGACGACGGCGAGTAAGTGCCGCCCAATCCGACTTGGAGGATGCCCTTGGTGACGGTGAGCGCGCCGGTTAGGCTGGGGTTGGGGGCGTTGAGTTCCAGGGTGCCGACGCCGGTTTTAGTGAGGCCTCCGGAGCCGACGAGAGAGACGGCAAGGTGTTGCGGGTAGTCGGCGGCGGCAGGAACATCGGCACTGTCTCCGGTGGGAGTGGTGGCGGCGTTTACGATGAGGTCGGCGACAGCGGAACCAAAGGAGATGGTGCGAGCCGTGACTCCGGCATTACCGATGGTCCAACTGGCGGGGGTTGAATAATCAAGGTCTCCGATCACAATGCGCTTCAGGGTGACGGCGGCGCTGAGATACAGCGAGGCATCCGCGGTGAGGTCGCGAAGACTGAAATCGGCGGTGGCGGAGCTGCCGCCGGCGATGAGTGCTCCGTCCCAATTCGACGAGTCCCCCCAGACGTCGCCATCGTCGGTCGAAATCCAGACTCCGGATCCAGTGCCGCGCACCGTGTAAGACTGGCCAGCGGTGTAGGCTGCGGCGGCGATAGCGTTGCCCGCGACGTCGACGATGCCAGTCCCACTGGCGGCGAGATCGAGACGCAGGGTGCCGTCGCCCGAGACACCGGTGACGGTCACATCGTAAACGCTGGCGGTGCTGTCTGCGGCGACTGAAGAAAGGGTGCCGGCGGTGCCGGACTTGGTCAGCGTGAAGTCGGCGATATCCACCCCGGAGACAGCCTCGGCGAAGGTAACGCGGTAGACGACGGTCCCTCCGTTGGTCGAATAGGTGGCGGGATTGAGACGCTTGATCGAAGAGATGACGGGCGCGGCGGTGTCGATAGTGACGCTTAGCGGGGTGGACGCCGGGCTGGCGGTGCCTCCCGTCGAGGCGGCGGCGGTGAAAGTGTGAACACCGGCGGCAAGCGTGGTGCCGTAAGTAAACGAAAAGGCACCGCCGAAAGTCGCAGTGGTGGAGCCGATGACGCCGATTCCGGCGCGGGTTACGGACACGGTGGAGTTGGCCGGGGCGGTGCCGGAAAACGTGAGCGTGGTGTCGTTGGTGAGTTTATCGGACGTCGATGCGCCCGAGTCGGTCGTGATCGCGGTGAAGGCGGGAGGCGTGATGGTTGTATTGACCGAGTAGGTGGCCGAGACAGGACCGGTATTGCCCGCCAGATCGCTGGCTTTGGCGGTGTAGGCGTAGATGCCATCTGGCTTGGTGGTGGTGCCGGTGTAGGTGGCGGTCCAGTTGCCCAGTTCGTCAGCGACTGCGGTGTCGGTGGTGAGGACACCGGCGAGGAGGAGCGTCACAGTGTCGCCGGGAATCGCGGTGCCGCTCACGGTAAGGGCGGGAGCGAGCGCGATGCTGGTGATGACAGGAGCCGGGGCGGGAACAGTGTCGATTTTAACGACGAAGGCCTGTGACGGCGCGGTGAGGACGCCGGCGAGGGTGGCCCTGGATTGGAATGCGTAGGCGCGGTCGGCGAGCACGGTGCCGGTGTAGTCGTAGGTCCAGGTGCCGGAGCCATCGGCCACCACGGACGCCAGCAAGCCTGTGTCGGCACGGGAGATGGCGACCGAGGCTCCGGGCTTGCTGGTGCCGCTGAGGACAAGGGTGGTGTCATTGGTTACGCCATCGGTGGCGGAGGAGCCGGTGTCGGTTGTAATGCCGGTGATGGTGGCGCCGGGCACGCCACCGACGACGATGGCGTTCAGGTAGCGCTCGATGTTGGTGTAGCCGTCGGCGGCGATGGTGGTGGAGTCGGCGACGGCAAGGTTGGTGCCGGCGGCCTGTTCCCACCAATCGGGCATGCCGTCATTATCGGCATCGGGAATTTTGAGGCCGCTGGCGACGGAGCCGATGCCGCCCATTTCGGCCTCATCATAAATGAACACGCCGCTCGTGCCGTAGGAGCGGACCTCGTCGAGGACGTAGTTATCGGTGCGGTCACGTTTGTGGGAGGCCCCGGCGCGGTCGAGGACCCAAGTAAGCGCCGCGGGGGCGGTGAACTCGGTGGTCGGCGCAGGGTAGGCGAAACGGGTGCCGACCAGCGTGAGCGTGGAGAAGCTGGAGCCGGTGACGGCGGAGCCATTGAGCACGCCGTCGAGGTTGAGGTCCTGGAGATTATTGGCGTGGTAGAGACGGTAGTTGGCATTGCCGGTTTTGAAGGGGGAGGTGCCTGCGCCGCTCTCAATGCCTCCGATGAAGTAGCAGCCGATCATGTTGGCATACGTGTCGCCGGCGGAGTCGCCCGCCGGGATGTAGCCCCCACCGCCACCCCAGTTGTAGACGACGTTGTTGATATAGTCGTTAACGCCTTTGATCTTGGGGTTGCGCATCCAGTTGTCGGCGTAGAGCGTGCGAAAAATACTCACGCCACCGCTCGTCTGGATGAGGCCGCCGGCGGAATGGATGCGAAGCCCCTGGGCAATGATGCTGTCTTGAATCGTTATACGGATGGCGGTGTCGCCGCTGATGGAAAAGGTCTCGTCTCGTCCCCAGGAGGCCGAGATGTGGTCGAAGATCAGGTCGTTGCCGTTGGCCAGGCCCATGGCGTCGGCACCGTCATCTCCATCGATGCCCATGCGGAAACGCATATAGCGGCAGATGGTGTTATTCGCGCCGGAGAAAGAGATGCGATTGCCGTAAACGGTGATTCCGCCACCCGGCGCAGTCTGGCCTGCGATGGTGAGGTTGGACGCGGCGACGATCGGAGTGTTGATTTTGATGATGCCGCCGAGGTCAAAGACGACGAACCGGTTGGAGGCAGAGACGGCATCGCGAAAGGAACCGGTGCCGGAATCGTTCAAGTTGGTGACATGGTAGACAGTAGGACTGGCCGATGCACGCGCGCCCAAAGCAGAGGCCCCGAACCCCTCGGCGCCGGGAAAAGCCGGCACTGCCGCCGCGTGCGAACAAAAAGCAGCGAGGCAAAGCAGGAATGGCGGAGCGTGGCGAAAAAACGACCGAAGGAGGGGGATTGTCATGAGGGGGATAGAGGGGGAAAAGTTACGCAGCCACGACGTGCAACGCCGTCGCTTGGCTACGTTCAGCTGGCAGGACTGGAGAGCCGCGGTGAAGGGTGACGGCACCGACCGTGCTCGACCGACCACGTGCAAGGGAAAGGCCCCGTGGCACGCCATTGGGGCCGGTCCAGCTGAGCGCGGCGGAGGGGGAGCCGGCCTGGGTGCGCTTCAGGCAGCCGGGCGAGACGCCTCTGGAAGCGCGGGAAGTCGACGTGGCTGATGGGGTATGCATGGCTGGGGTAATATCTAAAAAAATGGGCATCCCTAAATCATCGGATGGATGCGAGCTGAGGCCCGGTAAACCATACCTGGTATGCGTGCTCCAGACGACTAGTCTGACTTCGAACCGTCTGAATTTTCGTAATTCGTTCCTCCTGAAGCCCGGAAAAGACCGAGTATTGAGCGAATTTTAACGATTTAGGCCTACCCCACACTGACTATCGGGTTCCGCCAAGTTACGTTGAGGTTGCCGCATAGTTACTTTCGGGTTCCCTAAAGTTAGTTTGAGGTTCCATGAAGTTAGTTTGAGGTTCCCCAAACTAACTTTGAGGGTTGCCTGGAATAACTTCACGGCACCGTGAAAGACCTTTTGGCCTCCCGAAACAAACTTGTGCGTTCCGTGAAAAAACTTCGCGGTTCCCTGAAGTTCTTCCTCTAGAGCCGCTACGAACGGAAACATACCCCAGCGCCACGCCAAAGGGATCAAATAAGATCAACGGGAACCGTTGAGACCGCTTCCTCGATGGTAGAAAGACCGTCCTTGACCTTGAGCAGGCTGTCCTGGTGTAGCGATTTCATACCGCCGCGCATCGCGATTTTCTTTATTTCAGCGGTTTCAACACCCTTGTTGATGGCCTCGATGAGCTCGTTATTCGTGACCATGAGCTCGTGGATACCGACGCGGCCCTTGTATCCGGAACTACCACACTTGGAGCACCCCTTGACCTTGGCTTTGTAAATGGGGCCGGACCAACCGATGGCGTTTTGCAAAATATCTTTTTCGCGACCTTCCGGTTCATATTGCACCCGGCAGGTTTTACAAACGCGGCGCATCAGACGTTGAGCACAAACACAGAGCAGCGAAGAACTGATCATGAAGGGCTCGATGCCCATGTCGGTGAGACGTGCGACCGTGCTGGGCGCGTCGTTCGTATGCAGCGTCGAAATAAGCAAGTGACCGGTGAGCGCGGCCTCGACGGCGATGCCGGCGGTTTCTTTGTCGCGGATCTCACCCACCAGAATAACGTCGGGATCTTGACGAAGGTAAGCCCGCAGGGCGCTGGCAAAGGTGAGTCCGATCTGGCGATGCATCTGCATCTGATTCACACCGGCCAAGGTGTATTCGATCGGGTCCTCTGCGGTGCGAATGACGATCTCGGGCGAGTTGATCTCACCGAGGGCGGAGTAGAGCGTCATGGACTTGCCCGAACCAGTGGGCCCGCAGTGCAAGATCATGCCATAGGGCTGTCGAATACACTCGCGATACTTCTCCAAGTTGGCGTCGGAGAAGCCGAGCGCAGGCAGGGGTAAGGTCGACTTTTGCTTATCGAGGATACGCATGACCATACCCTCTCCATAATTAAGCGGAGCCGTGGATACGCGCAGATCGATATCGATGCTCTTTTTAGTGTATTGCTTGAAGACAATGCGACCGTCCTGCGGGAGGCGACGCTCGGCAATGTCGAGATTGCACATGATCTTCAGGCGGGCGATCAGAGCAGGGCCGACCTTTTGAGGAAGGCGTAGTTTTTCCTGACAGACGCCGTCGATACGGTAGCGAACAATGACATTCTTTTCCCAAGGCTCGATATGTATGTCGGAGGTGCCAGAAAAGTAGGCGTCCTCGATAATACGGTTGGCAAGCTGGACGATGGGGGCGGACTCTTCGGTAACGTCATCGGACGTAGAGTCTTTTTCTTCGACGGCGAAATCCACGTCGATTTGAGAGACTACATCGTCAAATCCACTGCTGCTCGACTGATCGACGAACAACTTCTCGCGCAATTCGCTTTCCCGGGCCAGCAAACGAACCACCCGTTTACCGCAAAGCTCGGAAGCTTTTTGCGAAACAGAAATCTCGAAGGCACTTGCTACGGCGAGGAGAAGAAAATCGCCTGCGAATCCGACCGGGAGACATATGTTCTGTTTACAGAAATCCAGGGGAAGACGCTCGAAGGTCGTTTTTGTAATGCGAAAGCGGGACGGAAAAAAAGGCGCGAGATTATAGGCGCGGGCTTTCGCGACCAGCAACTGGATGGAAGTGATGGCAAAAGTGCCATTGAGCAACTTGTCGAGTTCCTCGCCGGATATTTCATCCGGACGTCGAGTGATGGTATCAACCTGCTCGTAGGTGAGCCGCCCCTGGGTTTGGAGTTGTTGAACAAGCTGGGACTGAAGTTTGCCTAGTGGCATCGGAAAAATAAAATGCGTTTGAAATTAAGCCGGATGGAATACTCAGGCCCTGGCTGCTGAAATACGGTCGAGGGCATCGGCTATGGCCTCCAACGTGGTGCCATACCAGATGATGTGGGTGCCGTATTGTTTTTCCCAAAAAGCACGCACGGCAGGGCTGAGATAATAGGCGGTCGCTATGAGTATGAAATCTTCCTCGCGATCAAAGGGCAGGCTCCATGTAGCCCAGCAAGCAGGAAGATTGAGATTATTCCTGATG
This sequence comes from Verrucomicrobia bacterium IMCC26134, assembly GCA_000972765.1. Taxonomy (GTDB): domain Bacteria; phylum Verrucomicrobiota; class Verrucomicrobiia; order Opitutales; family Opitutaceae; genus IMCC26134_A. The sequence continues at coordinate 704,615 of CP011265.1, read as the reverse complement.
TCATCGGAACCTTCGTAGATGCTCAAATCAACCAGCCCGATATGGAATTCATCCATGCAATACTGTAGGATATCATGCTCATTGATGACCTTGAGCTCATAGGCAAGAACGCCAAGCAGAGTGCATTGGCGGGCAGGTGCGGAGGAGATGAGGTCTAGGAGCTTCTCATTTCCACTTTCAAGCTGGTCGATGGTGATGAGGTTGGCATCGACAAGACTGGCGCCAAGCAGACGGTTGGCCCGCATCAGGATGGAGCGGACTTCGGCGGGGGTGGAAGCGGTGACAGCCATGAGAAAGAAAAAGGGGGAATGCGACTAGGTGGATAAACGTGGCCGGGACATAACATGCGGCTTGCCTCCATGCGCGATCACCCGGGTGCGAAGAGCAGTCTTCAGTTCCTCAAGCCCGGTGCCCTCGAGACAGGAGATTTTAAGAATATCGACCTTATACTTCTTCTTGAACGCGGTGAGGTTTTTCTTTGCGGCCGGTAGATCTACCTTGTTGGCGACGACGACCCGGGGTTTCTTAAGAAGCTTGGGGTCGTAGGCCTTCAATTCGGCGAGCAAGGTGGCATAGTCCTCGCGCGGGTCTCTGTCATCGGCACCCGCCATATCCAGGAGGAACATGAGCAAGGTGCACCGCTCAATGTGACGGAGAAACCGGTGACCGAGGCCGCGATTTTCGCTGGCACCCTCAATGAGCCCGGGCACATCGGCCAGCAGAAGCCGGTCGTATGTTTCCGGAAACTCGATCACGCCAATCTGCGGATGAAGGGTCGTGAAGGGATAAGCCGCGGCTTTGGGGCGGGCCTTGGTGATCTTGCGAGTGAGCGAAGACTTGCCTGCGTTGGGAAACCCGACGAGGCCGATGTCGGCAATAGACTTCAGGACGAGACGGAAGTTGCCTATTTCACCCGGGTGACCGGGATTGGCGTTGCGCGGGGCGCGGTTGGTTGAGGTTTTAAAATGGGGATTACCCCAGCCGCCATTGCCTCCGGCACAGAGCACAATATGTTGTCCATGCTCGGTGATCTCGGCGACGTTATCGCCAGTCTCGTCGTTGATGACGATCGTGCCGAGGGGCATGCGAAGGACGGCGGGCTTGCCCTCGCGGCCGTGGCAGTCCTTGCCCTGACCGTTCTCACCCCGCTCGGCGTTCCAGTGGGGCTTGTATTTGTAATCGATGAGGTGGTTGGTGTCGTGGTCACCAATGAGGATGACATCCCCGCCCTTACCCCCGTCGCCACCATTAGGGCCACCCCATGGCTCGTATTTCTCGCGGCGAAAACTCACGCAGCCACGGCCGCCGTCACCGGCTTTAACTTTGATTACACACTCGTCGATAAACATGACAGGGAATGGTGCAGTCCTCGCAAGGGAACTCAACAAGAGCTTTTCAAGTATCTTTCAGGCTGGATTATCAAAGCATTAACCGCACCTCTTCATTCGCGGCGCGGAGCCGTTCAGCCAGTGTGCAAACGACATGGCGATGCAACTTCAAGGCGAGAGCGGGGTGTGTTCTTTCCAGTTCCTGAACACGAGATTGGGTAAATCGCAGCACACGGGATTCAATGTCTGCCACGACATCGGCGCTGCGTGGAGCATGGGTATAGAGTCCCATTTCCCCTAATATTGTCCCCTCGCCATAACTGCGTAGACGCTTCGATGTCCCTTGATCATCGATGTGCAGATAAACGCTGAGGTGACCAGACTCGACCAGGAACATCGATTCGCTGGCATCCCCTTGAGCCGCCAGTCTGGCTCCTGCCGGTAGTAGCATTGACTCAAAACACGCGGCCAGTTCGCGTCGTTCATCGGGCTCAAGAAACCCATCGATACGCGGTGCGCCGGCCGCGGAAACAGCTAAACCGGCGATGAGCGCATCCTCACACCACTCCAGACCGTGATCGAGATCCGAGAAACAATGCATGCCGGGACGGTTGAGCTCGAAGGAACTGCGACGCAAAACGGTCTCAATCTGCGGGCTGAGTCCGGTGAAAATGAGCTCAATACCGGCCCCGCGACAAAGTCGCTGCAGCTTGTTCAGCACCAGAGTTGCAGATCCATCCGCGCCGTGCACCAAACGAAAATCCAGCAAAGCGTAACGTGTGCGGCCGAGATTGGCGCGGACATGCTCCAAAACATGGTTGGCCGTGCCGAAAAAAAGCACTCCTTGCAGCACGAAACCATGCAAAACATCGCCATGCGTCCGAAGCCAAGCAAGGTGCTCCGCCGGTCGCTCAACATTGGAGCGACGGGTCTCGCCGTTAAATGAATATTTAATGGTGGCGCTGCGACCAAGCGTGACGATGAAGCTGAGACACGCAATCACGATGCCAAGTGTAACACCTTGCACCACACCAAGGAGCGCGATGCCGACCAGTATCAAAAGCGACACGAGATACTCCATGCCAAGCATACGTTTACGCGCCTCGATCGTCCAAGTGGTAAGCAGTCCGATGCCAAGATAAGCGATAAGTCCGGTAAGAACAGGCTTTGGCAGATAACCAATGGCGCCGGGTGCGAAAAGCATCAACGCGCCTATGAAAAGGGCGGCGAAGCGAGCCGCCCAAGGCGACGCGGCGCCCGCATGCAGGTTGAGCATGCTGCGATTAAAGGCGTTAAGCCCCACCATGCCGCCAGCCAGACCGGAGAGAACATTCGCCAGTCCCAGTGCGCGCAATTCCCGGTCGGCGTCAGCCTCGCAATCGGAAGCCACCTCCAGGCCCGTCGTGTTGATCAGTATGCCAATCGCGACGACCACACTCATGGCAATGAAGTCTTTGGCGTGATTAAGCAGAATATCCCACCTCACATTTGCGTAGTCTATATTAAATACATTTTTCCAAGTTCCAAGAATCAACGGTTCCGGCAGCAATCCCATGGCGCGCGCCGATGTAATATCGACCCCTAGCGCGACTCGAGCTGCATGGAATAGTCCTAGGGAGCATAACAGCACTGCAGGGATGACCCAATAATGCTGGATACGACGGGTGAAAAAAAGCAGACCGGCGGCAACGAGAACCGCAGTGACCGATGCCAGCGGATTAACCATCGCTAATCGTTCGATTGCATCGGGAGCGATGCGAACACCGGTCAGCATGCGGTATGAACCAATCAGTAAAAGGTAGCCTGTTCCCGCCATGAAACCACCAACTACAGGATAGGGGATATAGCGCACATATCGGCCCCAGTTCCGCATCCCAATGCCCTGTAAGATCACCCCGCAGCCAACCGACGACAAGAAGACGAACATCAAAACCGTCGTGAGCAGATGCGGAGAACCCCGGCCCTCGGATGCAATCACCTGCGTCGTGATAAGGGCGAGGGTCGCGGCCAAAATGGCGGACGGATTGGCATCGGGACCACCCACGCTAAAAAACAGAGAGGTGCGGAGCGAAAGCACATACAACAGAACCAAGCTGCCTACGAGAGCAGCGAGTAGTGCGCTTCCAACGAAGGGCTCAAGCGGTCCGCAAAATATCAACTGCGCGAAGCTGCCGGCAAAGGCTAATGCTACAAATGCCGTGACCGCGCCCGCCACTATGTTGGGCAACAAAACTGCCGGACGGGCTGGGTCTGGTGTCATGTGAAATGCGGAGCGCGTTTGCTTACACACAGCCCCGACGGGGGACTCACAGTGGACACTGTCAGCGTATCCGGATTCTGTCGATAGGTCGCGGAATGTATTTTTGACCCGGCAGCCGTCTCACTGATTACAGATGTAACTTCAGCCCGTTACGCAGATAGGTAGGAACGTCGAGATCCGCGCCCTCGTAAAGATTGCGGTCGGACTTCTCGAAGGTTCCGCGCGTCTCATGGTCCGCGAAGGTAAACTCGTTTTGAGCGACCGGCGCCGTGCTTGATTTCTTGCCGCGGGCAGGCGTCCCGAAGACATCGCTAAAAAAATTACCGCCCGGGCTTGTGGCCACGGGTGCCGAAGGTTCGCCGGGTATCCCGGGGGACATGCCGGGGGCAACGTGGCTCCCCGCCAATAATTCGGGCCCGTCCACATTCGCGGCGGCTCGAGCACGAGCGGCGGCGAGGCCCCGGCGGGGAGCATAAATCCTGCTGCCATTGTCGCTCGTTCCTAGCACGGTCAACTCGACGCGCCCCTGACAGTTTTCGTCGATGACGGCGCCCATGATGACATGCGCATCTTTACCAAACTGCTCGGTCACTGCGCCCATGATCTCGTTAACCTTTGGCAAGGTCAGATCGGTGCCGCCAACGATATTGACCAGCAGGCGATCAGCCTTACGCGCGAACTCCGGTGTAGCCAGTAGCGGGCACAGTTTAAGATTATCCAGGGCAGCCGCAACCGGGTCGGAACCGGACCCGGTTGCGAGTCCAAAGAGAGTTTTCCCGCCGCGCGTGTGGAAAGCCTGGCGCAAAGTGGCGAAATCCAGATTTATCAGGCCGGTGCGAAAAAGCATCGACCAGACGGACTTGATCCCACGCCCAATCCACTCGTCGGCGCGGGCAAAGGAATCAAGCGCGGTCTCTCCCTCAGAAGCTTCCTGCAAAAGCAGATCATTGGGCAAAGGAATGACGGCGTCACACACCTTGCGCAGGGCGGCAAGGCCCTCGTCAGCCTGCTTGGCTCGACGACCGCCTTCGAAACTAAAAGGCAAGGTGACGAACGCGATGACCAAAGCGCCTTGCTCGGCGGCTACCTCGGCTACGGTGGGCGCGGCGCCAGAACCGGTGCCGCCCCCCATGCCGGCGATCAAAAACACAAGGTCGCAGTCCTTCACGACAGCAGCGATCTTTTCGCGGTCGGATTCAGCGGCTTGGCGCCCTAGATCGGGATCGGCTCCCGCTCCGAGCCCCCGGGTGACGGCGGCACCGAAGAGAACCTTGTCCTGCACCGGCGAGGCGGCGAGCGCCTGGGCATCGGTGTTAAGGACCGCCATCTGGAGTCGGTCCAGATTCTCCATTTTGAGACGGTCAACCGCATTTGCACCGGCACCGCCAAGGCCGATCACTTTGATCGCTATGCGACGATCAGTGAGCAAGTCAGCGGAAAGGGGCAGCGGCATCTCGGAAAATGTGGCTAAGGATGACATGGCGAATGTGGTAAGCGAAACGTTGGCTGAAGATGACAAGGGCTACGGCTCAAAGACGGGCGAAGTTGTCCACGGCCTGGCGGACTTTGCTGAAGAATCCTGGCGGACGGGAATTCGTTTCCTCGACCTGCTGAGTCAGGCCCTGATGCAAGAGACCGAGCACGGTGCTATACTGGCCCTGCCTCAGATTTTCTGAAACCTCTAGCCGCGGTTGACCGAGCCGGGCAGTCACTTCAAAAACCCGGGCTGCCGCATCCTCTATCCCCGGAAGACTGGATGTGCCGCCGGTTACAACCACGCCGGAAAGGGTTTCAGCCGGAGTGTAGAGGGTGCCGAGTTTCTTGCGGACGATGTCGAAAATCTCACGAACGCGAGCCGCGGTGATCTGCTCGATAGTCATGCGGGGGAAATGCCGGTCTCCGATGCCATGATCGCCGTTGAGCCAGACCTGGTCCTCGCGATCTTTGGCGGCGACGGTGGCGCGGCCATGCAATGTCTTTATTTTATCGGCCTGGCCCTCGGTGATACGCAGGCCGAGGGACAGGTCATTCGTGAGATGCGAGCCTCCGACCGGAAGCACTCCGGCAATGAATGGGCGTCCGTTACGGTAATAGGCATAGTCGGTGGTGCCGGCGCCGATATCGATGACCAGAATGCCATGATGGCGCTCCTCGGGCGTGGTCAGAATGTTCCCACTGGCCAGACCGGAGAGAACGAGCTGCGAGACAGGCAGGTTAAAATTGCGGATAATATGAATATTATCCGCGATACGATGCCGGTCGCCATGCACATGCCAGATACCGACGGAAAGTCGATTACCACGGATGTCTTCGGGCGATGCCACCAACGTGCCATCGAGATAATAGGGGCGACGCAGGTAGTGAACATTGGTTCGCTCAGGCGGCAGGGCCTTGGACTTCGCGATATTTTGCACGCTTTCGATGTCGAACTGGGACACCCGGCCCTCTAAACCACCGACATTTACGGCCGCCTCGTGATAGAAGCCATCGATATGACCGCCACTCTGCGCGAGAAAGACCTGTTGCAAGCGGGCGCCGATGCTGTGCTCGGCTGCAACGATGGCTCGGTGTGTGGCCTCACCGGCTGCGGGACAGTCGACCACGGTTCCCTTTACGACACCGCGGGATGGATGTTCGCCGAGGCCGATGACATTGAGACGGGCGCCGGCTAACTCGCCGACGAGAACGGTAATTTTGGAAGTGCCGATTTCAACGGCGCCAACGATGCGGGATTTAGTTATCACGACTGCTGTTTGGGACTGGGGATGATTGGGGACGGAAGAAGGAGTATTGTTTCGGAGCGGTCTTGCCGCCATGATCTCCGGAGGATGCGACGACGGTGCCGGAGCGTGTAGACGTGGCTGACGTTGGAGCGGGCACCGGCACCTCAAATGCAACCGGAACCTGCCTTCCACCGAGCGAAAGATTAATGGAGCGCACGGTCTGTTGCGGGCCGAGCCGCGATCGCAACTCATCGAGGATGTAATCGAGGCGGGCCAGTTGCTGGAAATAACCTAGTTCCGCCTGGGCCCCGAAACAAATCTCGGAAACTTCGGCCGTGCTTACGATAATGAGCCGATCCCGTGCGTATCGGGCAAGGGATACACTGTGGAATGAATGCGCCAAGGCGGGAGCGGTTGAACGGGCGGTGCCCAGCAAATCGGAGACCGCAAGAAGTCCGTCGATGCGCGAAAAACCACGCCCCGAGGTATCACGTGCAAGCTGCACCCCCTCCAGCCAGGGAAGACCGGCAACGATTAGCTCGTCATACCCTTCGCCGGTGAATACAGCACCATCACGCGCCACAAAAAGAGGAGTTCGACCGCCGTCCTCCGATCGGGTCATCACCCTGAGAACAGGACTGCGTTCCTCCATGACAACCGTAATCACACCGGGAAACCGGCGTGTGACGACTGCTGTGCGAACCTGGCCGCTTGCTAGCAGCCGGGCTTTTAATTCGGCCAAATCAAGCGTCATGATCCCGACGCCGGGTTCGACCGCGAGGGTGCGTTTGACCCATGCAAGATCAAGCACTCCATCCGTGCGCGCCACGATCTCGCGTAACGGCACGGCATCGGAAGGACCAGCGAGGCCACTCGGATTATCGCGCCAGGTGCGGAGCGCCATGTATCCAGCAAGTAATGACGCGACGGCCAGCCCCGCCAGTGTCCAGAAACGCACCGCGGACATGAAGACACGCCGGCGCCCGGTTCGGTTGACCGGACGCGGAGCGGTCGCCTGGGGGATGTCCCTCCAAGTGCCGGCGGTCGGATGCGGGTATGCAGTTGCGGAGCTCATTTGTTCGCTAAAAAACGGGCCGCCTGCAGACGGTTCACGGCCGGGACAACCAGCTCCCGGACCAACGCGGTGAAATCAAGTCCCGCGCAACGTGCGCTCATCGGCAGAAGACTGGTCTCTTTCATGCCGGGTAGCGTGTTGATTTCCAGCAGATAAAACTCGTTTTCAGAAATTAATATGAAATCGACCCGCGCATAGTCACGACAGCCGCAGGCGGCGAACGCGGACTCGGCCGCCCGCTGGACCGCCATGGCAACCTCTGCCTCCAGCGGAGCAGGTGCGAGATACTCGGTAGCCCCCTTGGTGTATTTGCTCGCGAAGTCGTAGACACCGGAACGGGGGCGAATTTCTACAACCCCCATGGCTTTGCCTCCAAGCACGCCAACCGAGAGCTCACGGCCCACAAGCCGGGGCTCGGCAATCCAGTTTCCAGCGGAAATAACGGCGAGTGCGGAGCCGATCTCCTCCCTTCCCTCCGGCAATGCCAGGCCTACGCTGGAACCCTGATCATTCGGTTTGAAAACCACCCTTTCGCCAAGTGCGGCAATCACCTCGCCTACTTCAGGTCGAGTAGCGGCGCTAAATGTCAGGTCCGCGGCCACATTTACACCGACTTGCGCGGCGGCGCGCTTGGTGGCGGCTTTGTCCATCGTCAGAGCAGAAGAGGCCGTGCCACAACCGGCGTAAACAATACAAGCTGCGTCAAGCAGTGCCTGCATCCCGCCATCTTCTCCAAAAGTGCCATGCAAGGTTGAGAAAACCACATCGCGGTCAGGATCCAGCCCCAACGGCAAGTCGGGGGCGGTCACGTCGATCAATCGTGTCGGCCAAAGCCGCGCAAGCGCTTGGGCGGCGGCCGCGCCAGAGCCGAGGGAAACTTCGCGTTCAGAAGACACGCCTCCCGCAAGCACAGTGATTCGCGGGGATAATCCGGTTGCGCGAGATAGAGCGGAGGTGGCGGAGAGTATTACGGACATGTGAGAAATCAGAGAACGTCTTTCCATTCACGGCCGTAGAGGAGAACCTCGGGCTCGAGCAGGACGCCGTGCGTTTTTTCAACCTGGGCCCTTATGCGGAGAACCAGCGCGATGACATCAGCAGCGCGGGCGTGGTCGTGATTAACGATAAAATTGGCATGAACCTGCGATACCTCTGCATCACCCTCTCGCGCACCCTTGAGCCCGGCGGCGTCGATCAGCCTGCCGGCGGAATCGTTGGGCGGGTTCTTGAAAATGCATCCGGCTGAAGGCTCGCGTGGTTGGGACTTTTTCCGTTTGTCCCGATAAGCATCAATCTGCCCGGCAATGACAGGACCGGCAGCCCCGACCGAAACAGGCCGGAGCACGGCGAAGGTGGCGATTGCGGACTCAAGTTCGGCGCAATGCCGGTAGTCGACGTGCATAGCCGATTTAGGCATAGTTTGCCGTTCGCCCGTCAATGTCACGAACTCCACGCTCTCGACGACATCAAACATCCAGCCTCCCATCGCACCCGCATTCATGCGCAACGCTCCCCCGACGTTGCCGGGTATCCCCTCAAGAAATTCAAATCCGACCAGTCCTTCCTTGGCGGCAAGCCCGCAAAGGTTTTTTAGGCGGAGGCCGGCACCGACTCGCAACCGTCCATCGCCAAGCAGGGAAAAGCTCTCCCAACACGAATGCCGAAGGCTCAGGACGAGCGCCTCCACACCCTCGTCGGGCACGAGCAAATTTGAGCCTCGTCCGAGCGGTAGCAGCCTCAGCCCGATCAGATGGGCGGAGCGGATCAATTCGATAAGATCGGTTTCGTTGGTAGGCTCGGCATAAAGCCGGGCGGCCCCGCCGACCCTGAGCGTGGTCTTGCCGGCAAGTGACTCCTCGCGCTTCACGATGGTGTCTTTTGAAACTCTGTCGGCCAAGAACGCGGCAACCTTATCCCACCACGTCACCCTATCGAATGTATCCAACCAGACACGAGCCGACACATCCAAATCTCCCGCACCTACGATCGCAACGAGATCCCCAGGGCATAACTCTGCATAAAGCTGGGCGTAAACGGACGCATGACTTCCACCGGCATGCATTAACCGCAAATCGGGTTTTTCCACACGGAGTGCGGCGGCGAGATCGGAAGTCGATCCACCGGGTAGCGGGGACTCTCCTGCACCGTAAACATCCAGCAGATAGAGTGCATCGGCTCCGGCTAAGGCGGCTGAGAAGCCTGACAAAAACTGCGCGGTGCGGCTGTAGCGGTGCGGTTGAAAAACGACCCTCAAACGACCCGTGCCCGATACGCGGTCGCGTAACCCGGCGAGTAATGCAGCTATCTCGGCTGGATGGTGTGCGTAGTCTTCTATAACTACAAAGCCGGAACCTGCGGCAAGTATGCCCTGGCGCCGGCGAACTCCCGAAAAGTTCGAGAGCATATCCGTCTTCAAAACAACGCCCGCAAGATGGGTGGCGGCGAGCGCAGCGGTGGCATTGAGAGCGTTAAACGCTCCGAACGCACGCACGGTAGCGGAATCAATCGAAAACCGGCCGCCCAGTTTAAGCGCGATATGTTCCGCACCCACCACGCGATGGGAAACGAGTGCGTAGTCTCCGCCCTCGCCAAAAGTATAAGGGCAGGAACATCCTTGGGACGCTCGTGCTGAAAGCGCGCAGGCAGAGTTAATTAACACCGGTCCTTTCGTTCGCGCCAATAGTCCGGCGAAGGCCGTTTCAAGCTCCAATTGCGAGCGGTAGCGATCGGGGTGATCCCAATCTATGTTTACCAACACGGTAAGCGAAGGGGAGAAATTCCCAATGGTGCCGTCACTTTCATCAACCTCCGCCACGATCCACTCCGTCGTCCCGATGGCGGCAGGCGGGATTTTGGGGTCGGCAAAAAGTCCTCCGCCAACATAACCTACGTCGATCCCGGCGGAGCGAAACGCCATCACAAGCATTGCCGTCGTGGTCGTTTTTCCGTGTGAACCACAGACTGCTATCAACCGGCGGTGACGCGACAACTCAGCGAGCAGTTCACCGCGACGAACAACCGGAAGACCACGCGCTCGAGCGGTGACCAAAGCGGGATGCGTGGGCACAAGCGCAGAGGATGTGACCACGAGTTCCACGTCATTCGGTATCTCCTCAGGAGCCACGAGTCGAACCCCCGCCCGGACCAGCTGATCCACCATCGCAGGGTTCTGCGCATCGTCTCCGCCGCTTACCTGAAAGCCCAATCCAGCCAGATAAATAGCCAGGGGGCCAAGCCCCATCCCGCCCACACCCAGTGCGTGCACCGCCCGCGGTGATCGATCAAAAAGCGATGGCGGCATGACCGTGCTTGTGCGCATCAGATCAAATGGGATGCCGCAGGCGCCGGAGCCCCGTGTGAACGAGTAGGCGGCATGACGATATTCTTCTCAATATCATCGAGGATGAATTCAAGCGAAGCGGCGGCGTCGAGACGAGCTAGCCCGGCGCGGAGTTTGGCGAGCCTAGCCGCATCGGCCAAAAGTCCGGTGGCAAGTTCAGTCAGTTCGCCCAGACGTTCCTGCGGCAGCACCACTCCCCCACCCTTCTCGGCGAAATATGCTGCGTTTGCGCGCTGGTGGTCGTCCGCCGCCTGCGGAAATGGAATCAACACCGCCGGAACGCCGATGCGCGCGAGCTCTGCGAGACTTCCGGCACCTGCCCGCGCCACGACTAGATCGGCAGCTGACAACAATGAGGCGACATCATCGCAAAAAGGTATGGTGACGGATCGCAGAAACTCCGCGCCAGATCCAGTATGTTCCGTAAACTCCGCCACGCCCTTCCCGAGTCCTGTGACACAGGCGAGCTGGATGCCAAGCGCAGCGAGACGTGAAGCTGATTCGCGCGCCCATTTATTCAGCGGCGTGGCACCCTGGCTTCCGCCGAAGACCACCAGCACCTTGAAAGCGGGATTCAGACCCAAAGAACGAACCGCATCCTCCCTGGATTGCCGCACAATCTCGCGACGCACGGGCAGGCCGGCGAAACGGAGCTTGGCTGAAACCAAACCCGGCAAAGCAACTCCCTCCGGCAAATACACCCGCCGTGCAAAACGAGCCAGATTTCGGACTGATTTCCCTGGAACGCGGTTCGCCTCATGCAAAGCAACAGGCACATCGCGAATGACTCCTGCGATTATAATGCTCGCCGTGGTAAAGCCGCCGAAGCCAACGATGGCCGCCGGACGCTCTGCACACACTAGCCGGCGACCGGCCAAATACCCCTTTGCTTGAGAAACCAAAAAACGTGCCAGAACGACAGGATGCAAGCCGAACGGCGTGCCGGGTATTGGCTCGAAAACAAGTTCGGGATACTTGGCGGCAAGACGCGTATCCACTTTTTTGTTACTAATAAGAAGCACGGCCCGATGACCACGTGCAACGAGCCCCTCCGCCAGGGCTATGCCGGGAGAAAGATGGCCGCCTGTGCCACCGCAGGAGAGAAGAAACGTGCTCATGCGAAATCCCGGCTTCCGGGCAGCTCTTGCGGGCCTGTCCATGCGCGCCGGGTGTTAACAATCAAACCGACAAGAATCCCCATCAGCACCAGATTCGATATGCCAGCGCTCACAAAAGGCATGGACATACCCTTGGTGGGCAACCTTCCGGTGACGACGCCGATGTTGATCACAGCCTGCAAGTCGATGAGCAGAATCGAGCCGGCAACGAGCAAGTATTGAAAAAGATTGGGCGCACGACGAAGATGAATCAGGCCGCAGACGAAGATCAGTGCAAAGGCAGCAACGGTGAAAAGTGTTAGCACGAGGCCCAGCTCCTCGCCAACGATGGCAAAAATAAAGTCGGTGTGGGCCTCGGGCAAAAAGTAGATCTGCTGCCGGCCCTGGCCTAACCCCACGCCGTCAATTCCTCCGGCGGCAAAGGCCAGAAACGACTGATAGACCTGATACGTGCCGCCCTGCTTGTTACCCTCTACGTCCAGAAAAGCTAAAAACCGGGTAAGCCGATTAGGATTCATCATAACCGCGAGCGTGAACGCACCGGCACCAAGACATATGCTGGTGAAGATGTAGCTCCAGCGCGCACCCGCCAGAAAGAGCAGGCTCACGCCCACCGCGCCAACAAGGGCGGCGGTGCCGAAATCGGGCTGCAACATAATCAAGCCACCTGCGACACCGATGATCCCGAGCGGCATGAAAAACCCCCGCTTTAATTCGCCCATACGCGACTGGTTGAGCGCAAGATAATGGGCCAGCACGAACACGAGCCCGATCTTAGCCAGCTCCGAAATCTGGAAACGAACTGGCCCCAAGCCAAGCCAGCGGCGCGAGCCATTCACGCTAATCCCTATGCCGGGGATCGAAACGAGCAGTAACAATAACACGATTGCAGCCGTTATGACCAACACATGGCGGCGGGCGTATTCCAGATTCACCCGGCTTGCTATAACGCCGACCGCCACCCCCAGTCCCATACCCATAACCTGCTTCCAAAAAAATGCCGCTTTGGCACTAAAAACCGCGACCAGCCCCAACGTGCAAAGAAATGCCACACAAACCAAGATAACGCCGACCGGATTAAAGGTAGGCCGTGAGCGTGCACCTGAGGGATCAGCGGTCATCACGGAGGCGAGCGGCATCAGATAATTTTATGCAAACGACGAGTAGGGTATCGATCAGTCGATACGAATGACCGGCACCGCCATCGGCTGGACCGGGGTTACGGGTGCGATCGGTGTAGCGGTTGCCGCAGGCTCGGCGTTGGGGATAGCCGAGGCGGCAGGCTTGGTGCCCTGAGTTTTTGCGCTAACCGGTTTCGCCCCGACAGGCAGCTTTAGCGTCTGGCCTACGCGAATTTTAGCGGGATCGGTGATATTATTGAGCGTAGCAATATCCCCTACGCGGACCCCGTGCTTACGCGCGATTGAGCCAAGACTGTCGCCCGGCACTACAGTATGCGTTGCGTCGCCCGCCTGGGGAGCGGGACGCGACGAGGGAACGGAGGCAGCAGGCGCCGAGACCGCGGAATCATTGGAAACCGAGGCGGTGTTCCCAGGAATCACGAGCTTTTGTCCGATACGCAGAGCGTCGCCCTTGAGGTTATTTGCCGTGCGGAGAGCGGCGGCAGTGGTGCCCTGCTTTCGGGCGATGGATCCCAATGTATCTCCGGAGGCTACAGTATAAACATTGGAGGCCTCTCCAGCCTGACTTGCGCCAGTTGCAGCCACTTTCGCCGGAACCGTGAGCTTCTGGCCTAGATGCAAATTGGCGGTTTTGGCCAGTTGATTGGCAGCAGTAAGCTCTTCGATGGTGATCCCATATTTGCGTGAAATCGACCAAAGACTATCGCCCTTGGCTACGGTATGAGTGGCCGAGGCAGCCACAGGGGCAGACTCGACAACCGGAGCCCCGAGCGGACGGGTGGGTGCAAAACGTATGACACCGTCTGCCGAAACCGGAACCGTTGAAACCGGGGTTACGGATGAATCGGATGTAGTGCTGGAAGCAATACTGCCATCATTAGCGACTGGTAGAGGTTTTATGCTATCAATCACCGGCGTAACAGACGTCGGTGACGTTGCGTCCGGAGATGGTTTGTTCGCATGCCCCGTGGACCGACAACCCGGGGTGGCAAAAATGAAGACAAAAACCGCGGCGTGAACCGCGATTACGAGAGCGCTGACATGGAGTAATTTCATGGTGTTTTTGGTTAAATTTAAACAGAGAGTAAAAGGTGTGAGGCAGCATGCTTTTTTACGAAAGCGACGAACTGATCGCCGCGTTCGGCGTAACTGCTAAATTGGTCGAAGCTGGCGAAACCCGGGCTCAATAAAACCTGATCACCAGGCACGGAAAGGGTGGCCAGCGTATCCACTGCCTGCGAGAGATTATTACAAAGGGTGTAGGGAACGTTTTCAGATCCAAGAAATGTCGCCAGCACGTGACGAGTCTCTCCGATCAAGGCCACATGCCGGATCCGCGGCGCCATACGCCGGACGAACCCGTGCAGATCTCCGCCCTTTGACTTACCACCTGCAATGAGCAAAACGGACTGCTGGAAGCGGGCGAGCGCGGCCTCGGCGGCATGGAAATTTGTAGCCTTCGAATCATTCCACCAGACAACGCCGCCAGACTCGAGCACACGTTCCAACCGATGGCGGGCCGGCAAGAAGCTTCGGGCGGCAGTGTAGAGCACGCTCTCCCGCAAACCCGCGGCATGCCACCAAGCCGCAGCGAGAAGAAAGTTTTCCCTTTGGGGATAATCAGCGAAAACGGTTCCCTGTAAAAGCACGTCACCCTCCTGGTTTTCACTCTGCACGCAGGCTTCCGCCGGCAAAGTTTGCCCATACTGGGCCGCGAAACGCTGAACACTGCTACCGGCATGAATGCTCCCCCCTAGAGACCGCTCAAGCAGCCGCCATTTGGCCATGAAATAAGTCTCCATTGCACCGTGTCGTTCGAGGTGGTCTTCGGCGAAGTTTATCCAGACGGCGCTATCCGCTCGAAAATGTCGTAATGTCTCGGCTTGAAACGAACTGACCTCGCAAATCGCATAAGCATCGGGTGCCCCGCCATCACGATCGACGACAAGCTGAGAGAGAGGATAACCAATGTTGCCCGTGGCGGTAGCGTCGATTCCTGCGGCGTGGAGTGCATGGGTCAAAAACTCGGTAACCGTAGTTTTCCCGTTGGTGCCAGTAACAGCCACCAATGGCCCGCGCCAGAAAAGCGAGGCGAAGTCTATCTCACCCAGACACAAAGCACCGGCAGATCTGGCGGCAGACAACCAGGGATGAGTAGGCGTGAAGCCGGGGGAAAACAGCACAAGTCGATGCGCGGTGGCGTCGGCAGGTGTGAACACGCCGAAATCGCCCTCCGCCGGTTTGGCATCGAATACCATCGCTCGCGCGCCGAGACGTCTGACCAACGCGACCAGTGCACGCCCGCTCACTCCGCCGCCAAAAATCGCGACGGGATGAGTAAGCAAAGGACGAATGTAATCTGGAACGTTCAAGGAGTTGGCTTTAGTGCAGTTTACTAAATGCGACGCGAGTTAGCGTAGCTTCATTGTGGCCAGACCGGCCAGGGAACACATCAGGGATACAATCCAGAAACGCAGGACAACCTTGGTCTCGGGCCAGCCCAATTTCTGGAAGTGGTGATGAATGGGCGCCATGCGAAAAAAGCGGCGACCTTCACCGTGGCGGCGACGAGTGTATTTGAAATATCCTACTTGTATTATGACCGAGACCGCCTCCACCACGAAGACGCCGCCCACAATAATAAGTGTGAACGGTTGCTGCACCATAAATGCGATCACGCCGATGAGTCCTCCTATTGCGAGCGAACCAGTGTCCCCCATGAAGACTTCAGCCGGGTAAGAATTGAACCAGAGAAAAGCCATTCCAGCGCCCACTAAGGAGGCACATATAACGGTAAGCTCGCCGCTTCCGCTTACATAAGAAATCAGCAAATACGCCGCAATTTTCGTATTACCAGCCGCGTAGGCCATAATGCCATAAACAAGCGCGACGCTGATTGTGCATCCGATGGCGAGTCCATCGAGCCCGTCGGTGAGGTTTATCGCATTGGAAAACCCCACGACCCAAAAAAAATGCATCACGAACAAACCCAGCAGGCCCAGTCCAAGCGGAAACACAAAGAGCGGTTCCTTTAGAAACGGCACCCAAACTTCGCGGATTTTCTCGGCGCTGGTCGGATGCAGTAATAGCATGGCGAGCGAACCGATCGTCACCAGAGTCTGCCAGATGATTTTCTCTCGGGATGAGATGCCATCCTTGTTTTTATGAACGGCTTTCAGATAGTCATCCCTGAATCCCACGCCAGTGAGCGCGGCATAGACAAAGAGTGCGGTGTATACCCAGACATTTGGTGCAGCCCACAACACGGCACTGACGAAAACAGATATGAAAATGAGCAGGCCCCCCATGGTGGGAACGTTTTTCTTGTCGAACCGATGAGCGAGATCGCCCGTCCGTGTATCGTCATAATGTTGCCCATATTTGAGCTCACGAAGTTTTGTAATGAGCCAGGGGCCCAGAAAAAAACCGATAACCGTTGCAGTCCCCGCCGCCATGAGCGCGCGGAAAGAAAGGAAACGCAAAAGCCGGAGCGGTCCCCAGACGTGTTCGAAATCTGCTAGATAGCTGAGCATGGTTAATGGACGCCGGCTTGTGCGCCGGTAGGATCGAGAATGGATTCTAGTTGATAGCGACGACTGCCCTTTATGAAGACAGCACCGGAAAAGGCCGAAAACTGGGCGCGCACGCCGGCGAGGTCGGACGCAGCGACATTCGTGGAGCCCGAGGCACCGGCGAGGACAGCCTCGGTCGCGGAGGGCGTTGCAACCACAAGAGCACGGTCAACCGTGCGCATTCGTGATGCCAGCATCGATCCCAGTTCACGATGATAACGAGAAGATTCCGAGCCGAGCTCTTCCATGCCGCCGATCACATAGAGCCTGGGCCCAACTACGGGGGCGAGGTCGACGAAGGCGGCCAGCGCATCGTGCATGGATGCGGGATTGGCATTGTAACAGTCCACGTATAACCAACGACCGGCTTCGTCTCTGCGAAGCTCTCCTCTCAATGCGGCGGGTTGCCATGACGAGAGCCTGGCCTGCAATGCGCTGGCTGTGACGCCAAGATGCATGGCGGCGACGAGCGCAAGCGAGGCATTTTGTGCCATACCGTCGGAAACACGGCGAGATGTAAACTCCAGGGCGGAAACGCCCCCGCTAGGGACGCAAAGAATCACGGTAGCCACCGGTGATTGCACAATCTCGGGAGCGACACTACATACGGGTTCGGACAACTCCTTAAATGGGGCATAGGTCAGGCAGGAGACAGGAAATATTTTCAACCCGCCAGCGCGGGTTGCAGCGGACAGCACACCCTTCTCAAGCGCCACGCCACTGAGCGAACCGAGCGCCTCAAGGTGTGCGGCGGCGACTAGCGTGATAATACTTAAATCCGGGGCAATCATCGCCGCCAACGGAGCCATCTCGCCGGCACCGCCTATGCCTGCCTCGATAACAGCGGCGCGATGAATCGTGGAGTCGAGGCGGGTTAGTGTGAGCGGAACACCAAGCTGATTGTTCAGATTACCCTCCGTGGCGAGAACTGTGCCTGGCGAATCCGCGAGCAGCAAAGCGAGCAGGTTCTTGGTCGATGTCTTACCGGCGCTTCCGGAAATACCGATGACGGGACCGGTAAACGTTCGGCGATGCGCGGCGGCAATAGCTTGAAAGGCTGAAAGTGGATCGGCGACAACAAGCTGGGGGAGCTCCAGAGTGGCATCAGGCGAAGCAACAAGCGCGGCCGCCGCCCCGGCGGCTTCGGCGGAAGCCAGATAGGTATGACCATCCCTGCTGGCGGTCTTGATGGCTACGAAAACGTCGCCTGGCCGAAGACTCCGACTGTCGATTCCGAAACCCGTCAATGCGGATGCAGGTGCTCTCGTCCAATATCCGGACGCGGCGCGGGCGATAAAATCGGGATCAAATAAAGGCATTGAAAGACAACTGGGCTCAAGCGGGCGGAGGAGCACCCGGGCGGAGTCGTTTGAGCGCGATTAGCTCTCGCACGATCTGACGATCATCAAAGGGAGTAATTGTGTCAGAAAATTCCTGATACGTCTCATGTCCCTTGCCGGCGACGAGTAAGCAGTCGCCAGGACGGCACATGTCGAGAGCGAGGCTGATGGCGCGACGGCGGTCCTCTATCCACGTGAACTTGGATGGTTGAGTCACTCCTGCGCGCATATCCTCGAAAATACGGACAACTGATTCGTTGCGCGGATTATCTGCGGTAGGCAGAGCGATGTCGGCATAGTCCTCAACGGCTCGTGTCATCAGCGGACGCTTGGCACGATCACGATTTCCTCCGCAGCCGAACACACAGAGCACACGCCCGGGTGTGATGGCGCGCAACATGCCAAGGGCATTGCGCAGAGCGTCGTCAGTATGCGCGTAATCGACCAAAACATTGTAGGACTGCCCTTCTTCGATGCGCTCCATACGACCGGGCACGCCGGGAAAAGCGGCGAGACGAGGGAGGAAAAGCTGAGGATTACGGCCGAGTCCCCAAGCGGTAGCGGCGGCGGCGAGCACATTGCTGACGTTATAACGCCCCAGCAGAGAGCAGCGAACACGGACACGGCCCTCGGGCCAGACAAGGTTAAAGACAGTCTCCTTAAAGCCTAACTCAACATCCTCGGCACGCACGGAGGCGTCAGCCGATTCACCAAACGAAACCGGCCGGACCGAAGCTGGAAGCATCGCGAGCAAACGGCGGCCGTAGTTATCGTCGATATTGATCACTGCGACGGGTGGGGGACGCCCGCTGCCGCCCGTGAAAAGCCTGGTTTTTACCGAAAAATACGCCTCTAAAGTCTGGTGGTAGTCGAGGTGATCCTGGGTGAGATTCGTAAAAACAGCAGCCGCAAACTCTAGACCATCGACGCGCTGCTGATCAATACCATGTGAACTCACCTCCATGACCGCCTCGCGACAACCGGCGTCACGCATCTGGGCCAGCATGCCGAATATATCGGGGGCCTCAGGTGTGGTTTTAAATGAAGGCACGATCCTGGCTCCGAGATCGTAGGAAATGGTCCCAAGCAAACCCACGCGTGGACCATCTTCAAGGAAGTGCTTGATCAAGTGTCCCACGGTGGTCTTGCCGTTAGTGCCGGTGACGCCAACAACACCAAGGGAGCGATCGGGCTCCCGGTAGATACGGCGGGCGGCGCGCGCAAGCGCACCTCGAGGATCAGCCACCTGAACATACGTAACCTTGGCCGGTGCGGCGGCAGGAGCGGCGGCAGAGACAATCGCAACCGCCCCACGACTAAGAGCCTCGGCGACAAAAACCGCACCGTCGGTGCGCAAACCCGACAGGGCAAAGAAGACATTACCGGGCACAACGCGACGACTGTCCATCACGAGCCCTGATATAGGGCGTTCAAGCGTGCCACGCATGGACACGATCTCACCCTCGGAAAACAGGTCGGAGAGTTGTGGCGCCATTTTTAATGCACGGGAAAAGGGATCCGCTGAACCGCGACGCGGACGAGCTTCAGACTCCGGACAAGCGGAAGGTGCGGCCGCAGCAAAAGCATGGATTAAGGGGTAATTTTGCTTGAGGTAACCGATCATGGACGGGCTCCTTTATTGTGAGCCAGTAGCTTGCCAGCGATGGGGACAGGAAGGGGAGATGCGACGGGTTTGATGTCGAGATACTGAATTAACTGCTCCGCTATTTTACGAAAACTAGGAGCGGCCACAGTGGCACCGTAGGCTATGCGACCGTCGGCCGGGTGACCGTCATCGACCACCACAGTGATAACCACTCGCGGACGACTTGCAGGGAAAAAACCTACGAACGAACCCACGTGATTACGCTCGGAATAACGTCCACCGATCAGCTTCTGTGCAGTGCCGGTCTTACCCGCGACCTCGAAGCCAGGGATAGCGGCGACCTTGGCCGTGCCTTCCTCGGAGGCAACCTTCTGGAGCATCGCGGCCATTGACTCGGCGGTGGCGGGAGCGATCACGACACGGCGGGCGGCGGGCTTGAAGGAATAGACAACCTCCCCCTGGGCGTCGAGAATCTGGCGAATAAGCTGGGGACGCATGAGGCTGCCTCCGCTGGCGATACTCGACATGGCATAGTGGACCTGAAGTGGAGTAGCGGCAACCGAGTAGCCTGCGGGGATACGCGTGATATCGGGCACGGACCACTTTGCCGGATCAGCCAGCATGCCGGGTTCCTCGTGACCGATAGGGAATCCGGTCCGCTCTCCGAAACCGAAAGCCCGAGCGTAGTCGTAAAACCGGCGATCGCCGAGGCGCATGGCAAGTTGCGCGGCGCCGTTGTTGCTGGAATGACTTATGATCTCGGAAACGGCCAAAGCATGATCGAAGTGGTGATCATCCCGCATAAATTTACGCTCGCGGCCCTGATATAGAATACTGGCCAGTGTGCAGTCAAACTTGGTGGACGGGGTAACCAAACCTTCGTTTAAAGCGCCAGATGCCGCGACAATTTTAAAGGTGGAGCCGGGCTCTATTAGGTCGGTGGCGGCAATGTTACGCTGCACATCAAGTGGAGCATCGCCATAGGCGTTGAGATTGAAGGTCGGGTAATTGGCAAGACCGAGAAGAAATCCGGATCTCGCATCGCTGACGATGATTGTCGCCTTGCCGGGCTTGAAAGAAGACACGATAAAAGCGAGTTCCTGCTCGATGATGTGCTGGATGGCGGTATCGATTGAAAGCACCACACCCCAACCGTCTGAAGGGGCAACTTCGCGGTTCCTGAACTGAGCCAACTCTGTGCGTCGGGCATCACGCTCGACCTCGCGCCAGCCATCGTGACCACTGAGGTAAAGATCGGCGAATGACTCCACTCCGCCAGAGGCAGCTCCCTCCTTGTTAAGAAACCCGATAAGATGGGCGGCGAGCTCGTTATGCGGGTAGACTCGACGATAAGAGCGGTCAGCGGTGAGGCCCGTGACATGCATGGCCTCGATGCGGGCGAACGCTTCCTCGCTCACGCCTTCGCGGAGTTTCTTCCACTCGACCCGCACGCGACCGTCGGCGGCTTCGTCCCGCGTATCCTGAGCGACAGGCAAATCCCTCCAGGTAGGGGTGAAAAAAGCTTCAATTTCGACAACCGAAATTCCGAGCTCCGAAGCAAGTTTGGCCCTTTTTTCGCGCTCCTTGGCGGCAAGCCGCTCGCGCTGCGCCGGCGTGCGCTGAAACTCGATTTTTTTCGAGACGGCCCATGGATCAACCGCGAGCGTTATTTCGGTCTGGCTGGTGGCGAGTATATCGCGCCGTGTGTCATAAATATCGCCACGCCGAGCGATGACGGAGACTATATCGTGACGGGAATTTTGAATTTGGGCGAGGTAGTGTTCGCGATCCACCACATGCAGTTGCACCAACCGAGCGGCAAGCACCCCGAAACCGAGGAGGACAAGGCCGGCGACCAGGCCAAGTCGGATATTGGTGGCAAATCCACGAGCGGTCATCAGCTCAACGCGGCGCGCCTCCAAGGTTGAAATGGACCGGGATGGATACGAGACCGTGTTCCGACTGGAATATCTCTGCGTTACGCTTGGCCGCGAGACGCTCGCCGGCGGAGACACCCACGCGCACTACCTGGGCCTCGCGCGGCAGCCCCAAACCCAGTGCGAGGGACTGATTGCGACGCTGCAGCACTTCGGGCGATTGCTCTGCTGCCACCGAGCCACCAAGTTCGGCGAGACGCCGGCCTGCCTCGGCGGTTTTTTGATCAAGGATACGCGCGTTGTTTGCGGAAACAGAGATACGCTGACGTAAATCAACAATGGAAAAGCCAAGCCCTCCTCCCACCCCGAGCATCAAAAGCACGGATACGAAAAGCTGGGTGGCAAAGGCGCTAGTGTCGCGAGTATTCATGTGCGGGATACGATTGGCGAAGAAGTTGTGAGTAAGTGAGCGATGAATACGTCGTTTAGAGGCGGATACGGTGGTGAGCGGTTTGTTAATAACTGTTCAAAGCTTGCGAACAGCCCTGAGGCGGGCGGAACGGCTGCGGGGATTGACGGAGGTCTCGAGTTCGCCCGCGACGACTGCCTTGCGGGTGAGCGCATCAGCGACTGCGGTGCGGAGATCGGCGGGGCGGTGGTCATTCCGCGTCTCAGGTTGCCCGCAAAGCCGGCGAAAGGCCTGCTTCACAGGACGGTCCTCGAGCGAATGAAAGCTGATGACGGCAAGCACTCCTCCGGGCTCGAGAGCCGCAAATGCGGCAGGCAAGGCACGCTCGAGCGCGCCAAGTTCGTCGTTTACTGCAATCCGAATGCCCTGAAAGGCGCGGGTGGCAGGATGAATGCGAGAAGTGAAACGATCTCGCGGAGGTATGGCATTGGAAATCAGCTCCGCGAGTGTCGCGGTGCGAGCCAGCGCGCTGGTGCCGCGTGCGGCGAGGATGGCGCGCACCACTCGTCCTGCATGTCGCTCCTCTCCATAAGTGCCAACGGCACGGTAGAGCATCTCCTCGGTAGCGGTCTCGAGCCAGAGCGAGGCCGGCACACCGTGACGCGGATCCATGCGCATATCGGCCGGAGCATCAGCCCGGAAAGAAAATCCACGTTCGGCTTCGTCGAGCTGAAAAGAAGACACGCCCAAATCGAAGAGAATGCCATCCAGACCGGAGAACTTGAGCGCGGCCAGATCACCAAAGTCACGATCAAGCAGCGTGAGACGTCCGGGATAGGCCGCGTGCAATTCCTTGGCGCGAGGAGCCGCGTCCGGATCGCGGTCAAGCGCGGTGACGCGGCAATCCGGGGCGGCCTCTAAAATCGCCCGCGTATGCCCACCTCCGCCAAAGGTGCAGTCAAGATAATGCCCGCCGGCCCGCGGGGCGAGCAGAGCGATCGTCTCGGCAAGCAGGACAGAGGTGTGGCCGGGCGTGGACATGAGAGGGAGCACGGCAGGGTGCATGGCGGCAGATCAAATACCTATGCGACGCAGACGGTCGCCGGCCTTTTGCGCGGCATTTGCGGCCTGCACACGTGTCCACTCCTCTGGACTGTAGAGGTTAAACTTATTCATCGAGCCCGAGAGCACGACGTCCCTGCCGATTCCCGCATGTGCGCAGAGTTCCGGCGTCAACATTACCCGACCCGACTTATCAAAAGTGAAGGCGAGGGTTTTGGAGAAGAAATCTGCGATGGCCTCCTGGGCTTCGGAATCAGAAAGGCTCTTCGCCGAGACCTTTTCGTGAAGTTTGGCGGCCTCGTCGGGAGGTAAAACGCTTAAGCAGCCCTCGAGCGGCACAACCAGAAACATATCGCTATCTGCGTGCGCAGCCCGCCAGGCCGACGGAATCGTTAAACGATTCTTGTCGTCCAAGGTATGCCGGAAGAGTCCGGTATAGAACGGTTTGCTAATAGATGACATTTATTGCGGCCGCGAGCTACCCCCACGACGCCCCATTTCATCCCATTTTAGCCCACTATGGTCAAGAGAAAGTCCTCTTTTGATCACCCAAAACTCGATAAAGTTATTCACATTCGTCACTCACTCCCCCTTGCCGCAGTGGGCTTGGCTCGTTCTCATTATGGCAACAAGATGTCCACCGCTCCGTTTTCGCCCACTTACATAATCGGCCACAAGAACCCTGACGCCGACTCGATCTGCGCCGCCATTGCCTACGCCGCTTATAAAGAGGCGCATGGATTTACCGGATATATAGCAGCCCGTTGCGGCAACTCCAACGCCCGCATCGATGCCATCCTCAACCGTTTCCAGCACCCGCTACCGCTGCTCCTCACCGATGTAACTCCGCGCGTGCGTGATTTGATGGTTTCCAACGTCGTCAGTGCATCGCATAACGCCACCTGTGCCGAAGCCCTCGAGTTGATTGATGCTCATGACGTGCGCATCCTCCCAGTGCTGGCTGACGATCAACGCGTGCTCGGCACCGTCTCCATCTTTCAACTCGGAGGTTTTTTCGTGCCGAAGGTCCATGCCCCACGCGAAATGCGCAAGGTTCACACCAGCCTCAACCACATCGTCCGCGCCCTCCATGCGAACACCATTCACCTCCCTGAGCCCACTCGTGAAGAGGAGCTCTTCGTCCGCGTCGGCGCGATGGACATCAAATCCTTTGGCAAGGCTGCCGCATCCGACGGCATACTCGCCGAGCAATCCATCATCATCGTGGGCGATCGTAGCGATATTCAGCTTCGCTCCATTGAGATGGGCGTCCGCTTGCTGGTTGTCACAGGCAATCTGCCTGTCGAGGACGACATCATTGTCGCCGCCACTAAACGCGGGGTGGCGCTTATCATCAGCCCTTACGACACCGCCACATCGGCATGGTTGATCCGTTCCGCCACGAAGCTCAGCCGCCTTATTGATCGTAAATACGCCTCGCTTCCACCGGATCTGCGCATCTCCGACCTGCGCAAGAAAATCAACAACCACAATACCGCCGCCTTCATGGTGATGGGGGATGATGGCCGCCTCCAGGGGATCCTTACCCGCACCGATATCCTCAAACCCTCCCGCACCCGGCTGGTGCTCGTTGATCACAACGAAATGACACAAGCCGTCACCGGCGCCGAAGAGGTCATCATCACCGAGATTATCGACCACCATCGCCTTGGCTCCCTCTCCACCCAGCAGCCGATTCTCTTTATCAACGATCCCGTCGGTTCGACTTGCACGATCATTGCCGAGCTTTTCCGCCGCGATGGACTAGACCCAACCCCGCAAATCGCCGGCATTTTGATGAGCGGTATCATTTCGGATACGCTCCACCTAAACAGCCCCACATCCACCGAGAAGGACACCGTGCTCCTCACCTGGCTCTCGCAGGTCGCTTCCATCGACCCACGCCAGCTCGCCGACCTCATATTTAGCTCCGGCTCAGTCATCCTCGCCAACCCGGCCGAGAAGGTCATTCGCACTGATTACAAAATCTACGAAGAGGATACGGCCCGCTTCTCCGTCTCCCAAGTCGAAGAACTTGGCTTCGGCAATTTCTGGCAAAACTCCCGGCAGCTTCTCCGCGCCTTGGACGAACTCTGCACCCAGGAAAAACTCTGCTTCGCCTGCCTGCTGGTCACAGATATCAACACCCAAAACTCTCTCCTCCTTTTCAAGGGCGACCCTGAGATCACCAGCCGTATCACTTATCCCAGCGTCGAAGAGGGAGAGATATTCGACCTGCCCGGCATCGTCAGCCGCAAAAAACAACTCATTCCCTACCTGTCCACCTTGTTGCGCGAGCTCATCAGCGACGGCCTCACCCCCGTCCATCGCGGCTCGGCGCAAAAGTCAGGCTCGTAACCACCTCGCCGCCGCGACCAGCACGGCGAGCCGCGTAAACCTCCCGTTTTGCTGCGCTCTCCCGCGCGCTTGCCTCCGCACCGCCGCCTCCCGCATAACTTCCCGTTTATGACCGCCGAGCCCTCCGCCACCAGCGAGCCCACACCACCCGCAGCTCCCGCGCTCCCCAGCGATTTCATCCGCGAAATCGTCGCGCAACATGTCGCGGAACAACGCTACCCGGCCGGCATCGTCACCCGCTTCCCCCCCGAACCCAACGGTTATCTCCACATCGGCCACGCCAAGTCCATCTGCCTCAACTTCGGCATCGCCCTCGAAAACGGCGGCCGCTGCCACCTCCGCATGGACGACACCAATCCGGTAAAGGAGGACATCGAATACGTCGACTCCATCACCACCGACGTGCGCTGGCTCATCGCCGGTTGGGCCGACTCCATCCTCGGGCTTAAAGTCCGCGGTGCCCTCCCCTCCCCCGTCCCCGGCAGCCCCCGTCCCGACCTGCTCGCCACCACCGCTCCAGTCGTCACCAACGCCGACCCCGCCGCCACCGAGCCCTTCTTCGCCAGCGACTATTTCGAAGCCCTCTACAACTACGCCGAGCAGCTCATCACACGGGGCAAAGCCTACGTCTGCGACCTCACCCCCGCCGAGACCGAGACCTACCGCGGCTCGCCCGACACCCCGGGTAAAAACAGCCCCTTCCGAGACCGCCCTGTCGCCGAGAGCCTCGACCTCTTCCGACGCATGCGCGCCGGCGAGTTCGCCGACGCCGCCCGCACCCTGCGCGCCAAGATCGACATGGCCTCGCCCAACATCTGGCTGCGCGACCCCCTCCTCTACCGCATCCGCCACGTCGCCCACCACCACGCCGGCACCAGCTGGCCCATCTACCCGCTCTACGATTTCGCCCACTGCCTAAGCGACTACATCGAAGGCATCACCCACTCGATCTGCACCCTCGAGTTCGAGGTCCACCGCCCCCTCTACGACTGGCTGCTCGAGTCCCTCGATCTGCCCCGCGCCCTCCCCCGCCAATACGAGTTCGCAAAACTGAACCTCGCCTACACCATCGTCAGCAAGCGCAAGCTCATGCAGCTCGTGCAGGAGAACCACGTCAGCGGCTGGGACGATCCCCGCCTGCCCACCCTCTCCGGCATCCGCCGCCGCGGCGTCCCCGCCGCCGCCCTGCGCAGCTTCGTCACCGGCGTCGGCGTGACCAAGTTCGACAGTCTGACCGAGCTTGCCGTTTACGAAAACGCCGTGCGTGACAGCCTCAACGGCCTCGCCCACCGCCGACTCGCCGTGCTACGCCCGCTCAAGCTCGTGCTCACCAACATCGCCGCCGGCGAGACCATCGAATGCACCGCCGGCAACCACCCCGCCGACCCCGCCGCCGGCTCTCGCACCCTCGCCCTCACCCGCGAGGTGTTCATCGAGAACGAGGATTTCGCGGAGGTGCCGCCGCCCAAATATTTCCGCCTCAAGCCGGGCGGCGAGGTCCGCCTCAAATACGCCTGCATCATCAAGTGCGACGAGCTCGTCAAAGACTCCGCCGGCAACCTCACCGAGATTCGCTGCACCGCCGACTTAAGCACCCGCACCGGCCAGGCCAACTGCGACCGCAAGGTCAAAGGCACCATCCACTGGGTCTCCGCCGCCACCGCGATCGACACCGAGGTGCGCCTCTACGACCGCCTCTTCACCAAAGCCGAGCCCGACGCCGACGGTGATTTCAAAAGCCACCTCAACCCGCGCTCGCTCGAAGTTCTCACCGCGAAACTGGAGCCGTCCCTCGCCGCTGCCACCCCGGCCGAACGCTTCCAATTCGAACGCCTGGGCTACTTCACTCCCGACGCAAAAGACAGCGCCCCCGGCCGCCCCGTCTTCAACCGCACCATCACCCTCAAAGACACCTGGTCCGCGAAGTGAGCTGGTGCCTTAGAGGTAGGGCGAGACCGCCGGGCTCGCCGCGAATCCGTCAGAGGGTTCACAACCCAAACTCGGCGCGTCCAGCGCTCACGCCCAAATTGACGTCTCCGTCCTTCGATTTCAGGGTTTCCCCATGCCGCGCAACTCCCCTGCCTCGCCCCTTCCCGTTTCGATCACCTATTTCATCGAGACCTACTCGTCGTGGTGCCACTGGGCGGAACCCGCGTGGGCCGAGCTTCGCGCCCGCTATGACGGTCGCGTGAATTTCGACTGGCGCATCGCGCTCATGCGGCCCGACGACTTCCCCGCGTCCCGCGCGCAGTGCGACTGGTTCTACCGCCGCAGCGGCACCATCATAGGGTCCGCCGTCATGCTAAACTCCGGCTGGTTGGAGAGTGATCGGGCCGCCTATCAGATTCCTAATCTCGTCGCCGAGGCCGCGCGCGATTTCCTGCCGCCCGGCGATGATCGCGCGCGCCTCGCCCTCGCGCACGCCGCCTTGCTGGAAGGGCGGCGCATCGGCGATCTGGCCGACGCCTCCCGCATCGCCGCCGCCGCACTCGGAGGAAAAATCACGGCGGCCAAACTGCGCGCCGCCGCTACCTCGCCCGCCATTCGCAAACGGGTCGATGCCTCCACGGCGGAGTTTTTCGATCTCAAGATTTCGCAACGCCCCGCATTCGTGGTCACCAATGAGATCGGCGATAAAATCGTGCTCTCCGGCGTATGGCGCCTCGCCCCTCTGGTCGCGGCGCTTGATTCCGCGCTGGCCGACGCCAACGCCTACGCCTCCTACCGCGCCCACCACGGCACTCCACCGAGTGATGGCTGAAGCCGTGTCCGGGTCTTGTGTAGCCACGTCCGTGTCGGACGTTTTCCTTACTCCTGAATACGCCCGACACGGGCGTGGCTACACCGTTTCGCCTCAACGCGCGGTTACGTGCCCCAATCGCCCCATCTGCCTTCGGCCTTGAGGTAGGTCGGAACCGTCGTGCCTTCTTATCGCATTCTAACCGGAAGTGTAGCCGCGAAAAAACGCATAAGACGCAATGACATACAGAGGTGGCTTTTTCTTTGTGCCCTTTGAGTTCTTTAGTGGCTAAAACCTGTCGGCTGAATTTCGCCTATAGTTTTTAAACTAAGGTTACACCGCCGCTATTCGCGGACGCAGAAGGGCGGCTAAACGTGATTCGCTCTCGGGGCGAAAACCGAGGGCGCGTTTCAGCATCACATCCCGGGCCAGCGGGTTTTCGTGACGGCGTGACGCCAGATAGTCGCCCCACCCCATCATGCCAAAGGCCGCCATCACCAATCCGCTTGGCGGCACCGGGAAGGTCGCTGCCGTAGAGGATGCGCGCGGCAAGTTCCTCGTCCTCGCGAATTCGCCGGATCTGACGAGGCCGGAATCGCAGACTGAGGCCGGCGAGGGCGCTGTTGTCCCCGTAGAGATTGGGATAACGTTTTGTCATCGAGACGAAGTCATCGAAGTAGTCGGGATCGAGCGCGATCATGCCCGTGCCGCAATGCGCTGCGATGCAGGTGACGCCGACCTCAAGGGCCTGAGTCAGCATGCGCGGCGTGGCGAGATCGGGGCGGAGAAGAGGCATCGTCCGCTCGCTGCCGGTGTGCGCGAGCAGGATGAGACCCGACTCGGCCATGCGTTCCAAAAACGGACGGTAACGGCGGTCGTTCCAATCCATGTTCTGGCAGTTCGGCAGGCATTTCAACATGACTGCGCCGCCCTCGATGCAGCGCTCCAACTCGTCCAGCGCATCGCGCCGCGCGGGGTGGATCGAGACGGCGGGCAGAAACTCGGGGTGCTTTTTCGCGAGGCCGAGCACGTAGTCGTTGGGCACGTAGAACGAGCCCGTATCGGCAATCAGGGTTCCGTCATCGCGATAAGGTTCCTCCTGGGCGAGGATGACCACCGCATCGAGTTCGGCCTCGCGCACCTGGGCCAGCAAAGCCTCAACGTAGATCGTCTCGAAATCTGCGCGTAAATCCGCCGCGCGAAGCCCCATGGCCCGAAGCAGGACGGGCTCGCCGATCCGAGTCAGCCCGCGCGGGTGATACCAGCAGCCAGAGCCATATTTCCCGGTGCCGATGACGTGGACATGGCAATCGATACGCATACGAGTCTACGGGGCTAAGACTTTGGTTTCCGTAGACACGGCAAGGGCCATTTCTTTCGCCGCTTTGAGATCGAGTTTTCCGGTGCCGAGCACGGGAATCTTGTTCACTCGCTTTACCACCTTGGGGATCCAGAGATTGGGCAAGCCGAGTTCGGTGAGTTTTTCGCGCACCGCCTCCGGGGTGATTTCGTCCCGCGTGGACAAGAGAACAAGCTGTTCACCCTTGGTCGCGTCCGGCACGCCCATGACCACTGCAGCGTAACCGTCGGTCTCGTCACAGCCGAAAGCCTCGACAATACGCGCCTCTACCGTGCCATGAGGCACCATCTCGCCGCCGATTTTTGAGAACCGTGACAAACGACCTTCGATGGTAAGAAAACCATCGTCGTCAAAACGTCCAAGGTCTCCCGTCACAAACCAGCCATCGTGAAACGCCTCGGCGGTCTTCTGCGGATCCTTCAGGTAGCCAGAGAAAATATTATCGCCACGAAATGCCACGATACCCGGCTCGCCGACTGCCTGCTCCGCCTTTGTTTCAGGATTTAGAATACGCGCCGTCATGCCGGGCATCATACGGCCAACCGTGCCGCGCCGACGCCCCGGCTGGCGGGAGGCTGTTGGCGTGGGTATGGCCGGATCGGGCTGGTTTACGTTGGAAACCGGTGATGTTTCAGTCAGGCCATAGCCCTGCATGATCTCGATGTGGTATTTCTCCAGAAAGGTTTCGTAGAGATCCATCGGCAATTTCTCCGCGCCGGAAACCACCACTTCCAACGAACGCAGGTCACCCGGTTTCGTTTTCCTCACCACGGGACGTAGAAAAGTCGGGGCACCGACAAATACCGTC
Organism: Verrucomicrobia bacterium IMCC26134; assembly: GCA_000972765.1. GTDB lineage: Bacteria > Verrucomicrobiota > Verrucomicrobiia > Opitutales > Opitutaceae > IMCC26134_A. The sequence goes on along the minus strand of CP011265.1, from coordinate 674,497 downwards.
ACCCCTTCCTCTCGGATCGCATCAACGATCTTACCGGTCTCCAGCGGGCTGGGCACACTCACGACGCGACACCCGCGCAGGAGTGGATACCACATCGTGACAGTGAATCCGAAACTGTGAAAAATCGGCAGACAGGCCAGCATCACCGCAGATTCGGGCAGGATGGAGAGCGATGGCTCAGCACGACGCCCTTGGGTTCGCCAGAGCTACCGCTGGTAAAAATCACCCCCGCCTCCTCGTGGTCGCCGTAACGCGGGAGCCCGAGCAGCCCGGCCGTCCACTGATTCGGCAACACCCAGGCCGCGACAAACCAAGGCAACAGCGCGCGCGTCCCGCCCAAAGCCACCATCTCGGTCTTCAAATCAAGCGTGCGTTCCGGCCAGGGAAAATTGGGCAGCTTATCCTTCATCGCGTTCGCGGTGATGACGGTGTCAATCTCACCGATACAAAGGCTGGCCTCCAGCGCCGCGCGTCCTGCGGTGAAGTTGAGGTTTACCGGCACCTTTCCGGCGCAAACCAACGCGAGATTAACAATAGTCGCGCCCGCTCCCGGCGGCAGCACGACGCCGACCCGGCGCGAGGTTATCGTGCGCCTCAAATGGCGCGAGAGAGCGGCAGAGGCGGCGAGCAAATCCGCCGCCCGTATGGGGCGCCGTCCCGCCGTGCGATCCACATACTCCAGTCGGGCGGGACGCCGCGATAATCTCCGCACCATCTCGCGTCCGATATGGCGCCTGAGCTGAGGCCGCTCCGCGAACGCCACTGATCCAAGGTCCAACAAGGCCCGCCGCACCGCCACCGTAGTCGTTTCCGCGGGAGGAATCGGCTCGCCCCAGACGACAAAAACGTGCGTGCGCCGCATCCGCGGATATTTGAAAAGATATTTGTTGTCCGAAAACGAGAACACCGAGCCCCAGAAGCCGTCGTGCGCCACCGGCACCACCGGCACCCCAGCCTTGCGCGCCATCAACTCAAACCCGCGCTCCAAGCGCATCAACTGTCCGGTGCGGGAGATTGCGCCCTCGGGAAACAAGAGGACAAGTTCACCCGCCTTTAGCGCCGCCGTCACACGCCGCATCGTTTCCAGTGCGTTCATCGGCGATACCGGGATGGTGCCGGTCAACTTGAACGCCAGCCGGAATAACCAGTGCGCCCGCGTCAACCCCTCGTGCCCGACGAAGCGGATCGGGCGCGGGCAGGCCAGTTGCAGCGCAACTACGTCCACATACGAAAGGTGATTGGCGAGCAACAAGGCCCCGCCTTCGGGAATGCGCTCCGCGCCGCGCGTCCGCACCCGATAAAGCAGGCGTGCGATTACAGTCAACGGCCAGGCCAGCCAAACGGGCGCGTAGGAGGGGGTAAAAAAACCAGCGTCGTTCATAATGATATATAGCTCAGCGTTTCTGTTCTGCCTCGTCTCCAGACTCGATGATCAAGTAACGGAAACGATGGTAAGAAAATCCCACCCAAAGCAGCACTACGCCGATAACCATGAAAGCCACGATGCGATAAAGCGTGGATTGCAGATCCACGAAAAAGACTCGCGGAATACAAAGGCCCAACCCGATTAAGCCGAGCAACCGGTAAGGCGTGGTGCGCAGCACGAGTCCGCCCATGAACCAAAGCGCTGCCGCTATCCCCCAACCCACGGTGGCGTAGGGTGCGAGTTCGCCTTTTTTGGCCAAACACTCGACAAACCACAGCCCTAGGCCGGCGCCGCCGCCCAACCAATCAGCCCTGCGCCGCATCGGCGTTTCCCACGCCGCCGGGCCTCCGGCCATCCAGCGCGGCAGGAGCGTGATCAGCAACGCCACCAGTGCGACCGCAGCCAACTCCGAACCTCGACTCGTTTCCACGCCACGGTTAATGAAACTCAAGGTGGTAAACCCAAGTAGAACCGCCAGCGCCACCGTCCCTCGTCGCGCCGCCCGCACCCGACCGAGGCGCAAAACGCCGAGGGCGATGAACGTCACCGTAACACAGGCCAACAACTCAGGCATCCCCGTGAAGCCATGGCAGACCGCCAGCGCGCTCAGCAACGTCGCCAGCACGGTCTCCACTCCCGCCACGTTGCGCCGCCACCAACCGCCCTCGTTCGCTCCCGTCTGCCCAAAGCGTGTCCAAGCCCACGCCGGCCACCAGCACAGCACCACCGCCATGCCCAGCCAAATCCAAGAACGGTGGCTTAACGGGTAGACGCGCAGATTCGCCACGGCAAAAACCGCCCCGACGCTGAATATCCGCGAGACCGGCACCGCCGACCTGATTCCCGGCCACAAACCGAGGGTGAAAACCGCGGCTGCGACCGCAGCCAGAGCAGTCCCCAAGGCCGCGCCATGAAACTGCACCCACAACAAGCGCAGAGTAACGACAGTTGAGAAGCTGAGCTGCAAAGCATCCAACACGCGCGTCGTCACCGGTGAGTCGGTATTGTGGTTTACACGCCGCACCATCGGTAACGCCCACAACGCCGCCGCCGCGCCCGCCAGCCAAAGCCGCGGAGAAGCCGCCAGCCCGGATTCCACCCAGCAACACAACCCGAGGCCCGCCGCCAGTGTCGCCAACTCGGACCACACCCGGCCGGGCGCCTTGGGCGCGAATACAGTCAGAAGCAATGCGCCGCCAGCCGTCAGCCCGAATGCGATCGCCGGCCCGTAGAGGTTGAATGCCGTCAGCACCGCTCCGATAACCGTCACGACTCCGGCAAACCAACCCGAGCGCCGCCAAAGCTCGCGGCCGCCCAAGACCCAGGAAACACCTCCTGTCGCGCCGAGCACGAACGTCGCATTCAACGCGAGACTGGCATCATAAGTGGCGGCGAAGGCATGGCCCCAGAGGATGGCGTTGGCTGCGAGCAAGGTGGACGCCGCCGCCCACCCCGGAGCCGCGCCTCGCCGCAGCCATCCCATCAAGCCGAACAACGCCGTCATCCCGACCAGCAGCGCCGGCGACCAGCCTGCCGGGGTCCACTGTATCACTGCCGCCACGGCAACCGCACCCGCCACGACCGCACCGAGCCACCCGATCTGACGCCGCGCCGTGGCATCATTGAGCAGCCATCGTCCGGCCTCCTGAGCGAGGGCGACCAGACCGAGCACAAAGGCAACCGACTGCAATGCACCGGGCGAAAGGATAGCGGTCGGCGCGATGCCTTCGCAAAAATGGAAACCTGCCGCCAGCGTGACGACTACGAAGGTGCCGACGGTCAGCACGCGCGACTCCACACGACGGGCCGTCCAGGCCATCACCCAGGCCTGCACCATCAACGCGATCGCGATCGTGCGCGCCTCGGCGATCTCGATTACCCACAAGGTCAGCGCACCGGTGGCCTTTGCCAGGAGCATCGCCGACACCGCGTCCCGCTCCACCTGCCGTGAACGCAGCCAGGCCAGCGCCGTCAACACCAACGCCGTGCCGAAATAAAACTCCGCCAGCTCCGCGCGATAACAGAGCAGCGTCACCACGACCCCGCTCAACACCGCCAGGCTCGAATTGACACCTTGAAACCAGCGCTCCGCCGACGGCACCTCAGCCGCAATGACCTTGACCCGGCGCCAATCCCGGAAAAAAAACACCACGAGCAGCACCGCTAGGAAAACCCAAGCCCAGGCCGAGGCAGGCACGGCATCCCGTTGTAAAGCCCCCTGCCAAACCAACCCGAAAGTCATATAGGCAGACGGCATCGCAACAACCGAGGGTCCTTCCCATTTTTTGGTCCGGCGCAGCGCCACCGCAACCAAGCCCAGCAGTCCGGCCGTTAACACGGCAAACTCGCTGAGTCCGCCGTTGCGCGAAAACACCGCAGTCACAAATCCCAGCCCTAACGCCAGGGTAGCGATCATGGAGGAGCGCCGCCAGAGTGAAGCCGCCACCAGCACTGTCACCGCGATAATCTGCCACACCGTTGCAACCCACACACGGTCGATCACCTTGACCGCGGGCAGCACATAAGCCGCGAACGCGGTAAAATAGCCCAGCGAAAGACCGCCGGCAAACACCACCGCGCCGAAGGCTTCTACTTTGCGCTCCAGCCAAAGCCCCAGCGCCGATACCCCCAAAGCGATCACCGCGAGCTCGGCAAGCTTCACCCAAGGCGGAGTATCCAGCGAAATATAAACGCCGAAGAACACCACGCCGATCACCGCCAGCAGCGCGCCGATCCGCGTAGCCCACCAAGCGCCCAGCCTCACCTCGGTATTATCCTCTCCCGCCGGCGGCCAGAGCTGCAAGTGCTGCAACCACACACGCACCTGCGACGGCTCCTCAGGCGCAGCAGGTTCCCGCTGCTTCGCGCCAAACGTCACGGAGGGCGAGCACGGCGCAGCCACCGCCACCACCGGCATGGGCGGCAGAGGAGGCGGCATCTGCAAGGTTCCGGCCAGTGCTGCACTCGCAATCTGCACTGCCATTGGCTCACAGGTGATTTCAGGCGTAGCCTCCGGAATAGTCTGCTCAAGCGGGTCCTGATCTCCGGCAGTCTCCACCCTGCGCGCCTCTTCCGTCAGTCTCGCTTCCATCGCGACGATCAAGCGGCGGGTCTCGTCGACTTCCTGATCCATGCGATTCACCCGTTCCCGCAACTGGTCGAGTTCGTATCGCGTGTTCATGTTAAATTTGTTTCCCGCTTTACCTAGCGTGAATCGGACAACGACCAGATCGCCGCTTTGGACTGCAACTCCGCCAATAACACCAACGCGGCTTGCATCTGCCGCTGGTCGGCACCTTCCGTCAGCTGACGAACGACCTCGGCATAAAGAGGCTCCACTCGCGTCCAGAGTTTCCGGCCCTTCGCGGTGAGTTCGACGCGGTAGATACGCCGATCCTTCGCGTCATCCGCACGCCGCACCCAACCGCATTTTTCCATGCGGTCCAACAACCCCGTCACATTTGAACGATCTACCACCAGGATATCGCCCAGTTCACGCTGACTCAGTCCCTTTACATCCCTGGTGCCGGCGAGAATATTGAGCACGTTATATTGCGGTGCCGTCAGTCCGTGCGGACGAAACAGACGATGGCTCTCACGAAGAAAAACATCTGCCGTCGCAACGATTTCACGAATCACTTTTTGAGCAATTTCAGTGTTCATGACCGCAAATCCGACCGACAGATCGTTGACATGTCAACCGTTAACTTTACCCCAATTACGCAGGTCATCTGCGAGGCAAGCGAAACCGGGAAAATCATACTCGAGCCTCCGCAAATCAACGGCGTGGCGACGGGCGGCGGCAGTGGCAAAAGCGACCGCTTGAGGAAGATTGGGTCTCTCGGTGCCATAGACACGGGCTTTGAGTTCCCTGCGCGTATACGGCGTCCGGCCCTCCTCGCGCGCCGCGAGCCAGGCGGCCTCGCCCACCGACTCGTCGAGACCGCACAGATACCAAGCCTCGGCCGCCGGCACCGCCAGGCCGATGGCGCGAAGCATATGAGTGCGTCCATGCGCGGGTGGAAGCGTTTTAGTGGCGCGGCGAAAGGAGCTGCGCAGTTGGCACATACGGCAGCGCGGGTGAAAATAACCGGGCGCTTCGTGCGCGGCGGTGTGAATCTCGGTATCGTCGGCATCCACAAGCACGATAAGACCGTCGGCATTGGTATTGAAATGGAGATGGCGGGCGATGGCTGGCAGGATTTGCAACACCGACGGCCAGCCGCGTGCACGGAGGTTGGGCTGCACCCGAACAAAGGGCGCCCCCAGCACCGCCTCGACCAGAATGGATAAAGCAGCCTCGTCCACCATGGACTCGCCGAGCAGGGCGAGACGCAGAGGACGCGAGGCCGGAGAGCTCATGGCTCCTCGGGCACGCCGCCCAGAATGCCGGAATACCAGAGGTCGCCGAGACTGGCACCCTCGGTCAGTAAATCGGCAAGGTCGGCACGATCGGCGAGACGGGCAAAGGTCGCGGCACGACCGACCTTGTCGGCGATCACGACTTCCTCGGGATGATCACGGAAGAGATCGAGCATCAGCGGTGAATGCGTGGTTGCGATCACCTGCACCGGAGCACGGTCATGCCCATAATCGGACGGATAGCTTAAGCGGTATAAGACATCCCGCACCCCCCGCAACAGACGCGGATGCAGCCCTCGATCAAGTTCCTCGATGCATACGATGGCGGGAGGCGTCGGATCGTGGGCGATAGCAAGAAGGGCGAGGGTATAAAGCGTGCCCTGGGAAAGATTATCCGCCGGCACGATGTCACCGCCATCTCGCAGTCGCAGACCGAACGAACCGAGTTCAGGCAATAAAACCAAATCCGAAAACTCCGGGAAAAGCTCCGTCAGCTCCTCGCACAAGGCGGTGTAGTAACCGGGCGCAAGTTCGCGGCGAACAGCGAGCACGGCCGCCAGATTACCTCCATGCGAGGCCAGTTTATTGCCATTCGACCGGCCCGCACCGGTCGAGGTAATGGCAAGATGATCAAGCACGTAGCTGCGCAGAGTCAGCAGCCGGGTGCGCAGTCCAGGCCAGTCATCGACTCCTTCTCCGCGCGGTAATGGCGTTAACTGCAGCAGGTCGCAGCTCGCCTCGTCCACGCAGGCCAGCACAGCCTCCAAGCCGTCATGCGGCGGGTTGAAACGAAAACTGATCTCGGCGGCCTCGGGCAGGCGCTCGCCCTCGGGAACAGGCTCCCGCAGGGGCAGTCTGGCAAGCGACCGCAGACGGAGCAGTGCCTGGATGAGACTGGTTTTCCCCGAACCGTTGGGTCCAATGATGAGATTGAACGGCGCGAGCACAAGCTGCGCGGAACGCAGAGCCTTGAAATTCCGGAATGCAACGGAAGCGATCACATGGGCATGATCATCTCAAAATAACAACAACGCGAGTTAGGAATCCGTTGTGGTGAAGGCCGCAGGAGGGACAGGCGGCATGTTACGCAGATGGGCGCGTAGTTGCCGGGCGTATTGGAAGGATTTCCAGCAGTTGAAGAGGAGAAAACCGGCGAGGACCATGTTCCAAGTGGAGCGATTATAGAGGCCGTAGGCGAAGAGCGCGCCGCCGCCGAGAAAACCGATCACGGTGGCGACGATAAGGCTATTGGCCGGACCCACTAAATACCAGAGCACGGACCGCAGGATCTGGCCGCCATCGAGCGGATAGACGGGCAGCATATTGAAGATTAGCAGAGCGAGGTTGATGAACTGGATAGTGCGCAGACACTCGAAGAGGTCGGGGTGGGTTTCGTCGAGTCCGCGCCCGAAGGCTACACGCACAGCAAGGTAGAAAACCGGCACGAGCATTGCATTGACCAAAGGGCCGGCGGCGATGCTCCAGAGTTGTGCGCCGGGGCGCTGCGGCGGGGCTACGTAAGCGACACCCCCGAGCGGCCAAAGCACGATCTGATCGGCCTGGCCACCCGTCGAGCGGCAGGCCAGCGAGTGACCGAACTCGTGCATGAGCACGAGCAGGAAGAGGGCGAGGTATTCGGCGACGTTCCAGACGGGCGAACTGTATTGGTCCCCACGCGTCGAGACCGTGTAGAACGCCACGAAGAACCACGACCAGTGGAGATAGACCTGGATGCCGAGGAAGCGGAAAAGGCGGATGGAACCCTGTTGGGTAGGCAGCATCCAGCAGAGCTACGTGGCGTGATGGTCGCACGGCAACAAGCTTATCATCCTCAAGCACCGGAACTGCTGCGAAGCGCCGAAAAAATACATGTGCCACTTTCCATTATTTCATTAGCACCTTTTCAGCCCATGATACCTCAACCCGCCCTACGCACCACCGCTGCCGCGCTTCGCCAGCTGAGTTTGTGGTTCTTGCTAGTCGCTCCCGTGGGGGTGCTGGCGGGGTCGGCGAGTGCTTTTTTCCTGTTTTTACTAGAATGGGTGACGGTGAAGCGATTCGATCACCCTTGGTTATTATGGCTCCTTCCCATGGCAGGCATCGTTATCGTCTGGGTTTACCATGCGGCCGGTAAAAACGCGGATCGTGGCACTAATTTGCTCATAGACGAAATCCACCAGCCGGGAGGCGGTGTGCCGGCGCGCATCACGCCTCTCGTGCTAGGAGCAACTCTGGTGACCCATCTCTTCGGCGGGTCGGCTGGACGCGAAGGAACAGCCGTGCAAATGGGAGGCGGAATCGCGAGCGCCTTTGCGCGAGTATTCCGCATTCCGATGCAGCACCGCAGTCTTTTGCTTATGGCCGGCGTTGCGGCGGGTTTCGGTTCGGTTTTCGGAACGCCACTCGCAGGAGCAATCTTTGCGTTGGAGGTGCTGACCGTCGGACGGATCCGCTACGAATTTATTTTGCCCTGTCTGCTGGCCTCCTTCATCGGCGACTGCACCTGCGCTGCGTGGGGTATCCTTCATCCGGTTTACACCCTCATGCCGTCGCTACCCGCGAGTGCTTTCATGATCGGCCATCTGGATATCGCGGTAATGAGCAAAGTGGCAGTGGCTGGTGCGGTGTTTGGCCTGTGTGCCCGATTATTCTCCATCACCACGCATGGCGTGAGTGCCTGGAGCAAGCACTACATCACGGTTTTCTGGCTTCGACCCGCCGTCGGAGCTGCGCTGATCATCGCCATGACCTACGCACTCGGCACCAGAGAGTTTCTTGGCCTGGGCAGCTGGAGCCCCGACAACAACGATGTCACTCTGTCATCGGTCTTCAGGGCCGGCGGCGCAGGTCATTGGAGTTGGTTCTGGAAACTGGCATTTACCGCGATCACTCTCGGGTTCGGTTTCAAAGGAGGAGAAGTCACTCCGCTCTTTTTTATAGGCGCCGCCTTGGGAAATGTGATGGCCGGCCCCCTCGGATTGCCGGTGGATTTGACTGCAGGACTGGGTTTCATCGCAATCTTCGCCGGCGCGAGCAACACGCCCCTGGCGTGCACCTTGATGGGAATAGAACTCTTTGGCGCGACGCACGCTCCTCTTTTTGCTGTGGCCTGTTTTTTTAGTTACTACTTCAGCGGCCACGCCGGTATTTACACGGCGCAGCTTCATGGGTTGCAGAAACATCTCACCAAGTGACAGTCTGTCCTCCATGAACTGGCTCGCGTGGTCGTTACTCGCCGCGGTATTTGCCGGAATCACCGCGATTCTCGCTAAGGTCGGCGTAAAGGGGGTGGATGCCAACCTGGCCACCGCAGTGCGAACGACCGTGATTCTGGTTTTTGCCTGGGGCGTTTCGCTGGCGACAGGTCCAGTCGGCGCCATGTATGACTTCTAGAAGCGAACCTGGCTTTTCCTCGTCTTATCCGGTATCGCGACTGGGCTATCCTGGCTATGCTACTTTCGCGCGCTACAACTTGGCGAAGCCTCAAAGGTCGCGCCGATCGACAAGCTAAGCGTGGTATTCGTTCTGGTTTTCGCAGCGGTTTTTTTGGATGAAATCCCTACTTTAAAAACCGTGCTCGGAGGCACCTTGATCGCCTTGGGCGCAGTGTTGCTTGCGCTGAAGTAACGGCTTTACTTTTGGAACGCTTTCGCCCGCGACTGCATCTGCTGGTCGATGCTCCCGCACACCAGTTCGCACAATTCAAAGATCGTCGGGTCTGCGATAGCGTAAAACACCTGCAAGCCCTCCTTGCGCCGGCTCACCATTCCTGCCTCCGCCAACGTCTGTAGATGACGCGATATATTTGCCGGCGTGCCGCCGGTCCCTTCCGCCACGACTCCTACTGATTTTTCACCTGCCATCAACGACTGCAACAAACGCAGTCGCATGGGCTCGGCCAAAACCGCAAATCGTCGCGCCACCAGCACGAGGGCTTCATCACTCAAGGGTCGATTCTTTTTGGCCATGGCGGCGAGGAAACAAACACTTGACATAATTTCAAGTATTTGAGTATATACTCAATTAGTCAAATATGAAATCCGACTCCTTTATCCGTGTTCTCGCCGGCATCATGATTCTGATAAGCGTGGCGCTCGCTCATTTCGTCAGCCCGTGGTGGCTGCTTTTTACCTGCTTTATAGGACTAAACTTGATCCAGTCTGCCTTCACTGGTTTCTGCCCGCCAGAATGGCTCGCGCGTAAAATAGGCTTCGTCAAAAAAAACCCCAAGGACAACGTATAGATGAGCCTTTATCGTCTATCATTTCCCCAGCGGGCGGGGGTCGCCGTGATCTTCGCGTTGCTGTCATCAGGATGCAGTCGTTCTGATGCGCCGGAATACGGGAGTAAAAACTCACCAGTCGCAGTGCATGTTGCCGTCGCTGAACTCCGCCAGGTGCATCGCCACCAACCAGTCGCAGGCACATTGCGCCCTGCAGACCATGCAATCGTGTCAGCCCGCATCATGGGGACGATCATAGGTGCTGATTTCACTTTGGGACGACGCGTTGCCGCCGGCGAACCACTGCTAACCATCAATGCAGCTGAACTGAACGCACGTCTCGAACAAGCCCAAGCAGTGCTCAGCCAGGCGGTGCGTGACCACGAACGCGAGGCAGGACTCCTCACCAAAGGCGTTGTGACCAGTGAATCAGTTCGAGCCTTGGCCGACCATCGTAGCGGCGCCGAGGCCGCCGTGCAGGAAGCAGAGGTCCTGCTGAGTTACACCCGCGTCACCTCGCCTTTTCAAGGGATAATCACCCGTAAATATATCCAAAACGGAGACCTCGCTACTCTCGGGGAGGCTCTTTTTGCCATCGAAGCCGAATGCGGTCTTCGCGCTGAAGTTGAAGTGCCGGCCTCATTGCCTGACATCGTTATCGGCACCTCCGTATCCGTGCAACTTAGCGCGTTCACCACCAATGGCACTCTCACTGAGTTTTCACCCGCCGCCGATCCGATTTCACGCACACGCCTCGCCAAACTATCGCTACCGACTGATGCTAGTAACACCGGCTCCGGTGACTTTGTCCGTGTTCTTTGGCCTGCAGGCGAATCGGCTGCGATCACCGTGCCCATCGATGCAGTGTGCAACGTAGGCCAGATGGAACGTGTCTATGTAGTCACCGCAGGACGCGCCCAGTTACGCCTCGTAAAAACCTCTGGAATCACATCGGGCCGTCTGATCGTCGCCGCGGGACTGGAAGCTGGCGAAACGGTAATCCTTGCCTCCCCAGCCTCGTTAAAAGACGGCCAGGTGGTGGAGATTCAGCCGTGAAACCAAATGATTCGCACCTTTCGTCCCCAGAACAGATACCGGCCAAGTTCGGCATAGCTGGTCGTCTCGCCGCCTTCACCGTAGGATCTAAGCTTACACCCATCGCGGTGATCGCCTCGATCCTACTCGGTCTTTTCGCCGTGCTCCAGCTGCCACGCGAAGAGGAGCCGCAGATCAAGGTTCCAATGGTGGACGTGTTCGTCGCCATGCCAGGCGCAACACCTGCCGAGATCGAGAACCGCGTGACCCGCCCGATTGAAAAGCTCCTCTGGGAAATCCCCGGAGTAGAATACCTCTACAGCACATCCTCGCCCGGCCAATCCATGGTCATCGTGCGTTTCCTTGTCGGCACCGATATCGAAAGCGCGCTCGTGCGCCTCAACCAAAAACTCCTGACCAACGCCGACCGCATACCGGCTGGCGCATCCGCCCCTTTGGTAAAGCCGCGCACCATCGACGATGTCCCCATCCTCGCCCTCACCCTGCACAGCCGCACGCAGGATCATCTTACCTTGCGCCGCCTCGCCCTTCAGATTGAGGAAGCCGTCAAATCCGTGCCCGAAGTCGCCGAAACAACCCTTATAGGCGGTGCCCGCCGTGCCGTCCGAGTCGAACTCGATCCAACCGCGCTCTCCGCCCGCAATCTCACCGTCGCTCAAATCGCCCCCGTCCTGCAAGCCACTAACCGAGTCGAGTCCGCAGGTTCACGCCCCTTCGCCAACCGAGAAATCCTGCTCGAAACCGGTGCGTTCCTGCATGACGTCACCGACATTGAAGCTATCGTGCTGGGCGTATTCGACGGCCGGCCGGTTCACCTGCGGGACGTCGCCAAAATTCGCGACACCGCGTCCGAGCCTGCCGACATCGTGTTGCATGGTGCGCGCGACGGAGAACTGGAAGCAGCCGTCACCCTCAGCTTAGCCAAGCGTCCCGGCGCCAACGCCATCACCGTAGTCGAGCATGTGCTTGCAAAGGTCGAGGCCCTTCGCGGCACCCTCCTTCCCTCCGACGTCGAGGTCGGCATCACGCGCGATTATGGTCACACCGCCGCCGAGAAAAGTAACGAGCTCCTCCTCCACATGAGCATCGCCGTCTTCGGGGTGGCCATGCTCATCCTGCTCTTCCTTGGCTGGCGCGAGTCATTGATCGTGCTGCTCGCCATTCCTACCACGCTGGCGCTGACCTTGCTGGTGTTCTACCTTTACGGATACACCCTCAACCGCATCACGCTCTTCGCATTGATATTTTCCATCGGCATTCTGGTGGACGATGCGATCGTCGTAGTTGAAAACATCGTCCGTCATCTACGCCTTCCGGGTGCAGCTGGAAAAGATCTGGGGCGCGTCGCGCTTGAGGCAGTTGACGAGGTGGGCAACCCCACAATCCTCGCCACGTGGGCGGTTATCGCGGCTATTCTACCCATGGCCTTCGTCGGCGGCTTGATGGGCCCCTACATGCGTCCGATCCCGATCGGCTCGACCGCCGCGATGCTATTTTCGCTAGCCATCGCCTTCACTATCACACCTTGGGCCGCAGTTCGTGTCCTGCGCCGCCGTATCCCAAAACAAAGCAACCTAGTCGATTGCTCCGCCTTAAAAGGCCCAAGTGATGCATCTTTTATTAACTCAGGGAAATGCCCTGAAGCCGCTACCGCAGATCACGATCACGTGCCTTCAGACTGGTTTACCCGTCTCTACCACCGGGTTATGACCCCGTTGCTTGATCGGGTGGCATGGAGATGGGCTTTTCTCGGAGGCATCGTCGCCCTGCTGCTCGGCGCGATCGCGTTCGTGCTGACTGGTGCGGTCACGATCAAGATGCTGCCCTTCGACAATAAGTCGGAGTTTCAAGTCATCCTCAACACCCCCGAAGGCACCACTCTCGAACAAACCGTCCGAATCGCCCAGGAAATGGCCTCAGCACTCCGAACCCAGCCAGAGGTGCGCGACTATCAGATCTACGCAGGAACGGCGTCGCCCTTTAATTTCAACGGCCTCGTGCGCCATTACTTTATGCGGCGCGGCCCAAATGTCGCCGACATCCAGGTGAACCTTGTGCCCAAGGGCGACCGCACCGACCAGAGTCACGCCATTGCCAAGCGCACCCGCCAGCTGGTCACACCCATCGCAGCCCGCTACGGTGCGGTCGTGGCCGTAGCCGAGGTCCCGCCCGGGCCGCCTGTGCTCCAATCCATCGTTGCCGAGATCTACGCCCCCGAAGAGACCGCCCGCCTCGCCTTGGCCCGCGAGGTCCGAACCTTGATGGAAAAGACCAAGGGCGTGGTTGATATCGATTGGTATGTGGAGGCCAACCAGGCGAAAATCCGCTACGTCGTCGATCAGGAAAAAGCCGCCGTTCACGGCATCACCCAGACCGATATAGCCCGCACGATCTCGCTCGGCACGCAGGGTTCCGCTATTGACCTGTTTCACCTGCCGGCCGAACGCGAAGACGTCCCCATCGTGCTCGAAATCGCCCGCGCCGACCGCTCCAGCCCGGACGCCTTGCTCTCTCTCGGCGTGCGCTCGTCCAGCCACCCGGAAGCTCCCGCCATCGCACTCTCCGAGCTCGTAACCCTGCACACCGATTCCGGTCTTCGTTCCCTTTACCGGAAAAACCTGAAATCCGTCACCTACGTCACTGCCGACGTTGCAGGTGAAATCGAAAGTCCGGCTTACGCGATGATCCCGATGCACCTCGCCTTGATGAGGCTCGATGCCCGCCACTTTGGCGGCAGCTCCGCTAAATTACCCATCACTCATCTCAACGTGCCAGACAATGAGCTTGGACCCGCGCTCAAGTGGGACGGCGAATGGCACGTCACCCTTGAGGTTTTCCGCGACCTGGGTTTGGCTTTCGCCGCAGTGCTCGTGCTTATCGCCATGCTCATGGTCGGTTGGTTTAAGAGCTATATCACGCCGCCGGTAGTGATGGCCGCCATACCGTTTTCCCTCATTGGCATCCTGCCCGCGCACTGGGCGCTGGGGGCTTTTTTTACCGCCACCTCAATGATAGGTTTTATGGCTGGCGCGGGCATCGTGGTGCGAAACTCCATCATCCTCGTCGACTTTATCGAGCTCCGCCGCGCCCACGGATTGCCTCTGCGAGATGCCGTGATTGAGGCAGGCGCGGTTCGCTTCCGTCCCATGCTCCTGACTGCTCTCGCGGTCATCGTTGGCGCGAGCGTGATTCTAGCCGACCCGATTTTCCAAGGCCTTGCGATCAGCCTCATGTTTGGCGAGATCGCCTCGCTGCTCATAAGCCGAATGGCTGTGCCTGTTCTCTACTACATGGCCAACAAGCGCTCCGCCACCGCGACATAGCGCTGTATCCGGCGACGCATAAGGCCGTGAGCGGAGTCACTAAATATAACTCAGTGGACAATTCACTGGTGCGGGCAACCCCATGACAACTAGGATGAATTACAACACTCCCGCATGATCAACTCCGCCGACACTACCGCCGCTTTACGCTCTAGAGCGCTCAGCCTGCTGGTGTTAACGACTGCATTTTGGGGTCTCAGTTTTCCACTGATCAAAGCGTTGATGCTTCTCCACGAGCAACTCTCGCCGACAGCGGGTTCGTGGTTTGTCACCGTCTACGTGCTGGCCCCCCGCTTTGCGCTCGCCGCAGCACTGCTCGCCGTCTGGCAATGGCGCGGCTTGATCAAGACTGGCATTCGGCGCAGCGAATGGCACCAAGGTGTCGGTCTCGGAGTTTTCTCCTCGGCCGGCATGCTCTTTCAGTGCGATGGCATGCACTATACCGCAGCGTCCACCTCGGCTTTCCTTACCCAATTCTACGCGATCCTCATTCCAATATTTGTAGCGCTTCGCTCAAAGAGGAATCCGGGCTTAGTCGTGTGGACATGCAGCGGACTGGTGCTTGCAGGCGTGGCGATACTCGGTCGCTTCGACTGGACTGAAATGCATCTGGGCCGAGGAGAAGTCGAAACGATCATCGCCTCATGTTTTTTTATGGGCCAGATCCTGTGGCTTGAACGCCCGGTGTTCTCCGCAAACCGGCCCGGACGTATCTCGCTCACGATGTTTATTACGCAGGCGGCAATCTACTCCTTGTTGCTCGTCTTGCTCGCCCCTAGCGGCGAAATCGTGACCGCCCTGCTCGCCCCTTGGACCTCGGGGCTTTGGGTCGGGTTTACGTTGGTGCTTACCGTTGTTTGCACCGTCGGCGCGTATGGCCTGATGAACGCCTGGCAGCCAAAGATCACTGCGACCGAGGCGGGGCTGGTGTATTGCGCGGAGCCGATCTTCGGTTCCGTATTCGCGCTCTTTTTGCCTGCGATTTTATCCGCCTGGGCGCTCATCGACTACGCGAACGAAACATCGACATGGCCCCTGCTCGTAGGCGGAGGCCTGATCACGGTGGCGAATGTATTGATCCAGGTTAAGCCCGTGAAAAAGCTGAGCTGAGCCGTGTCAAAAAATCAGATGTCACGACCGGCATCCACCACGGCCGGGGACGTGTCGTCAGTTGCAACATCGCGCTCGGAAAAGGCCCCGGCGGGAAAGAGCCGGATGTGGCGGAAAACCACGAAGGCCTCATCACCTGCGACCAGATTCAACTCGGCAAGGCGGACGCGTGAAAGCTCGGCATCAATCGTGTCGCCGGTGTCGGCGCGGACGAGGGCGATCCGGCCGTAGTTTCCGGCCGAGAACACGTGCTGAACCTGCACCCGGATGGCGTGCTTGCCGTGGTATTCGCGGAGGATGTCGACGTCGTGCGGGCGAACATAGAGCACGTCCTGACCTGCTCCGGGAAGGCGATGACCAAGGCCGGCGAAGCGGTTCACGTTGCCTAAAAACTCGATGACGAAAGGGGAGGCGGGCCGGTCATAAACCTCCTGCGGAGTGCCGACCTGCTCGATCTTGGCGTTGTTCATCACCACGACCTCGTCCGCGAGTTCAAGCGCCTCCTCCTGATCATGGGTAACGAAGATGGTGGTAACCCCGATCTCCCGTTGAAAGTGACGGAGCCAGCGACGGAGGTCCTTGCGCACCTGGGCATCGAGCGCGCCAAAAGGCTCGTCGAGGAGAAGCACCTTGGGCTGCACGGCGAGCGCGCGGGCGAGGGCGACACGCTGGCGCTGTCCGCCGGAGAGTTGCGAGGGGTAGCGGTTACCGAGCTCGGGAAGCTGGATGAGCTTGAGCAGCTCTTGCACGCGTGCAGCGATAGCCTCCTTCGTCTGACGCAACCGGCGGGGTTGGACGGTGAGGCCGAAGGCGATGTTTTGCGCGACCGTCATATGACGGAAAAGCGCATAATGCTGGAAAACGAAGCCGACCCCGCGCTTGCCGGCGGGAAAGTCGGTGACATCGGTGCCATGGAAATCGATGCGGCCAGACTGGGCATCGGCAAACTCGAGACCGGCGATGATGCGCAGCAGCGTGGTCTTGCCCGATCCGGACGGTCCGAGCAAGGCGACCAGCTTGCCGGCCGGGACATCGAGGGAGACGTCGTTGAGCGCGGTGTAGGCACCAAAGGTCTTGGTGATGTTGCGGGCGATGATGGACATGATGCGAGGGACTGGAAGCTAGTGGCTGGATCAGGCGTGGCGGCGGGCGTGGGCCCACTCGACGAGGGTCTTCAGCACGAGGGTGACGAGGGCGAGCAGGGCGAGGATGGATGCAGCGGCGAAAGCACCGACAAACTGGTATTCGTTGTATAGGATCTCCACATGAAGCGGGAGGGTGTTGGTCACACCGCGAATGTGTCCCGAAACAACGGACACCGCGCCGAACTCGCCCATCGCGCGCGCGTTACAAAGGATGACGCCATAGAAAAGGCCCCACTTGATATTGGGCAGCGTGACCCGCCAGAAGGTTTGCCAGCCGCTCGCGCCGAGCGTGATCGCGGCATACTCCTCATCGTTGCCCTGCGTCTGCATCAGCGGAATGAGTTCGCGGGCGATGAAGGGAAAGGTCACAAATACCGTGGCGAGCACGATGCCAGGCACGGCGAAAATGATTTTGAAATCCTGTTCAATGATCCAGGCCTGGAGCCAAGGCAGAGCGGGGTTCTCCGCATCGAGATAGTGTCCGAGCCATCCCTGCGCGCCAAAGAGCAGCACAAAAATCAAACCGGAGATAACGGGCGAAACGGCAAAGGGCAGATCGATCAGGGTGATGAGCAGGCTCTTGCCGGGAAAGTTGAACTTGGCGATACACCAGGCGGCGGCGATGCCGAAAACGAGGTTGGCGGGCACGGCGATGGCGGCGGTCAGCAAAGTGAGCTTAAGCGCATGCATGCCATCCGGGTCGCTCAAGGCCGCGAAATAGGCACCCACACCGCGACGGAATGCTTCGCCGAACACCGCCACGAGAGGAAGCAAAAGAAACAGGGCAAGGAACCCCAGCGCGATCGCGGTCAGCGTATAGCGCACCCAGGCCGCGTCGCGAGTGGCGAGCGGACGGTGACCGGCTTCGGCGGCACGTTGAAGTGAGGAAACGGCAGAGGACATGAGGGCGAAAATCTGAAATTCGAAAATCCGAGGTCGCTCAGACCGCGTAGTGGCGGCGGCTCCACTTTTGGAGGAGGTTGATGACGAGCAGGAGCGTAAACGACGTCACGAGCATGACCACCGCTATGGCAGTAGCCCCCTTGTAGTCATATTGCTCCAACTTGGTAATGATCAGCAGCGGGGTGATCTCGGTTCGCATGGGCATGTTGCCAGAAATAAAGACGACCGAACCGTATTCACCGAGCGCGCGGGCGAAGGCCATCGCGAATCCGGTGAGCAAGGCGGGCACAAGCTGCGGCAGGATAACCCGGCGGAGCGTCTGCCAGCGATTGGCACCGAGGCTCGCCGAGGCCTCTTCAAACTCGGGCTCCAATTCCTCGATGATCGGCTGCAGTGTGCGCACGACAAAGGGGAGGCCGATAAAGGTAAGCGCGATGAAGATACCCAGCTCAGTGAAGGCGATTTTAAGTCCGTAGGGCGCGACCAAGGCACCGATCCAGCCATTGGGAGCGTAGAGTGCGGTGAGCGCGATACCCGCCACGGCAGTCGGCAGTGCGAAGGGCAGATCCACCAACGCGTCTACCACCCGCCGCCCGGGAAAGGGGTAGCGAACCAGCACCCAGGCGACGATGAGACCAAACACGCAGTTCACCGAAGCGGCGGCGAACGAGGCCAGAAAACTGATGCGGTAAGACGCGACCACCCGAGGGCTGGCGACCGCAGTCCAAAACTCGTCCCAACTCATCCCCAGGGTCTTGATGAAAGCAGCGGAGAGCGGCAGCAGCACGATCAAACTCAGGTAGGTGAGCGTGAGGCCGAGCGACAATCCGAAGCCGGGAATGACGGAGCGGTGAGAGCGGGACATGGAATCTAAGGGCGCGAGCGAAGAATGAGGGAAATACTCGATAAACGCAGGTGCGGGTGTCGAGTGCGGTTATCCAGAAAGCGTAAAGTGAAGAAGCGGATGCTATAAAACGGGCACGAACTGCGTATCATATGTAAATCCACAAACATCTCTTTGATATTTACTTATTGATTAATGTAGGCGTTATCAAATGCGTTGCCACCTACGACTTGGTCGTGACGGAATTGAGCCTAACCAGCGGGGGCGCGATGAAGGGTTAAATACTTAGCTTAAAAGACATCTCCCATCGGAACCAAGGATACATCCAACCGCGCTGCGGACTTTACAAAGACAGAGTCAAAGCGGGCAGATGCCACGATTTTGGGGAGCAAAATCCTAGGTTTCATGAGTAATGGAAATCGGATAAGAAAAGGTTTAATGGATCAAAATTAAACTACATTGAAACAGTAGTAATTAAGGCAAAGCTTTTCTTCAGGTATTTAGTGGAGTTAATTTTTTACGCGTCCCAAACGGGGTCTTTTAACAGGTGGGCCGCGCCGGTATCGGCGCATTCGGGGATGACGAAAAATGACCGAGAAGCCCGTTGTCCCTACAGGACTTAGACTGATCCCATACACGGCAAAATTCAGGTTTAGAAATCCACAAACCCTTGAATTTCATTTTTTAACAAACTCACCTCGGAGCGTAATGGATCGTTTCTTTGAGGGAAGGCCTGATAGCTAGTCGAATCTAGACCAAAAGATGGAGGCACAAAAAAACTCAGCCCCAAAAAGAGGCTGAGTTTTTTAGAAATTAGAACGCTAACGAATTAGGTTCCGGTTCCGACAGCAGCAGTGACAGATGCACCAGCAATTGTCTCTTCAACCCACTTCTTGGTGGTGGCAGCAGCCTTCGTGGTCGCCTTGATGGTGCTCGTCTTCGCGCCGGCGGTGTCGATCAACTCGCCACTGGTCGTTCCGGTGCCCAAATTGCGATACCACTGAACGTTACCACCAATGAAAACAATGTGGCCACCATCGTTGGCGTAGACACCATTGGCAGCCTGCCAAGTTCCGTCGGTGGAGGCGAGAATGCCACGGGTGTAGGCGATCGGGGTGGTTGCAGGATCACCAGTAGTGAGACCAAGGACAACGCCATAGGCCATCGTCAAGGTGGTGAAGCCGGTGGTAAAGTCCTTGGAACCGGAAGTCTGGGGGGTGTTAACGGTCGAAGCGCCGGTAAGATTGGTGCCAGTGCGGTCGTTGGTGTTCACCCAAATGGTAGCGTCGTTAAGACCTCCGCCAACGGAAAGCGCAGCAGCAAAGCCCTCGACGGTTTCACCGGTAGCGGTGGTAGAGGCAGCTCCGAAAGAAGTTCCGGCGGTGACGTTGGTATACTTGGGGAGAGAGTCTTTGTTGTCAGCGGCATAGATCAAAGCGGCTTGGCCGATCTGACGCAGGTTGCTGCTGGAAACAGTGCGGTTGGCGGTCTCACGCACCTTGCCCACGGTGGGGATGATGATGGCGGCCAAGATGCCGATGATCGCGATGACCGTCAGCAATTCAATGAGAGTAAAGCCTTTTGCGAGGCGTTTGGTGGAGGTAGTCATAAGGAAGGAATGAGGTTTGAACGAGGACACGGGGGTTTTTTTTCTACAAGCAAAAAGTTGGTCTAGTGCTGGACAATTTTACCAGCGCCAACCAACTCTTTATTTCTATGAAGATATATCTGGATGGCAAGTTCGTCGATCAAGTTGACGCGAAAATCTCCGTGTTTGATCACGGCCTGCTCTACGGCGACGGAGTATTTGAAGGCATACGTCTTTATCAGGGCAACATCTTCCGTCTCGATGCCCATCTGGAGCGTCTCGAATACTCTGCCAAGGCCCTTCTACTCAAAATGCCCTGGTCACGGGCCGAGATCGCCGAGGCCACCTGCGAAACCTGCCGTCAAAACGGCCTCACCGACGGCTATATCCGCCTCGTCGTCACGCGCGGAGTCGGCGACCTCGGGCTCTCGCCCTGGCTTTGCCCCGTGCCGTCGATCTTCATCATCGCGGCCAAGATTGCGCTGTATCCGGCCGAACATTACACCACGGGACTGAGCATCTGCACGGTGGCGACCCGCCGCATGAATCCGGCGGCGCTCCCGCCCGCCGTGAAATCGCTTAACTATTTGAACAACATCCTCGCCAAGATCGAGGCCAGGCAGGCCGGTTGCCTGGAGGCGATCATGCTGAACGACCAAGGCTATGTCGCCGAGTGCACTGGAGATAACTTATTCATTGTTCATAAGGGCGAAATTCTGACCCCCGCTGCGTCGCAAGGCGCTCTCAAAGGCATCACCCGCGATGCCATTTTCGACATCGCCTCGGAGTTGAAGATCCCCATGCGCGAGACCAACCTCACCCGCTACGACGTGTGGAATGCAGACGAGTGTTTCCTCACCGGCACCGCCGCCGAGGTTATTCCGGTGGTAAAACTCGACGGTCGCGAGATCGGAAGCGGCAAACCCGGCACCATCACCGGTCGGGTGCTGGAGGCTTTCCGCCGCCGCGTCATCGTCGAAGGCACCAAAATCTGAAGGTGTAACCACGCCCCGCTACACTTGACTTTAAGTGGAGCGGGTCCGTTAGGCCGTCCGGGAACACTTTTCAGTGATCGCGTTGCCTAAGATGCGCACCAACCCTGCGCATCCTGCCACGATAAAAAAAATCCCGACAAATCAGGGAGTTGATACGCCGCCCTTCCTATTAGTGAGTGGCAGCGTGTCTTTTTGGCGCACCCCATCCTGGGTCCTGAGCCTATCAGACCCGAGCTAAAATCGGTTAACCCGCCTCGTCCCCACCGTGAGAGTGTCTTTTCCCCATGGCACGGTGTGTGCAAATTGGTTTATTACGGTTTCTAAAAAGTTTTATTCGTTCAGGGCTCGAAATTCCCCCTCTTCTCGCTACTTTAACACCATGGCCAGTCCTCTCAAATGTGATCTCTGCGGAAAGCCCGCCACCGTGCATCTCACGCAAATTGTTAACAGCAAGATGCACAAGGTGGATCTGTGCGAGGCCTGTGCCCAAGCCAAAGGCGTTACGGACCCGGGAGGTTTTTCTCTGGCGGATCTGCTCCTCAAGGCCTCGATGAATCCCGATGCCGCCGGCGCGGTTGAGATCGGGGCCCACGGAGCCGCCGCCTGCCCTGCATGCGCCTTTACTCCCGGAGATTTTAAGAAACACGGCCGTTTTGGCTGCCCTCAGTGTTACCGCACTTTTGCCGGCATGGTGTCGCCTATGCTCGACTCCATGCACAAGGGCACCCGCCATGTTGGAAAAGTGCCCCATAAGGCGCTTGAGCGTCGTAGTTTTCACGAGCGACTGACCGAGCTCGAGTCGGGTCTTGCCGCCGCGATCAAGGCCGAGCGATACGAGGACGCCGCCCGGCTGCGCGATGAACTTCATAGCATGCGCCAGCCTGCCGCCGCAAATCCCGCAACGGCAATCGCCTCCGTTCCTCTTTCCGGCCCCGCCGCGTCGTCCTCCGCCCGCTGATCTTGTCATGAAAATCTCCGCATTGCTGGCCACGCCCTCCGAACTCACCGATACGGCGAGTTCCAAGTGCGCGGTCGTGCTCATGACTCGCATCCGCCTGGCTCGCAACCTCGCCGGGCACTCCTTCCCGGGCTGGGCAAAAGAACCGCAGCGCGAAGACATCCTTGCCCGCTGCCGCGAGGCCGTCGGAGCCACCAGCGCGATGAAGCGTTCGGTCAACTCCCCCGTGGCCGATCTCTCCGACCTCGATAAACAGATCCTCGTCGAGCGCCACCTCATCTCCCGTGAATTGAGCGGCACCAAACGCGGCGCAGGCCTCATCATCAATCGCGATCAAACGTGCTCGGTCATGATCAACGAAGAGGACCACCTGCGCATCCAAGTCCTGCGGGCCGGCTTCCAGTTGAAAAAGGCTTGGTCCCAGATCGACGCCATCGATAGCGAGATTGAGGAAAGGCTCGACTACGCGTTCGATCCGGAACTCGGCTACCTCACCGCCTGCCCCACCAACCTCGGCACCGGCATGAGGGCCTCAGCCATGATGCACCTGCCCGCGCTGGTCATTTCCAGCCAGATGGAGAAGGTCGTCCGCGCTGTAAACCAGCTCGGCATGGTTGTGCGCGGGCTTTTCGGGGAGGGCTCCGACGCCTCCGGCTCGATCTTCCAGATATCCAACCAGACCACGCTAGGCGAGTCAGAGGAGGCCATCCTGAAACGGCTCGGCAGCGTGCTCCAGTCCATCGTGGAGCATGAACTCAACGCCCGCGAAAAACTTCTCGATGCCGACGCCGGCAAGCTCTTCGACAAAATCGGCCGCGCCTTCGGCATTCTGCAAAACTGCCACCAGCTCACCTCAAGCGAGGCGATGAATCTGCTCTCACTCCTGCGCCTTGGCATCGACCTCGGCCTCTTCCCCGAGGGCAGTCGCGCCGTCACAGACCGCCTTCTGATCGAGGCCCAGCCCGGCCATATCCAGGCCGTCGGAGGCCAAGACCTCGAATCGGCGAAACGCGACGCCCTCCGCGCCGAGCGCATGCGCCAGGAGTTCTCCACTTTCGCCAGGCCTGATTTTAGCTTACATCATAAAACCTGACCTGCTGCCCCCCTCCCTGTCTCGAAAACCCAACTCCCCCACCCCGGAACCTAACTCTTTATGGAACCCATGAACAACTTCACGCCTCGCGCCCAACAGGTCCTTGCGCTCGCCCGCAAGGAGGCCGACCGCTTCCATCACAACTACGTGGGCACCGAGCACCTGCTTCTCGGCCTGATCAAGCTGGGTCAGGGCGTCGCCGTGAGTGTCCTCCAAAAGATGGGCCTGGACCTCGAGACCGTTCGTGGCGCCGTCGAGAAGCAAGTCGGCACCGGCCAGGAGACGAAAAACCAGGGTTCCATCCCTTACACCCCACGCGTCAAAAAGGTTCTGGCTCTCGCAGGCAAGGAGGCGAAAGCGCTCAACCACTCTTACGTCGGCACCGAGCACATTCTGCTCGGACTCCTCCGCGAAGGCGAGGGCGTCGCTGCCCGCGTGCTCAAATCACTCGACATCGACATCGAGCGCACCCGCAACGAAATCCTCCGCGAGCTCGACCCGCAGTTTTCCGGCGGCGAGGAAGGTGCCTCCGGATCCGGAGATAGCGCCGGCGCCGACAAGTCTGGTTCCGCAGGCGAAGAGGCCGCCGCAGGCAGCGCAGCGCGCGGAGAAGACGGCAAGAAAGACGTCAAAACCCCCGCCCTCAAGGCCTTTGGCCGCGACCTCACCGAGCTGGCCCGCAAAGGCGAGATGGACCCCGTGGTCGGACGCAAAAACGAGATCATGCGCGTCATCCAGATTCTCTGTCGTCGCACGAAGAACAACCCCGTTCTGATCGGTGAAGCAGGCGTCGGCAAAACCGCCATCGTCGAGGGTCTCGCCCAGGAGATTGTCGCCGGCTCCGTGCCCGAGATTCTAGCCGACAAAAAAGTGATCACGCTGGATCTCGCCCTCATGGTCGCAGGCACCAAATACCGCGGCCAGTTCGAAGAGCGCATCAAGGCAGTGATGGACGAGATCAAGCGCGCAAAGAACGTCATCCTCTTCATCGACGAGCTCCATACCATCGTGGGCGCCGGTGCCGCCGAAGGCGCGATGGACGCCTCCAACATCTTCAAACCCGCCCTCAGCCGCGGCGAGTTGCAGTGCATCGGTGCGACTACCCTCAACGAGTATCGCAAATACATCGAAAAGGACTCCGCCCTCGACCGCCGTTTTCAAAACGTGAAAGTCGAGCCGCCATCCATCGAAGACACCATCACCATCCTCAAGGGCATACGCAGCAAGTATGAGGATCACCACAAGGCGATCTTCACCGATGCCGCCATCGAAGCCGCGACCAAGCTTTCGGATCGCTACATCACCGGACGTTTCCTCCCCGACAAAGCCATCGACGTGATGGACGAGGCCGGCTCACGCGCCCGCATCACCTCCCTGCGCCGTCCGCCCGAGCTCGAAGCCTTCGCGAAAGAGATCGAGCAGGTCTGCGTGCAGAAGGAGGAGGCCATCGCGAAGCAACACTTCGAAGAGGCCGCCAAATTCCGGGATCAGGAAAAGCAGCTCCGCACCCGCCTCGAACAGGCCACCGACGAGTGGAAAAAATCCCGCGAAGAAAAACGCGTGACCATCGAAGAAGACATGATGCTGAAGGTGGTCGCCGAGTGGACCGGCATCCCGCTTTCGCGCATGGAAAAGAAAGAGAGCGAGAAGCTGCTCAACCTCGAAGCCGAGATCCAAAAGGCCGTCATCGGCCAGGAAGCCGCCTCCATCGCAATCGCCCGCGCCCTGCGCCGTTCACGCGCAGACCTCAAAGATCCTCGCCGCCCCATCGGCTCCTTCCTCTTTGTCGGCCCCACCGGCGTCGGCAAGACGGAGACCGCCAAACAAGTCGCCGCGCAGATGTTCGGCAAGCAGGAGGCCCTCCTGCAAATCGACATGAGCGAATACATGGAGAAATTCGCCGTCTCCCGTCTCATCGGCTCGCCTCCCGGCTACGTCGGCTATGAAGAGGGCGGCCAGCTCACCGAGGCCGTGCGGCGCAAGCCCTACTCCGTCATCCTGTTCGATGAAATCGAAAAAGCCCATCCTGACGTGCTGCAACTCCTGCTGCAAATCCTCGAAGATGGACGCCTGACCGACTCGCTCGGACGTCAGGTCGACTTCCGAAACACGATCATCATCATGACCTCGAACGTCGGCGCGCAGCTCCTCATGCGCCAGACCTCGATGGGCTTTGCCGCCGCCGGCTCCGGCGCCTTCGGCGACCACGAGAAGATGCGCGAGAAGGTGCTCGATGAGGCGAAGAAGATTTTCAAACCCGAGTTCCTTAATCGCATTTCGGATATCGTTTTCTTCCGTCCGCTGATGAAGACCGACCTGTTCAAGATCGTGGATATCGAGCTTTCCAAGTTCACCGCCCGCCTCAGTGAACGAAAGATCAACCTGACCTTCTCCTCCGAGGCCAAGGAGCTTCTGATCGAAAAAGGCTACGACGAGAAAATGGGCGCCCGTCCGCTTCGTCGCGCCGTGGAGCACTTCCTCGAAGATCCCTTCGCCGAGTCCCTGCTGCGTGGTGAGCTAAAAGACGGTGAAACCCTGCACGTGGTTCGAGCCGGAGAGATTCTGGAGTTCAAGCAGGCCGAGCCCAGTGCCTCATCCCCATCGACTGACACCGGCGTGGTGCCCTGAGCAAATCCACGCAAAACACCCGAAAGCCGGACTCTCCTAGTCCGGCTTTTTTGCGGACTTATTTCCCGCTCCCGAGTCGCACGATAAGATCAAAGTGGGGCTTGCTAAGCGGCATCACCGAGAGGCGGCTCTGGCGCAATAAAGGAAGCTCGGCCAGACGGGCCTCGGCCTTGATCTCGGCCAGGGACACGGGATGAGGGAGAGACACCCCGATCGAGAGTTCGACCGCCGACCAATCGCCCTCGCTAGCGGTCGGATCGGGGAAATGGGTGCGTTTCACGGTGGCGGTGCCCAGCACGGCCTTGGTGGTGACGCTGGCGTAAAACAAAACCTGATCGCCGACGCGCATCGCACGCAGATGATTGCGCGCCTGAAAGTTTCTCACACCATCCCAAACCGTGCGGCCTTCGCGCACAAAAGTTTCCCATGCGTAAGCTTCGGGTTCGGTTTTCACCAACCAGTATTGGTTTGTCATATAAGTCCCCATGAATGGCGTAATTGCCATGGAAGCAAACCCGACCGAACCAAAACCTGAACTTACCGTGGAGGCACACCGCGCACGGCGCATACTCATGATTGCGATGGCGGTCATGATCATACTGCCGCTATTGCTCTTCGTGCTGTTTAGGTAGTAATTCTAACATTTAGATGAATCGCACGCTTTTCCCTATTCGTTTCGTATTCATTTTGCTGTGCGCCTTGGCTGGCATGCTTGTCTGTTACAGCGTGCCGGAGTGGGATGGATATCGCCTGAAAGCGGTGGTCATTGGGTCTCTTTTGGGCACGTTGCTCGTGCTGGTCGACTTGATGCTGAAGGGGTTTTCTCTACGCGGATTATCAGCCATCAGCTTCGGCCTGTTTACCGGCTTACTCATTTCTTACGGAATCACCATCTCGCCCTTGCTGGAACGAGGCGACCCCCAGGTCATTTTTCTGGTGCGCCTGGGTTTGTTTTTAGGAGTGCCCTACCTGTGCGCCGTGATCGCCCTGCGCGGCAAAGATGAATTCAACCTCGTTATCCCCTACGTGCGCTTCGTGCCGCATGAAGTCGACGTGCCGCTCGTGGTGGTCGACACGAGCACCTTGGTAGACGGTCGCATAGCCCGCATCTGCAAAAGTGGATTCGCGCCGGGCGCTCTGGTTATACCGCGGTTCGTCTTGCAGGAGTTGCAGGCGGTGGCGGATTCGCCCGAGCCGCACCGGAGTCAGCGCGGCCGTCGCGGCCTCGAAGTCCTGGGCGAACTTCGTCAGATAAAAAACATCGATTTACGCATAAACGAGAGCGAAACCAAGCGTGGTGAGATCGACGCCAAACTGATTTTCATCGCATCTTCATCCAAAGCCAAACTGATGACTACGGACCAGAATCTCATCAAGATGGCCAGTTTTCAGGGCGTTGTATGTTTGAATCCCCGTGACCTTGCCCGGGCCGTCCAGCCTGTCTATGAGATCGGGGAAGTCATCGATGTTGAGGTGGTAAAGCCGGGAAAAGAAGAGGGCCAGGCAGTCGGATACCTCAACGATGGTTCAATGGTGGTGGTAAACGACGCATTATCCCACGTGGGCCAGACGGTCTGCGCCGAGATCATCAGCCTGCTTCCCTCCGGTGCCGGCCGGATCGTTTTCGCCCGCCTGCTCACCCACCGCTGAGCCTAGGGCGCTCCAGACCGGGCGCAGCGACTTCCAAGAAAGACGCCAACGCCGGATCCAGCGCGTCATTCACACGCCAGCCGACGACTAAACGGCTCTCCGGTGCCGGCCCCTCCAATGGGCGAAACGCCACGCCTTCCGGCAGCGGACTGGCCTCGCTCGGGCACATGAAGGTCGCCCCCAGTCCCGCCCGCACCAGCCCAACGGCATTCGCGCGCGGCCACACTTCCTCGGCGATGCGAGGCGTCGCGCCCGCCTTGGAAAACGCCGCCAGAATGCGATCGTAAAACCCGGGATTGTGGGCGCGGGGAAACAACACCCAAGGCACCTCCACCAGCTCGCGCAAACGAAGCATAGCCCTGCGCGCCAACACGTGATCGGCGGGCAGCAGCACTCCGTTTTTCTCGCGCAGGAGCTCGCGCGTTCGCAGCCCAGGAGTGGTGGCATCGGGATGAAAAAATCCGCACGCGATCTCCCCTGCCGCCAGAGCCGCCAACTGTGCCGACGTAGGCGATTCATTTAACTCCAGACGGATTTGCGGATACCGCCGGTGAAACTCCCTCAAAATCCCCGGCAACACCGTCGCCATGGCCAGTCCGGTAAAGCCCACCCGCACATGTCCGGTTTCACCTTCGCTCAACGCCTTCAACTCGGCCGGCAGCGCCGCCAACCCGCGCAATATCGGCTCCACCCGCTCGGCCAGCAGCCGCCCCGCCGGAGTCAGCTCCACCTTGCGCCGCGTGCGCACGAACAAAGCCATGCCTACCGACGCCTCCAATTGCGCGATCTGCCTGCTCAGCGCCGGTTGCGCCACGGCCAGCGTTTCCGCCGCCTTCCGGAAATGAAGCTGCTTCGCCACCTCGCGGAAATACACGAGGTGCCGAAGTTCAAAGGCATATTGATACTCACGAGGCATCACAGAGGAGGAAACAAGTATTTCCCCGTCATGCAAGTGTCTGCTAGGCTATTGCCTTTCCCTTGGCTTATTCTCAGCCCTGTCTTCCCCTTTCACCCACCCAACCAAAGCCCATGTCCGCCCAACCCAAATCACTCTTCGAAAAAGTCTGGGACGCCCACACCGTCCGCACCCTGGCCAACGGCCAGACCCAGCTCCTCATCGGCACCCACCTCATCCACGAGGTCACCTCCCCCCAGGCCTTCGGCATGTTGCGCGACCTCGGTCTTAAAGTCGCTTTCCCGCACCGCACCTTCGCGACCGTTGACCACATCGTTCCTACCAACGAGCTCGTCGAGCCCTACAAGGACAACCTCGCCCAAGCCATGATGGACGAGCTGCGTAAAAACTGCGCCCAGTTCGGCGTCACCTTCTTCGACCGCGCCTCCGGCAAGCAGGGCATCGTCCACATCGTCGGCCCCGAGCAGGGCATCACCCAGCCCGGCACCACCATCGCTTGCGGCGACTCCCACACCTCCACCCACGGTGCTTTCGGAGCCATCGCCTTCGGCATCGGCACCAGCCAGGTGCGCGACGTGCTCGCCACCCAGACCATGGCCCTCGGCGCGCTCAAGGTCCGCCGCATCGAAGTGAACGGAAAACTTCGCGCCGGCGTCTATGCGAAGGACGTCATCCTTCACATCATCCGCCTCACCGGCGTGAACGGCGGCACCGGCTTCGCCTACGAATACGCCGGATCCACCTTCGACGCCTTCACCATGGAGGAGCGTATGACCGTCTGTAACATGTCGATCGAGGGCGGCGCCCGCGTCGGCTATGTCAACCCCGACGAGACCACCTTCGCCTACCTCAAAGGCCGCCCCTACTCGCCGACCGGCGCCGCATGGGACGAGGCCGTCACCCGCTGGAAGTCCTTCGCTTCCGACACCGGTTGCCGCTACGACGACATCATGGTCATCGACGCCGCCGACATCGCTCCGTCAGTCACCTGGGGCATTAATCCCGGCCAGGGCATCTCCATCACCGAGAACATCCCCAGCCCCGAGACCGCCACCTCCGATGATGACCGCGCCGGCATCATCGAGGCCCTCGAATACATGAAGCTGCCCGCCGGCAAGCCCATCAAAGGCGTCAAGATCAACGTCGCATTCCTCGGCTCATGCACCAACGGCCGCCTCTCTGACTTCCAGGAAGTCGCCAAATACATCAAGGGCCGCAAGGTCGCCCCCGGGGTCCGTGCCATCGCCGTCCCCGGCTCCCAGATCGTCGCCCTCCAGTGCGAGAATCTCGGCCTCGACAAAATCCTCGCCGAAGCGGGCTTCGAGTGGCGCGCCGCCGGCTGCTCGATGTGCCTAGCCATGAATCCCGATAAGCTCATCGGCGACGAACTCTGCGCCTCCTCCTCCAACCGCAACTTCAAGGGCCGCCAGGGTTCCATCACCGGGCGCACCGTCTTGATGAGCCCCGTCATGGTCGCCGCCGCCGCCGTCACCGGCGTCGTCTCCGACGCCCGCGAAGTCTTCGCGGTCACGAACAACTAAAACCATCAAACCCGATTTACCACGGAGCAAACGGAGCAGCATATCCGCTCTCCTCCGTGCCCTCCGTAATCTCCGTGGTTCAATAATTTAAAATCCTCTTCCTCAAATGGCTCTCGCAAAAATCACCTCCGTCTCCGGTCGCGGCGTTTACGTCCCCGGCAACGACATCGACACCGACCGCATCATCCCCGCGCGCTTCATGAAGTGCGTGGTGTTCGACGGTCTCGGTGAATTCCTCTTCTACGACGTCCGCCACACACCCGAGGGCGTGCCCACCGGCCACCCCATCGACAAGCCCGAGCACAAGGGTGCCACCATCCTCCTCTCCGGCGCCAATTTCGGCTGCGGCTCCTCCCGCGAACACGCACCCCAAGCCATCCATAAGGCAGGCTTCCGTGCCGTCATCGCCGAAAACTTCGCCGAGATTTTCTTCGGTAACTCCACCACGCTGGGCATCCCGTGCGTGCAAGCCGCCCGTGAGGACATCGCCAAGGTCGCCGCCGCCATCGAGAAAAACCCGGCCCTCGAGGTCACGGTCGACGTGGCAGCCCTCGAAGTCCGCTACGGCCACGACAAGATCAAGATCACCCAGCGCGAGTCCGCCCGCGACGCCCTCGTCAACGGCCGCTGGGACGCCATCGGCGACCTCATCGACGGCCTCCCCGCCGCCCAAGCCACCGCCGCCAAGCTTCCCTACATGTCCGCCGCCTGATGTAGTCGCGCGTTGCGGCACACTTCCGGCTGGATCGACAAGGCGCGGGAGACCGCGCCTTTTTCTTTATTTGGAAACAAGTGGCTTCCTTGGGAGTCCACCTCCTGCACCTTCATCCGCATGACTCTCGCTTTTATCGAACTTCTCAAGGGCGCCGACATCCTCGTCTATCCGCTCGCGCTCTGCTCCATCGCGCTGGTCTACATCATCGCCGAGCGCAGTGTCGCCTTGCGCGGCTCGGCCGTGATCCCCGACGATCTTGCCGATGCCATCGTGGCCGGTCAGCCCGCCACCGGCGGCGAACACTCCGTGCTCGGCCGCATCCTGGCCTTCTCGCAAAAACATCCCAGCGATCCCGAGGCCACGCGCGCCTTCGCCCGCCTCGAGGTCGCGCGCATGGAGCGCGGACTGCCCTATCTCGACGTCATCTACGCCGGCGCGCCGCTCATCGGCCTGACCGGCACCGTCTGGTCGCTCATCCGCGTCTTCTCCAGCATCAGCGGCTCCACCGGTATGCCCGACCCCGCCAAGTTCACCAGCGGTGTCTCGCTTGCCCTTTCCGCCACCGTGATCGGCCTCTGCATCGCCATTCCCGCTCTCATCGGAGGCGGCATCCTTCAGCGCCGCGTTGATAAACAGGCCGCCCAGCTCGACGTGCTGCTCGCCCGCCTTCTCGCCCGCACCGACGTGCCTCCCCGCGCATGAGCCAGGGTTTGCAAATGCGCCGCCGGCGCCGGCCCGAGCTCAACCTCGTGCCGCTCATCGACGTGCTCGTGATGCTGGTTTTTTTCGCGTTCGTGACGATGCAGTTTCGCTCGCCCGGCACGCTCAACATCACGCTCCCTCGGGTGGACACGGCGGGGAAAAACGCCTTCGCCGGCAGCATCATCCTCGCCATTTCCGATAAGGGCACCCTGAGCTTCGGCACCGATTCCGTGCCGCCCCGCGTCATCACCAATGATGAACTGGTCTCACTCCTCGCCCAGGTGCGCGAAGCTAACCGAGACATGCCGGTGCTCATCCGCGCCGACGAGACCACCCCGCTCAAGACCCTCGCCTTCGTCATGGACTCCTGCCGCAAAGCCGGCCTCAGCAAATTCAGCCTGCAGAGCCGCTGAGGAATTTACGCGCCCGGGCCGCTCCTGGATCCTCAACGTAAAAAACCCGGCGAGGGTGCCAGCTTGCCCCTAGGCAGGACGAACTCCGCCCATCAACGGGCCGCCGGTTTGCTGGAACCGTTCGTTTCCTAAGCGAGATGATTCCCGATCACTTTGCGGCAATTTTCGCCGCCGCATTGGCAAAGGAAGGGCGCGGCGAAGTCCGACTCCGTCTCGGTGTAGTCGAAGGTCACCTCATCTCCGGCCTCGAGTGGGCGCAGCACCCTCAACTCGTGACCCTCCCAACGTGCATTCGGCTCGCACGAGTGGTTGACGTAGCGCACCGGCACTCCCGGTTCGTAGTGATTTCCGTCGCGCTCGATGGTGTAACGGCCGCGCGCGGGCATCTGGGGACCGGTCAGCGTGCCCAAAAGTTCACCAACGGGGACGGTGCGAGTTACAAAGGCCGCCGTGCCACGATCTGGGGTGGGGCGAATTTCGAGAATGTCGTGCATGGCGGGTTACTGATTTCCTATAGTCGTTCCGGTTTTCGAGCTTAATAATTTTGCCCGCACCGGCTTCACTGCAATCAACCACTTCTCAAGTATGGAGTTTACCCTAAGCACCGAACTCACGTTACTTAGGCCATGAAAAAAATCGTCATCACCGGTTGCACCAAAGGCCTGGGTCGCGCTCTGGTCGATGAATTCATCGAACTCGGCCACACCGTCATCGGTTGCGGGCGTAACTCCGAGGCCATCCTTGATCTGCGTTTCTCCGTCGCCGCGCCCAACAGCTTCGACGTGCTCGACGTCGCCGAGGCCAAGAAAGTAGAGCTCTGGGCCGAGCGCATGCTCACCCTGCACGGTGCGCCCGACCTCGTGATCAACAACGCCGGGTCGCTCACTGACCCCGCACCGCTCTGGAAACAAAACTCCGCCGAGGTCGCGCGGCTTTTCCAGGTCAACCTCACAGGCGTCGTGCACGTTATCCAGGGGTTCGTGCCCGCCATGATCGAACGCGGCTCCGGCGTGGTGGT
Source organism: Verrucomicrobia bacterium IMCC26134 (assembly GCA_000972765.1). Classification (GTDB taxonomy): domain Bacteria; phylum Verrucomicrobiota; class Verrucomicrobiia; order Opitutales; family Opitutaceae; genus IMCC26134_A. The sequence goes on along the minus strand of CP011265.1, from coordinate 641,889 downwards.
GAATTTTTCCTCCGGCTGGGGCCGCTCCGTCTCCGCTAATTTCGCTCCCTACTGCGCGAGCAAGTGGGGCGTGGAGGGTCTCACCCGGGCTCTGGCGGAGGAGTTGCCCGCGCCGCTCGCCGCCGTGCCGCTCAGCCCGGGCGTGATCGACACCGCCATGCTCCGCCAGTGCTACGCCGATGGCGCGAGCGATTATCCCGACCCCGCCACCTGGGCGAAGGTCGCCGCCCCGTTCCTGCTCCAGCTCGATCGCAAGGACAACGGGCAGAGCCTCACCGTCCCCGGTTTCTGACTTCCGTTCGCGCGGCATCCCCTCCACTTCCTCACCCATGGCCACACCCACCCCGCTTCAGCAACTCCAAGAGCAAGCCGACGTGCCCCAGACCAAAACAGGCAAGCTCTTCACGGCGATGCCGGTGATCATGACGGTCATCGCGACCCTCCTCGCGGGCCTGGCCTCCGGAGAGATGACCAAGGCCCAATACGACCGCGCCTTCGCCGCCCAGCTCCAGTCCAAGGCCGGCGACCAGTGGGCGTTTTTCCAGGCCAAGCGCCTGCGCGGCGAATTGCAGCGCAACACCATCGACGTGCTCACCGCCACCGGCTCCAAGCTGCCTTCCGGTTCTTCCGCCGAAATCCCCAAACCCGCCCCGCTGGAGCTCGTCCCCGAGGTGACGGCCGCGCTCGACGCCGCCCGTGCCGACGCCCCGCCCGAGACGATCAATCCTCTCTTGCAGGGCCTCGCCGACGCCCCCCTGGCCGAGGCGCTCAAGGCCGCCAAGGATCGCGCTGCCGCCTACGATACCCTGACCGCGCCGCTCATCAAGGCGGTCGAATCCGTGCCGCTTGCCCGCCTGACCTTTAACGCCGCGCGCTACGATGCGGAGGCCAAACTCGTCGCTGACATCGCCCGCCTCTACGAAATTCAGGTCCGTAAAACCAACCTGAGCGCCGAGCGCCACCACCTCCGCAGCCAGCGCTTCTTCTTCGGCATGCTGGCCGCCCAGGCCGCCGTCATCGTATCCACCTTCGCCCTCGCCGCCCGCCAGCGCAATTTACTCTGGGGCTTCGCCGCCGGCGCCGGCGTGCTCGCGGTGGTGTTCGCCATCTACGTTTACGTTTACGTCTGAGTCAGTCACCCCGCCCTTCTACCATGACTGCCCAGGAACGACTCGACCGGCATCTTTCAAAAACGCCCACCACCTCCGGCGCGGTGTTTATCGCCAAGGGCGCGACCGTCATCGGCGATGTGACGCTCGGCCGTGACACCAGCGTGTTCTACGGCGCTGTCCTGCGCGGCGACATCGAGAGCATCGTTATCGGCGACGGCAGCAACATCCAGGACAACGTCATCGTCCATCTTTCCGACGGCGTCGGCGTGCGGGTCGGCGCGCATTGCACCGTGGGCCACGCCGCCATCCTGCACGCCTGCGTCATCGAAGACGGCTGTCTCATCGGCATGGGCGCCATCATCCTCGACCAGGCCGTGATCGGCGCCGGCAGCATCGTCGGGGCCGGATCGCTCGTCACGCAGGGCTTCACCTGTCCACCTGACTCCATGGTTTTCGGGCGCCCCGCCAAGATCATCCGCCCCCTCACCGAGGAGGAGCGCGGCGCAGGCCGCAAGCTCGCGCACAAATACGTGGAGGTCGCCAAGGCGCACGCCGCCAAGGCTGCCGCGTCTTGCTGACTACAATTGGGTAACTGGATTTCGCCGGGGTTCGGACCGGGAGGCGCTGTCTGCGGCGCGGCTGCGGAGGAGAGCTTCGAAGGCGTCGGCGGAGAGGGGGCGGCCGAAGAACCAGCCCTGGGCGAAATCGCAGCGGAGGCCGAGGAGAAGGTCGCGCTGCTCGGCGGTCTCGACACCCTCCGCGACGACCCGCATGCCCAGGGAATGGGCGAGGCTGATGATGCCGGCGCACAGGGCATGTTCGCGGTTGGCTTCGGCGATGCCGGCGACAAAGCGCCGGTCGATTTTGACGATGTCGATCTCGAAGACGTGGAGCTGGGCCAGGGAGGAGTAGCCGGTGCCGAAGTCGTCCAGCGAAAGGCTTATGCCGGAGGTGCGCAGCCGGGCGAGGCGGCGGCGGTTTGCCTCACGGTTATCGAGCAACACCCCCTCGGTGATTTCGAAAACGATGGCGCCGTCCATAAGCCCGTTTTCGCGAAAGATCCGGATACATTTGGGTTCCTCGTCGCCGTCGGCGCGGAACTGCACCGGCGAGCGGTTGATGCTCATCTGGAAGGCGGGGTCTAAGGTGGCGCGTAGCCGGGCCGTGAAGTGGGCGGCTTCGGTGGCGACCCAATCGCCTATTTCGTGGATGGCACCGACTTGCTCCGCCATCGGGATGAACTCGTCGGGGGCGATGATCCCGAGCTCGGGGTGATTCCAACGAACGAGTGCCTCCGCCTTGGAGATGCGACCGGAGACCAGGTCAACTATGGGCTGATAGACGACGGAGAGTTCGCCGCGTGCCGCGGCACCGACGAAGGCCTGCGAGATCTCGAACTCGCGCCGGGTTGAAGCAATGGTGGCCGTCGGAGGCAGACTGACGAGACAGCGCTGCCCCGTTACCTTTGCCTCGCTGAGCGCGAGGTCGGCCCGGTGCAGCAGTGCCTCTGCACTCTCCACGATGGCACCGCCACCAACTGCCACGCCCGCCTTGAAGGTGATCCGGAAAGTGCGCCCCCCGATCGTCCGAGGCTCCGCCAGCACCTGCATGATTTCTTCGGCGCGGAGTTCGGCCTCAGCTTGCCCGGAGACCGGCGGCAGGATGACGGCAAAGTCGTCGGCACCGATGCGGGCGGCATGGAGGGAAGTGCCGTGCGATGAACGGAGCTGCTTCGCGACATCGATCAGAATTTCGTCTGCGACCGCTGTGCCTAGCGCATCGCAGAGTGCACCAAACCCGTCGATATCCAGGCGGGCGACCGCGACGCCAGAGAACCGGCTGGAGGCGGCTTCATGGTCGGAAAGGATCTCCATGAGCCGAGTGCGGTTGGCGAGCCCCGTGAGTGAGTCCTTGCGGCGGGTGGTGAGGACGCGCTGGTGCGAGAGGGTCGCAGATCGGAGGCCGGCATCGAAGAGCCAGCGCAGGACGAAGATGAGAACAAGCATCACGAACGCGACGGCAAACGCGAGAGGGCTGTGAAAGACGGCCGCGTGCGGATGCATCAGGGCGAGCGTGGCGAAGCTCAGGACGGCGACGATTACGGCCCAGGAGCAACTCACCGTCGCGGCAGCGAAGAGGACGCCCAACCAGACACCCTGCGGGAAAGTATACAGCAAGGCCCCTTCGGGGATGAAGCGCAGAATCATGCCGGCGAGTAGCAGGCTCATAAACCGGGAGAAATGGAGCGTGGCGACCGGCGAGTTCACAAACTTAACCGCAGCGGCGATGAACGTGAAAAGGCTGAGGCAGATCGCGGTATTGATCTGCACGAGGGTGCTTGCATGCTCTACCCCGGGTAACACGAGCCAGCCCATGAGGTGGCACATGATAAGCAGCGCAAACAGGCCGCTAATAACCGCGATTAATGCGGTGGCCATTCCCATGACCTTGCGCCGGAGATCATAGATGATGAGTTCTTCTCCAGTGACCTGCGGGAGCGAGCTGTCTTTGATGTTGTTTTTGGACATTCCTACTAGAAAATTGGCTTATACCCAGAAATAGGCTGGGATGAGATTAATGGACGTTTGAAAAACCTAGCGGTTTTCGTGCCGAGCGCAGACCGTTGGCCGCGACTAATCAGGAATACACCGGAACCCCGCAGAACGCGGCACGCGTAAAAACGCGAGTTTTCAGGTCAAAGAGGAACGTCTTTCGGAGACTCATCCGTAGACGCAAAGCCCCACCTCCGCATGCGTCAAGTTTCATAAGTATTTCGCAAACTTCCTCCATCGACCGGCTTGCTTATCGCTTAGTCCCTCTCGACATCGGGCTGGATGCCTTCGTCGCACTGAACTTCGTCGGGTTAGAAACTGGATTCGTCGCCGGGGCTCTCCAGCCCGAAAACCAGATCGCCGTCGGGGAGCGTCGGGCAGGCAGTGGTCGGCGGCGTAGCGTTCCCCTACGCCCGCCCGCTCTCTCTCTTCGCACGCGCATTGAAATGAATCTTTGCCGTGGGCCATGCAATCGCCCATGCCTCGGTTTACGTCCATGAAAGCCGCCGACTTTTTCACCTTCCCCGCCTCGCTCGCGCCCTTCGCAGCGTTCTTCGATCTGCAGGCGGAACCCTGGACCTGGCTTCGCTGCATCGGGCCGGCACTGGCCTCGCTGCCTCCACTCCCCGCCGAAAGGCAGGCCGCAGTGCCTCCGGGTGTGCACATCGAGGGCGCGGTCTGGATTTCGCCGGGAGTAAAACTCCCCGCCTACGCGACTTTGATTGGTCCCGCCTGGATCGGGCCGGGCGTGGAGATCCGCCCCGGCGCCTACATCCGCGGCAATGTCATCGTCGGGGCGGGCTGCGTGCTGGGGAATGCCTGCGAGTTCAAAAACTGCCTTCTGCTCGACGCCGTGCAGGTGCCGCACTTCAGCTACGTGGGCGACTCCATCCTGGGCAACAAGGCCCACCTCGGCGCAGGCGCGATCTGCTCCAACCTGCGACTCGATCAGCAAGCCATCCAGGTGCGCACCGAGCAAAAAACCTACGCGACCGGCCTGCGTAAATTCGGGGCCGTGCTCGGCGACGCCGCCGAGGTGGGTTGCAACGCCGTGCTCAACCCCGGCAGCGTGCTTGGCCCGCGCGCCCTCGTCATGCCCGGCACGGTTTTCACCGGGCACCTGCCAGCCGATACCATCGCCCGCCAGCGCGGAGCACTCAGCCATATGCCACGCCGGGCTTGAGTCGCGCGCATCCACGCCCACTTTTCGATCTTTCTCCTTTTTCCATGCGGACTCTCACCGGTATCCAGCCTTCGGGCATTCTTCATCTGGGCAACTACCTCGGCGCAATGCAACCGGCCATTGGCGCCCAGGGTGACAACGAGTGCTTCTACTTCATCGCCGACTATCACTCGATGACGTCGCTCTCGGACGCCAAGCTGCGCCGCGACTACACCCTAGGTGTCGCCCTCGACTGGCTGGCCTGTGGCCTTGACCCCGCGAAGAGCGTTTTCTGGCGCCAGAGCGACGTGCCCGAAGTCTGCGAACTCTACTGGTTGCTCGGCACCGTCATGCCGATGGGACTGCTCGAGCGCGCCCACAGCTACAAGGACAAGATCGCCCAGGGCATCGCGCCCAACTTCGGCCTCTTCGCCTACCCCGTGCTCATGGCCGCCGACATACTGCTTTTTGATACCCAAAAGGTCCCGGTCGGCCGCGACCAGAAGCAACACCTCGAGATGACTCGCGACCTTGCGATCAAGTTCAACCAAACCTACGGCGAGACCTTCGTCGTTCCCGAGCCGGTCATCCGCGAGGAGTCCGCCGTCGTCCCCGGTCTCGACGGTCGGAAAATGAGCAAGAGCTACGGCAACACCCTAGAACTTTTTGGCGAGGAAAAGGCCGTGCGCAAAAAAATCATGGGCATCCCGATGGACTCGCGCACGCCCGCCGAGCCCAAACCCGACGCCGATAAAAACCTCGCCATCCAGCTTCTAAAAGTCGTCGCCGCCCCAGAGTTCGCCGCAGCCACGGAAGAGCGCCTCCGCGCCGGCGGCCTAGGCTACGGCGACCTCAAGAAAATCCTCTTCGAGCAGGTTTGGACGCACTTCGCCCCCGCCCGCGTGCGCCGCACCGAGCTGGCCGCGAACCTGGACCATGTGAACGCCATCCTGCGGGACGGCGCCCTGCGCGCCCGTGCCGTGGCCGAGCCCGTCCTGCACCGCGCCCGCACCGCCTGCGGCCTGCGCTAAGGGTTACCGGCCAGCCCATCGGTCGGGCTGGCCTCAACTGCGAGTGAACTGGATCCCCACCCCGGGTCCGGAACCAGTAAGATTTACCGGAACCCGAGAAGCGAGGAATGCGGGGGCCGGTTCATCCATGAAAACCGGGGGCGGAAACGGACGCCAACTAAACGCAAAATGCACCCGCGATAATGTAACACCATTCCGCTGGCGCTGTGGAAAAACCATAAGCAAACGTATACGCGCCCCCAGCCAAGCTAACCGTGCACCAGGAATCCACTCCCGCTCCCGCCGCTACGTTTACGACCGCGCCGCCTTTTGCGTCGCGGCCCCCTCAGTTGTTGCCGGAGAAGACGCCGTTCGGCCCCAATCTGGTCGCCGGCGCCCTTTGCGCGCTGGTGATGCTCGCCTACGCGAGCTCGTTCGCGACCCTCATTTTTGGTGGAATCCTCGCCCCCTCGGTCAATCTGGGGGTTTGGACCGCCATCATCGGGAGCTGTGCCACCGTGGTGACCCTGTCGTTCCTCAGTTCGTTTCGCTTCTCCCTGGGTGGTCCTGACTCGAATCCATCCGCGATCCTGGCGATCCCCGCCGCCGCGATCGCCGCGGAAATCGTGCGCGAGCCTGGCGCTGGCGCGCAGCTGCTTCCGACCGTCTTCTTGTTTCTCTTCGGCTCGGCCGTGCTCTGCGGCTTGCTGCTTTACCTCTTCGGTCGGCTCCAGTGGGGGCGCTACGTCCGCTACATCCCGCACCCCGTGGTGGGCGGCTTTCTCGCCGGCACCGGCTATCTGCTGATCGCGGGCGCCTGGAAAATGCTGATCGGGAAAAATTTCTCACACACTCTGGCTGCCGACCTCGAGGCTGTGCCCGCCCTCGGCTGGGTCTTTGCAATCGGCGTCGGTGGGGCGCTGATCCTCGCGACGCGGATATCCAAGCACTTCCTGATCATTCCCGCCGTGCTCGCCGCCGGCGTCATTGGGTTCCACCTGACCCTGCTGGCACTGGGCCGTCCGCTGGAGGAGGCCCGTGCCGCCGGTCTTCTGTTGCCCCCGCTTGCCGGCGGCGACTGGCAGACACCCTTCAACCAACCCCTCGGCGAGGTCCTTTGGGACCTGCTGCTGGCCCACGGCAAGGACTTCGCGGCCATGACTCTCGTGGTGCTCGTCACCATCCTGCTCAACGCCACCAGCCTCGATCTCGCCACCGGCAAGGAGGCCGACTTCAACCGCGAGCTGAAGGCACTCGGCATCGCCAACGTCCTCGGCGGCCTCGCCGGGGGACTGGTTTCGGTCAACTCCTTCAACCGTTCGCTGCTCAACCACCGCGCGGGCGCCAACTCGCCTTGGGCGGCGCGCGTCTGCGCAGGGCTCGTGATCGGAGCCGCCATCTTTGCACCCGGCGCGGTCGCACTCCTGCCCCGCCCAGTCCTCACCGGCCTCGTGCTCTACCTCGGTGTTTCACTGCTGCTAAACTGGCTGTGGGACGCCCGCCGCGAACTGCCCGTCTCGGACTACCTCACGGTCCTGGCCATCCTCGTGATCGTGGCCGCCTTCGGCATCGTGCCGGGCGTCATCATGGGCATCATCATCGCGAGTTTGAGCTTCGTGGTCACTTTCAGCCTGCAGTCGGTGGTGAAGCAGCGCTTCACCACCGCCACCCGCCGCTCAAACGTCGAGCGTCCCGCCGCCGAACTCGCCTGGCTGTCCGAACACGGCGGACGCCTTCATGGTTTCGTCCTGCATGGACACATTTTTTTCGGCACCGCCAGCAGCCTGCTGGAGGAAATCAGGGCCGTCCTCGGCAAGGGCGAGGCCCTGGTGATCGATTTCTGGCTGGTGCAGGGGATCGACGCCTCGTCCGTCATCGTGCTGCGCAAGCTGCTGCGATTAGCCGGGGAACAAAACACCCAGTTGGTCTTCACCGGCATCGACGACAAGCTCCGCGCCCGCTTCGCCGCTTGCGGCCTGCCCTTGGAAAAGACACCCGCGCGACTTTTTTCGGACCTGGATCGAGGCCTCGAATGGGCCGAGTCCCAACTGCTGACCAGCGCACGCCCACGTATCACCCTACAGGAGGCACTCAGCCTGCCCGACCACGCCGACGCCGAAGCCCTCGCCGGCTATTTCACCGTGATCGACATTCCCGCCGGACAAGCCCTTTTCAAACGCGGCGATCCCTCCAACGCACTCTACATTCTGCTGTGGGGCCAGGTGAGCGTCTACCTCCATGTTTCCGGCTCCGACTACACCAAACGCCTGCGCGGCTACGGGCCTGGCACCATCATAGGAGAGATGGGCTTCTACGGCGAAGCCCCGCGGAGCGCCGACGTGGAGGCGGACATCCCGTCTCGCGCCGCCCGCCTTGAGATTCACCGATTGAAGGCCCTCGAAATCAGCCGGCCCGACCTAGCCGCCCAGCTCCACCGCTTTGTGATCAACACCCTCGCCGCCCGCCTGCGCACTTCGAACGAGGAACTGCGCCAGATGCTCTAAACTCGCCCCGCGCGTATCTCTGCGCCCCTGCGTTTTTGCGTTAAAGTCTAAAAAACAGGCTACGGTGTTTTAGGTCACCTCACCGCAGACCGGACACCATTCCACGCTATGTTAATCGCGATCGAAACGGTGCGCCGCACATTCCCCGAAACCAGCGGCGAGAAAGCCGTCATCAATTATCGGATACGTGATCGTCCGGAAGCCGGCCTTGGAGCGTTTTCGTCAGTCGTAGAGTCTCGACCTCGGTTTTCGCCCATCTTTTGAGCAATCCGAGACGCTTGTTCACGTCGAGCGTTTCCAAGATGCGTTGTTTCAGACGTGAGCTTTCACACAGGTTGAATGCCGCGAGGTCCGCAAACGTGTCCGGGTCATCAATCGAACGCAGAAACTTTTGCAGATTGCCCGCGTCCTCACCGCGCAGCCGCTGCCGCATGCTCAGCAACCGGGAGACCTGGGCGCGCAGCTTGGTGTTATCTTCTTCGCTGCCGCCCCGTTCGCTCGCCAGCGCCCGGATTCGCACCCGGCGGTAGGGCTCCTCGCCTAGGATCTCGGTGAACTCAACCCGGGTGAGCCCCTGCAAAAGCAGGTTGGAGGTGCCGTCGTCCTGCCCCTGGCAGGCACGCACCACTCCGAGGGTCGCGATGCGGTAGGGCGGCTCAAAGGCATCGCCCGCTTTGGCTGAATTCAATCCCGCCACCGCGAACAGTCGATGCGTGCCAAGCGCGTCACTGAGCATTTTGCGGTATCTCGGCTCGAAGATATGCAACGGAAGCAGCGCTTGTGGAAAAAAAGTTAGATTGGGCAGGGTCATTACCGCCACTTCGTGCGGAATCGTGATTTCGACTTCCATAGCCGCAGCTTAGTCACGTCAGACACGCATGCAACTGTCGCGCACGATTGCGCCAAGGTTTCGCGCCGGGTGTGACGCAACACGCTTGAGTGTGTCACATCGTCCCAGATTCTCCCGCTGTAATCGCTAAATAAAATGATAATTATATTTTTAAGAGACTTACCTTAAGTTGGTTACATCTATTGATAAGTTGCGCGCATGCGGCCTGCATAAGTGTAGGCATCATGGCCCACTATATCCTCGGAATCGATCTCGGCACCACCAACTCCTGCATGTCCGTTATGGAAGGCGGCGAGCCGGTTGTCATCCCCAATGCGGAAGGCGCACGCACCACGCCGTCCATTGTCGCCTTCTCCAAGAATGGAGAACGTCTCGTCGGTCAGGCCGCCAAACGCCAGGCCGTCACCAACCCCAAGAACACCATCTTCTCGGCCAAGCGCCTCATCGGCCGCAAGTTCACCGAGGTGAGCGAAGAGGCCAAGAATCTTCCTTACAAGGTCGTGGCCGGCAAAAACGGCGACGCCTACATCGAGGTCCAGGTCGGCGACAAGGCCGAGCAGTTCGCACCCCAGCAGATCGCCGCATTCGTGCTCGGCAAACTGAAGGCCGACGCCGAGGCCTACCTCGGTTCCAAAATAACCGACGCCGTCATCACCGTCCCCGCCTACTTTAACGACGCCCAGCGCCAGGCCACCAAGGACGCCGGCAAGATCGCCGGTCTCGACGTGAAGCGCATCATCAACGAGCCCACCGCCGCATCTCTCGCCTACGGCCTCGACAAAAAGAAGGATGAAAAGATCGCCGTGTTCGACCTCGGCGGCGGCACTTTCGACGTCTCCGTCCTCGAGATCGGCGACGGCGTTTTCGAGGTAAAAGCCACCAACGGCGACACCCACCTCGGCGGCGATAACTGGGATGAGTCCCTGATCAACTGGCTCGTGGACTCCTTCAAGGCCGAGAACCAGATCGATCTCCGCAAGGATCCGATGGCCCTCCAGCGCCTCAAGGAAGAGGCCGAGAAAGCCAAGATCGCCCTCTCCTCCACCCAAAGCTACGATATCAATCTGCCCTTCATCACCGCCGACGCCTCCGGCCCGAAGCATCTCAACCTCTCCCTCTCCCGCGCCAAGATGGAGCAGATCTGCGACTCCCTCTTCGAGCGCTGTATCGCCCCCTTCAAGAACTGTCTCAAGGACGCCGACCTCAGCTCCGACAAGATTGATGAGCTCGTGCTCGTCGGCGGCATGACCCGTATGCCCCGTGTGGTTGAGATCGCAAACAAGCTTGCCGGCAAGCCCCCCCACCAAGGCGTCAACCCCGATGAAGTCGTCGCCATCGGCGCGGCCATCCAAGGCGGCGTGCTTAAAGGCGACGTGAAGGACGTCCTCCTCCTCGACGTGACCCCACTCACCCTCGGTATCGAGACCGCCGGCGGGGTGTCCACCGCGATGATCAATCGCAATACCACCATACCGACAAAGAAATCACAGGTTTTCTCCACTTACTCGGACAACCAACCCGGCGTGGAAATCGTCGTCCTCCAAGGCGAGCGCCCGATGAGCCGCGACAATAAGAAACTCGGTAACTTCAAGCTCGATGGCATACCGCCCGCCCCTCGCGGCGCCCCCCAGATCGAGGTCACGTTCGACATCGATGCCAACGGCATCCTCAACGTCACCGCCAAGGACCTCGGCACCGGCAAGGACCAGAAGATCACCATCCAAGGCTCCTCCGGCCTTTCCAAGGAAGAAGTCGAGAAAATGACCCGCGAGGCCGAGCTCAATGCCGACGCCGACAAGAAGCGCAAGGATGAGGTCGAGACCAAGAACCAGCTCGACTCCACAATCTACGGCATGGAGAAGACCCTCAAAGATTCCGGCGACAAGCTCCCCGCCGAGATCAAGGAAAAGATGGAGACCGCCATCGTCGACGCGAAGAAAGATCTGGAATCCGCCGAGCTCGAAAAGATGAAGGCCGCCATGGAGAATCTCCAGAAGCTAGGCGCCGAGCTTTACGCCGCCGCCCAGGCCGCAGGTGCAGGCGCCGCGCCCAACTCCGATGCCGGCCCCGGTCCCGAAGCCTCCGCCGGCGGAGCCTCCGCATCCGGCAAGAAAGCCGAAAAGAAGGCCGACGTCGTGGACGCGGACTTCGAAGTCGTGGACGACGACAAAAACAAGAAGGGCTAAGCACCTTCTTTTCTTCTTTCGCCCGTCCCCGGCCACCAAGGCCGCCGGACAGGCGTCGTTAAAAAACGAATACAAAACAACGTTCCGTAATCCAAACCCAAACAACAAACATCATGGCTAAAGTTAAAATCAAGCCCATCGGCGATCGCGTGCTCGTGAAGCACATTGAAGAAAAAGAACAAGTCCGCGGCGGGATCATCATCCCCGACTCCGCCAAGGAGAAGCCACAGGAGGCCGAAGTCATCGCCCTCGGCACCGGAAAGAAGGACGAGAACGGCAAGTCCGTTCCCTTCGAGGTCAAGGTCGGCGACAAGGTCCTCATCTCCAAATACGGCGGCACCGAAGTGAAGCTCGACGGCGAGAAATTCACCCTCGTCCGCGAAGACGACATCCTCGGCGTCGTCGCCTAAAGCACTGCGCCCCAAGTCTCCGCGCACCCACATTCTTAATTCATAATTCTTAACTCTTAATTTACTACTATGGCCGCCAAACAACTCCTCTTCGACGAAGCCGCCCGCCAAAAGATCCTCCGTGGTGTCGAGCTCCTCGCTCGCGCCGTCAAGGTCACCCTCGGTCCCAAGGGCCGTAACGTCGTCATCGACAAGAAATTCGGCTCTCCTGCCGTGACCAAGGATGGCGTCACCGTCGCCAAGGAAATCGAGCTCGCCGACGCCTACGAAAACATCGGCGCACAGCTGGTGAAAGAAGTCGCCTCCAAGACCAACGACGCCGCCGGCGACGGCACCACCACCGCCACCGTGCTCGCCGAGTCCGTCTACAAAGAGGGCCTCAAGCACGTCACCGCCGGGGCCAACCCGATCTATCTCAAGCGCGGTATCGACAAGGCCGTCGAGGCCGCCGTCACCGAGCTTGTGCGCATTTCCAAGAAGGTAAACGACACCGAGGAAATCCGCCAGGTCGCCACCGTCTCCGCCAACTGGGATTCCACCATCGGCGACATCATCGCCGAAGCCATGGACAAGGTCGGCAAGGACGGCACCATCACCGTCGAAGAGAACAAGTCCATCGAGACCACCCTCGATGTCGTCGAGGGCATGCAGTTCGACAAGGGCTACCTCTCCGCCTACTTCTCCACCAACCAGGAAAGCCAGGAAGCCATCCTCGAGGACGCCTATATTCTCATTCACGAGAAGAAGATCGGCAACCTCCAGGAGTTCCTCCCCATCCTTCAGGCCGCCGCCAAAACCGGTAAGCCCCTCCTCATCATCGCCGAAGAGGTCGAGGGCGAGGCCCTCGCCGCGCTCGTCGTCAACAAGATCCGCGGCACTCTCAATGTGTGCGCCGTCAAGGCCCCCGGCTTCGGCGATCGCCGCAAGGCCATCCTCGAGGACATCGCCGTCCTCACCGGCGGTCGTCTCCTCTCCGAGGACCTCGGCATCAAGCTCGAGAACGTCACCGTCGCCGATCTCGGCCGCGCCAAGCGCATCATCGTTGATAAGGAGAACACCACCATCATCGAAGGCTCCGGCAAGAGCTCCGACATCCAGGGCCGCGTGAAGCAGATCCGCCGCCAGATCGACGAGACCACCAGCGACTATGACAAGGAGAAGCTCCAGGAGCGTCTCGCCAAGCTCGCCGGCGGCGTCGCCGTCATCAACGTCGGTGCCACCACCGAGTCCGAGATGAAGGAAAAGAAGCAGCGCGTCGAAGACGCTCTCCACGCCACCCGCGCCGCGGTTGCCGAGGGTATAGTCTCCGGCGGTGGTGTCGCCCTCCTGCGCACCGCCAAGGCGCTGGATGCCGCCATCGCCACCCTCGAGGGTGACGAAAAGCTCGGCGCCCAGATTATCCGCCGCTCCATCGAGGCACCGTTGAAGCAGCTGTGCTTCAACGCCGGCGTTGAAGGTGCCGTCGTTGTCCAGGCCGTGCTCGCCGCCAAGGGCGCCAACGGCTACAACGTCGCCACTGGAGCTTACGAGGACCTCGTCAAAGCCGGCGTTGTCGATCCCACCAAGGTGGTTCGCACCGCCCTCCAGAACGCCGCGTCCATCGCGGGCCTTCTGCTCACCACCGAGTGCATCATCACTGATGCGCCCGACAAGTCCTCGGCTCCCGCCGGCGGCGGTGGCCATGGCCACGGTGGCGGCGGCATGGGCGGCATGGATTACTAAGTCCTGCGCCCTCCGCGCCTCGGACCAGCCTCGGTTCAAACCGATTAAACTAAACCCATCAGCCGGCGCTCCTCACGGGGCGCCGGTTTTTTTGCACTGTTTGCAGGCGTTCCTGGCACGCTCCGCTTGCACCAGTGGCAAGCACAGGTTTTCTAAGCGTATGGAGGTTATCTTTCTCGGCACCGGCACATCCCACGGCGTTCCCATGATCGCTTGCGATTGCGCCGTGTGCACCTCAACCAAACCGCGTGATCGCCGCATGCGGGCCTCCATCCACGTTGTCATGGACGGGCTGCACATCCAGGTGGATGCGGCTCCCGAGTTCCGCCTCCAATGCGTGCGGGAGAAAATTTCCCGGATCGACCACTTTATCCTCACCCATGGCCACGCCGACCACATCGTAGGAATGGACGACCTGCGCCGTTTTTGCGACCTGCGCGAAGGCGTCGCGTTACCCGTTTATTCGACCGACGAAGGCTTGGGGCGTATCCTTTCGATCTACCCCTACGCTATTTTGGAACGTGCCATCAGCAAGGGCTACGCCGCCTTCCAACTGCAACTCATGCCCGGCTTGCTTGAGTTTCCCCAAGGCACCATCGCCTCGACCCTCCTTCCCCATGGCGGAGTGAACACCCTCGGACTTGTTTTCACCGAACGCAGCAGCGGACGTAAGTTTGCCTACTACACCGATTGCAAACGGGTGCCTGCCGAAGCCCTCGACTTGGCTCGCGGGGCAGACGTCATGGTGCTAGACGGACTGCGTCCTGCCGAGCATCCGACGCACATGAACATTGCCGAGGCCCTCGTTGCCGCCACTGAGATCGACGCCCCGATTACCTATCTGACGCATCTCACCCACGCCGTTAGCCAAGACGACGAAACCCGCCTGCTACCGCCAAACGTCCGCTTCGCCTATGACGGCTTACGTCTAACCCTCGGTTGATCCCGCTGGGCGAAAGAGTATTACACTCCGTGACATGCTGCTTGAAACTCCGGTAAAGGAGTATGCTTATTAACCCAAAGACATGAAGCTCTCCAAGAAAGGCGAATACGCACTCCGTGCGCTGATCGAACTGGGACTCGCCGCCGAAGTAAAACGCGACTTGGTCCAGGTGTCGGAGCTCGCCGAAAAAGAGCATATGCCGGTCAAGTTTCTGGAGCAGATATTGCAGACGCTCAAAGGAGCCGGCTTCGTCAAAAGCCAGCGCGGCAAGTTCGGCGGTTACTCCCTCGCCAAACCGGCTCGTGAAATCACTATCGGCAGCATCGTGCGCCTGATCGACGGACCGCTTGCGCCCATCGGCTGCGTCAGCCAGACCGCATATGAGAAATGCAGCTGCCCCGACGAGATTCACTGCGGCCTGCGTATGTTAATGCTCGATGTCCGCAACGCCATCGCCGGGATCCTGGACCGTTACTCGCTCGCGGATGTAGTCGAGGTGACTCTTCGTAAACTGAAACGCGACGGAGTTCCCCTGCCTTACGCGACCGACGCCCGCCAACGTAGTGCCCAAGCCTCCGCTGCCAAAAAGACCGGCGGCAAGGCTCGGTTAAGTGCAGTGGAAGGCATGCTTTCTAACCTGCTCACAGACTATTCGATTTAGCCGACTCGTCTGTCCGCGAAAAGCTCCCTGCATTTCGATTAAGCAAATCCTATTACTTCGTCGACACGCTGCGCAGAGCCCGCACCGCCACTGCCGTGCTTGAGCCCACCATGAGCAGCGCCGCGGCCACCGGATGCAGCCAGCCCGTCGCCGCCAGCGCCATGCCCGCCAGATTATAGCCCGCTGCGAAACGCAGATTTCCCCGCACCCCGGACACCACCCCGCGCGCGACCGCGAACGCCTCGGGCAACATCCTGAGATCATCCCCCGCACACGTTGCCATCGCCGCCGACCTAGCTAGTTCACTGCCGCTTCGCACCGCCAGCGCCGCCGCCGCCGCACCCATCGCCGCCGCGTCGTTCAGCCCGTCGCCGACGAACAAAACCGTTCGTCCCTCCCTCCCCAGCGCCTCCACCCTCGCCTGCTTTTGCGCAGGCGACAGGCCCCCGCGCACCGGCACGCCCAGCCCCTCGGGCGGATGCGCATCGCCGGTGAGCACCTCCACCTCGATTCCCATGGAACGAAGCTGCTTAAATGTTTCGACGACCCCGATACGCCAGCGTTCGCCCAGCGTTACTTTCGCCGCATAGTTTCCGTCCACCGAGACGAATATTTTTTTCCCAGCTCCAGCCGGACACAACGATCCGGCAAGCACCCAGTCTGGCTCGCCTACTCGCAACACATGCCCAATCCCCTGCTCGACCCACCTCGCCTCCACCCCTCTCCCTGCGGTCACCCGCGTTTCAAGACTTGGCAAAAGCCCCTTCGCTCCTTCCGCCGACAACGCTCGGGCCACCGGATGCGCCAACCCACACTCCGCCGCGGCTACCGCTGACCTTAACCAAGCCCGCCGATCCTCGCTTTGCCAGTCCGCTTCAAATTCCCAAGCCTCTACAACCAGCGCCGCGTCGGACAAAGTTCCGGTTTTGTCGAAACACACCGTGTCCACCCGTGCCAGCGTATCCAAAAAATCCCCGCTGCGGGCTACCATGCCGAACCGGGCCAGGTGTGCCAGCCCGCCCCAGACCGCTACGGGCGTCGCCAAGCCCATCGCGCAGGGACACGCCACCAGCAGCACCGCCATGGAATTGAACAAAGCCCGCTCCCACGTCCCCGCACCGCACCACCCCGAAAAGGTCAGCACACTCACGCCGACGACCACCGGTAAAAACCACCGGATCAGCCGGTCCGCCTGCTCCTGAAGACGGGAAGGGGCCAGTCGCGCCGCCTTCACCGCCGCCAGCACGGCATCCAATCGCCGCCCACCGCCGCCCGCGCGCACCGCGATTACCAGACGACCGTCCAAGGCCTGCGTGCCTGCCCACACGCACTCGCCCGGTCCACGTGCCACCGGCCTCCACTCGCCGGTCATCGCGGCTTCCTCGACGTATGAATTTCCCTCTAAAATCTCGCCATCCACACAAATCACGCCACCGGGCGGCACCACCACTTTTTCACCGCCAGACAAAGTCGCCACCTCCTTCGACTCCAAACGCCCGTCGGCGGCCAGAACAAGAGCCCGGTCATAGCGTTCCGCCGTCTCCGCCACCGCCCGCAAGGCCGACACCCGGCTGCGCGCGCCGAGCATTTTCCCCAGTGTGTGCACCACCACCAAAACGGCGACCACCTCGTAATAAATCGAACCCGTCCCCGTCAGCGTGCTCACCAGCGAGCCCGCCAGCGCCCCGGCCAGCGTAACTAAAAACAACAAGTCGATCGTCACCCGTCGTTCGCGCACCGCCGCCCAAGCCTGCCCAACAAGATCTCGCCCGAGAAAAATCAGCACCGCGAACGCGCTCGCCGCCAGGCCGCCATGCACCAGCCAATAGGCCACACCCTGCGCCGGAGTCAGATTCACCGCGAGGCTGAACACCATCGCCTGCGCCGCCACCGCCCCGCCGATGCCGATCCGCAGCCAAGCCCCGTCCAGCAACTTTTGATCGACCTGCAACCCCGGTTCGCTCGTCGAAGCGATCCGCGTTGAATCCGAAACGCTCACGGCTTCACCTCAAACCGGAAGGGCGCGAACACCATCTCGCCCGCGAGCCTCACCTGCGCCCAGATGACATACTGCCCGGGCTGGGGGATCATCAGGTCGAAATTCAACTCGGGCAGGCTGGTGTCCGGTCGCTTAGCCTGCTCGTCCGCACGGGGATGAAGATGCGCGAACCCCGTCCGCTTCAAGTCAAAGGCCACCAAGTGCGCATAAGCGTCCATCACCAGCTCGAGCGGCACCAAACCGCCCGCTGGCGATGCCCGCACCTTGAAGCGTAATGTGGTAGCCTGACCGGCTCGAATGCCCTCCGTCGCCCCCGGCGTGATCGTGAAAACCCACTTTCCTGCGATAGCCGACCATGTTTCCACGGTGCCTCCCGAGTAGGGTTGGCTCAAATCCGCAACCGGTTCCCCGTAGTCGGCAAAGGCATACAAGCCGCGGCCGGTTGCCGCCGGCGTGAAATCTGCGAATACCCGATATACACCTCCGAGTTTCGGCACGTGCATGAATCGCCACTCGCCCGGACGAGCGCCCGGCTCCGGGTGCAGATGTTGATAATCCTCCAAGGTTTCATCCACCACCAACAGGTGCAGTTTTTGGGTATGCACAGTCAGCAGATCTTCCGGCCCGACGGGTTTACCGCCGACGGTGGCGAGAGTGAGCAGCCACTCGTTCTTCCCTGCCGCCCGATTCAGAAGCATCGTCACGGGGGAACGCGCCGCCACCACGGGGATGAACTGAGGCCGCGAGGGATCGCACATCTCCAGCGCGCCTTTCCCCTCCACTCGAAAATCCATGTGGTGTAGATTGGTTCCTGTGGGAAGAAGACGGAATAAAACGTAAGCCGACACAGCCGCCGACGTGAGCCAGCCCGCATAACGCCAGTTCACCTGCGCGTGGTCATCCCGTTCTGGTTTGGCGCCCATCGGTTTAGCGCTTCATCTTCTCCACAAACTCATCGGTCAACCACGCGGAGCCGTCCGCCCGCCAGACGATACGACCCTGCTCGTTAATCAAAAGCGTCGCCAGCGTGTGCTTCAAAATGGACTCGTCCCGTGTCGCCTCAGTCAGCACGCCAAACTGGGTCAGCAGGTCCTTGATGGCTCGCTCCGGTCCGGTGAGAAAGGAAAAGTTAATCGTATCGATTCCACGGGACACTGCGTAGGTTTTGAGGATTCCCGGGGTGTCATACTCAGGATCGAGCGTGATTGAAACCAGCTCCAGATTCGTGACTCCGGCTGCTTTGGCCGAAGTCTGGACGGCCATCATTTTGAGGGTCGAAGCCGGGCACATCGTCGCCACTGGGCAGCGTGAGAAAATGAAATTTAGCATGATCTGTTTACCGCGAAACTTCGCCACCGACACGACCGCCCCATCCTGGTTGTAGAGCGCGAAATCCGGCAAGTTTTCACCAATCTCTCGGTAGGCGCCGCGCCCCCTGATCGACGTGTCCTGCCGCAGCGAGCCCGCCGCCGCTGCCACCATGGCCTGAGCGGCGGGGTCCTCGAACCAAACTTTTTCCAAGCTAAAGCGACCGCCTTCTTCCTCGATCAATACGGCGCGTAGCTTCGCGCCTTCTTTCGCAAGCGCCAAGTCTCCGGAGTTGACAAAAAACTCCATCGTCATTCGCGACATGAAACCGGGGATCTCATCATGATCCACGAGCAGCGCGCCACGCTCCTTGAGCACCGCCACGACCCGACCGGTGATCGGATGACGTTTCAAATCCTGCTCACCGGCGACATCAACCGTCATGTTTCCTTGGTCCGCTCGCTTACACGCACCAAGACCGCCGGCAAGCGCCAGCGTGGCGACCAAAACAAGGGTAAATCCTAGCATTTTGAACATACCCTCACCGTTCCGCCGTGGAGAAACATTTGTCAAAGGCATTGCGACCTTCAGGTTCTTCCCTTCAGTGCGCCTTTCCCACCAATCATGGCATCGAACTCATACACCACCCGCACCTCGGCATACCGGCCTGCGCTAGCTTGGTTTTCGCTGCTTGGCTCGGTCTGGGTATTTGGCGTGGTGACGCTGGGTGCTTTCACCACCAGTATCGGCGCGGGCATGGCGTTCCCTGACTGGCCCCTCTCCAATGGATCGCTTAACCCAGAGGGCTGGCTGACCAATATCGCGATGTTTGCCGAGCACTCACATCGGTTGTTCGGCTCGGTCATGGGAATGATATCCATCGTGCTCGCATTTTCACTCTGGAAAACAGAATCCCGTCGCTGGCTGCGCAACCTTGGTTGGACCGCGCTCTTAATCGTCATCATCCAGGGCATTTTAGGTGGAAAGCGAGTGCTGCTCGACTCGATAGAAGTGCCAGGATTCGAGATGTCGCTCGGCCAAATGCTGCGCATCCCGCACGGAGTGCTGGCGCAGATGTTTGTGTGCGTGCTCTTCGCCATCACCGTGAGTGTTTCGCGACGCTGGATCACCGTCCCTGAAACGTCACAAACTGACGGAGGAGAAAGCTCGAGTGTCTTCTCCACAGGCCTCCGCAGACTGTCCCTCGCCGCCACCGCCCTCGTATGGGTGCAACTGGTGGTCGCAGCTGTGATGCGCCACAACCAAGCCGGCCTGGCAATCCCGACTTTCCCGCTTACCCCCGAGGGAGGACTGGTGCCTTCGACCTGGGATTTTCGCGTTGGCATCCATTTCACCCATCGTTTCATGGCAATGGTTTTATCATGCATTCTCCCTTGTTTGATTATCTCAGTCTGGCGCTCACCGGCCGCGACTCGCGGCTATAAGCAAAGCGCAGGTATACTCCTCGGATTGCTGGTGCTGCAGGTCTCTCTCGGTATCGGCTCGGTATGGAGCGGGCGTGATCCTTACTACACCACCGCACATGTGATCGTCGGGGCTTGTCTGCTCGCCCTTACGTTCGCCCTGACGTGGTGGATTCACCGTGATGCATTGGCCGGCGGAGAAACCACGAAATGAAAGATTTATTAACCCCGAGCACGCAAGAGGCTCTCCCACCAGCGCGCTTCGGCGACTACATGGAGCTCACCAAACCGCGGCTGAGTTTCCTATCCGTAGTCACTACGCTCGTCGGCTATGCCGCCGTAAAACCGGGATGGCATCCGGCCGAATTTTTCTATCTTTGCGCCGGCACCTGCGCTTGTGCAGGAGGTGTAGCAGCCGTTAACCAGTGGATGGAAAGTGACACGGACGCGCGCATGGAACGCACCGCTGACCGGCCAATTCCGACCGGGAAGGTCGCACCAGGCTCCGCTTTTATCCTTGGCTGGGGCCTGTGCGCAATAGGACTCGGATTGCTGTTCGCAAAAGTGAACGGACTGGCTACCGCCTTCGCGTTGGCGACCATCGTAAGCTACCTCGCTCTCTATACGCCTGCTAAACGTGTTTCCCGTTGGTCCACTGAGCTAGGCGCGGTTGCAGGAGCTCTGCCACCACTCATCGGCTGGGCGGCGGGAGAAGGTGGCGTGATTCGTGTGGGGGCGCTGGGCTGGATTCTATTCGGTATTCTTCTGACCTGGCAGATACCCCATTTCATGGCGGTCGCATGGACTTACCGCCACGATTACGCGGCGGTGAATTTCCCGATGCTCCCCGTTAGAGACCCTGATGGGGCGCAAGTGGCACGATGGTCACTGATAAATACGGTCGCCTTGGTTGTGCTGTGCTTGTTGCCCTATGCACTCGGCATGACAGGACTTGTCTACGCAATCGTCACCACCGTGCTGGGCTTGTGGTTTCTCTTTCGTGCCATTGCCTTTACACGCCCAAGCACCCGCGACACGCAGGCTCGAAAACTGTTTTTGACTTCCATAGGCTGGCTACCTCTTCAGCTTGGAATGCTGGTTATCGATCGTCTTGTTTTAAATGGTTGAGACGCCATTCCGGAAAACATGAAGTAAACTCAAATGCTTATATCACATGACCATATCTGACATACCTCCTATTAATGCCGCATTAAATGCCCTCGCTACCGTGTTGATTTCAGCGGGTTATGTTTTTATCAAACGAGGCAATAAAAACGCTCATCGCGCTTGCATGTTCACGGCGGGGATTGTCTCAGCCGTTTTTCTTGTTGGTTATCTAACCCACAAATACCTCAAAGGCGCGACCCTAGGTCCGGGCGAAGCGGTCCATACAAAATTCGGCGGCACCGGTGCCATCGCAGTGGTCTATTACACAATGCTAATTAGCCACATACTACTTGCGATCAGCATCGCCTATCTCGTGCCCAGAACCTTTGCCTTCGCCTTCAAAGGGGACTTCGTTAACCATAAACGCTGGGCTAAATTCACGTTTCCTATCTGGTATTACGTCAGTGTGACCGGCGTTTTAGTCTACTTTTTCCTCTATCAATGGTGGCCCTCGAATTGAAGGTATAAAAGACACCTAAGCTACTGAAATAGAAAAACCTAACAGATATACTTCAGAATTTTAAAGAGGGTTAAATTCCGCTTACGTGCCCTTCAATCCTTATAAAATAAGTTGGCCGGTCGCCTACCCCTAAGCGACCGGCCATTTGTTTTCTAGGTTACCCCAAAATGTCCCCGCTATGCGGGAACACGGCTAAGCTGCGATCAACCTTTTAAAAGGTCAACTCATTTTACCAATTATTCTTAAACGCTCTTTCGATCTGAATTACAAAGGGGTGGTCTGCGACGGTCAGGTCCCTGTCTTAGGTTCGAAGAGCATTATGGTTGATAGTGCCTGCTTCGACGCACTTTTGTCCTTCTCTTTTGTTCGACTAATCAAAGAATTATTTTAGCAAAGCCGGCCGACAAGTTGGCCCGATTCGCGCTAAGTAGCGTATACAGAGTCAACAAAACCCGCCAAACCGCCCTGACGCCCGCCACTTTATTCCTATGCAACTCACCCTCCCGATCTCCTTCCTCATGGGCCAGACGCCCATGGAACTATTTGTCCACGGCGGCATCATCATGTGGCCGATTCTCTTGGTTTCGTTCGTGGCGGTGACCGCGGTGGTCGAGCGCGTTTTGTTCATGGTGACGGAGAGCACCCGCCGCCAGCCCGCGGTGGTGGAGCAGATGCTGGCCAAGGTGGAGCAAGGTGATGCGGACGGTGCGGTGAAGATCGGCGCTCCCAGCAAGGACTACGTGGCCCGCGTGCTGGTCTACGCCTTGACGCACCGCGAGCACTCCCTGACCAACGCTTTCACCCGCGCGGCCAACCAGGAGCTCAACCGCTTCCAGCGCGGCATCGCCGTGCTCGACACTTGCATCACGATCTCGCCCTTGCTCGGCCTGCTGGGCACGGTCACCGGCATGATGAGCACCTTCGGCGCCTTGGGCGAGGGCGACATCGGGGCGAACGCCGGCAAGATTACCGGCGGCGTGGGCGAGGCCCTCATCGCCACCGCCGCAGGTCTGGGCATCGCGATCGTCGGCCTGCTGCCTTACAACGTCCTCAACGCGCGGGTCGAAGAAGCCCGCCACAACATCACCGACGCAGCCAACGCCCTCGAACTCACCATGAAGAAGGAAGCTCACGGTCGCAGCTGAGCGCAGGTTCGCTCCTCCGCCGCCCCTTTCGCAACTTACAGCCCGCACCCCGCACCATGGCAGGTTCATCCGGTGGCACAGGCCCTGGCGGCATGAAGAAGGCCCGCATCGAGATCATTCCCTTGATCGATGTGATCTTTTTCCTGCTGGCCACCTTTGTGCTCTTTACGCTCTCGCTCAACAAGACCGGAGGCCTTGCCGTGCCCCTGCCCTCGGCCAACACCAGCGAGCCGCGCGATCCCGGCACCTCGGTCACGCTGACCATCCGGCAGGACGGCACCTTGGGCTGGGACAAGGAGCCCATCACCCTCGACCAGTTCCTCATCCGTCTGGCCGCTTATAAGCAGACCCAGGACGACCCGCGAGTGCTCATCAACGGCGACGAAAACGCCCTGTTCACCCAGGTCCGCTACGTCGTCGACGAGGTGCGCAAGGCCGGTATCAGCAAAGTCCTGATCGAGACCCGCATCCGCGCCAAGTAACCCGCGCCACCACGATGTCCTCCATTTTTGTTAGTCCTATCCAGCTTTCACCGGCCAAGAAGGCCCGCATCGAGATCATTCCCTTGATCGACGTGATCTTCTTCCTCCTGGCCACCTTCGTTTTGTTCACCCTCTCGCTCAACAAGATCCAGTCGGTGCCGGTCAACCTGCCCCAGGCCACCGCCAATGCAGCCAAGCCCGACGAGGACACCACCGTCATTATCCAGCTTTCCGACGAGGGCACCGCTTACTGGAACAAGGAACTGGTCACGCTCTCCGAAATCACCCCCCGGCTGGTCGCCTATAAATCATCCACCCCTTTGCCTAGGGTGCTTGTCACAGGCGATGAACGGGCCCGCTACGGCAACGTCATCCGGGTGCTCGACGAGGTCCGACTCGCGGGCATCAAAACCGTCACCATCGAAACCGCCTTCCGCGCCACCGGCCGCTGACCCGCCCACGACCCATGCGCCGCGACTTCATCATAGCCATCCTCGTCTCCCTTCTGCTGCACGGCGGCATGGCCCTCACCAGCCTGCTGCCCAAGGAAAAGGCCGAGGGGCCGCCCAAGTCCGAGGAGGTGCCCACCATCGAAATCATGACGCCTCCGCCTCCCGAGCCCGAGGAGCCCGAGGTGGTTGAGAACACAAGCGAGGCCCCGCAGGACGTCGCTCCGCTGGCCCCGCCCATGCAGGCCGATTCGATCAGCGCGGTCATCGACTCGCCCTTCGTCCAGCAGATCCAGGCCCCTCCTCCCCCCGGCCTGAACCGCTCGGTCGGCGCCATCACCATCCCCACCGGAAGACCGGTCACCGGCTCTGGCGGCAACAGCCTCAAAAACGTCTTCGACCTGGCCTCCCTCGACCAGAAGCCCGAGGCCCGCGTGCGCATCAAGCCGGTCTATCCCTTCGAGATGCGCCGCTCCGGGCTGAAGGGCGAGGTCGTGGTCGGCTTCATCGTCGATAGCAACGGCGACCCGCGCGAACCCTACATCGTGCGCTCGTCCAATCCCGGCTTCGAAGAGGCCGCCATCCAATCCATCATGAAGTGGAAGTTTAAACCCGGTAAAAAAGGCGGCGCAGCCGTCAACACCCGCGTGCAACAACCGCTCAACTTCAATCTGGACGCGCAATGAGCCCCGCCCTCCCTTCCCGCCTCTCCCGTCTTTCCGCCTGGCTGCTCATTGCCTTGCTCGCCCTCGCGGTCCAGCCGGCCGCGCTCCGCGCCCAAAGTGCCGAGCCACCCAAAAAAGAGATATCGGAAAAGACCTCCACTGAACTCGGCAAACTGCGCACTTTTGTTGAGGCCAAGGATTATAACGGAGGCCTGGCGCTCATCGAACGACTGCTCGCCCAGGCCCCGGCCGACAGCTTTGACGTCTACGTGCTCGCCCAGGTGCAGGCCCAGATCCTTTTAACCCAGGGTAAACTCACCGCCGCGCTGGGCCCACTCGAACGCTCCTTCGCCTTGGGTGAACGTTATCCACAGTTTGCCGACGCCAGCTCCGCTTTGGAGCAGCTCTACGTCCTCGCCCAGCTCTACTACCAGCGCGGAGAAGAGTCCAAGGTGCCCAAGGCCCGTATCGCCGACCTGGAACGCGCCTTGGGCATGATCAACCGCTGGCTCGCGCTCAGCCCCGCCGCCACGCTCGACACCCGCCTCTTCGCTGCCTCCCTGCTCTACAACCTCGGCACCCAGGACGCCCAGAAGCCCGACCAGGCGCGGATCAAGGAGGCCATTGCCCAGGCCGAGCAAGGCCTGCTGCTCGCGGTCAACCCGAGCAACCAGCTCTACCAGATCCTGCTGGCCTGCCACCAGCAGCTTAGCGACTACACCCGCTCCGCCGAGGTCCTCGAACTCATCGCCGCCAAACCCGACTCGGTCGCCGGCACCTGGCAGCAACTCCAGTCCATCTACCTGGCCTCCGCCGCCGAGTCCAAGGATCCCGCCTTCGCCCTTCGCCAAAACATCCGCGCCCTGCTCACCATCGAGCGAGCCCAGACCCGAGGCTTTTTGAACACGCCCAAGGACCACTACACCCGCGTCGCCGTGCTCTTTAACATCCAGCAGTTCGGCCGCGCCGCCACCCTGTTGGAAAAAGGCCTGTCAGACGGCACCCTGGAAAACCAGAAGCGCAACTGGGAGCTCCTCGCCTCCGCCTACCAGCAGACCAACCAGGAGGCCAAGGCCGCCACCACCCTCGAGCGGGCCCTCAAAGCCTTCCCCGCCGACGCCGCCCTCGAGTTTTCGCTCGCCCAGTTTTACTACAATACCGGCAAGGTCGCCGAAGCCTACGAGCGCGGCCGCTCCGCCCGCGCCCAGGCCACGATCGAAAAACCCGGCCAGGTCTCGCTCTACCTCGCCTATCTCGCCTACGAACTCCAGCGCTACGAAGAAGCCGGCCGCTGGATCGAAGACGCCCGCACCCACACCGAGGTCACCGCCGCAGCGCTCGACCCTCTCGCCAAGGCCATCCAGGAGGCTCTCCGCGAACGCGAGCCCCTCAAACCCAAAGCCTAGCCACACGCCACTAGCTCCCAGCCACTCGCAGCCCGCCACCCGCCTCCCCTTTCGTCTCCCGTTCCGCGCCCATGAAAAAAGTTTACTTCATCGCTCCTCTGGCCGCCCTCGCGGTGTTTATCGCCGTCTACCTCCAGCACCGCAACGGCCAGCTCGCCCGCGACAAAGCCAAGGCCGAGCAAGTCGTCGCCGCCCGCGACGCCAAACTCAAGGCCGAGCAAGACGCCCGCAAGGTCGCCATGGCCGACGCCATCCGCGCCCAGGAAATCCGCAAAAAGGACCGCGACGCCAAAGCCGCCCGCGAGCTGGTGGAAAAGGAAGCCCGGCAGGTCGCCATCGACGCCCGCGACAAAGTCTTCCGCGAGCAGGAGAAACTGGCCCGCCAGATCGAGCGCGTAAAACTCGACCTCACCAAAGAAAAAGCCGAGCTCGTCAGACTCGCAGAGGGCCGCAAAACCAGCGAAACCGAAAAAGCCTTCCTTCAGGACTTCGTGCTCAAGGCCCAGGCCAACGTGCAATCCTTGCAAGCCCTGCTCACCAAGCTCAACACCCCGCCGCCCGCGCCCGTCGCCCCGGCCAAGTAACCCGCAAGGAACCACCCACATGAACAAAATTTACGTCATCGTTCCGATTGCGCTCACTTTAGCCTTCGGCGGCATCTACCTGAAGCACAGCAAAGAAGCGGCCGCCCAGGAGCAGCAAGTGCTTGCGGCCAAAGCCAGGAAAGAAGCCGACGAAGCCGCCCAAAAAGCCGAGGCCGAGCGCCAAGCCAAGGCCGACGCAGACAAACGCGAAACGGAGCGCCAGGCCGAGGAAAAGAAGAAAGAGGACGACAAACGCGCCAAATGGGCGGCCGACACCAAACGCATCGCCGACGACACCGCCACCTTCACTACCACCGCCGCCGCCCACGCCGCGACAGTGAAGAAGCTGGAGGTGGAGCTCGCGGCCCTGCGCGCCGAGAAAGACAAGGCGATCCAAGCCAACTTTGACTTCGCGAACGACGTGGAGCTCACCCGCATCCAAAAGCGCACCGCTGAACTCGAAATCCAACGCCTGGTCGAAATGGTCGCCCGCAAAGGCGGCACCACCGCCGCCATCACCTTCGCCCCCTGAGCAAGACGAAGAATAAATTGGGGCAGGCAGCGTTTACTTAGTTGAAGCGGCAGGCGCTAAGATGGCGCCCACCCTTCCTGCGACCAATAGCTGAAGGGTTTTACCGTTCTGCCTCCATCCGCTGGCGCCGCTTAATATCCGCGTAAAACGGCCCTCAATCTCCTGAAGATCCGCAGGGCCAATACGACGGGTCAGTGAAAGAGGCCCAAATTGCAAGGACGCACCCTCCTGATCATAACGTCCAGCAAAACGATTCACCCCACTGTAACCGATCACCTCTTTAGCATCGGTTGAAAACTCCAGCGAAAGCGGAGCTGCGTCAGAGGCGATGGGAGCGAGGGGGAGACCTTCAAGTGAAATTAAAATCCAGCTCGTTCCGGACAGCGTCTTCAGTGCGACAAACTCCTCCGCCACCGGCGCATTGCCCCCCATCTCGTGACGCGCCGCATGATTGCAGCCAGCCAACATCAGAGGAACAAGCGCAAGGGAAAGTAAACGGATTTTCATAACGGGATAAGACTTAAGCAGACAACAGGACAGGTCCATCTCCTTAATGATCAAGCAGGGTGCATGCCCCTTGCCGACCAGAAATTAAAAACATCACAGCAGAGGGTTTAACGCTTCTCCAAGGGCAATAACTCGGCCTCGCTCCATGGTTTGCTGCGGGATGCTTCGAGTTTGCGAATTTCAGCTACCCTTTCAGCAGTGATAGCAGTGCCGGTATTACCCCATTCCTGGCGAACATAGGATAAAACTTGGGAGATTTTTTCATCGTTCCAGCTATAACCGCCACCGGGACCAAAGGCCGGCATGTTACCGTTGTAAATACTGCCCTTAACCGTGACGGGGCCGGCAAGGCCATGTAACAAGATGCGAACGAGGACTTCCTCCGAACCGTTCACCCATTCGGAACCGGCGAGCGGTGGGAATGCGCCGGGCACGCCCATGCCACTTGGAGTATGACAGGAGGCACAAGTATTATACAGCACCTTACCCTTGGCGATGATCTGCTCAGGGGTAAGCGCCTTGGGGGCGGAAGCGGCGGCTTTGGCGGCCTCGGCATCGTAACGCGTATCGTAAACCAAGGGATCAAAGTCGCCTCGATTTTGGACGAAATAAACCGAGCCCAAAAAAATCATCGCGGAGATGAACCCGAGCAAGAAGAGCGGCATCGGGGTAAAGCCCTCCTTGGGCTCGTCTTGTTCGCGGAGCAAGATGGCATGCACACGCTGAATACTTTCATCGGTGGCGCCGGCGTGTTCGATGTGACCCTTTTTATCAGAGGGTGAATTGTCGTTGGAAGTGCTCATTTCGCGGCCTCCTTGTTGGATTCGGCACCGTGTGCGCCATGCTCAGTTTTCGCGGGCTCCGCCTTTGGAACATAAACTTTGGTTGCCTCTTCTGGATAAAGCTCAGGGTCCTTCAGCGAAAGCATGTAGGCGATCAAGTCCTCCCCACGTTGTTTCAAGACGATCTCAGAGCCTGCGACTGGTTGGTGGTTTTCGGGTAACAAGGACTGCACCGCCTTGGGAGAGGCATCGCCAATGATCGCCTTGGTTTCAAAGAGGAACCGGTAAGGGGCCATAATCGAACCAGCGGATGTGATTGTCGGATCGTAGAAATGTTTGATGTGCCACTCGCGACCACCTTGTCCGGCAAAGCGGGTGCCTACATTACGGAGATCCGGCCCTGTGCGCATGGTGCCGAGGAAAACGCGTGATTCACGGATGTAATCACGGGCAACACTGCCGCGTTCACCCCAACCGCGCTCGATGTCTATACCGAAACCGGGCTGACGCACCTGTTGGGTATGGCAGTAGATGCAGCCTAGATCTTGGTAGACTAGTTTTCCACGTGCGGCATCGCCAGGAACACTCTGGGGGTAGGCTTTACCGTCGTCGGCATTTACGTAAGGGGTGAGACTACCGTAACTGATCTGATTAGTCAGGATTATACCCGTCCAAGAGAATGCGATGGCGAAGAATATACCGAGGAAAATAAGGGGGGCGCGATTCATCGAGAAACCTCCAGTTCAGGCACATCGCGGAAGAGCGTGGGTGCGGTGACGCCGGCAGGGCGTGCTTTGAGTAACATCCATACAAAGTTAATCGCAAATGCGACATGCCCTATGGTCATAAGAATGCCTGCGTAACTGCGAAGCTTAAGCCATGGAATGGTGTTTTTAACAATCTCAAGAAAAGGCACCGGGCTTCCGGTGTGCCCGTCGGCACCGACTGGCAAGGTATTCAAATCAATGCCCTGTTTCACGCCTGCAATCGACAGCGCGAGCACCATGAAAATTACACCCAACGCCGTAGACCAGAAGTGAAGACTTATCAACTTGGCCGACGGCCACTCTTTAAGGAGTATACGGGGCAGGATATAGTAAATGGATCCAAACATCACCATGCTGAAAAAGGCATACATGCCGGCATGAGAGTGACCGATGGTGTATTGGGTGAAATGAGTGACCTCGGACCAGCTGCGAATCGACATCGAAGACCCTTGCAGCGAAGTAAAGGTATAGGCCACTGCACCGAAAACGATGAACCGCAACGTAGGGCTGTATTTGAGCTTCGAGAAGTTGCCGATCATCGTAAGATGATGGTTAATTGCGGTCACGATAACGGGGATGACCATCATGAAAGAGGCGGTGATGCCGGCCGTCTGCACCCATATTGGAACCGGGCCACCGATGAGGTGATGAACCCCAGCCCAGTTGTAGAAAATGGCGAGAGACCAGAAGCCGAGGACCGAAAGATAGTAGCTATGAATCGGCTTACCCAGCACCTTGGGCAGAAAATAATAAACCGCGCCCAGGCCAATCGGCGTGAACCAAAGCCCGAGGACATTGTGCGCAAACCACCAGTTAACCAACGATTGCACCGTGCCACGGGCAGGCGAAAAAATCAGCATGATCTGCGCGACCGAATACAGCCACGGGAACCAGAATAACGCGGCGAGGATATACCACTGGGAAACGTAGATGTGCTTCGAACGTCCGAACCGGAACGTTATGACCGTCCATGCACCAACCAGTGCATAGGCGAAAAACAGCAGCGGGGTGGCGTAAGACGGAAACTCTAACCACTCAATGGACGTCGAGTCCCCCGTAAGGATGCCGTAAATGCCGAGCGTCACACCGACATTCCAGAATGCAGAGGCTATAAGCAGCATACCAGAGTGGCGCAATTCAGCCCTGGAGAGACGTGCCATGAGCCAAAAGGCGACGCCGAATGAAGCGTTAACCGACCAGCCATAAATAACTGCGTTCAAGTGGGCAGTGCGCACTCGGCCAAAGGTGAGCCACTCGTAATCGCCGAGGAAAGTCGGCGTGTGCATCTTAAAGGAGGCGATCAAGGCGAACAGGGTTCCGACGATGAGCCAGAGCACAGCTGAGCCGAAAAAGAAAAGCGCCGGAAGCTTGGTGGAGGCATCGATCGCACTCAGCTCCGCACGCTTGGCCAGTTGTGGCGAAGCGGAAGGACTGAGCGAGGAGGCTAGTTGGGAAGCGGAAGCCATGAGAGTGATTGGTTTGGCGGCGAGTGACGACCCATTAAAGGTTAGGATGCGAGCTTACGCGTTTAGGCTGACGAAGCGTCTGGTCTGTCGGTCTTCCGATGGGCTCTTCGTCATCAAAAATGACCTGCGAACCGTCTTCGAGATCACGGAGTTGCCCTGACTTGGAAGCCCATTGTAATGCGTAGACCGCGCTAGCTAAGAAAAGCGCGGCGATGGGGAATGCTACGAGGTAGAAAAACCAGTCAGGCATCCGTCACCTATCAGGGCTTGGGGACGGCGTTGAGCTCTTTGATCGTGAGCTCGACGGCATCAGCGATGGGCAGGCGAACCTGCCCCTTTGCTTGATCAACCCACCCATAGGTGGTGGCGGCGTTATGTTCTTTGGCGCGAAGTTCGGCGAGGGCGACCTTACGCTGCTCAGGCGTCCTTGCCCCGTCGGCCAAAGGGGCCGGCTTCTGAGGCAAATAAGCCACGGTAAGGATCAATAAGAAGATCGCAAAGCCGCCGATTACGGCGAGCAAAGTGGAAGTAAAACTAAAAGTTCCGGAGGGAGGATGTGCGTCACTCATGGTGGGTGAGAGATTCACCGATACGCGGATCGCGGATCGGGATGAGTTTGGTCTTGGCGAAGCTGTTCAAATAGGCCCATACGCACACTCCACCGACGCCAACCACGGAGGTGGCTATCCAGAGGAGGTTGATGCTGGTGAAAGGATACGCATCTCCAGTGATCTTTTTGAGCGAAGGCATGACGTTGTAAATTACGTCCACGAGGAAGACAAAGGCGATGAAGGCGGCGATACGCGGCATCCAGGTCTTCGAGAGCTTCACCGGGTAATGGATGAGGGTCAGGAAAGGAGCGACAAAATGGCCGAAGAGCAGGAAGAATCCAACGTAACCCCACGTGTTAAACTGACCGTCGGTGTTAATTTCACGAAGGCTATACCAGAAGGTTTCCTCCGGGATGTTGGCCATGTAGATAAGGAAATACTGGGAGAATGTGATGTAGGCCCAGAACACAGTGAAGGCAAACATCAGCATACCATGCGAGTGCATGTGATTGTTGTTCAGAATGCCCTTGTAATCACCGCGATTCCAGAGCCAGACCGTTATGATCATACCCACAGAAAGTGCACCGCGAACGCAGCCGGCGAAGAACCAGACGCCATACATCGTGGAATACCAGTGGTAATCGAGCGCCTTGACCCAGAGGATGACGCAAAGTGTCATCGAAAGCGCAGTGAACGGCAAACCTACGGCGGTCCAAAAACGACTGGCGTGCGTGTGGGCGATGTCACCGTCGGTATCCTGAGTGAAGGAGTGAGTGCGGAAACGGTTGGCCAGCAGACTCCAGCCCGCGAACCCAATAAAGGTCGCGATGACCAGCGAGGTGGTGCTGAGCAGGCCCGATTTCTTAACCCATAGAACGTCTTGAGCCACAGTGCCGTGACCACCGACCTGGGCGAGATCGTAAGAGGGATCGGTCCACTTCCAGATCATGCCAGGAGCGACGAACGCCGAGATAATCAAGGGCACAAAAAGGAGCGCGAGCCATGGCATGCAGGACAGCCAGTTCTCGAACTGGCGGCGTAATACAGTGGACCACCCGGCGTCAAATACGTGGTGAATCATCACAAGGAACAGCGCGCCCAGTGCGATGCCGGTCCAGAAGACGATACCAGTGAGGTAGGAGAAGGCGACTGCCTTACCACCCGAAACGGCGAGGCCGGCGGCAGTGGCAACGAGGCCGATGATGCCAAGCGTAAGGGCCTTGTTAGCAGATCCGCTCAACGAAGAGGCGGGCGCGGAGGCGCTGACGGTGGCAGAGGAGATAGTGGCGGCGTGGGTGCTCATTTCAGACCAAGCTCGGATTTGTGGGCGGAAGGGATGTCAAGTGCAGTGCCGGATTGCGCACGCTGGAGGGCGCGAACATACGCGATGACGGCCCAACGGTCGTCTGGATCGAGTTTATCGGCATAGGACAACATGTTGTTTTTGCCTTTGGTGATCGTATTAAAGATCTCGCCCTCAGGCATGTTGCGAAGGCGATCGTCGTGATAGGTGGGCGTGGCCCCCATGCCATACTGCTTGGTGATGCCATTACCATCGCCGATCGCGCCATGGCAGGGAGCGCAGTAGATGGTGTATTTGAGTTGGCCACGCTCAAGGAGTTTGCCGTCCACAGTGATTGAGGCGGGGAACCCACGGGCAAAGGTGCCGTCAGAAGCGAGTCCTTGATAAAGTTGATCATCGGCGCCAAGGAACTTGGCTTCAGCCTTGATTGCTGTGCGACCAAAAGGAACGGCGCCGACAGGTGCCGGACGGTCGGTGCGTTTGTCACCAAAGAAAGCGGATTCAGCCTGAGGCTTATATTTTGCCTGGCGATCCATATCAGGGAAAACCTCGAGGGGAGGACGCGTGGTCGATGACCCGCGGAAGCCCAGCACGGAGACCGCACTGATAACAACGAAGAGGAGGACGAGGTAGGCGTAGCGCATGGTCTTAGGCCTCCAACTCGGAGATTTCCTTGGCGCCGGCCTGAGTGAGGAGGGCCTTGGCACGGGCAAGATCGAATTTGGGATCGCGTGCCTCGATAACGACATAGAAGGTGTCGTCCAGGCCGCGGGTGATGTCCTTGGATTTAAGGACCGGATGATAATGCTGCGGCAACCAGTTTAGCAGGAACATGCCGCCGATGGTAGCAAATGCCGTAAACAAAATGGTTAACTCGTATGAAATCGGGAATGCGAAGAGCGGGCTGAAGTAAGGCTTTCCGCCGACAATAAGAGGATAGTCAAAAGCTCCGGTGAACCAGATCATCGACATACCTGTGGTAAATCCGGTAAGACCGCCGATAAGAGAAAACTTTGGCACGTGTGAACGTCGCACTCCCATCGCTCCATCCAAACCATGGATGGGGAAGGGGGTGATACAGTCCCAGTGTTTATAACCAGCGTTGCGCACTTGCTCTGCAGCGTGGAAAATTTCCGACGCAGAGTCGAAGCGGGCCATCAAGCCGTATATGGAGTCAGCCATAGGTGTGGTCGTTTAAAGGGTGGCTTAGTGCTTGGAATCGCCATGTCCAGAGTGCGGATCGGCTTCAGGCATAACGGCTTTGATTTCAGCCATCGGCATGATGGGGAGGAAGCGGATGAAGAGGAGGAAGAGCACTCCGAAGACACCAAAGGTGCCGAAGAAGGTAAAGATCTCGACCGCGGAGGGACTATAATAGCCCCAAGAGCTAGGCAGATAATCACGAGCCAAAGAGGTGACAATGATCACAAAACGCTCGAACCACATGCCTACGTTTACAAAAATCGAAAGTATCCAGACTAGGACGATGTTATTACGCACCTTCTTGAACCAGAAGAACTGGGGGGTGATTACGTTACAGGTAATCATGATCCAGTAGGCCCAAGCATAGTGGCCAAAGGCGCGATTGATAAAGGCGAAGCCCTCGTAGGGATTCGAACCATACCAAGCGATGAAAAATTCGATTCCGTAAGCGTAGCCAACAATAGTGCCCGTGGCCAAGATGATCTTGCACATGCAATCGATGTGATACTGGGTGATCAAATCCTCCAAACGGAAGATTGCCCGCAGAGGCATCATCAGGGTGATCACCATGCCGAAGCCGGAGAAAATCGCTCCCGCCACGAAGTAGGGAGGGAAGATCGTGGTATGCCAGCCGGGGATGAGGGAAACCGCGAAGTCGAACGACACGATGGTATGCACCGATAACACCAGAGGCGTGGATATGCCGGCCAGGATCAAGTAGGCCATCTCGTAGTTGCTCCAGTGGCGGTTGCTTCCGCGCCAGCCCATGGCAAAAAATCCGTAAAGCGCCGATTTGAATTTGTTACCCGCCTTGTAGAAACGGTCTCGTAACACGGCCAAATCGGGAATCAATCCGATATACCAGAACAGCACGGACACTGTTCCGTAGGTAGAAACGGCGAAGACGTCCCACTCCAGCGGAGACCGGAAGTTAGGCCAGATCGCATTGGAGTTCGGGAAAGGGAAAAGATAACCCGGCAGAACAGCGAACCAAACACGACCGACGTGGAAAACCGGGAAAATGGCGGCGCAGACCACGGCGAAAATCGTCATGGCCTCGGCGGCTCGATTAATCGAGGTGCGCCACTTCTGTCGCAACAAGCACAAGATCGCGGAGATCAAAGTGCCGGCGTGACCGATACCGATCCAGAACACGAAGTTCACGATATCCCATGCCCAGTTGACGGGATTCGCATGGCCCCAGACGCCAACGCCGGTGGATACGAGGTAGGCGATGCCGATAACCGTGAAGCTTGCGACGAAGCAAGAAACCGCGAAGGAAATCC
The DNA here is from genome assembly GCA_000972765.1 of Verrucomicrobia bacterium IMCC26134. Taxonomy (GTDB): domain Bacteria; phylum Verrucomicrobiota; class Verrucomicrobiia; order Opitutales; family Opitutaceae; genus IMCC26134_A. The sequence goes on along the minus strand of CP011265.1, from coordinate 607,291 downwards.
ACCACCAGCGCGGTGTAGGTCCCTCAATGATGCCACAGATTTTCTCGGTGACCCAGTTGAAGCTACGCTTACTCTCAACGAGTGTCGCGCGCGGCAACGGAGCCGGATTAACCTCGGCTAGGATCGCCGGAGCGGCGTGTTCGGAATGAGCGGAATGAGCCATTAGGAGTTACCTCCGAAGAAGTTTTTACCGAGGAACGCGGTGGGTTTAGCCTCGCCGTGCAACTCGTGCGCGGGAGTGGAATGTCCTTCGCCATGGGGTGCGCCATGCGCCGGCTCGTGACCATGCTCCATGCCGGCGGGATGATTCTTCTTGTTGTATTCCTGGCGGCTGAGCGGCAGCTCCGAATAATCCGGCATAGCGGGATTCGGATTGCGCAACTTACCAAGGAACGATGTGCGGGGACGGATGTTAAGATAACCTAGGAGCTGGTAATCCTGCTCGCGCGCCTTGGCTTGGGAGACGCGACTGTGCACGTCTTTTATGTTTCCAAACTCGATCGCCTCGACCGGACACACCTGCTGACAAGCGACCTTGAAAGAACCGTCGGGAATTTCGACCTTGTTTGAAGCTCCAGCCGCGACCTTTTGCTTGATCTTGGCCTGCTGGATACGCTGCACGCAATAGGTGCACTTCTCCATCACGCCGCGCATGCGGACAGTCACGTCAGGGTTCTTCACCATTTTGACGAGCTCGGGCATACCAGACTTGCCCAGCGGACCCATGTAGAGTTCGTCGAGCTGGCGCTTGTTGAAGTCGAAGAAGTTAAAGCGGCGGACCTTGTATGGACAATTGTTCGCGCAATAGCGGGTGCCGATGCAACGGTTGTAGGCCATCGTATTGATGCCTTCCTGATCATGCACAGTCGCATTGACTGGGCACACCGTCTCGCAGGGCGCGAGCTCACAGTGCATGCAAGCCACGGGCTGCATCGAAACCTGCGGATCCTCGGGGAGCTCGCCGTTGCCGGGGCCACCGAAGGCCGCAGCCTCGATTTTGCCATCGGAATAGTAGCGATCGAGGCGAATCCAATGCATCTCCCGACCACGAAGGACCTGGTCTTTGCCGACGATGGGAATGTTGTTCTCCGCCTGACAGGCAATCACGCAGGCATTGCATCCGATACAGGTATTGAGATCGATCGACATGCCCCACTGGTGCACGCCATCGAGATGGGCGTCGGGACCGGAATAATCCGGGGTGTTCATCAGCGAACCGCCACGAGGAGTGCTTTGCGCGCGTTTTGCGGAAAGCTCGGCTCGCTCGGCGTTGGTTAGCTTCGCAAATTGCTCGGGGGTGTAGTCCCCGTAAACGGCGGGCGTATGGGCCTCCATGCCCATGCTGGCGGCGAAACCGGGGTTGTCGCGGAATTCTTCCACGTTGGCCTCACGAACGATGTCGCGGCCTTCCATCGACCAGTGTTCCTGGGTGTTGGCGAGCTCCGCGTATTCGCCGGGGACGATGGTGAGCTTGGCGCCGGTAGCGACAGCAAGACTGTCTGAACCACGCAGCTCGTAAGCATTGATACCAACATCGGTGCCGACCCGACCGGTGACGGTGCGACCGTAACCGAGGGCCACGGAAACCGTCCAGTTGGACATGCCGGGTTGGATATGAATGGGGCCGCGAATCTTGCGACCGCCGACGACGAGTTCGCCAATGAAAGCCTTCTCTTTGCCGTGCGAAAAGTTTGCCGTCTCCTTGCGCGCGACCTGGATCATGGAGCCACCGGGCTCGATACCAAGCTTCTTGCCGAGACGGGGCGATACGAGGATCGCATTGTCCCATGCCAGTTTGGTCATGGGCTCTGGGCACTCTTGGAGCCAGCCGTTGTTGGCGAAGCGACCATCATCCACCTTCGAGTCGAAGGTGAAACGCACTTCAAGGTTGTTCTCGTTGACTGGAACTACCGGCGAAGCGGAGGCAAGCAGCTTGTCGATCCCAGAAGCGGAGAGTCGGACATCCGTGATGGAGTAAGCGGAACCGGCGAGCAGTCCGTCGTGCAAGAACTGGCGGAAACCCTTCTCACCGACCAGCCCGCCGAGGGAATTAATCGCGGTGATGGTGTCATAAACCAACGAGTAGCCATCCGTCTTAGCCTCGCCTAGTATGCGGGCGAGGACTTCAAGCTCAGTGACGCCACCGAAAAGCGGAAGAATCATCGGCTGGACCGGCACGATGGTGCCGTCTGCAGTGCGCGCATCGCCCCACGACTCGAGGTAGTGCGCGGCGGCAAGATGGGCGCCGGCGGGAGCAGCGGCGGAGGTCTCGTCCACGTGGTATCCGAGACGGACGACCTGGCCGGCCTTCCTCATCAAGGATGCGAAGTCGAGATCGGCCGGAGCGTTATACGCGGGATTACCGCCGAGGACGACGAGGGTATTGACCGAGCCGCTCTGCAAGAGTTTGGCCACATCGACTATGCCGGTGGTCACCGGTGCGGGCACTGCGACGAAATCGACGGTATGACCAACTGCACCGAGAGCAACGTTGAGCGCGTAAACGATGGCGTGAACCTCGGCGGGGAGATGCGAGCCCGCGACCAAGACGGCATGTCCCTTGTGCTCGATCAAGTCGGCGGCGCAAGCGGCGAGCCACTTGTCCTTGTCCTTGAAATCGAGACCCTGTGCGATGCTGGCAAATGTCGTCCCGCCGGTCACCGCGCCGTGGAGCGCGGCGGCAAACGCGAGCAGATGGCTGCTGGCGAGACGGAGACGATGATCCGCCATCGAACCGGTGATGGTGAAAGTGCTCTCGACTGCGTAGAGGCGATTGAGCTCTGCGTCCTTGGTGAGCGCTTTGCGGCCCTTGGAAAAATCACGGGCGTAACCGAGCGCACCTGCCTCGGCGGCGAAGAAATCGGCGTCGAGCGAAAGGATGCGCTTGGCCTTGGCGAAGCGGTAAAGGGGCTTGACGTCGGCGCGACCAAAGGCGGCGAGGGCGGCGGCGACTGGTGCCTCATCGGCAACGGGCTCATACTCGGCCCAGACAGCCTTGGGGAGATCACGTTTCAACTTGGCCACCAAACGGGAACGAGTGGGCGAGCCGGAGGATTCGGCTACGAACACCAGGCCGGCGCCCTGGGAGGCCTTCGCCTCTGAACCGATAGAGGCGAGCAGATCATTGATCTGGGCGGAGGTGGCCGCGGAGCCCTTGATCGTATGGGTGGTCGCGCGATCGACGTCGTAAAGATCGAGGACTGAGGCCTGGACAAGTGCGTTGGTCGCACCGCCGTAGGGAGCAAAAGTCGGATTACCTTCCAGCTTGGTAGGACGGCCCTGATGGGTCTCGGCCAGCACTGGAATAGCGTTACGACGGATCGGCATGGCCGTTGCGTAGTAAAGAGGCAGGCCCGGGATGATATTCTCAACGGATTTGCCGTAGGCAAGGATGTGCGCCTCGGGGCGTCGGCAGCCGGCGGCCAAACCCACTCCGCCAAGGGCGAAGGAAGCGGCCATAAGTTTGAAGAACTTGCGGCGATCGACGCCATTCAGGTTGTCCGAACCCTCGGGGAACTCGCGGTCGATCTGGGCCTGCACTGCGGGCGTGGCAGCGAGGTCATCGAGGCTGCGCCAGTAGCGCGGGCCGGTCGAAAGAGACTCGGAGTTAGCGGGCGTGGAATGGTCAAATTTGCGTTTCATCGGCGATGAGGGCGATCAGCGGTGGCAGCCGGAGCAGCTCTGGGGAGGTTGAATATTCCAGTCGTGGACAAATTTCTTGCCCTCTTCGAGTTGGCCGGCGGCGCCGCCGGGATGTTGCCAATCGAGATTGGTGACGAGCTTGGGATCACGGATAAATTTCTCTGGTGCGCGATGGCACTCCAAGCACCAGCCCATCGAAAGCGGCTTGTCGTGTCTGACGACAGGCATCTCGTTGATCTTGCCATGACACTCGACGCAGGACACGCCGCGGGCGACGTGGACGGAGTGGTTGAAATAGACATAGTCCGGAGCCTGATGGATTTTCACCCATGGCACGGGGTTGCCTGATGCATAACTCTCGCGCACCGGGGCGAGCAGGGGACTGTCAGTCTTGATCTGGTTATGGCAGTTCATGCACGTCTGCGCAGTAGGCACGTTGGAGTGACCGGACTTCTCGACGTTGCTGTGGCAATAACGGCAATCCATGCCTAGTTGCCCAGCGTGCAAAGCGTGGCTGAAGGGCACGGGCTGAACCGGGGCGTAGCCCACGCGGGTGTATTTGGGCGTGGCGTAGTAGGTTATACCGGCGGAAACGATGCCGACGGTGAGCCCGAGGAAAATCAGGATCTGGAACGGCAGCTTGTTGGCCGACTTGGGGAAAAGCTTGGACATGACGAAAGTGTTGGGTCGGGGGGCCGTTTAAAAAGGCGCCGGGTTACACGACATCGTCGGCGCGTGCGACCGAACGAGGATCCGTTTTGACGGAAAAGGAGGCCTTGACGGCGGGCGCAGAGTCGGAGCCGGAAGCGCTCGCAGGGTTCGCAAGCAGTCGGGGGGCGATCAGGCCGGTGAAGGCAAGGGCGCCCAGCACTTTGGCGAGGAAAGTCTTTCGCGTGTGTGGTTGGCTCACGGTTGTTAGGTCGGTTTTAGTTAGAGTCGCGGCGCAGCGAAGGGGTCGCTGATTCCAAAGTAAAACAAAAACTCCAATGTATCATATCGGCTCAGTTTAGTTAGTAGAAGGTCGATGCATACGGGCGATGAAGACTAATTGAGCTTCCAAGCCGCTGCATGAAGACCGAGCACATCAAGCACGCGCCGTGCCCGCGACCAGATCCGCCGCCTTTTGCCCCATCGCTCCTGCGATCGAAGCACGATTCTGCAGATGGTCGCGGATAACGTTCACCAAAGCGCTGCCAACCACCACGCCATCCGCGTGCCGGGCGACTTCGCTTACATGCGCTCGCGTGCCTATGCCGAAACCCACCACCACCGGAAGGGTTGTGTGCTTCTTGATCGCCGCCAACGCCTCGGGGATGCCCCCCGCCACGGAGTCACGCACGCCTGTAACGCCTTCGCGCGAGACGTAGTAGATAAAACCCGTCGCCGCCGCCGCGATCACCGGCAGGCGCGCCGAAGGCGTGGTCGGAGCTACGATAAAAACCGTCTTCAACCCATGCCGCGCACAAGCCTCGGCCACGTCCGACGATTCCTCCGGCGGAAGATCAAGGGTAAGCAAGGCGTCCAAGCCGGCGGCCTTCGCCGCCGATACATAGGCCTCGATTCCGTTTGAGAACACCAAGTTGTAATAGGTGTAGAAAACCAACGGCACCTCGGGAAACTCCGTCCGCAGAGCGGTCGCGAGTTCATTCACCCGCGCCATCGTCATGCCACCTTCGAGCGCTCGCTGGGCAGCGAGTTGGTTGGTGAGGCCGTCCGCCAAGGGGTCGGAGAAAGGCACGCCGAGTTCGAGGATGTCCACGCCGTTGCGCAGCAACGCGCGGCAAGCCTCCAGCGAAGTGGCGAAATCCGGGTCGCCGGCGCAGAGGTAGGCGACGAAGGCGGCGCGGTTTTGGGAACGGGCTCGGGCGAAAGCTTGGGTGATGCGGTCCATGGCGGGACGGTCATCCGCGCAAAATCCACCGCCGCGCGCAAAGGCTTTTTTCTAGGGATGCTCGACGGGATGCCGTTTTTATCCTGTTACATGAACACCCATGCTCGCCTGCCGTCAGCTAGATGTCCTCCCCCGCGCCGGGGCCGCCGCCCTCGTGCACGGCGCCGACGCCGATTTCGCGGCCGGACAACTGCACGCCCTCATCGGCCCGTCCGGCTGCGGCAAGACCACCCTGCTCAAGGGCCTGCTCGGCATCCTGCCTGCGCGAGGCGACATCCTCCTGCGCGGCCGCCGCGTCGCCCGGGCCGAAGAGCTCCTGCGCGAGGTGGCTTTCGCCCCGCAATTCAGCATCGCCCACGGCAAACTCTCCGTCGCCGAGGCGCTGGACGCCGCCCTACGCCTGTATCGAAAAAACCACGACGCAGGCCGGCTCGCCGCCCTGCTCGGTCTGGTCGGCCTTGCGGAGCGCGCCGACACCGTGGTGGAGAAACTCTCCGGCGGACAGCTCCGCCGCCTCGGTCTCGCCCTTGAACTCGCGGCCGAGCCCGCCTGCCTGCTCTGCGACGAAGTCACCAGCGGCCTCGACCCCCGCTCCGAGGACCAGATTCTGGCCGTGCTGCGCCGCCTCGTCTCCGAGCAACAACGCACGGTGCTCTGCGTGATTCACAATCTCGCGAAACTGGACCAGTTCGACACCGTGACCGTGGTTTACGAGGGCGCGGTGGTTTTCCAAGGGTCGCTGCCAGCCTTGCTCGATCACTTTGGCATCCAGGACGCGCTCTTTCTCTACGATCGACTGGCCGAGCACCCGCTCGACCACTGGCGGCAACGCCGCGTGCCGGCTCCGCCCGCCCGCGCCGTTGCCGAGGTGGCCTGCGACGAGCCCTCAGCCCCGCCCCGCCCCACCCCGGCACAAGCCGCACGGCCGGCCTTAGTCAGCCAGTTGATCACTTTGCTGGTGCGGCGCGGCCGGCTCTTCATGCGCGACCGCGCGACCTTGTTGCTCACCGCCGCGATCACGTTCGGTTTCCCGTGTCTAGTGGTGATTTTCGCCCTCGGCGGACTGCCGCAGTTGCGCGGACTGGGGCTCGAGCAAAACGGCGGCATCCTCGAAACCCTGCAAGCCAGGGCCGAGTTCCGCCATGCCGCCGCCAACACCGCGACCCTCGTCTCAGGCCTGATCCTGTTTCAGGTGATCCTGCTCTGCCTGATGGGCAGCAACAACGGCGCCCGCGAGATCGCCGGCGAGCGCGCCCTGTTCGAGAAGGAGCGCATGGCCGGCTTGCGTCCAGGCGCCTATGCCGCGGCCAAGCTCCTCTTTGTCTCCGGGCTCGGCGCCGCACAAGGCGTGTGGATGACGGTCTTCGTGAAGCTCCTCTGCGCCTTCCCCGGTGCATGGCTGCCCCAACTCGCCGTGCTCGCCGCAGTCGGAGCCTCCATGAGCATCGTCTGTCTCGGGATCTCCGCCCTGCTGACCTCGCCCGACCGTGCTTCGTTGCTCTCCATTTACCTGGTCGGTTTTCAACTCCCTCTCTCTGGCGTGGTGCTCGCCCTTCCTGCCGCCTTGGTGTGGAGCGTGCGGCCGTTCATCGCCACTTACTGGGGCTGGTCCGGTTACCTCACCGCGATGCGTGATCTGCCTGACTCGCGCTTCTACGACGCCGTGATGTTGCTGGACCCTGGCTGGCTGGCCGGTGCCCCCGCCGCTCTCGCCATCTTGGGCATCCACGCCGTGCTAGGCGCCGCGCTGGTCTTTTGGGGTTGTGCAACCCAGCGCTGGCCCTGAACGTTTACCCTAGCAAACCTATGCGTCGTCCCCACCCAAGCGCCGCGCTGCGGCCGGTTTTTTTCTGCCTCGCCCTCGTGCTCGCGCTGTTAGCCCCCGGCTGCGCCCGCCAGACGGGCGAGCCGTTTCCCGTCGCCGCCTATCTGAACGCCCCCGACAACCTCCAAGGCAACCGCTACACCCTCGAAGCCGAGATCGACGCCCAACTCGAGTGGCGCGAAGGCACCGGCCGCCTCATCGCTGTGCGCCCCCTCGGCACCGAACCCGCCCGCCTGCCCGTGTTCATCGCAGACACCCTCGGCGCGAACCTCATGGTCGCCCAACGCTACCGCCTCGAGCTCACCGTCCGCCGCGGCGGCCTGCTTTACGTCAACGCCCTGCGCAAACTCTGAGCCCGACCGCCCCGCCCACCCATGCGCCTTCTTTTTCTTTTACTCGCCCTGCCCTTCTGCCTCGCGTCCGTCGCGCCTGCCCAGGATGCCGGCGAACCCGCCGCCGCCGTGGCCGCACCCACGAAGGCCGCCAAGGCCGCCGCCAGCAAAGCCGCAGCCACTTCCGCTGCTCCAGCCGTTCCAGCGACCGCCTCCGGCGCACCCAAATCCGCCGCCGAGTCCGCCCTGAACGTCCTCGGCACCGGCAACATCGAGAGCAATACCCTCCTCTCGATCATCAACAAGGCCTTCGACACCGATAGCGACGCCTTCAACCCCGAGGAGGGCACCGTCAACTGGAAGGGCCACACCTACAATGTAGGCCAGTTTCGCGTTTTCCGCGCCCGCTTCGAGCGCTACCTCGGCCAGCCCGAGTCCATCGACCAGGACGTCTACCGCGCCATTGTGAACGAGATTTTCAACCTCCTCTCCACCCGCACCGGCGAGGCCGCGGCCGAAAACACCCGCAAAGCCTGGCAGCTCCTCTATCGGGCCAGCGAATTCGAATCCGACGGCGGCGCCAGCCTCTCCATCGCCAACGAGGTCTTCAATGCTTGGCGCATCCGTGACGAAAAGGAGGCCATCGGCGTCACCCAGGCCGAGCTGGATCGCATCCGCCGCCAGCAGCAGGCAGCCGTGAGCTACTCCGGCGACCTCATCGCCAAGGAGGGCGCCAACGTCGTCTCGAACGCATCCTCCCTGCCGGGGATCTCAGGACCCACCACAAATGTGAACGTGAACGGCGCTTCTGGCGCTGGCGCGACCAAAGGGAACACACAGGGCAACCAGCCCGCGTCCGGCTCGTCCTCCGCCCTCAGCGGTTCCGCCACCGCCGGACCGGTGGCCCAGTTCTTCCGCACCCGCGACCTCGCCGAGACCGAGGCCAAGATCAAGGCCTCCGAGGGCAGCGCCGTGATCACCGGCATCGCCGCCAAGCTCCAGTTCCAGAGCACGCTGGTCACCCTTTTCCTCCAGCGGCGCTTCCAACACTGCCTCATCGCCGCCAGTTTCTACCGCTACATTTTCAAAGGCTCCGCCCAGAGTATCGAGCCCAAGCTGAAAAAAGAGATATCCACCTTCCTGCCTTCCAGCGACCTCGCCGTCACCGTCGAGACCCTTGAATTCCTCTCCCGCGAGGCCATGAACGAGACCGAGTCCTCCATGCAGGGCGTGCGCGCCAGCTACGCCGACGGCCAGCTCGTCGCCGCTCTCGAGCGCCTTCAGGAAAGCTTTTTCCTCGGTGAGTTCCTGCCGCCCGTCGCCCAATTCGAGCGAGAGAAAAAACAGGTCCTACTCAACCTCTACAAACAGGTGGACGAGGCCCGCAAACTCGCCGATTTGAAGGACTACGACGCCGTCGACAAACTCGTCGCCCAGATCGGCGCCACCGCTAAGGATTTCCGCACCAGCGAGGTCACCTCCGCCCTCCGCGCCGCCCAGCGCATGAGCACCCTTTCCCTCTACGGCGCCCAACAAGCCGCCGCCAGCGGGGACTTCGCCCGCGCCCAGGAGGGGATCCAACGCGCCGCCGGTCTCTGGCCGCTCAACCCCGCGCTCAAAACCTACACCGAGAACATGGCCCAGCAGGTCGACCTCGGTTCTCAAGCCGCCGTGCTTTTCGATGACGCCTCCAAACGCGGTGACTTCCGCCGCATCTACGACCAGCGCAGCGAGCTCGCCATCGCACTGCTCTCCGACGCGGTGCGCGGACCGCAGTTGAAGGAAATCATCGAGCGCATCTCCCGCGTCGAAATCTACCTCGCCCAAGCCAAGGAGCTCGAAGCCCAAAACAACGCCTTCGCCGCCTGGGAGGCCCTCGACGCCGCCTGCACGCTCACGCCTAACGACGTGATCGTAAACCAGCGCCGTGCCGACCTCGCCCCTCGGGTAGCCGCCTTTGTCGGGCGCGTCGATTCCGCCAAACGCCAGGAAGCGGCGGGCAACGAGGCCGCCGCCCTCACCCAGTATCTCGCCGCCCAAGGACTCTATCCCGCCAGCAGTCTCGCCCGCACCGGCATCGAGCGTGTCAGCGCCCTGCTGCTCGACGAGCTCACCGCCGCCGCGGCCCTTGCCCCCGCCCGTCCCGCAACCGAGGCCAAGTAAAGTTCATGGGGTGGGTTTCCTCGGGGACAGGATGCGGTGCCGAACGGCCTAGAAGTGGATTGAATAGCCAATAATAAGGCCGCGTCTCACCGCCTCCGACGGCGATATGCCGCTTTCTCTGAACGGACAGGTCGCGCTTTGATTGTCCCCCTATGGTTCATCCGCAAATAATCCAAGGGGGCATGGGCGTAGGGGTCTCCGGTTGGCGTCTTGCCCGTGCCGTCGCTTCGCAAGGCCAGCTCGGGGTCGTATCCGGAACCCTCCTGCCGGTCGTGCTCGCCCGCCGCCTCCAGCAGGGCGACACGGACGGGGATCTGCGCCGCGCACTCGCCGCCTTTCCCTTTCCGGCAATTTCCGCCCGGATTCTAAACGCGTATTTTCGTGAGGGCGGCATTCAGGCCGGCTCGCCCTATGCAGCCGTGCCCATGCCCGGCGCGCAGTCCTCCCCTGCCCTGATCGAGCTCACCGTCGCTGCAAATTTCGTGGAGGTCTTCCTCGCCAAGGAAAATCACTCCGGCCTCGTCGGCCTGAATCTGCTCCAGAAAATCCAATTTGCGACCCTGCCCTCACTCTACGGCGCCATGCTGGCCGGTGTTGACTACGTGCTCATGGGTGCAGGCATCCCGCGCGACATCCCCGGCGTGCTTGATCAGTTCGCTGCAGGAGAGAACGCCGAGCTGCCATTCGACCTCGCCCCCGCGCCCTCGGGCGCAACCCCGGCCACCGCTCCACGCCTGCATTTTTCGCCGCGCATCTTCGTCGACGGCGGGCCACCGCGTCTGCGGCGCCCGCAGTTTATCGCCATCGTCAGCTCTGCCGCCCTGGCCACCACCCTCGCACGAAAATCGAATGGACGGGTCGACGGTTTCGTGGTCGAGGGCGAGCTCGCCGGCGGCCACAACGCCCCGCCCCGAGGCCCCATGCAACTCAGCCCCGAAGGCGAGCCCGTCTACGGCCCGCGCGACGTGCCAGAACTGGATAAAATCCGCGCCCTCGGCCTCCCCTTCTGGCTCGCAGGGGCCAGCGCCACATCGTCCAAACTCGCCGACGCACTCGCCTGCGGCGCCCAGGGGGTGCAGGTCGGCACCGCCTTCGCGTTTTGCGAAGAATCCGGCATCGAACCATCCCTGAGAAGCGAAACTCTCGCTCTCATCCGCGCAGGAGCGGCCCGTGTCTTTACCGATCCGCTCGCCTCCCCAACCGGATTTCCGTTCAAGGTCCTCGGCCTGGCCGGAACCTTGTCCGCACCCTCAGTCTACGCCGCACGGCAACGGGTCTGCGACCTCGGTTACCTTCGCCAAGCCTACACCCGGGAGGATGGCTCCTTCGGCTACCGTTGCGCAGGCGAACCCGAGGCGGCCTACTTGGGTAAAGGCGGCGACCTAGCCGACACCCTGGGACGCAAGTGCCTCTGCAATGGCCTGCTCGCCACCATCGGTCTCGGCCAGCGTAACGCCGACGGCAACGAGGCCGCCCTTATCACCGCTGGCAACGATATCTCCGCTCTTGGTCGATACCTCTCTCCGGGCCGGGAAACCTACCACGCGGCCGATGTTATACGCGCCTTGCTCGGCCAGGCGGTTAACGACGCCATCCAACCCGCCTGAATCGAGGCCCGCCTTACTCCCCTTTCGGCTCATCCGCAGACTTGGCGGCAGGCGGGGCTTTGGGCAGATACACGTCGAAGCCGTCGCTGCCTTTCGCGCCCGCCACCAAGGCGGCTGTCACGGCCTTTAGTTGTTCGCGCTGCGCGATGCCGAGGTTACGCAGCCGGGTCAGTTGAGGCAGCGGCTTGGCATAACTTCCCACCAGCCGGCTCGTCGCCAAAAGCTCCTCCAGATAGATCGTCACCAATGGCCCAAACCCGCGAGCGCCGGGTCGTATAAAAATCAACTCTCCGGGCTTTAGCCTGACCGCTGCCTGAGTAGCCACTCCGGGGTGCGAGGCATCCAGCACGACGTCCGTTTCCAGCTGCGAGGGACCATCGAGACAGATGACTTTCACGCCTTCATTTTCAACCGCTTGAAGTATCCAGGTGCCTTCGCCGAGGCGGACCTGGCTGCCAAAGGTCTCGACCGTCCACCTGGCCTTCTCCGGCACCATCGCCAGCGCCGTGCCGGCCAGCAGCCGCGCGCCGGCTTTGTGCAACTGGAATACGGTGCGGGAGCCCAAGCGCCATCGCGCCACCTCCGAACCAGTCAGCTCAAAGCGCGAGCGTTCACCAGTCGTGACCGTCTCACCAGGAGTAAACTCCTGGCCGCGTTTCGGAAAAAGCACCGGCCCGCCCGCCTCTTCCGGACGCAACATCACCCGTCCCGCCAGTTCGGTGATTTCAAACCAACGCGATGAAGCCGTGACCGTGAGCGCCTCCAGCCTCACCGGCGACTCCGCACCCGTAATCAGCACGGCACCGTCCTCCGCCAAGACTTGGACAGGCGGGAGGCCCGCCAACGTAGCCATGAAAAAAATCCGGGCCGCGTGTTTCATTTGCCCTTCATAAGATAGACACCATCCCAATCGGCGGGCGGTGGTTCGTGAAGCATGTGCTGGCAGCGCTCGATCATCACAAGGGATGGATTAGACTCCACTCCCGCATCGCGCTGCGGCTGCAGAGGCTCCCGTTTAGAAGCCTCGGTGAACGCCGCGATCGCCTCCGGCCAGGACTGCTTCAAATAGTGTGCGCGGCCCTCGGCGAACTTTTCCAGACACGCACGGGTCTCGTCATTTATATCCGCCTCCAATCCGACGATTTCAAAAATCTCCACCGGCTCGTGGCGCCCCTTTACCACGATGCGGTCGAGAGACCGGAAAACACATTGGCAGTTTTTAGCGAGCGCCTGACGCACCGTGTTTTCGGTCGTCATGGAATAGACGCCGAAGGACTTCGCGCCGCTTTCGCAACGGGCGGCAAGGTTCACCACGTCGCCCATCATGGTGTAGTTAAACCGGTGATGAGAACCCATGTTGCCGACAACGACCTCGCCTGAGTTGAGCCCGATGCGGGTTCTCATCGCGTGGACCGGAGGCGGCCAGCGCAGGCCCTGCGACTGCCAGTAGATTCTGAGCTCGGCCTGCTTTTTCTGCATCTTCGCCACCGCCTCGCAGGCCCGCGCGGCGTGGTTCGGCAGGGGCACCAAGCCGCCGAACATCGCCACGATGGCATCGCCGATGTATTTATCCAAAGCGCCGCCCTCCCGCTGGAGAATGTCGGTCATGCCGCCTAGGTATTCATTGAGCAGCACCACGAGATCGGATGGCGAAAGCACCTCGGAGAAAGCCGAAAAACCCTGTATATCGCTGAAGAAGGCAGTCACCTCCTCCTCATGCCCGCCGAGCTGTGGCTCCGTGCGCGCCTCAACCATGCGGCGCACCAACTCCGGTGACACATAAGAGCCGAACATGCGGCGGATGCGGTCACGTTTTTCCTGCTCCTCCCGGATCTTCATCGTCGTGATGATCGCCTGCTGCAAGGACAGCCCAAGGAGCGGCACGGCCAGCGGGATCATGAGGTTCGCATGTAAAAGAGCCCCCGCGGCCACCGCAGCCGGCGCCAAGGTCAAAACAAACACAATGCTAACATATTTAGGAAACGAATACTTTTCAAGCACCAGCGCGGCCCCCATACCCGCCAGCAATAGTGCCGCCAGCGGTGGCCAAAGCGGCGTGTGCCGGAGATGATCCTCCGCCAGGATGTTTTCGAGGGCATTCAGATGGAAAAGCACCTTCGGGCTCTCGCCGCGCAGGGGACTGGGCCCAAGATCGGTCATGCCCGTCGCCACTTCACCTACGACAAGGATACGCCCGCCCGTCGGAGCCACCGGCACGCTCGTGTCGCCAAACTCCACCCGCGGCAGCAGGCGGTCGAGCAACCCGGGCTTTTTATCCGGAGGCTCGTCCTCGCCCGAGTAAGAGAGAGTCGGTATGCCGTCGGGGTTGTATTTTTCCGCCTGCTCGTAGCGATAGTTGATGATATAATGCGCCTGCCGGTCGATCGGGATGTGGTGCTCTCCGGCATGCTTAGATTGGAGCACTATCTCTTTACCAAGCTTGATGCTCACATCCGCCGGCCCCACCTGCCAATGGGCCATCAGGGTCTGCAGCACGAGGCCAGGCAGCACACGATCGCCGACGCGACGAACCATCGGAAGGCGACGCACCACCCCATCCTCGTCGGCATCGGCGTCAAGAAAGGCAAAACTCGCCGTCGCCAACAAACCGTTGATCGGCAGGTTTGCACCACGGTTGTCAATAAGCGCGCCCAGCGTAGCCGCGTCACAGGGGATGGGCTGCGTCAGACCCAAGGTGGTCGCAGGCTTGCCTCCCGACCAGAATCCTCGCGCCGCTGGATCCGTGAAAGCTCCCATGATCAGAGGGAAAGGCAGTTTCCTCAACGGCTCGGTGAAGAGCTTGTCGAGCTCAGGATCAAAACTCGAATCGGTAAAAAAGAAGTCCCAAGCCATGACCGTCGGCCGAGCCGGGACATCACGCCCGAGCAGATTGATCAGTTGTCCATGCTGCTGCCGCGCGATAGGCCAGTGACCGAGCGTCTTCACCGAGAGCTCATCCATCGCCAGCAAGACGACCGAGCCACTTGGTTTCGTCTGCTGCCAGCCCGCGCGAAACCGGATCCGCAAATCCTCCGCAAGCCACTCCAGGCGCCGTAACGCTCGTGCGTCTGCCAAAAAATATAAGACCAGCCCCAACCCCACTGTTACCGCCCAACGCCAAGGCCATGACGATTTCGGTCCGGGGGGAGCTAGACTGATAAATGGAATTTTCAAGGGCTTGCCTTTAAATGTTAGTTTTAACCCGACACGTGCAAGCCTGAGGTGTGGCACTCAAACTCGTCTAGGCCAAATATATCCGCAGCTAAAGGTAAACCCCTTACTTAACTGTCAATACCCTCTTTCCTTTAAGCACTTGTCAAAGTGCTGAAAAAGCATCTAGATAAAAGGCCACTTTTATGCGACTACAAAACCTCCTCCTCGTTTTCGCCCTTACCGCCCTCGCTACACTAAGTCTTTCAGCCCAGACCGTAAGGGTCATTTTTTCCACCGGCAAAGCCGAGCTCCAAGCCCCCGGTGAAGTTAATCTACATCCCATCACAAAAGGAGAGGTCATAACCCTAGGCACGCGAATCGTGACTGGTGCAGATGGAAGAGTAGCCCTCACGCCGATGCCCGGCGTGAAATCGCTCATCAGCCCGAACAGCGATCTGGTGATAGAAAAAGCCTCCGAGACCAAAGCGCCAGACGGCACCACCATCACCGCCGCGACCCTCAATCTTAAGCAGGGAGCGATCGTCACCGACTTGATCAAACAAGAGGGCGTCACCTACGACTACAACATCCGCACCCCCCGGGGTCTCGCCGGCGCCCGAGGCACCAACTACACCGTCAACGTCAACGCCGCCGGGATAGAGACCATATTGGTTTCCCACGGCACGATCAGCTTTACCCTTCTCGATGGTCGCCAGCTCTCCGTGACTGCCGGCCAGATCAATATCACCGACGTTTCTGGCGCTGTCCGTTCCGCATCTAGGCTGGGTGACCTCTCCGCTGACGACCAGGCGCTGGCCCAGTCTGTCGCCAAGAGCACTCTGGCCGCGCTCGAATCCGCCACCGCCGCCGGTGTCACCATAAACCCCGAAGCAATCAGCCAGGCCCTCGAGCTCATGCAAAGCTTCGGCATCGACACCACGGGCACCAACCTGAAGCCCGTAGACACCGCGCCCAAGAACTCCGACACCCAGTCAGGCAACAACAAGGAGGCGAGCAATGTTCTACCGGCCGTCGATCAACTCCAGTCCTTTGTCGCAACCCTCACCAACGCACAAAAAATCGCCTTTGATGAGATCGTTGACAAAGGTGGCTTCGACCAGAGCGACCCTTCATTCAGGCTTCTGTTCACCCGTCCGGAGTTCGTCGAGAGCCTGATCGATACCATCGATCTCTACGCTCCACTCAACTTCAGCCAGCGCCAGTTGTTGCTCGATCTCGGCATCCTTGGCGAAGCCAACCTTAGCGCGGTGGGTGCGGACTCAGAGGGTCTGCAACGTTTGCTGGAGACCTACTACGATTTTGATGGGGCGACGCCCGATAAACTCGCTGAAGACACCTTTACGTCCGACGCCACTCACATCATCGCGCAAAATAATATCTTCTTCTCAGGCGCGACCGGTTCCAGCGGCCAGACCGTTTACAACACGCAATTCGGCGACTCCGAGGTCCCAGACGACATCCTCATCGGTGCCACCCGCTTCCTGCGCATCGCTAATAACGCCAACATCGACGCCGAATACATCAACTTCATCACCAGTCCATCCAGCCCGCTAAGATTAGCGGCCGCAGTTGGCACCAACGCAGCATTCGAAACCGGCAATTCAGGCGGCGATGTCGGATTGCTCGCCAGCGATGAAATCTCCCTTAACGGCGCCGCCAACTACCCTGTCACGTTCAGCGCTAACACAAGGGCCATCTACATGCAGGCGATCACCCTTAATCTTGCAAACGTCCGTTTTCCTGAAGGCAGCGTCTCGGTCCTGATCTCCCGTGATGGCGGCTACGACTATTCGGGCACGAAAGTTCCAAACTTCGGTAACTCCGTCATCGGACGCGTCAATTTCCTAAGCGGAGTCTACTACGGAGATACCCTGCTCGACAACGCCACCGCTTTCGCCGCCGGTTCTCGCGGCAACATCGGCATCCACTCCTTCGCCGACGGACTGTTCCCCTACGAGCCCTCATACACCCCGCCTCCTACAGCCTACGAAGTATTCTTGTCTAACCTCAGCCCCACCCAGTCGACGGCCTTCTCCGAGATACTCACCCGCGGCGGTTTCAATGACACCGACCCTCTCTTTCAGGAAAAATTCTACGACTCTGCTTTTAGCAACGCACTGCTCGATACGATCAACCTTTATGACGGCCTAAGTTCGGACAGGCGCTCCCAGGCTGTCGACCTCGGCATCCTCGGCAATGCCAACCTCACCGCCGTAGGGGCCAACGGCCAGGGTCTGGTCCGCCTCCTTGACACCTACTATGACATGGAAATCTCGGCTCCACTCCCTCTCTCCGAGACCAACTTCACCGCCGACGCAGCTCACCCCGTGGTTTCTGATAATACATTCTTCCCTGGCACCACCGGCGCCAGCGGCCAGACCATCTACAATGGCATCTTCGGTGACGCAGAGGGTAGCAATGAACTCTTTATCGGTGCCACCCGCTTCCTCCGGCTGAGCAATACCGCAAACATCGGCACCGGCTATAAAAACATTAATTCCGCCGCAGCCACGGTCAGCCTCCTCGCAGGCGACGAGATATCGCTCAACGGCCTAATCAACACCCCGTTTACCTTCAGCGCCAGCACCCGTTACCTCACGATGCAGGCGATCACGCTTAACCTCGCCAACGTCAATTTCCCCGCACGCAGCATCGTGAACCTGATCTCTCGCGACGGTCGCGCCACCTACTACTCCGGCATGTGGGTGCCAAACTTCGGCTCACCCATCATTGGCCGGGTCAACTTCCTCGGCGGAGTATTCTATGGCGACACGATCCTCGATAGTGCCTCGGCGTTCGTGAACGGCTCCTTCGGCGCCATCGCGATCCATAGCTTTGCCGATGGGCTTAACCCTTCCCCCAGCACCGACCAGTCCTTCATCGCCTCGCTCACGCCCGCCCAGTTCGACGTCTTCAGTAAACTCCCCGCCGCCGTGCGCATCAAGCTCGTCGCCTTGAACGACCCTGACATCACCGGCACACTCCTCTCAACCACTTGGCAGGATGCCCTGCCCCTTACCTCCGTTACCACCGAGCGTCACCTGGACGCCTACGTCGCCCTCTCCACCCAAGGCCGCGCCTTCTTCAAAGCTCTCGGCGGCGCAAACGGCTCAGGACTGCCCAACCCTGACGGTGCCCCCGACATCGTGCGTTGGAGCACCTCGGCGATTGATTCTGCCGCAGCCAACTTCTTCAGCTTATCCGGTGGCATACAAACCGCTCTCATCAATCTCGGCGCCGGCGATACCCTCGTCGGCCTGCAGCCTGATTATATTCAAGGTCTGCTCGCCGCCGCCACCGCGAACCTCGCCGCCATCGGCGAAGCCGGTTGGGGTGGCCACCTCCACAATCTAGTCAACGACAGCGCGCTGTCCGATGCAATCGAGGCAGCCAAAGACGCCAACCCCGCCGAGCGCGCAATCGTGAAATTCTTCAACCTGGACCCCTACTTCCTGGCCAGCTTGCTCGCAAGCAACTCAGGCAACGCGTCCTCAATCTATACCCGCCTCGACTACCTCGACACCCTCTGGCAGTCACGTCCGGCTGACTTCGACACCTTGGCCAGCCTTGGCTTCGAGACTAGCGACATCCTCTTCGACACCGATGAACCCACCTTGCTGGGCAATATAAACGCCATCATCAGCCACTATAACTCGCTCACCCCGGATCAACAATCCGCCGCCCGCGCCCTCGGTCTCGCAGCCGTGCTGATCGACCCCGTCCGCACCGCCAGCATCACCAACTACTACCTCGGACTGTCTACGGCTCAAAAAGAGGCTCTTCGTGATCTGTATCTTTACCCCTACTTCAACCCCGACGCCAACGAGGCCACGATTCAGCCCAAGGTCACCGGCGCCCTAAATGCCTACCTCGGACTCAGCCCCAACGTGAAAAACTACCTGCTCGCCGAGGCCGAGCACTATGACCTGCTCCCGATCCTGAGCTCCGCCTCCGGCTTCACCGACAGCGAAGGCCACGCCTCCCGCTCTCTCTCGGACATCGCATCTCTTCTCAACAGCCCTGGCGTAAACTATGGCACCCTGCTCGACCTTGATCTTGCCCGGGCCATCCTCTTCGAGGGCTACCTGGACGGCACCACGCTCTTGGACAAGACCTCGGCCCTAGGTAACGCCATCGGCTTCTACCAAAATCTCTCCACGTCCGAGCAGGCCACCCTCCGAGGCCTAGGCATCATTGGATCCGATCATGTCGGTTTCCTCGGCACCGACTATTCCGGCATCCAGCGCCTCTTATCCGCCTACAATTCATTACCTCTCTCCGTCCGTGTCGACACCCAGCGCATCGACGAGAACATGGGCGACGGCAAGACCCACAAGGACCACACCAGCTACTTCTTCCCCTTCAACAAGGATACCGCCAACGCCAACGGATCGATGATCCAGGTTGGCTTCGAATCCGCGTCCGACCTCTACGTCGGAGCAGTCCGCCGTCTTCGTATCGACAACTCCACCACCAATTCGGGCTCCGATACCTTTAAGGTCGATGGCAACCATATCGCCAACATCAGCCTCGCTGCCGGCGATCTCATCGACCTGAACAACACCCGCTTCTCCGCCAATGCCCGCGGCATCTTGATGGATGCCATCACCATCAACCTCTCGAATATCGACTTCCCTGAGGGCACCACCGCTGCACTCAACTCGCGCGATGGCGGCACCGCCGATGGCTCCACCGGCACCGGCATCTATCCCCATTGGGGCAGCCCGACAGTCGGTCGGGTCAACTTCCTCAGCGGAGTGACCTACGGCGGCCAACCGCTGGATTATACCACCCAGTTCGACAACAACGCACGCGGCAACATCGCCATCGGCTCACAGGCCACACCCGCCGCCCTGCCCAACTACACCGCACCGGTTAACTCCGGTGGTTAAATCGTGGCCGCCTCTACACCTAACAAAGTCATTCCACCCATGAAACGCCCACTCTCGTTCGCCCTGCTACTCAGCCTCGCCCTCGGAGCATCTTATGCCTTCGCCCAGAGCACCAACAGCTCGATCATCGACCGCGCCCAGCAGCCCGCGCCCCCGTCCCCCGCCCCAGCCCAATCCGAGGCCGCCAAAGCCCTCGGCGTCGAGGGCGAGGACACCGGCGTGCAACGCATCGCCGATCCCCGCCGTTACCCGCTGAAGTTTTTCTTAAACACCGACTCCCAGCTCTACTTCACGGACAACGTCTTCCTTGCCCCCAACGACAACCCCCAGTCCGAGAGTGACGCCGTCGTCCTCGCCAACACCCTGAGCCTCCGCGCCGAAGCACCTTCGTGGGCCTTCGCCAGCGCTCTCGCCACTCCTTCGCTCGGCTTATCCTACCAGCGCTACTACCATGGTCTCGGCCGCAACCGCGCCGATCGCGAGGACCTCGACTTCGATTCTTACAGCATTCCGCTCAACCTTCGTTTCCGCACCCAGAACGGATGGGAGGCCAACCTCGGCGTCACCGGCGGTTCCATCTACCGCCTGAATGGCACATCCGGCTACGAGAACATCTACCGGAACATCACCCCTTCCCTCAACGTCCGTAAACTCATCAGCCTGAATAAACAGAACCTTGTGAGCCTTGGCGCCACCCTCGACTACGCCGCCACCTGGACCACCACCCCCGGCGGTGCGTTCGACTACCGCGATAACCGCAACGACAAACTCGATGCCGTCGGTGATATCTCCTACTACTACCTGCGCGATCGCTGGACGTTTAATATCTACGGACGCGTCGCCGTCGGCGATTACACCGGCTACCAGGAAGCCGGCTTCCGCAACCTAAACCGCACTGACGCCACCTTTAGCCTGGGGGCCAGCGTAAATTACTCCATCAACGCGTGGGCCTCCGCCCGCCTCTTCACCAGCAGCGATTGGCGCACCTCCACTCAGGACGGCACCTCCACCGCAGGCGACGACTACACCTACGAAGCCGGCACCGTTGGCACCGGTATCAGCCTAAACTTCAGCTACTAAATCGCCCCCCCGAGTTTGGGCTATGTAAAATCAGGAACGCCAAGGCAGGCCGATATCCGATAAAATCCGCATCGTTTACCAAAACCACCCTAGCGGCACTTTTCACGGCTTTTCCAGCTTTCACCGCTATTCCAAACGTAGAACGGCGCGCCTACAGCAGTCGCTAATCAATCGAATCACACTCCGAACCCCATTTCCAAAAACAGCTATAAATCAGATACATGCACTTATTTTCAAGTTAGCGAGGCTACGTTAAAAACCAAATAAAACCAGCAACATGAACACCAAAAAAATACAAAACGTATTGATCATATCCGCGGCACTCGTCGCGTTCTCCCTGCCTGTATTCGCTGCCCGGTCGGCAGATTTCATATTTGTAGTGGATGAATCGGGGTCGATGTCGGGAGAGCAAGACTTCCTGCAGGCGCAGATACCATCGATCGAGGCGGGGTTGCAGGGGGTGAGTGTTCAAGGAAGCCGCTACGCCTTGGTAGGCTTTGGCGCGGGCGATCCAGAGCCACACGGCTTTGTCGTCGGTAGCGGCCAGTTCGGCACTGTTTCCGACTTCCAAACTGCCGCAGGCACCCTCGAAACCTCGGGAGGCACCGAGGACGGCTATGCTGGCATTCTTTATGCCCTGAACAACTATACATTCCGAAGCGGCGCCTTGCCAGTGATAGTGCTAGTGACCGACGAGGACCGGGACGTGCTAGACTCCGCTTCCGGGGCGAGCGCTGTCTCGATTCTCAATGCACTGTCATCGTCCAAGGCCACGCTGATCTCGATCTTAAATCAGCAATTTCTTGATTCGAACAATCAAGCGGTGTCCGGCGCCTTGGTCATCAACTCCCAAAATCGGATTTTCATAGCCGACGGAAACGGGGGGTTCACTAAGATCGATAATGGACAGCTCGCAGCAACCGATGACACCACCTTGGTCGATTACTCGCAGCCTACCCTTCAAAACGGCGGACTGGTCGCCGATCTGAACGCGCTGAGAGAAGGGGGCCTGACTGCCGATTCCTTCACCCAATCCTTTATCGACAGCCTGATCCGCACGATAAACATTAATGTGGGCCTGGTCGAACTCTCCGCCCGACCCGCCTTCGCATCGTTCTCCAACGCCCTCTCCCCGCTTGTTCGCAACAACGCGGAGGTATCCGAGGTTTTCAGCCAGCTGAGTTCCGGCGGAGACGCATCGTTTTTCCGGCGCGTGCGCGTGCTGCAAGGCGAAAGCTACCCCCGTGCGACGAGGTCCAGCATTCGCGGTGCCTACAGCTACACGTTCAACTTAAACGCCCGCTTCGACTACATGCATCGCGAGTTCCTAGATCACCAGACCGCTGGCGCGAGCGGCAGGGCAAACGATTCCGGACCGTGGAGCGGCTTTGCCCAAGGCATCAATTCGACCTCCGATCTCGAAGCCACTGCGACCAACCCTAACGGCGGCAGCGGCAACAATTGGGGTGCTTTGGCCGGCATCGACTACGCCTTCTCCCCAAAGACCCACCTCGGCCTTGCGCTCGGAGACAAGGAAACCTATGAAACCGATGGCGACGCCATCTTCAATAGCCGCCTGGAAGGCCACACCCGTTCGCTCACCCTTTATGGGTCCAGCATGATAAACCCCAATTTCATGGTCGACGGCCTGCTCAGCTACGCCAGGGCCGAACTTGACCAAGCCCGCGACCTGGGCGGCCCGGTAGCAAGCAGCGACGTATCCCAAGACATGGGTAGCGCCTCTTTGCGCATCATCGTCCCCATGAAGTGGAAAGGACTGGCATACGGCGGCACGGCCCAGGCCCAGTATCTCCGTGTTCAAGCCAACAACACTTCAGAGACTGGCGCAGGGGCTCTCGACCTCACCGTGCCGGCCTACGATCAAGACTCCGTCCGAACCATTGTGGGCGGCTATGCCGAGCATGAATTTACCGTCGCCGGTCACCGCCTTGTGCCCCGGATCACCGCCGAGTGGGTCCACGAATATACCGACGGCAAAACTGTGACCGCCTACTTCTCCGGCCTGGGTCCGGTAAGCTCATTCACCATCGCCCCGATCAACGAAAACCCGGATCAAGTCCGTGTCACCCTTGGAGCGACCTATTATGTAAGCGACCGCACTTCGATCTACGCGAATTATCTCCGTGCCCTGGATAACGGTGATCGAACCGACAATGTGATCAACGCTGGCCTGAACTTCGGATTCTGATCCGGCTGCACGCAGCCGGAAACAGATTCATTAAAAAACAAAAGTCCCGCCGGTCCCCCAAATGGGACGGCGGGCTTTACCCACTCAGATGGCAAAAAGCTGCGGGAGCAGTCTAAGCCCGGCTCTTCTTTCGGTGTCCAATCACTTGCCGATGCCGAAGGCGCGGAAGCCGATCTCGCGCAATTTCGCGAGGTTGGTGATATTGCGGCCGTCGAAGATGAATGCCGGCTTCTGCATGCCCGCAAAGATTTTGGCGTAGTCGAGGGTCTTGAATTCGTCCCATTCGGTCACGATCGCGATCGCGTGAGCGCCTGCACAGGCTTCGATCGCGCTCGAGGCCACGCTCAGGCGCGGGTTGGGTGTCACGCCCTTGCCCGATACATCGTGCAAGATTTCCGCCGCCGGCACCTTGGGATCGTAAACCACCACGTTGGCGTGCTCCACGAGCAGGTCGCGCACCACGTCGATCGCGGCGGATTCACGGGTGTCGTTAGTGTCTTTCTTGAAGGCAAAACCGAGCACAGCGATGCGCTTGTCCGCCACGGTATTGAAGAGGGTTTTGACGATATTGCCGGCGAAGCGATGCTTCTGCCAATCGTTCATCTTCACCACGCTCTCCCAATAAGTCGCCACCTCGGGCAGGCCGAAGTGCTCGCAGAGATAGGAGAGGTTTAAAACGTCCTTCTGGAAGCAGGATCCGCCAAAACCCACCGAGGCTTTCAGAAATTTAGCGCCGATACGCGAATCCTTGCCGATGGCGTTGGCCACCTCGTCCACATCCGCGCCGGTCGCCTCGCAGAGCGCGGAGATGGCGTTGATAGAGGAAATACGCTGAGCGAGGAAGGCGTTCGCGACCAGCTTCGAGAGCTCGGAGGACCAGAGGTTGGTCGTGATGATGCGCTCTGGCGCAACCCACCGCGCATAGACGGAAACGAGCGTGGCGATGGCCGCCTCCCCCTCAGGGGTGCGCTCGCCGCCGATGAGCACGCGGTCGGGATTCATCAGGTCTGCCACTGCCGTTCCTTCGGCCAAAAACTCGGGGTTAGACAGGACCTGACACTTCACGGCCTTGCCGTTGGCGGCGAGGATTTCCTGAATCGTCGTCGCGGTGCGCACCGGGATGGTGGACTTTTCAACGATGATCTTGGGCGTGGTCGCCACCTCGGCGATGGTCCGCGCAACCGACTCGATGTAGCGTAAATCCGCCGCCCGGCCCGCGCCGACACCATAGGTCTTGGTAGGCGTGTTGACCGAAACGAACACGATGTCGGCCGCAGCGATGGCCCCCTTCACATCGGTCGAGAAAAACAGGTTCCGCCCGCGCGCGCTGCGCACCACCTCGTCGAGCCCAGGCTCGTAGATGGGTAAAGTGTCCGAATTCCAAGCCGCGATGCGAGCCGCGTTCAAGTCCACCACAGTCACCGTGATGTCCGACGCCTTGTGAGCGATCATCGCCATCGTCGGACCACCTACGTAACCGGCGCCAATGCAGCAAATTTTCATAAGGGTAAAAAGTGGTAAACTGAACACCCTGCCGTGCGAAATCCAAGCCGTATTTTAGGAACGATCGTGTAACGCGCCGTCCGGAGGGCATCCCTCACACGGCCTTACCCACCGGGGGTGTGACTGGAGAAAGGGGCCCGCCAAGCGCGAAACCCGAGTCAAACACCAGAGAGGCGAATACTAATTGGCCCCGGGCGCCAGACCGCGCTCGCTCAAAGCCGCGAACTTCAAGATCGCTTGAAACTCCGCCGAACCCGCGTGCTCGTGCGCGGAGAGCTTTTCCAGCGCCTGGGTGCGATTGAGGCCGTCGCGATAGAGCACACGGAAAATCATCTTAACCCGCTCCAATTGATCCGGCGTAAACCCGCGCCGCTCCATACCGACCTTGTTATAGGCGCGCACCACGGCCGGCGTGCCATCTGCGATGAAAAAAGGCGGTAAATCATGCACCAACTTGGCTGTCGCCGACAGCATCGCATGCGCGCCGATACGGCAGAATTGATGCACGCCACCGTAGCCACCGATGACGACGTGGTCCTCAATGATGACGTGCCCGGCGATCATCATCCCGTTGCTCGCCACGATATGGCTGCCGATCACGCAGTCATGGGCGATGTGACCGTAGGCAAGGAAGGTGTTGTCGCTGCCAATGGTCGTAAAACCCTCAGGCGCGGTCGCCGCGTGGACGGTGAAATATTCGCGAAACACATTGCGTGCACCGATGCGCACGCCCGGGTTGCCGCCCTTGAACTTCAGGTCCTGGGTCTTGCCGCCAATACATGCATAAGGGAAAATCTCGCAGCCTGCGCCGAGCTGGGTATTACCCTCGACCGCTGCGTGATGGTGCAAGCGACAGCCATCCCCCAGCTGCACGCCCGCTCCGACATAGCAGAGCGGGCCGATCTCGACATTAGTGCCCAGTTCGGCGGCGGCTTCGACCACTGCACTTGGATGGATTTTTACAGACATGTTATTCTGCGGTGCTGACTAGTCGGCGGTGTTTTCGACGGCAAGCACGGTCCTCGCTCAACCCTCGACCTCGCTGGTGTCGATGATGGCGAACATCAGTTCGCCAGAGGAGACAACCTGGCCGTTCACCGTGCAGACGACCTCGGAGGTCGCCAGCTTGGCGCCGCGTGTCTTGGTCAGCTTGGCGTTGATGATGAGCTGGTCGCCCGGACGCACCGGCTTGCGGAATTTAACCTTGTCCGCGCTCATGAAGAGGGAGGTCTTTCCCTCGCTGCTGCCGCGCCGCAGCATGAGGATGCCGGCGGCCTGCGCCATCGCCTCGAGTTGCAGCACACCGGGCATGACCGGGTTGCCGGGAAAATGACCTTGGAAAAACGGTTCATTGATCGAGACGTTCTTGATCGCGACAAGCGCGTCTTCGCCGATGAACTCCATCACCCGGTCGATCATCAAAAACGGATACCGGTGAGGTAAGGTGTCGAGGATGCGGCGGATATCGAGCTCGGTCTCGGTGGGCATCACCATCGCGGGGCGAGGCTTCTTTTTCGGGCCCTTGCGCTTCTCCTCCAGCTTCTCGACCAGCGCCTTGCTCAGCTCGGCGTTGATCGCATGGCCGGGGCGGGTGGCGATGATATGCGCCTTGATCGGCAGGCCCACCAGCGTGATATCGCCAATGATATCGAGGATCTTGTGCCGCACGAACTCGTCTTTGAAACGCAGCCCCTCCTTGGAAAGGATCTTGTCGCCCTTGATCACCACCGCGCAATCGAGCGAGCCACCCTTGATTTTGCCTGCCTTGATCAACTCTTCGATGTCCTCGTAAACCGTAAAAGTCCGCGCCGCCGCCACCTGGGTCATGTAAGCATCGGGGTCGATGCTCAGCGATAGATGCTGGGTGTGGATGCCCCGGTCATCAGCCGAGGTGCAGGAAATTTTAAAGCCGTCATGCGGCAGTGCGATGAGGGAGGAGTTGCCCTTCTGCACCGACACCGCCTCCTCCAATACGAAATACTCGCGCTCCTTGTCCTGCTCGGTGGGGTCGCCTTGCATGATCAGGTCAACGTAGGGCTTGGCCGAGCCATCGAGGATGGGCGGTTCGGAGGCATTCATCTCAATGATACAGTTGTCCACCCCGCAGCCATTCAGCGCGCTGAGCACATGCTCGACGGTATGAACCTTGGCGTGACCTTCCTGTATGGTGGTTTGGCGCACCAGATCTCCCACTAGCGCGATACGGGGCTTTATCTCGGGCGCGCCGTTCAGATCGATGCGGCGAAACACGTAGCCGACGTCGGCATTGGCCGGTTTGAGCGTAAGGGTCACGGTCTCTCCGGTATGGAGAGCCTGACCGGAAATAGAGACCTCGCGGGCGAGCGTGCGTTGTTTCATGCGGGTAACGAAAAGGTCACAGTGCGGAATTACCTGCCGCCGGAGCAAGCCCCTTGTCAGGCATCGCCAAAGCCGCCCGCGCTTTAGCCGACACCAGCAGTTCTGCCAGCAGCTCCGGACGGTCCGTCACCGTCTGTGGATAATGGCCGCCATTCCCCCAGACCATCTTTGCGCCCGGCCGGGCCGACGCCAACAGTTCGCCGTGGCGCGGCGGGACCACCTCGTCCCCCCTCCCTTGGGTGATCAACACCGGCACCTCAAGCGGTAGGTGACGCAACACCGCCACCGCATCAAAACGCTCGCGCGTCAAAATCAGCCAGATGCCCCTATCGTGCGCCGATTCCAGCAAGCTGGCCAGCCCGCCTTCCATCACCAGCCCGCCTACCGGCCGCTGCCCCGCCAGCTCGGCCGCGAACGCGCCTCCCAGCGAAAAACCGTGCGACAAAATCAGATCCCGCCGCACGTCCGCCCGTGCAGCCAAACGATCAAACCACGCGACCGCGTCCGCCCGGCAGGCGTTGATACTCGGGGAGCCAGCCGAGCGACCGTAGCCACGATACTCCACCAGCAGCACATGCACGCCCAACCCATGCCAGCGCTCGGCAAAATCCCGCGAGTCGTCGATCAACTCCCCATTGCCGTGAAACACCAGCACCGCCGGCGCAGGCGTCTCCGCACCAGCCCCCTCCGCCGGTCGCCACCACGCCTCCACCTCTCCTTCGGATGTTTTCAACCACCAGGTCTCGAAACCCGGCAACACCACCTGGTGCATCGCCCGCTCCCTTCCTCGCAGCGGAAAAATAATGTCTTCTTTTTTCCACGCCACAAAGCCGCACACTCCGGTGTAAGTAACCGCCGCGATCACCGCCGACCGCACCAACGCACGCACGAATCCGCTCAGTTTCAAAGCCATGCTTCGACAGCTCCACCACCCGCACCCGTCCTGTCAACCCACGCCTCATCCCCTCATGGAAAGGCTTTGATATAAAACCGCCCGATGAAGAGGAACTGCACTTCGTCTCTTCAGGCCTAGAGCGAATCATTCACGTCGGTTCGCCCAGCCTGCGCTCAGGTCGGGTTAGGACAATGCATGCGACGCCCTTTTCACCATTACTCTACCGTTCCGCCACCGTCGAAGGCTTGAAAAACCTACGGGCACGATCGGTCGTCGGCGCGTCGATGACTCTGGCAGGCGGGCCGGACTCGACGACACGCCCCGCATCCATGAAGACGACTTCGCTGGCCGCCTGGCGGGCGAACTCAACGTCGTGCGTGACGACAACCATCGTGGTGTGATCGGCGGCAAGCTGGCGCATCACAGCGAGCACTTCGCCGGTCAGTTCGGGGTCGAGGGCGCTGGTGGGTTCGTCAAATAACAGAACGGAAGGCTCGACGGCGAGGGCGCGGGCGATGGCGGCGCGTTGCTGCTGTCCTCCGGAAAGCTGGAGCGGATGAGCGAAGGCTTTTTCGGCGAGCCCCACACGCGCCAGGAGGGAAATCGCACGGTCCCGGGCGGCGGCGGCGGAAAGGTGGCGGACAAGTCGGGCGGCGAGAGCTAAGTTCTCCCAGACGAGAAGGTGCGGAAATAAGTTAAACTGTTGAAAAACCATACCGACGCGGGCGCGGTGGGCATTGAGCGCGGCGTCCAGGCGGGGATTGATCAAGGTGCGGTCAAAGAGGACCTCTCCTGAGTCGGGCAGGACGAGAAAGTTAAGGCAACGCAGGAGGGTGGATTTACCCGAGCCGCTGGGTCCCAGAATGGCGGTCACGGTGCCTCGGTTAACGGCCAGGGAGACGGCATCGAGCGCGAGCAGATTATCAAAACGCTTGGTGAGCGCACGGGCCTCAAGCAACGGGGAAGGCTTGGCGGGCTCAGGCGGCATGGCGGCGATAGCGGTTCTCCAAAGCGCGCACGCCAAGAGCGACGAGCAGGGTAAGAGCGAGGTAGAAAAAGGCGAGGAGCACGAGACTCTCGGTATAACGGAAAGTGGCGCTTTGGTAGAGGCGGGCTTCTTGCGTGATGTCGCGCACACCGAGCACAGACACGAGTGCGGAGTCTTTAAGCAGGCAAATCAGGTCGTTTCCCAGTGTCGGAAGCACGCGCCGAAAGGTTTGGGGAAGAAGGATGTGCCGCAGGGTTTGGCGGCGGGAGAGACCAAGAGCACGGGCGGCCTCGGCCTGGCCGCGCGGGAGGGAGGTGAGACCGCCGCGAAGGGTCTCGGCCTCGAAGGCCCCGTAGGCAAAGGCGAGCGCTGCGATCACTCGCACGACCATGGGCACGTCTTGCGCGGCGATCCTGAAGCCGAGGAAGTTTGCCGTTTCGACCCCGAGCGGCACGAGCACGAAGGCCACGATAAAGATCTGCACCAATACCGGCAGACCGCGCACCACTTGCACATAGAGAGTGGAGAATTGGCGGAAAAACAAATTTCCGGATACGAGACCAAGGGCGGAGAAAAGGCCGATACCGAGGGCCAGCGGAAAGGCGATGGCGGTGACAAGCAAGGTAAGGCCAAGGCCGTCGAGAAGCCGTGCGGCGATGTCCCGCCAGAGCGCATCAGTGGCAACGCGCCAGCCGATAAGCACGGCGACGAGCGCGAGGGCAAGCAACCACCACGGTGCGCGGGCGAGGAGCGAGGGGCGTTCGGAGGCGAGGGCGCCGTCGGGGCCGATCATGAGAGAGATTGTGCTAATAAGCCGGCGCGCCGGGTGGAACAAAGTCCGGGGCGAACCACTTGCCGTTGATACGGGCGAGCGTGCCATCGGCGCGCATCGCGGCGAGGGCGCGATTGACCCCGGCGCGGAGTGGCGAGTTTTTCGGGAAGATGAATCCAAGGTCCTGCCCGGGTAGGCCGCCCTCGATTAGTTTCAGCTTTTCGCGGCTCGTGCCCACGTAACCCTGACCGCCCACGTCGTCGATCAGCACAGCGTCGAGATCGGAGTTAAGCAGAGCCTGGATAAGCTCGCCAAACCCATCGAAGGCGACAACACGGGCCGGGCCGACAAGCGCCTCGGCCTTGGTGTAGTTGGTGTTGCCCTTTTGAGCGCCGACCCGGGCGGAGGGAGAGGCGGCGAAGGTGGTGAGCGAGGTGAAGCGATTCTCGTCGCGACGCACAAGAAGCCGTTGCTTTATGGTCATATAGCCGTCGGAAAAATCCACGACGCGGGCACGCGCGTCGGTGATGGTGATGCCGTTGCCGGCGAGATCGAACTGCCCGGTGGCGACGCCCTGGATCATTGAGTCCCAGGTGATCTCCCGGAAGGCCGGCGTAAAATTGAGGCGTCGTCCGAGCTCGGCGGCGATGTCGTAATCCCACCCTTCGGCCACCCGGGTGTCGGTCCGTATGAAGTTAAACGGAACATAACCGTTCTCGACCGCGAAAGTGACCTTGCGCTCGGCGGGAGGGCCAGGAGCAGTCACTGCCGTTGACGAAACCTCGGTCGCGGAGCGCGGAGCGCAGGCGGCTAAAAAGGCAATGGCCATTAGCGGCGCGTAACGGCGAAATAAGCGGGAACTGGATAGGCGCGACACGCCTCATGAATGCAAAGGCCGTGCCGCAGGGCAAGCAGGCTGAGCCGCAAAGGATACCGCGCGGAACTCCAGGCTGGGATTGCCCTTTCGGAGGCCGACGACACCGTGGCTTTAAACCAATGAAAACGATCACCCCGGTTACGTTTCTGTGCGTATTGCTGACTGCCTGCTGGTCAGCCGCCCAAACATCGGCGCTATCCTTCTCGCCCCCACCCCTGCCGCCCGGCGTGTCCGTTATTAATCCGCACGATAATCCACTGCGCGATGCCCTCCGCCCCGTGCCGAAGTCGGCGGTGTTTAAAATGGACGGCTTTTTCTTATGGGACCCGTCGGTCATCAAAGTCGGCGAGACCTATCACCTATTTGCGTCACGCTGGCCGGCCAATGACGGCATGAATGGCTGGTTCCGCAGCCATGCGATACGCGCCACTTCCAAGTCGCTCTTTGGCCCTTACACGTTTCAGGAAGTGGTGCTATCGCCCGAGACCCACCCTTGGGCCAGCGAGGCGATTCACAACCCCAAGATCATGAAGGCAGGTGACAAATTCCTGCTCTACCATCTCGCCATTCCTCAGTGGCAGACCGGGTTTGCCTACGCCGACAAAATCGAAGGTCCGTGGGTTCCCCTTCCCCGCCCCGTGATCAAAACCAACAATCCGGCCTTGCTACTGAGAAACGATGGTAGCGCCTACGCCGTGGGGAAATTTAAGCCCCGGGTCACAAAGGACGGCAAGTGGGACGCCTATATGCAGGCGTTTGAAGCCCCTTCGCTTAATGGCCCCTACACGCTGATCGGCGATGCGGGCAACCGTCTCCCCGTTGATTTCGAATTGGAAGACCCCACGCTCTGGTGGGCCAACAACCGCTACAACCTGCTCTGCACCGACTGGGAGGCGAAAGTCACAGGAATTGAAAGGTCCATGATATACTACACCTCAACCGATGGCATACGCTACGAGTTGTTTTCGCAAATACCGGTTTGGTCGCAGCGCGATGCGGTGCCGTTTGAGGATGGGACCACGGTCGATATCCCGGGCGTAGAGCGCCCCTATGTGTTTCAAAACGATAAAGGCGACCCGGTCGCATTGCTGGGAGCCATTCGTCCAACGGGGAGCAATCCCACCTACATCATGATTCGGCCGATAGCCGGATTTAGGGGCGACACCGATTCCTTCACTCCCGGACAGCACTCAAAGTAATCTGTAACACCTCCACCCGCGTCACTCCCCTTCCTCTAAAGCCTACCTTCGCCATGAATCTACGCTTCCTGATCATCTTAGTCGCTGCGATCGGCTGTAGTCCGCGTGCGGTTGCGGACACCCCGCCATTAAATGTGCTCGTGATCGTCGCCGACGACCTCGGGGTTATGGATGTGGGGTGCTACAACCCGCACACCTTTTACGAAACGCCGAACCTTGACCGGTTGGCGCATCAAGGGGCTCGCTTCACCAATGGCTACGCCGCCAACCCGGTCTGCAGCCCCACCCGCTACAGCATCATGACCGGTCGTTACCCGACTCGCGCCGGCCTCACCAACTGGCTGCCGGGAGTCCGCAATGAACGATTCCTGAGCGCACCGCTTGCCCACGCGATGGAGCCTGCGGAAACGACTTTGGCCGAGTTACTCAAACCAGCCGGCTATGCCACCGCCTTCGTCGGCAAATGGCATCTGGGCGAGTCGCCCGCCTACTGGCCCGAAGCCCAGGGCTTCGACATCAATATCGGCGGCTGGTCGGCCGGGCATCCTGCAAGTTACTTTTCTCCCTACAAAAACCCCCGCCTGGAGGATGGTCCGCCAGGCGAAAACCTCACCGAGCGTCTGGCCGATGAGACAACGCGTCTGCTCGAGCGGTTCAAAAAGGGCGGCTCCCCCTTCTACCTGCAACTGAGCCTCTACGACGTCCACACTCCCCTTCAGGCCCCCCAAGCCTTGATCGATAAATACACCGCGAAAGCATCAAGACTCGGGCTCAAGGATCAATATGTCATGGAGACGCAATACATGGTCTCCGCAAAATCTCCGCGAAACGTTCGCACGGTCCAAGGCCAGCCGACCTACGCCGCCATGGTTGAGTCGATGGACACTGCCGTGGGCCGGGTGCTGGCCAAGCTCGACTCGCTGGGACTGGCGGATAACACGCTGGTCATCTTCACCTCCGACAATGGCGGGCTTTCCACCGCCGAGGGCCTGCCAACCTCGAATCTTCCTTATCGTGGCGGAAAAGGCTGGGTTTATGAAGGCGGGATAAAGGAGCCCTTCATCATCAGACTGCCCGCCGCCAAGCTTAACGGCCGCACCGTGGAGACGCCGGTGATGAGCACCGATATATTCACGACCGCGCTCGCCGCCGCCGGGCAACATCCGCCGGCCGGCCTAGCCATCGACGGCATGGACCTGCTGCCCCTCCTTCGCGGCGACGCACCCCCTGCGCGCGATGCGCTCTACTGGCATTACCCGCACTACAGCAATCAAGGCGGCTTCCCGGGCGGAGCCATTCGCCGGGGCGACTGGAAACTGATCGAAAACTATGAGGACGGTTCCGTTGCCCTCTACAATCTGAACGATGATCCGGGCGAACAAGTGGACCGCGCTTCGAAAAAAACACCGCTGGTCGGTGAACTGAGAGAAAATCTTCATAGCTGGTATCAAAAAACCGGGGCACGTTTCCTCGGTCAAACACCCGGCGGTCCCGCCGCCTGGTCACCCGAAGCGGAGATACCCAAGCCATCGGCCACAAAATCACACGTGGAGGATTCGTCGCATATCCTGCCAGCAGGTTCTGCGCAGCTTGAGACCTTGCAGTCAAAACTCGCAACGTTCGAAAAGACCACCGGGATTCGTGTGCTCGTGCGCTTTCACCCCAAATCGCCCTCCGCCGATGAGGATGCCAAACCAGGGGCCTACATGCGCTCCCTAGCCACGCAGCTTGGAGTCGCAAACGGCGGCGTGCTCGCGGTGTATTTTGCCGACGAACCCGACTGGCGGCTCTGGATCGGCGACGAACTCACCGCGCGTTTCTCCGGCAAGACAGGCACCGTCGCCGAACTCACGGAGAACGACGCAATTCATGATGCGAAAGAGCTTTTGTTCGCCAAGGCCCTGGACGCCTCCGCTAAATCCGCGCCAGAAAATCACCTGTCGGTGCAAACCATGGCCCTGATCGACGGTCTGCTCGCCCGCATCACTCCGCCCTAAAAACCTGCGCGCAAACACTACCCCACCCCGACCACAGGTCGGCACATCGCTTTGCGTAAAGATATACGGGATAAACATGAAGACCTCACCGCAAAAAATCTGGTTTCCGGCCAAGACCTACGGCTGGGGTTGGGGACCGCCAGTGTGCTGGCAAGGCTGGGTAGTCGTCGGCGTTTACCTGACCCTGATGCTTGGCGGAGCATGGAGCGTCCGCACGTCGGCACGAGCGCCTTGGTTTGCGCTCTATGCGATCGGGCTCTCCGCCGGATTAATCGCGGCTTGTTGGTTGCGAGGGGAAAGACCGCACTGGCGCTGGGGTAAATCGAAGAAAACGAAAAACTAGCGAACACACCGGGTTTGGACATTGCCTGAATACGGATAAAATCCGGAACGTGGAGCTTGCCACAAAAGGCTGCTCCGCAAACCCCACCTCTTGATGTCCACCTCGCGTATATTTGGAACGCTTCCCGACGGCAGGGTCGTGCGATCCTGGTTATTGAAAAACACTTCCGGGAGCTCGCTGGAGGTAATGGAATACGGAGGCATAGTTACCCACCTGCGCATACCCGATCGCACGGGTAAAGTCGGGGATGTAGTCCTCGGCTTCGAAACACTTGAACCCTACCTTGGAGCGCACCCTTTTTTCGGGGCGGTCGCCGGGCGTGTAGCAGGCAGAATCACCGACGCCCGCTTTGCGCTCAATGGTCGCACTTATGAACTGGCTCGAAACGATCCGCCAAATCATCTCCACGGCGGTCCAGCCGGCTTCGACAAGAAACTATGGACCGCCGAACCGGTCACACGTCCAGATGGCGCCGATTCAGTGTGCCTAACGCTGGAGAGTGCGGATGGAGAGGAGGGATATCCCGGCCACGTGAAAGCCCGGGTCACTCTTACACTGACCGATCGGAACGAATTTATTTTCGCAACCGAGGTTTCCTCCGATCGTGCCACTCCGGCAAGTCTCACCCATCACTCTTATTTCAATCTGGCGGGCGAGAATGCGGGCGACGTAACCGGCCACAAACTGCAGGTTTTCGCAGCAACCTTCGCTCCCACCGATGGTGCGATGACCTTGCTCGGGCGGAAATCATCAGTCGAACAGGGCGGCGACTTTCGCCAGTTCAGGCGTATAGGCGATGTCTTGCCATCTATCGTCGGCGCGCATGGCGACTTGTATTTTGTCAATCGGCCGGCGGACGATCACGTGTCTCTACTGCCTGCTGCGCGAGTGAAAGAACCGTGCAGCGGTCGCGTAATGGAAGTGCTCACGACCGAGGACTGTATTCAGTTTTACTCCGGCGTCGCCCTAGATGGTTCGCTGATAGGGAAATCCGGAGTTCGCTACGCAAAGCATCACGGCTTCTGCCTCGAGTGCGAAGGCTACCCCGACAGCGTAAACGTTCCGGAGCTCGGAGACATCATCGTTCAGCCGGGCCAACCTCGACGACATACCACAGTTTACGCCTTTTCCTGCGATTGAACTAAGCACTCTGGACAATCCGCAGAATATCCACGTCTCCTGTAGCGCAGTCTCGCTGCCCGCCCCCCCCGCCCCGAAGAGAACACCCTGCCCCACAAAATGAGCCACGAACCCACGGCTGTCTTTCTCAAGCCGCCTACCAAGTTGGACTACAGTCTCACCGGCGAAAACGCCTCCCGTGCCATCGAGCGAGGTCTCGCCGAGGCCGATTGGTATCAATGCCCCGTGCCGCGCTCGACCATGCGCAAACTCCTCGAACGCAAGGACGGGCCGGCCATCAGAGACACGATCATCTGGTTCGCCCTTATCCTATCCGCCGCCGCCGCAACCTGCATGCTCTGGCCCTCGTGGTGGGCGCTTGCGCCCTATTTCGCCTATGCCACGCTCTACGGCTCGACGTCAGACTCCCGCTGGCACGAGGCGGGACATGGCACGGCGTTCAAGACCGATTGGATGAACAACGTGCTCTACGAAATCGCATCATTCATGGTGATGCGCGAATCAACGGTATGGCGATGGAGTCACACCCGCCATCACAGCGACACGATCATCGTTGGCCGTGACCCCGAGATCGCCGTGCCTCGCCCACCTGACCTCAAGGGTCTCGCCAAGGCACTCTTCGGCCTGCCGGTTTATCCAAAATATTTTCAACATGTCGTTATGCACTCGTTTGGTAAAATGAGCGCTGACGAGAAAACCTACATCCCTGAAAGCGAGTTTCCGAAAATATACCGCAAAGCGCGCCTCTACGTGGCGATCTATGCGGCGACTTTGATCACAGCCCTTGCCTCCAAGAGCATCCTGCCGGTGCTTTTCGTCGGCCTGCCTCACCTCTTCGGCACCTGGCTAATGCTCATATACGGTCTCACCCAGCATACCGGTCTGGCCGAGAACGTCTTGGATCATCGCCTTAACTGCCGCACGGTTTACATGAACCCGATAAACCGGTTTCTGTATTGGAACATGAATTACCATGTGGAACACCACATGTTCCCGCTGGTCCCCTACCACGCGCTGCCCAGCCTGCACGAAGCAGTAAAGGAAGATATGCCGGTGGCCTATCCCGGTCTAGTTTCCGCATGGCGCGAAATCATCCCCGCTGTCCTGCGTCAGGTCAAAGACCCGGCATACCATGTTAAACGCTCACTTCCTGCGCCGAAAGCCCGTGAAAAAACGAACGCGCATGACGCACACGCCGTTCCCGACGCAGATGGCTGGCTAGACGTCTGCGCGTCGGCAGATCTCGGCCGGGCTGATGTCATGCGCTTTGATCACGGACGAAGAACCTACGCCCTCGTCCGTGACGAAAAAGGCGCGCTCTACGCCACCGATGGCATGTGCACCCACGGCAACACCCATCTGGCCGAGGGATTGGTAAAGGATAACATCATTGAGTGTCCGAAGCACAACGGTCGCTTCTTTCTCGCCGACGGCTCACCCGCCCGCGCACCGATCTGCCGAGGTCTCGCCACCTATCCCGTCGAGGAACGCGCCGGTCGTATCAGGCTCAACGTCACTTTATCCCGGGACTGCGGCGTCCGCACACAAAAGACTCTCCATTTACGTGTGGTCAGCAATCACAGCGTCGCCACTTTCATCAAAGAGCTCGTGTTAGAACCTATCGACCCGGCTGAAAAAGTGACCTTCACCCCCGGCGACTACCTCCAAATCGACATACCGATTTACGAAAGAATCCGCTTCGCCGACTTTGCTATTCCCGAGCCCTATGCCTCCGTCTGGCGCAATCAACACGTCTTCGACCTCGAAGCGCGGAACACCGAGCCAGGCCGGCGCAATAACTACTCCCTCGCCAGCAACCAATCGCTCGAACGCACGCTGCGCTTTAACGTTCGCATCGCAACGCCTCCCCCTGGCCAGGATTGCGGGCCCGGAATCGGCTCAGCCTATATTTTCAGCCTGAAACCCGGCGACAGCCTCACCGCCATCGGCCCGTTCGGCGACTTTCACATCAAACCCACACAACGCGAGATGGTTTACATCGGTGGCGGCGCCGGCATGGCCCCGCTGCGCGCCCACCTCTCCCACCTCTTCGAGACCGAGCACACCCGCCGCCGCGTGAGCTTCTGGTATGGCGCGCGTTCGCAGCAGGAAATCTACTACGGGGACTATTTCGAAGGACTCGCTGAAACGCATCCGAACTTCACCTTTCACCTCGCCTTGTCCTCCCCCCTGCCAGAGGACAAATGGAACGGTCACACCGGCTTCATCCATGATGTCGTGCTCGATCACTACTTGCGCGAGCACCGCGACCCAAAGGCGGTTGAATACTACCTCTGCGGTCCGCCGATGATGATCCGCGCCGTCACCAAAATGCTCGCCACCCTTGGCGTTCCCGACCGCCAAATTGCTTTCGACGAATTTTAATTATGCCTTCCTACGTCAACGACGGTTCCGCCGACTCCCCCAAACTTCTCGCCTACATTAACCTCGCCAACCTCGACGACCTCAGGCCGGACTCACTCTGGCCCGGCCTCACCGGTGCGGCCCGTGACAAACGCCTCGACGCCGATGGTTTTCAAGGCGTGCAATGCGTCGACTCCTCGCCTGCGCCAGGCGGCACGAGCCTGCGCCATTGCGGATCGGATCGCGTCAATCTCCCCGCCGAGGCCGATCCCGTCATCGCACGCCACGCCGCCCTCGGGCATGACTGCGTCACACTCCATGTCGGATGGGGACTGGAGGATGACGCCGAAATCGACTTTCTGGTCGATGCCATTCTGCGCGCCTCTCAACGCCATTCGTTGCCAGTCTTCATCGAAACCCACCGTGCCACCATCACGCAGGACCTGTGGCGCACGGTGCAACTCACCAAACGTTTCCCCGATGTTCGTTTCAATGGCGACTTCAGCCACTTCTACACCGGTCAAGAGCTAGCCTACGGCGACATGCCCACGAAGCTCGCCTTCATGGCCCCAATCTTCGAGCGCGTCGCCTTCATGCACGGCCGCATCGGCAGCTCGGGCTGCATGCAGGTCTCGATTGGCGATGGTCAGGGACGCCCGCCCGCCGCTCATGGCGTTGTCAATTTCCTCGACGATTTCAAATCGCTCTGGACCCACGCCATGCTCGGTTTTCTCCGCAATGCAGGTCGTGGCGACTGCCTTGTTTTTTGCCCGGAACTGCTTTCCGGCGCCTATTACTACGCGAGGCGTTTCCCCAATGGCACGGGCGGCTTTATTGAGGAAAGCGACCGCTATCGTGAGGCACTAGTCTATAACGACATCGCGCGCGCCTGTTTTGCTGAAGCCAAGAAACGGCACGCATCAGATTAATAAAAACCACTACCCCACCCCAATGCACGACCTGAAGATCACCCCGCCTTCGCCTCCTAAAAAGGACTACCCCATCGGCATTATCGGCAGCGGCTTTATCGTTAGCGACTGCCACCTGCCCAGCTATCGCAAAGCAGGCTACAACCCCGTCGCCATCGCCTCACGCACACCGGAATCAGCGGCGAAGACCGCTGCGCGCCACGGCATCCCCAAGGTTTGCAGCTACGCTGAATTGCTCGACGACCCGACCATCGAGGTGCTCGACATTGCCGTGCCACCCGACGCCCAGCTAGGTCTTATCGAAGGTGCCTGCAAACGGGGCACGGTGAAGGGCATTCTCGCTCAAAAGCCGATCGGCAATGACTACGCCGAGGCCGTGCGCGCAGTGGAGCTTTGCGAGCGGGCGGGCATCACCCTCGCCGTAAACCAGAACATGCGTTACGACCAATCGGTGCGCGCCGCAAAGTCGCTCCTGGATCAGGGTGCGCTTGGCATGCCCGTCTTCGCCAGCATCGATATGCGCGGCATCCCGCATCTCATGCCATGGCAGGAAAAACTCGGTTGGGTCACCCTGCGCATCATGTCCATTCACCATATCGACTGCCTTCGCTACTGGTTCGGCGACCCGGAGCGCATTTATTGCAGCACACGGCCCGATCCGCGCACAAAATTTGCCCACACCGACGGTATCGCGACCTACATTCTTGAATACGCCGGCGGCCTGCGCT
This sequence comes from Verrucomicrobia bacterium IMCC26134, assembly GCA_000972765.1. Classification (GTDB taxonomy): domain Bacteria; phylum Verrucomicrobiota; class Verrucomicrobiia; order Opitutales; family Opitutaceae; genus IMCC26134_A. The sequence continues at coordinate 568,383 of CP011265.1, read as the reverse complement.
GCACGGTCATAGACGACGTCTGGACCGGTCCTGCTCGCGAAGGTTGCCCCGCCGACCTCGGCATCCGCTGGCGCATCGAGGGCCTCGACGGACTCGCCATGGGCGACATCGGCTGGGTGAAAACTCCCTATACCACCCCATCGAGCATCCGCTATGCCGTGAAAGGCGACACCGCCTTCCACGAGCCGACGTGGAACGAGAGCTGGTTCCCTGACGCCTTCGCCGGCACCATGGGCCAGCTCCTGACCGCGCTCGCCACCGGCGCCACACCCGCCATCTCCGGTCGCGACAACCTCAAAACCATGGCTCTCGTCGAGGCAGCTTATCGCAGCGCGGCCGAGCATCGGGCAGTGGCCCTGACTGAAATTCATCCCGGCACCTGATTCCTCTTTCGTCTCCGATCCAACAAACCCCCAACTCACCTAAACCTCATGAAACTAGGCATCATCAACAGCGCATTCGGCCAGGCCGGCGTCGACACCGCCACAGGCCTCGCCCATATATCCCGCATCGGCTTCGATTGTGTGGATATCTTTACCGAAGCCTACGGCATCAGCGCGGAGGAAAAACGCATCGTCGCAAACACCTGCCTCAAATACCGACTGCCGGTCACCTCGCTCGTGGTCGTCGCCGCGGGTCTCATCGATTTCAATGATCCCGTGCGTGATTTTCACGTCACCCGCTGCAAAGCCTTCATCGACCTCGCCCACGAATGGGGCGCAAAAAACATCCTCCTCGTCCTCGGCGAATACATCTGGCAACGCGAAGTCATTCCGCCCCAGGCGCAGTGGGCCTGGGCGATCGAGACCTGCCGCACCCTGGGTGACTACGCCGACAAGAAGAACGTTGATATCGCCCTCGAGCTCGAGCCTTTCCGCCTCAGCCTGCTCAACAGCGTCGAGAAAATGGCCGCCTTCGTGGACGAGTGCGGCCACCCCCGCGTCCGTGCCAATATCGACATCAGCCACCTCGTCCTCGCAGACACGATGCCGAGCGATCTGGTGAAGCTCAAAGGCAAGGCCATCCACGTCCACATCAGCGACTGCGACGGCAAGGTCCATGGCGACCTCCCGCCCGGCCGCGGCATCGTTAAATTCGAACCCTACCTCCAAGCAATCAAGGAGCTCAAGATCGACGGGACTGTGGCCATCGAGCTAGAGTATTCGCCCGACCCCTCACGTATCGTTGAATGGGTCGAGGAAGCCTACAACCAGACGAACCGTTTGATGCAGCTCTCCGGGCTGCGCGGCTGATCTGGTTGGTGTCATTGGGCGGACTTCAGTTTTTTGCACGCAAGTCCGCCCACTTTATGACGTGGCCGTTTATCGTTTTTTTAAACTATGGGCGGTCCGATTTGAGGGTGAGCTTCGCAACCGGAAACCCAGGAGCGCTCACGCAGAGGGTTATCCTGCCTGGCTGATCCGTGGCTCGGATTACAGCCAGTGCGCGACCTTGATAGAGATCACGCACGGAACCGGCGTAGGAATCGAGCGTGGTCAAATCACCGGAGCCGAGCGCAGCCAATGTGCCCGCGCCCTCGATACTCAAAGTCACTCGCGGCGTGGCGTGAGGCTGCCAGACTCCGCGTCGATCGATCGCTTCGATAGTCACGAATATCAGGTCCTGCCCGTCTGCGCGCACCCTCTCGTCATCAACGCTCAATCGTAGCTTGGTCGCCGCTGCTGCGCTGCGCAGCACAAAGGATTCGGCATATTTTCCTGCCTTTAAACCCACCGCTTTTAGTTCACCGGGTTCGTAGGGCACGGTGAATGCCGTCTTAAACTCCTCGGCGCGCGTAGTAGGTTTCTCACCCAAAACACGGCCATTGAGTTCGAGTCGCACAGCGTCGTAGCGGGAATAAACCTCGATCGTCATGGGCTTGCCCTCCTGTCCGGGCCAGGTCCAGGCCGGCAACATGGGCGTAACCGACCAGGGCGTGACGTTCCATTCGCCCCCGCCTGGCGGTGGAACGCGGACGGCAGCGTAGAGCTTTTCGCCACGATCCCAGACGATCTGTCGGTAATGTGAAACCGGCTTGCGCCAACCTGTCAGATCAATGTCGCCGCAATAGGCACCATGCCAGGGAAACATCTCCATTTCCCAGTGTTTCTTTGCTTCCTGACCCGGCGGAAACACCCGACCGATGCCGGCCTCTCCAAGATAGTCCAGCGCACTCCACACGAAATCACCGATCACATAGGGTTGCTCCGTCATTACGACCCAGCTTGAGAAAGCCTCCGTCTGATAGGACTCCGTCGCCATCATAACGCGCCCCGGCAGACGATCATGATCAGCGGAGTGGTGCTGGAGTTCGTAGTTGTAGCCAGCGACGTCAAATAACCCGAACAAGGGATCGAGCTTTGACCAATCCTCGGGTTTGGCCAGACCGTTGACACCCGCAGTGACAGGCCGGGTCGCGTCGAGGCTGCGAATCCGCGCCGCGAGATCACCGGCAATGCGCCGTCCGCCTGCGCTACCGCGTTCATACATCTCGTTGCCTGCGCTCCACATCACGACCGAAGCGTGGTGCCGGTCGCGGCGCACCCACGCATCCACGTCCCGGGACCACCAGTCTTTGAATAGTTCGCTATAATCGCGCTTATTTTTGGCTTTCTCCCAAACATCAAAAATCTCATCGACCACCAGCAGACCCAGCCGGTCGCACGCTTCAAGAAAGGCGGCCGAGGGCGGATTATGCGAGGTTCGCACGGCGTTAAACCCAGCTGCCTTGAGCAGCTCAACTTTGCGCTCCTCGGCGCGGGCGAAAGCAGCCGCGCCGAGCGGGCCGGTATCATGGTGCACATTACCGCCAAACAGCTTTACCGGCAGATCGTTCAACTCAAATCCCCGCCCGGCGGATACGCGCACGGTGCGGATACCGAAGGTTGTCATCGTCTCGTCGAGTAATCGCTCGCCGTCCAGAATGCGGGTGATGGCGCGATGCAAGACCGGCTTCTGCGGGCTCCACGTTATCGGATTTCGAACGACAAGATTGAGCGAACCGCTCCACCCGGCACGGGCCGCCACCGGGGCCAGCACTCGTTCGACCGCGAGGATCTTGTCGTGCGAGTCGCGCACTTCTGTCTCGATCGTTAGTTCGCGCGCCAGCGGCGATCCGTTGATGACCTCGATATGCGCCTGAAGGCGGGCCTGCTTGGCCGTCAGTTCCTCCGTCGTCACCCAAGCGCCGCCGGCCGGCACGCGCACCGGATCCGTCACGCGCAGCCAGACCGGTCGATAAAGGCCAGAGCCGGAATACCAGCGGCAATTCGGCTGCGCCGAGTTATCTACCCGCACGGCAAGCACGTTGTCCGCGCCGAAACGGAGACTCGGGCTCAGATCAAAACGAAAAGGAGTGTAACCGTAGGCCCAGCGGCCGAGCGGAGTGCCATTGAGCCAAACCTCGGCGCCCATCGCAGCCCCCTCAAACTCAATCTCCACCTGACGTCCCGCCCACGTCCCGGGCGCTGCTATTTTAAGACGATACCAACCAGGGCCGGTCGGAAAATACCCGCCGTGCCCCGCCGCCGGCGCCGCAGCATCCACCCGACTGGCGATGCTCCAGTCATGAGGCAAGGTGACCTGCGCCCAATTCGCGTCATAATAAGACACCACGTCCGCGCCCAGTGCTTCACCTGGATGATAACGCCAGCCTTTATCGAGCCGTATATCTTCGCGCGGCGAAGCAAATGAAACCGGCACCGTAGCGAGGGCAAAAAATAGACTGGATAAGCCCAGCACCAAACGTCTCGAAAACTCGATGATCATGGGACGAATCAAGGGACGCGTTCACAACAAGGCGACACTCCCGTTTAAAAATCGGGAACTCGTGGGACAGTGACGCGCGAGCAGCAAACGATCCACGACCGGCACCTCACCCGATCACCGTGCAAATCGCGTCGCCCGACCACGTTCAACGGCTAGAGGTTCAATTTCCATCTCGGCTCGCCAAGCGCCGATCGGCATACGACCGTCTTTCAGGCCGAGCTTCAACTCAGGCTCAATTACCTCCATAACCCCTCGCCTACCCTATGATACCCGATCCCTCGCCCCTGCTCGGAACCTTGCTCCACACCGTGGGCGCCGCCTCTGCCGCGCTCTGCTACGCCCCCCAGCGCTACGTTAAAAACTGGAAATGGCAGACCTACTGGCTCGTCCAAGCCGCCGCGTGCTGGCTTGTGCTGCCTTGGATTTTCGCCGTCGCGACCATCCCGCAGCTAGGCACCGTGCTCGCCGAGGCCCCTAAGGACGCGATGCTCAAATCCTACGTGCTCGGCGTGATCTACGGCGTCGGCGGCATCGCGTTCGGCGCCGCCATCCGCTACATCGGATTCTCGCTCACCTACGCCATCGCCATCGGTCTCTCCTGCGTGCTCGGCACGCTCATACCGACCATCATGAGCGGCACCCTCGGTCAGACGCTCTCCAACACCGGCGGCACCTACGTCATAGGTGGCGTGCTTCTCGGCGCCATCGCGACATTCGTTACCGGGTTTGCCGGATTCCGAAAGGAGCGCGAGCAAAGCACCGAGGACGCCTCCAACTCGACATTCAATCCCCGCCTCGGCCTGCCCATCGTGGTGCTCGCGGGCGTGTTGTCCGCCGTCTTCAGCTTCTCACTCGCAGCCGGCCAACCCGTCGCCGACGTCGCCGCGAAATACGGCGCCGGCAATTTTCAAGGTAACGTGATCTATCTCTTCTCCCACTCGGGCGCGTTCACGACCACGTTGATCTACTGCCTCTACCTCATCACCCGAGACAAGTCCTCGGGCGAATTCACCTCTGCCGGCGGAGCCAGCCTCGCGCTTAACTACGCATTCTCGGCGCTCACCGGCCTGCTCTGGTATCTGCAGTTTTTCTTCTACGGCCTCGGCCACGTGCGCATGGGCGAATTCAAATTCTCCAGCTGGGCGATCCACATGATCATCCTGATTCTACTCAGCTGCGGCTTCGGCGTGGCGATCGGCGAATGGAAGTCCTGCCGCCCTTCCACCAAGTTCATCGTCGCCGCCGCCATCGCGCTGCTCTTCGCCGCCGTCGGCCTGCTCACTTACGGCAACTTCCTCGCTGCTCCTCCAGTCGCGTGAGCTCAACTCGCCTTCGCCGCCCCACCCGCCTGCTCGCGGCGCTCGGTCTGCTCTTGGCCGCGCAGCTAGCCGGCTCGTGTTCCGCCGCCGCCGAGGAACGCCCCGCCGTCATCGCGTTTCCTTCCGCCGGCAAACCGCGCCTCGTTTCCGGCAAGCTCATGCGCGAGCTGCACGAGCAGGTAAAAACGCCCTGCAAATACGGCGTCGTCCTCCCCGCCGGTCCCGGTGAAGTGCTCGACTGCGCCAACGTCTTCCGACACGGCGGCCGCTGGTTCATGATGTTCGTCGTGAACCAGGACAAGGTCGGCTACGAGACCCACCTCGCCGTGTCCGACGACCTCCTCCACTGGCAACGCGTCGGCAAGATCCTCCCCTTCGCCAAACAGGGCTGGGACGCCTGGCAAGCCGACGGCGGCCTCGCCCTCTACGACACCCGCTGGGACGACGCCACCCACGAGCTCGGCACCCACGAGGGCCGCTACTGGCTCTCCTACATCGGCGGCGCGCAAAAGGGCTACGAGACCGACCCGCTCTCCATCGGCCTCGCCCACACCGACGATCCTTCCGTCGTTAAGGATTGGATACGCCTGCCGAAAAACCCCGTGCTCTCGCCCGCCCAGCCCGACACCCGCGACTTCGAGCACACCACGCTCTACAAAAGCGCCATCATCCGCGACGAAGCCCGCACCCTCGGCGCGCCCTTCGTGATGTTCTACAACGGCAAGGCCCCTCCCTACGGCCAGGAGAGCATCGGCCTCGCCATCTCCGACGATCTCCACAATTGGCGTCGCTTCGGCCACGGGCCGGTCGTCAACAACGTCGGCCCCACGCCCTGGGCCATCAGCGGAGACCCCCAGCTCGCCAAAATCGGCGACGTATGGGTCATGTTTTACTTCGGCGCCTTCTGGAAACCGGGTGCCTTCGACACCTTTGCCGCCTCCTACGATCTCGTCCACTGGACCAAGTGGGACGGCCCCCACCTCGTCGAGCCCGGCGAGCCCTACGACAAGCAATTCGCCCACAAACCCTGGGTGCTGAAGCACGAGGGCGTCGTCTACCATTTCTACTGCGCCGTCGGCGACCAAGGCCGCGTCATCGCCCTCGCCACCTCGAAGGACCTGCGCCCGCATACAAGAACACCGTGAGCGATATATAATTTCATCTTCCCTGTTCGGTTCCCCTGTCGGCGGCAGTTTATACCTGAATGAACCCCTCATGAATGATGACGCCGCGCTCCTCCACCGCTACGCTGCCGAAGGCTCCCAGGAAGCCTTCGCCGAGTTGGTGCTTCGGCACCTCAGCCTCGTGTATCACGCCGCCCTCCGCCAGACCGGCGGCGATCCGCACCGCGCCGAGGACGTCGCCCAGCGCGTCTTCACCGACCTCGCCCGCAAAGCCTCCGCGCTCTCCCACCACCCCCTGCTCGTCGCCTGGCTCCACACTGCCACGCGCCACGCCGCCGCCGAACTTCGACGCACCGAGCTCCGCCTCCATGCCCGCGAACAAGCCGCCTTCGCGATGAACGATACCGAGCTCGCTCCCGAGCCTGACGCCGACTGGGAACGCCTCCGCCCGCTGATCGACGACGCCCTCCAAACCCTCGGCGAACGCGACCGCGCCGCCGTCCTGCTGCGTTTTTTTGAAAACCGTTCCTACGCCGAAGTTGCCGCCACCCTCGCCGTAAGCGAAGACGCCGCCCGAGTCCGCGTGAACCGCGCCCTCGAAAAACTCCGCGCCACCCTCGCCCGTCGCGGCCTCGTTTCCACCGCATCCGCCCTCGGCATTGCGCTCGCCCAGCCAGCACTCGCGGCCACGCCCGCCGGCCTCGCCGCCAGCATCACCACCTCCTCGCTCGCCGCCGCCTATGCCACCGCAGTCGGGACCGCTGTCGGCTTCGCCACCGCCACCTTCATGAGCACCGTCAAAATCGCCGCCGCGATCGCCGGTGCACTCGCCGTGCTCTCAGTCGGCGTATCCCTTTATCAACACCCGCCCGCCACGGCCAAAATCGTCGCCGCTACCGCGCCCGCCCTTTCCGCCTCCGATCTCGCCGCGCTCCTGCGCCCCGCGCGCCTCGCCCCGGCAGACGCCGCCGCCGCCCTCGGCGCCTACCTCGCGCTCCCGCCCCTCGCCGCCGACGCCACCCAAGCCGGGTTCCTCGAACGCGCCGCCCGCCTGCGCACCCTGCTTACCATCCTCCCGGCCGACCATTTCGCGCAGCTCCTATCTGCCACCACCACGCGCCCCGGCGATCCCGAAGCCCGCCTCCGCTCTATCTCCTTCACCGCCTGGAGCGAACTCGACGCCCCCGCCGCCGCCGGGTGGGCGCTCGCGCTTGTTCCCTCCGGTAGCATCGACGCCAAGGCGCGGGTCTCCTACCTCCAAACCTCGCTCACGATCTGGGCCGCCGACGATTTCGACGCCTCCTACGCCTGGGCCGGTTCCATCGAAGACCCCGCCCTCGCCCGCGACCTTGCCGTCCAGCTCCTCGCCGTGATCATCCCCGTAGAACCGTCGCGGGCTCTCGCGCTCGCCCGCGCTCGCGGTGACGAGTTTTTCACCGGCGCAAGCGAAGCCCTCTGCAACGCTTGGTCCAAAAAGGACCCCGCCGCCGCCGTCCGCACATTCGCGGTCGATCTTTATTCCCGACGAGGCCTCCAGTTTTCCAGCCGAGACGCAATCGCCCGATGGATGAAAACCGACGCCTCGACCGCCCTCGACTGGATCATCTCCCTGCGCGAGGAGCACGGCGACATTTACCAGGATCTCATACCCTCGATTTTCCAACGGCTCGCGGGCAACGACCCCACCACCGCTCGCCCCCTCCTCGACCTGCTGGTCAGTCGTCCCGATCTACCAGGCCAACGCAACACCTTGGCCGCCACGGTTCGCGATTGGTCCATGAGGGACCCGCAGGCCGCGCTCTCCTGGCTGAAAAATCGGCCTGCCGACGAAGCGCGCACCGAGATGGTCAGCTGGACCATCGAGCTGCTCAGCTTCCGCCTATCCCCTGATTTCTTCACCGCCCTTGAATTGCTCCCCGAGGGCCAAAGCCGGAACAACTGGATCGGCGATTACGCCAATAACCTTGCCCGCACCGATCCCGATTCCGCACTCGCCTGGCTCGCCGCCCACGCGGCTCCCGACGTCGCGGCCGCTTTCGCACCCAAGGTTAAGAATACCATCATCGCCCGACTGGCAGGGATCGACCCCACCGCCGCCGCACGTCAGCTCACCGCCGAAATGGCATCCCGGGCACCCAACTCCACCCCAGCCGACCACTTGTTCGCAGTCCAGAACGTCGGCACCCGCCTTTCCCGCCAAGATCCCGAGGCGCTGATGCACTGGGCTGAAAGCATCCCGGATCCAGACCTGCGTCTGACCGCCTACCAATCCCTAGCCCAAGATCTGGACATCGAGACGGTCGGCATCAACATACCTACCGCTATCACCCACGCGCGGCGTGCCGATCTGCTCGCCACCATCGCCGACGCGAAAACCCGTGAAAACGCCCTCGGCATGCTTTTGGGAAACTGGCTGGAGTGCGACTACCCGTCCGCCCGCGACTGGATCGAGCGCCACGACGCACTCTCGCCAGACGCCGCGGCCAAGATCCTGACCGCCAAAGACCCCGCCCGCTACAAGATCGACCCCGTGTCCCGCGAACTTCCCTTTGGATTTTAGCCCCATGAAGTTCCGCCCATTCTCGCTCTTGCTGGGTCTGTGCATCGGCACCGCCGCTTGGTTCTATCTCCGCCCTTCGGCGCGCGAGGCTTCGACCAGCCCGCCGTCCCCGCCGACGACACGGGCTCGCGCCTGGGCCTGGCGCGACACTCCGACCCCGCCCGGACTCGCCCCTGATCTCGTCGGCCCGGCGATCGACGCATGGCGCGACCTCCGCGAGCCCGATGGCTCCGCAGCCAATCACACCACCCGCGCAATTGCGCTGCGCGCCCTTCTCGTTCGCCTCCCCTCCGCCGGCTATCCGCGCCTGCTTGACACCCTACCGCCACCCGACACCGAAGCAAACCGCCACTTGCTTCGGCTCGCCTACGATACCTGGGTGAGCATCGACGCCGCAGCCGCCACCCGATGGGCAGTCGACCGCTGGGCCACCCCCACCGGCAAGAGCAAGGGCTTCGCGGACCTCGCCCGGCAAGCCATCGTGGTCTGGGCCGCACTAGACGCCGCGGCCGCCGCCAACTGGGCCTGCACGCTGCCCGATCAGAAGATGATCTTCGACCTAGCCAGTTCCTCCATAATGGCTTTTGCGAAGGTCGACCCCGCCCGCGCCCTCGCGCTCGCCCGATCACACGAAGCCCCCTTCCGTAATGCCCTCGTCCGCGAAGTCGCGAGCACTTCCGCCGAGGCCAACCCAGCTGCGATCCTGCAAAATCTCCCGCCGGAAGCATGGAACCAGGGCATGAGTTTTTATGATTTCCGCGATTCCCTACGCGCTTGGGCGCGGCTCGATCCCGCCGCCACCCTCGCATGGCTCGCCAAACAGCCACGCAGCGGAACCCAAAGGCCGGCAAGCTGGGTCGGCGCCTTGGCCGACTCCCCCGAACAGAAACGCATCCTAGGTGCGCTCGTCGCCGCCGACCCCGATTTCCCCGACCAAGCTGGAACGCTTGGCGACTTGATCATCGGCACGGGCGAACCCGCCGAGGCGCTGGCCTGGCTCTCCGCCCACGCCGATCCCGCGCTTCGACTCGATGTGCTACTTCGCATCAGCGACCAATATGCGCTCGACCATCCCGAACGAACCCTGCCCTTCGCGCTCGCCCTGCCGCCCAGCCAACGACGCTCGGCCGCGCTGGGCCGCCTGCTCGCGGCCTGGCAACAACAAGACGCCAGCGCCACCTTGGCTTGGATGAGACAACAAAACGACCCCGGCGTGACCACCGCCTATGCACAGCTCCAAGCCCGGCAATTGGTCGAAATAGCCCGCGGCGAACCGACCACCGCGCTCGCCGAATGGACCCGGCTCTCCGATCCGCGCGTCCGGGTCGCAACCATCACCCCGCTTGCCGAAGCTTGGGGGAAAAACGACCCAGCCGCCGCGCTCCGCTGGCAAACCGAGCAAAACGCCGCCCTCGGAGCGGCCGATTCCATTCCTTCGATCACCTTGCTCGCCGCCTGGGCTAAGCAAGACCCGGAAGCCGCGCTCCGCTGGACCGAAACCATTATCGCCGCTCCTTCAAGCGCCCAGAAGCCAACGCTTCCTGGCCAACTGCTTGGCGCCCTCGCAGGACCTTGGAACGACCAAGCCCCCCTTACCGCCACCGCCAATCTGTATTCCAAAATCAAAGACCCCGCCCTCCGCGCCCAAACCCTCACCTCGCACATCAAAGAGTGGCTGACCAAAGACCCCGCCGCCGCCAAGACGTGGCTCGAATCCCACGACGCCCTCACCCCCGCCCAAGCCGCCTCACTCCTTCAATCGCACTAGCCGCGTCGGTTCTTTGCGTCTTCTGCGCCTTTTTGCGGCCAAAAATTCTGGTGGTTTGAACGCCCGGCGTAGCCCACTGTCCTCGCGCCGCCCCGGCTCCCCGCCCCATGATTCTCCGTCTTTTCGCCCTCCCGCTCGGCTTTGCGCTCACTCTCGCCGCCGCTCCGCGCGATGAGGCGCGTTGCGTCGTTCTGACCACCCCCGGCGAACAGCTCTTTGAATCCATCCCGCTCGGCAATGGCCGCCTCGGCGCCGCGCTCTATGGCGGCATCGCCGAAGAACGCATCGTGCTCAACGAATCCGGCATGTGGTCCGGCTCGCCTCAAGAAGCCGACCGCCCTGACGCCCACCTTGCCCTGCCCGAAATCCGCCGCCTCCTCCTCGAAGGCAAAAACCACGAGGCCGAGGCCCTGGTGAACGCGAACTTCACCTGCGCCGGCAAGGGCTCAGGCAACGGTTCGGGCGCCAACGTTCCCTTCGGTTGCTACCAAACGCTCGGCAACCTGCGCCTATCGTTCCCTGCCTCCGCCCCCGCCACTTCATCCGCCCCCGCCGAGGTCAAAAACTACCGCCGCACCCTCGACCTCGCCGAGGCCGTCGGCCGCCTCGACTACGAGCAGGACGGCGTGCGCTACACCCGCGAGGCCTTCGTCAGCGCACCGTCCGAAGCTTTGGTGCTTCGCCTCACCGCCAGCGCCCCAGGCCGCATCTCCTTCGACGCCCGCCTCGACCGCCCCGAACGCTTCACCACCGAACCCGCCGGCCCCGACGGCCTGCTCATGAGCGGACAACTCAACGACGGCCTCGGCGGCTCCACCGGCGTGCGCTACGCCGCCCGCGTCCGTGTCATTCCTTCCGGCGGCACCCTCACGCTCGAAGGTAACACTCTCCGCGTGCGCGACGCCGACGCCGCGCTGCTGTTCGTCACCGCCGCGACCGACATCAAGACCTTCGCCGGCCGACCCGTCACCGACGCCCGCGTCGCCGCCGAGGCCGACCTCGCCCGCGCCACCGCGCAGAATTTCGCCACGCTCCGCTCCGCGCACGTCGCCGACTACCGCCGCACCTTCGACCGCGTCGCCCTCGACCTCGGCGCGCCCGATCCCGCCGCCGCCGCGCGCTCCACGCCGGAGCGCCTCAAATCCTTTAACGCAGGCGCGCTCGATCCCTCGCTCGCTGCGCTCTACTTCAATTTTGGCCGTTACCTGCTGATCGCGTCCTCCCTCCCAGGCGGCCTGCCCGCCAACCTGCAAGGCATCTGGGCCGACAAGATCCAAACCGCTTGGAACGGCGACTGGCACACCAACATCAACGTGCAGATGAACTACTGGCCGGCCGAGGTCACCAACCTCTCCGAGCTGCACGAACCGCTCTTCGCCCTGATCGAGTCGCTCGTTACTCCGGGCCAAAAGACCGCCAAAGCCTACTACGACGCACGCGGCTGGGTTTCCTTCTTGCTGGCGAACCCATGGGGCTTCACCTCCCCGGGCGAATCCGCCTCGTGGGGCTCCACCGTGTCCTGCTCCGCCTGGCTCTGCCAGCATCTCTGGGACCACTTCCTCTTCACCGGCGACCGTGCCTTTCTCGAACGCGCCTATCCGATCATGAAGGGCGCGTCCGAGTTCTACCTCGACATGCTCATCACGGACCCGAAGACCGGCAACCTCGTCACCGCGCCTTCGAACTCCCCGGAAAACGCCTTCCTCCTCAACGGCAAGCCCGCCCATGTCTGCCTCGGCCCAACCGCCGACCAGCAACTGCTGCGCTATCTCTTCACCGCCACCCGCGCGGCCGCCGCCCAGCTCGACCGCGACCCCGCCCTTAGGGCCGAACTCGACGCCGCCCTGCCCCGCCTCGCTCCCACTCGCCTCGGCTCCGATGGTCGCGTCCTCGAGTGGCAGGAGGAATACCCCGAGGCCGACCCGCAACACCGCCACATCGCGCACCTATGGGGTCTTTATCCGGGCAACGAGATCACACCACGCGGCACGCCCGAACTCGCCGCCGGCGCGCGCAAAACGCTCGAGGTGCGCGGCGACGGCTCCACCGGCTGGAGCCTCGCCTTCAAGATGGCGCTCTGGGCGCGGCTCGGCGACGGCGACCACGCGCACAAAATCTTCCGTAACGCGCTCAAGCCCGCCGACGCCGCCACCAGCAAGATCCGTTGGAGCGGCGGCACCTACGCCAACCTCTTTGACGCCCACCCGCCCTTCCAGATCGACGGCAACTTCGGCATGACCGCCGCCATCGCCGAGCTGCTGCTGCAAAGCACATCCGACGAAATCACGCTCCTCCCCGCCCTGCCCGCCGCCTGGCCCGAGGGCTCCGTGCGCGGCCTCCGCGCACGCGGCGGCTTCGAAGTGGACCTCGTCTGGCGCGATGGTCGCCTGATCGAGGCGACAATCCGAAGCGCCGGCGGAGCGCGCACCGTGGTGCGTTGCGGCGCACACACGAACGAAGTCACCCTCACCCCAGGCGAAACCCGTCTGCTCAACTTTCCATAAAATGCCCCACCTACCCCTTCGCGAATTCCTGATCGGATTTCTTCTTTTCGCCGTCAGCACAACCACTCGGGCCGCGTCCTGGACGAGTTCCGCTACGGGTGGCGCAATCACCGCCACCGTGACGGAGCCCAACCCCGTTGTCACCACACCCGCGCTCGTCGTATACCTCAAAAACCTCAGCTGCGAGCGCATCGGCCAGGAGTCGGACGCCACAATCCTCGCCGACTTTACCGCCAATGGTTACCGTGTCGTGCAACTCGACTATGCCGGCCACGCCCAGGCGACCAGCCCTTTCCTCAACGCCGACGTTTTAAAAATCCGCAACGAAATCGGCACGTCGACGTTCCCCGGCTCCACCGGACTGGCCGCCGCGAAAAACAAGTGCTACATCCTTTGCGAGGGCTACCGTCTGCTACGCAACGTGCCGTATTACCTGAACGACCGCACCGTCTACAACGGAGCCGAAACCACCAACGTGGAACTCCACATGGACATCGCCTATCCGTCGCAACCCTCGCGCGGAGTGCCGATCGTAATGGAGTATTCCTGCTCGAACAGCTTCGCCGGCAACGAAGATGATCGCATGAACAACGGCAATGCCTTCACCGGCATCACCGACACGATTCTGGAAGGCGCGCCAGCGGCGGGTGTCGCCTGGGCCATGGCTGATCACCCGAAGTTCCGCGACTGGGGACAGCCCAAGAGTGGCGGTTTCTACTCCCCTTCCTTCGAGTTAAATCCCGACACCATCAAAAAAGTGCGTTCCTCGGTGCGCGTGCTGCGCGAGGTCGGCTCCAACCTGGGGCTCTCGGGTAATATTGCCATCCACGGCTTCTCGCGCGGCGCCACCGCCGGCTCCCTCGCAACAGGCGATCTGGCTGTGCCCGAAATCGATTCGGCCGGCTACTCCACCGCCCTCTCCGGCCGCGTTCAGGCGGTCCTCCTAGGCTCGGGTATCTTTGACTACTCCCGCTCCGGAGGCACCACGACCGGAGATCCCTCCACATCAGCCGTAGATATTTACAGCCGTTTCGTGACCGCCTGGGGCGCGACCGCATCGAATCTCACGCTGTGGCAATCACAGGGAGCACCGTATTACATGGCCACGTCAGCGAGCGCACCGGTGTTCCTCAGTTATAACACCGACGACGCCGCTTGGTATGTTTACCAGTCCCAAGTCATGGCGGCAAAGCTGGCGTCCCTCGGCGTGCCGTATCAGGTGGTCACCGGCACCGGCGCGCACCACGTCACGACAACGCCCTCCACCCTCACCTCGATCTATAGTTTCTTCAAAACTCACGCCCACCCCTTGCCGAATAAACCCGGGGCAACCACCCTCGGAAATTACGACGCCACCGCGCAGCTGCTGGATCTGACGCTCAATGCCAACGGTAACGCCGACCGTGTCCTTTATGCCATCGCCACCAATGGCACCCCGCGCCAATGGGTGCAGGCCAACGGAACCATGGGCACGACACCGGTCTGGCGCACCTTGGCTGCTTGGGGCGCCACCATTCGGGTCGGCCCGCTGGCCAATCTGGAAACGGCGAGATTCACCGTGCTCGCCTACGATCCAACCCAGTTCACGACGGCCCAGACTACGGAAAATGTCATCGCCCCGGTCACTCTGCCGCAGATCAGCGGACTGTCTTTCAATCCGGCGACCGGAGAGATTTCTTTTACCTGGCCCGCTGCCGCGGGCGTCACCAATCCCGGCAACCTGACCGAGTCGGTTCAACGCTCGGCCACCTTGAATAACGACTGGGCCGCGGTGCCCGGTGCCTTGCTTGCAATCATGAACGGCACGGTTGCATTCAGCGACCCCACTCCACCCTACCCCAAGGCTTTCTATCGCCTGGCGCGCCCCTGATTCCTAATCAGGCCCAACCAAAACCGCATCAGGGTTCGCCCGTGCTTCACTGCTGCCGTTGCGCCGTAAGCTCCACTCTCACCGGGTTGAGCAAGCGAACCGGACCGAGCAGGCCGGAGGCGACGAGGGGCTCGTCCTTGTCGTAAAACTTCCACGTCGCGAAAGTCACGCGGCCGCCGGGAGGCTTCGGTTTTCCGTTCTTATACCAGTCGGGTAAACGCGTGATGCCGTGCGGGTCGTTGCCCTGCTCGTCGCGGATCCCGAACTCGTCCTCGGGAGGCAGTTGTTCGTCGCCGATCAGACGATTGGGCCAGAGCGTGGTCACGCGGATCTCGAGCGGATTCGCGCCGGGGTGCACGGCATCCGTCACGTCGAGGCGATAAGGTTCCTTCCAGACTTGGCCGACGCTGCGTCCGTTGATCACGACATCCGCGACCACCTCCACACGGCCGAGGTCCAGTATCACGCGATGTCCGGGAACGAGGTCTGCCGCCGACACGTCGAGGTCATGTGTGTAGGTGGCCGTGCCGGAAAAATACTTCACGCCGGGGTCGGCATTGAGATGCAGCGAATGGAGTTCGGGCAACTGCACCGACTCCGGTGCACCGCGTCCGGCCTGAAACTCCACTCGCCACGGCCCAGCGAGCGTCACGGGCGCGCGCACGATGGCTGAAGTGCCTGGCCCGTTCCCAATTGAGTAAAGGCCGGCTTCCCAGACGAGCGCGGTCACGACGCCATCGGCACGACGGGCGAGATCGGTGATGTCTGGCAAGGTCGGCGCGGGCAATCCCTTGGGGGCGAGTGCGGCGATGGCGGCATCGTCCACCGCGCCCGCGATGGTGACAGGCGGAACAGAATTGCCTTCGAAATAAAAGACCTGTCCGCGCGAGGTCGGTGGTGGCTGACCGGCGGCGCGCGTCAAGGCGGCGACGCCATTGAAGTTAAGCGTGTAATCGACCGGCGGAATCGGCGAACCCACGCCCGAGTGAACAATTTTCCCCGAGGAAATTCCTTCGCGGATGAAGGTGCCGTTGACGTAGAGACGAGGTTTGCCGTCGCGATAAACGACCGCGACATGGGTCCAGCCGGAGACTTTTACGTCGGCGACGAGCACCGCCGGACACGAATCGCTGGTGCGCTCGACGACGAAGATACCGTTGCGGCCGACTGCGAGACCGGCGGTGGCATGTCCGGCACCAAAACGCAGGTCCCCGGGGTCAGCGGGGATGGCGTAAAACTTACCCACCTCGTCGATCCGGCCTGTGATCGACTCCTTCGGCATCACGCGTAAATCGGTATCAGGCTTGAGCCAGATCGACATGGCAAACGATCCGCTCGCCACAGGTGCAGGCGCGGTCACAGGAGTGATTGAAACAAGATCGCGCCCATCCTTGCGCAGCGGCGCGTCTGCGGGCGCGGCGGGCCGGCGAAACAGCACAAAGACTGACTCCGCTGGATCGAAGGTGAGCGGCAGGAGCGCGCGGTCGCCGGCCTTGTCATGCACGGCGGCGAGGCGGCTGGTGCCGGTCTCCGGGCTCCAGAGCTCGGGCTGGCAGCCTGCCATTCCACGAAAAGAAACGACGACGGATTCGGCGCGACGCTGGCGGTTGGCGAGGAAGAAAAGATCGCCGTCGGGCAGTTTACGGTGCTGCCAGGACAGGTCGGCGTCGGGCCGCTCGCCGCGCCACGTGACGTCGGGAGCCACGCCGAGCTCGGTGAGGGCCTCGCCGATCGTGCCGGTGGCAAACACACGGCCGGGCCCCTGGCGCTGCGGAGCCCAGAGTTCATCGGCGATGCGCAGCATCTCGTGCTCGCTGGACGGGTAATCAATCAGCAAGGGCGAGAAACCGGGCTTGGGGCCGAGCAACGCGCCGCCCGCTTCGACGAAGTCCCTCAACTTGGCCGCCAGCGCGGGTCGCATCGCGCTGAGGTCTGGCGGCAGCACCAGCAACCGGTAGCGTGCGCCCTCGGGCAATTCGTAGGCACCGTCGCGCACCGTGATGCGGTTAAGCAGCACGTCGGTATTGACCAGATCGTAGGTATACCCAGCCGGCAGCTCCGGCATCGCATATTGCGAGGGATCGGGCGAACGTTCGCCGGTGAAGTAGAGCACGTCAGCCGCGAAGGTGCCCTGACGGAGCAGAAACCCGGTGCGCGCCACGGTATCGATCCAGCCCTTGCTCTGCTCGAACCAGGTGTTCGTGCGATCGAAGAAAAAGCCATACGGGCCCATCGCCATTCCAGGCGCCGCATCGGGATGAGGTTGATGGGCGTAACGGTGAAAAACGGTCAGGTTGACACCCTGCGCAGCCATCTCGTCGCCGAGGATTTTCAGCGCATAGGGATACTCGAGCCAGCGTGAGGTCTTGAACTCGCCGGTGAAGGACTCGGCGCCGACAACCTGTTTGCCATAGATGTGCGCGGCCGAGGTGACCATCTTCACCACTCGATTGGGGGTCCACGGTGTGCGCGTCCAAAACTCGGTCATCGGCACGTCGGCGAGACCGGAGACGCGCAACTCGTCAAAATTACCCGGACCGTAGCCCTCGGCGAAGAAACGCAACCCGCGATCACGCGCAAGTTGATGCATGCGCCCGTAGTAATTCTCCGCCATGAGATCGGCCTGCACGCGGCGAAAATCGAAAAGGAATCTTTCCGACACGCCGGAGTCTCCCACGACCCGGCCGACGAGTGCGGGTAAATAGGCTGTGATTGGATAACCTGCGCGGCGGTGAAACTCGGCTGGCAACGCCTCGGTCCAGTTCTGCATGCCGGCCTCGTAACTATCGATCGTGACGGTGGCCGGGCCTTTTGCACCGGCTGCCGCGGCATCGGCCGCGACCCGGTCAATCACGTGATGAAAGTGAAACTCGGCCGCGGAGGGATTGAACTTGTCGATTTCCAGGCCGCGTCCGGCGGCGGACGCGGCGACGTTTTTCTGGCCTGTGCTGGTATGGCCGATACGCAGTATTGTCCACGCGCCTGCGGGCGAATCCCAGAACAGCCGGTCTCCCTTCAGTTTTCCCGTCAGATCGAGAACGGACTTTGGATCAATGGCAGCCGAAGAGAGCACCGGCGCAGGGAATGTGAACTGTCCGGTCACGCGGTAGTCGAAATTGGCCTTGGCCACCCAATCGACGATGCGCGGGGTCCGGTGAAAAACGAGATCGGCAATCTCGCCCTCGCGCGAAGGCGTCACCCGCACGAAACGCGCCCGTATCGGTGCGAAAGCGCTCGCACCTGGCGCGACGATCCCGTGGCGGCCTGGCGCTCCGACCGTGCACACCAAGGTAAAAGAAACGCCATCGGTCGACGCCTCGATTTGCAGACGCGGGAAGCGCCCCTTCAACGCAGGCAGGACGGTGAGCCCATGCAACTCCACCGGTTCGACGAACTCAAAGAGCACCGGAGAATCAGCAGAAACTTTGGCCGTCGTTTCGAACAAGCCGTCGCTGAGCACAGCCTTGGACAGCTCCGCGCCGCCCGAACTCACGCGCGAAAGCGCCTGCTCGTAGGGCACCGTTTCCGCCGGTGGCGAAGGGAAGGCAATGACATAGGCATCGCGATAGAAACCCTCGTTGGTGTGCGGACGGACGAGGTCGATCTCCACGCGCCGGCCGCCTGCGACGGAGGTCTCGGTCCACGTGAGTTGCTGCATGGACATCTCCGGCGTGACCCAAGGGCCTCCACTGCTCGACCAACCGGGTGCGTTGTGCATGCCGATATCAATGCCCAGTCGATTTCCCTCCTGAATCGCGTGCGTCATGAGCGCGCGCCAATTCGCATCCAGGTAGCCCGCCGGGCCTGCCGGCAGATAATCGCTGCCGTCGAACATCATCACGCCCCCTACCCCGACCCGGTGCATGGCTTCGAGGTCCAGAGTGATGCCCTCGCGCGTGACGTTGCCATTCATCCACAGCCAAAACGTGCGCGGACGGGCGTCGGCTGGAGGCGACGCGAAGCCAGCCGCGAGCGGGTCCGCTGAAGAGTTCGATTCGGCGGCAGACGCGCAGACGCCCGCTAACGAAACCGCGCACAAAAACGCAGAGGAGAAAAAGCGGGAGACAGACATTCGGGGCAGGCTGCTCAGGATTTTGCGGAGCAGTCGGAATCGTCCGAACTGCCCACCGGGCGCCTACGCCATAAATTCGCGAGGATGGAACCGGAGACATTCATCCAAGGACTGAAGACGGCTGCGGCAAGGCCGACGGTGGCAAGTTTTCCCATCGCGCCCGCGAGGCCCGAGGCCATGCCGCCGTTTTGCAGGCCGACCTCGATGGCGACGGTGCGGCAGGAAGCCTTGTCGAGACGGGCCAGGCGGGCCAGCCAGTAACCGAAGAAGTAGCCGGCGGTGTTGTGCAGCATCGCGACAAGGATGAGCACGCCGCCGACGAGCAGGAGGTTGTTGCGCCCGGCGGCGGTCGTGATGGTAGTGAAATACACGATTCCTGCCATGGAGAGCAGGGGCATGTAAGAATCGAGTTTGGGCAGCGCGCGGGTTATGCGGTGGTAGAGGCCGCCAAAGGCGACCGCGCCGAGCAAGAAGCCCAGCAACTCCAGCCCGAGGCCGGCGTCGGGAGAAAGCGCGGCGACCCAGGGGGCGTTGCGATTCGCGAAGATCAATCCGGCACCGAAGGCGCAGGCCCCTTCTGCGAGTGCGAAACGACGTTTCGCGGCGGGAAGCGCCCCCTTTAGGTATTCGTGCAGGAGGGCGGCACCGATGGGGACGATCACGATTTTCACGATCTCGGTCGCCATGCTCAGAAAGCGCACCTCGACGAGCGAACCAGCCAATATCTTCATCCAAAAGGGTGTCATGATCGGGGCAATCAAGGTGGTGATGGCCGTGGCGGTGATCGACAGTGCAAGATTGGCCTTGGCAATGTAGCACATGACATTCGACGCGAGACCGCTGGAGCAGCAGCCGATCAAAATGACGCCCGCCGCGATCTCATCGGGCAGAGAGAAAAATCGGGTTAGCGCCCATCCAGCGAGCGGCATGACAAGGAACTGACATGAGACGGCGACAACCACACCCCAGGGCATTTTCAAGACGCCCACAAAGTCCTTCATGCTCATCTGCGTTCCCATGCCAAACATCACCGTCTGCACGACCAGGAGCACGACCCACTTGTGGCGCAACTCGACGGGCCCCCAATTGGAAAAGGCGGCGGGATAAATCATGGCCGCCACCACGGCAGCTATGATCCACGCGGTATATTGGTAGCTCTTGAGCGAAGGCAACGAGCCGAGGCCGAGCGCCAGCCCGACCGCGGCCACGACCGCGCAGGGCGCCCAGACGGCGGCGGAGCCGAGCAATAGGCCGACGAGAACGCCGAGCACAGCGGGCACGGACAGGGCTAGGCAGAGTTTGCGGAGAGGGAGCATCGGATTAAAGCACAGTTGAGAGATGGGCAATCGCCGTAGGCGGGCTGGCGAAAATCGGCACACGACGGTCGGCCTCGGGCAAGGTGTCCACGACGCGGGCCATCGAGGCCTGGGCGAGAAGAACGACATCCACCTGGGTTGACAATTCGCGCAGCGCGGCGGCGACGAGCGTGTCGTGCGTCGCGGCGTCGCCGGCCATGAGTGCGGCGAATGCACCGTCAACCAGGCGCGAAGTCAGCTCGATCTCCTTTCCCGCCAGCGCAGCACGACGGCGAACGAGATCGGAGGTCGGATTCAAGGTGGTAGGCAGGGTCGCAATCACCCCGATGCGCCGGCCGGCAGCGACCGCCGCGTCCGCCATCGGTTGATCAACACGCAACACGGGCACCGCACAGAAAGGCGCGGAGGCTTCGACCGCCGGTCCGATGGATGAACAGGTGACGAGAATATAATCGGCCCCGCCCGCCTCGGCGGACGTGATGTAAGCCTCGACACGGCGTGCGATGTCGGCGGTCAGCGCGCCCTTCGCGCCGATGGCGCGCACCAGGCTGTCATCAACGATATTAAAGGTGTCGACGTTCGGCAGCTGCGCCTTGCAGAGCTGCTGAAACACCGGAACCAAGGTCGCGGATGTGTGAATGAGAGCGAGGGTTTTACGGGACATGGGGGAATCAGAAGTTAGGCAGCAGACTATAGATTTAAGAGTGACCGCCCGCATGGGCGAAGAAATCGGGCGCGCCTACCTGCCCGCCCTTGAAAACAATCTCCAAACCGTCGGCCGGGGAACCGGGCGCGCGGGCCCGACAAAGCGGCGCTCCCGGCGCAAGCGGCGCGAGCATTTCCAGGGATTCGATCCCGAGCGCGCGACCGGCGTAACTGGAAGTGTCGCCACCCGCCACGACGATGCGCTTCACCTCGGCACCTGAGATGGCTTTCCGCGCAAGCACACCTAGCATCGTGCCAAGCTGTTCGGCCGGCAAATGCGCCTTGGCATGGCCGAGACTCGTGTAGGCGACCACGTTTCGTCCGGCCCGGAGCGCTTCCACAATAGGCCCAAGCGCAGCCGAAGAATCGGAGCAATCGAGCGACAGGGCGAAGCCGTCGAAGCCGTTGGCCCGAGCCCATGCGATCTGGCCTCCAGTAACTGGCGAGCAACTGCCCGAGAGCACCAGCAGCGGAGAAGCCGCCCGGGACGCGGCGGCCAAAGGCTTCGCCGATGCACCCCAAAATGAGGTCAACGCCGACCCGACGCCGGAGGAGCCAACCGAGAACAAGGGAGCTGCCCCGGCAAGTCCGTCGATGAGTGCTCCGACGCGCGAGAGGTGGGCGCCATTTAATCCGTCAAAAAGAACAACCTCATGCCCGCCTGTAACGAGCTTCTGCAGCGCAGCGGCGCTCTCCTCAAAGGAACGCTCCAACTCAGTCATATCGAGCAACCCGATCGACTTGGTCGTCTGTTTGCCCAGGTGCACCCGCAAGTCAGCCTCGGTCATGGGGGTCACAGGGTGCTTGCTGACCGACGGATGCCGGTCGAGCCGATAAATGGATCCCCCGCTGCCGATGCCGTAGCGGGCGTAAAGATTTCCAAATGCACAGAAACGCCCCAGCGCGGGCGCCGCGACGAGTAGAGGCACCACCGTCCCGCCAAAGACGGATGCGCCGACATCGATCGCGCGGCCGATGCTGCCCAAGGTCGGGGAAGAATCGAAGGTCGAGCAGACCTTGTAGTGGACGTGGCGCGGTCCGAGTTCGCGCAGCTTTGTGAAGGCCGTGCGCAGCACCGCCTCCATGGCGTCGGGCGCAAGCGAACGGGCGAGACCGGCGACCCCGATGGCGTCGAGTCCGGCGCACTGCGCGGCGGAGGGCGGATCGAGGAAAAGCCGCGTGCGCAGACCGGCGCGGGCGAGCGATTCGAGGGCGTCTGTCGCGCCCGTGAAATCATCGGCAAAATAGGCGAGGCGAAGCATGGTTCAGGATGTGGCTGAGCCGAACTTGGCGGCGGATTTGGCAAGCGCGGGATACTTCGCGATGGCATCGGCGAAGGAAAGTCCATCAACGGCGGCCTCCCACCAAAGTTGCAGCGAACGCACCCCGGCGGCGGGGCCATCGGGATGCGCCTGAATGCCACCGCCGGCCATATAAAGCAGATCCGTGGTCCTCGTGCGGCGCCAGGTCTCGGGCGCCTGCCCACCCCACTGACCGGAGGAAACGACCGGAAGCAGCGGTTTGCCCAAGGGGGCGACCGCGAGACAGGATTCGATGGAGCGAACCACGGAATCGTCAGGCTCCCAGAACTTGTTGGCGATTCCATTGACGTGAAGCTGGTCCACACCGGCGAGACGCCAGAGCTTCTGGTAGGCGGGGAACTCCATGCCGAGCAGCGGATGGCGGTTGAGCATACCCCAGCCGTTGCGGTGTCCGTGAATGGCAAGCTGGCCGCGGTCGCAGATGCTTTTCGCCCCGACGAGACCGACGCTGTTGAGGCTCACCATCACACAGGTGCCGCCGGCGGACACGACTTTATCGTAGTGGCGCTGCATGGCATCATGCTCGCCGCTGACGTTGAAGGCATACATCGCCTTCTTTCCGGTGCGCTGGGCGTGGTCGTTGATGACACGCATGACGGCGTCCACCCGCTCGTCGAACGGCGAGTGCGGCGGGTCTGCCATCAATTCGTCGTCCTTAAGAAAGTCGATGCCCGCGCCGACCAGCTCTTTCACCATCGCAGCCGTTTGCGCAGAGGTGAGCCCGATGCTGGGTTTGATGATCGTGCCGATCAAGGGCCGGCCCTCGACACCCGTGAGGCGGCGACAACCCGGAATCCCAAAGGCGGGACCGCGAAAGGCGGCGGTGAAGGACGGGGGCACGTCAAAATCCACCAGCTTCAGCCCGGAGAACTGCGCGAGCTCGTAGAGATTTCCCTGCAAGGTGGAGACGAGCGCGGCGAGGTTGGTGCCGAAGTTCTCGATCGACCAAGACACCGTGACCTCGGCGCGACGGTAGGCGTCGGCGGGAGCACGGCCGGTGGGCAGCGAGGGCGACGAAACCGTTTCTAGCTCCACGATACGCTCGACCCGGGCGGCGAAGCGTTGCTTCAGCTCGGCAGTCTCGCCCGGGACGGAGACGAAGGTGCCGGAGGATTGCTCGCCCGCGAGGGTGGCGGCGGCCTTGGCGACAGGCAGCGACGTTTCGATCCGGTAGGTGGCGGTGACTCGTTCCATGCTCATAAGCGGTTGATTTTAGCGAGGGCCTCCTGCGTCGGCTCCATGCCGGCACCGGGTGCTTCCGGTGCGACATAATATCCATCCTGAATCTGCGCGGGATGCAGCATCCAATCACGGAGCCAGGGGATGTATTCGAGCAGCCGGCAGGCCGGATGGGCGAAACAGAGGTGCTGGTGCACCTGGCACATGTCGCCTACGTGGGGAACAACCGGCAGGCTGTAACTGTGCGCGAGGTCGGCAACCTGCCAGAACTCGGTGATTCCGGCCAGGCGAACGACGTCGGGTTGAACAAAGTGGACCGCACCCGCGTGGATAAAATCGCGAAATTGATGCGCGAGATACAACTGCTCGCCGAGGGCGATGGGGGTTTCGATGGCCTCGGCCAGACGGCGGTGCGCGATCACGTCGTCAAAGGTGGTCGGTTCCTCGAACCAGACGATATCGAAATCGGCAAGACGACGGCCGAGACGGATGGCTTCCGGCAAGGTGAGTTTTCCGTTGGCATCGGTCATGATCCGGACATCCGGGCCGAGTGCTTCGCGCACGGCGGCGAGACGCCGCAGGTCGGTGGAAATATCCGGGCTGCCGACCTTGATTTTAACCGCGCGATAACCCTCGGTCTCAACCATGCGTTTGCAATCGGACACCAGGGTTTCGAGCGGCCAGTTAAGCCAGCCCCCGTCGGTGTTGTAGGCCTCGACTTTTTTGGAAGCGGAGCCTCCGAGGAGTTTCCAGAGGGGAAGACCGGCGGCTTTTGCCTTCAGGTCCCAGAGCGCGATATCGATGGCCCCGAGGGCTAGATGGGTGATACCGCTCCGGCCGACCCACTGGACAGGCGGGTGCTTGTGCAGCTTTTCCCAAAGCGCGCGGACTTCGCGCGGGTCCTCGCCCAGGAGCAGCGGGCCGTAACTGTGAATGGCGCAATCCACGATCAGACGATCCGTCGGCAGGTGAGCGTGGGTGCCTGAAAAACCGTAACCCACAAGACCATTGTCAGCTTGGATGGCGACGCCCGGCGCCCCCCAATGCGTGATACGGTGGGTGCTATCGGCAATGCCACCGCGTGTGACCGGTGCGTGCAGAATAAAGGGAGTAAGGCCGGTGATCTTCATGGTCGCTCTCGGCAGGATCAGAAACTCTCCGCCGCGCCACCATCGACGGGCAGCACGACGCCGTTGACGTATTTCGCGGCGGGTGAGCAAAGGTAAACGGCCGCCCAGCCGATGTCGTTAGGCTCGCCGAATCCGCCCGCAGGGATGCGGCCGAGGATCTTGGCCTTGCGCTCCGGATCACCGGAAAGAGCCTGATCAAGCATCGGAGAGGCGATCCAGCCCGGCGCGATTGCGTTTACCCGCACGCCCTGGCCGCCCCACTCGGTCGAGAGCGTGCGCACCACGCCGACGTAGGCGCTCTTGGCCGCCGAGTAGGCGACGATGCGCGGCATGCCGATGAAGGAGGCCATCGAGGCCATGAAAATGATGCTCCCATGTTTGCGCTCAAGCATTCGCCGCCCGACCTCGCGCGTAAGCGCGAAGGCACCGTTGAGGTGGGTCTGCATGACGCGATCGAACTCATTGTCCGTCGTATCGACCGCGAGTTTTTTGAGGTGGATGCCGGCGTTGTTAACCAGAATCGAAATCGGTCCCGCGAGCCGCTCCGCCTCGGCGGCGAGTCGAGGAACACTTTCCAAATCCGTGATGTCGCCCGGCAACGCGAGGGCGGACGGCCCGAGAGCGGCGCAGGCCTGCCCGAGTTCATCCGCACGGCGGCCGACGAGGACGACTCGCGCCCCCGAGGCGACAAGGCAGCGGGCGACACCGAAACCGAGGCCGGTGCCGCCGCCGGTGATCAAGGCGGTTTGTTGGGAGAGATTAAAGGCGGAGGAGTTCATGCGCGGCAGCCGGCGGCGAGCGCCGGGGTATCCTGATGTTTATACATAATGAAATACTCACGATGACCGAGACGTTCCGGCTGGCTCATGGCTCCCGCCGCCGTGTCGCGCACGAGCTGCAGCAACTCGCGTCCCGCCTGCTCGAGGGTGACTTCACCGGAGAGCACGCGTCCGGCATCAAAGTCCATGTCATCAGAGAGAGCCCGGAAGGTGGCGCTGTTGCCAGTGACCTTGAGCAGCGGGGCAACCGGACTGCCGATCACGCTGCCGCGTCCGGTCACGAAGAGCACTACTTGGGCGCCAGCGCTGATCAAATCGATGATGCCCTCGGTGTCGTTCGGATTGGTATAGCCGAACTGCATGAAGTGGGAATCAGGAACACTGTCCATAATCCAGAGGCCGGGCCGCGGTGGAGCCTCGGATACTTTGATGATGCCCTGAATCGGCTGCGTTCCGCCCTTGGCGAAAGCGCCCAGACTCTTCTCTTCGATGGTGGTGAGACCGCCGGCGAAATTACCCGGCGAGACGGAGAACTGCCGGACCTCGCGGCAATAGGTCTCAGCCTTGTCGTAGGCCGCCGCAAGCTGGCGGGCAGCCTCAGGCGTGGCTGCGCGGGACAGCAAGTGGTCGCGCAGTCCGATCATCTCGACGGTTTCCTCAAAAACCGCACGCCCACCGGCGGCGACGAGTAAATCAAAGCACGCCCCGACCACGGGATTGCCCGCGAGACCGGAACTTCCATCGGACCCGCCGCACTCAGCGCCGATCACGAGATCGGCAAGCGTCATCGGCACGGCAACCGCCTCGGCGCGGATACGGGCCCGAAGTCGGCGAACGTGCTCCTTGCCGGCGGCGATGGAGCGGACGGTGCCTCCCTGTTGCTGGATAAAGAACCACTCGGCCGGACGCCCCGAGGCGGCCACAGTGGCGGCGATTTTTTCCGGCTGGGTATATTCGCAGCCAAGGCCGACCGCGAGCACCGCGCCGACATTGGGATGGCGGGCCAACGCGAGCATAAGTCGGATCGCGTAGGCGTTGTCATAACATCCGGGAAAGCCGATGACCTGCACATCCTCCTCGTGGGCGGCGATCGCGTGCGCGACGTGCTGGGCGCACTCGACGGTGTAGACAACAAGCACGAGATTACGCACTCCCTTGCGACCGTCAGGTCGCAGAAATCCGGTCCATGGTGCGTAGTTGCCAGCATCAGACATAGGCAGAATCCGTGTCCGTGGGCGCTCCGGTGTGCAGGTCGAGCGTGCCGGAGCGGAGGTCGACGTCACTCGCCAGATTGTGCAGGTGCACCCAGTCGCCGCGCGCTATCGGGCGGGTGGCGCGGCCGATGCGAACGCCAAACTTCAGCACGGCTGAACCGGTCGCGAGATCGACCAAGGCGATCTTGTGGCCTCGCGCGATCGATTCGCGGGCGGAAAGAGGCCCGCCGGTGGAATTGCCAAGCAAGGCGAGCGGTCCGGAAGGCGCGTCATCGAGCAGTGTCGCGACGTTATCCAAGGGGTGGATTTGAAAGCAACGGGCGGACATGAGCGGAGGCGGTTAATTAGAGTATGCCGAATTTCTTGAACGCAGCGGTCGCGCTCATGCCGCCTTCGATCGCACCGCGAACCACTTTTTCGCCCCGAGCCTTGGCAAGCGCACGCGGAATAACCTCCGCCTCGAGGGCACGCGGCACAATGACGACACCATCGAGGTCGCCGAATACAAGGTCGCCCGGCTCGATCCACACCCCGCCGATTTCGATGGGGCACCGGAAGTTCGCCACAGCGGTGCGCACCGAGGAATCCTGGGCAAACCGGCCGCGAGAAAAAACCGGCCAGTCCTGCTCCAAGACTTGTCTGGTATCACGATGAAAGCCGTCCACCACCGCGCCGACCGCACCACGAGTTCGCGAGGTGGCGGTAAGCAACTCGCCCCAGTAGGCGCAGCGCATCGCCCCTCCACCGCAGACCCAAACCTCGCCGGGTCGAAGGTCGTCAAGCGCCTCGGTCAGGAGGCCGAAAGGCTTTTGTTGGGGGCCATGGACATCGATCATCAACACCGGCATGGCCCGGCCCGCGATGGTCATTGCCTCGCGCAGAGGCTGAACCGGCTGCGGCAGGAACTGGTGGTAGCGGCCGAGCGCGTCGAGGATGTCGCCTACAACCGGGGTATAGAGTTCGCGCCGCATCAGCGCGAAGAGTTCCTCGTCAGACTTCCATTCGGCATTCATAAAAGGGAAACAGGGCTTAAGCCGCGGCAGGTGCTGGTAAACGTATAGCTGCCGGACGGTGCTTGATCGATCACGGCGAAGCCCTCTTCACGGGCGTTGATAGCGAGCCCGTCGCTTTCGACGGCGGTGCCGGCCTCGCTCGGAATATAAACACGCGCGGTGCAATTGGCGGGCACGCGGATTTGCCAGGTGACATGATCACCCTCGCGTTTCCACGCGCTGAGGATCTCGCCGTGGAGCGTGCGGTAGGTCGCGCGAGCGTGGTCGAGGCCATCGCGGATGAACGGGCGAAGGATGAAATGCTGAAACCCGGGTTTTTCCGGGTCGAGTTCGATGCCGGCGACATGGCGGAACAGCCACTCGCCGACCGAGCCAAGCGAGTAGTGGTTAAGCGAGTTCATGTGCGGGTTGAAGAAGCCCTCGGCATGCGTCCAGCCGTTCCAACGCTCCCAGATCGTGGTTGCGCCGTGTTTCACCGGATAAAGCCACGAAGGATAATCGTCGCGCAGCAGCAGTTTGTAGGCGGTATCGGCATGGCCCGCGAGCGTGAGCTGCGGGTTGAGGTGGCTGATGCCGACGAAGCCGGTGCTGAGATGCCAGTCGAGGTCGCGGATATTGGCGACGAGGCGATCGGCGGAGCGGGCTCGCACACCGGCGGGAAGCAGATCGAAGGCGAGGGCGAGCAGATAAGCGGTCTGGGTTTCGACCGCGAGCTGGCCGTCGGGCAGCAGCCACTCGTTTTGAAAAGCCGAGCGGACCTTTTCGAACATCGCGGTGAAGCGGACCGCATCCGCATCGCGGCCGAGCTCGCGGGCGATCTGGGCGAGCCTAGTGCAGTCGTCCGCCCAGTAGGCCGTGGCGAGCAGGTTTTTCATCGGCGAATGCGTGCCGAAGGTGGTGTCACTGGGGATGCAGAGCCAGTCGCCGTAGTTGTTGGCGAGTTGATTGAGGCGCAGGCCGCCGGGATTGTGCGAGGCGATCCAATCCACCCACTTCACCATCGCGCCGTAGTGACGCTCAAGAATACGGCGGTCGCCGTAAACGCGCCAGAGGGTGTGCGGGATGATGACGCCCGCGTCCGCCCAGGCCGCGGCGCCGCCGAGATTTCCCAAGCCGATGAAGTTTTCACCCTCACGCAGACGAGGAGCGACGTCAGGGAAAATACCCTCGGGCGTCTGCGCATCCTCGACGTCGATCATCCACTTGGTGAAGAAGGCGGCCACATCCATGTTGTAGGACGCGGTGCGGAGGAAAACCTGGGCATCGCCCATCCAGCCGAGGCGTTCGTCCCGCTGCGGACAATCGGTGGGCACGGAGAGGAAGTTGTCCTTCTGTGACCAGAGACCATTGAGCCAGAGGCGATTCACGCCGGCGTGCGAGCACTCGAAGTGGCCGGCGGGCGGCGTGGCGGAATGAATGACACAACCGGTGACGACGTCGGCGGACGGCGTTCCCGGGTGGCCGGTGAGCTCGATAAACTGGAATCCGTGGAAGGTGAAGTGCGGCTGATAAACCTCCTCGGCGTCCCCGCGAGTGACGTAAATGTCGGTGGCCTTGGCGCGACGCAAATTCTCGACGTAAAGCGTGCCGTCGGGGCTGAGGCGTTCTCCGTGGCGGACGGTCAGCCGCGTGCCGGCCGGAAGGTTGCGCAGGCGGAGACGGGCGAAGCCGGAGATATTCTGGCCGAGGTCGTAGATCCAGACGCCAGGCGAGATTTCGTTGCTGGAAACCGGTGCGCGCTCCTCCGTGATGGCAACGGGCTCGCCGCGCTGGGCAACGAGCGGAACGTCGGGCGCCGCGACCTCGCGGGCCGCGAGCCAATCGTGCGGCGAGCGCCGGGCGTCGTAGATTTCGCCCATCATGAAATCGGACGCAAGAATCGGACCGGTGGCGCACTGCCAGCCGCCGTCGGTGCCGAGGGTGAGGCGGGTTCCATCGGTGAGCTCGACCTCAAGCTGGACGAGCAACGAGTTCTCCAACGAGCCGTAGCGGGCGCGTGTTTCCTGCCAGCCGACGTAGCCGGTCCACCAACCGTCGCCGAGCGTGGCGGCGAGCGAGTTGCGGCCGGCGGTGAGCAAGGACGTCACATCGTAGGTGCGGTATTGGATGCGTTTGTCGTAGTCAGTCCACTCGGGGGCGAAGAGATCGGAACCGATATCGCGAGTGTTCGCCGTGAGCGTGAAGAGGCCGCGCGCGGTGGCGTAAACGGTGGCACGCGCGACGGCGGAAGGCAGGTCGAACTCGCGACGGAAGACAGCGGGCGTGCCGGGCTCCAGAAGCGTCGGCGCGGTGGCGCCAGGATCGCGACGGATTATCTCGGAATCGGCGGCGATCCAGCGGGCGGACCAGTCGGATTTCTCCAGAAGCCCCATCGTCCATCGGGCGGGCGAGGAGCGAACCGTGGCTCCGGTCTCGTCGATGACCTCAACGCGCCAGAAACACACTTCGCGGGAACACAACGGCGTGCCCGCATAGACAACATGCGTCGTCCGATCACTCTCGACGAGGCCGCTGTCCCAGCGGTCGGCCTGACCTGCCGCGAGCTTAGCCGCCGAAGAGGCGACACGCACACGGCAGGCCATTTGGCGGGCACCACGGCGATCCGAATCCAGCTGCCAGCTCAGGCGCGGCGCACGTTCGTCAAGGCCGAGCGGCTCGACCAAATATTCGCAGCGCAAAAGCGCGATCCGGGTGACCGATGAGCTCATTTTCAGGAACGCTCGGCCTCGATCTGTTCAAGGGATTTGCCGGAGGTGTCGGGCATGAAGAAGAAGCCGACGCCGCCGCTGATGGCGAGGAAGAGGGTTAACAGGCCGGCGATCTGGCCGATTCCTTTCTCCGCGAGCATGGGCACAAAAAAGCTCCAGACCCCGAGGATGACGCGGGCCACGCCAAAGGTGATTCCCTGGGCGGTGCTACGCAGCATGGTGGGGAACAACTCCTGGCTGAAAACCTTGTAGAAAGCCTCGCCCGCGAGTGCGCCGCCGGCCGAGAAGAGCAGGATATTGGCGAGCACGACCGGGATACTGAAAGGCAGGAAAAGAAGGATGGCGTAGGCTGTGACCTGGACGATCGCGCCGATGCCCCACATGAGGCGGCGGGTTTTATAACTGCCGTCGGAGTGAGGCATGAAAACCAATACCGTGACGACCATCGCGATCACGAAACCCGAGCACGAAAGCAGCACGCTGGCCACGGGACCACCGGCCTTGAGTGTCTCGATGATGTAGGGATTGAAAAGGCCGGCGGTGCCGGCGGCGAGATTCCAAAAGAGGTAGATGGCGGCGGTCCAAATAAGGGCGCGTAGATTTTGCCCGGAGAAGAGCGCACCAATGCGCTGACGGACTACGGTGGTGGAGGTCGCGGCCTCTTTCCAGCGGGCCGACTCGGTCAGGCCTTGGCGCAGTGCCCAAGTGACGAGAGCAACGACGAAGAGGTGCAGAAGCACGATGCGTGTTCCCAGCAGCTGATGCTCGGGCGAAAGGAAGGTGCCGAACAGGGCGGCCATCACGAAGACGACGACCGGGCCGAGGCACCAGGCGATCTGGGTAAAGCCGAGGAGCTTTCCGCGAGCCTTGTCCGGCGCGAACTCACCAACAAGAGCGAGCGAGGTGGGCACATCGGCGCCGACGGCAAGTCCTACGATGATGGTGCCTATCATCAACATCGTGCTGTTCACCGCGAAGGCGGCGAGCAGGATACCGATGGCGTAAACAATGAGATCGAACTGATAGATGCGCTTGCGGCCGAGTTTGTCGCCCAGCCAGCCGCCGACGATGGCGCCGACGGCGCAACCGATGGCATTGGGACCAATGGCGGCGAGAAAGCCGACCTCGCCGTTGGAGAGAGCGAAGGCTTTTTTAAAGTTAACCATGCCGACGCCGAGGCCGACGATGGAGCCGGCGTCGAGGTAGGAGGCCATGCCCGCGAGGGCGGACCATTTCCATTGCTGGCGGGTGATGACGGGGGGGGCTGGGACTGGGGCAGTGGAGCTCATAGAGTTGGGTGGGATTTTGGGCGGGGTTTGCGGGGTGAAAAATCAGCGGGCGGGCAGCCAGACGGACATGTCGGTGTCGCCGCGGTTTCCCCACGCGTAGTAGGGCACAAGCTTCAGCTTGATCGGCGCGGCCACCGGAGCACGGACCTCGCGGTAAAGTTGCGCGGGCTGCCAGGGGGCGCCGGTCAGAGCGACAGCGGGAAGCGTGAGGGTAAGCACATCGGCGTTGACGATCCGTTCGCGCTGGAAGGCGACGCCCTCGGTGCCGGTGGCGAGCGTGATCGCGACGTCCTTCAAGTTAACGCCGGGAGGGAGGTCATTGGACTCAACGCAGTAAACGAGCGGACCGTATTTCACCGCGACCTGGTTGACGGTTTCCTCGACGAGCGGATTGGCCTCGAGCAGCACAGGCTTGAACCCGAGATCAAGCGTCACGACATCGCCGGCCTTCCAGGCGCGGGAAACCTCTGCGTAGGTGCCCGGCTTCACCAGCGCGTCGGAAGGTTGGCCGTTGATCCGGAGCGAGGCGGCGCCGTCTTGAAGCCAGCCGGGGATGCGCAGTTTGAGCGCAATCGGGCCGGTCGGCGCGGCGTCCACGATGAGCTTGATCGCACCAGACCAAGGGTAATCGGTTTCCTGCCGGAGCCGGATGCTGGAACCGTCGAGCCACTTGGTTTCCAGGGTGCTGGCGGCGTAAAGATGAACCCAGACAGCGTTGGCGGAGAGTGTGTAAACGTAGTTGTGCGCCTCGGCGATGGTGCGGACGACATTGGGCGGGCAGCAAAACGACGACTTGATATTCGCCATGCGGGTGCGAGACCAGCGAAGCGGAACGTCAAACTCGGCGAGCTTTTTGAGCGGATTGACGTAGAAGTAGTGTTCGCCCTCGAGGCTGATGCCGGGAAGCACGCCGTTGTAGAGGGTCTGCTCGAAGAGATCCGTGTAGGCGGCGTCGCCGGTGACAGTCAGCATGCGCCAGATCCAGAGGCCGTAGCCGATGGTGGCGCAGGTCTCGTTGTAGGCGGTGAGATTGGGGAGCTGGTAGTTTCGACCGTAGGCCTGGTGGACGGTCTTGATGTATTTGTGCTGGGTGTGATCCACGCCATCGGGCGATGCGCCATCATAGAGCGCGCCGGTCATGCCGGTGACGTAGAGCTTCCGGCTGGCGACGTTATCCGCGAGGGTGCTGAGCGTCTTGAAAAGCGAGGCGTCGCCATCCTCGGCAAAGACGTCGGCAACGCCGGCGTAAAGGTAGTTGGCGCGCACCGCGTGGCCGACGGCCTCGGTCATCGCGCGGAAAGGCATGCGATCCTGATTGTGATCACTGCCGACTGAATCGGGAACAAGACTGCGAATCTCGATGAGTTGCTTGCCGAGCTCGAGGTAACGCGGGTCTCGGGTGATGCGGTAAAGCTCGATCACGCCCATGTAGTGCGACGGACAGATCGCATTTTGAGCGAGCTCCTCGGGGTGCTCCTTGCAGAGCCGCTCGATGTAGTCGGCGGCCTTGCGAGCGAGATCGAGCAGGTTGGTCTTGCCGGTGGCGCGATAGTGGAGGCACGCGGTCGTGATAAGGTGCCCCATGTTGTAGGTCTCGAAGTGCTCGCGATCCTCGAACTCTTTGGCGACGGCGCCGGCCTGGCCGCGACGCTGGGGAATGATTTTCTGGGTATGCAGATAGCCGTCCTCGCGCTGGGCCTTCGCGATAACGGCGATCATGTCATCCATGCGACGGTCAAGCTCGGGCGTGGGGGCGAGCGCGTAGATCTGAACCAGCGCCTCAAACCACTTGAGCAAGTCGCCGTCATTGAAAGGCGGACCATGGGGTTTGCCGTCGCCACGACCCTCACCGAGACCGGCGGCCATCAAAAAGTTGTCCCAGGCGTGACTCAGGTTGGGATCCGAAAAGATGGTCCACATGTGAGGGATCATCGTGTCACGGCACACATCGAAACGTTCGCCGAGGAGGCCGCCGTTCCAGTGCACGTCGGCAAGATCGGGCATGTAGAACTTTGCCTGCGGCGAACGGGTCGTATCAATCAACGACTTTTCACCAGCCGGCGCCAATGAAGGGACGCTCACTGAAAGCAGCGCCAGAAATACGGGGAGTGAAAAGAGGGGATGCTTCATCCGGGTCAATGTGAGCGCTAAGAGAGGACGGTCTGGCGCACGGCGCGGCGCCACCCGTCGGTCAATCGCTCCACCGACTCGGCGGAGAGTTGCGGGGAATAAACGACATCCGCTCGGGTTTGTTCGTCCACCACCTCAAGAGAGGCGATCAGACCGAGACCGAGCTGGCCGGCGAGCACGGCCCCGAGCGGCGAGCAGTCGGACATGGTGGCGACACGCAGATCGATCCGGCACAGGTCCGCGCAGAATTGCATGAGAAACTTGCTGGCGGTCGCCCCGCCGTCTCCGTGCAAGGCGGTGAGCGGGACGCCGGCCTCGGAGCGCATGGCCTCGAGCGCGTCACGCACCTGGAAGCCGATGGATTCGAAGGCGGCGCGGGCCACGTGACGCCTGTCGCTGTGGCTGGAAAGACCGAGGATGGCCGCGCGCGCGGACGACTGCCAGTGCGGCAGACCCAGGCCGGTGAAGGCGGGAACGAGGTGAACCCCGCCGCTGTCCGGCACCGAGAGCGCGAGTTGCTCGAGCGCAGGCACGGCGTCGGCGAGACCGAGTTGATCGCGCAGCCAGGTGAGGGTGGACGCCGAGGAAATAATGATGCCCTCGAACGCGTAGGTCGGCACTCCTGCGCGCGTCCAGGCGAGGGTGGTGAGCACGCCTTGATTAGAGAAACGGGGCGTGTTGCCGATATTCAGCAAGATCGATGAACCGGTGCCGAAGGTGACTTTGGCCGCGCCGGACGTGTAGCAGCGCTGGGCAAAAAGCGAGGCCTGCGAGTCGCCCATGACCCCATGAATGGGCAATGGCTTGGCCAGTGCGCCGTCGAGGGTCGTCTCGCCAAAGGCATCAAAACTCTCCCGCACTTCGGGCAAGGCGCGCAGGGGCACTTCCCAAAGCGAGCACAGCTCTTCATCCCAGCGGAGCCGGACTATATCGTAAAGGAGGGTTCGGCTGGCGTTGGTCGAATCGGTGGCGAAAACGCGCCCCTGGGTGAGACGGTAAATCAGGTAGGTGTCGATCGTGCCTACCAGGGCGGAACCGTCGGCGAGCTTTGCCGCGAGCCCGGGCTGATTGCGCACCAGCCACTGAAGTTTGGAGGCGGAGAAATAGGCGTCGAGTTTGAGTCCGGTCTTGGCGTGGACCAGCGGTTCGCGACCACCGGCGGCGTGTGCGGCGCAGAATCCGTCACCGCGCCGGCATTGCCAGACGATGGCACGGTGGAGCGGCCGGCCGGTGCCACGCTCGAACACGACGATCGTTTCGCGCTGGTTGGTGAGGGACAGAGCGGCGATCTCGCCCACCCTGGCGGACTGGCGGGCCAGGAGGGTTCGTAAAACGGCGAGCGTATTCTGCCATATCTCCTCGGCATCGTGCTCCACCCAGCCCGGCTGCGGATAATATTGCGCATGTTCAAGCGCCTCGCGATCGAGTGCACGACCATCCTCGTCGAAGAGCAGGGCCTTCGTGGCGGAGGTGCTTTGATCAAGGGCGAGGAAGATCATTCGAAATTAAGAATGATGAATTATGAACGGCGGAGCAGCGCGGTCGCGGTGGCGGAGAGGCCTTCCATGCTGATGCCGTAGTGGCGGAAGAGGTCGGCCTGGGCACCGGTGACGGTGTCCTCGTCGGGGAAGCCGACCATCTTGAAACGAGGCGCGAGTCCGGCCTGGAGCAGGGTCGAAGCGACCGCCTCCCCCACCCCGCCGGCGACCATGTGCTCTTCCACGGTGATGACCGCGCGGCATTCGCGGCCGGCGGCGAGGATGGCTGCAGTGTCGAGCGGTTTTACGGTGTGCAGGCTGAGCACCCGGGCGGATATGCCCCCGGCGGCAAGGTGCGCGGCCGCGAGCACGGCGTGGACGACGGTCTCGCCGTTGGCGATGAAGGCGACGTCCGTGCCCTCGCGGATCGTGATGGCCTTGCCAGCCTCAAACACCGCGCCGGCGGGCGTCACGTCGAACATGGCGGCCTTGCCGAAACGCACGAAGACCGGGCGCGTGGCCTTGGCCGCGTAGCGGATGGCCTCGCGGGTCTCGATGTTATCGGCGGGCACGAGGATGGTGACGTTGTTGATCGCACGCAGGACGGCGAGGTCGTGCAACGAGTGATGGGTCGAACCAAGCGCGCCGTAGCTGACGCCCGAGCTGATGCCCACCAGCACGGCGGGCACGTTCGAGTAGCAGACGTCGTTCTTGATTTGTTCGAGCGAGCGGGCGGTGAGGAAGCAGGACGGCGACACGCCAAAGGCCTTCTTTCCGCAGGCGGCGAGGCCGGCGGTGATACCGACGAGGTTTTGCTCGGCGATTCCGACCTCGACGATCTGTTTGGGCAGGGCCTTGCCGAAAGGCGCGAGCTTGCCCGAGCCGCGCGAGTCGGAGGTGACGGCGATGAGGTTGCGATCGGCGGTGGCGAGGGCCTGCAGCGTGTCGGCAAACTCCTCGAGATTGGCGCGGCCTTTTTTGAGGCCGAGCTGCTGAATCATGGCGTTCGCGGCGGGCGAGAACATGGACGGGGCGGGCGCGCTCATACGGAGGCCTCCCGGACCTTTTGCTCGGCGGCGGTGAGCTCGGAGAGGGCCTGGGCCAGCTCGGCCTCGCTCGGCACGCCGTGGTGCCATTTGCCGACGTTCTCCATAAAACCCACGCCCTTGCCCTTCACCGTGTTGGCGAGGATGAAGAGCGGCTTGCCGGCGGGCGGCGGCGTGGTGAGCGCGGCGGTGAGCGCGGCGTAGTCGTGGCCGTCGACGGTGCGGACCTCCCAGCCGAAGGCGCGCCACTTCTCGTCGAGCGGTTCGTTCGACAGGACGTCGCGCGTGTGGCCAGTGATCTGGAGCGTGTTGTGGTCGAGGATGGCGACGAGGTTGTCCAACTTGTGGTGGGCGGCGGCCATGGCGGCCTCCCAGTTGGAACCCTCGGCGAGTTCGCCGTCGCCGAGCAGGGTGAAAACGCGTGTCGTGGCGCCGTCCATCTTGGCGGCGAGAGCCATGCCGAGGCAGATGGGCAGCCCGTGGCCGAGCGCGCCGGTGTTCATCTCCATGCCGCGAATTTTGCGTGTAGGGTGGCCGACGTAGTAGCTCCGGTAGTGGCAGACCGTATCAAGGTCGGCGTCGGGAAAATATCCACGGTCGGACATGACAGCGTAGAGCGCCTCGACACAGTGGCCCTTGCTTTGGACGTAGCGGTCGCGGAGCGGATCGGCGACGGTCTCGGGCGTGATTTTCAAAACCCGGTTGTAGAGGATATTGAGGATATCGAGACAAGAGAGCCCGCCGCCGGTGTGACCGGCACCCGCCTCGTAAATGAGACGGAGCATGCGCCGGCGCAGGGCGAACGATTTAAGGACTAGATCGCGATCGGTCATGTCACTCTTGCGGCCCCTCGTGATGGTAGACTTCCCAGCCGAGATAACGCTCAAAAGCCTCGGAGAGAATGCCGGCGGTGCTGGAGGCATTCATGACCACGTGATGTTCAAACCCTTCGCGGCAGACGTGGCGCATGAGCTTTTGCAGCTTGGGCACGCGAGCCACGGCGCGGTTGCCGAAGGTCTTTAATTCGTCGTTGGTGAGCTCGCCCTGGCCGACGTAGGTGCGGATGACACCGGCGGCATCGTCGGTCGTGATACGGCCGTAGGTGAGCGGCGAGGCGGGCGTGCGGCCATCGAGCGCGCCCCAGGTGTTCTCGACCCCGAGCGTCGAGCCGAGGATGGGGGCGTTGAGGATCTTGATGTCAGGCAGGAAGGACTTGGCCCAGTTGCCGCAGTGGAAGAGCACGCACTTGTCGTCGTCGGTGCCGTAGTTGTTGTTCCAATCCACGAGCGCGGAGGGCGTGCTGGACGCCAGCTGCATCGCATACATGGTGAGCACTCCGGTGACATCCACTTCGCAAGCGCTGGGCATGAAGTTTTCGCTCATCATGCTCATCGAGGTGCAGACATTGCAGCCGTGGTTGGCCTGCACCGAGGTCCAGCACTGGATGGCGGTGGCATCGAGGTGGTTGGCGGCGACGAAGTCATCGAGCACGATGCCGAGGCGGGCCATCTGGGCGAGCTTGGGCGGCGGGACGGCGGTGGCGTTGGCGTAGGCCTTGATCTCGTCGATTTTGGAAACGAGGCGCTTGTCGGTCTCGCCGATCTTGCCGGCGGCACCGAGGATCTCGGAGAGGTCGACGGTGGTGACGCTGATGCCGTTGCGCTCGAGGATTTTTTCGGAATAGCGAACGGTATTGAAAGCGCCGGGACGCGCACCGACGGCACCGAGACGCACGCCACGCAGACCGCGAACGACCCGGCAGACAGCGACGAAGTTAAAAAGGTCGGCGCGGAAGGAGGCGTCGAGCGGGTGCACGACGTGCTTGGTCGTCAGCGAGTAGGCGATGCCGGCCTGGCGGAGATTATTGCAGACGGAGATCTTGCCGCAGAAGGCGTCGCGGCGGCGGATGACGTCGAGCTTGTCGAGTTCGTCGGGGTAGCCCTGGACGAGCACGGGGACGTTGAGGCCGGCGATCTTGAGGGTGTCGGCCACGCCCTTCTCGTCGCCAAAGTTGGGCAGGCAGACGAGCACGCCGGAGATCTTGTCGCGATGGCGCCGGAAGAGATCGGCGCATTTGCGCGCGTCGTTGTGCGTCTCGACCCCGCCGAGTTTGGTCTCGTTTGGATCGAGCATCACGGCCTCGATGCCGAGCTCACCAAGAAGTTTGAGGATGTCGGCACGGGCATCGGGAACCAGGCGATCAGGGAAAAAATCGCGGTTGCCGAAGATGACACCGAGGGTGAGTGAAGCGGGTTTCATGAAAGGATCTGTATGAGGACTTGGCCGGGTTAGGCGCGGAGTTTGGGAAGGTAAAGAGTAGCACAACTATCCGCCAATTACTGCCAACATAAACCGCACTTTTTATGGGATAATAACATGGCATGCGACCGCGTGGAATCAGCGGGAGGAAACGGCGGGCGCACCAACGCCCAAATACCCCTGAATTGAGCCGGAGCCCGGCAAACGCCACGGAGGCGAAAAGGGGAACGCACCCCGGATGGATAAGCGAAGCGACGTTATGCCCTTCGTTACGCTCCGAAGGCGTGGGCCGATGGAGGGAAAGCGGACGATGCGGGATGACAAAAAAGGCGGGGCGATGAACGCCCCGCCTTGATAAAAAGACCAGCTAACGGAGGACTCAGGCGCGGCTGCGGCGACGACGATAAGCCGCAAGGCCGAGGATACCGAGACCGGCAAGAGCGGCGCAGGTGGAGGGCTCGGGGATGGCGGCGAAGTCACTGTTGTGATCGATGACGGCCCAGACGGTGCCGCCAGCGCTGTCGTAGCCATAAGAGCCGAGATAATCGGCGCTCGCAGTAGCACCGGAGGAAGCGAAGCTACCGGCATAGGCCGAGAGGGCAGAACTGCCGACGCTGCCGACGTTGCCGTTGACGGCGTTGACCCACGAACCGTTGTAGAGCCAGCCGATCCACGTGTTGTCTGAAACTCCGCTTACGGAGACCTGAAGGACAAAAATATCTCCGCCGGTGCCGGAGAGGGACAGGACATCCGAGAAACGAAGGTTATCGTTGGACGCAGTCGAGGTATCCGAGAAGGATGTGGATACCGTGCGGCTGCCGCCCGTGGTGCCACCAATCAGGCTGGCCGTGGTGTCAGGCTTGCCGCCAGCGAAGCTGCTGGTGAGCGGGATCACGCTGGAATACGATGAGGCCGCGCCCAAAACGGGAGCATAGGTGCCGCCTGCCAGGGCCAGCGTGCCGCCGGCCAAGGTGATGGCATTCCCGATGGTGACACCCGTGCCGATGCTGAGTTTACCACCAGCATTGATGGTGACCGAACCGGAGAAGGCATTGTTATTGGCCGCGATGACCGTGCCGCCGTTGATGACCGTGGTTCCGCCGAGGGTGCCGTTCACCGTGAGGGCGCCGCTGGCTACAGTAATACCGGAGTAGGTGATGACGGTAGAGCCGGTGCCTACGTTGCTGGAACCGTTGGTGGTGAGGCTGCTGCCCAGCGTGAGCGTATTACCTGAATTGCCGATGGTGGCGCTATTCAGGGTGACTGCACCAGCGACCGTGCCGCTGCCGCCGAGGGTGGAGCCGGCATTGACCGTGGTCGTGCCGGTGCCGAGCGCGGAGCCGGCGCCGAAGGTCAACGATACGCCGGTCCCCGTGGCCAGCGGGCCGACAGAGTTGCTAACCTGCAGACCGCCCACCTTGAAGGTAGTGCTGCTTGTAATCGAATCAACGTAGGCAACAGAGCTCGCATTTCCCGTAATATACACAGGCTGACCAACTTTGAGGAGACCGGTGTTCCCTGCGGTAAGGGTCACCGTGTTGATGGCCAGCTGACCGTTCGCGGAGTTAGCGATGGTTGCTCCCGTAGTAGATGCTTGGGCGACATACGCGCCGTTGACTATCAATGTGCTGGGGTTGGTGCCATCGCCGATGATATTATTGCCGCTGTTAAACTGGGTGTTGCTCAAAGTAACTGAGCCTCCGTTACCCTTCTGCGTAATGCCGATAGGTCCATTTGCAGTAAGTGCAGAGGAATAAGCGTCCGTGCGGTTTAATACCAAGGTGCCAGCAGCGGTGCCGTTTACCACGGCCGCCAAACCGTTAGCCGGCGCGATCGATCCGGTGGTTCCGCCATTGCCCAGTTGAACCGACCCCGTTCCCGAAATACGCGTTGCGCCTTGATAGGTATTGTTTCCGGTCAAAACGAGAGTTCCGGTGCCAGCCTGAGCTAGAACCATTCTGGAGGCGGCATCAACCGTGCCAGAATTATCAGACATGCTGGAATTTATGATGGTCGTGCCTGCGCCGGCAACATCCCGCAACCGATATAAATCAGTGGTGTTAGTATCGTTAAAATATAGATTACTACCAACCGACCCCAATGTGACCGTCTTTCCTGACGCGGAGATATTGTTATTGATGAAAGAAAGTCCACCGGATGGACCATTGCTCATCTTAATCGTATTAGCAGCAAACGAAAGACTGTTGTTACCTTGGAAGCTAATCTGTCGGTTGATGGTCGTGGTAGACTTTGTAATCGTTCGGTCACTGCCAACCGCCTCGAGAATATTATTCGCTGAGCCAGCACCGATTGTGAGCAAGGCGGATGCATTTCCACCAAAGGCTTGGTCGGTATTGATTTTGTAGACCGTATGAACGTTAGACTGAATACCAAGAGTAGTGGCACCGGTGTAGGTGTTGCTACCGTTGAATTGGATAGAACTGGTGCCGGCGGTCAAATTACCCGATCTAGCACCGAAAATCATGGCACCGGAAACAGTGCCGCCGTCCGCTATAGTCCCATTAAGAATCAAATTACTGCCAATCGTGCCCGCGGCAGTCGTGCCGGCACGGACCGTAAGGATGACACCGGCAGTGCTTCCCGAGGTGATGTCGATATCACCCAGGGTGACTGTTTTCATACCCGAGTTCTCGATGGCACGGCTCGCAGCAACACCAGCGGGCGTGATTTTTCCGGAAATGGTGAGGTTGTTGGTGTTGGCTACTGCGGCACCGACTGTGATACCACCGGTCTGCGAAATCGGGGCGGTGATAGTATTAACTGCGCCGACAGTGCCATTGCTGTTGATGGTGGCCGCGTTGAGCGAAAGGCTGCCGCCGCTGGTGCCGATCGTGGTCGATCCGGGTGTAACACTGGTGTCGCCCAAAGTCAGAGTCGTCAGCCCGTTGGCCAGCGTGGTCGAAATGTTCACCACCTGATTAACGCCAGTGAAGTTACCGCTCAAAGTGGCGGTATCGCCTGCTGCGCCGCCGGGGGTTCCGGTGGAAGGCGACCAGGTGGCGGCGGTGTTCCAATCCTGCGTGCCGCCTGGGGCGAGGGTATAAGCAACGGCGAACGCGGAGGGGGCCGAGAGACCGAGGGCGGCGATGGCGCCGAGGAGGATGCGGGTGTTGTTTTTATTGTTCATAAGTAATCCGGGGGGGTTGAGGTTTTTGTCTGTTGATGAGAGTGACTGGAGTGCTCCGCATCAAGAGATGCGGGCAGACGAGCAGAGGACTGGGCAACGAGGAGAAATCAGGGGTGAAGGATTGTTTTTTCGGGGGAATCGAAGGCTGCGGGGGTAACCGACGATGTATGGGCTGCTGATTGATCGGATGACAAATATTCGCGACAGCACAAGAAAGTAATAATGATTTGCTGCATTTGACGAAAATCTGTTCATTACTTCCTGTATCCTAAGTAACCACCATGGTCTCCTTCGATCCGAATCGCCCTGATTTCACTCCCTACGGCTTCTCTTGCGTGCGCTGGACGCCCTCGCCGATGAAGCGCCCCGATCACCACGACGAGATCGAGGTGAACATCCTGACCGAGGGCTGGGTGACCTACCTGCTCGGAGGTCAAAAGGTGCGCATCGAGGGCGGCCAGTTCGGTGTATTCTGGGCGGCGATACCGCATCAGATTCTGGAATTCTCCCCGGGCATCAGCTACTTCGTGGCTACGATTCCCTTCGCGTGGTTTCTCCAATGCCAGCTGCCGGATCTCTTCGTGCAACGTCTGCTGCAGGGCGAGGTGATCTGCCAAAAACTCAGCCCCAGCCGCCTGCGTCACGACCAGGAGCTCTTCGCGCAATGGGAGGAGGATCTCGCGGACCCCGGCGACGAAGTGCGCCGGGTGGTGATGCTCGAGATGGAGGCGCGGCTGCGCCGCATGATCAGCTCCCTGCCCAAGCCGCGCGCGACGACCCGCCCGCGCCGTGGACGCGCCGGCAGCCTGCACGGCGGAGCGTTGAGCAAGGTCGAGCAAATGGCCTGCCTCATCGCCCGTCGCTACACGGAGCAACTCACCGCGGCGGAAATCGGTCGCGAGATGGGGCTGCACCCGAACTACGCGATGGGGCTCTTCAAAAAAGCCTTCGGCACCACCCTGATCGACTACCTCACGCATCACCGGGTCTCGCACGCCCAGCGTTTACTGGCCACGACCGACGAGAAGATCGTGGATGTGGCGTTTGGCTCGGGCTTTAATTCGATCAGCCGGTTCAACGAGGCCTTCCGCCGTTCCTGCGGCTGCACGCCGCGCGCCTACCGGCTCCAACACGCCGCCAAGGTCTAAACCGCGACTAGAAACTCCGTCCGACCACGAGCCTTGCTCCCGAGGCCGGCGGCGACAATGTTATCCCCTCTCTCTTTTTTCACCATGCCTGCCGCCTCCGCCACCCCCTTTGATTCCGTTGAAGACGCCATCGCGGCCATCGCCGCCGGCCAGCCCATCATCGTGTCCGACGACGAGGATCGTGAAAACGAGGGCGACCTGATCATGGCCGCCTCCAAGGCCACGCCCGAGACGATCAACCTCATGATCCGCCATGGCAGCGGCATCGTCTGCGTGCCCATGCTCGGGGCGCAGCTCGACCGCCTCGGCCTCGGCCCCATGGTGGCGCGCAACCGCGAGGTGCAGCGCACCGATTTTGCCGTCACGGTGGACGCCGCCGAAGGCATCAGCACCGGCGTCAGCGCCTACGACCGGACGGTGGCGATCAAGATCCTGGCCAATCCCGACTCGCGCGCCGACCAGCTCGTGCAGCCCGGCCATGTGTTCCCCCTGCGCGCCCGGGCCGGCGGCGTGCTGGAGCGGGCGGGCCACACCGAGGCGGCGGTGGACCTCTGCCTGCTCGCCGGCCTCGAGCCCTGCGGCATCCTCTGCGAACTGGTGAATGACGACGGCACGATGCAGCGCCTGCCCCAGCTTCAGGAGTTCAAGCACCGCTTCGGTCTGAAGATGATCTCCATCGAGCAGCTCATCGCCTATCGGCTCCGTCAGGACAAACTCGTGGAGAAAATCGCCGAGCGCCCGCTTACCACCGCGCACGGTGTCTTCACCGTCCACGTCTTCCGCAGCCGTCTGGACAAGCGCCACCACCTCGCCCTCACACTCGGCTCGCCCGCCGCGCACGAGCCGGCCCTGGTCCGCGTCCATAGCGCCAACGTGCTCACCGATGTTTTCCATGGCGGCGAAGAAGGCCCGATCCCGGGCGCCATCGACGCCAGCCTGCGCGCCATCGCCGCCGAGGGCTGCGGCGTAGTGCTCTACATGGAGCCGTCGAACCCCGGTGAAACCCTGCTCCGCCGCCTCGGCGCGGACTCCGCCAAGCTGGCCAACAGCGCCGAGACCGGACCGGCGATGGATCTGCGGGACTACGGCCTCGGCGCCCAGATCCTGCGCGCCCTCGGCCTTAAAAAAATCCGCCTGCTCACCCGTCAGCCCCGCAAAGTCGTGGGCCTCGAAGCCTACGGCATCGAGCTGGTTGAACAAATCGAGCTCAAGGGCTGAGGCGGCCGGAAACGGCGGTTTTCGGGTTACAGCAGGCTTCAGTTGGCGTGGAGCGACTCGATCTGAATCGGGCCTCCGGCGGGCGGAGACACGGTCACGGTGTAGTCACCCGCGTTCATGCCGACGCCCTCGATACGGAGTTCGGCAACGGCA
Organism: Verrucomicrobia bacterium IMCC26134; assembly: GCA_000972765.1. Taxonomy (GTDB): domain Bacteria; phylum Verrucomicrobiota; class Verrucomicrobiia; order Opitutales; family Opitutaceae; genus IMCC26134_A. The sequence continues at coordinate 524,163 of CP011265.1, read as the reverse complement.
CCGTCGGCAGTGGGCCGGAAACGCACGATGCGCAGATCCATCGCGGTGCCGTCGGCGGCGTTGATGCGGAACTCGGCGTCGGAGGCCACGCCCGGATTCGTGTAACGGAGCGTAAAATCATGACTCCCGCCCAGGCCGAGCGCGACCGCCCAGGTGAGCGCCGCACCACTGCGCTTCGCCGCTGCGACCGGATAAACCTGGCCCGTGAGCGCCGCGTCGCCGGACGCCGGGTCGAGCGTAGCGACGACGCGAACCGGGGTTGCCGTCTGCGGCACCGGAGGACGCGCCGCCGGATCGAGCGTGGCGATCGCCACGGCACTGATCACGGCTTGATAAGAGGAGACACGTGGAAAACCGATGACGAGGCGGCCGTCGCGCGCCTGCGCGGTGACGACCTTTTTGACCGCGGCCGCGTAGCCCGCCTCGCGCCAGAGATCGACGTCGTGCAGGACGGTCTGGCCGTTCACCGCGACATCGAAGAGCCGCCAGCCGCCCGCGTCGCCCCCCCCGCGACCATACCAAGGCTCGGTGAAGTAGAGCTCGATGCGGTAGCTGCCGTCGGGCACCGCGAATTCATGACTCAGCTGGTGACGACCGTAACGGAACGTTTTGAAAAGCGCCTCATCGTCCGTGCCCCGGACGGGTTCGTGAAACTCGCGCTGACTGCCAAAACGCGGCGGCAGACCCGAGTAGTCGGCGGCCCAGGAACGCGTGCCCCAGGTGTCGCCGGGCGCGAGATCGCGGTCGGCGAACCAAGTCTGGCCGTGGGAGTCGGTGTAGTCGGGTCCGCCGCAGTTGACGCGGTAGAGGTAGTTCCAGCCCGGCTCGCCGGCGGTGGTGACCGTTACGGGGCCGTTGAGCGTGCGCCGGCCCGGAGCCTCGGGCAGGTTTTTCAGCACGATGGCGTCGCGCGCGACGGTGCGTCCGGCGACACGGCCCTCGGCGTAGAGCACGTTGGTCGCGATCTCGACCTCGTCCCAGCGGAACGGCACGCCGGGACCGCCATTGCGCCGCACCCCGAGGGAACGCGCGCCGACATCGTTGAACAGCTCGACCTCGTCGCAGTTGGAATAGACCTCGAGGCCGCTCTTCACGCCCGGGCTTTCCCAGCGGTCGGGCCAGTTATGCGATACAAGGTAAACCATGGGGTCCGACTTCGGGGCGTAGCTGCCGCGATAGAGAAAAAACGCGTCGGTTGGTTCGCCCCAAAGGGTGAGCAGCCCCTTGTTGTTGGCGGGGCCGAGACGATCGAGCGGATCCCATCCGTCGCTGCCCTGCTGGCCGCGTGAACCGATGGTGCGTCCGGGGTTTTCGTGGGTGGCGAAAAGCCAGTGGAAGTGCCCCGGCACCTCGGAGCGCACGGACTCGGCGAGACGAATTTTTTGGGCCATGAGGGCATCGTGACGCGACTCGCTGCGGATGCCGTCGATGCTAAAGCCGCCCTCGCTGTGCAGACCGAGACTGCGCCACGCGCCGTATTCGCCAACGAGCCGTTGCCGGCGAAGGTCCTCGGCATATTTCGTCGGATCGCCGCCGTAGGTGCCGGTCCAGTTTTGCGGCACGTTCCAGTCGGTGCCCTTGCCGCTGTTGCAGGTCGTGACGAGGCGTTGCGAAGACGCCGTGGGGTCGAGCTCGCGGATGAGCGCGACGCACTCCTTCGCAAAATCGGCCGGCAATTTACTCTCGTTGGCGAGGCCCCAAAGGACGAGCGAGGGACTGTTGCGGCGCTCGATCACCCACTCGCGCAGCAGGGTTTTGAACGTGGCCCGAAACTCCGGAGTATCGAACCAGATTTGCGAGGCGAACTGCGGCCACCAGAGCAGGCCCTCGCGGTCCCAGTAGTCTTGGTAGCGGAGATTGTGCGGCTGATGGGCGTCGCGGAAGGCATTGAACCCCGCCGCCTGCATCTGCCGCACCCGGGCGCGGATCTGTTCCTCTGAAAACGCATGGCTCGCACCGAGCTGGTGTTCGTATTCGCAGGTGCCGTTGATGAAGACCGGTGCGCCGTTCAGCAAAAACGGCGCCCTCGCCGGAGCGGCGGGGTCGGGCCAGTGGAGGGTGCGGATGCCGAAACTCGTCGTCACGCGATCCAGCACGTAGTCAGCCTCGCGGATGGTCGTCTCGAGGGTGTAGAGCGAGGGCGAGGTCAAAGACCAGAGCGACACCGTGGGCAAAACGACCGCACCACCGACCGTCGAAATGCCGGCGGCAACGTCCCCAGCGGTATGCAGCGTCGCGACCTCGCGCCCGGCCGGATCGAGAACCCGTGAATCAACAACGAGGCCACGGCCTGCGCCGTGGTTGGCCAGTTCGGCGGTGAAACGCACGGTGGCGCGCGCGGAGGTGGCGTCGGAGTCGTTCCAGACATGGATACCGAAGGGTGCGATACGCACTTGCCCGGTGCTGACGAGTGTCACCGGCCGGAAAACACCCATGGGCTGGCTGCCCTCCGAAAACCCCGGCGCCGCCGAGCAACCGCCGCACACCCAAGGCAGATCGGTGATGCCGGCCGGGTGGTCGGCGCGCACCGCGAGCAGGTTTACGCCGCCGACATGGACAAGATCGGTGACATCCAGCGTGAAGGTGGTGCGTCCGCCGGCGTGCGTGCCGGCCGGGCGGCCGTTGACCCAGACGGCCGCGTAGGAACCGACGCCCTCGAAAAAAAGATAGATGCGACGTCCTCGCTCGGCGGCGTCCACCGTGAACTCGCGCCGATACCACGCGGTGCCGTGGCGGTTGCCATGGACGAGGCGGCGCAGGCCGGCGTAGTCGTCCCAGTTGTGCGGGACGTCCACGTGCGACCAGGCGGCGGAATCGAACCCGGGTTGCGCGAAGGCATCGTTTTCACCCGGTTCGTAATCGCCGGCGATGGTCAGCCAGCCACGGTCGAGACTCGTCTCGCGACGGGGAGTTTCCGCCGCAAACGCCGAGGCGGCGCAGGCCGCCGCAAAGCAGACGAAACCAAGAAAACGGGGGAGGTTCACGGCAGATCGAGCAGGCGGATGACGAGCGAGCCTTTCACCGGACCGGTGATGTTTTGCGGCTGGCCCTGCGGACCGATCGCGTCGGGCATGGACATCTTGGTGCCGATCGCAGGGATCACCTGATACACGCCAAGACCGAGACGAGGCAGGGCGAGCACGGGGTTGTTTTTACCGTCGCGCGGCGAGTAAACGCCGGCGTAGGGCTGGCCGCCGTTGTTGATAAAGGCGAAGCGGCCTTCGGTGGTCGCGAAGGCCATCCACTCCCAGCCGGAGAACCAGCCCTTGAACTCGGGGTAAGCCCAGCTGACGCCGGGAATCGGGTCGTTATAGTCGTTTTCCCAACGCGCGAGTTGCACGCCGCGCAGGCGATTGGCCCAGACTCGATAGGGACCGCCGCCGAGCCACTCCTTGGATTTCATCTTCTCCTCCGGATAGTGAAAATCCACGCCGAGGATATCCACCAGGCCGGGGCCGTTGAACTCGTAATCGAGCCTCACATCGCCATCGGGCGTAACCGTCCATCGCACCTGCCGAAAGGCTCCCTCGTAACCCGCAGTCACGACGAACGCGTCGCCCTCGCGACGGGTGTCGAACGACAAAAGTTTTCCGGGCAGCATCACGACCGGCACCATGCTGCGTGCGACGCGCCGATAGGCGGTGAGTCGTGGGCCCTGAGATAGAGAGACGGGCCGGCCGTCACGCTCCAGACCGGCGAGCAGTCCGGTGGATTTACTGAAGCGGGCGGTGTTGCGGCCGGAGGTGAAGACGACCTCGCCGACCGTTTCGGTGAGGGCAACCGCTTCCTTGAGCGCGAGCGCATTTCCGATCGCCGCCGCGCCGTGTTTCCAACGCCAGCTCCAGGTCCAAATCTCACGCTGCCGCGAATCGAGGGCCGCGAGGTAAAGCACGTCCGCATCGCGCCAGTCGGCCGGAAGCGGAATCTTGAGCTCGCCGTCGGTGCGCGGCGCGAGGGCGGGTCCTTGAAAGCGACCGTGAGCCAGCAGCGTGCGGTGGTGGAGCAGCGCGCCGGGCGGGGCAAATTTCATCAAGCGCCACTCGAAGGTGACGCCCTCGAGACTGAGGTGATCGTAGCGGTTGCGCACCGGCAGGGTGCCGGTGAAGTCGTCCGCCAGCTGGCGCAAGGGCACCTGCACCGGAGACCAGATGTCGCGCACGGCGTTGAAGCTGCCTTCCTTTTCACCGTGGGGCCCGACCAGACCGTCCGGCGCGAGATCACGACGCGCATCGAGGCGGCCGCCCTCGTCGGAGCGCGCCACCGCTTCGTCGGCCAGAACCCACAGGAAACCACCGGCGGCGTGCGGCTTCTCGCCTATCAGCGCCCAGTAATCCTCCAGTCCGGCACCCATGCCGCCATCGAACAAGCCGTGGAGAAACTCCGTCGGCATAAAAATGTCCGGGCCTTCGACATACTTCAGCGTGTCGGCGTATTCCCGGTAGTGGTAGGTGTTCATGTTCCGGAACGACAGTGCCCACGGATGCAGGACGGGGCGCCCCTGGGGATCGTGTTTGGCAAACTCGTCGTCGTTCTCGATGTTCTCGCCGCCTTCGTTGCCGTTGTCCCAAAACAGAATGCTCGGGTGGTTCACGTCGCGCGCGATCATCTGCCCGATCAGACGCCGTCCGGTCGGCGTATCGTAGCAGCCCTGCCAGCCGGCGAGCTCGTCCAGCACATAGAGGCCGGCCTCGTCGCAAAGGTCGAGAAACTCGGCGTCAGGCGGATAGTGCGACATGCGCACGGCATTCATGTTGGCCTCCTTCAGCAGACGGACGTCCTCGCGGTTGAGCGCGAGCGAAAGCGTGCGGCCGGTCTCGGGACGGAAACTGTGGCGGCAGATGCCCTTCAGCGTGATCTTGCTACCGTTGACATAAAGACCGTCGCCCGCGCGAAGCTCGAAAGTGCGGAAGCCAAAACGCTGCGTCAGGGTGTGCGTCACCGCCCCGCCCGCGCCCGCCCGCAGAGTAAATTCGGCCAGGTAAAGGTGCGGCGTCTCGGCGCTCCAGGTGGCGGGCGCCGCCACCTGCAAACGCAAGGTCACGGGCGCCGATGCGACTGCGGGGGCGAGCGTGGCGCGCTGACCAACCGGTGCGCCGGCCAGAGTCACGGGTGGACCGACCGGCTCGCCGGCGAGCGTCTTGATCTGCACGCCGACCTCGGTGCCCGCGGGCAGGGCGCCGCCGAGGAAAACATCCGCCCGAAACACACCGTCCGCCCGCGCGTCGATCGCCACGCGATCGATGAACTGCGCCGGCAGCGCCTCGAGGCGCACGGGACGGAAGATGCCGCCGAAATTCCAATAATCGCCGATGCGCTCGGCCGTGTTCACACTGGCGTTGGCGGAGCGCTTGCTGACGGTGACCTCGAGCAAGTTCGCAGCGTCGAAGCGCAACCGCTCCGTGATGTCGTAGTTGAACTGGTAAAAACCACCCTGATGAACGGGACCGACCGACTGGCCGTTGAGTTTCACCTCGGTATCGGTGAGCACGCCCTCGAAGACCAGCCGCACCACGCGCCCGCGCCACTCCGCCGGCACGGTAAACTCGCGCCGGTAGAGCCCCTGCTCGGCCGGGGCCGGAGGCATGAGCGGCATGCGTTTGCTCGGTCGTAACTCGACGCCGTAGTCGTAGGCGCCGAAGCCCTGCGGCTCCCAGCACGAGGGAACGGGGATTTTGGTCCAGACCCCGCTATTGCGACCGGCGGTGCAGTAAAAATCCCACGGCTGGGCATCGTCGCTGCCACGACCGGAGAGGAATAAGTTTTCGGTCGAAGAACCGAACAGAGGCGCGACTGCGGCCAGCAAAAGGATAAAAAGAGGGCGGAGCTTCATAGAAACGAGGGGAATTCAGCTATGCGCTCTCATCCGCGTAATTGGCGGTGAATCCAATTCAAATCGAAGGGAGGAGACTGTCTTCAGATGCCTGCTTTCCGGCCCATGTCCACCGACCTGACTCAATAAACTGGAGTCAAACGCGGCAATGCCAGATACCACCGCTCCGGCCTGCCGCAGGCCAAAGCCGTCCACAACCCCTTCGCCCGCGATTTTTTCCCCATGAAAAACCTGCCCCCTTTCCTCGCTCTCTTGCTGGCCTTGGTCTTTACCCAGCTGGGCGCCCAGCCCGCCCTCCCCGGCTCGGCGCCGCGCCCGATCCCCGCGCTTATGTATGGTTCCGCCTGGTATCCCGAGCAGTGGCCTGAGGCCGAGTGGGAAGCCGACCTCACCCGGATGCAGGCCGCCGGTCTCAACATGGTGCGCATCGGCGAGTTTGCCTGGAGCTCGCTCGAACCGGCCAAAGGACGCTACGAACTCGACTGGATGGAGCGCGCCATCGCCGCCGCCGCCCGGCACGGGATGGTGACGATCATCGGCACGCCCACCGATACTCCGCCCGCCTGGATGACCACGAAGTATCCCGAGATTCTGCGCGTGGCCGAGGACGGCGCGCAGCTCCAGCACGGCTCGCGCCGGCACTTCTCCATCGGCAGCGAGAAATACCGCGAACTCTGCCGCGAAGTCGTCGGGCAACTCGCCGTTCGCTTCGGCCACAACCCGAACGTGGTCGCCTGGCAGATTGGCAACGAGTTCACCGAGGACTCCTTCGACCCGGAGTCACGCGCCCGCTTCCATCGCTGGCTGGAGGCGAAATACGGTTCGCTCGACGCGCTCAACACGAACTGGGGCACCGCGTATTGGAGCCAGACCTACACCGACTGGAGCCAGATTCCGATGACCACTGGCCGCGCCAACCCGGGCCTGTTGCTCGAATATAAACGCTTCGTCACCGACACGTGGCGCGATTTCCAACGCAACCAAATCGAAGTGCTGCGCCGTCACGTCGATCCGCGCCAGCTCACGACCACCAACCTAGGCGGGCTCGGCTGGGCCACCCGATTCAACCGCCAGCTCATCGCCTCCGACCTCGATATCATCTCGTGGGACGAGTATCTCGGCTCCGGCTGGTTCGACAAAACCAAGAACGGCACCGGCCACCTCGACCCGCTGCGCAGCGGCGCCTCCCACGACCTCGTGCGCGGCTGGAAGCAGAAAAACTTCTGGGTGCTGGAGATGCCGCCCGGCTTCGTGGATTGGGGCTCGGTCAGCAACTCCCTCGACCGCGGCGAGACCCGCGCGATGGCCTGGCACGCGGTCGGTCACGGCGCCGACGGCATCGGCTTCTGGCAATGGCGCAGCGCGCTCAACGGCCAGGAACAATACCACGGCTCTCTCGTGGGCCCCGACGGCGAGCCCGTGCCCGTCTATGCCGAGGCCGCGCAGACGGGAGTCGATTTCGCCAAGGCCGGTCCGGTGCTCGCCGGCACGCAGCCCGTGTCCGAGGTCGCGCTGATCCACGACTACGACAGCCGCTGGGCGATCGAGTTCAACCCCTTCAGCAACCGCTACGACCAGATGCAGATCCTGATCGACTACTACCGCGCCCTCCGCGAGCCGACCCAGGCGGTGGACATCGTGACGCCCGCCATGGACCTCTCACGCTACAAGCTCGTCGTCGCCCCGAGCCTCAACGTCGTCTCCCCTGAGCTGGCGGCGCGGTTGGGCGACTATGTCCGCGCCGGCGGCCACCTCGTGCTCGGTCCGCGCACCGGCATGAAGAACGACGCCAACGCGCTCAACCGCGAGCGTCAGCCCGGCCCGCTTGCTCCCGTCATCGGCGGCAGGGTGGAGCAGTTTTATGCCTTGCTCGAAGACGTGCCCGTCGCCGGCTCGTGGGGCTCGGGCAAGGCCACAATCTGGGCCGAGTTTTTTAACCGGCTCGCGCCCGACACCGAGGTCGTGCTGCGCTACGGCGCCGGCAACGACTGGCTGAGCGGCAAACCGGCGGCCATCCGGCGCACCGTCGGCAAGGGAACCCTCACTTATCTCGGCGCGGTTTTGGACGGCGCACTCATGACGCACGTCACGGAAACGTGGTTGAAGGAGGCCGGCGTCGCCTCGTCGGTCATCTCTGCACCCACCGGTGTGAAGATAAGCCGGCGCGTCGGCGCGGGCCGCGAGGTCTTCGTGATCACGAACTTCTCGAAAGGCCCGCAAGAGATCGCGTTACCCGGAGCGATGACCGACGTGCTGGAAGGCGGAGAAGTAAGGTCCGTGAAACTGCCGCGCTACGGCGTGGCGGTGCTAAGCCGTCCGCTCGCCCGCTGAAGGAGATGGGTTTACGGACCGCCCGACACACAGATGGAATCAACCCGAGTGCCATCCGAAGCGGGGTGAGGTATTGATCGTTAATCGGCCCCTCGTGGTAAAACTTTACTGCGAGGACCGGATTGTCCCTTCGAATTTCCGCTGCGGTTTTCGGCTGCTTCAAAAATCAGCCGGTGAACACCTGTCCCATTGGTCGCCAGCCTTTGGCTTGGGATCCTGTTGAACCGTGGGTCACAAGATTTAAAAAAGACACGGATGACCCAACTACTGCTTTTCAAGCAAGGTGATGAAGTGAAGACCCCGACCGAATATCCAGTTAGCCCACCAAGGATAGAGTCCCAACTTCGTAATCGATCGGACCGGCTGAAGGTTTAGCTCCTTCCAAGCCGCGCGCCACTGGGCCTCTGTCCAGTAATTGTAGGGAAGGGCAACGCCGTAGCGGGCATTGCCGACCCAGTCCATGAAACGCAATGTCGCGCCGGCGGCCCAACCGTGCCGGACGTGGTCCTTGATGATAATCCATCGCCGGCTCACTCGCGTGGCTTCGCGCAGCAGCACGAGTGGATCGTCGGTGTGGTGCAACACATCAACGAACATCACGGCGTCTTTTGACTCCTCGCCCAGCGGCAGGATTTTGCCGTCGAACAAGCTCACGGGAATCGCCGTCTGCTCGCGCGCGAGCACATCCACCCCGGAGAGTTTGCAGTCGGGCCGCCTTGCGAGGAGAATTTGCGCCACCTGACCATCCCCGCACCCGACATCCAAGATGTCGGCGCATGATGGCGCCACGTCGGCGAGATGCCGGGCGAGGACGCTGACGCGCCGGGTCAGAACGTAGCTGGAGTGGTATTGGTCGATCAACATGAGGCTAAACTATCTGCGGCCCGCCGTAAGGCGTCGGGGCGTTATATAGATACATGTGATAAGGAGATGCCGAGGGCGGCGGAAACCCGGTTCGTGTCTGGCAGGGTGTTCACCGAGGGGGAATGAGCCCGAAGGGTTGGTCGGAGAGATAGACGCGGTAGGTTTTGACGCGGCCGGGTTTGTCGTTGCCGCCGGCGCGGGCGAGGTAGCGGATGCCGCCCAGCGCGCGGCTCTCGCCGAGGTCGATGACCACGCGGTGCGGATAGGGCGCGGCCCCTTTTCCGTAGACGGTGTGCCAGTGGGTGTTGGGCTGGCCGTCGAGAAGGTTTTCGGCGTGGCCGGGCTCGGCGGTGGTTTCCTCGCTGTCGGTCCAGAGGATTTTCCAGCCGGCCTTGGATGAGACCTCGCTGCGGGCGTCGAGCGTGTCGAGTTCGGCCACGGTCGCGAAGGCCTTGCCGTCATGCGCATCGATCACCTCAAAGGCCAGATAACGTCCGGTGGCGGGGCGGGCGAAGTTGACCGCCTGCCAATCCGGCTCGGGATGAAATTGTCCGCTCAGCACCGGAGCGAGACCGGCGGCGGAGAACTCGCCACGGGCGCGGACGGGACGGGCGAAATCGAGCTCGGGTCGGAGTTCATCGAGAATGGGTTTGGCGAGGCCGGCGAGAACAGGCTGGTGCGGACCAACGAGGTCGAGCACGACAACCTTGTTCACGCCGACACGCAGCCAGGGGCCGGGCACATACATCGTCTGGGTCGGCCCGATGTCCCAAAAGCGCCCGAGGCAGTGCCCGTTGAGCCAGACCACGCCTTTACCCCAACTGCGCACGTCGAGGAAGGTGTCTCCCGTGGACTGAAGTGTAAACTCGCCCCGCCAGAAGGCGGGGCCGGCGGCGGGCGCGGATTTGAAGGGAGCGGAGACCGACTGGAACGACAGCGAACCAAGGAGCTTTTCATCGAGCGGCAGGGAGAACACCTGCCAATCGACGAGCTCGGCAGGCGCGGACGATCCGTCGGCGGTGGTGAAGCGCACGGGAGCGTGCAGGCCCTTGCGATCAAAGACCTCGCGGCCGAAGTTCACGCGTCCCATCGCCTCGATCACAAGATCGAGGCGGGTGGCGGCGGCGCGGGCGGGCAGAGCGACGGTGTAGCGCTGGCTTCGGCGGTCCATCACGCCGGCGGGGCGGCCGTCGAGAAAGACCCAGGCGAAGTCATGCGCGGCCTTGACCGACAGGGTGCCGGCGGGACCGGCGGGCAAGGTGGTGCGATAAACGATCACGCCCCGGCTCTGGTCGTAGAACTCCATGGTGCGAGGCGTGCGGTCGGCAACGGGCTCGGGCAGGTTGGCCAACACCGCAGCGGTCTCGCTGAGCGTGAAGGCCGGAATCGTGATCACCGGGTTTGCAGGCGGCGGAGCGGGAATGGTTTCGCCGGGCTGGAGGTGGCGGGCGAAAACCTCGCGAATGGCGTCGAACTTGGGCGTGCCCCAACCGGCCTCGCTGATCGGCGCGTCGTAGTCGTAGCTGGAAGTGTCGGGCCGAAACGGACGGTCGGCGCCGGCCCAGAGGCCGAAGGAAGTGCCGCCGTGCGCCATGTAGATACTGAAGGAGTGCCGCTGCGTCAGCATCACATCGAGGTCGGCGGCGATGGGGTCCGGTGCGCCGGTGCGGTGGGCGCGGCCCCAGGTGTCGAACCAGGCGGGGTAATACTCGCCGTTCATGAGGGGGCCGGTCTTTTGGTATTTGCGCAGGGTCTCGAAGGATTTCTTGGCCGCACCGACGCCGAAGTTGACCACCTGGAACAGGTCGTCGCGCAGGCCGTTGGGGATGGCGCCGGCGGGATTGCAGGCGAAGAGAGGCACCTCAAAGCCACCGTCGAGCAAAGCCTGGCGAAGCGCGCCCATGTAGGCGGTGTCGGCGCCGAACGAGCCGTATTCATTTTCCACCTGCACCATGAGCAAGGGGCCGCCGCGGGTGACCTGCTGGGGGGCGAGCACGCGGCCGACTTCTTTGAGAAATTTGACCGCAGGCGTGAGGAAACGCGGATCGGTGGTGCGCAGGCCGATGTCATCCTGTTTAACCAACCACCAGGGCAGGCCGCCCATTTCCCACTCCGCGCAGGAATAGGGACCGGGCCGCAGGATCACCCAAAGACCCTCGGCCTGGGCCAAGCGGCAAAACTCGGCCACATCCGCCGGACCGGACCAGTCATACCTGCCTTCTTCCCATTCGTGAAAGTTCCAGAACAGATACACACACACCGTATTCAGTCCCATGGCGCGGCACATCTGGAGACGGTGGCGCCAGTATTCAGGAGCCACGCGAGGAAAATGAAGCTCGCCGCACCGAATGACGAAGGGTTGGCCATCGAGAAGAAAGTCCTCCGTTCCGATCGAAAAACTGTGGGCTGGAGCAGCAGCGGAGACCGGGGGAGTAGCGGCAAAGGCAGCGGACAAAAAAACCAGGAGCAACAGGGGTAGGGTAAATAATCGCATAAGACTAAATAAGCGGCGGAACCATGAAGGCCCCGCCAAGAGATACGGGAACAGATGCGAATTGGCGACGAGCCGCAATACGCAGATTTTGGCGCCGAGCGCCTCTGCCCGCCCGCGCCAGGCAACACCTCCGGCAAACACCCCTCCACCTGTTTAGGAATACGGATTGAAACTCTGCGCCGTTTCGCACTCATCAGCGGTCCATGTCCCTAGGTTTTGTTGGTCAACGTTGCGTCAGTGAACGTGAACCCGAGCTCGGTCTCGGGCTCGTCGCGGAGCTGGATCGCACCCGCATCACAGTCGAGTTTCCCGCCACCCGCGAGAGACGCATCTACGCCCGGGGCACGCCGGTGCTGAAGCAAGTTCGCTTCGGCCTGGGCGAGACCGTCGCGGCGCGCGACGGCTCCGCGCTCGTCATCGAGGAGGTCGTCGAGGAGGAAGGCCTGCTGGTTTACGTCGGAGGCGGCCGCCGGGTGCGCGAAGATGTGATCTCCGACATCACCAGCGTGGGCTCTCCGGTCGAGCGGTTGCTCTCCGGCCAGGCCGACCCGCTGGAGGTTTTTGAACTGCGCCAGCGCACGCTGCTCGGCCAGGCGCGCATCCGCCAGTCGGAGGTGCGCGGCTTCCTCGGCGGACGGCTGGAGCTGATCCCGCATCAATTCTACATTCTGCACGAGGTGGCCAACCGCCAGATCCCGCGCGTGCTGCTCGCCGACGAAGTCGGCCTGGGTAAAACCATCGAGGCCTGCTTGATCCTGCAACGCATGCTCGTGACCGGCCGTGCCAAACGCGCGCTCATCCTCGTGCCGGAACCCCTGGTGCACCAGTGGTTCGTCGAGCTGCTGCGACGCTTCAACCAGTGGTTCACGCTTTTCGACGAAGAGCGCTGCGTGACCTGCGAGGCGGCGGACCCGGGTAAAAATCCATTCCTCTCCGCCCAGCTCGGGCTTTGCGCGGTCGGTTATCTCGCCGGCAACGCCGCCCGTGCCGAACAGGCCGTGTCCGCCGGCTGGGATATCGTGATCGTGGATGAAGCGCATCACCTCGGCTGGACGCCCGAGGCCGCCAGCCCCGAATACGCCCTGGTCGAGAAACTCGCCGCCAAGAGCCCCGGGTTGCTGTTGCTCACCGCCACTCCGACCCAACTCGGGCTCGAAGGGCACTTCGCCCGCCTGCGCCTGCTCGATCCCCACCGCTACAACGACCTCGCGCGCTACATCGCCGACACCGAACGCTTCGGCGCGGTCGCGGGCGTGGCGGAGAAACTCATCGAGGGTAAAAAGCTCACCGCCAAGGATACCGCCGCCCTGCGGGAGATTTTTGACCGCGATGCGGAGCGGCTGGCCGAGCTGCTCGCCGAACTCGCCGCCGGCAAGGAGGGCGCTCGCGAGGATCTGGTGCGGACGCTGCTCGATCAACACGGCACCGGCCGCGTCGTTTTCCGCAACACCCGCGCGGCCATGAGCGGCTTCCCCAAGCGCAAGTATTGCCCGGCTCCGGTCGCGGGCGCCACGCCCACGCTGCTCACCCGTATCGCCCGCGAACTCGAGGCCGAGGAGCGCGGCGACATCTCGGAGACACGCTACGCCTTCAAGGACGACCCGCGCATCGACTGGCTGGTCGCCTTCCTCAAAAAAACCTCGCCGGCCAAGGTCCTGCTCATCTGCCGTTCTGAACGCAAACTGCTCGCCATCGAAGCGGCGGTGAAAGACCGGGTGAACTTCAAGATCGGCCTCTTCCACGAAGGCCTGCCGCTCGTGGCGCGCGACCGCCAGGCGGCGTGGTTCGCCGAGCCGGACGGCGCGCAATTGCTGCTCTGTTCCGAGATCGGCAGTGAGGGCCGCAACTTCCAGTTTGCCCATCACCTCGTGCTCTTCGACCTGCCGCTCAACCCCGGCATCGTCGAGCAACGCATCGGGCGGCTAGATCGCATCGGCCAGACCGAGACCATCCGCGTGCACGTCCCCTATGTCACCGGCGGCGCGGACGAATGCGTCGCCGAGTGGTATCACCGCGGCCTCGGCGCGCTCGAAACGCCACTGCAGGCGGGCGACGATTACCACGCCGCCTTCAAGGACCGCCTGCTCGCGCTCGCCACCGGTTGCGTCGAAGGACGCGGCCGCACCACGCCGGCGCAGCTCGACGAGTTGGTGGCGGAGACGGCGACCTTCCACGCCGCGCTGGCGGCGAAATTAAAAAAAGGCCGCGACCGTCTGCTCGAGTTAAACTCCTTCGACCGCGAAGTCGCGGAGCGGGTGCTCGAGCGCGTGCGCGCGGCGGATGCCGACCCGTTCTTGAAACGCTTCCTCGGAGAACTCTTCGACCACTTCGGTGTGCGGGTAAAGGACCACGAAGAGGGCGACGTGTCGCTGGACGCCAATCACGCCTACGTCGAGGGCTTCCCGAGCATCCCGCGCGACGGCCTGCTCGCGACCTACGACCGCCGCCGCGCCATCGTGCGCGAAGACATCCGCTTCCTCTCCGCCGACCATCCGCTGGTGCAGGACACGATTGATTTGCTGGTGGATTCACCGGCGGGCACTACGGCGTTTTGCACGCTCGAGGCGGCGAAGCCCAACCTTCTGCTCGAGGCGGTTTTCGTGCTCGAATCGGTGTCGGATGCGCGCTGGCAGATCGACCGCTTTCTGGCGCCGACGCCGGTGCGGGTGCTGCTCGATATCCACGGGCAAGACCTGACCGAGGACCCCGATGCCGAGGGCTGGATGGGCGACCTTGAAGACGCGCCGCTGCCACGCTTCCTGGAGCGCCCGGGCTTTAACGCCCACCTGTTGAAAACCATGGTCGAGACCGCGACCGAGAAGGCAAAGACGCTCGCCAAGACGCTCAAGCAAAACGCCCGCGAGGCGGCGGCGGAGGCGCTGACGACGGAGCTGCAACGACTGGTCGATCTCGGGAAGGTAAACGACCACGTGAGCCCCAAGGAAATCGATCTCGCCCGCCGGCAGGTTTTACAGACCCGCACTGCCATCGAGCAGGCGCGCCTGCGGCTGGACTCCCTGCGCATGATCGTGGCCGGCACTGACTTGTGAGTGTGGTTGAGGGATTGGGATGAGGTGGGGCGGGAACGCTGGGACCGCCGCGAGAATCTTTGAGGTTAGCATCTAGAACCGGAGAGCCCAGCAGTCTCGTCCTGCCTCAGGCAAAGCGTGTCCCAGTGCGACATCAAACCACCCGGACACAAAAAAGCCGCCCCCAAAATCGGTGGCGGCTTTTTTTCGAAAAACGCGACGGAAGCGATTTAGGCGCGGCCCATGTAGGTGCCGTCGTTGGTGGAGACCTTGATAAGTTCGCCGACCTTGATGAAGAGAGGAACCTGCACAATCAGGCCGGTTTCCATGGTGGCGGGTTTTTGGACGTTCGAGGCGGTGTCGCCCTTCACGCCATCGGGACTCTCGGTGATCTTGAGGGTCACGCTGGAGGGCAGCTCGATGGTCAGGGCCTTCTCGTCTACGAAGAGCACGTCCACCTTGCCGTTGGCGGTGAGGTAATTCTTGGAGTCGCCGATGAGCTCGGTGGAGAGCTCAATGGTCTCGTAGGACTCGGGATCCATGAAAGCGTAGCTGTCACGGTTGGCGTAGCTGAACTCGAGGGTCTTCTTCTCGGTCGGCAGCACCTCGATGTTGTCGGTGGAGGCGAAGCGCTGGTCGAGCGCCTTGCCGTAGCGCAGATTGCGCATCTTCACCTGCACGAAGGCGCGGAGATTGCCCGGAGTGCGGTGCATGGTCTCCATGACGAGGTGAGGTTCACCGTTGAATTTGATGACTTGGCCTTTGCGGATGTCGTTGGCGGAGGGCATGAGAGGAGGGCGTTGAGGGTTTTGCGGACGTGGTTTTTGACTGCTTAAAAGGTAAACGGGTAACGCCCGCCCCTTGGAGGTGTCAAGGGTGCTGCCAGTCTGACAGGTATTCGGACAAACCCGCGCGGTCGGAGAAGTTTTCCCTTACCTTTTGTCCGCGCATAGTGCCTCCTAGGTTTTTCTCCACCGATGCGTATCACCGGCCTCGCCCTTGTTCCCCCGCCCTCCGCCGCCGACCTGCCCCGCGTTACGCCCGAGTTGCTGGCCTCCGTGCTCGCCCGCTACTCGCGCAGTAACGAGGGTATTCACGCCATTCTCGCCAAGGTCGATCCAGCCGACCCGGACGCCTCGATCGATCGCATTCTGAAATTCGTGGACTACGGCCACGCCTCGATCGGCGGCCTCACCGGCGGACTCGCCATCGCCCTCGACGATGTTTCAATGTGGCTGGCGTATAAGGTCTTCGAAATCGCCCAGATGGCCGACGGCCAGGAGTCCTCGACCCGCTACATCACGCTCGCGCCTTCCGCCCTGCCTGCGCCGGAGGAGCTGGGCGTGCCGGCGGATCTCGCCACCCGATGGACCGCCGTGATGGGCCGCGCCTTTGCCGCCTACCAAGGCGAATACGACCGCCTCGACGCCCTCGGCACCGCCGAACCTCACCGCGTGCGCGTGCCAGCCGACGCCAAGCCCGCCATGGTCACGCGCATCCGCAAGAACTACGCCCTCGACCGCGCGCGTTACTTCATCCCTCTCGCCACCCGCACCAACCTCGCGCTCGTGCAGACCTCGCGCATGTGGGCGCAGACGGTGAAGCACCTCGCCTCCCTGCCCCAGCCCGAGGCGCAGGCCGCCGCCGCGCTCATCCGCGGCGAGTTACTCAAAATCTCCCCTCGCCTTATGCGCCACAGCCAGGCCGACGCGAGTTACCAGCAACAGGCCGCCCACGAGCTCGCCACCTCCTGCCGCCTCGGCCTCGAACGACTCTCCTCGGCACCGCTCGCCGACGAGACCTGGGTGCACGTTGACCGCGCCACCCCGCCCTTCCTCTCCGAGTCGCAGACGGTGCCCGAGGCCCTTTCGGCACGCGTCAATCGCTACGGCCAGCAAGGCACCGCCACCCGTCGCATGCGAGTGAGCTTCGCCTGGAACAACATGGCCATCGCCGAGCTGCGCGATCTCAACCGCCACCGCACCGGACACCGTTACACCCCCCTCATCCAGGCCGGTTTCTACCTGCCGCCCGAGATCAACCACGCCGGCCACCAGGCCCTGCTCGATGAGCAACTCGCCCTCACCCGCGAACTGCTCGAGCGAGGCTCGCCGGCCTACGTTTACACCCTGTTGCTCGGCGCGCAGACGCCTTTCGAGCACTGCACCCAAGGCGATAAATTCATCTACGAGGCCGAGCTCCGCACCGGTCTCGGCGCGCATTTCCGCTACGCCGAGCACCTCAGCGCTGCACTCGCTGGCTTTTTTCAACAAGTCCCCGAGGCCCGAGCCTGGGTTGTCGAGGGCACCGCCGAGCCGGAATAACCTTGCGACCTAGGCCTGTAATATTGCCAATATTTAGCATGAAATTCTCGGTCGGCACTACCTTCACCGTAATCGCCGTTTTGGCGATGTCGGCGGCTTGGGCTGACACCGCAGCGCCCGGTGCGATGGATCCGGCGAAACGCGATGACCGTCTGTCCACCGAGCAAAAGGCCGTGCTGCCCGAGGCGAAACCGCTCCAGCGCAACGAGGTGCTGCTCGATAAACGTGTCGAAACCCCGCTCATCACCCGCAAGGAAGCCACCGTGGGCGATCGCCGCAGCTCCATTGCGGTCGGCGAAACCCGGGAGAAAAAGCTCTTCTCCAGCCCTGAACGCAAGGACACCAAGGTTATTGATCGCAAGGACAGCCAGTGGTCCGGCAAGATGTCCCGCTACTCCACCGCCGACGACGCCTACCGCTCACGCACCGCCCTGCGTTTCCAGGACAAGATCAGCGACGCCTCACCCGTGTCGCGCAACGTCCAGCCGGTGGTCGAAAAACGCACCACCTTCGACCGCATCAACCGCTTCGTCTTCCAGAAAAACTCCGACCAGAGCATTTCCGTCTCCATCGCCGGCAGTGAAAAAGCCGCCTCCGACGCCTCCCGGTCCTCCTCGCCCGGCAAGGCATCCGCGCCCTGAGGCCGCGCCTTGTTAATCCGCCACGCCCACTCTCTTCGTGAAACCAATCCGCGTCCTACAGTTTAATATGCAGTTTGGCCAGGTCTGGGACGACGACGCCCCCGATCGGGCACCAATCCGTCTGGAGGCTACCATCGCCGAGATCCTCAGGCACGACGCCGACATCATCAACCTGCAGGAAGTCGAGCAGGCCGGGAGCGAAGGCATGCAGGTGCAACCGCCGCCCAATTTCGAACGGCTCCGCGCCGCGCTCCCCGGCTACGACAGCCATTTTTCCTACCCCAACGCCGACCCGCGCGAACTGCCTTTCGGGATCGGCCTGGCTACTTTCTCCAAAACGCCCCTGAGCGGTCGCTTTCGCGAGACCCTGCCCTCCCCTGCCCTCCAGTTTGATTTCTTCGGCACGACCAAGACCCCGACCGACCGGCTTTTGATCGGAGCCAAGACCACGATCGACGGCCGCGACCTGACCATTCTCAACACCCACCTGCTCGCCTTCTTCATGTTGAATGCGACCAGCGGCGCACATCCGAGCCAGCGCAACCAGGTGGCCGAGCGCCTGCGCACCGCCGGCCGGGAGGGCGCGACCGTGCTATCGGGCGATTTTAACGTGCGTGACCATCTGGGCCTCGCGGCCCAGTTCGCCTCCGAGGGTTTCACCACCGCGGACGGCAAGGAAATCACCTGGCGGCGCCAGCCCTACGTGCTGGACCACATCTTCTACAACCCGCCGCTGCGCTGCGTGCACCGGGAGGTCGTCCCCACGCCGGCGAGTGACCACCACGTGCTGCTCGCGGATTTCGTCTGGGCCTGACGCGCTGCCTGGTTGCGAACGGAAGCGCCGTGCCGGACAGGCCTTTCAAGGCCGCAGGATGAAGCGGAATTCACCCCATGTTCATGTTGCGTTCATGACGGTAGGCTAGACTCGGTCTGAATCCATCACCTGCCATGCCTTCCTCCAATCGTGTTCTAATCTGGGATATCCCGGTCCGCCTTCTGCACCTCGTTCTCGCCGGCTCCATCAGCACCGCGCTGGTTTTGGCGCTGGGGTTTGAAGAGAAAGACCCGCTCTTTGTGTATCACACCTGGTTCGGCCTGCTGGCCGGCGGCGCGCTGGCCGTGCGCCTCGTGCTGGGCTTTGTCGGTTCGCGTTACGCGCGTTTCTCAAGCTGGAGTTTTTCGCCGCGGGCCTTGATCGCGTCTGTCGGATCCCAGCTGCGCGGTGAACGCAGTCAGCCCGAGGCCGGTCATAACCCCGCCGCATCCTGGGTAATGCTCGGCATGCTCCTGCTGGTCGGCGCCGTGCTCGGCACCGGACTGGCGGGAGGCGAGGATCTGCACGCCGTGGCGGCTTACGCGTTGTTGGCCTTCATCGGCCTGCACCTCGCGGGATTGGCGGTGCACACGGTCTGGCATCGCGAACCCATCGCCCTGTCGATGCTGGACGGCAAAAAAATCACCCCTGACGGCGTGGCCTTGCCTCATGCCTCGCCGGTGATGGGTTTGCTGGTGGCGTTGTTGCTGGCCGGGTGGGGCGTGTTGCTGGTGCGCGGCTTTGACGCCGCCGCCGGCACGATGCGCCTGCCTTTTCTCGCCCAGCCGATCAGCCTGATGGAAGACGGCGAGAAAGGCGGCGGCGAGGCCGGCCACGGCGCCGGGCGCGACGCCGATTAAACCCTCGCGCAGGCAGGCCGCACCCCGCCGCCTGCTCCGCAATCAAGCGCGGCGCACGCGCTCTTTTTCCTCTTCGCGCTCCTCTTCGAGTCGCGCCTTATCATGGGCCATCTGGGCGCGGACCTTGTCGGCCTCGTCGAGCTGGCCCTCGGCGAGCGCCTTGTTGAGCTGTTGCTTCAGGAAGACCTCACGCTCGGCGACCTTGCCCTTGTAGAGGATGTCGATCTCGGCGAGGCGGGCCTTGGCCGCCGCGCTGACCGGCTTGGCGGCGGGCTCCGATTTGGCGAGGCGTTCCATGGCGAGTTCGTAGGCGCTTTTCATGGAGCAGGATTAGTAAGCGTCCTCACCCCGACCACAAGCACGAGCACGAGGAGTGCGTAGGGCAGCCAGTAGCCGCCCTCGCGCCTCCGCCAGCCTCGCACGTAGCCGAGGGCGAGCAAGGCGGGCATGAGGGCCAGCACGCCCGCGCCCAGCCACGCCTTCGTGTAACCGGCCGGCCAGGCCACCCCAGGCACCTCGACCACGCGCTCGACCAGCCACGCCATGACGGCGAGCAGGAGCGCGGCCGCATGGTTGAAGAGCATCGCCAGAGGAGCCAGCCCCAGCCCGCCCGCAATCAAGGCGCAGACCCCGGCGAACAACACCGGGGTCGAGAGCGGGATTAGCACGAGGTTGGTGAAAAAAGCACCCGGAGTAATCAGGTTAAAAAAATTCAAGGTCGCAGGCAGACTCACCAGCGTGGAGGCGAGACCGAGCGCGATCAGGCCGAGCGACCATTCGCCAAAACCGTGGCACCAGTGCCGCCAGCGGCCCCAGTTCTCCTTCGGCAGGTAGCTCCAGGGCCGCCACTTCTCCAGCCAGAGTTCCTGCAAGGGCACACCGTAGAGCAGCAGCGCCGCCACGATACCGTAGGACATCTGAAACCCGGCTGAAAACAGCTGGTGCGGGTCGATCACCAGCACCACCAGAGCCGAGGTAATCAGCGCGGCCAGACTGTTGCCGGGCGCGCGCCATTGCTGCGCGCCGAAAAGACAGGTCACCATCCAGAACGAGCGCACCGCCGAGGGGTCGCGTCCGGTGATCTCGACATAGGCCCAGAGCAAAAGCGTGCTCACCACGAAACGTCCCCGGCTGGGCAGGCGCACCAGCAGCAGGAGGGTGTTCACCGCCACCGCGATGCCCGCGATGTGAAGCCCGGAGATGGCGAACAAATGCATGGTCCCGCTCTGGATGAAAAGTTCGCGGTGGTGCTCATCGAGCTCCTGTTTTTGCCCGAGCATCATCGCCACATAGAGCTTCGCCTCGGCCGGATTTTCGGCGAGCCCGATGCGCAGGATCGCCTCCAGACGCGAGTCGGCGGCCGCGCAAAAACGTCCCCAAGCACCCGTCACCCCCGCCGCGACCGGCGTGGTTTCGAGGCGCGCGCGGCTGAAAGACTGGTTCACGCCCGCATCGGCCAGGAAGCCGGCGAAATCGTTTTGCCCCGCCTGAAACGGCACGGTCGCAAGCAGACCGAGCGCAGTGAACTCGGTGCCGCGCACGGGCGGCGGCAGGTCGGCCGGCCAGTTGGCGGAGAAATAGATCTTCTGGCCGGTGAGTTCGGCGAGGTGCGCCTCGGTGCCGAGCACCCGGGCGAGGCCGGTGGCGCGGGCCGCCGCCTCTGCGCGCGGAGCAAAGGTCCGTTCGACCCGCAGTTTCAGCCGTGCCTCGCGCGGCGGCAGCATATCTCGCCCGGGCAGGCGCTCGCGCACCTGTCCGATGCGCAGCACACCCGCCGCCGCGACCGCGAGAAAGAGTGCGAGCGCCCAGATGGCGGTGTGCCGCCGGGCGAGCCAGGCAAAAACCAGGGTGACGAAGGCTATGCCCGCCCAGAGGCCATGCGGCAGATGCGCGCCCCAGGCGCCGTGGCCGATCGCAAGCCCGACACCCCACGCGACGACCAAGGCAAGCAGAGGCGCACGATGGGAAAGGCTGCGGGGCGTCATGACGTAACGAGCAAATTACGACCGGGTGGCGGGTGGCGAGTTTTTGTGTAGCTCGATTCAGGCTGCGATCCCGTGACGCAGCGCGGGGCACAAAAGGGAAGCCGGCAGGGTGCTGGCTGGCGGAACTTCAGCCGAGCGGAAGCTCGTCCTGGGCGGCGACGGGAGCGAGGCGGGCCTGGTGGCTGAAGTAGTGGTCGTTAAATAGCGGATACAAGCTGTAGAGACGGTCCAGCAATTCGTTGAGGCGTTCGCCCAGCGGGGGGAGTCCGGACTCCCCCGCGAAGTGGCGCGAGGGTTTGATAGCCAGCAGCCAAAGACCGAGCTCGTGGGCGGCGGACTCGGCGGCACCGGGAGCGTCGGCAGGGTCGTTCTCTTGCCGGATGGCGATAAGGCTGCGCTTTATCTCGTGCACGAGATGGAAGAGGCTGTGCGGAGCGTCGGCCTGCTGGAGGAAAAACTCCGCCACGTAGCGGGGCTGGCTGCGCGTCTGGTAAAGGCGGCGGTAGGCGTCTTGCGAACCCAGCATGCGCAGCAGGGCCGAAAGCTCGGGGTTGTTGCGAAAATGGTCTCCCTGCCGGGTGGCGGGCTTTTCGTGCGCACCGAGCACGTGACGCAGCGCGCTGCAGGTCATGATGGCACGTTCCAGCAGCACGCCGAGGCGCAGGAAGTGCCAGGAGGCGTCATGCAACATGGTATGGTCGGCGATGGCGTGGAAAGCGGGGACCTGCTCGAGCACGGCGGCGGTGGTCTCCCCGGCGAGGACGAGGCGGGCTTTGGCGGCGGCGGCCTTCTCGGGCGGGACGTGACGGGCGCGCAGGCCCTCGAGGCGGTCATGAAGTCGGGTCAACGCGCGCCAGGCCTCGGGGCTCACGTAGTCGCGGAGCTGGCCGGCATTGTAGAGGGCGGAGCCGATGGCGGCGGAGACGGAGCCGGAGTTGGCGGCATCGAGCGTCATGCGCCAGGCGAGATCGGTGCCGAGGGTCTCATGGGGGCGCGCGCGCGCGTCCACACGGCCGGGCTCATGGCCGGTGGCCTCGAGCAGGCCGCGCCAGACCGGGAGCCAGAGGCGGCGGTCGCGGGCGGGAATTTCCTCCAGCGCGACGTCGTCGAGGATGGACAACATGCGGGCCGTGGTCTCGGCGCGTTCAAGGTAGCGTCCGAGCCAGAAGAGTTTCTCGGCGGCGCGGGAGCCAAGGCGGTTGATGCGAATGGTGTCAGTGGTCTCCTGATGCTCGAAATCAGCGATGCCGCCGGAATTGTGGCGGCCGAGGAGAACGAGCGTGTCGGCGCTGCGGCCGACTCGTTCGATGGGGGCGTGGGCGGAGCCGATGCGGAGCAGACCGCCGGGGAAAACCTCTTGCCGGCGCCCGTCGGTCAGCACGAAGGCGCTGAGGCAAAAGGGAATGCGGCCACCGTCGAGGGGCAGGGCGTCGGGCAGGACCTTGGCGACGTAGGCGTGGGGGTTTTGGCGGACGACGGGAGCCAGGCCGCGAGAGGTGAGGAGTGTCTGGCGGGTGGTGCTGGCTTGATAGGTGTAGACGTCGGGCGCCTCGTGGGCAGGGAGGATGGTAAGCCGGTCGTATTGATCGAGGATCTGCTCGAGCTGGTCGGGATCTCCGCAAGGATAGGTAAGGGGCGAAGGGAGGAGGAGTTTTTCGTTAAGGTAGAACCGGGCGAGACGAGGCAAGGCGGCGTCGATGACGCGGCTCTCGGCGAGCCCGGTGCCGATGCTGTTGGCGAGCACGACCCGGCCGGAGCGGATGCACTGGAGCAGGCCGGGGATGCCGGCGGTCTCGCGGTCGGTGGCGAAAACGACGGGGTCGATGTAGGCGTCGTTCAGGCGGCGATAGATGACATCCACGCGCTCGAGGCCGGCGATGGTTTTGAAATAAACGGTGTTATCGAGGACGAGCAGATCGTCGCCGCGGGCGAGGGGGAGCCCCATCTTGCGGGCGAGAAAGCTGTGTTCGGAGTAGAAGGCGTCATGCGGGCCGGCCGTGAGCACGACGATGGCGGGAGCGCCGCGATCGCGAGGCGCGAGGGCACGGAGGGCTTCGAGGAGCTGGAGGGGGAAGTTGATGACGCTCTGATAATCCGGAATGGAACGGTAGAGCTCGCCGGCCTCCTGGGTCATGAAGCGGCGGTTTTGCACGGCGTAACTCAGGCCGATCGGCGTGTTGGCGCGGGTCTGGTTGCAAACCCACCCGGCGGCGGTGCGGACGAGATCGAAGCGCAGCAGAGTGGCGGGGTTGTGGCGCCCGGGCTCGAGACCGAGGCAAGGGCGGCGGTAATAAGGATCGCTCAACACGGCCTCGGGCGGGAGGAGCTTTTGGTGAAGCGCCTGCTGGCCGCTGTAGAGATCGACGAGAAGGGCGTTTACGATACGGGCGCGCTGCCGGAGACCGGCCTCGAGCGTGCTCCACTCCTCGGCCGGGATGATCAGCGGGGTGGGCTCGAGCTCCCAAAAAGGCTGGGAAGCAGGACCGTGACCGTGGGCGGCGTGCGAGAGATCCGTGAGGCTGGCGTCACGGATGGACAAGGCCAGCCGCGGACGCAGGGTGCGCCGCTGGGACGGATGGAGGGAGGGAAAGCCGTGGGCCGACGTGGACATGCGCGAGTAAAACAAGTTGGGCGGAGGGAGCGGCGATGAGCAAGGAGCAAGCCAGACCGGGGCGGAGGCAAAACACCCATCGCGAAGGAGGGAGGAGCGGGTGTTTTTGGCGTTTGGCTACGAAGGAAAAGCGGTGTGGGCTGGCTGGATGTTACCGCTCTGGGATACCCAGCCGCACCGGCGAACCCCGGTGCTCACCGTCCTGCTCATCCTTGGATGCGTCGGGGTCTTTGTCTACGAAGTGCTGCTGCTGTCGGAGCCAAAAGGCGACGCGACGCTGGCGCGCTTCGTGACTGAGTTTGCACTGGTGCCGAGACGACTTCTGGCCGGCTGGGCGGACCCGACGGAGTGGCGGACGATGGTGAGCGCGATGTTTCTACACGGCGGAGTGGCGCACGTGCTGGGCAACTGCTGGTTCCTTTGGATTTTCGGCAACAACGTGGAGGACCGGCTGGGCTTTTTCGGGTTCGGACTGTTTTACGCCTTTACCGGCGCAGTGGCGGCCCTGGCGCAAGTCGTCGCCGAACCGGGCTCGGCCCTCCCGATGATCGGGGCGAGCGGGGCGATATCAGGCGTGCTGGGGGCGTATCTGGTGTTTTACCCGCGCGCCTGGGTGGTGGCGCTGGTGCCGTGGGTAGTGCCGGTTTTGCCGGTGCCGGCGGTGATTTTTCTCGTGCTCTGGTTTTTTGCCCAAACCTGGGCGGGAGTGGGCTCGCTTATGAGCGGCACGGCGGCGGCGGGCGGCGTGGCCTGGTGGGCGCACGCGGGAGGATTCATGGCCGGCGCGCTGGTGGCGATGGCTCTGCCGCGCAGAAGGCGGCGTTGAGCCAAGGCCGGGCAAGCTCAAGAAGCAGGCGCATCGGGAGTTGCCAAGGGGGGCGCAAGCCGAAACCTTGACGTTACTAGTCATGCTCAAAAAACTGTTCTCGAAGCTGCGTGCGACCCTTGCGCCTTCGCCCGCCAAGTCAAAGTCACCCGCACCCGCCCACAAGCCCGCGGGCAAGCCTCAGGCTAAACCCGCCGCGCCGCACACTCCCCGCGCCCACACCCCCACCCACGGCGGGCAAAAACCATACGCCCACGGCGGCGCCCAGCCGAATACCCCCCGTCCGCCACGCGGGCACCACACCGACCGGCCTGCGGGCGGCGGGCGCCAGGACTCCGGCCGCGCCGGCCGAGGACCGAAATCGGAGCGCCCGGAGCGCCCGAAGATCGACCAGTCCTTCGACGGCCCGACCAGGGCGCAGATCAAGCCCCGCGAGACGGTCGTCATCCCCCCGCAGGATACCGCCTTCTCCAAGCTCGGCCTGAGCGACGCCATTTCCTTTGCCGTGGCCGAGATGGGCTACACCGAGCCCACGCCCATCCAGGCGCAGGCTGTGCCGGTGGTGCTCGCCGGCAAGGACGTGATCGGCTCCGCGCAGACCGGCACCGGCAAGACCGCCGCCTTCGCCCTGCCCCTCATGCACCGCCTCGGTTCGCATCAGCGCCAGACCCGCGTGCTTGTGCTGGAGCCGACCCGCGAGCTCGCCCTGCAAGTCGAGGAAGCCTTTCAAAAATACGCCAAATACACCGACCTCAGCGTGACCGTGGTCTATGGCGGAGTCGGCTATGGAAAACAACGCGACGACCTCGCGCGCGGCGTGGATGTGATAGCCGCCACTCCGGGCCGCCTGCTCGATCATCTCGAGCAAGGCACCGCCAGCCTGGCCAACGTGGAGATCCTCGTGCTCGACGAGGTGGACCGCATGCTGGACATGGGCTTCCTGCCCGACGTGAAGCGCATCATTCAAAAATGTCCGCAGGCGCGGCAGACTCTGTTCTTCAGCGCAACCATGCCGCCCGAGCTGGCGCAGCTCGCGGGCTGGGCGCTGAAAGACCCGGTCGAGATCAAAATCGGCGCGCGCCGTTCGGCGGCGGAGACAGTCTCGCACGCGTTTTACCCGGTCGTCGCCACCCAGAAATTCGACCTTCTGATCGAGCTGCTCCGCCGCACCGAATTCAAAAGCGTGATCATTTTCACCCGCACCAAGATGGGCGCTGACCGCATCGCGGCGCGCCTCGAACGCGAACGGCACACCGTCGGCGTGATCCACTCCGACCGAAACCAGCGCGAGCGCGTCGAGGCCCTGCAGGGCTTTAAAGACGGACGCTTCGAGGTTCTGGTTGCGACGGATATCGCCGCGCGCGGCCTCGACATCGCTGGCGTTTCCCACGTGGTGAACTACGACGTGCCCGAAAACGCCGAGGACTACGTGCACCGCATCGGCCGCACCGGCCGCGCGAACAACTCCGGCGACGCCTTCACGCTGGTAACCGAGGAAGACGTGCGCGACGCGCGCTCCATCGAGCGCTTCATCGGCGCGAAGATCGAACGCAAGAAACTCGCCGACTTCCCCTACATCTACTCCGCCCTGTTCGATGAGAATGCCCTGGCCGAGGCCGAGGCCGCCGCGCCCAAGCCGGCCGGACGTCTCACCCGCGGCACGCGCGGCGGACGACGCTAAACCCGTCTACTGCGCACGAAGCGCAGGGACATGAAAGAGGCCGGACGATCTTTGTCGTCCGGCCTCTTTTGTTTGTGGGAGATTTTTAAAAGAAACGGCAAACGCCAGTTGCGCCAGGTCGCATGCAAGGCATCGTTGCGTCCTTCATGCGTGCTCTGCTTCGAACCCTCGCTTGATGGGCGGGCAGGCACTTCATCCTCACCCTCTATCTCCCTTCATCGCACCATGGAACACACCGACCCTCATGCCAGCCCGACGGCTGGTAAATGCCCTTTCCCCCATTTGCACGGCACCACGCCAAAACCTGCGCACACCAGCGCCGCCGGCTTGGGGCGCTCCAACCGCGATTGGTGGCCCAATCAGATCAACCTCAGGGTGCTCCACCAAAACTCCGCTCTCTCCAATCCCTTCGACGCTCAGTTCGATTACGCGACCGAGTTTGCAAAGCTTGATCTGACCGCACTGAAAAACGACCTGAACGAGTTGATGACCGCCTCGCAGGACTGGTGGCCGGCCGACTTCGGCCACTACGGACCTTTTTTCATCCGCATGGCCTGGCATAGCGCGGGCACTTACCGCACCGCCGACGGCCGCGGCGGCGCCGGCGCCGGTCAGCAGCGCTTCGCCCCCCTCAACTCCTGGCCCGACAACGCCAACCTCGACAAGGCCCGACGCCTGCTCTGGCCGATCAAGCAAAAATATGGCAAAAAAATCTCCTGGGCCGACCTGATGATCCTCACCGGAAATGTCGCGCTTGAGTCCATGGGCTTCAAAACCTTCGGCTTCGGCGGCGGACGCGCGGATGTCTGGGAACCCGAGGAGGACGTGTATTGGGGCGCAGAAGACAAGTGGCTGGGCGATAAACGTTACTCCGGAGAACGAGAGCTCGAGTCCCCGCTCGCCGCCGTTCAAATGGGCCTCATCTACGTTAACCCCGAGGGCCCCAACGGCCACCCCGATCCCCTCGCCGCCGCCAAGGATATCCGCGAGACTTTCGCCCGCATGGCCATGAACGACGAGGAGACCGTCGCACTCATCGCTGGCGGTCATACGTTCGGCAAGACCCATGGTGCCGCCAGCGCCGACCATGTGGGCCGCGAACCCGAGGCTGCCGGCATAGCTGCGCAAGGCCTCGGCTGGAACAACACCTACGGCACGGGCAAGGGCGCTGATACCATTACCAGCGGACTCGAAGTCACCTGGACCACCACGCCGACGCAGTGGAGCAATAATTACTTTGAGAACCTTCTCGGCTATGAGTGGGTGTTGGTGAAGAGCCCTGCCGGCGCTCACCAATGGGTTGCCAAAGACGCCGAAGCCACCGTGCCCGACGCCTACGACCCCGCCAAAAAGCATCGCCCCACGATGCTCACCACCGATCTCTCGATGCGCGTTGATCCGGCCTACGAGGCGATCTCCCGCCGTTTTCTCGCGCACCCGGAACAGTTCGCCGACGCCTTTGCCCGCGCCTGGTTCAAACTCACCCACCGTGACATGGGCCCCAAGGTCCTTTACCGCGGCCCCGAGGTTCCCTCTGAGGATCTGCTCTGGCAGGACCCGATCCCCGCGCTCAACCATAGCCTCATCGACGCCGCCGATATCACCGAGCTGAAGGCACGGATCCTCGCCTCGGGTCTAGCCATCGCCGAACTCGTCTCCGTCGCTTGGGCCTCAGCCTCAACTTTCCGCCGTTCGGACAAACGCGGCGGAGCCAACGGTGCCCGCATTCGCCTCGCTCCGCAAAAGGACTGGGAGGCCAACCAGCCCGCCCGCCTCGCCAGGGTCCTCAAGGTCCTCGAAGACGTCCAGGTAGCATTCAACACCACTGCCAGCGGTGGCAAAAAAGTTTCACTCGCTGACTTGATTGTTCTCGGCGGCGCCGCCGCCATTGAGGCCGCCGCCCTGAAGGCCGGCCATGCCATCGCGGTGCCCTTCACGCCCGGGCGCATGGACGCCACGCAAACACAGACCGACGTCGAGTCCTTCGCCGTGCTGGAGCCCCAGGCCGAAGGTTTCCGCAACTACCAAAAGACCCGCTTCACCTTGCCCGCCGAACACCTTCTGGTGGACAAGGCCCAGCTTCTCGGCCTCTCCGCACCCGAGATGGCCGTGCTCGTCGGCGGCCTGCGTGTGCTCAATGCCAACCACGGCAAAAACCAGCACGGCGTTTTCACCTCACGCCCGGAAACGCTCACGAACGACTTTTTCGTGAACCTGCTCGACATGGCCAACGTGGTAAAGCCGACCTCGCCCACCGAGGAATTATTTGAGATCCGGGACCGCTCGTCCGGCGACGTGAAGTGGACGGCCTCGCGCGTGGACCTCGTGTTCGGCTCGAACTCGCAGCTGCGCGCCTTGGCCGAGGTCTATGCCGAGAGCGATGCGGGCGGGAAGTTCGTAAATGATTTCGTCGCCGCATGGAACAAGGTGATGAACGCCGACCGCTTCGATCTTGCAGGCGCTTGAGGGGCCTGGCCGGAGCGTGGCGTTCCATCCGCCAGCGTGCTCCGGCCTGAACGCTGCACCGCTTTCACTCAGACCGGCAGCAGTGCGGGACGCTTGGGTCCCCGTCCGTCCGCCGAGGAACGACCGCGCAGACCCGCCCAGAGCCACGGTAAAAGATGGCGGCGGGTCCAGCGCAGTTCGTCGGCGCAGCGCTGGCGGCGGGTCGGATTAAGGGCGGTTGCGAAAGGCCTGTTCCAAGCCTCGTTGCTGCCGGGCAACCGCAACGCATGGGCGAGGGCTTCGGCGATACGTGCGTGGCCCACGGCGTTGGCGTGGATGCGATCCTCGCTCCAGAGCCGGACGTCGGTGGAGACCGGATACGCTGCGAAATCCACCAGAATCGAGCCGGTGTTGCGGGAAGCCCGGGCGAGCGCGGCGTTGAGCGCGGCGATGCGAGGCGCGATCAAGCGCGCGAGCGGCATGAGCGGCGTGAGGTCGGGCAAAGTAAAACTGAGCACCGTGGCGCCGCCTGCGACCAGTGCGCGCTGCATGTGCTCGATGTCGCCCCCCACTCGAGCCGCGTCGAAACGCGGCTGAGTCACATCGTTGGTGCCACAAAACACGGTCGCCAGATCGGGGCGCAAGGCGACAGCGGCGGCGAGCTGGCGTTCGCGCACCTGCACGGTGGTGAGGCCGCGCACCGCGAGGTTGGCGTAGAGCAAGCCGCCCTGGGTCGCCTTGATCCGCTCGGCCAGCCGCTGCGACCAGCCGTGGTAGCCGCCGGCCCCGTCGGGATCGTCGATACCCTCGGTCGAGCTGTCGCCAAGAGCGACATAGCGGGCGAAATGACTGGGGGGGGCAGCGGACATAAGAAGGTCCGGTTTAAAGTGGGCCGGCGGATATATCCACCAGTGGACGGTGTGCTTTCCAGGCAGTTTAGACCCGGAGGCGCGATCCGGGCTCAGCCCCCGGTGGCGGCGGCCTCCAGCGCCTCCCAGCGGGCGAAGGCGACGGCGTGCTCCTGCTCGATCTCGTGCAGGCGGGCCTCGGCGGCGCGAACCACCGAAGCCTCCTGCTTGAAGAACTTGGGATCGCCGAGCTTGGCGGCCAGCTCCGCCTGCTCCGTTTCCAGTTTTTCGATACGCGCTGGTAGCTCGGCCAGTTCGCGTTGTTCGCGATTGTTGAGTTTACGGCCGGCGGATTTGGCGGGGACGGAGGCCGGTGCGGACGCGGGCGTGGCGATGGCGCGGGCATTGGCCTTGGCCGTGACGACGGGGGTCTTCGCCTGCTTCGCTTTTTCCGTCACCCAGTCGGTATAACCGCCGATGAACTCCTCGATGCCGCCCTTGCCATCGAAGACGAAGGTGCCGGTGACGACCTCGTCGAGGAACTTACGATCATGGCTCACGACGAGCACGGTGCCCTCGAACTCGACGAGTAGATTCTCCAGGAGGTCGAGCGTCTCGGCGTCGAGATCGTTGGTCGGCTCGTCGAGCACGAGCACGTTGGCGGGCTTGATAAAGAGGCGGGCGAGCAGGAGGCGGTTGCGTTCGCCGCCGGAGAGCACGCGGGCGGGGGTGCGGGCGCGATCGGGCTCGAAGAGGAAATCCTGGAGGTAGCTGATGACGTGCTTGGACCGTCCGTCGATGGAGATGTGGGTGTTTCCATCGGCGACGTTTTCGGCAACGGTCTTGTTGTCGTCGATCTGGGCGCGGAGCTGATCGAAGTAAACGACCTCCAGCTTGGTGCCGTGCTTGAGGATGCCGCCGGTGGGCTGGAGCTGGCCGAGGAGGAGCTTTAGGAGCGTGGTCTTGCCCGCGCCGTTGGGGCCGATGAGGCCGATTTTGTCCCCACGGATGATGATGCTGGAGAAATCACGCACGAGGGGCTCGGCGGCGCCGGGGTAGCCAAAGGTGACGTCGATGGCCTCGATGACCTTCACGCCGGACTCGTCGGCGGCGGTGACCTTGATGGTGGCGTTGCCCGCCTGCTCGCGACGGGCGCGACGCTCGGCGCGAAGGGCGTAGAGCGCTTCGATGCGGTTGCCGGCGCGTTTGCGCTGGGCCCTCACGCCGCGGCGGATCCACTCCTCCTCCTGGGCGAGTTTCTTATCGGCGGCGGCGCGCTGGCGTTCCTCGGCCTCGAGGCGATCGGCACGGCGAACAAGGAAGACATCGTAGGGGCAGGCCCAGTTGGTGAGCGTGCCGCGGTCGAGTTCGACGATGCGGGTGGCGAGCTTTTGCAGGAAGGCGCGATCGTGAGTGACGAAGAAAAGAGCGACCTTCTCGGTGAGGAGAAACTCCTCGAGCCAAAGGATGCTCTCGATGTCGAGATGGTTGGTCGGTTCGTCGAGCAGAAGCAGGTCGGGCTTGCTGGCGATGGCGCGGCCGAGAAGCACACGGCGCTTGAGGCCGCCGGAAAGAGTCGAAAACTCCGCGAGCGGATTAAGTTGAAGACGGGCGATGAGGTCCTCGATGCGCACATCAATCTCCCAGTCCTCCTCATGGCCGGCGGCATCACGACGCACCCCGCTGGCGACAAGATCGTGGACATTGCCCTTCAAGTCCTGCGGAACCTCCTGCACGAGGCGGGCGAAGTGGGCACCCGGCTGGCGGAAGACCTGGCCGGTATCGGGTTTCATGTCGCCCGCGATGAGCTTCATGAGGGTGGATTTGCCTGCGCCATTGCGCCCGACAAGACACACGCGCTCGCCGGGATCGACCTGGAAATTGACGTGGTCGAGGACAGGAGCGCCACCAAAGGCGTGGGAGAGATCGAGGAGACTGAATAAGGCCATGAACGGCCCACCCTGAAAATCCCCTTGCTTGCATGCAACCCTCCAAGCCTCACAGAGTCGATTTTAACGCCTTATGTCCTCAAAACCCCTCTGCCTTAGCCTGATTTCGGCCGTTTTAGCCATGTCCGCCCTGTTTTCCACCCTATCGGCCATCCCCGTCCACCTCGGAAACTACGCCAGCGCCATCGAGTCGGTCGATTTCGATCCCGCCACCGGACACTTCGGGGAACCCCGTCCGGTCGCGACCCTGTCAAAGGCTTCGTTTCTAGCGCGCTCCCAGGATGGAAAATTTCTCTACGCGGTCGCCGAAAACGCCGGCGGCACCCTCAACGCCTTCGCGGTGGCAGCAGACGGCGCACTCACTGCACTGAACAACCGCACCAGCGGAGGCGCAGGACCTTGCGATATCGGGATCTCGCCGGACGGAAAGCTTGTGGCGGCGGCAAACTACGGTGGCGGCAGCGTGGTCGTCTATCGTCGCGCCGCAGACGGTTCGCTCGGCGAACAGGCGGCGTTTTTCCAACATACCCATGCCTCGAAGGCGCAGGCGGACCGACAAAAAACACCTCACGCCCACGGGATCACCTGGTCACCGGACGGACGACTCCTGCTGGTGCCCGATCTCGGCGGGGACCGCGTTTACCTCTACGCCTATGACGCTGCAGCCGGCACCGTAGCGCCCAATCCGGCGCAGGCATGGCTGGAAATGGCGCCCGCCGCCGGCCCGCGCCACGCGCAGTTTTCCCCTGAAGGCCGCCACCTTTACATCATCAACGAACTGAACAACACCCTCGCCGTCGCGGCCTACGATGCAGCGGCAGGCACCCTTAAACTCATCGAGGCAGTCAGCACCCTGCCAGCAGAGGGTTTTGCAGGTAAAACCACCACCGCCGAGGTGGTGGTGCACCCGAACGGGCGAACCGTCTACGGTTCAAACCGCGGGCACGATACGCTGGCGGTTTTCCGTCTGGACGCCGACACCGGACGCCTGACGCTGACCGCGAACGTCGCGGTGCCGGCTCATCCACGCCACTTCGCGCTCAGCCCGGATGCACGCTGGCTGCTCGTCGCGGGGCGGGATGCCGACCGGGTGGATGTTTTCGCGGTGGACGCCGAGACCGGGGCGCTCAAGCCCACGGAAGAAAAGCTCACGACGTCGAAGCCGGTGTGCGTGCGGTTTTGAGCCCGGCTCCGAGGAACCCTGCCCCACCCCGCCTGGACTTTTGACGGCCGGGGGTATCACGCGTTTTCTGGAGCGCCTGCTCCCGGAAACTCTAACCCGGTATCAAAACCTCACGGTCGCTTCCGCTCCGTGTGCGCGACAATCCGTTCGCTAAGCGGCGAAGCTGGCCCAAAGCGGCGCGAATCTTGACACGCGCCGAAGCGGAGCTTGGCGTTGGCGCGTGCGTCGCGTCCTGAAAAAACCCTGCTTTACCCCGTCGGATTCGCCAACGCACCCCCTGCTCCGGAGAAATCCGGTTTCCTATCCTACAACCCGCCTGCAAGTCGTCAGAGAGATACCAGCGAACAGCAAAGAACGCCGACCATGAAACCCATGAAAACACCCGAACCCGATGTTTGGTGGCGGGAATGGCCGCTCGCTCTTGCCCTCGGAACCCTGGCGCTGGCCTTGCTTGGCAAAGGTTGGATCGCCGGAGCGCTTGAACAACCGGCGCTGCTGCTCCTGTTACTGGCGGCGCTTTGCGGCGTCATCCTCACTGCGGCCATCGCCATCGTGCGGCACGCAGATGAGCTGGCTCATCGGCTCGGAGAACCCGCAGGCACCTTGCTGCTCACCCTAGCGGTCACCGGATTGGAAGTGGCGATGGTGGCCTTCGTGATGTCCAGCGGTGAACCCAAGCCGATGCTCGCCCGCGACACGATGTTCGCCGTGGTCATGCTCGTGCTCAATGGGTTCATGGGGCTGGCGCTGTTCCTCGGCGGGCTGCGCCACCGCGAACAACCCTACAATTTACAAAGTGCGAACGCGTTCCTCCTGATGATCGTGCCGCTGACCGTGCTGGGACTGGTGATGCCGAACTACACCCGCGCCACGCCGGGCCCCATCCTCTCGACGTTCCAAATGGTGTTTCTCTCGCTTATGTCCGTGGCGATTTACTCGGTTTTCCTGTTCGTTCAAAACCGGCGGCATCGCGGCTTCTTCATGGTTGCCGAAGAGCAGGGCGATGCGGCGGGGACCGCAGTGCATTCCTCGCGCCCCACCATTTATCATGCCGCGATGCTGGGACTCTACGGACTGCCTTTGGTGCTACTGGCCAAGCAAATGGCCGCTCCGCTGGACGCCCTCGTGCTCAAGCTCCATGCTCCGCCGGCCATAGGCGGATTCATCATGGCCACGCTGGTGCTGGCACCGGAGTCCATCGCCGCCATCCGCGCCGCGCTGGCCAATCGATTGCAACGCTCGGTGAACGTGTTGCTCGGTTCAGTGCTGGCGTCCATCGGCCTGACCATTCCAATCGTCATCCTGGTCACTCTCGTCACGGGGCGGACGCTGGTGCTCGGCTTGGACAACACCGACACCGTCTTGCTGGTGCTCACCCTGGTCACCAGCACCCTCACCTTTTCCCTGCCCCGCACCAACGTGCTGCCCGGCTGCGTTCACCTTCTCCTTTTCGGCGCTTATATCATGCTTCTGTTCGATCAGTGAAAGCATGGTGACTTCCCTGACGTCCACCAGCGCGATCGAGACGAGGGGCGGGACGACCTGCAGGCAACGGCAAGATCCCATCCAAAAGCCTAAAATTTGGCGGCTGGATCACGATTGCGCCAGGCACCGTGCGCCTCGAACTCCGCTTGCCATTGCCGCGGTGCTTGGCACTTATCACCGCTCATGAACCAGCCGGTTATCCAGCCAGCCTGCCTGAAATTGGCCATGGTCGCTCTGTTGGTGCCGTGGCTGACGGGGTGCGCAGCGGTAAAGCTGGCGGGGCGGGCGGCCTCGACGACCATCGGCGTGGCCGCGGACGTAAGCGCCGCAAGTGTGCGAGGCGCGGGTAAAGTCGCCGTCGCGGCCGTCGGTGCGACGGGCAGTGTCGCGGACGAGAGTATCCAGGCGGCCTCAAAGCTGTCGAAATCAGAGCTGGTGGTTTTCTTCGACCCGAAGACGGGATCGAAGTGGGAGGTCCCCGTGAAGAAGGGCCTGAAATTGCGGGCGGCGGCAGAGACGGCAAAACTTGATGCGGCGCTATCCGTCTTGCGCATCATCCGTGGCGGCAGAGCCATCAGTGCGGTCGGCCAGGGTGCGAAGCTGATCGTGAAATCCGGCGACGTGGTGGAACTGGCACGAGTGGTATTGTGAGTGAGCTGTGCAGCGCGCCCCTGGCCTCATTGCCCGAGGATCCAAGGCCTCGCCTTGCACCAAAAAAACGCGGGGGCACTGCCGGTC
The DNA here is from genome assembly GCA_000972765.1 of Verrucomicrobia bacterium IMCC26134. Taxonomy (GTDB): domain Bacteria; phylum Verrucomicrobiota; class Verrucomicrobiia; order Opitutales; family Opitutaceae; genus IMCC26134_A. Next base: position 489,225 of record CP011265.1, on the reverse strand, counting down.
AGAGCGTTTTAAGAAAAACCATAACCGGGAAACCGGACGACGGATTTTTTGCTCCGAAAGAACGCAAGGAGCACGGAGAAAGCCTTTTCGTCTGTATGCCTTGGCGTTCTCTGCGTTCTTTCGCGACTACACTTCCGATTAAACCGGAAACCCTTCTCTCCAGTTCGTCAAGCCAGTCACGTGTCGTGCAGGCTGAACGAAAAGGCCTGTTTCCTATCACTCAGTCCGAGTTCGAATCCGGCTCAGCGACCGAGCAGCCAGGCCCCAAGCTGTCCTTGGTAGAAACCCAGAATGATCGAAGCGACCGCGAGGGAGCCGAGTAAAAGTCCAAAAGGGAGCGAGACGGCGCTGCGCACCGGCCGGGAGTCAGCCACAGACCCCGTGGGCAGAGGCGGACGCCAGTGCGGAAAGAAGGCGGCCTTGATCCAGCCAAAGTAGTAGTAGATCGAGACGACGACGCCTACCACGGCGACGGCGAGCAGGCCGTAGAGACCGGCTTTGAACGCGGCGACAAAGATGAAGAGCTTGCCCATGAACCCGGCCAAAGGCGGGATGCCGGCAAGCGAACCGAGACCGACGGCGAGCACGCCGGCGAGGAAGGGATGCGTTTTGGCGAGATCCTGGTAGTGGTCGAGCTCTTGATCGGAGTCGTTCGGGCCCGCGAGGTGCGTCATCACGCCGAACACGGTGAAAGAGGCGAGCAGGTAGGCGAAGAGGTAAAAGAAGACAGCGCCGACGGCCTGCGAACCGCCCCCCGGAGTGAGCGCAGCGATGACACCGAGCATGAGATAGCCCGCATGGGAAACGCCGGAGAGACCGATGAGACGCTTGACGTTGTGCTGGGTGAGCGCGGCGAAGTTACCAAAAACGATGGTGGCGGCGGCCATGATCGAGAGCACCGAGATCACCAGATGGGAGTAGGAAGAGAATACGCCGGCAAGGATCAGCAGAAGTGCGAACCCGGCGGCCTTGGAGGCAACGGCGAGGAACGCGGTGACGGGCGTGGGCGCACCCTGATAGACATCGGGCACCCAGATCTGGAAAGGAACCGCGCCGATCTTGAAGGCGATACCGGAGAGCACGAGCACGATGCCGACGGAAGCGAGGAAGTTGTCGGGGTTATGAGCGAGAAATACGCGCAAGGCGTCAAAGTCCATGGGATTGGCGGTGGCCCCCAGGGCGGAAGGGTTGCCGGCCACACCATAGAGTAAAACGATACCGAAGAGCAGGAGCGCGGAGCTCAACGCGCCGAGGATGAGGTATTTCAGCCCCGCCTCGAGCGAGAGCGGATTGGTGCGGGTGTAACTGACGAGGATGTAAAACCCGACCGTGACGGTCTCCAAGGCGACGAAGAGCAGGATGAAGTTGTGGGCCTGGCCGAGCAGCATAAGCGCGGCCGTGATGACGAGCACGATGCTGAAGAACTCGGTTTTTGGCATCTTCTGCTTCTTGAGCGCGATTATGCCAAGGATGGTCACGAGCAGGGCGCTGAGCACGAAAAAGGCGCGGAGAAACTGGCTGCCCTCGGAGTGGCGCAGCAATCCGTTGAACGTGGTTTCACCCAGACCCACCGGCTTGAAATTGAGCAAGATTCCGAGGAATACGCCGAGCAGACCGGAGAGAGAAATCAGCGGTATGACATCATGGCGCTTCTTGGGCAGAACGATCTCGGCCACGAGCAGCAGGAGCGCGAGCACGCCCAGCATGACCTCGGGGGCGATGGCGGGCCAGAAATTGTCGGCGGAGAGATTTTGAAGCAGTTCGGGAGTCATTGGCCGGAAGGTCGGAAATTATTTACCGTAGAGTGCGGAGACGGCGGTGTTGACAGGACCGGAGATGGCCTTGGGCCAGAATCCGAGAACAAGGAGCGCGGAGAGCAGCAGAAGCGCGGGCACTTTCTCGCCCCAGGAAAGATCAGCAGGCGGTTTTTCACCGATGACCTTGGCCAGCGCGGGCGTGACATCGCCGAAGAACACCTTGGAAACCGAACGGAGCCCGTAAATGGCGGAGATGATCACGCCGGAGACCGCGAGGGTGGTATAGACCGTGGAATAGCTCCAGGCGCCGACAAAGATGGCCAGTTCGCCCCAGAAGTTGGCGAGCCCGGGCAGACCGATGCTGGCGAGCGTGGCAGTGACAAAAAACGCGGCGAGCACGGGGGTTTTTTGCGCGAGACCGCCCATGTCATCCATATCGAAGGTCTGGGTGCGGTGATAAATGCTGGTCGAAAGCAGGAACAGCAGGGCGACGGAGAAACCGTGGGCGACCATCATGAGGACGACACCGCCGATGCCGACGACATTGTATGCGGCGATGCCCAGGAAGGCGTAGCCCATGTGCATGACCGAGCTGTAACCGATCATCTGCTTGAGGTCGCGCTGGGCGATGGTGACGAAGCCGATGTAGAGGATGTTGCCGCCGACGGCGAGCAGACCAAGCCACCAGGCCCAGTGGGCGACACCGGAAGGCAGGAGCGGAGCGGCAATCTGAATGAGGCCGTAGAGGCCGAATTTCTTCAACACGCCGGCATGAAGCATGGCGGCGGAACTGGGTGCGGCGCCGTAACCAAGCGGGGCCCAGGTGTGGAAGGGGAAGAGCGAGACGAGGATACCAAAACCGACCAGAAGCAGACCGAAGATCACATTCTGGTTGGAACCGCTGAGGGCTCCGTCGGCGACGACCTGGCGAAGCGCGATCAGGTCGAAGTTCTCCGCGCCGCTTTGATGATAGAGCGCGATCAAACCGAGGAGGGAAATCATCGCGCCGATGGTGAGATAAATGGTCAGCTTCATCGCCGCGTAACTGCGATCCCGACCGCCCCAGATGCCGACCATGATGAAGGTCGGGATGAGCGCGAGTTCGTGGAAAAAGTAGAAAAAGAAAACATCGATGCTGGCGAAAACACCCATCAAACCGGCCTGCATGACGAGCAGGAGCCCCAGGTAAAGGGCGGGACGCTCGGCCTTGGATTGAAGCGCATAAAGTCCGGCGGCGAGACCGACGAGGCCGGCGAGCAGAAAGAGCGGGAGCGAGATGCCGTTGAGCCCGAGATGCAGGCTGATGCCGAGCGCATCCTTCAAGCCGGTGTCATACTGCGTGCCGAACGCATAGCCGTGCGCCAGGGTGGCACTGGAAAACTGGCTCCACAAGTAGAGCGCGATGAACGCCGGGAGCGCGAAGCCGAGGCCGGCGATGACCTTGCGCGAAGCGAGCGGGGCTGGGACCAGCAACAAAAGCGCGGCGAGCAAAGGCGACGCGATGGAAAGAAGAAGGAGATCGGGCACGGCGGGACGGGAAAGTTGGAATTACGAGTGGATGGCTCAGCGGGTGGCGAGGAACCAGAGGAGGGCGCTCCCGCCGAGGAACCAGTAAACGTAGGCGTGGAGGCTGCCGGTATGGAGGGCCCGGGCGGCGAGGCTGACCGCACCGGCAACTCCGGCGCCCCCCCGAACGATGAAACCGGAAATACCGATGAGATCGACGTAGTTGAGAACGAGAGCGAAACGCTGCTGGACCTTGGCGACGTAGTAATTGTAAACGGCGTCGAACGATTTTTGCAGGCCGGCCAGCGAGGCGAAAGCACCGGGAGCCTTGGTCTGGAGCGTATCCGCAGGGGCGGGTTTGTAGAAGAGGAACGCGGCGGCGGCGCCAAGTGACATGACAAGCAGAGAGACGGCAAAAATGGTGGTGTGCGCCCCGCCGTGCGGATGGGCGATGAGCTTGAGCACCCCATCGAAATGGCCGCCGTAGATCGCTTCGTAGCCACCTACAACGGAGAGCGCCGCGAGGGCGACGAGCGGGATTGTCATGCTGAGACCGCCCTCGTGGGCATGCGCGGCGTCATCGGAGCGGGTGGCGCCAAGGAAGACCAGTTTCCAGAGGCGCACCATGTAGAACGCGGTCAACACGGCGGTGAGGCAAAGAAGGACGAAAACCGGGGTGCTGTTCTCCATGGCGAGATAGAGAATCGCGTCCTTCGAGAAGAACCCGGCGAGGCCGGGGAACCCGATGATAGCGAGCACGCCAATCGTGAAGGTGATGAAGGTGACCGGCATCCTCTTCGAGAGGCCGCCCATCTTGAAGATATCCTGTTCGTGGTGGCAGCCGTGGATGACGGAGCCGGAGCCGAGGAACATGAGCGCCTTGAAGAATGCGTGGGTGGTGAGATGAAACATCGCCGCGCCGACGCCGGCGGCGAGGACGACCTCGTGAGCGGACGCCTCGCCATGGGCGACCTTGAGCGAACCGAGCCCGAAGGCGGCGACCATGTAGCCGAGCTGCGAAAGCGTGGAGTAAGCGAGGACCTTTTTGATGTCAGTCTGGGTGACGGCGCAGAGCGCGGCGTAAAGGGCGGTGGCAGCGCCCACCCACATGACGACAGTAAACGCCTGCGGGGCGAGGGCGAAGAGCGGCTCGATGCGGCAGAGCATGAAAATACCGGCGGCGACCATGGTGGCGGCGTGGATCAAGGCGGAGACGGGCGTGGGGCCCTCCATCGCGTCGGGCAACCAGACATGCAACGGGAGCTGGGCGGACTTACCGACCGCACCGCAGAAAAGGAGGAGCGGGATACCGACGCCAAGCGCGCCGGCGACGGGGGAGTGGAGCGCGGCGAGGTCGTTTAAATTGACCGTTCCGTAAGCGGCGTAGCAGGCGATGATGCCGAGCAGGAAGCCGAAGTCACCGACACGATTGACGATGAAAGCCTTCTTGGCGGCGGCGGCGGCGCTGGCCTTGAAGTGATAGTGATTGATCAGGATATAGGAGCCAAGACCGACGAGCTCCCAGAAGATGAAAATCATGAACAGATTGTCCGCGAGGACGATGCCGAACATGGCAAACATGAAGAGCGAGAGGCCGCCGAAGTAGCGGGCCTTGGAATCATCGTCGTGCATGTAGCCGAGCGAGAACACATGGACGGCCAGTCCGATGACGCAGACGATACTGAGCATCAGCGCGGAGAGGTCGTCGAACTTGAAGCCCAGCGAGAGCGTGAAGCCGCCCAAATTCAGCCATTCAGCCGAGACGGGGGAATTAACGCCGAAACGCGCTCCCTTGAACGCGAGCGTGAGTCCGATCACCGCCACCAAGGCGGCGGTAAAGGTGGAGACGAGCGCGGCGATATTGCCCTGACGGCGCAGCGTGAGCGCGATGAGCGCGGCCGATGCCAGAGGCATCAACAATGCCAAAGCGGCGAACAGCTGGGGCGGGAAACCAAAAATGGTATCGAGGTCCATGTGGATCAGTTTTTAAGGGCGTTGAGCTCTTCGACCTGGATGGTCTGACGGCGGCGGAAAAGGGCCACGATGATGGCGAGACCGACGGCGACCTCGGCGGCGGCCACGGTGAGGATGAAAAACACGAAGACATTGCCATCCATCGTGCCGTTGTAGCGGCTGAAGGCCACGAGAGCGACCGTCGCGGCAACGAGCATCAGCTCGAGGCACATGTAGATCACGAGAGTGTTCTTGCGGAGCAGCACGCCGAAGAAGCCGATGGCGAAGAGCAGGGCGCTCAGATAAAGGTAGGAGTTGAGGTCAACCCGCAGAAAATCGGCGGCGCACACAAGGGCGAGAGGGAGCGAGACGAAGGGGCTCATTTGATATCCTCCAGATTTTCGAACTTTTTACTGAGCACGATGACGCCGAGCATGGCGATAAGGAGAAGGAAACCGACGATCTGCACGGGCAGCAGATAAGTGGTGAAGAGCAACTCGGCGTAGGCGCGAAGGCTGGACCCGCCCACCTTGGTCGTGGCTAGGACAGGCGACTCAATGTGGCCGCGGACCAAAAAGGAATAGAGACCGGTGCAAAGCAGACCGGCGGCGGCGGCACCGGCGACGATGGACGACTTGGTGAAGGGCTTGCGGTTGCCTCCCTGCATATCGAGCAACATGATGATGAAGAGGAAGAGCGCGACGACCGCGCCGGCGTAAACAAACACGGTGAGCACGGCCAAGAGGAAGGCGTCGAGCAGCACAAAGAGACCGGCGATGCCGGTCAGGCAGACAAGCAGGCAGAGCGCGGAGGCGACGGCATTCTTGTTCAGCACCACGCCAAGGGCGCAGGCCACCGTAAGCACGGCGAAGAGGTGGAAAAGGGTGTCGGACATTTGACGGAAAGGAGTTAGGAGAGGAGTGAGAAGCCAGGAGAAATACCAAGGCCGGGTCATGAAGGGTTCTGTGTTCTGGCTTCTAGATTCTAGCTCCTCGATTCGGGTGCGAAAATTAGTGGTGTCCGCCACGGGAGGCGGCTTCGGCGGCGGTTTTTTTCTTGTCCCACTTGTAATGCTGGTCGGGAAGCGTGCCGCCGAGTTCGTAGAGGCGGTCCTTGTTGTTAACCATCTCGGCGCGGGTGTAACCGGTCATCGAATACTGGTTTTGCAGAAAAATGGCCTCTTCAGGACAAACCTCCTGGCAAAGACCGCAGTAGATACAGCGCAGCATATCGATCTCGAAGGCCTTGGGGCGCTTCTCGACGTGGGCGTTGGGATCATCGTTGGCTATCTCGCCGGGGGTGATGCGGATGGCCTTGGGCGGGCAGACGAATTCACAAAGCTGGCAGGACACGCATTTCTCGCGGCCGTGAGGGTCGTTGACGAGGGTGGGAACGCCGCGGTAACCGGTCGGGATGGCGGGACGTTGCTCGGGGTATTGCAGCGTCTCGGTCGGCTTGACCATGCGTTTGAACGTGGTCGTGAGGCCCGCGACGATGTTCGGGATGTAGGTGCGCTCCAGCAAGGAGAGCGGTTTGCGTTCGACGGTGATGGTGGCCATGTCGCGGGAAGATTAAAGGTTCGGGAAGCAGAGGTCCTTCACCGCGATCGCGACCGCGTAGAAGATGAGATTGGCGATGGAGATCGGGAGGAGCTTTTTCCAACCGAGATTCATCACCTGATCGTAGCGGAAACGGGGCAGCGTCCAGCGCACCCACATGAAGAAGAAGATGAAGAAGCCGACCTTGAGCAGGAAGAAGGTGATGCCGATCACGCCCATGAAGAGCGGCGAGGCGACACAAGGAAGCACGCCTGCGGCGAGATTGATGAAGGAGCCGAGCGACACCCAAGGAAGGGGGTTCCAGCCGCCAAGGAAGAGCAGGCAGAAGATGCCGGAACCGACGATCATGTGGGCATATTCGGCAACGAAGAAGAGCGACCACTTGAACGCGCCGTATTCGGTGTGGAAGCCGCCGACGAGGTCGGATTCGGACTCGGGCATGTCAAACGGCTGACGATTGGTCTCGGCGAAAAGAGCCACGAGGAAGACAAAGGCCGATACCGGCATCAGGAAGATATACCACATGCCGCCGAGGAAGCCGGGCTGGCTCTGGGTCTGCACGACATCAAAGAGGCTGAGGGTGCCCTCGCCGCCGGGGGCGTTGACCCAAAGGAAAACCGGCAGAATGGAGAGGGTCATGGACAGCTCGTAGGAGATGAGCTGGGCGGACGCGCGAACGCCGCCGAGGAAGGGATACTTCGAGTTGGACGCCCAACCGGCGAGGATGAGCGAGTAAACGCCGAGGGAGGACACGGCGAAGACGGCGAGCAGGCCGAGGTCAGTGCGGGCAAGCATGATCGGCACGAGGTGCTTGGTGCCGTCGGCCAGCGTGGTGAAGTAAGCGCCGAAGGGAACGAAGCTGATCGTGCTCAGCGCCGGAATCATCGAGAGGATGGGCGCGAGGATGAAGTAGAACTTGTTCACGTTACCCGGGACGGGGTCTTCCTTGAAGGTGAATTTTCCCCCGTCGGCCGCGAGCTGGAAGAGGCCAAGGTTGCGAATGATGTTAATACCGGGAATCCAAGCGAGGAAGGGCGGGATGGTGCGGTTGGGGCCGGGGCGGCCCTGGATCCACGCGGAGATCTTGCGCTCGGCCATGGAACAGGCGGCGGCGAGCGGGAAGAGCACGAGGATCACGATCGTGCCTTGCAGCACGAGGCGGAACCAGAGCGGGAGGTCGAAGTAGAGGGAGAAATCCATCGGATCGGAAAGGAGTTAGGAGCTAGAATCTAGGAGCTAGGAGAAGTGCGGGTGGTGCGGGCCGGGGGAGGATCGAATTCTAGATTCTCGCTCCTAGCTTCTAGCTCCTTCGGCGGCGGCTACCGCCGCCGGTTTGAAGTGGAGGCTCTCGCCCTCGACGAAGGGCAGGCCGGCCCAGGCGGTGGCATCAAGGAGGAGGCCGGTGTCGGGGATGTTCTTGTAGAGCATCGAGGACAAAGCGGGCACGGTGGCGGCGATGCTCGGCCAGAGGGCATGAACCTCGCTGGCGGGCGCGGAAGCGCCGGTGGAGGCGACGAGCTTGGCGAGAACCACAAGGTCGTTGGTCGCACCCTGCGGACCAGGGACGGCGGCGTAGAATTTTTGGATGCGGAACTGCTGGTTAACGAAAGTGCCGGCCTTTTCGTAGGTGTGAAGCGCGGGCAACACGATCTGCGCGGCGGCGCTGGTGGCGTTGGCGTGGGTGCCGATGTAAATGACGGCGACCTTGGCGAGCTGGGCGGCGGTGAGACCGGCGGCGAGCAGGTCTTCCCCGTGGGAAACGACGGTCTTGATCTTGCCCTCGTCGATCTCGCGGGAGAGCTGCTTGAGCTCTGCGCTAGGGAGCTGGCTGATGAGGCCGGTGACGAGCGCACCGCGGATGTTGGGGTTGCGGTCGGCGGAAATGAGGAGCTTGTCGCCAGTGGCGGTGCGGGCGACGAGGTGGCCCTGCGCGCCGATGGGGGTGGCGAGTTGCTTGAGCAGGAACTGCTCCTCAACCGAGGCCCGGCCGGAGCCGACGATGGAAACGGAGCCGTCCTTCAATAAGGCAGCGGCGGCGTTGAGGGCGATATCAAGGGAAGTGTCTGCGCCGTTGAGTCTGACGGCGGTGAGGCGGTCGGTGGCGGCGACCTGCTTGTAGAGGATGCGACCGGAGTCAGCCATCCAGGTGTCGTTGACCTCGTCGTTACGACGCGGGGTGAGGCGGTAGATGGTGCCTTCGCGGGACCAGACGACGGCGTTCACGCCGACGGAGGACTCGATGTCGAGCGTGTGGGTCTGCTTGAGGAACCATACGCGCATTTTGAAGCGGAAATCAGTGCTGGTGAGCGCACCGACCGGGCAGATGTCCACGGTGTTGAGCGAGTAGTTGTTCTCGAGCTTCTTGCCGGGATGGCAGGTGAGGGTCGAGTAGCTGCCGCGGTCGACGAAGCCGAGGACGTCGTCCCTGGCGATTTCCTTGGAAAAACGCACGCAGCGGGAGCAAAGAATGCAACGCTCGTCGTCGAGGGTGACGCGGGGCCCGAGCTGGGTGCGCTTGGGCTTGACGTTTTTTTCCTCGATGAAACGGGAGTAGCCGCGTCCGTAGCCGGTGGCCTGTTCCTGGAGTTTGCACTCGCCGGCCTGATCGCAGATGGGGCAATCGAGCGGGTGGTTGATGAGGAGGAACTCCATCACGCCCTCGCGGGCGTCCTTCACCATGGGCGAGGAGGTCTTGACGTGGAGGCCGGGCGAAACGGTGGTGCCGCAGCCGATCTGCGGGCGGGGAATCCAGTTGATCTTCTGCTTGCCGGTGGCGGGGTCGATGACCGGAGCCTTGGTCGCGGGGTCGAACGCGGGGGTGCCCATCTCGATCATGCACATGCGGCAATTGCCGGCCACCGACAGCTTCGGGTGGTAGCAGTAGTGCGGCACGTCCTTATGGAGCAGCTTGGCGGCCTCGATGACGTTGGTGCCCTTGGGCACAGAGAGGTCCACGCCGTCGATATTGACGGTGACGAGGTCGGGTTTGGGAGCGGCGATCATTGCTGAAAAGGAGGCGGTTGTGCGGATGCTTTAGACGAGGCTGAGGCGGTCGGCGGGGAGGTTTTTCTTGGCCTCGGCATAGCCCTCGAACTCGTCCTTGAACTTGATGAGGAAGCTCTGGGTCGGCCAGGAGCAGGCCTCGCCGAAGGCGCAGATGGTTCGTCCCGGGATCTGGTCGGCCACGCTCTTAAGCAGGGCGGCGTCTTCCTTGCGGGCTTCGCCGTGGACCATGCGGGAGCTGATCTTCTTCATCCAGAGCGAGCCTTCGCGGCAGGGCGTGCACTGGCCGCAGCTCTCGTGCTGGTAGAAGGCGTTGATGTTGGCGAGGGCCTCGACCATGTTGACGCTGTCGTCCATGACGATGACGCCGCCGGAGCCGCCCATGGATCCGATCATGGCGAGTGAGTCAAAGTCCATCGGCACATCCTCGACGCCCCAATCGTAATCCACCATGTCGGTGCCGACCTTGCGCTTGCCCTTGTAGCGCTCGCCGAATCGGAGCACCTTGGCGGAGGAGCCGCCGGGGATCACGGCCTTGAACGTGCGGCCGGGGAGCGGACCGCCGCAGACGTCATTGAGCAGCTGGCCCATGGTGATGGTGCCGGCGGGAAACTCGTAGTAACCGGGGCGCTGAACGTGGCCGGAGACACAGAAGATGCGGGTGCCAGTGTTGCCGGGGGTGCCGATCTTGGCGTATTCGGCGCCGCCATGCTGCACGATATACTTCACGTGGCAGAGGGTCTCGACGTTGTTCACGATCGTCGGGCACTGGTAAAGTCCGAGGACAGCGGGGAAATACGGGGGCTTGATACGCGGATTGGCGCGTTTGCCCTCGAGTGACTCGATCAAGCCGGTCTCTTCTCCGCAGATGTAGGCGCCGGCGCCGCGGTGGACGAAAATCTCGCAAGAGTAACCGGTGCCGAGGATGTTGGGCCCGACGAGGTTTTTGGCGCGGGCCTCGGCGATGGCTTTTTCGAGGATGCGCGCACCCTCGGGCATCTCGCCGCGGATATAAATGTAGGCCTGTTTAACGTCGTTGGCGAAGCAGGAGATCATCGTGCCCTCGATCAGCTGGTGCGGATCCTGGTGCATGATGTAACGGTCCTTGAAGGTGCCGGGCTCGGACTCGTCGGCGTTGACGATGAGGTAGATGGGCTTGCCGGATTTGCGGTCCACGAGGGACCACTTGAAGCCGCAGGGGAAGCCGGCGCCGCCACGGCCGCGCAGGCCGGATTTCTTCACTTCTTCCCGGAGGTCCTCCGGTTTCTGGGTGACGGCTTTCTTCAAGACCTCGTAGCCACCATTGCGGAGGTAGCAGTCGATGTCGTTGGAGTAACCGGGCTCGTCGATGTGCTGGAAAATGATACGGTGTTGGGCGGGAGCAGGCATGGCGATGAGCGTGAGCGTTTACTTGCGGGCGGCGGCCTCGGCGCGGATTTGCGCGGAGATTTGCTTCACCTTGGCGGCGTCCACCTTCTCGTGGAGAGTCTCGTCAATGAGCACGACGGGGGCGGTGCCGCAGGAGGCGAGGCACTCGACGAAATCCACCGTGACCTCGCCATCGGGGGAGGTGGCGCCGAGGGTGGTGTTGAACTCCTTCTGGAAGTTTTCGCAGGTCTTGTAGCCGCCGAGCAGGGCGCAGGAAAGGGTGCGGCAGACCTTGATGTGGCGGCGGCCGATGGGGGCGCGGCGGAACATCGGGTAAAAGGTGACGACCTCGAGCACGTTGATCGGCTGGAGCTCGAGTTTTTGAGCGATCCAGAGAATGGCGTCCTCCGAGATGTAGCCGGCGTCCTCCTGGATAAGATGGAGGAGCGGGAGCGTGGCGCTGCGCTTGACCGGGTAGTGCGTAATGACTTCGTCGATACGCGCGAGGGTTTCGGGCTTGAGGTTCACGGAAGGCGAAGAGGTGGTCGTGGACATGCGGTCGGCGGGGCTGGTGTTTACCGGTCGCACTCGCCCATCACGAAGTCGAGGGACCCGAGGATGGAGACGACGTCGGAAACGAGGTTGCCCTGGCAGACCTTGGGCAGGATGGAGAGATTGCAGAAAGAGGGACCGCGAATCTTCAGGCGGTAGGGAACGCCGCCGCCTTTGCTGACGATGAAGAAGCCGAGCGCACCCTTGGGGTTCTCGGCCTCGAAATAGACCTCGCCAGCGGGCATTTGCGGGCCCTCGGTGACGATCATGAAGTTATTGATGAGCTCCTCCATGGAGGTGAGGACCTTCTCCTTGCGGGGGGCGAAGATGCGCACTGCGTCCTTCGCATACCAGTCGCCGCCGGGGAAGGTTTTGATCGCCTGCTTGATGATGCGCACGGACTGGCGCATTTCCTCGCCGCGGCAGAGGTAGCGGTCGTAGCAGTCGCCCTTGGCGCCGACCGGGATGTCGAAGTCGTATTGCTCGTAACCGGAATACGGCTTGGCCTTGCGCAGGTCGAAAGCGACGCCGGAGCCGCGCAAGTTCGGGCCGGTGAGGCCGTAGCCGATGGCATCCTCCTTGGAGATAACACCCACACCGATGGTGCGATCCATGAAGATTTTGTTACGGGTGAGGAGTTTGAGGATTTCCTCCAGAATGGGCAGGAACTGGTCGCAAAACGCTTCCACGCTGGCCGTCCAGCCCTCGGGCACATCGCGGGCGAGGCCGCCGATACGACTGTAGCTGGTGGTGAAACGCGCGCCGGTCAGCTCCTCGAAGAGCTTGTAGAGTTTTTCGCGCTCGGTGAACGAGTAGAGGAAAACCGACCACGCGCCGACATCGATGCCGTAGGCGCCAAGACCGAGCAGATGGGCGGAGATACGGGCCATCTCGGAGGTGATGACGCGGATGGCCTGGCAGCGTGGCGGCACCGTCAGATTGGCGAGTTTCTCAACGGCGATGGCATAGGCGGCGTTGTTGGCCAGAGGGGCAAGGTAGTCCAGCCGGTCCGTGTAAGGCACGAACTGGTTGTAGGTCATGTTCTCGGCGATCTTCTCGTCACCGCGATGCAGGTAGCCGAGGACGGGGTCGCACTTGGTCACCATCTCGCCATCAAGCTCGAGGGACAGGCGCAACACGCCATGGGTCGAGGGATGGGACGGCCCCATCGCGAGGGACATTTTTTCGGTCTGGAACTCAGGGGCCTCGGTGGCGGCGGCGGCTTTGGCGGCGCTGTCGGGGAAGGCGTAATCGGTAGGCATCGTCGAAAAAGGGAAAGAGTGAGGGGATCGTCGCGGCTTAGAGCGCGGCAGGTTTATTGGAGCGCTCGTTCCAGCTCTCGTCTTTAGCGCTGGGTTCGGCGTCGGTCATGTTCATCTCGCCGACGGAAGCGACGAAGGGACCGCCCATCATCGGAGCGGGAGCGGCGGTGGCCTTGGTTAACTCGCCGACCTCGAGGTCGGGCAGCGGTGTGTCGATACCGGCCAGCGGGAAGTCCTTGCGCAGCGGATGATGAGGGTAGCCGTCCCACATAAGAATGCGTCGCAGATCCGGGTGGCCCTCGAACCGAATGCCCAGCAAGTCAAAGGTCTCGCGCTCGTGCCAGTTGGCACCGGCCCAAAGCTGGCTGATGCTCGGGGCAACCGGTTCGGTATCGCTCACGCAAGCGGCCACGACGCGCACATAGTTGTTTGTGGTGGTGGAAAGCAGATGCCAGACGACGGAGAAACGCGGCGTCGCCTCCACCCCCCAATCCACGGCGGTGACGTCCACGAGGAAATCGAAGGCCTGGGTGTCGCGCAAAGTGGTCAAGACCGCGACAGCGTCGCCCATCGGCACATTGATGGCCGTATGATCGAGAGTCGGACGGGCGGTGGCGGCGGGGAACTGGGATTGGACGGCGGCAAAGACGTCGGCGGGCGCGGTCATGGGCGGCGAAAAGTGGAGGGTGGCGAAGCGGGAGGGAGCGGCGGGATTTGGCGAGGTTAACCGCGCTCAGGCCGAGAGCAGATTCTTGGTGGTGCCCGGACTGCGCTGCACCTTGGACTGGAGCTTGATCAAAGCGTCGAGCAAAGCCTCGGGGCGGGGCGGGCAGCCGCTGATATAGACATCAACCGGCACGATACGGTCCACGCCCTGCAAGGTCGCATAGCTGCGATACATGCCGCCGGAGCTGGCGCAGGCGCCCATGGCGATCACCCACTTCGGCTCGGCCATCTGATCATAGATGCGGCGGACGTGCGGGGCCATCTTGTAGGTGACGGTGCCGGAGACGATCATCACGTCGGACTGGCGCGGGGAAAACCGGAAAACCTCGGCGCCGAAACGGGCGATGTCGAAACGGCTGGCGGCGCTGGCCATGAGTTCGATGGCGCAGCAAGCCAGCCCCATCGGCATGGGCCACATGGAGTTGGCGCGAATCCAGTTGATGACCGCATCGGCGCGCGTGACGACCAAGTCGCCCTCGATCTTGCTGTTGTAGGCCAGCTCGGTGTTTGGAGATACCATGATGGGAAGTCGCGTCGTCGGGTTGTTTCGAGTCGTAAAAAGGCGGAACGTAGCACCGGGAGGGGGTCGCGCAAGAAGCTTTTCCCGATAGTAGAGGTTCGGTGGCAGACGAGTGGTTTAATTCATAATTGCGCGATCTGCGGTATGCATAAGGCGAGCCACGCCAAAACGAGAGCCGATACAGAATCGCATGGTTTCATGATTTTCGCCGTTGACCTGAGCGGGTGGCGCCGCCTTTCCTGACCGCTCGCCGTTTACCGGAGGCCCTGTGCAGCCGGTAAGTGCGTCACCTGGAGAGGTGGCAGAGTGGTCGAATGCGCTCGCTTGGAAAGCGTGTGTAGGGCAACCTACCGAGGGTTCGAATCCCTCCCTCTCCGCCATTTTAAACCGTAACTGGCAGGAGGCGAAGGACTAAAAACACCCCGCTAAAAAAAGGGTCAATGAGTCGCTTCGCTTTTCATTCCGGTTCCTAAGCGCCTGATCAACTCGGCTTCGTCGATCACCTCAATGCCTCGTTCACGGGCCTTGACCAGCTTAGAGCCCGGCTCGGCACCGACGATCAATAGAGTGGTTTGGCGCGTCACGTCCGCCCCAACCGTGGCACCGGCAGCGGTCAGGCGTCTAGTCGCCTCCGCACGGGTCCAGTGCGTGAACGTCCCCGTCACCACCACCACATGGCCACGCAACACGTCCGATCCCGTGTCGGAAGGTATGGGAGAGGGCTTTTTCGTCCAAGAACCCCCGATGTCCGCCGCTCGCAGCGCCGCCAACTCGGCACGCACGTCCGGCCTTTGCAAATACTCAACCAGCTCCCGGGCCACCGCCTCGCCCAAGCCCGCACCACCCTCGCTCTCCGGCCGGCGCAGGGCCTCAGCTTCCAAGGCAGCCAGCGCGCCCAGGCCCGTCACCACCTCGGTCAACCGCCGCGCCGCCCCCTCACCCACCCCGGGCAAACCCAGCGCGTAGATCAAACGAGCCCCGTTCGCCTGCGCCGTTTCGCGGCTCGCCGCGAGCCCCGCCATGAGCTTCGCCGCCGAGCGCGCTCCGAGTCCCGGTAACGCCGCCCATTCCCCTGCCCTCAATCGATAAAGGTCGGCCGGACTCCTCGCCAGGCCGCGCGCCACCAGGGCGTCGATCACCCCCGGGCCAAGCCCCGCGATATCGAGCGCGGCCGGCGTCGCAAAATGACCGATCCGCCGCGCCACCTGCGCCGGGCAGGCCCGGTTCGCGCACCGATAGCCCACCTCGCCCGCTGCCTGAGTGAGCTTCTCCGCACAACTCGGACAACTCTCCGGAAACACATACGGCGTCTCCGCGCCGGTGCGGCGCGCCATCTCGACGCCCACGATGGCCGGGATGATCTCCCCCGCCTTCTCCACCAGCACCCAATCCCCCACCCGCAGGTCGCGCCGCGCGATCTCGCCGGCGTTGTGCAAGGTCGCCCGCGCGATGGTCGAACCCGCCAGCTCCACCGGGGCCAGCTCCGCGACCGGCGTCACCACCCCGGTGCGTCCGACTTGCAGCGTGATGCCCTGCAATCGCGTCACCGCCCGCTCCGGTTCGAACTTCCTCGCCAGCGCCCAACGCGGGGCGCCCGGCGCCAGCCCGAGTTCCTCCTGCTGCGAGACGCGCTCAACCTTCAACACCACCCCGTCCACCGGCAGGCCCAGCCCGGGCGCGGCCGCCCGCACTTCCGCCACCGCCGTGCTCAACCCGGCCGCGTCCGTCACCACTTTCTCAATACCCACTACCGGCAGGCCCCACGCCGCCAGCTTGGCGCGAAACTCAGCGAGGGTCGCCGGACGGTCCACCGCCGGAGTCCACGCGCCCCAGCCATAGCAAACCAGCTCGAGCTTCCGGTCCGCCACCTCGCCTGCCTCCAGCGCCCGGATCGTGCCAACCGCCACAGTGCGCGGATGCGCGAACAAATCCTCCCCCGCCGCCTCCCGCTCCGCGTTGATCCGCTTAAACTCCGCCGTTCCCATATAAATCTCGCCGCGCAACTCCACCCGCTCCGGCCCGCTCCACGACGCAGCTTCACCGCCTGCGCCGCCGTCGCTGCCTCCCTCACCCAGTCGCTCCGCCAAGCCGCGCACCAGCAACCTCGCATTCGCCGTGATGTCGTCGCCTTCCATGCCGTTGCCGCGCGTCACGGCCCGCACCAGACGGCCCTGCTCGTAAGTGAGGCTCACCGCCAGACCGTCATACTTCGGCTCCACGCGAAACGCCACCGCTCCACGCCCGAGCTTCGCCTCCACCCGCGCCACGAAGGCCGCCACTTCCTCGTCCGAATAAGCCTTGGTTAAGCTCAGCATCGGTTCGAGATGCCGGTGGCTGGTAAAACCCGCCGAGCGATCATCACCCAGTGTTTCGCCAGCCAAGGTCTGCCCATCCGACGCCCGCGCCTCCAGCGCCCGCAGCTCCGCCTTCAACTGATCGTATTCGTAATCGCTGATCACCGGCGCCGCCTTGCGGAAATACAACTCGTCATGCCGTGCGATCTCGCGCCGGAGTTCCTTCAACCTCGCCAGCGCCTGCGCGTCCTCCATCGCAGCCACTCGCACGCTCACTGGGGTCGCATCGGCTGCGACCGCCCCTTCCTTCGGTCGCGCACCCTTTGCCCGCGGTGTCTCGCCGGCAAGCGGGGTCACTCCAGCTAAAACGCCCGCCCATGTTATCGCCGCCAAAAACGTCCTTAAACGGTTCTTCGGTTTCATACTCAAACGCTTCCAAACCATGTGCTTGATGCAATAAAATACGCACCCGCCTTACTCACCTTTTCACCGCTTTCGACCGGCGATTATCCGGCACGCCGGTTTTAAACGAGTCTGCAACCACACCAATTTCCGCGCACTCTCCACCAAGCCGCGCCGAGTCCGTGACCCGTCTTTCTGCGATAGTTCAACCAACGCCATGGTCTCCTCGCTCCTTTCTTTTGACTCTTCCCCTGCTTTGTCTCGCCCACTGACTCTAGCGCCCACGTCCGCCCTGACGCCGGCCGTGTCCGCCGAAGCCCTCGTGCGCCATGCCCGCTCCCCCGCCCCGCGTTACACCTCGTATCCGCCCGCCAATCGTTTCACCACCGCGCTCGCCGACCTCGATCTCAACCGCGCCATCGCCGAGGACAATCTTGTCCGCCCCGGCTCCGCCCCCGCGCCGCTCTCCCTTTACCTCCACCTGCCTTTTTGCGCCCAGCGCTGCTGGTATTGCGGTTGCCACACCATTATCACCCGCCGCACCGCCGCCGCCGAGACCTACCTCGATGACCTCGCCCGCGAGCTCACCCTGCTCCACCGCCAGCTCGACCCCGCCCGTCCCGTCACCCAGCTCCACCTCGGCGGCGGCACCCCCACCTTCTTCCCTCCCGAGCAACTCCTCCGCCTCGCCGAATTACTCCACCGCCATTTCCACTTCGCACCCGACGCCGAGATCAGCGTCGAGATAGACCCTCGCCATCTGAAGCCCGGCCACGTCGACGCCCTCCGCGCCCTCGGCGCCCGCCGCGCCTCCCTCGGCATTCAGGACACCGACCTCGCCGTCCAGACCGCCATTCACCGCGTCCAGCCACAGTCACTCAACCGCGACGCCGTGGACGCGCTCCGCGCCGCCGGTTTCTACTCGCTCAACGTCGATCTCATCCACGGCCTGCCCCGGCAAACCACCGCCACCTTCGCCCGCACCCTCGAAGACGTGCTCGCCCTCCACCCCGACCGCTTCTCCGTCTTCGCCTACGCCCACGTCCCCTGGATAAAACCCGCCCAGCGCATCCTCGAAAACCAGCACGGCCTGCCCAGCGCCGACGAACGCCTCGACATGGCCCGCCTCGCCCGTGAACGCCTCACCGCCGCCGGCCTCGTCGACATCGGCCTTGATCACTTCGCCCGCCCCGCTGATGAGCTCGCCCGCGCCCTCTCCGACGGCACCCTCCACCGCAATTTTCAAGGCTACACCACCCGCGGCGGCGCCTCCCTTTACGGGCTCGGCATCTCGTCCATCTCCGCGACGCCCGACGTCTACTACCAGAACATCAAAGACCTCCCCGCCTACCGCGCCGCCCTCGATGCCGGCCAGCTCCCCGTTGACCGCGGTCACCGCCTGACCGACGAGGATAAACGCCGCCGCCGTCTCATCATGGACATCATGTGCCGCCGCCGTCTCGACTTCGCCGCCCTCGACACCGCCCTCGGCCTCAATGTCCGCGAAACCTACGCCACCGAGATCGCCTCCTATGCCGACCTCGTCTCCGAGGGGTTCGTAGAACTCGATGACGCCTCCCTCCGTGTCACCGAGGCCGGACTCCCCCTGCTCCGCGTCATCGCCTCCCGCTTCGACCCCGCCCTCGCCGGCACCGCCTCCCGCCACTCCGCCGCCGCCTGATACAAAGTAACCTATTAGGTTACTCTTTCCCGTCACCCACACTATGACACGTTCGATCTAAAGTAACCTAATAGGTTTCTTTAGATCGGGGGAGCAAAGTTTGCCTACCGGGCGCGCTTGCGCCCATTCTGCGCGAGCCTTCACGTCAATCCGCCCTGCGCGCATGCCCTCCTCCGAAGAACTTTTCCTCGCCGTCATCGACGATCACCGCCGCCACCCGCGCCACCGGGGCCTGCTGCCGTCCGCCAACCGCGTCGCCCGGCGCGACAACCCTTCCTGCGGCGACATCTGCACCGTCCAGCTCCGCCTCGACGCCGAGGGCCGCATCGCCGAGGCCGCCTTCACCGGCGCCGGCTGCGCCCTCTCCCAGGCCAGCGCCTCCCTGCTGACCGCGCGCATCACCGGCCTGTCCGCCGCCGCCGTGCCCGCCTTGTATCGACAACTCGAACACACCGTCACCACCGGCCGCCCGCCCGAAAACACCGACCTCGGCGACCTCGCCGCCCTCGGCTCCGTGCACGCCCGCCCCGCCCGCCACGTCTGCGCCCTGCTGGCCTGGCAGGCCCTGCTCGACGCCCTCGCCCCCCTCCGGCGTCCTGAAGACCGGACCCGCCGTCAAAAAATCCATTGGGCATTCGACATTCGGCGTTCGTCATTTGTCCTGATTGCGTTCCCTTCCCACCATGCGCATCGGCCACGCCCTCCGCTCCGACTTCCCCATCCTTGACCAACAGGTCAACGGCAAGCCGCTCGTCTATCTCGACAACGGCGCCACGTCCCAAAAGCCCCGCGCCGTCATCGACGCCCTCTCCGCCTACTACCTGCACGACAACGCCAACGTCCACCGCGGCCTGCACGCCCTCTCCATGCGCGCCACCGCCGGCTTCGAGCAAGCGCGCACCCGTCTCGCTCGCTTCATCAACGCAGCCGAGCCCGCCGAGATCGTCTTCACCCGGGGCACCACCGAGTCCCTCAACCTCGTCGCCCAGACCTGGGGCACCGCCAACCTCCGCCCCGGCGATGTCATCCTCGCCACCGAGATGGAGCACCACTCCAACCTCGTCCCCTGGCAAATGCTCGCCGCCCGCACCGGCGCCACCCTCCGCTTCGTGCCCGTCACCGGCGCCGACGCCGAGCACGGTCTCGATCTCGCCGCCCTCGACACCTTGCTCACACCGCAGGTGAAGCTCTTCGCCTTCACCCACATTTCCAACACCCTCGGTGTCATCAACCCCGCCGCCGAGCTCTGCCGCCGCGCCCGCGCCGTCGGCGCCGTCAGCGTGGTGGACGCCGCCCAGTCCATCGGCCACGAGCCACTCGACGTGCAGGCCCTTGGCTGCGACTTCCTCGCCTTCTCAGGCCACAAGATGTGCGGCCCCACCGGCATCGGCGCACTCTATGGCCGCCGCGCCCTGCTCGACGCCCTGCCCCCCCACGAAGGCGGCGGCGGCATGATCGAAACCGTCGAGTATTCCCACTCCACCTGGAAACCCGCGCCCGAGCGCTTCGAGGCCGGCACCCCCCACATCGCCGGCGCCATCGGCCTCGCCGGCGCCTGTGATTATCTCGACGCCGTGGGGCGCCCCGCCATCGCCGCGCACGACCACCACCTCGGTGCCCTGGCCCGCGCCGCCCTCGCCGAACTCCCCGGCATTCGCATCCTGGGCCCGCGCGCCGGCCAGCCCCGCGCCGGCATGGTGAGCTTCGCCTTCAAGGACATCCACGCTCACGACGTCATCACGATTGCCGACCAGCAAGGCGTCGCACTGCGCGGCGGCCACCATTGCAACATGCCGTTGATGAAAAAGCTCGGCCTCCCCAGCACAGTCCGCGCGAGCTTTTACCTCTACAACACCGAGGAGGAAATAGCCGTCCTCACCGCCGCCTTGCGCAAGGTCCTCAAATTCTTCGCCTGAGGCCCTTCGCGCCCACTTCGATCACGCAATGAAATTGCGCCCACCCGCAACACGCACACGTTAGATTCATGTTGCTCACTCCTGATCAAATCATCGCCGAAGCCCAAAAGGCCGGGGTGGATTTCGAGCTCATTGAGCATAACTTGTCCCTCACGCCTGACGAGCGCGCCCGGCAACACGACGCCGCACTCGCCCTGATGCTGGAGCTAAAACGAATCGGCGAGGAGACCCGTGCACACGCTCGCACAGTTGCTTGATCGACTCGCCGCCAGCGACGTCGAATTCGTCGTGATCAGTGGCTAAGCCGCCGTCCTGCACGGATCGTCCCAAGTCACGCAAGACCTCGAGATCTGCGCGGTCCTATCCGATCAAAACGTCGAAAAGCTGCGGGACGCCCTCGGCGACCTCGACCCGCGTCATCGCATGACGGCGCAAAAACTATCTTTTTTGGACACGCCACCCGCAGGCACGAAGATCGCGAACCTCTACCTGCGCACCAAACTCGGCGTGGTGGATATCCTAACGGAAGTTTTGGGAATCGGTGACTTTGAGCGCCTGAAATCACGCGCCCAAACTATCACGATAGGCGGCAAGTCAGTGCGCATGATTGCTCTCGATGATTTGATTACCGCGAAGGAAGCGCTGGCGCGCGATAAAGATCTGATCACCGCCAAAGAGCTACGCCTCATCGCGTTTCGCCGACCCTAGCCCAGCTTCAACGAGCACGCGTCTCGGCCAAAAACCGCGCCCCCAAAGCCAATCCCCGCACAGACCGTGTGCGCATTAATTGGCATAGTATAGGGCACCGCCCCCGCGCATTTTGCGTTCTCTGGCGGACTCCCTCGCCATGCCCACCGCCGCCCCCGTCGCTCCCCTCGCCGTCTCTCCGGCCAAAATTCGCTACATCACCTGCGACGCCAACGAGGCCGTCGCTTCCGTCGCCTACCGGCTGAGCGAGTTTATCGCCATCTATCCCATCACCCCGTCCTCCCCGATGGCCGAGTCCTGCGACGAGTGGGCGTCGGTCAACAAGCCCAACCTTTGGGGCGAGGTTCCGCGGGTCGTGCAACTCCAGTCCGAGGGCGGCGTCGCCGGCGCCGTCCATGGCGGCCTGCTCGGCGGCACGCTCACCACCACGTTCACTGCGTCGCAGGGTCTCCTGTTGATGCTGCCCAATCTCTACAAGATCGCCGGCGAACTCCTCCCGCTCGCCCTCCACGTCACCGCCCGCGCCCTCGCCGCCCAGGGGCTCTCCATCTTCGGCGACCAGTCCGATGTCATGGCCTGCCGCCCCACCGGTTGCGCCCTCCTTTGCTCCAACAACCCCCAGGAATCCCAGGACTGCGCCCTCGTCGCCCACGCCGCCGCCCTCCGCGCCCGCGTGCCCATCATCCACTTCTTCGACGGCTTCCGCACGTCGCACGAGATCTCCAAGATCGTCCCGCTCTCCGACGACACTCTGCGCGCCCTCATCGACCCCGTCGCCCTCGCCGCCTTCCGCTCCCGCGCCCTCACCCCCGATCATCCCCGTATCCAGGGCACCGCTCAAAATCCAGACGTCTATTTCCAGGGTCGCGAGACCGTGAATCCCTACATCGAGGCCCTCCCGGACATCGTCGAGGATTGCTTTGCGAAACTCGCCAAGGCCACCGGCCGCAAGTATTCGCTGGTCGAATATCACGGGCATCCGCAGGCCGAGCACGTCGTCGTCGCCATGGGCAGCGGCGTCGAGGCCCTCCAGTCCGCCGCCGAGCATCTCAACGCCAACGGCGGCCGCGTGGGCGTGATCGCCATCCGCCTTTTCCAGCCTTTCCCCGTCTCCGCGTTCCTCCGCGCCCTGCCCGCCTCCGTCCGCACCCTCGGCGTGCTCGACCGCACCAAGGAACCCGGCGCCCCCGGCGAGCCGCTCTATCTCTCCGTGCTCGCCGCCCTCGCCCAGTCCGATTCCCCCGTCGCCGTGCCGCTGCGCCGCGTGGTCGGCGGCCGTTACGGCCTCGGATCCAAGGAGTTCACCCCCGCGATGGCCCTCGGTGTCTTCGCCCACCTGAACACCGCCCGCCCGCGCCACAACTTCACCATCGGCATCTACGACGATGTCTCGCATACGTCCCTGCCGTGGGACAACGAGCTCGAGCTCGAGGCTCCGGGGGTGCGCCGTTGCGTCTTCGTGGGGCTCGGCGCCGATGGCACCGTAGGCGCAAACAAGAACTCCATCAAGATCATCGGCGAACAGACCGACTTCTTCGCCCAGGGCTACTTCGTTTACGACTCCAAGAAATCCGGCTCCGTCACCGTCTCGCACTTGCGCTTCGGCCCGCAGCCCATCCACGCACCGTGGCTGGTGCGCTCCGCCCAGTTCGTCGCCTGCAGCCAGTTCAGCTTCGTCGGCCGCCACGAGATCCTCGGCTACGCCGCGCCCGGCGCCACCGTGCTGCTCGACTCACCGCACGACGCCGCCACCACCTGGGCAAAGCTCCCCCGCGCCTGGCAGGAGACCCTCTTCGCCAAAAAAATCCGTCTCTACATCATCGACGCCAATGGCGTCGCCAACGCCGCCGGCATGGGTCGCCGCACCAACACCATTCTCCAGACCTGCTTCTTCGCCCTCTCCGGCGTGCTCCCGCAGGCCGAGGCCATCGCCCACATCAAAAAAGCCATCACCAAGACCTACGCCCGCAAGGGAGACCACGTCGTCAAGATGAACCACGCCGCCGTGGACGCCGCCCTCGCCTCCCTCATCGAGGTGCCCGTGCCCGCCACGCTCGCCGCCGCTCCCGCCGGCGAGGTCGCCACCGACCGCTACGCCGCGTTTACTGAAGGCTTCTTCCGCGATGTCACCGCCCGCCTGCTCGCCGGAGAGGGCGACCTGCTTCCGGTCAGCGCCATCCCGCCCGACGGCGGCTGGCCCACCGCCACCACCCAGCTCGAAAAACGCTCCATCGCTCTCGAAATCCCACAGTGGGACGCCTCCCTCTGCATCCAGTGCAACAAGTGCGTCTTCGTCTGCCCGCACGCCGCCATCCGCGCCACCCACCAGGAGCCCGCCTCGCTCGCCGACGCACCCGCCTCCGTCACCACCGTGCCTTTCCGCTCCAACGAGCAGCCCGGCCGCCGCTACCTCCTGCAGGTCGCACCCGATGACTGCACCGGTTGCTCGCTCTGCGTCCAGGTCTGCCCCGCCAAGGACAAGACCAACCCGCGCCACAAGGCCCTCGACCTCGTGCCCGCCGCCCCCCGCTTCGAAGTCGAACGCGCCAACTGGAGCTACTTCACCTCCCTGCCCGTGCCCGACCGCACCCGCACCGATTTCAACACCGTCAAGGGCACCCAGTTCGCCCAGCCTCTCTTCGAGTTCTCCGGCGCCTGCGCCGGCTGCGGCGAGACGCCCTACATCAAGCTGCTCACCCAGCTCGTCGGCGACCGCCTCACCATCGCCAACGCCACCGGTTGCTCCTCCATCTACGGCGGCAACCTGCCCACCACCCCCTACGCCAAGGACGCCAACCAGCGCGGCCCCGCCTGGGCCAACTCCCTCTTCGAGGACAACGCCGAGTTCGGCCTCGGTATGCGTTGCGCCGCCGATCAGCGCCACGCCTCCGCCGTCCACCTGCTCAAGACCCTCGCCCCTAAGCTCGATACCGAACTCGTCCACAACCTCATCAACGGCGGCCAGGCCACCGAGGGCGACCTCGTCGTCCAGCGCGCCCGCATCGCCCAGCTTCAGGGCGTGCTCGACACCCTCCCGCCCTCCGACGAGGTCTCCCGCCTGCGCGGCCTCGCCGACGATCTCGTTAAAAAATCCCTCTGGATCATCGGCGGCGATGGCTGGGCCTACGATATCGGCTACGGCGGCCTCGACCACGTCCTCGCCTCCGGCGCCAACGTCAAGGTCCTCGTCCTCGACACCGAGGTTTACTCCAACACCGGCGGCCAGGCCTCGAAGTCCACTCCCATGGGCGCCGTCGCCAAGTTCACCTCCGGCGGCAAACCCACCGGCAAAAAGGACCTCGCCCTCATGGCCATGCAATACGGCCACATCTACGTCGCCCGCGTCGCCTTCGGCGCCAAGGACAGCCAGACTCTTCAGGCCTTCCGCGAGGCCGAGGCCTACGATGGTCCCGCCCTCATCATCGCTTACAGCCACTGCATCGCCCACGGCTACAATCTCTCCCAGGGCCTCGAGCAGCAGAAACTCGCGGTGGATACCGGCTACTGGCCGCTCTTCCGCTTCGATCCGCGCCGCGCCGAACAGGGCACGCCCGCGCTCCACCTCGACTCGCCCGCGCCCAAGCTGGACCTGGTCAAATTCACCGCCAACGAGACCCGCTTCGCGATGCTGAAGGGCATCGCTCCGCAGCGCTTCGAGGACCTCGGCCTCCGCGCCCAGACCCTGCTCAAGAGCCGCTACGCCCTTTACCAGCACCTCGCGGACAACGGCCCCGTTGCCCCGCCCGCCGCCGCCCCCACCGTCACCCCGCCCCCGCCTACGCCGGCCCAGATCTAAAGGCACGCCGTCACCGCCACCCGCCATGAATCTCGAAACTTCCTACCTCGGTCTTACGCTTCGCAACCCGCTGATCGTTGGCGCATCGCCGTGTTGTGATGACATCGAGCTCTGCCGCCGCCTCGAAGACGCCGGCGCCTCCGCCCTCGCCATGCATTCCTTGTTCGAGGAGCAGGTGGAGTTTGAGGAAGCCGCCCGTTTCCGCCTGCTCGAAGGACCCTCCGAGAGCAACCCCGAGGCCCTCGACTACTTCCCGCACTACGAGGAATACTCCCTCACCCCCGAGCTCTACCTGCGCCAACTCGCCCGCCTGAAGGCCACGCTCAAAATCCCCGTCATCGCCTCCCTCAACGGCCACCGCCCCGGCGGCTGGATCGACCACGCCCGCCGCCTCGAGGCCACCGGCGCCGACGCCCTCGAGCTCAACCTCTACTCCCTCGCCACCGACCCGGACACCGATGCCGACACCATCGAGGCCGGCCACCTCTTCGTGGTGCGCAGCGTCATCGAATCGGTTAAAATCCCGATCTCCGTCAAAATCTCCCCGTGGCTCACCGCGCCCGCCCACTTTGTGCGCGAACTCGAGCTCTCCGGCGCCAAAGGCGTGGTCATGTTCAACCGTTTCTACCAACCCGATTTCGACATCGAGGACCTGGCCGTAAAGCCCCAGCTCCGGCTCTCCGACTCGTCCGAGTTGCTCCTGCGCCTGCGCTGGCTGGCCATCATCTCGCCCCACGCAAAGATCTCCCTCGCGGCGAGCGGTGGCGTGCACAACGCCGAGGATGTCATCAAGGCCCTGCTGGCCGGCGCGCACGCCACCCAGCTCGTCTCCGCAATCCTCCGCCACGGCCCGCGCGTGATCACCGAGATCCTCCACGGCCTGACCACCTGGCTGGAGACTCACGACTACAAGTCCCTCGACGAGGTGCGCGGCGCCCTGAACCTGAGCCGCTGCCCCGACCCCTCCGCCCACGAGCGAGCCAACTACGTCAAAATCCTCCAGAGCTGGAAATCCTGAGAATAGACAGGGCGGTTAAAAGCCGCCTAGTTAGCCCTCCGTTTTCCGGCATGGACGCCGGCCGTTTGCCGGTCACGGTTTGGTGTCATGGAAATCATCCCTCTCACCAGCGCGCAAAAAACCCGCCTGCGCGGCCTTGGCCAAACCCTTGAAGCCTCCGTCAAGCTCGGCAAGGCCGGCATCACGCCCGCCTTCACCCGCGAGATAGTCCGCCTGCTCGCCGCCCGCGAACTCGTTAAACTCCGCTTCGAGGGCGCCGACCGCCACGAACGCGCCGCCCTCATCACCCAGATCGAAACTATCTCCAGCTCCGTCTGCGTGGGCGCGGTCGGCCACACCGCCCTCTTCTACCTCCAAAATCCCGACCCCGAGAAACGCGTCGTCACCGTCTGATCGCTGATTGTATCAACGCTAAGGCGCAAAGTCGCGGAGTCGAAGATACACCCTCCCTGCCTTTTCGCCACAGTGCATCATCCCTGTCCTCGCCGTCCTTAGCGTCTTCGCGCCTTTGCGTTAAAGATTCAGATGCCCGATTCCGCTCACCCAGCCGCACCCGCCGCCCCCCACCCTCTCGCCCCTTACGGCTGGGATGCACGGTGGGACGCCGCCTTCACGCCCCACGCCGCCGCCGGCCTCGTGCCCGCCCGCGTCGTCGTCGAGCTCCGCCGCCACTACTACGCCGTGCAGACCGCCGGCGGCGAACTGCTCGCCGAGTGCATCGGCAAGTTCCACCACGACGCCAAACGCGCCGCCGACGCCTACCCCGCCGTCGGTGACTGGGTCGCCATCTCCCCGAGCCCCGGCGCCGTCGGCCGCGCCCAGCTCCACGCCCTCCTCCCGCGACGCAGCCGCTTCTGCCGCCAGTCCGCCGGCGGTGTGCAAACCCAGCAGCTCATCGCCGCCAACATCGACGTCGTCTTCCTCGTCAGCGGTCTCGATCGCAACTACAACCCCAAGCGCATCCAGCGCTTCCTCGTCGCCGCCCGTGACTCCGGCGCCGACCCCGTCGTCGTCCTCAACAAAGCCGACCTCCACCCCGATCCCGAGTCCGTGCGCGAAGAGATCGAGCGCCTCGTCCCCGGCGTGCCCGTCATCATCACGAGCAGCCACACCCGCCGCGGCTTAAAACTCCTCGGCGGCCACGCCACCCCCGGCCGCACTCTCGCCTTCGTAGGCAGCTCCGGCGTCGGCAAATCCAGTCTCATCAACCGCCTCGCCCGCGACGCCGAACTGCCCACCGCCGAGGTCCGCGAAAAAGACGCCAAGGGCCGCCACACCACCACCCGCCGCGAGCTCGTGCTCGCCCCCAGCGGCGCCCTCATCATCGACACCCCCGGCATGCGCGAGCTCCAGCTCTGGGACGCCGACGTCGCGGTCGAGGAGGCCTTCGCCGACATCGTCACCCTCGCGCTCCGCTGCCGCTTCACCAACTGCCTCCACGAAGACGAACCCGGCTGCGCCGTGCGCCCCGCCATCGCGTCCGGCGAGTTGCCCGCCTCCCGGCTGGAAAACTACCGCAAGCTCAAGGGCGAGCAGGCCGCCAAAGCCCCCACCCTCCGCAAACCCAGCGCCGTCGCCAGCAAGCCCAGCTGGAAGAAAAAAGCCGAGGAGCACGCCGCCCAGCCTTTCCGACACCGCCAGCACCGCGAGGACTGAGCCTTGTCGCCCGGACTCGCGCCCACATCACTTCGTCCGATGAAAACCTACGTCCTCGTCGATTCCGAAAACACCCCGCTGCAGCACGCCGACTTCGCCCGCGACGAAGCTATCGAGCTGCTCATTTTCATCGGTAAAACCCAGACCAAGTTCCCCCGCGAGCTCGTGCTCGCCGTGCAGGCCATGGGCCCCCGCGCCCGCTACATCGAGATGTCGGGCAGCGGTAAAAACGCCCTCGATTTCCACCTCGCCTTTTACCTCGGCCAGCTTTCCACAAAGGATCCCTCGGCGCGCTTTATCATCGTCTCAAAAGACACCGGCTTTGACCCGCTGGTCGTCCACCTCGCCGCCCAAGGCACCAGCGTCCGCCGCGTGCCCGACTCCACAAGCCTGCTGCCTCCGCCCGCAGCCCGTCCGATTCGCCCAAAACCTGCCGCCACCGCCGCCACCGAGACCGGCGCCCCGGCGGACCAGGTGATCAAACTTCTCCTCGGTTCGCCCAAGAGTCGCCCCGTCCGCCTCAAAACCCTTCAAGGCACGATCCAGGCTCTGCTGGGTCGCGAGCGTCCGCTCTCCGAGGATGACTTGCGCGGCCTCATCGCCACGCTGCAAACCCGCGGCGTGCTCACGGTCAAGGAGAGCAAGGTGTCCTACTCCCTGCCGGCCTGATTCCGGACCGGCGCTCAATACACCCGGTCCCGCATCGCGCCCGCGTCACCCGCCGAGAATTTCGCCAGGTTGCCCAGGAGCAGATCCGTCAACGCGTCGTCCTGGTCGTTGCGTCCGCCGGCCGTGTGCGGCGTGAGCCAGCAGTTCGGCGCCGTCCACAACGCGCTCGAGGGCGGCAGCGGCTCGGTTGCGAAAACGTCGAGATACGCCCCGCCCAGCCGGCCGCTTTCCAAGGCACGGATCAGCGCGCCCTCGTCCACTGTCGGCCCGCGGCCGAGGTTATAAAAATACGCGCCCGGTTTCACCAGTGCCAGACGCCGCGCGTTCACGTAGCCGAGCGTCTCCTCGTTCTCCGGCAGGATGTTGACGACGTGGTCCGCCAGCGGCAGCACCGCCGACAGTTTTTCCTCCGCGATCACATGCACCCCCGCCTCGCTGTAAGTGCGTCTCCGCAGGCAATAAATCTTCATCCCGAAGGGCGCGAGCAACTCCACCAGACGTCGCGCGATCGCCCCGTAACTGAGCAGCAGCACCGTCTGCCCGTTCAGCAGGCGAGAGGCGGCCCGGTTCTCGAAATACTTCCACTCGCGCGCGCCGCGTTGCTCCGCCACCGCGTCCGGCAGGCGGCGGCTGAGCGCCAGCATCATCGCCAGCGCATGCTGCGCGCAGGGCTCGGCGAAGACGGACGACGCATTCGTCATCACCGCCCCGCGATCCCGCAACGCCATCTTCGTCTCCTCGTTGTCGTAGCGCGTGTAGCCCGCCGAGGTCAGTGCGATCCATTTCAAGCGCTCCAGCCGCCGGCATGCCGCTGCGTCCGGTTGACCGAAGGCCACGTCCGCCCCGGCCAGCAGCGCATCCTCGCCGCCCGCCGCCAGCACCGACGCCGAGGCCTGCGCTGAGACCACCAGCCGGTGCCCGCCCGCTGCCACGCCCGCTGCCAACCGCGCCCGCGGCCCGTCCGCAAGCGCCGCATTCGTCCAGATCACCAGCCCGTTCTTGGTCGTCATAATTTATGCCTTCGTTTCCGCCCGCGCCGAACTTTCACCTTTTCCGGTTTTCACTTTTCCGCATTTCCGCGTTTTCGTTTTTTCGCCCCTCACTCCGTCTCCGAAAACCTGCACAGCGCGTGCACCGCCATGCCCGCCGCGCGCAGTTTATCCGATCCACCGAGTTCCGGTAGGTCGATCACCGCCGCCACGCCCACCACTTCCGCGCCGAGCGAACGGATCAAGCTCGCCGCCGCCAGCACCGTGCCGCCGGTCGCGATCAGGTCATCCACGATCAGCACGCGGTCGCCCGCCTTGCAGGCGTCTTCATGGATCTCGATCGAGGCCTTGCCGTATTCCAGCGCGTAGTCCGCGCCGACGGTGCGGAAGGGGAGTTTGCCTTTCTTGCGCACCAGCATGAAGGGCTTGTGCAGCTGATAGGCCAGCGCACCACCCAGGATAAAGCCGCGCGCATCCACCGCGGCCAGCAGGTTCACCCCGAGCCGCGTCGCATCGAGCGAGAAGCTCTCCACCATCACCCGAAAGGCCTCCGGGTCGTGAAAAAGCGTGGTGACGTCGCGAAAGTTAATCCCCTCATGCGGCCAGTTGCGCACGGTGCGGATCTTTGACTTGAGGTAGAGTTCGGTGGATGGGGCGGACATAGAATAAAAGTCCGCAGCGTGCCGGCCCTCCCCGCCCTCGGCGAGCCCGCTTTACGTCCATCGCCAACCCTACTTCACCTGCGCATCGGCCCGCAACGGCCCAGCTGTATGCAAGGCCCCCGCGCGCGCATGCACGTGCCCCAACAGCTCCGTGTGCTCCACCGCTTCGTGGTCGTCGGCGTGCACCAACCCCGCGCCAAAGGGCGGCGCGTCGTCCGTGCCATCCGCCCAGTGCGACCACTCGATGCCCACCGTGCGCGGATCACGGCACGCCGCCACCAGTCCCTCTCGCCCCGCGCGCAGCAAACGCTCCAACCGCGTCGGGCCCGTGCCATCACGCACCGGCAGCGACCGGAAATCGCCATGACTCAGTCCGCCGCCCGTCACCCACTGCGGCATGGCCTCGCCCGCGCTCGCCGCCGCCTGCATGGAAAAACCGCCGACGTGCAGCCGCCACGAGGCCACATCCATGTCCGGCCAAGCGCCCGCCTGCCGGACTCCTTGCGGAGGAGTCACCGCGAAGCGACACCCCAGCACGAGATGCGCGGGGTCATGCCGGCGCAAAGCCGCCCCCGTGACTTGAAAATACCGCCTCGCCGCCTCTTTCGCAAAGCCCCGCGCATCCGCTTCGAAGGCCGCTCCGCCCACCACCCGGCCCTCGCGGGTCATTTGCCGCAGGTGTTCGCGGTGTTGCAGCGGCAGCCCCCAGGCCTTCCCCAGAATCTCCGGCGATGCGCCGCTGCCATGCCCCGCCAGCACAAACTCCCACGCTGCATGGTGCGCCGCCAGCGCCGGCTCCAGACTCAGGCAAACCTGCAGCAAGGTCGGACCGCCCGCGCCTTCCGCGGCACCCCAGCCGGGTGCATCATCGGTGAACCAGCCCACCAGCTCGCGCCGCCCCACCCAGGGCGCGGTCACCGCCGCCGCGTGCGCATCCGCCGCCGCCGGCCACATGGTGTCGAACACGTCCGGCAGCCGGACCCCCGGCCCGTGGATCAATGCCACCCGTGCCCGGGAAAAATCCGCCTGCGCCGTGAAGTAAAACCCTTTCTCCACCAGACCCGCATCCGCCCACGGCCCCACCGTATCCACGCCCCAGGAGTGCAGCCGCGTGGCGGTGCTGCGTTCCCAGGCCTCCGTGCCCGCTCCGTAAAGCCGCTCCACCGTGCGCGCGTAGGCGCTGCGCAAGACCGGCGCCGGCCCCGCCCGCCCGTGCCGGTTCACGCCCGCGACCGCGCGCAACAGCACCGGCTCGTCCTCGGGCGTGAGCAGCCACCACGCACCGCCCGCCGTCTGTCCGACCCGGAAAAACCCCGCCCGCCCGCGCAAGGAGTCCATGCGGATATCCGCAAAAATCGGCCGGTTCGTTTTTTCCCGTGTGGCAGCCATGGTGTCTTGTTTGCTTAACCCAACACCGCACCCGCGCCCGGCTCCACTCCTTTCTCTGCATCATCCACGAATTTTACGCCGCGAAAAAAATTGGCCGTTCATTTTTTCAGCGAGGGAACGCAAGGAGCGCAAAAAACCTCCGGTTTTGGCTATGCGTTCTCTGGGATTTTTGCGGCTGAAACTCCGGTGAATTTGCTTGGTCCGTATCCGGGTCGATCCGAGTTAATCCGTGGCTTAAAAATCAGGGAGCCTTGTGCCCGGCATCCTCACTTGATAAAAAACTCCACCGTCGTGATCACCCGCACGATCTTGAGTTCAGGCGAGGCGATGTCGCGGCTCTGGATATCGACCACCCCTTGGGTCGCCTTGCGGATCGACCCGACTTCGGCCTTCGAGTCCTCGGCGAATTTCTGCGCCGCCTGCCGCGCGTTCGCCGTCGCCTCCCGGATCATCTCGGGCTTGATCGCGTTCACCCCGTCAAAATCGAAGGAAATCCGGTCGCCATAATCTTGGTTCGTCAACGGCACGCCTTTGGCGATCAAAACGTCGGACTCCTGGATCGCGCGCTTCACCAAGTCCACGTTCCGGCTGCGCACCACCATCGTGATCGCGGCGGAGTAACGCGGCAGCACCACCAGGTCGTCCTTCTTCCGCGATCCGAGGGTATCGCTGATCTCCGGCAGCCCGTGGATGAGCTCCTCCTGCGATACTCCGTTCTCGTGCAAGAACTCGGTGACGATGGCCTTGGCTGACGCGATGGAGGCCTGAAGCTCGGACAGGGTTTCGCCGGCGGCACTGTAGCGCATGGGCCAGATGACGAGGGTCGCCTTGACCTCGCGCTCGGAGAGGCCCCGAACCGTAAAATACCGGTCAAACTCCCGCCCCAGCTTCACCGCCCGCCCGACTTGATAACCGAAAACCGCCAGCCCGATGGCCAAAAATGCGCCGAGCACAGCGAAGGAACGGGTGGTGATCATAAGGAGTTTGGGGTGAGTCCGGAACTCTGCGTCGACCGCACCCAAGGCCGCAACCCGCTTTGTGATAAATCCGGTCCGTGATTTCCATCTCCTGCACTCTCCCGGCGTCGCAGCCAATCGTCGTTCGACTTTGTGGCCGGCGTGCCGGACGCTCCTCCCCTCCCTCCATGTCCTCGCCCGCCACCCGGTCAGCACCTCCCGCAGAAATACACCCGGACCCCCTTGCCGCCCGCCCACCCGTCTCTCCTTGGCGCCTCGGCCTAGCCGGCGCCCGCGCCAACTTGATCCCGGGTATCTGCCTGCAACTCTTCGCTCTGACCCTGCTCGCCGCCTACTACCTGCACACCCCGTCCCGGGCCGCGCTCGAGCGCCTCGCCACATTTCGTGCGGCGACCGGCCTGCCCTTCGACTTCGTCTCCACCGCGCTCTTCGGCGCCGTCATCCCTTTTCTGATTCTTAAACTTCGCGCCTCCACCCGCGACCGCTACGCTCTTCCCCAGATGGCCCTGATCACCGCCTACTGGGCCTACAAAGGCATCGAGGTTTCATACTTCTACAAGTTGCAGGCCTGGCTGTTTGGCGAAGGCCACTCCATCGCCACGATCCTTCTCAAAACCCTCTTCGACCAATCCCTCTACTGCCCGATTGTCGCCATTCCGCTCACGTGGCTGGTCTATACGTGGGCCGAACATCGTTTCGATGCCTCCTTTATCGCCCGCGAGCTCCGCCGTCCCGGTTTTTATGCACGCTGTGTGCTGCCTGTCCTCATCGCCAACTGGGGGATCTGGACGCCAGCCGTCGCCATCATTTACCTGCTCCCCACCGCCCTCCAGCTTCCCATGCAGAATTTCGTTCTCTGCTTCTTCACCCTGCTCCTCGCCACCATCACCCGCCGACCGGCGACCGGCCAATAACGGCGCATCCTCCCCTGCGCCCTCCTCAAGGGCGGCTTCAGCCCGGTTTTCAAACCAAGAATGCCGCGGAGGGGAGAGGCACGCGTTCAATTCTCGCGGTCTGCTGGTGAACAGGCAGGATCGGCGCCATGTTACCTCCGGTTAAAATCTGCTTGGTTTGGCTTTTGGCACTGGTGGCCTGTGTGGCCGCCCGGGGCGCGCTCGATCCGGCGAAAGCACCGGGATCCAACTTCGACTTGAGCCACTGGAAGCTTTCCTTGCCTGTGAACGATGCCGGCGACACGACCGGCAAGGCGACGGAGATTTCGACTGCAAAACTGACCGGCGGCTACTCCAACCCCCCATTCTTTCGCACAGGGAACGACGGGGCGATGGTTTTTGAATGCCCCGCCGAGGGGGCCATCGTGGCCGGCATGCGCGGCCCTAATGCGCATCCGCGCACAGAACTCCGGGAGCTATTGAATCCCTCTGACAGCAAAGTGAACTGGACAGGCGAGGGCGTTCACATGCTCTCCGCGCGATGCAGGGTCAACGCAGTCGCCGCAGGCGGCAAGGTCTGCATCGGCCAGATTCATGGGCGGATCATCGATGTCCCCTTGTTGATGATTTTTTATGACAACACGACCAGCCCGGCAAGAGTCACCGCGAACCTCAAATACCGCGTGGACAAAGCCAAGGTTCGTGGCTCGAGCGACCACCGTTTTCAGTTCGCGAACGTCGAGCTTGGAGCGGATATGGATTATACCATCCTGGTGACGAACGGGAGCGTGGCCGTGACAGTGAACGGCGTGACCCAGTCGCAAGGTTTCTACGCAAACGATGCCCGCTGGAAGGACGTCGATTTATACTTCAAAGCGGGGGCCTATTACACCGCCAACGGCGGTAAAACCACTGCCGCGCAAGTCGCCTTTTACACCCTCGTTTCCTCCCACCCCGACGGCAATGATCGAAAGGTGCCGCCAGCATCCTCCGCCCATTAACCTATAAGCCGCAGTTCGATTGAGGCGGGAGGAATGCAAGTATCCCGCCTGCACCCGCGCTTTACCCGGCCGCTTTGAGCAGTCAGCTTCCATCCATGCCCCGCGTTCCGCTCCTCCCCGCCCTGCTCGTCGGTTCCTTGCTCGCCAACGCCGCCTTCCTCGCCGTCGTGCTGCGTAACCACTCCGCCACCGGTTCCGGCACTTTCTTCACCTCCACTTCCAGTCGCGCCGGCACGCCTCGCTCGAGCAGCACCTTTGATTCTCCGGCCATCCCCGCCGCCCCCGTCGCACCCGAACTCGCCACCGCCCTCGGAAAAACCCTTAACACCCGCGACCCCGCCCGGCTTCGAGACCTCCTCCGCGCCGCCGGCGTCGAGCCGGATCTCGTCACACTACTCGTCACCGCCGCCGTCTGGAGCAGCTACGAAGCGCGCTTCAAGGAACTCCAGCCCGCCACTCCCGGCGACGACTCCGCGTGGTGGAAAGACCCGCTTCACGCCCCGCGCACCCCTGCCGAACAACGCGCCTTGAACGAACGCCGCCAGTCCCTCCAGCGCGAGCGCCAGACCGAGCTCGCCGCCTTGCTCGGCGAAACCGATCCGGCCAACGAATTCGCCAACAACCCCGTCCTCCGCAAACGCTACGGCGCCCTCCCCGTGGAAAAGGCCGTCTCCCTCCGTCGCATCGAAAAAGACTACCAGGACCTCCTTGGCGAGCTCCGCCAAAGCACCAACGGCTTCGAGCTCCCCGCCGACCGCGAGGCCATCCGCATGCTCGGCGTCGAGCGCGAGCGTGACATCTCCGCCCTCCTCACCTCCGAGGAGCGCGCCGCCCACGCCCTGCGCGATTCCCCCACCGCCAACACCCTGCGCTGGCGCATGACCCAGTTCAACGCCTCGGAATCCGAATACCGCCAGATCTTCGCCGCCCAAAAAACCTTCGACGACCAGTTCTCCGAAAACCGCGACCCCTTCTCCGGCGCCGGTGACCCTCCTCCGCGCGACAAGGATTACTGGGACCGCCGCCGCGCCGCCGAACAAGCCCTCAACGACCAGATCCGCACCGTCGTCGGAGATGAACGCTACGTCTCTGCCCAGCTCAAACAGGACCAGGACTACACCACCGCCCTCGCCGCCACCAACCGTCTGGGCCTGGCCTCCGACACCCCCGACCGTCTCTACGCCCTCCGCACCCCGACCGTCGCCGATTCCCAAAAAATCGCCGCCAACCCCGCCCTCTCCGCCGCCGATAAAAAAGCCGCCCTCAAGAAACTCGCCGCCACCACCCGCGCCCAGGTCGAACGCACCCTCGGCAAAGAAGCCGCCGACGTTTATTTCAAACGAGGGGCCATGCAGTGGATCAGCCAACTCGAGCGCGGCACCCCCCTCACCCTCAACGCCGAGGGTCGCATCGAGTCCGGCCCCCGCATCAAGTAACCCCAAGCGTTCCCGACCCTCCATCGGTCATTCGTGATTGCGCCGCCGGGGGCTGTTTTCTCGCCCTCGACATCCGACCTTCAGACGCCTTCCCTCTCCGCCGATGCCCACGCCGAAGAAAAAACTCCCTTCCGCCGCCGTCTCCCGCGCCGACCCGAAGGCCGCCTCCGTCCGCATCCCCAAAAAGCTCTACGAGGCCCGCACCAACGATCTGCGCGAAGCCCTCGTCCAGCTTCAGATCGATCTCAAACCCCAGCCCTACAAGATTCTCCTCATCATCGCCGGCGTCGCCGGCGCCGGCCGCGGCGATGTCGTCAACACCCTCTCCGGCTGGCTCGATCCGCGCGGCGTGGAGACATTTTCCTTCCACGCCCAGACCGATGACGAACGCACCCGCCCCTTTCTCTGGCGGTTCTGGCGCAGTCTGCCGCCCAACGGTCGCATCGGCATCTACGCCGGTTCCTGGTATACCGAAACCCTGTCCGAGGAGGCTAAAAACAAAAAGGACCTCGCCACCCTCGACCAGGATCTCGCCCGCATCCGTCTCTTCGAAAAAGCCCTGGTTGATAGCGACACCCTGATCGTTAAAATCTGGCTCAACCTCGACAAGGTCACCCAGGGCCGCCGCTTCAAAGCCCTCTCCGCCGACCCGCTCACCGCCTGGCGCGTCACCGAGGAGGATCGCCGCCACCACCGCATCTACGACCGCCTGGAGCGCACCGCCCTCCACATCCTCAAAAGCACCCACCAACCCGGCGCCACCTGGACCGTCATCGACGCCGAGGACGAACGCGCCCGCAATCTGGCCATCGGCGATCTCATCCTCCTCCGCTTTGCCGAGCACCGCACCCGCATCGCCAGGCTCAACACCACCCGCGTCGCCGCCAAACCCGATCCCCGCCCCAAGCCCCTGCGCCTCTTCGGCCGCCGCCGTCTGCTGGGTCTGCCGCTCGACCAGGATCTCTCCGCCGAGGACTACGAGGAGAAGCGCGACAAATGGCTCGGCCGCCTCAACCTCGCCGTTCGCTCCGCCCAAAAAGCGGGCCGCTCCATCGTCTTCGTCTTCGAGGGCTGGGACGCCGCCGGCAAGGGCGGGGCCATCCGCCGCCTCACCTCCGCCATCGACGCCCGCGACTTCCGCGTGCACGCCGTCGCCAAGCCGACCGACGAGGAATACTCCCACCACTACCTCTGGCGTTTCTGGCGCCACCTCCCGCGCGACGGCCAGGTCACCATCTTTGACCGCTCCTGGTATGGCCGCGTGCTGGTCGAGCGCCTCGAGGGTTTCTGCCGTCCCGACGAGTGGCGCCGCGCCTTCGCCGAGCTCAACGATTTCGAGAAACAGCTCACCGACCACGGCACCATTGTCATTAAATTCTGGATGCACATCTCGCGCGAGGAGCAGCTCGCCCGCTTCCGCTCCCGTGAGGTCACCGCCTACAAGCAGCACAAGATCAACGCCGAGGACTGGCGCAACCGCCGCAAGTGGGACGCCTACGAAATCGCCGTGGGCGACATGCTCGCGCTGACCGAAACCGCCACCGCGCCCTGGCACCTGATCCCCGCCAACAACAAACGCTACGCCCGCCTCCAGATCCTCCGCACCGCCTGCCGCCAGATCGAGGCCATCCTCGCCACCTGAGCCGCCCGCCGCGCCGCGCCGAAGCAGGGGCATAGCCTTGCCTGCGACCGGGTCTGATTGGCGGTGCCCGTCCCGCTTTCGCGAGCGTAGGCGAGCTAAACGCCTACCTCAAACCACAGCGACCGCGTTTGTCTCCGCGCCTCACTTCGCCGCTGGAGCAGCCTTCTTGGGCACAGGCTCCACCTTCGCCGGCGATTCCGCCTGCGTTTCGCGCGCGATCCGGCGCACATCAAAGAAGCTCACATACAGGACCATCGTGAACAGCAGGGCCACGAACACCGTTTGCACGTTGATGATGAAGCCGGGTGGCAGCGGACGCCCGCGCAGTTTGCCAATCGTCGCAAAAAGCATGTGCCCGCCGTCCAACACCGGAAGCGGCAGCAGGTTGAACATCGCCAGATTCACATTCAACAAAATGGTGAACCACAGCACGAGGCGGATATCGATCTGCGCCGTCTGGTGAAAGCCGCGCGCGATGCCCACCGGTCCGCTGAGTTTAGAGGGGCCGAGATCGGAGTTCGGATTCACCAGTCCGCTCAGCACGCGCCAGGTCATCGTGGCGTTGTCGGCGAGCTGTTTTAACGGATTCGGATGAATGAGGATGAGCTCGTTGCGATAGCGCACGCCGATGCGATACGCCGGGCTGCCGTCGGGGTTTTTCTCCAGCCGCGCCGCGACCGGCAGTTCCAGCCGTGCGCCCGCCCGTTGCACCGCCACCGCCACCCGGCGCCCCGCCGAGGTCTGGATCGCAGCCGTCATGCTCTCGCGCGAGAGCATGGGCACTCCATCGAGCTCCAGAATGACATCGCCCGCTTGAAAGCCGGCCTCGGCGGCGGCCGAATCAGGAATCACCTGATCGATCCCCATGTCGTCCGCCGTCGAGATACCGAGGGTGCGAAACCCCTCCTCACCCGCCAGCACGGGATGGATGACCACTTGGCTGGAAGCGCCTGCGCGCTCGAAGGTGACGACCGCTTCGGGGCGGCCGTCAGTCGCACGACCGGAACCGGCCGCGAGCGTCTGAACCAGGGACGACCAGTTATCCACCGCCTTGCCATCGATGGCGCGGATGACATCGCCGGCCTGAAGACCCGCCTCTGCCGCCGGACTCGGCACCAGGACGCCGTCGGCCCGCTTCACCGTCGCCTCAATCACCCCGATCTTGGTCGTGTTCAGACTGCTCATCGTCGGCACCCCGACCCCCCAGAGGATGCAGGCCAGGGCCAGGGCGAAGATAATATTGCACACCGCGCCGGCGACGAGGACCTCCATCTTCGCTCCGTAGCGCGGAGTGGGGAGTTTATCGGCGGGAGCCTCGCCGCCCTCGATGGCACGCATATCGCCGAGCTGGGGCAGCGCCACGTAACCTCCAAGCGGAAACCAGGAGAGACGATATTCTACCCCGTCCTTGCCCAGCCATTTAAAGATGGCCGGACCAAAGCCGATGGAGAAACGCTCGATCTTAAAACCGTGACGGCGCGCGGTCAGAAAATGTCCGAGTTCGTGAACGAAGATCGAGCCGCCGAAAAACACCGCGATCATCAGCACGGACCAAAGGCTTGAGGTGAGCAGAGAAAGAAAATCCATGGTATAAAAGCGGTTGAACGGGAGCGTAGCCAAAAGGAATCAAAAGTCGAAACGTCTGGACGAAGGCCAATGGTTGAATGGTTCAGGAACTGACGAGCTGCTCGCCAGCCACCCGCCGGGACTCAGCATCGACAGCAAGCACGGCTGAAAGTTCACTCACCGGCGACGACGGCAGTGCCGCCAGGGTGCGCTCCACCACCCGTGGAATACCAAGGAAAGGCAGGCGACCGGCGAGAAACGCAGCGACCGCGACCTCGTTGGCCGCGTTGTAGATGGCGGGGGCGACGCCGCCGGCCTGCATCGTCTCGCGCGCCAGTCTCAACATCGGGAAGCGGCCTTCGTCGGCCGGACGAAACTCGAGTTTCAGCAGGCGATCGAGCGGAAGCGCGGCATCCGTGCCTTTCGCGCCGCGTCGCGGATAAAGCAGCGCGTGCTGGATCGGGAAGGTCATCGAGGGCGGGCAGAGCTGGGCGAGCATCGCGCCATCGGTGAACTCCACCAGGCAATGCACGATGCTCTGCGGATGGATCACCGCCGCGCACTGCTCCGGCCTCAAATCAAAGAGGCACTGCGCTTCGATGAGCTCGAGCCCCTTGTTAGCCAGTGTGGCGGAGTCGACCGTGATCTTCGGCCCCATAACCCAGTTCGGGTGCTTGAGCGCATCGGCGGGAGTCACGTCGGCCAACCGCTCCGACGGCCAGTCGCGAAAGGCCCCGCCGGACGCGGTGAGCGTGACGCGTCTCAGCTCGGCGTGAGCATGGCCCTGAAGGCATTGGAAAACCGCGTTGTGCTCGCTGTCCACCGGCAGGATGCGGGCACCCGAGGCGCGCGCCGCCGCCATCACGAAAGGACCGGCCAGCACGAGAATTTCCTTGGAGGCCAGGGCGAGATCCTTGCCCGCGGCGAGGGCGGCGAGGGCCGGTCGCAGGCCTGCGGTGCCCACGACTGCCACGAGCACGCAATCCACTTCGGGCAGATTGGCGAGCGACTCCAGACCTTCGATGCCGGGGGCATGGAGTTTAACGTGCGGCGAGAGCCCGCTTTCGCGGAGCGCGGCGTGTCCCGGCTCGGTAAACAGCGTGGCGTGCCGCACCGTCGGGTGGGTTTTGATGATCTGGGCGAGCTCGGCGTGGCGGCCGTGCGCGGCGACTGCGACCAGTTCGAGCTCGCCGGGATGCGCCGCAATGACGCGTAACGTATTCTCACCGATCGAGCCGGTCGCGCCCAGCAGTGCAATGCGTTTAGGCCGGTGCGTGCCCGAGGGAGCGGAAAGCGAGTGGAGGGTGTTCGCCACGTTAAGGCGCCTCAATGGATCATCCAGCTGAATGCCAGATAACCGAGCGGCGCGGTCAGGATGAGACTGTCCGAAAGATCGAACATTCCGCCGATGCCTGGAATGGTGGCACCCGCGTCCTTGGTGTCGGCGCGGCGCTTGATGACCGACTCCACCAGATCCGACACGATGGCGAGAATCGCGACGGGCACCGCGATCAAAGCCGCGACCAGCGGGGTGAGGCCTGGAGGATAGTGAGATCCGAGAAATGCCGCCAGCCCCGCGCCCACTCCAGCTGAGGTTAACACGCCGCCGACCGCGCCCTCCCAGGTTTTTTTCGGACTGATGGTGGGCGACATCTTGTGTTTACCGAAGGCAAGGCCGGACAACAGCGCGCCGACGTCGCAGAATTTGGATACAGCGATCAACCAGATGACGAGGAAAAGACCGGTGGATTCGGTCGGGCCCTCGATCCCCATGATGCGGACCATAAACTGGAGCATGAAAGGAATGTAGAGCAGGCCGAAGAGCGTCCAGGCCATGGTCTCGACCCGGTTGTGCGGCTCTCTCTCACCGAGGATGCGGAGCGCGAAAACGATGACCGCCACCGCCAGCCAGGTGCCCGACGATGCCAGCTCCAGGTGCTCCGGGAAGAGGATTGGAGCGTAAAAGGGCGCCAGCATGATAATCGCCCCCAGCGTCATGCCGAAGCGGTCAAAGGGATCCATCCCCATCCGGTGCACCATTTGGTAAAACTCCCGCTGGGTCAGGACCGCGACGACGGCAACCAGCCAGACCGCCCCGGTGGTGCCGAGGAAATGCACGCACCCGATGATGATGCCCCAGAGCAGAAAGGTGCTGACTATGCGTTTTCCCAAGGTGTTTGAAGGGTTCGAAGGGTTGGATGAAGCAGAAGGGGACGAGAATCGAGTCATCAGACAATCACATCCGCCGGTCGCTGGGCCGCCGCCTCGGCCTTGGCCGCCGCCAGCTGCTCGGTGATCTGACCGAAGCGCCGCTCACGGCCGCGAAACTCGTCAATCGCCGCAATGAGCTCGGCCTTGCCGAAATCCGGCCACAAAACCGGCGTGAAAACAAACTCCGCGTAGGCCGCCTGGAGCAGCAGAAAATTACTGATGCGTTTTTCGCCTGAAGTGCGAATCACGAGATCCGGATCCGGCAAATCCCGGGTGTAAAGGTAACGGGAAAAACCCTCCCAGCTCTTTGCATCGTCCAGCGAAGCCTTGCCCGCGACGACCGCCGCCGCATAGGCCCGGGCCGCGTCCAGCGCCTCGGTTCGGGCACCGTAGTTGAGCGCCAGAACCAGGGTCTGCTCGGTAAAATGCGCCGTAGCTGCCATCGCCGCAGCCAGTGCCGCCCGCGCCGCCCCGGGCAGCTCATCGGTGCGACCGATCGCACGCAATCGCACCCGGTCACGCACCAGATTAGCGGTTTCCCGCGCCAAAAAGGTCTCCAACAACCCCATCAAACCACCGACCTCCTCCTCGGGGCGACGCCAGTTTTCCACCGAAAAAGCGTAAAGCGTCACACACTTCACCCCGAGTTCACGCGCCGCCTCCATGACCGTGCGCACCGCCTCCACTCCTCTGCGATGCCCCTCCACTCGCGGCAGCCCGCGCTGCTTCGCCCAGCGACCGTTCCCATCCATGATGATGGCAATGTGCGCGGGCACGGGAAGCGGAGTGGATGCCGAGGTCATAAAGATTGGGAAACAGTCGATTACTCACG
The DNA here is from genome assembly GCA_000972765.1 of Verrucomicrobia bacterium IMCC26134. Taxonomy (GTDB): domain Bacteria; phylum Verrucomicrobiota; class Verrucomicrobiia; order Opitutales; family Opitutaceae; genus IMCC26134_A. The sequence goes on along the minus strand of CP011265.1, from coordinate 447,281 downwards.
CCAGACACGACGGGGCAATGCCGAAACCAGCCAACCCGTTCATCCTCGCTTTCGGACCCAGACCGCACGGAACCCCGTCTTATCGATTTCACTCATGTCGGAGCCTGCTCTGGCACGCATCCTGCGATGCTTTGACCACGTCCTCTCTCCTTGTGCCGGCCAGGTCCGGCTCCATAGTCTGGTTTCATGCGTCCCCGCCAAACTCTTCTTTCCCTCCTCGCCCTCACCTTCAGCTCGGTTCTTTCCGCCGCGGAGGTAAAACTCGTGCGCGTCTGGCCGGAGTATCGAACCGACGAAAGCTTCGCCCGCATCGGCGAGTATTTCGGCGGGTCCGAAAAGTCACCCGAACTGATCATCCGCTCTCAAGCAGGGTCTCGCGATGGCTATTATTTCCTCGCCCGTTTCCAAAACTCCGAAGCCGTGAAGGGCGCCATCCTCGCCATCGAGACCATCCTGCCGGGCAACGAAAATGCCCAGGTGCACTTCATTCCGATCGATCTGCCACAAGGCGGTCGCGCTGTCCTAGCCGGCCTAACCGGCAGTGACTGGACTGGAGCCAAGGTGAAACCCACCGCCTGGCGTCTGCGCCTGCTCTCCCCCGACGGCTCCGAAATGGCCCTCCAGCAAAGCTTCCTCTGGTCCCTCCCGCCCGCCGCCGGCCAGACCACCTCGGTCGATACCCAGACCGCTCCCGCCGCACCGCCTCAAACAGGCCCTTGATTTCCCCTTCCTTCGCATGTCCGACCTCTTCGCCGCCTACGAGCACGACCGATTCTATGACGAGATGTTTGCCGGCCCCGGCAGACCCCGCGCCCATTACCAGGATCTCTGGGATCGCTTCAACAAGCTCGACGGCATCGCAGAGCTCCTCGCCCGCCAGCGCACCGCAGACCAGACTTTCGTCAACCGCGGCGTCACCTTCACCGTCTACTCCGACAACAAAGGCACCGAGAAGATATTCCCCTTCGACCTGATCCCGCGCATCATCCCCGCCCTCGAATGGGCCCACTTGGAGGCCGGCCTCCGCCAGCGCATGGAGGCGCTCAATCTCTTCCTCGCCGACATCTATGGCCCTCAGCGCATCCTTAAGGAGGGGATCGTCCCCCGCGAGATGGTCGAGACCTCGAAAAACTTCCGCCCCGAACTCGTCGGCGTGCCCATCGCTCGCGATCTCTACGTCCACATCAACGGCACCGACCTGATCCGCGACGAGGCCGGCACCTACCGAGTGCTGGAGGATAACCTCCGCACCCCCTCCGGCGTTTCCTACGTGCTCGAAGACCGCCAGGTCATGAAGCGCGTCTTCCCCAATCTGCTCCGCGACTACCGTGTCCGCCCGGTCGAGACCTACACCAACGACCTGCTCGACCTCCTCCTCCATCTCGCCCCCGCCCACGTCCCCGACCCCACCGTCGTCCTCCTTACCCCCGGCGTCTACAACAGCGCCTACTTCGAGCACAGCTTCCTCGCCCGCCAGATGGGCATCGAAATCGTCGAAGGCTCCGACCTCGTGGTCGAAAACGACAAGGTCTACATGCGCCGCACCGACGGCCTCGCCCCCGTCCACGTCATCTATCGCCGCATCGACGATGATTACCTGGACCCCACCGCCTTCAACCCCAAGTCCCTGCTTGGCGTCCCCGGTCTTTTCAAAGCCTACTGCAAGGGCAACGTCGCTCTCTGCAACCCCATCGGCACCGGCGTCGCCGACGACAAGGCCATGTATCACTATGTGCCGCAGATGATCAAATTCTACCTCGGCCAGGACGCCCTTCTGCCCAACGTGCAGACTTTCCTCTCTGGCGAGGCCGGCGACCTGAAATACATTCTGGCCAACCTCGAAAAACTCGTGGTCAAGAGCGTCGACGAGGCCGGCGGCTACGGCATGCTGGTCGGCCCCCACAGCACCCGCGCCCAGATCGAAGAGTTCCGCGAAAAGATCATCGCCAACCCGCGCAAGTTTATCGCCCAGCCCACCATCGGCCTGTCCCGCTGCCCCGCCGTTTGCGGCGACAAGATCGAGGGACGCCACATCGACCTTCGTCCCTACATCCTCAACGGCAAGACGATCAAAATCATGCCCGGCGGCCTCACCCGAGTCGCCCTCCGCAAAGGCAGTCTCGTGGTCAACAGCTCCCAGGGCGGCGGCTCCAAAGACACCTGGGTCCTCGCCGCAGACCACGAAGACGCCACCCCGGCAGTCCCGGAAAAAATCATCGTCTAACACCGCGCCGCGACCCCACGACCATCGTCACCACCATGCTCTCCCGCGTAGCCAATCTCATCTACTGGATCGCCCGCTACCTCGAACGCGCCGAAAACACCGCGCGCATCGTCGAGGTCAACGCCCAGCTCGTCCTTGACCTCCAATCCCGCCAGGACGCCGACGATCCCCGGGCTTGGGAACCTCTCGTCTTCGTCACCGGATCCGACGAGAAATTCCACGAGCTCTACGGCGAAAAGGCCACCGAACGCGCCGTCGTCGAGTTCATGCTCTTCGACAAACGCAACCCCGGCTCCGTGCTCTCCTGCATCGCCGCCGCCCGCGAAAACGCCCGCTGCATCCGCGACCAGCTCGCCGCCGAGGTCTGGGAAACGATCAATACCTTCTACCTTCACCTCAAGGACGACGACTTCACCCGCTACGCCCAGCTAGGCTCCGCCGAATACCTCGCCGGCATCAAGGCCCAGACCCAACTCTTCCACGGCGTCGCAGAATCGATGATTCCACGCGACACCGGTTGGTGGTTCTACGAACTCGGCCGCCACCTCGAGCGCGCCGACAACACGTCACGCATCCTCGACGTGAAGTATTACATGATCCTGCCCAGCCTTCAGGCCGTCGGCTCCGCCCTCGACATGGTGCAATGGGCCTCCGTGCTTCGGTCCTGCTCCGCCTTCGAGGCCTATCGCCGCAACCACCGCGGCGAGTTGAGCCTCGTCTCTGTCGTCAACTACCTCGCGTGCGACCCGACTTTTCCTCGCAGCATCCTCTACTCCGTCATCAAGGCCGAGCTGTGCCTGACCAGTATCAGCGCCGGTCGCCACACCCCGCCGGTTGAACACGCCAACGACCTCGCCCGCCACCTCCGCCAGGACCTTGTCGGCGCAGACATTCAGCGCGTCATCACCGCCGGCTTGCATGAGTATCTGGATCATCTCCAGACCCGCCTCCAGGAAATCCACATCGCCGCCCAGACCGCCTTCATCGAAGCATCGACCCCCTCCGCCCACCTTCAGACCCAGAGCTGAGCCAAGGCAAAGTTCGCTTCAGCGTAGGGCGCTGCTTGCCTGCGACCGCTCCGCTCGTGGGATTGAACGTGAGTTAAAGTTCCCCCCAACCGGCGCATTCGTCATTCCGCATTCGTCATTCCGCCGTCGGCGCCCAATCTAGCCGAATGTCCACTTGGCATCCTTGGCAAGCCGTCCCGCTCCTCCCTCACGCTTCTCCCTTCACCCCCGCGTCACTCGCCGAGCTGCTCGACGGTGGGCAGGCCTTTCGCTGGCACGCCCGCCCGCAAAACACCTTCGAAGGCCAATGGGCCGGCCACCACGTCCTCGTTCGCCTCGTCTCCCGTGACGGCACTCTTGAGTTCGCCGCGCCAGACCACGCCGATCCCGCAACCACGTCGGCCGCGCTTCACACCTACCTGAGCGGCCCAACCGCCGGACCCGACCTGCTGCCCTGGCGCAGCGATGCCCACCTGGCCACCGCCATGGACGCCTTTCCCGGCCTGCGCATCCTCCGCCAGCCTTTTGGCGAAACCCTCCTCGGCTTCGTTTGCAGTGCCACCAAGCAGATCCCCCAGATCAAACAGATGCAGTCCCTGCTCGCCACCCGCCACGGCCGCCCCTTGCCCGACGGATCCCACGCCCTGCCCACTTGGCCTGAACTCGCCACCATTACCGAGGAGGAGCTTCGCGCCTGCTCGCTCGGCTTTCGCGCCCGCCACATCGCCGTCATCGCCCGTTTCCTCGCCGCGAACCCCGGTTGGCTCGAAGCCACTGAACACGCCCCCTACCCCGAAGCCAAAGAGCGCCTGCTCACACTCCAAGGCGTCGGTGAAAAGGTCGCCGACTGCGTTCTCCTTTTCGGAGCCGGCCGCCTCGAAGCCTTCCCCGTCGACACGTGGATTCTCAAGGCCCTCGCCCGCCGCTACCACCTCGACGGCTGGAAACCCGCCCAGGTCGCCCACTTCGGCCGCACGCACTTCGGCCCCCAGGCCGGCCTCGCCCAACAATACCTCTTCGCCTACGAACGCGCCGCCGCCCGAGGCAAAGTAACCTAATAGGTTACTTTGCCTCGGCTCTCCATCTGCCTGATATTTTCGCATTGGCCTCCGTGCCCCGTCTCGTGCCCTCTTTGTAACTCCCTCTCCGTCTCCGCCTCGCCATGTCGCCGCTTCCCTACACTCTCTCCCGCTTCCATACCGTCCGCCGCCGCACCCGCGAGGTGATGGTCGGCCCCGTCGGCGTCGGCGGCGCGAACCCGCTGCGAGTCCAGTCCATGACCACCAGCGACACCCAGGACGTCGCCGCCACCGTGCGCCAGGCCATCGCCCTCGCCGAGGTCGGTTGCGAGATCATCCGCATCACCGCTCCCAACGTCCAGGCCGCCCGCTGCCTCAAACCCATCCGGGAACAGTTCGCCGCCGCCGGCTTTGCCCACGTTCCCCTCGTGGCCGACATCCACTTCCTGCCCTCGGCCGCCATGGAGGCCGTCGAGCACGTGGAGAAGATCCGCATCAACCCGGGCAACTACGCCGACAAGAAAAAGTTCGCCGTCACCGAATACACTGACGCCGCCTACGACGCCGAGCTCGCCCGTATTCACGATTCGGTGACACCGCTCATTCTCCGTTGCAAGGCCCTCGCTCGGTGCATGCGCATCGGCACCAACCACGGCTCGCTCAGCGACCGCATCATGAACCGCTATGGCGACACGCCCCTCGGCATGGTGGAGAGTGCCCTAGAATTCCTCCGCATCTGCCGCGGCCACGGCTTTGACGACATCATCCTCTCGATGAAGGCCTCCAACCCCAAGGTCATGATTCAGGCCTACCGCCTGCTCGTCGCCCGCATGGATCAGGAGCAGATGGACTACCCTCTTCACCTCGGCGTCACCGAGGCCGGCGACGGCGAGGACGGTCGCATCAAGTCCGCCATCGGCATCGGATCCCTCCTCGCCGACGGCATCGGCGACACCCTCCGCGTCTCCCTCACCGAGGACAGCGTTTACGAAATCCCCGTCGCCCAAGCCCTCGCCCGCAAGGCCATGTCACTCTGGCGAACGCCGCCACCAGCACCCCGTCAATCAACGAGTGACGAGATGCCGGGCCACCTCGCCGCCGGCATCGCCGACGCCATCAACCCTTTCGTCTACACCAAACGCCCCGTCGCCCCGCTCGCGCTCTCGCCCGGACTCGCCATCAGTCCCGAGCTCCCTCCGCGGGTCGTTACCCGAGTCGCATCGGTCGCCGCTCTCGCCGACGCCGCGCAAAAATTCGCCACCACCCGTCTAGCCGATACTCCGGTCGAAGGCCTGCTCGTCCCCATCGCCAACACCGTCGACCTCACCGCGCTCAAAGCCGCCACTTTCCCCGCCGGCACGGTGCCGTTCCTCGAACTCGCCACCACCCTCACTCCCGCCAACCTCGCCAGCCTCAACGCCTCCGCCCCCGTCGTCTTGGTGCGCGCCTTTAACTGCTCGCCCGCCGACGCCGAGTCCCTCGCCGGCTTCGCCAAACTCGCCCGCGCCCGCAATCACACGCTCGCGATCGCCACCACAGCCGAAGCGCTCTCCGACCCCGATTCGCCCCTCGCCGCGACGCTCCGTCAACTCGGCGACGCGTCCTTTCTCATCACCCTCGACGACTCCGCCCCCGCAGCCCGCCATGCGATCGGCCGCTACCGCGCCCTCGCCGACGCCCTCCGCACCCTCGGATCCCAAGCCCCGCTCTGGATCCGGAACACGACCGCCGTTCATTCGTCATTGGGGATTGGTCATTGGTCGTTATCCGGCGCAGCCCACGCGCCGGATTTCCTCTCACGCCTTCTCGACGCCTCGGTTCTCTCCGGCGCATTACTCTGCGACGGTCTCGGTGACCTCGTGAGCATCGAGACCGAGCCCGACCCCGTTCGCGCGCTCAAGCTGACCTACAACGTCCTCCAAGGCGCCGGCACGCGCAGCAGCAAGACGGAATTCGTCGCCTGCCCGAGCTGCGGCCGCACGCTTTTCGACCTCCAAACGACCACCCAACGCATCCGCGCCCGCACCGGCCATCTGAAGGGCGTGAAGATCGCCATCATGGGCTGCATCGTAAACGGCCCCGGCGAAATGGCCGACGCCGATTTCGGCTACGTCGGCGGCGCGCCCGCCAAGATCAATCTCTACGTCGGCAAAACCTGCGTGCAGTATAACCTCCCCCAAGCCGAGGCCGACGAGCACCTCGTCGCCCTGATCAAGCAGCACGGCAAGTGGGTCGAACCTCCGGTGCAGGCCTGACGCCCAAAAGCGTCCGCCAGACGTTTCATGTCCGCAGGCTTGCGCGCCTGCACCTACCCCCGCCACGCAGTCGGGCAGGGCATGCAGCTATTCCCCAGTGCCATCCAACCGGGTCGACGGCGGCGGTGCCCCTCAGCCGAATTGACGAGGGCCCCGTGAGCTCCTGCTGGCATCGAGCTACCCTTGGTTAACCCATCACACATCGTTAAAAGCCCGCTGGCACAGGCCATGCTTTCACACGATTCCCGGGAAACGTCATACTCTTCGGGATTTTCTCACCTATAAAACGCAATCCACCCACACCCGCCATGCGCCTGCCTCGTCTCCGCTCCGCCCTCCTCACCTTCGCCGCCGCCGGCCTCGCCGCCTCGGTCGCTTTCGCCGCCCCACTCAAGGTCGCTTACTCCGACTGGCCGGGCTGGACCGCCTTCGCCATCGCCGAACAAAAAGGCTGGTTCAAAGACGCCGGAGTGGACGTCGATCTCCTCTGGTTTGAATACGGCCCCTCCATGGAGGCCTTCACCGCCGGCAAAGTCGACGCCGTCATGGTCACCAACGGCGACGGCCTCGTCACCGGCGCAGGCGGCGCGAAAAACATCTCCATTCTAATCACCGACTACTCCAACGGCAACGACATGATCGTCGCCAAGCCCGGCATAGAGTCCATGAAGGATCTCAAAGGAAAAAAGGTCGGTATCGAGGTCGGCTTTGTTGAACATCTGCTCCTCCTCAAGGCCCTCGAATCGGCCGGTCTCTCCGAGTCCGACGTCGAGATCGTCCCCACCCCCACCGGCCAGACTCCGCAGGTCCTCGCCTCCGGTCAGGTGGACGCCATCGGCGCCTGGCAGCCCAACTCCGGCGGCGCCCTCAAGGCCGTCCCCGGTTCCAAGGCCATCTTCACCAGCGCCAACGTCCCCGGCCTGATCTACGACACCGTCTCCGTCTCCCCTCAAAGCCTAGCCGAACACCGCGCTGAATGGCTGAAGTTCGTCGCCGTCTGGGACAAGATCGTCGCCTATCTCGCCGACCCCGCCACCCGCGCCGATGGCATCAAGATCATGGCTGCCAAGGCCGGCGTTGACGCCGCCACCTATGCCGAATTCCTCCCCGGCACCAAGTTTCTCCCGTTGGCCGACGGGGCCAAAATTCTCGCCTCCGCGGCTGCCGGCTTCGGCTCCGTCGCCGGATCATCCAAGATCGCCGATGACTTCAACGTGAAAAATGGCGTGTATAAGGTCAGCCAGCCCGTAGCCGACTACATCGACGCTTCGTTGATGGCCGAGGCCGCCGCTCCAAAGAAGGCCCCGGCCCCGAAAGCCGAGGCCAAGAAGTAAGCGACCGCCCTCTCGCCTTTCAACGAGCCCTCGCGCGACCACGCGCGGGGGCTTTTTCTAAACCGCTTTCGCCGCCCGCCCATGCCGCTCTTCGCTGTCCGCCGCGAACCCCCCGCCCGCTACCGCTGGCTTCTCTGGGTGCTCGCGTTCGCCCTCCCCTTGGCCATGTGGAGCGCGATCAGCTACGTGCCGTGGCTCTGGCACCCGCAGGTCAAAATCACCGACGCCGGCTCCGTCGCCTGGATCAAGCCCGGCCTCCGCCTCGATCGTGCCGATTTCCAAGCCCAGGTCACCAAAGCCAGTTCCGCCGGCCTCGTCCCTCCGAGCGGCGAACCCGCCAATCCGCTCTACCTGCCGCCGCCCCATGCCGTCGGGCGCGCCCTCTACGGCGCCTTCACCACCCCGCCGACCCTCAAGGGCGACCTCTGGCTCCACGAGAGCATCGTCATGTCGATCAAGACGATCTTCCTCGGCTTCGCCCTGTCCTCTTTCGTCGCGCTCCCGCTCGGCCTGCTCTGCGGGTCCTACCCCGCCCTCTCGCGCATGACCGAGCCCTTCGTGGATTTCGTTCGCTACATGCCCGCTCCCGCCTTTGGCGCGCTCATGGTCGCGATCTTCGGCATTCACCTCGAACCCAAGATCGGCATCGTTTTCCTCGGCACTTTTTTCACCCAGGTCCTCGTCACCGCCGGCACCGTGCGCCGCGTGGACCCCGCCTTGCTCGAAGCCGCCCAAACCCTCGGAGCCAAACGCGGTCTCCTGGTTAGACGCGTCATCCTGCCCGCCTGCCTGCCCGATCTCTACAATGACACCCGCATCCTCATCGGATGCGCATGGACCTACCTCGTCGTCGCCGAGGTCGTGGGCGTCAGCAGCGGCATCACTTTTTTCATCAACCAGCAGGCCAAGTATCGCAACTTCGACAACGTCTACGCCGCCATCATGATCATCGGTCTCATCGGCCTCGCCACCGACCAGCTGCTCTCCTTCATCGGCGCCCGCCTCTTCGGTTGGAAACTCACCCGCCGCAGTCGCACCCGCACGTTTTTTGCCTGGTTGGTCGCTCCCGCCAAGGCCAACCCGTCCTCCATTCGCGTCTAACCCGCGACTTCACCCGTGTCCCTCGCGTCCCAAAATCCCTCGTCACTCGACCTCGCCTACCGCGTCCAGTCCGAGGCCGTCGCCGCTCGCTTCACCAAGCTCCACACCCGCCCAGTCATCCTGCAGGCCGAGCACCTCTCCTGCGAGTTCGACAGCGAGCGCGGCCGCGTCACCGCCCTGCGCGACATCAACGTCAGCATCCACCGTCGCGAACTCATGTGCGTCATCGGCCCTTCCGGATGCGGCAAGTCCACCTTCGCCCGCGTCATCGCCGGCCTCCAGCCCGTCTCCGCCGGCCGCATCTTGGTGGACGGCCAACCCGTCAACGGCCCGGGCCCCGACCGCGGCATGGTTTTTCAAGGCTACACCCTTTTCCCGTGGCTCACGCTCACCCAAAACGTCCGCTTCGGCCTCGACATGCAGGGCCGCTCAGACGGCCCCGCCGACCGCGAGGCCCGCCAGTGGCTCGACCTCGTCGGTCTCGGTAAATTTCACGATTCCTATCCCCACCAGCTCTCCGGCGGTATGAAACAACGCGTCGCCATCGCCCGCGCCCTCGCCGCCGGCCCGAAGATTCTTCTCATGGACGAGCCCTTCGGCGCACTCGACCCCAGCACCCGCGCCCAGATGCAGGCCCACCTGCTCGAGATCTGGCGCAACGTGGATATCACCATCGTTTTCATCACCCACGACATGGACGAGGCCATCCTGCTCGCCGACCGCATCCTCGTTTTAAAAGCCAACCCCGGCGAGGTCCAGGAGTTCATCGAGGTCCCCGTCCCACGTCCGCGCCGTCTCGATCAGTTTGCCACCCCCGAATTTCAGGCCATGCGCAAGCACCTCGACTCCCTCATCCACCCCGCCCCCTCCGCAGGCGCACCCGACCACGCGCCCCTTCCTTTCATCCGCCTCACCCAAGCCGGCGACGACGTCGAATAACCCACCCGCCGCCACCACTTGGCTTCTTTCGCAAAACCCCGCCCACCATGACTGCCGCCGCCAAACGCGACAAAACCGCCCGCTTCACCGTCTCGCTGCCCGAGAGCCTACTCGATGAACTCGACCTGATGGTCAAACGTCGAGGCTACGCCAGCCGCTCCCAAGCCGTCGCCACCCTCGCCCGAGACGGCCTTGTCGACTACGCCGCCCACATCGGCACCGCCTCCGTCGCCGGCACCATCAGCCTCGTCTACGACCACCGCAAAGCCGGCCTCCAGGCCAAACTCGCCGCCATCCAGCACGCCTACTACCTGATGGTGGTCACCTCGATGCACGTTCACCTCGAGCATCACAACTACATGGAGGTTCTCCTCGTCCAGGGCCCCGCCGACAAACTCCAGGCCCTCGCCGACGAACTCGTCACCGTCCGCGGCGTCAAACAGGGAAAACTCACCTTGGCCGCCACCGCCCTCCCCCCGCTCCTGTAGCGAGACGGCGAAGCAAGCCCTGCCCGCGCAAGTTACTCCTGATCTGGCACCCTTCCTGCAGTATTACGAATCTGACTTTTCTTCATACTTATTTACCGCCGCCATGCCGCTCTTCGTTCCTCCCGCCCCCTCCGGCACCTCCTTCACCACTCCTCGCCCCACCGGCCCGGTGCCGCACCCCGCGCCCATCCCCGCCGATCGCCTGCTCCACGAGGATACCATCCCCGGTGGCTCCGCCGTTTCCCTCGTCGTCCGCCGCCACACCACCCTGCGCCTCACCGCCCTCGAAACCGGTGCCAATGTCTCCTTCCTCTGTTTCAACCGCGCCGAGCCCATCGACCGCTACAACATGCCCGACACCCTCAAGGGCCAGCACACCGCCAAGCTCACCACCGGCTTCATGCTCTACTCCGACATGGGCCGCGCCCTCTTCTCCCTCACCGGTGACACTCTCGGTTGGCACGACCCCCTCGGCGGTCACGACACCGCCGCCCACGTCGAGAAAAAATGGGGCGCTCAAAACTACCAGAACGCCCGCAACGCCTGGCACCGCAACTCCCGCGACCACTTCCTCATCGAGCTCGCCAAGCACGGTCTCAACGCCCGCGACCTCGTCCCCAACATCAACTTCTTCAGCAAACTCGCCACCGACTCCGAGGGCCGCCTGAGCTACGTCCCCAACCACGCCCGCGCCGGCGACCACCTCGACCTCCGTGCCGAGCTCGACGTCCTCGTTGTCCTCACCACCTGCCACCATCCGCTCGACTCGTCGCCTGCCTACGGCCCCAAACCCATCATGCTCCAAATCCACTCAACCCCGCCACCCGCAGCCGACGACTACTGCCGCACCTACCGCCCCGAAAACCAGCGCGCCCTCTACAACTCCGAACTCTTCAGCCTCTAAGCATTGTCGCGCGAAAAAAATCCTCCGCCCCTGCCATGTCCGTCCTCATTTACACCGAATCTCCCCTAGCCCCGGCCGACGCCGCCTACCGCCGCGTCATCCCCGCCGGCGACTTCTGGATGCACGAGATCAAAGCCGGCCAGACGCTGCGCATCCTCGACCTCGAGGGCAACCAGGCCGCCGACACCCTCTTCTATCGGGCCACCGACTTCCGCGAACGCTACAGCGCGCAGGATACTATCCGCGAAAACGGCGGCATCTACCTCACCACCGGCACCAGGCTCTACTCCAACGAACTCCGCGTCCTCGCCGAGATCACCGCCGACACCTGTGGTCGCCACGACACCCTCGGCGGCGCCTGTTCCTGCGAGGCCAACACGCTCCGCTACGGTCACGGCACGCGCCACATGCACTCCTGCCGCCAGAGTTTTCTCCTCGGCCTCATGACCTGGCCAGGCTCCACCTTTGATCTCAACAAGCGCGACATCCCGGCCAACATTAACTTCTTCATGAACGTGCCCGTGACTCCCGAGGGCGGCCTTCAATTCGCAGACGGCGTGTCTTCCCCCGGCAAATACGTCGAGATGGTCGCCCGCATGGACATCGTCTGCCTCATCAGCAACTGCCCCCAGCTTAACAACCCCTGCAACGGCTGGAACCCCACCCCCGTCGAGGTCCTCATCTGGAACTGACCAACCATTATCCCGCGAAGGATGCAAAGGGCGCGAAGGCCCAATCCTCCCAACCCTTTTCCGAACCTCGCGTCGTTAGCGCCTTTCGCGCGACACCTTACTTCCCATGTTCACCAAAGTCCTCATCGCCAACCGCGGCGCCATCGCCTGCCGCATCATCCGCACGCTCCGCCACATGGGCATCGCCTCCGTCGCCGTTTATTCCGACGCCGATCGCCACAGTCTCCACGTCTCGCAGGCCGACGAGTCCGTCCACCTCGGCGCCAGCCCGGCCGCCCAATCCTATCTCGACGCCGAAAAAATCCTCGCCGCCGCCAAAGCCACCGGCGCCCAGGCCATCCACCCCGGCTACGGGTTCCTCTCTGAAAACGCGGCCTTCGTCGAAGCCTGCGAAGCCGCCGGCATCGCCTTCATCGGCCCCCGCGCCGCGCAAATGCGCCAGCTCGGCCCCAAGCACTCCGCCCGCGCCCTCGCCAAAGCCCACGGCGTCCCGCTCCTGCCCGGCACCGACCTCCTCCCCGACCTCGCCACCGCCCAACGCGAGGCCTCCCGCATCGGCTACCCCGTCATGCTCAAGAGCACTGGCGGCGGCGGCGGCATCGGCATGTCTCTCATCCGCAAACCCGCCGAGCTCGCCCCCGCCTTCGAGTCCGTCGTGCGTCTCGCGAAAAACAATTTCAAGGACGGCGGCGTCTTCCTGGAAAAGTTTGTCGAGCACGCCCGCCACATCGAGGTCCAGATCCTCGGCGACTCCCACGGCCACGTCGTCGCCCTCGGCGAACGCGACTGCTCCGTCCAGCGCCGCAACCAAAAGGTCGTCGAGGAAACCCCCGCCCCGGGTCTCACCGCCGCCCAACGCGCCGATCTGCTCGCCTGCGCCGCCCGCCTCGGCACCGCCGCCGGCTACACCAACGCCGGCACCGTCGAGTTCGTTTACGACAACGCCAGCGGCCACTTCTACTTCCTCGAGGTCAACACCCGCCTTCAGGTCGAGCACGGCGTCACCGAGGAAGTCACCGGCATCGATCTCGTCGACTGGATGATCCGCGCCGCCGCCGGCACCCTCGACCTCGCTTCCTACATCCCGGTCTCCACCGGCGCTTCCATCCAGGTCCGCCTCTACGCCGAGGACGCTGGCAAAAACTTCCAACCCGCCGCCGGCACCCTCACCGACGTCCACTTCCCCAAAACCGCCCGCATCGAAACCTGGGTCGAGACCGGCAGCGAGGTCTCTGCCTTCTACGATCCCATGATCGCCAAGATCATCGTCCACGGCGCCGACCGCGCCGACGCCCTCGCCCGCCTCGACTCCGCCCTCGCCGACACCCGCGTTCACGGTCTCGAAAACAACCTTCCCTACCTCCGCCAGATCATCGCCAGCGAGGGTTTCCACAACGGTTCCGTCACCACCAAGTATCTCTCCACCCTTCCCTTCGTCCCGTCCACCCTCGAGATCCTCGAGGGCGGCACGCAAACCACCGTGCAGGATTACCCCGGCCGCATCGGCTACTGGGACGTCGGCGTCCCTCCCTCCGGCCCGATGGACAACCTGTCTTTCCGCCTCGCCAACCGCCTCGTCGGCAACCCCGACACCGCCGCAGCCCTCGAGATCACCGTCAACGGCCCCACCCTACGCTTCAACACGCCCGCCGTCGTCGCCCTCACCGGCGCGCACATGCCGGCCACCCTCGACGGCAAACCCGTCGCCCAACACCGCGCGTTCCGCATCCGCACCGGCCAGACTCTCCGCATCGCCTCCATCGACGGCCCCGGCCTCCGCGCCTATCTCGCCATCCGCCACGGCTTCGACGTGCCCGACTACCTCGGCAGCAAGTCCACCTTCACCCTCGGCCTCTTCGGCGGACACTCCGGCCGCGCCCTCCGCACCGGCGACGTCCTCCGCGTCCACACCTCCACCCCCGCCGGCGTCACCACCGACGCCCCGCTCCTGCGCGCCCCCGTCGCCATCCAGCCGCCCCTCACCAGAGAATGGCAGATCGGCGTCCTCTACGGCCCCCACGGCGCGCCCGACTTCTTCACCGAGCAGGACATCACGACGCTCCTCACCACGTCCTACGAAGTCCACTACAACTCCGCCCGCACCGGCGTGCGACTCATCGGTCCGAAACCCGAGTGGGCCCGCCGCGACGGCGGCGAGGCCGGCCTGCATCCGTCGAACATCCACGACAACGCCTACGCCATCGGCGCGGTCGATTTCACCGGCGACATGCCCATCATCCTCGGCCCCGACGGCCCGAGCTGCGGCGGCTTTGTCTGCCCGTTCACCATTGTGCAGGCCGAGCTCTGGAAAATGGGCCAGCTCAAGCCCGGCGACAAAGTCCGCTTCACCGCCCTCACCGCCCAGCACGCCCGCGAACTCGCCTTTGCCCAGGAATCCGAAATCGAAACCCTCAAAAAATCACCCCGCCCGCCCCAAACACAAAGTAACCTATTAGGTTACTTTGCTCCGGAGCCCGCCATCCTCCACACACTTCCTTCCCGCCCCACCGCCCCCGCCGTCGTCTATCGCCGCCAAGGCGACGCCAACCTACTCATCGAATACGGCCCACTCCAACTCGACATCGCCATGCGCATGCGCGTTCACGCGCTTCAAACCTGGCTCGAACGCCACAAGGTCCCGGGCCTCATCGACCTCACCCCCGGCATCCGCTCGCTCCAGGTCCACTTCGACTACCGACTGCTGCCGACGGAGCGCCTGCTCGAAATTCTCCTCCGCGCCGAAAGCGAACTCCCCGCCATCGACGATATCGAGGTCCCCTCACGCATCGTCCACCTCCCGCTCTCGTGGGAAGACGAGTCCACCCTGCTCGCCATCCGCAAATACATGCAGATCGTCCGCAAGGACGCCCCCTGGTGCCCGTCCAACCTCGAATTCATCCGTCGCATCAACGATCTCCCGAATCTCGAAGAGGTTTACCGCATCTGTTTCGACGCCAGCTACCTCGTCCTCGCTCTCGGCGACGTTTACCTCGGCGCTCCCGTCGCCACGCCCGTCGATCCGCGCCACCGCCTCGTCACCACGAAATACAATCCCGCCCGCACCTGGACGCCCGAAAACGCCGTCGGCATCGGCGGCGCCTACCTCTGCATTTACGGCATGGAAGGCCCCGGCGGCTACCAATTCATCGGCCGCACCTGCCAGATGTGGAACCGTCACAAACAAACCGCCGACTTCGTGGACGGAAAACCCTGGCTCCTCCGCTTCTTCGACCAGATCAAATTCTACCCCGTCTCCAACGCCGAGCTGACCAAGTTCCGTGAAGACTTTCCGCAAGGCCGCGTAAAACTCCGCATCGAGGAAACCACCTTCAAGCTCCGCGACTACCAAGCCTTCCTCGCCGAAAACTCCGACTCGATCTCCGCCTTCAAGACCCACCAGCAAGCCGCCTTCGAAGCCGAGCGCCAGCGCTGGGTCGACAGCGGCCAACTCAACTTCTCCGCCTCCGACGAGACCTCCTCCTCCGCCGACGAGACCGCCATTCCTGCAGGCTGCATCGCCCTTCCATCCCACATCCCCGGCAACGTGTGGAAAATCCTCGTTTCGCCCACCGACACCGTCACCGAAGGCCAGCCCCTTGTGATCCTCGAATCCATGAAAATGGAAGTCACCGTCTCCGCCACCCGCGCCGGCCAGATCCGCGAGGTCCGCTGCGCCGAAGGCCGCCCGGTCGCCGCCGGCGAAACCCTCATCGTCCTCGAAGGCTGAATCACCATGCGCACCGATACCGCAATCTGGATTCATCCGCTTACAGAAACCGAAAAAACGCGCTTCTCCACGACCGCCGCCACCGGCCCCCTTTCCGGCCTCACCTTCGCGATCAAGGACAACATCGACCTCGCCGGCATCCCCACCACCGCCGCCTGCCCCGGCTTCGCCTATACGCCGGCCGAGTCCGCCCATGTTGTGTCCCGCCTGCTTGCCGCCGGCGCCCTGCCCGCAGGCAAGACCAACCTCGACCAGTTTGCCACCGGCCTCGTCGGCACCCGCTCGCCCCATGGTGCGCCGCGCAACGTCTTTAACCCCGACTACATCTCCGGCGGCTCTTCGAGCGGCTCTGCCGTCGCCGTCGCCGCCGGCCTCGTTGATTTCTCCCTCGGCACCGACACCGCCGGTTCCGGCCGCATCCCCGCCGCCTTCAACGGCATCATCGGCCTGAAACCCACCAAAGGCCGCCTCAGCACCCGCGGCGTCGTCCCCGCCTGTCGCAGCCTCGACTGCGTCTCGATCTTCGCCCGCGATATCGCCACCGCCGCCCGCGTCCTCACCGCCGCCCAGAGTTACGACCCCGCCGACCCCTTCTCCCGCCCCAAACCGCAAAGTAACCTAATAGGTTACTTTGCGTCGTCTTTACCCAAACTCGGCATTCCCCGCACGGACCAGCTCGAATGGTTTGGTAACACCGAGTCCCCCGCCCTCTTCGCTTCCGCGATCAATCGTCTGCGCGCCCTCGGTGCCGAAATCATCGAAGTCGATTTCTCCGCCTTCTTCGACGCTGCCCGCCTGCTCTACGAGGGCCCGTGGACGGCCGAACGCTACGCCGCCGTCGGCGAGTTCATCGAAAAGCACTCCGCCACACCCGAGGCCGCCCGCGCCGCCGGGCTCGACCCCACCGTAGCCAAAATCATCCTCGGCGGCAAAGCCCCCTCCGCCGCCGACTGTTTCCGCGCCACCTACCGCCTCGCGGAACTCCGCCGCGCAGCCGACACCATCCTCGCCACCGTGGACGCCCTCGTCGCGCCCACCGCCGGCACGACCTACACCGTCGCCGAGCTCGCCGCCGATCCGGTCCGCCTCAACTCGAATCTCGGCCGCTACAACAACTTCATGAACCTGCTCGACCTCTGCGGCCTCACCGTGCCCGCCGGTCGTTACAGCTTCGGCCCCGGCTTCGGCATCACCTTCATCGCCCCAGCCTGGCAAGACGGCGCCCTGCTCGCCCTCGGTGCCCGCTACCTCGGCGAACCCGCGCCCGCCTCCGCGCCGGCAGACGACATCCGCCTCGCCGTCTGCGGCGCCCACCTGCGCGGCCAACCCCTCCACGGTCAGCTCACCGCCCTCGGCGCACGCTTCCTCGCCTCGACCACGACCTCGCCCGACTACCGGCTCTACGCGCTGGCCAACACGACCCCGCCCAAGCCCGGCCTGGTTCGCGTCGCCCCCGGTGAGGCCGGAGCCCCCATCATCGTCGAAACCTATGCCCTCACGCCCGAAGCCTTTGGCCGCTTCGTCGCCGCCGTGCCCGCCCCCATGGTCATCGGCACCGCGACCTTGGCCGACGGCACCTCGACCAAAAGCTTCCTCTGCGAACCCGCCGCCCTGGCCGGCGCCACCGACATCACAGCTCTGGGCGGATGGATCGCCTATCTCGCCTCGCGCTGACCTGCGCTCCCTTGCGCCACCTCTTCATCCCTTGGAGACACCGAGATCACAGAGGAAACGCGGCGGCCCTTTGGTGACTTGGCAGGCCTCTGTGCGCTCGGTGCAGGACCTCGGTGTTCTCTGTGACAAAACAGTCATTCAGCAAAAGAGTGAACTTCCCCGACGTTTTTGGTGTTACAGGATACTAGGATATCGGCTTTACCGCTCGAGTGGTGAGTGCTAACACGGGAAAGGCCGGTATTTTACCAATGACCCCGCAAGCCTCTACCCCATCCGTCATACGTCCGAAGATTCTTATCGGTAACATCTGCGTGCCGTGCCTCACCCGACGCTCCTCTTCCGTCTCCCGATGAAAATGCGTTTATCCATTCGCATTTCAGCCCTCGTCGCAGCCCTCATCAGCAGCGGCGTTGGTGCGTTCACCTTGGTCGCATGGATACTTGGTCGATGGAAACTCGCACCCCTCGGCGAAAATTCCCTCTTCATGGCCCCGATCCACGGCCTCCTGTTGATCACCTTGAGCGGGGTGCTCGTCGCCCGCCTGCTTTGGCCGGCCAGCCGTCTGATTAACTTGGGGAAATGCACCGCCCTGTCGCTGACAACCTGCCTCACGTTAGCCGAACTGCTGCGATCCCAATGGGCCGTGCGTTTGCATTGGGACAGCTGGCACTTCGGCTTAACCAGCGAATTTGCCGTGGCATTCCTAGGCCGCATGAACCCGTTCACCTCGGTCGTCCTGCTGCTTGCCGTGCTGTCACTCTGGACGCAGGGCACTTGGTTCGCTCGCTTTCTACCGCTGCGCCAGGTCGGAGCGCTGGCCACAGCAGCCGGACTGCTGATCGGAGCGGTCGGCGTGCTGGCTCACGCCACGGGCACTCCCCTCGGATACCAATCAGGGGACATGTTGCTCACATTGCCGGCCGCGCTGGCCTTAACCGCCCTATTCACCAGCCTCATCCTGATCGATCATGGCAATCAGTTGCGGCGCCTATGGCAGCACGATGAAAGGTCGCAGGACGTCCCCGGGCAGCTTACACGGTTTTTCACGCCAAGCACTATCCTCGCCCTGACCGGACTGGTGATCGCGATCGGCGGCGCTGGCATCTACTATCTGCGCAACGTCCAGACCGAGTTCCGCGAAGGGATTGACGAGCGCTTGCACGCCATCGCCTCCCTGAAGGTAGAGCAGATCGCCGCCTGGCAACACGAACGACTCGCGGATGCCGCCGTCGCCGCGACGGCGCCGAATCTCGCCGAGTTCCTCGCCCAACCCGACCCTGCATCCGAATCGCAGTCCCCCCGCTGGGTGAGCCTGAATAATTATCTGGAGACCCTGCGGGCAACCTACGACTACCGGCAGATTGTGCTGATAAACCGTAAACTCGAAGTCGTTGCCACCTTTCCCTTCGGCACTTTTTGGGACCACTCCCTGCCAGTCGGCGCGCAGACTGAAATAAGCCAAGCCACCGAGCCGATCACAATGGAGCTGCACCACGGGCGGGGCGCAGACCTCCACCTCGATCTGATCTCCCCCCTGCGAAACCAAAGGGACGGAAACTTCGAGGGCGCGATTCTGCTGCGAGTCGATATGAACAAGCTCCTCTTGCCCTTTCTGGAAAAATGGCCGGCCAGCGGCACCACGGGCAAGACGCTGCTCGTCCAGCGGGATGGCGACGCCGTGATCTTCGTCAACCACCTCCACCAAGACGGTGACAGCGATTTACCGTTACGTTTACCGCTCTCATCCCCGAACCTGCTATCGGCAAAAGCGCTGACAAAAAAAATCGAAGGGGTTTACGAAGGTAACAACTACCGTGGCGCGCCGGCCCTCGGGTATGCCATCCCGATCCGCGGCACCGCGTGGACCATCATCGCAGAGATCGAGCGCGCGGAAGCCTTCGTCCCGGCAGCCGAGAAGAGCCGGCAAATCCTCATCGCCTTGGCCCTCATCCTCATCCTCGTCGGGGTATTCGTGCGCAGTTGGTGGCATCAAACCCAGCAGCGAAGCACCCAACGCCAGCTCGCCGCCGAACGTAGCGCCCACGCCGCCAGCAAACGCCTCTCCCTCGTGATGCGCCACGCCAACGACGCCATTCTCCTCTTCGACGACACCCTGCATATCGTAGAGGCCAACGACACCGCCATCGCCCTCTAAGGCCGCACCCTGCCGGAGATGCAGCAGCTCACCGCCCGCGATCTCAGCACCGAGATCGACGCCGGTCGGACAAGCCTGGATTTCTCGAAAGCCATGGCCCCGGAGGGCACCACCTTCAAAACCTTCCACCGACGTAAAGACGGCACCTCCTTTCCGGTCGAAGTGAGCGCAAGCCCCCTTGAACTGGAGGGCAGACACCACGTGCTCTCTATTTTGCGCGACATCACCGAACAAGTAAAAGCCCGGGAGCGACTCGAGCACTTCAACGCCGAACTGGAGGCAACCGTCGCCCGGCGCACCGAGGAGATCGACCGACGCAACCGCGAGTCGCAGGCAGTCCTCCAATCCATCCCCGACCTCGTCATGCGCCTGCGCACCGACGCCACCCTGCTCGACCTGAAGCCCGCCAAGGGAGCCTGCCCGCTGTCCGCCATCGCCCGTCCCGAGGGCGAGAACCCGCCGGCACCCGCCCTCTCCGTCGTGCAGCAAGCCGTCCTCCCGCTCGGCCGTCGCGCCCTCAAGGAAAACACCACCATCGCCGCCGAGGTCGAGCTGGTGATCGACCAGACCCCCGTCACCACCGAACTCCGCGTCGCCCCCGTCGGCGCCGGCGAATTTGTGGTCTTTGCCCGCGACATCACCGAGCGCAAAAAAACCGAGGCCGCCATGGTCGCGATGCTCGAAAAGGAGCGTCAGGTCTCAGAGATGAAGAGCCGCTTCATCTCCGTCACTTCGCACGAATTCCGCACCCCCATGGCCGCCGCCATGGCCTCGGCCGACCTGCTCCGCAATCACCACGATAAACTCGCCCCCGGCAAACGCGAGGAGCTCTCCAACCGCATCGTCGTATCCCTCCAGCGCATGACCCAGATACTCGACGAAGTGCTGCTCCTCAACCTCATCGAGGCCAAGCGCGTCGAGGTGAATCTCACCCCGGTGGACCTCAGGGACTTCGCCTACAACGTCATCGAGGAAATCCGCCTCGGCGATCGCGACGCCCACCGCTTCACCCTCGATGCCACCGGCCTCGCCAACCGCTTCCCGGCTGATACCAACCTGCTCCACCACATCCTCGGTAATCTCTTGAGCAACGCCGTGCGTTACTCCCCCCTCGGCACCGTCATCGCCCTGGGCCTCGATGTCGGCCCCGATCAGGCGCGTATAAGCGTGACCGACCACGGTATCGGCGTGCCCGAGGCGGACCGCTCGCGCATCTTCGAATCGTTCGAACGCGGCTCCAACATCGGCACCATCAAGGGCACCGGCCTCGGCCTCAACATCGTCAAACGCATGACCGACCTGCTCCACGGCAACATCGCCCTCGAATCCCCGCCCGAAGGCGGCAGCCGTTTCGTCCTCACCCTGCCCCGCTCCCAGCTCCCGCCCGTGACCGCATCCCCATGAGCGCTCAACACCGCTCCCCCTTTTCCACGCCATGAAAATCCTGATCGTCGAAGACGAAGAATCCATCCGTTACGTCCTCAAGGAAATCCTGGAGATGAACGGCCACACCGTCACCCTCGCCGCCAACGGCGTCGAGGGACTCGCCGCCGCCAACGCCGCCCCTCCCGAACTGGTCCTCTGCGATATTAATATGCCGCTCATGAACGGCTACCAGATGCTCGAGGAAATCCAGAAAAAGCCCGAGTTACGCGAAATCCCCTTCGTCTTCCTCACCGCCGTCGCCGATCGCAGCTCGCTCCGCCGCGGCATGGAGCAGGGCGCCTCCGACTTCATCACCAAGCCTTTCACTGAAAGCGAAATCACCAACGTCATCACCGCCATCTCCCGCCGCCGGCAACCCCTGCGCGACCGGGTCGAGCAACTGGTCTCCCAGCATACCCGCGAGGTCGGCGCCGACTGGTCCCACGAGTTGATGACCCCGCTCAACGGCGTCCTCGGCGGCCTCGCCCTCATCGAGGCGGAGGCCGATACGATAAAACCCGAATCCCTGCGCGAACTCCTCGGCATCGTGCGCATCGGGGCCGAGCGCCAGCTCGCCCTTTCCTCCAAGCTCGTGCGCTACTACGAACTGGAACGCCTCAAAAACCGGCCGGTCAACCAGAACGGCTTCTGCAACGCCGTGGACCACATCGTCAGCGTCGCCGGAGAGATCGCCCGGAAGAGCAAACGTGTCGAAGACCTGACCGTGCGCACCGAACCGAGCATCCTCGTCGTCGACGGCTCCCTCCTTAAATCCGCCCTCACCGAATTGGTGGCAAACGCCTTCTTTTTCACCGCCGCCGGCCAGTCCGTCACGGTGACCGGCAAGCACTACAACGGTCGCTACCTGATCGAGGTCATTGATTGCGGCGTCGGCATGACACACGAAGAGTGCGCCTCGGTGGCCGCCTTCAACCAATTCGGCCGCAAGCGCCACAACCAGCAGGGCCTCGGCCTCGGCCTCGCCATCGCCCGCTCCGCCGCCGAGGTCATCGGCGGCAAGTTCAGCATCCAGCCCGGCCCCGGCGGGCGCGGCCTGCACGCCACCCTCGATCTGCCCTGCACCCGAGCCTCCGCAGCCCCCTTCCACTGAGTCGCAGCGCCTTCACCCACTGCCGACTTGCCGTCCGATGGCACCTCCGCGCAGTTTCAGTGTCTCCCATACCCGTATGAAAACCTCCTCCTTCCTCCGTTCCCTCACCACCCTGCTCTGCCTGGCCGTAGCGCCCTTCGCGCTCATGGCCGAAGACCCCGCGCCAGCCGCTCCGGCCACCCCCGCTGCTCCGGCCCCTGCTGCCGTGGTGGATATTCGCATCGTCCTCAAAACCTCCAAGGGTGACATCGAGGCCACTCTCTTCGCCTCCAAGGTGCCGATGACCGCCGCCAATTACCTCAACCTCGCCACCAAGGGTTTCTACGACGGCCTCACCTTTCACCGCGTCATCCCCGATTTCATGATCCAGGGCGGCGACCCCGAGGGCACCGGTCGCGGCGGCCCGGGCTACAAATTCGGCGACGAGTTTGACCCGTCCCTTCGCCACACCAAACCCGGCATCTTCTCCATGGCCAACTCAGGCCCCGGCACCAATGGCAGCCAGTTCTTCATCACCCACGGCCCTACGATCTGGCTGGACGGAAAGCACAGCGTCTTCGGCGAGGTCACCAAGGGCATGGACGTCGTCAACACCATCTCCAAGGGCGACAAAATCGTAAAGATCGAGATCCTCGATTCCACCACCGCCCTCTTCGCCGCCCAGTCCGAAAACCTCGCGAAGTGGAACGCCGTGCTGAAGAAGTAATTCAAACTACCGCAGCAACGCATCGAAGCCAAACGGCGCGCCTCCCCGGCGCGCCGTTTTTTTAGACTCTGGCTCAGAGCGAGGGCGTGACCGCCGGGCACGCCGATTCGGGTGCTATTCCCAGTTCATGAGCACGGCGGGCCCAGCGGGGCCGTAAGTCTAAATGCTATCAGGGATTGGTCTGACGCCAGACGCGTCCTGATGAGCTCCGGCACGCGGCCAAATCAGCTTACCCCAAAACCCCTTTAAATAGACCGTTCCAACGCAAAGTCGCCCAGATCCAGGGCGCAAAAGACCTGAAACCGGTTTGAACCCGAAACCGCGATTGCAGCCGAGGCTGAGGCGCCGGATCGCGGTTTTCGGGTTCAAACCTGAAAGTCACGGACTATTGGTCTTTTTTCCGACAACTTCAGGATTGGCTGTTCGCCCGCCGCCCCTTCGATGTCCGCACCCGCACCGTGCCGACTCTCGAAGAACTTCTCCACACCCTCAGCACCACGTTTGGCTACGACGAGTTCCGCCCGCTCCAGCGTGAGATCATCGAGACTTCCCTGGCCGGCCGCGATGTCTTCGCCCTGCTCCCCACCGGCGGCGGCAAGTCCATGTGCTTCCAGCTCCCCGCCCTCCATCGCACCGGCCTCACCGTCGTCGTCTCGCCGCTCATCGCGTTGATGAAGGACCAGGTGGACCAGATGCAGGCCGCCGGCGTCGCCGCCACGTTCCTCAACTCCTCCCTCGACTCCGCCACCGCCCGCTCGCGCCTCGCCGGACTGCATCGCGGCGAGTTCCGCCTCCTCTACGTCGCTCCCGAGCGCCTGATGCTCGACAACTGGAAGGAGAACCTCCGGGCCTGGAACGTCCAGTGCCTCGCCATCGACGAGGCCCACTGCGTCTCCGAATGGGGCCACGATTTCCGGCCCGAGTTTCGCCAGATCGCCCAGCTCCGCGACCTCCTGCCGGAGATTCCCATCATCGCCCTCACCGCCACCGCCACCGAGCGCGTGCGCGAGGACATCGTCAAACACCTGCGCCTGCGCACCCCCGCCGTCTTCGTCGCCTCTTTCAACCGCCCCAACCTCACCTACAAGGTCCTCCCGAAGGACGAACCGCTCAAACAGATCATCGACTGGGTGAAGCGCCGCGAGGACGAGTCCGGCATCGTTTACTGCGCATCACGCGCCAGCGCCGAGCGCGTGGCCGAATCCCTCGCCGGCCGGGGCTACTCCGCCAAGCCCTACCACGCCGGCCTCGACGCCGCCGAACGCGCCCGCAATCAGGAGCTGTTTCTCCGCGACGAGACCAAGATCATCTGCGCCACCATCGCCTTCGGCATGGGCATCAACAAGCCCAACGTCCGCTGGGTCATCCACTACGACCTGCCCAAAAACATCGAGGGCTACTACCAGGAAACGGGCCGCGCCGGTCGCGACGGCCTGCCCGGCGATTGCCTGCTCCTTTTCAGCGGCGGCGACATCGCCAAGCAGACCCACTTCCTCGACGAGATGACCGACGCCGCCGAGCAGGCCCGCGCCCGCCAGCAGCTCAAACTCATGGCCCGCTACGGAGAAAGCACCGGCTGCCGCCGCCGCGAACTGCTCGCCTACTTCGGCGAGACCTTCCCGCTCGATAACTGCGCCGCCTGCGACAACTGCAATGAACCGCGCGACACCTACGATGGCACGGTCCACGCGCAAAAGTTTCTCTCCTGCGTTTTCCGCTGCCGTCAGGCCTCCCGCTTCGGCGTGGGACTCAACCACGTCGTCGAGGTCCTCGTCGGCGCGAAGACCGAAAAAATCCTCAAGTGGGGCCACGACCGCCTCACCACCTACGGCATCGGCGGCGACCTGCCGCGTCACCATTGGGCCTCCGTCGGCCGCGAGCTCCAGCGCCTGGGCTACATCGTCCAGGGCGACGGCGAATACCCCACGCTCGAAATCAGCGCCGAGGGCCTCGCCATCCTCAAATCCCGCCAGCACGTCACCCTCACCAAGCCTTCCGAGTTCACCCCGAAAGCCAAACGCTCCCCGATCCGCCGCGAAGGCGACGTCGCCTGCGACGAGTTTCTGCTCGCCGAACTCAAGAAGCTCCGCAAGCGCCTCGCCGACGAGCGCGAGGTGCCGGCGTATGTGATTTTTGGCGACAAAACCCTCCGCCAGATGGCCCGCGACTATCCAGTCCGTGAGAAGGACATGCACGGCATTTTCGGCATGGGCGAAAAGAAGCGCGAGGAGTTCGGCTCCACCTTCGCCAAGTTCATCTCCGACTTCCTCGAAAACAACCCCCGCCAGCAGTTCAACGACTAGACCGCGCCGCTGTTCCCCGGCTTTGTTCTCACTCGTTCATGAAATGGCTGCTTGTTCGCATCAAAAGGCGCCTGGGCCGGCTT
This sequence comes from Verrucomicrobia bacterium IMCC26134, assembly GCA_000972765.1. GTDB lineage: Bacteria > Verrucomicrobiota > Verrucomicrobiia > Opitutales > Opitutaceae > IMCC26134_A. The sequence continues at coordinate 422,134 of CP011265.1, read as the reverse complement.
CGCACTGCCTGCCTTCATGTCGTCGCGCACGCACCCGACGGCTCCGCCGTAGCCGTCTTCGGATCCACGTATCTCGAGGCACACTTTTCCCGAACCTTTCTTGGCGAAGACGTGCTGCCCGTGCTGCGCCGCGGCCTGCACCTCCGTGAGGCAGGCCCCGCCTTGCGCCGACTCGCCCGTCGTCACGGCCTCGCGGTCGGAGTCGCCGCCAACCTTCCTCCAGCCGCACACGAGGGCGCCCTGCTCCTGCCGCACTTTGTATGCCTGACTATTGACCTGCCCGCGACTTGGGAGGCGTTCAACCGGACGCTCGGCCCGTCCGCCCTCGACGACCTGCGTCGCGTGCGCAACCAAGGCTTTCAAGTTCGCATCACCCGCGACCCGGCCTGCGTCGACGAGTTTTATCAACGCCTATATTATCCCACCATTACCTCCCGCTACGGCAGCGAGGCGATACCAGCCAGCCTGGCCGACCTTCATCGTTTGCTGGCCGACGAGCAGACGGAGCTGGTCCAAATCTTCCTCGGCGAACGTTGGGTGGCGGGCGTCCTCAACCGCGCCACTGCGGGAGCCTACCGAATGCATGGTATGGGCTGGCTGCAAGGCGACCCCGACCTCCTGCGAAAAGGCGTCACTGCCGCCGTTTACCAGGCCAGCCTGCGCCGAGCGTTCGAACTCGGCCGACGCACCTGCATACTCGGTGGCACGATTCCCTACCTCGAAGACGGCGTTTTTGCCTACAAAGCCAAATGGGGCGCACGACTCGACCACGCACAAACGATCTTAAACATGGTCGTTTTGCATCTTGATCCCGCCCACCCGCACACCCGGCGTTTCCTGCAAACCCACACTCTCATCGCCAGCGCGCCCGGCGGACGTTTCGTCGCCTACAGCGCCAAGCCGCCACGCACCGACCGCACCTATGCCCCCGCGCTGGCCTCGCTCTCCGCGTGGTATCGGCTGCTCGACCACCCCGATCCCTCCCTTAGCACAAGCGACCCCGCGGTTCCGCGCGACCTGCAACCGTGGTTCACGTCCGAAGCGTTGCCAACGGGGCGCTGATCATTCGGGTCAGGTGAGAAAAATTAACGCCCGCCCCGGCCCGATCCACGGCGAAAACCAATTTCCAGTCGGGTATGCGTAAAGCCTAACCGCGCTGAATCGCGACTAAAACCGCGCCAAAAAAAGGGCGCGGCAAGTCTGATAAGCGACAGCATTAGTCTCAATTCGTGGCGGTCACTGGCGCGTTCGTCGCGGTGAACGGCGCCGGCAGTTTCCGATAGTAATCCAGCGGGTGCTCGGGTGACTCGTATTCTGACGGGAGCGGGAGTTTGGAGAACGTCGCGAAATACTGCGTGCAGACGTCGCGCCAGATGCGGGCTTCGTGTTCCTGGCGATCGAGTAATTTCTGCGTGGCGGTGAAGCGTTCATCGTCGATCACGCCACGCAAGTTCTCCCATGATTTTTTCCAGCCGCGGACGGTGTCAATGCCGTGCTGGTAGTGGAGCGCGATTTCAGTCCAGAGCGTTTTCCCGGACCGCATTTTGTAGTCCCACGGAAGACGGTGGAACCAGAGGAGATATTCGTCGGGGCACGTCGCGAGGTCGGCCCATTGCGATCCGGCTTCGGACGCGTATTGACCGGTGGCGTTGGATCCGGTGGCGGTGCGGTCGAAGCCGACACCTTGTTCGTCGACCTTGTGGAAATAAACCGACGTCTGATCGGCGCGGCCGACGTTGACCCAAGGGCCAGGTCCTTGGTGGTGGCCGCGCGCCATGATGTGGTGCAGGCCGAGCGGCATTGAGTAGTTCACGACGGCCTCGCGCGACGCCATGAGTATCGGCACGAGGGTGGAAACGGCACGGCTGTCGTTGGAAAATGTCTGGCGTGTCCACTCCTCGGCGATTTGCGCGGAGGTGAGCGCGGGGTCCCACGCGAGGCGGCCGAAAGCATACCAGTTGGCGGGCGCCAGCTGGTTGCCGCTCCAGTTGCGATCGGAGCCGGTATTAGCGACGCCGGCGATGACGGTGAGCGCGTGATGATCGATAGTGCCGTCGATCACGTGCGCGACAGTCGAACCGGGCCTCGGGCGAAAGGTGTCGGCGTCGAGCACGTCCTTCCACATCGGGGCGAGGTAACAGAGCTCGGTGGAGCCGCCAAGATACTCCTGCGTGATCTGCACCTCGAGCGCCAGGGACGTCTTCGGCATCGCGCCAAAGAGCGGGTGAAACGGCTCGCGCGGCATGAAATCGATCGGACCGTTCTTTACCTGAACCACGACATTCTCGCGGAACTTGCCGTCAAGCGGAACGAATTCGTTGTAGGCCTGTTTGGCCCGATCGTCGGCGACCTTGGCGTCGTAGACAAACGCGCGCCAGATCACGATTCCGCCGTGTGGCGCGACGGCGTCGGCGAGGAGATTCGCGCCGTCGGCGTGCGTGCGTTGGTAAGACTGTGGACCAGGCTGGCCCTCGGAGTTGGCCTTGATGAGAAAGCCGCCGAAATCGGGGACTAACGCGTAGATTTCATCGGCCTTGTCGTGCCACCATTTGATCACGGCGGCATCAAGCGGGTCGGCGTTGGGCAGTTTGCCGAGTTCCATCGGCGAGCTGTAGCGCGCGGTGAGATAGACGCGGATACCGTAGGGGCGAAACACGTTCGCGAGCGCAGCGATTTTCTTAAGGTATTCGGGCGTAAGGAACTGGATGTTAGCGTTGACGTTGACCGGCACGGTGCCGTTGAGGCCGAGCGAAGCCAGAGCGCGCGCGTAATCGCGATAACGCGGATCGAGTTTTTCAGGCAGTTCATCCCATTTCCAAAGCGACCGGCCAGCGTAGCCGCGCTCGATCGTGCCGTTGAGGTTATCCCAATGGTTAAGCATACGGCGGGAGATTTTCGGGGCTTCGCGGAGTGCGAGACCGTCGATCGGCTGGGCGAGCTGGAGGCGTCGTAATAGGTCGAATGAACCGTAGAGGACGGAGACATCGCTGCCACCGGTGATAATCACGGTGCCTTTGCCGCTCACGAGCGTGAACTCCTCGGAGCCGAGCGGTTTTTCGCTCTGAGCAATCGTGAGATGGATATTAGCATCGATGCCGAGCAGGCCGCGAAAAGCGGTGGTGAGTTCATCGCGGGCGGCTGCTATGGTCGGCGATTCGGCGCCAGTGGGCGTCGCCAAAACGATGCTGGTCGTCGCGGCAGTGTAGTCGACGCGGAGTTTATCGTCCGCGATCTTGTCGTAGCGCATCCAGAGCTGGTAGCCCTCGGAGGCGAGCGCACGGGGCGCGCAGAGCAGAAAGCTTACGATCAGAAGGCGGAGGCAGGCGGACCGGGGCATCGACATCAGGTGATCACTGATATTCTTTTTTATCGGCGCGGACAATCCTCCATTCGATCAGCCGGGGCCAATGTGTGATCCAGCGACCTTGGCTGATCAATGGGGTCAGGCAGCGAAACATTAACTCCTTCCGGCCCGATCTCCGGCGAAACACAGTCTCCCATCAATTATCAGTGTATAACACGATTCGCTTCGGTTTACGCGAGAGCGCGATGATCGTGCCCAGCGGCTCACACCGCACCCGGCTGATTTCTGGTTTCATGGAAGCTCCAGGATGAGCGTCTCGCCCATGCGCGCCTTCACGCCAAAAACGTCGCGCAACAACTCCGCCGTCAACACGTCGTCCGGCCGCCCCGCCGCCTTCAACTCGCCGCCGGCCAGGACCAGCACTTCGTCGAGACAATGCGCCATCCGCAGGTCGTGCAGAGATATCACCACGGTGCCTCCGGCCTTCGTGAGTTCTTTCGCGAGCATCAACACCTCCAGACCGTGCCGTGGATCAAGAGGCGCGAGAGGCTCATCCCAGAGCTGAACCGGAGCCGCCGTCACCAAGGCACGCGCCAGCAAAACGCGTTGACGTTCGCCCCCCGAAAGCGCGTTCACCGGCCGCCGCGCCAGAGCCTCAAGATCTAACCTCGCTAGCGCCGCATCGACTCCGACCTCGTCGTCGCCATGCGCGTAGCGGCCTTGCTGCACCACCCCGCGCACGGGAAACCCAAACTCAAATCGCGCCTCCTGCGGCACCCAAGCCACCTGCCGAGCCCGCTCCGGAGCTGCGATTTCTTCCACGTCACGACCCGACCAACGCACCTCGCCGCTCGTCGCCAGCAAGCCCGCCGCCACTTGCAGCAAGGTGGACTTGCCCGAGCCGTTCGGCCCCAACAGACCGATCAAGCGGCCCGGCCCGAGTTCAAGCGACACATCGTGTAACCGCCCCGGCACCGAAGCATTCCGCAAACTCACCGCACTCACTGGTTTTGTAGCGTCCGTGATCATGCTCGCCTCCTCAGCAACCACAGGAAAAACGGTCCGCCCACCAGCGCCGTCACGATGCCGAGCCGCAGTCCGCCCGCCATCCGCCCCGCCAGATCGCAGGCCAGCACAAAGGTCGCCCCGCCGACCACGCAGAGCGGCACCAGTCGGCGGTGCTCCGGCCCCACTGCGAGGCGAAAGGCGTGCGGCACCACCAGACCAACGAAGCCGACAATCCCCGCCACGGCGGTCGCCGTCGCCGCGAGAACAGTCGCCAGCACCAGCATCCGGCGGCGCAGTCCGCGCACTTCGACTCCCAGACTCTGGGCCTCGCGTTCACCCAGGCTGAGCAGATCCATCTGCCGGCCCAGCGGCCAGACTAACACGACCGCAGCCACGACTGGCAGCGCCGCCCATACGTGCAGCCAGGTGCGATCTTCCAACCCGCCCAGCAGCCAGAATAAAAGTTGCGCGTTTCGTTCGTAGAGCACGACGCCGGTCGAGAGCACGTAGCTCGTCACTGCACCGAGCAATGCGTTCAGCGCCACGCCCGCGAGCAACAGGCGTTCGCTGCTCGCCCCGCGTTTGGCCAGCGCCAGCACGCCAAAGGTCGCCACCGCAGCGCCCACGACTGCGGTTATCGGCAGCACCCAGAGCCCGATCGCCGTCCAACCGGCGGAAATGGCAACAACCGCTCCCGCCGCCGATCCGCTGCTCACCCCAAGCAGGTCCGGACTCGCGAGGCTGTTGCGGAAATAGGCCTGCATCACCAGTCCGCCGGTGGAGAGTGCCGAGCCCACCAGCAGAGCAGTGATCACGCGCGGTAGCCGTAGCTGCCAGATGATCGTCGAGGCGACTTCATCCGCCCCGGTTAATCCCGCCCAAAGCCGCGCCGGCGTCATACCGACTTCTCCGCTCGCCAGCGAAGCGACTGCCAGCACGAACAACAGCAGGACCATGGCAGGCAAAAACCAGTCGCGGGCTGCGTCGTGTTTGATGAAGGGCATCGCCGTCATTTCATCGCCTCCGGGTGCAGCGCCTTAGCCAGCGCCTCATAGGCGTCGATGCGGCAGTGCGAAACACAGCCGAGATACGCCGCCGGCAGGACGACCGCGCGGCCTTCTTTCACCGCCGCCATAAACATATAGGGCGGGATTTTACGCAAAGGCTCCAACGCCCGCTCGCGCGCCTCCGGCCCGTTGTCCGCCGTGCCCGGCGAGTCCGCATCGAGCCCTACGACCAGCTGCTCCACCGGCCAGCCGAGCATTTTTTCGGTCGGCTCCGGCACATGACCGCTCAGCCCGCCCAGGGTGGTCGCGAGGTTCTCCGCCCCTGCGTGGTCGCAGAGATCCTGAAAGGTGGTGCCCTCGCCGGACACGAGCCCGTAGGTCGTGCCGCTCACGACTTTCACCGGCCGCACACCACGCAGCTTTTCGCGCAGTGCGTTCATGCGTATTCCGCAGCGGCGGATGAGCGTCTCTGCCCGCTGCGGTGCGCCGCCGCCGAGCGCCCGGCCAAGCGTGCGCAGGTTGGCATACACGTCGGCCAGCGTGGCGTAGTGATCGAAGACCAGCACTGAAACTCCCGCCCGCCGCACCTGGGCGACGAGTTCAGCCCGGCTGTAATCCGCAAACAAAACCAGTGTGGGACGGTGCCGAAGGATCGCTTCGCTGTCGCCGGTTGTGATGCGGGGATAGGCCGCCGCTTCGCTGGCGACCACGGAGTATTCGGCCGCGGTCGCGAGGTGACTGAGCGCCGCGACCTGCTCCGGCTCCGCCAGGGCGAGGAGCAGCTCGTCGGTGCCTACGGTCTGCGAGACCACGCGCACCACCAACTCCGCAGCGCGAGCAACCGGGGACGCAGCGATGCCCACGAGAATCAGACTGAGGATAATGCGGAGTCGCAGCGGCATTTTTGGTAAAACGATGAGCACGGTCGGCGTCGATGCCTATCAGAATTTGCACTCCACGCCTCCGTAGGCACCAAAGGGCAAAGCCGGATAATCCTTCACCTCGGCATAGCGTTCATCGAAGACGTTTTCGATCCGCAGTTTCAGCAGCAGATTTTTCCGGAGCTCATAGCTGCTGAAAACCCGCAGGGTGGCGAAATCCTCGACCTGTGAATAAGGTGCACCGTCATAGCGCCGCACTTGCACGCGCAGTCCGGCACCGGCCAGCCAGACCGGGGTCGCCTGCCACGTCGCCTGGGCGTTGAACGCATGCCGCGGCCGGCGAACGAGCGGACGGTGGGTGAGGCCGTTTTCGGCGTCGAGGTAGGTGTAGTTTAAACTCAGGTCGACCTTATCAATCGGACGACAGTCGATGGTGCTCTCAATCCCGCGGATGTCTGCGCGTCCGGCGTTCTGTGCTGCGCCGCCCACGAACTGGACCAGGTTCTCCACCTCGTTGTGAAAGGCGGTCACCCCAGTGCTCAGGTTTTTACTCCAAGCCTGCACGACGCCGATCTCCTGGCCGCGCGAACGCTCGGGTTCGAGCGAAGTCATGGACGGGAAGCTGTAAGCGAAGTTCTGGACCTCGGGCGCAGCGAAGGCGGTGCCTTCGGAGGCGTGCACCCGGGTGCCAGTGCCCGCGAAGCGGTAGCAGGCGCCGTAGCGCCAGGTGTTGGACGAACCGTAGAATTGCTGATAAACATCGCGACGGACGGAGCCGAGGAGGGTGAGCGCATCGGTCAGGTCGTAGCTTGCACCCGCAAAAGCCGCTTCGCTGACCTCGTATCGCGAGTAGTTAAGCCCAAACACACCAGCGGGCCCGGGTGCGGGGGTGACCTCCACATCCTGCCAGTTCTTCTCCACGCCCGCCTGCAGGGCGAGCTGCGGCAGAGGCCTGAAATCCACCTGGTAGCCTATGTTTTGAGAGTCCACATTCTTGTCATCGTCATAGGTATAGTCGGTGCGGCGCTGCTCGTCGGTCTGCTTGGCCAGACCGGCGGTGAAGGTGTGGGTCCAGTTTTCCGAGGGCCGGAAAGTCAGGCTGGGCATGAGGAAACCGAGTTTCCGGTCGAGCTGTTGCGTGAGGCTGGCGAACGGCACACTACCAGGGGTGCCGCCATCATATTCCAGATAGCCCGCCAGCACATCGAATTGCAGCGCCGGCGTGATCGACCAGCCGAAGGAGTTAAAAGAACTGCGCCCTTCGAACGCGTTATTCGGCCGGTCGTTTTCATCCGAAGTCACGCTCGCCGCGATATTGGCGTAGCCGTTTTTTCCGGCGGTGGATAAAACGAACTCCGCGCGCTTGTGCTCAAACGATCCGAATTCGGCGTTGAACGAGCCCTCCAGACTACCGGGCATCACGCAACGCGGCGTGAGAAAATTAATCGCCCCGCCCAGCGCACTGCCGCCTTGCGCGGAGCTCAGCGGACCGCGAGCCACCTCGACGCGGTCGAAGGCGTGGAGCGGAAGGTAGGCGAGATCGAAGTAGCGGTTCATCGCGGTGGGCAGACGGCGTCCGTCCACGAGAATGCTGGTATGCCGGCTCTCCGAGCCTCGGGTGAAGACACCCACGGTCTGGCCGGGGCCGTTGCCGGCCAGCGTCACCCCCGGGAGCTGGCGCAGCGCATCGTCCGCCGTGACAAAGCCCGCCTTCTCGAAGTCAGAGCGGGTGAGCACCGTGATGGACGCGGCGGTTTTTTCGATCGGAGTGGCGACCCGGGTGGCCGTGACCACGTAGGGCTCGAGTTGCAGCGGCGAAGCCTCAGCGGCTGGAGGCGGCGTGGCACCGGATTGCGCCTGCAGACCGGACGCAGCGGCTCCGAGCGTGCAGACGAGAAGAGCCTGGCCCGCGAGGCGGAACAGCAAAGGGAGTATATTCATTGAGATCTGTCTTCCTGACTAAACGGCAAGAGCAGACCTTCCCCGCCGGTCGAACGGCGAAAACGGCCACCCTCACGCTTCATATTTGCGATGAAGAAAAACGTTCCGGCGCGCGCAAAAGTTTCGCGCCAGACGCGTGAGTTCTCCGGGCAGGATGTTCGGACTCCGCATGTGTCGGTGCTTCCCGTGATGGAAAACACCCGCCTCGCCCCTCGCCTTCACCGGATGCGACTCCGATTGGCTTTGCCCACGCGTTCACCGGCGTGGTGTGGGTCTGGTCTGATGCGATACCGCAGCGCAACTGTGGCCGATTCTCACGGCCTTCCCCTGGTCCCGAAAAAATGACAAAGAACGGTAAACTTCACTCCACTGCATCCCCTCGGCCTCCCCCTGACAACGCCCATCCCTGCGCAGCTTTTGCAAAAGAAAACGCGCGCCTAGACTAGGCAAAGGCAAGGTCGGCACATGAGCGTGCCACATAGACATATCAACATATCCGTATGTAAAGATATGTTTTTGACTACAGAGGGTGAATCTCCTTCCTTTCCGCTTCCTTGACCTCCTTCTCTACGCACATGTCAGCCCCTGCCGCCCACTCCTTCGCCCTCACCGAGCACCCGTCCTTCGCCGCCCTGCGCGAGCTTTTCGCCCGCCGCATCGCCGTGCTCGACGGCGCCATGGGCTCAATGGTCCAGACTTACGGGCTCACCGAGGCGGACTTTCGCGGCACCCAGTTCAAAGACTTCCCGCATGACCTGAAGGGCAACAACGACCTTCTCTGCATCACCAAGCCTTCCGTCATTGAGGAGATACACGCCGCCTACTTCGCCGCCGGCGCAGACATCGTCGAGACCAACTCTTTTTCCGCCACCACCATCGGCATGGCCGACTACCACCTCGAGCACATCGTCACCGAGCTCAACCACGCCGCCGTCGCCTGCGCCCTCCGCGCCGCCCGCGCCGCCGAAGCCGCCACGCCGGCCCGTCGCTGCTTCGTCGCCGGCGCCATCGGCCCGCTCAACCGCACCCTCTCCATGTCGCCCGACGTCAACCGCCCCGACTTCCGCGCCGTCACATGGGAGCAGGTCGTCACCGCCTATACCCAGCAAATCCGAGCCCTCATCGCCGCCGGCGTGGACGCCCTGCTCGTCGAAACCATCTTCGATACGCTCAACGCAAAAGCCGCGCTCTTCGCCATCGAAGGCGTATTTGAGGAAATCGGTCAGCGCCTGCCCGTCATGATCAGCGTCACCATCACCGACGCCTCCGGTCGCACCCTTTCCGGCCAGACCACCGAAGCCTTCTACAACAGCATCCGCCACGCGAAGCCCTTCTCCGTCGGCATCAATTGCGCCCTCGGCGGTCGCGCCATGCGCCCCTACATCGAGGAGCTGGCCCGCATCGCCGACTGTTACGTGACCTGTTACCCGAACGCCGGCCTGCCCAATGCCTTCGGCGGTTACGACGAATCGCCCGCCGACATGGCCGCCATCCAGCGTGAGTTCGCCACCTCCGGCCTCGTCAACATGGTCGGCGGCTGCTGCGGCTCCACCCCTCCGCACATCAAGGCCATCGCCGACACCGTTCGCGGACTGCCCCCCCGCCAGCCTTCCCTCATCCCGACCGCGCTCCGCCTCAGCGGGCTCGAACCCCTCACCGCCTAAACCCCGATCTTCGCGTCCTTCGCGGTTAAAAAAATCTCTCTCCCTCCGTGACTACTTCCGCAGCCTCCACTTTCCTCGTCGTCGGCGAACGCACCAACATCACCGGTTCGCCCAAATTCGCCAAAGCCCTCAAAGCCGGCGAGTGGGACGCCTGTCTCGCCATCGCTAAACAACAGGTCGAGTCCGGCGCCAACATCATCGACATCAACGTCGACGAGGCCCTGATCGAGGGCGAGCCGACCATGGTCAAGTTCCTCAACTTGATCGCCGCCGAGCCCGACATTACCCGCGTCCCCGTGATGATCGACTCGTCCAAATGGACCGTCCTCGAGGCCGGCCTGCAGTGCCTCCAGGGCAAAGGCATCGTCAACTCGATCTCCCTCAAAGACGGTGAAACCGAGTTCCTGCGCCGCGCCAGACTCATCCGCCGCTACGGCGCCGCCGCCGTCGTCATGGCCTTCGACGAGCAGGGCCAGGCCGCCACCCGCGACGAAAAAGTCCGCATCTGCACCCGCGCCTACCGCCTCCTCGTGGACGTCGCCGGCTTCCCGCCCGAGGACATCATTTTCGACCCCAACATTCTCACCGTCGCCACCGGCATCGAGGAGCACAACAACTACGCCGTCGATTTCATCGAGGCCACGCGCATCATCAAGGCGACCCTCCCCCACGCCAAGGTCTCCGGCGGGCTCTCCAACGTCTCCTTCAGCTTCCGCGGCAACAACCCCGTCCGCGAGGCCATCCACACCGCCTTCCTCTACCACGCCATTAAGGCAGGCATGGACATGGCCATCGTCAACGCCGGCATGCTCGGCAACTACGACGAGATCGAGCCCGAGCTCCGCCAGCTCGTCGAGGATGTCATCCTCAATAAACACCCCGACGCCACCGAGAAGCTCATCGTCAAGGCCGACGCGATCAAAGCCGAGCTCGACGCCGCCAAAGCCGGCGGTGCCGTCGCGGCCGCCGCCCCCGTGGACGCCTGGCGCAACGACACCGTCGAGGCCCGCCTCTCCCACTCCCTCGTCAAGGGCATCGACACCTACGTCGAGCAGGACACCGAGGAGTGCCGCCAAAAATACCCCCGCCCGCTCGACATCATCGAAGGCCCGCTCATGGACGGCATGCGCGTCGTCGGCGACCTCTTCGGCGCCGGTAAAATGTTCCTCCCCCAGGTCGTGAAATCCGCCCGCGTCATGAAACGCGCCGTCGCCTACCTCACGCCGTTCATGGAGGCCGAAAAAGCCCGCGCCGCCGCCGCCGGCGAGGCCACCCGCGCCCAAGGCAAGTTCCTCATCGCAACCGTCAAGGGCGACGTCCACGACATCGGCAAAAACATCGTCGGCGTCGTCCTCGCCTGCAACAACTACGAGGTCGTCGATCTCGGTGTCATGGTCTCCTGCGACAAGATCCTCGCCGAAGCCAAGCGCATCGGCGCCGACGTCATCGGCCTCTCCGGCCTCATCACCCCCTCGCTCGACGAGATGGTCCACGTCGCCAAGGAAATGAAGCGCCAGGGTTTCACCGTGCCCCTCCTCGTCGGCGGCGCCACCACCTCGCCCGCCCACACCGCCGTCAAGGTCGCCCCCGAATACCCGCACGGCGTCGTCCACGTGCTCGACGCCTCCCGCGTGGTCAACGTCGTCAGCGCCCTCCTGTCCCCCGCACAAAAACCCGCCTTCATGGCCGAGGTGTCCGCGAAACAGGAAAAGTCGCGCGAAGAATTCGCCGCCCGCCGCAACAAGCGCACCCTCCTCTCCCTCGCCGACGCCCGCGCCCGCGCCCCCCGGTTCGACTGGGCCGCGACCGACATCCCGAAGCCGTCCTTTCTGGGCACGCAGGTCTTCCGCAACGCCACCGTCCGCGAACTCCTCGACCGCGAATTCATCGACTGGAGCCCCTTCTTCAGCGCATGGGAACTCCACGGCCGGTATCCAGATATCCTTACCGACGAGGTTGTCGGCGTCGAAGCCACCAAACTTCACCACGACGCCCTCGCTCTGTTCGAACGCATCATCGCAGAAAACCGGTTTCAGCCCAGCGCCATCCTCACCTTCTGGCCGGCCAACAGCATCGGCGACTCGATCGAGATCTACACCGACGAGACTCGCGCCCAAGTTCTCCACACCTTCCACTTCCTCCGCCAGCAGCTCGAACACGATGGCGGCAAACCCAACCTCTGCCTCGCCGACTACATCGCCCCCAAGTCCTCCGGCCGCGCCGACTACCTCGGCCAGTTCGCCGTCACCGCCGGCCCGGGGGTCGAAACCTTCTCCCACGAATTCAAAGCCGCCGGCGACGACTACAACGCCATCCTCGTGCAGGCGCTCGGCGACCGCATCGCCGAAGCCATGGCCGAGTTTTTTCACAAAAAAGAGCGCGACCTCAGCGGCTTCGGCCTCACCGAGAACCTGAGCCCCTCCGACATCATTCGCGAAAAATACCGCAGCATCCGGCCCGCACCCGGTTACCCCGCCTGCCCCGACCACCGCCACAAACCGCAAATCTGGACCCTCGTTCCCGTCGAAAACGAGATCGGCATACGCCTCACCGAGAGCTGCGCCATGTATCCGGCCTCCTCCGTCAGCGGGTTCTACTTCAACCACCCCGAGTCAAAATACTTCGCCGTGGGAAAACTCGGCAAAGACCAAGTCGCAGACTACGCCGCCCGCACCGGCGAACCCGTCTCCGAGACCGAACGCTGGCTCGGCCCCTACCTCGACTACAACCCCGCCTGACCGAGGCGCGATCACGCGAAAACGACACGCCGCGGGGATGTCTGCCGTCTCGAACCGCTCAGGCCCCGGCCCCCGCCAGCACGCTCAGCATCTCCTCGTGCACTCGGCCGTTGCTCGCCACGTAGCGGCCCCGGTCCTCGTGCTGCGGATTGGGTCCGCCCACATAGTCCGTCACCGTGCCGCCCGCTTCGCGCACGATTAGCATGCCGGCCATCACGTCGTAGGTTTTGAGGTCTTTTTCCCAGTATCCGTCCAGCCGCCCCGCCGCCACGTAGCAAAGATCCAAGGCCGCGCTGCCGAGCCGGCGCTCACCGCGTATTTTTGTCAAAAAGGCCCCCCACTCCCGCAGGTTGTTATCCGGATTCGTATGCTTGTCGTAGGGAAAGCCGCTCGTGATCACCGAATCCACCAGCTCAGTCGTCTGCGTGACGTGGATGGGCCGCCCGTTCAACCACGCACCTCCGCCGCGCACCGCGGTGAACAACTCGCGCCGCGTGGGATCATAAACCACCCCGAGTAACGGCTGCCGGTCCGCCGTCGCCAGCGCGATGCTGGTGCAGAAGTGCGGCAGTTTGCTCGCGAAATTGACCGTGCCATCGATCGGGTCCACGAACCAGTGATACGCCGCGCCGGCCGCTCCCGCACCCTGCCCGCCGCCCTCCTCGCCGACGATGTGATGCTCCGGAAAGAGTCGGCTCAACTCCGCCACAAGGTAGGCCTCCACCTCCGTGTCCGCCGCCGTCACGATGTCGATGCGGCTGGTCTTGCTCGTAGTCGGGATTGGATCCGCGAAATGACGCAGTGCGATCTCCCCCGCCCCGTGGGCGAGCGCGGTGATGGCAGGCAGGATTCCGACGTGGTCAAATGTCATGCAAACCACGTTGCCGCCCTGCCGAATCTGCTCAAGCTCGCCGATAGTCTCCATTAAGGGGCCTCGCATGAAAATCGCATTTGTCCTCAAATCCCTCGGCTGTCTCGCCCTGCTTGCCCTCGGCGCCTGCTCCCGCCCGCCTGCCTCCGGCTTCCAGGGTTACCTCGAAGGTGAGTTCGTTTACGTCGCCTCTCCGCTCGCCGGGCGGCTGGACACCCTCGCCGTCGCCAAGGGCGCCCGCATCGCCGTCGGCGCGCCGCTCTTCACCCTCGAGCACGCCGCCGAATCCGCCGCCGTCGAGCAGGCCTCCGCCCGTCTCGCAAGCTCCCGCGCCCAGCTCGCAGACCTGCGCAAGGGTGCAAGGACTTCCGAGCTCGACGCCCTCAACGCCCGCCTCGCTGCCGCCCGATCCGCCGCCGACCTTTCCGGCCTCGACGCCGAACGCCAATCTGCGCTTTTCCGCGACAAGGTCGTTTCCGTCAGTGACTACGACCGAGCCCGCGTCACCCACGAGCGCAACCTCCGGGCCATCGACGATCTCCTGGCCCAGCTCGCCACCGCCGACCTCGGAGCCCGGCCCGACGCCCTCGCCGCCGCCGAGCACCAGGTCGCGGTCAATTTAGCCGCCCAAACCCAGGCCGTCTGGGCCGTCGCGCAAAAATCCGTCTTCACCCCAAGCCCCGCCCTCGTTTACGACACCCTCTTTCGTCCCGGCGAATTCGTCCCCGCCGGCCAGCCCGTCGTTTCCCTCCTGCCGCCGGAAAATATCAAAGTCCGCTTCTTCGTCCCCGAGCCCGCGCTCGCCGCCCTCAAGCCCGGTGGCCGTCTGCGCGTCAACCTCGACGGCCACGCTCCGCTCGACGCCGTAATCAGCTATGTGTCGCCACAGGCCGAATACACTCCGCCCGTGCTCTACAACCGCGAAAACCGCGCCAAACTCGTGTTCCTGATCGAGGCTGTCTTCCGCCCCGAGGACGCCCGCGACCTCCACCCCGGCCAACCCGTGGACGTCATTCCTGCTCCGTGACCACGTCCATGAAAGGGACCGAGTTCGCCATCGACGTCACCGGCGTCACCAAACGCTTCGACGAAAAGATCGTCGTCAACGCGATCGATCTCCAGGTCAGACGCGGCGAGATCTACGGTTTCCTCGGCCCCAACGGCTCCGGCAAGACCACTTTTATCCGCATGCTCTGCGGCCTGCTCACGCCCGACGCCGGCACCGGCACCTGCCTCGGCTACGATGTCCGCACCCAGCAGGCCGACATCAAGCGCCACGTCGGCTACATGACGCAGAAATTCAGCTACTACGAAGACCTCAGCATCCGCGAAAACCTGGATTTCATCGCCCGCATCTATGCCGTGCCCGACCGCCGCGCCGCCGTCGAACGGAGCCTCGTCCGCCTCGGCCTCGCCAATCGCAGCCACCAGCTCGCCGGCCAGCTTTCCGGCGGCTGGAAACAACGCCTCGCCCTCGCCGCCTGCCTGATCCACTCGCCGCAGCTCCTGCTCCTCGACGAGCCCACCGCCGGCGTCGACCCCAAGGCCCGCCGCGAATTCTGGGACGAACTCCACCAGCTCGCCTCCGACGGCCTCACGGTGCTCATCACGACGCACTACATGGACGAGGCCGAGCGCTGCCACCGCCTCGCCTACCTCGCCTACGGCAACCTCCTCGCGCGCGGCACGCTCGCCGAGGTCCTCGCCTCGGCCGCCCTCTTCACCTGGAGAGTCACCGGCCCCGACCTCCGCACCCTCGCCACCGCCCTGCGCGGACGTGCCGGCGTCGAACAAGTCACCGCCTTCGGCAACACCCTCCACGTCAGCGGCCACGACGCCGCGATGCTCGAAGCCGCCATCGCCTCCGTGCGCGATGCGCGCCACACGTGGCAACGCATCCCCGCCGGCCTTGAGGATGCGTTCATCGGCCTCATGGACTCGGCCAAGGATAACTTCGCATGAGTTCGCCGCGTCTTTCCCTCCGCCGTCTCTGGGCCATCGTGCTCAAGGAATTCATCCAGATGAAACGCGACCGCGTGACCTTCGGCATGATGGTCGGCATTCCGCTGATGCAGCTGATGATGTTCGGATTCGCAATCAACTCCGACCCGCGCCACTTGCCCACCGCAGTCCACGTCGCCGACACCGGCCCCTTCGGCCGCACGCTCGTCCAGGCTCTTCGAACCAGCGACTATTTCGAGGTCGTCCATGAGGCCGAAAGCGAGGCCGACACCCAACGTCTGCTCCAGCTCGGCGACGTTCAGTTCGTGGTCAACATCCCCGTCGATTTCAGCCGCCGCCTCCTGCGCGGCGAGCGCCCGGTCGTGCTCATCGAAGCGGACGCCTCCGACCCCGCCGCCACCGGTCCCGCCCTCTCAGCCGTCAGCAAACTCGCCAACACCGTTTTTAACCGCGACCTCGCCGGCCCGCTCGCCCGCCTCCACGCCAAAGACGGCCCGGTCGATTTCCGCATCCACGCCCACTACAACCCCGAGAACATCACCCAATTCAACGTCGTGCCCGGCCTGATGGGCGTGGTTCTCACCATGACCATGGTAGTCATCACCGCGCTCGCCATCACCCGCGAGCGCGAGCGCGGCACGATGGAGAACCTGCTCGCCACGCCTGTGCGTCCCTTCGAGGTCATGGTGGGGAAAATCCTGCCCTACATCGCCGTCGGCTACATCCAGGTGACCCTCATCCTGATAACGGCGCACTTCCTCTTCCACGTGCCGATGCTCGGCAGTCTGCCGCTGCTCTACGCCGTCTCGCTCCTCTTTATCGCGGCCAACTTGGCCGTTGGCATCACATTCTCCACTCTTGCTCAAAACCAGCTGCAGGCCGTGCAGCTCGCGTTCTTTTTCTTCCTGCCCTCGATTCTCCTCTCCGGCTTCATGTTTCCGTTTCGCGGCATGCCGCATTGGGCTCAAAACGTGGGTGCCTGCCTACCCAACACCCACTTCCTGCGCATCGTGCGCGGGATTCTGCTGAAGGGAAACGGTCTGGCCGAGATCGCTCCAGAACTGTGGCCGCTCCTGCTTTTCGTCGTCGTGGCCATGACTGTCGGCGTGAAACGCTACCGCCAGACCCTCGACTAACCGGGCGAAGCTGGCCCACGCTCCAGTGTCATAGTCATGACGCGGCTGCCCTTACGTTGAGTCAGCGCCCCGGAGCGCAAGCGGCAGGCGCACCGTCATCACCGTGCCTTCGCCGACTCTGCTTTCCGCGACAATCATGCCCCCGTGCGCCGTGACGATGGCCTGCGTGATGGCCAGTCCCAACCCGGTATGACCGCCCGCCGTCGTGCGGGCTTTTTCCACCCGATAAAAACGTTCGAACAGGTGGGAAATATCGGCGGGAGCAATCCCCTGGCCGGTATCACGCACCGTCAGCACCGCGTGCTGATCTTCAATAAGCACCTTTACGTGAACCGATACGCCGGAGCGGTTGTGCACGAGGGCATTGCCGACCAGATTGGTGACGACTTGAGCGAGTTCGTCGGCGTTCCCCACACAGTGCGCGGGCGCCAGTTCGGTTGTAAGGCTGGCACCGTGTTCCGCGGCGAGCGGTTGCAAGAGACGGACGGTCTCCTCCGCCACGCGATTGAGTTCGCACGGCGCCCTGTTGTCGCTGAGTTCGCCGGAATCGAGGCGGGCGAGCGTCAGGAGGGATTCGATGAGCCGGCGCATACGTTGGGCGGCTCTTTGGGTGGCCAAAAACGCTTCTCTCTGCTCCTCGGTGAGGTGATCAGCGGCGAGACCGTTTTGGGATTGCAGGAGGATAACAGCGAGCGGAGTGCGGAGTTCGTGGGCGGCGTCGGCGGTAAAGCGGGATTGCCGTGAAAAGGAGGCTTCCAGCCGCGCGAAAGTGGTGTTGAGCACGGTGGCGAGTTGCCCGAGCTCGCTCTCTGTATCCTGGGTTTGGATGCGTTGCGAGAGATCACCCGTGGCGATTGATTGCGCGGCGGCGCTAATCGTTTGGATCGGACGCAAAGCCTTGATGATGAGCCAGCCCCCCCCCGCTAGCCCTGCCGCAAACACCGTCACGCCGACCGCACACAACCACCATGCGAACTGCCGCAACCCCGCGAGATCAGGGGCGATCGAACGCCCCACCAGCACGCAGTCGCCGGGGCCGGGAAAGAGGAATGATTCACGAACGTCACCGCGCAAACGATTCGGCGGATCACCCGCCTTCGGCTGGGGAACATCTTCCGGTGCTGTCGTGGAACGCGTAACGGGTTCCCCGTGCTTAAGCCACACGACATAGTAAAAGGACTCGTTTCCCGTCTGGTCAAAGAGCAGTGCATCCCTAGTCGAAAGCCGGAACTGGCGCCGATCACGGTCGCCGGGAATCGGGCGTTGCGAATCGACGAGCATCGGCAGGCGCTGCTGCAGTTCCTCGTCGATGTGACGAAGCTGTCGGGCGCTTTCTAGCTGGTAGGCCGTGAAACCGAAGCCGGCCAAGAGCAACAGAAGCAAGCCGCCATACCAAAGTTGCAGTTTCCAGCGTATGGATCGAGGGAAGTTCATTCGATGCAATAGCCGTGGCCGCGGCGGGTCACAATAAACTCCGTCCCGAGTTTTTTTCGGAGGTTGAACACATGAACGTCGAGGAGGTTGGACTGCGTCTCTTCGCTTTCGTCGAAGAGGTGTTCGTAAAGGTCAGTGCGAGTGACCACCTCGCCTTGGTGCCGGGCGAGATACTCCAGCATGACGAACTCGCGGGCCGTCAGAAAAACCGGGGCGCCTGCGCGGGTAACGGTGCGCGCGGCGGTATCGATGCACACATCGCCGATTTGCACCACCGGTCGCGCCTGCTGCGCGCTGCGACGGATAAGGGCGCGCAAGCGGGCGCGCAGTTCGGGAAGATCAAAAGGTTTCACGAGGTAATCGTCCGCCCCGCTATCGAGGCCACGCACGCGATCAGCGCTGCGATCACGGGCGGTGAGCATGAGCACCGGCGTCGATTTCTTTTTGCGCAGCCGGGCAAGCAACTCCCAGCCGTCGAGGAGCGGCAGCATCACATCGAGCACAATGGCATCGTAGTCCGTCGAAAGGGCTTTGTGTAAGCCCTCCTCGCCATCGGCGGCGGAGTCCACGGCATACCCGTCCTTGCGCAGCGCCCGCAGCAACCCTGTCAGCAGATCCGGCTCATCTTCTACTACGAGGAGTCTCATGGTTAATCGTCGTTTTTAGGTGAAGGCGGACTGGAGCTTGCGGGCAACCTAGCTTAGCAGAGTCTGGATTAAGGAGAGATGAAGGCGCGCCCATTTTTAAAAAAATTGTCTGGGTGCGCTCAGATTCATGAAATCTTAATGGTCACCCGTGTAAGCTGGGCGTATGAAATTCCCCCGCTTGATGCGCCACGTATCACTCTTTTCCCTATGGTTGGCTGGTTTTGTTTCGTTCGCGGTTTTAGCGAACGCCCATAACTCTCATGAGGAGGCCGGCCCCATTTCGCACATTGAGCCTGATTCCGTTCCGCCCCGCGCGCCTTCCCAAGCGGCCGCGTTTCAGCTCTTCGAGCCGCAAGTTCAATTGAGGTGGGACGCGAGTTTTCTCTATGTCGGAAGCAATGGCCTGCCAGCCCACGGCATGATGGTGGGCATCACGGCCTGGCAACAACAGGTGCCGCTCCCGCAGGGTTATTTCGGCACAAATGCCTGGCGGATTCCGCTTTATCCGGTCCCGGCGGACGCCCCCCAGATGATCAAGGGGCGTTTCTTGCGCGGGGCCATTGCCGTCGCTGCGAATGGCATCCCGATTTTCAATCCGCAAAACAATCGCGGGGAAATCTCCCAGGAAATCGGCGAACTCGATCAATGGGGCGGGCACTGCGGGAGGGCGGACGACTACCATTATCACGCCGCGCCGTTGCACCTGCAGAGTGTCGTTGGCAAGACGCTGCCCATCGCCTACGCCCTCGATGGTTATGCCATCTATGGCCTGGCCGACCCGGATGGTTCGAAGCCCGGCAATCTCGACCCCTGCCGGGGCCACACCAACGCTGCCCTGGGCTATCATTATCATGCATCAACGCACTATCCTTACATCAACGGCGGGTTTCATGGGCAGGTAGTCGAGCGCGACGGTCAGGTGGACCCACAGCCTCGGGCCCAACCGGTGCGCCCTTCGCTTCCGCCGCTCGATGGCGCCGTGATCACCGCGTTCACCGCCTCACCAGACGCGAATTCCTTTGCGCTCAAATATGCAGTGAATGGACAAACGGCGGAGGTGAATTACTCGACGAACGGCAGCGGCGGGTGGAACTTCCAATTTGTAGATGCCAAGGGCTCGAAGAGGGAGGAAACCTACACGGCCCGCGATAAGTCCTCCGGTAATCCGGCACCCAAAGGACGGACTGAGGCCGCGATGAAAGGCGCAAGCAACCTTGTGACTACGCGTAATTCCAGACCCGCATCTGCATCCGTAGCGCCAGCGCCGGAAAATCCCAAACCGGTGGATTGCACCTTCAGTCTTACCAGCCCCGAGGTGAGCAATGGCGGCCTCCTGCCGCGCGACTACACGGGGGATGGCAGTGGCTCCACCCTTCCGCTTGCCTGGAGTGGTGCGCCTGCTGGCACCCAGGCCTATGCCTTGATTATGCACCACATCGATCCGGAGGGCGTGGCGAAGTGGTATTGGACGCTTTACGACATCCCTGCCGAGGTTAACAACCTGCCTAAAAACGTCAGCGGTATCGGGAAAGTGGGCACCGGATTCAGGGGTAAGGTCGGTTACGAGCCCCCTCATTCGCAGGGACCCGGGTCGAAAACCTACACCCTGACACTTTATGCGCTTTCCTCGCCAATACGACTCACATGCCCCCCAGCCGAAGTGAATCGCGCGGTCTTGCTGGAGGCGATTAAGGGCAAGGTTATCGCCAGCTCGGAGTTGAATGTGACCTACACCCGCAGTGGAGCCGTCACGCAATCCGAACGACCACAATCCACTGATCGCGCCGCTCCGCCCGCACGACCCAAGGCCGGGGATCGACCCCGCGTGGCGGGTCCCGCCAAGGACGGGATGGTCAAGCCCGCCACCACGGATACGGCAAAGGTCAACGTTTACGCAGACAACTGGTTCATTCTCTACATCAACGGAAAACTCACGGCCGTCGATCCGGTCGAATTCCTGCCGCACAACGTAGTCAGCATCGATATTCTTCCCGAATACCCGATGACCATTGCCGTCATGGCCAAAGACAACGCCGACCCCAAAACCGGCTTGGAATATGGCCAGCACATCGGCGACGCCGGCTTTATCATCAAGTTCGCCGATGGCACCGTCAGCAACGCGACGTGGAAGGTGAAGTGTTATTCAAAGGGACCGCTGAATCGCGACACGGAGCATCCTTTGGTCGCAGTATCGGACATCCCTGCTGATTGGTTCTCGGCTGGCTTTGACGACAGTGCCTGGTCGCTCGCCACGGAATACCCCGACGAACGCATTCGTCCGGATGGGAATTTCAACGCGGATGATTTCGCCGGCGCAAAGTTCATTTGGAGCGATGATCTGGACCTCGACAACACGGTGATCTTTCGGACGCGAGTCGATAAACGCGGCTGGAAACCACGCTGGAACGCCCAGCCAAACCTTGACGTATCCGGCGCTCCGTTACGTTAACCCATTGGCGTGCGCACATTCTTCCGCGCACCTCAACGCCCAACTAATAAATAATTTAGTCAATGGGTGTCCAGTCACCCTCTATCATATTAGCCCGAACCCTATGCGTCCCCCAAATCTACCCGCCGAAAAACCCAACCCGTTTTATCAACCGATTCTGAACTTCGCAGGCCGACGTGAGTTTATCGGATTAATGGCCGCGACGTTTGGCTGGGCGTTTTTACCATCCGCCTTTGCGCAGGAGACCAAACCCAAAGGAGGCAAGGGCAGGCAAGGCGGTGAGGATCAGAGCAAAGCGCGTGGTCCTGTTTTCCAGGGCGCGTATGTCCTGCCGGAATCACTGGCCGAGTTTGCCGCGCTTTCCGTGGTGCTCGGTCGCGCCACGGATAATTCGATCACCGCGAGCGCGCTGGCCAGGGAAACCATGGAAGGTTACTTCGAGATCGGAACCGCTTCAGGGCATTATGCACGCAAAACGGCGACTGAAACATTCCCGGGCGGCGAGCCTGTGGAGGTCGTTTTTGACGGCTTAAAACCCGGCACGCAGCACTACTACCGCCTGAGCTATCGAAAGCCGGGCGCCGCCGTTTTTAAGCAACGTGCCGAGTGCCGCTTCGCCACGCAACGAGCCCGCGGGGACTCCTTCGTTTTCACCCTGCAAGGCGACTCGCATCCGGAGCGTCCGCAAAGCAGCCATCCGGAGCTCTACGCCCGCACCTTGGTCACAGCCGCTGCCGACCACCCCGATTTCCATATCTGCATCGGCGACGATTTTAGCGTGGAGAAGGTGCGCACCCTGACGCCCGCTTCTCTCGCCGGACCCTACCTGCTGCAACGTCCCTTTCTCGGGCTCGTCGGCCAATCGGCTCCGGTTTTCCTGATGAACGGAAACCATGAGCAGGCCTCGCTCTTTAATTACCTGCAGACCGATGAACGCCGCGAGGTCGCCGTGGGCGTCCAATGCGCACGCAACCGGCTCTACCCCACCGTGGCGCCAGATCATTTCTATAGCGGCAACCCCGAGAGCTTGAAAGATATCGGACTGCTCAAAAATTACTGCGCATGGACGTGGGGCGATGCGCTCTTTGTAATTATGGACAACTACTGGCATTCACCCGCCTTGGTGGATAGCGGCTTCGGCGCCAAGGGTAAGGGTGGTCCCAGCAGCGGTTCAGACGATAAGAAGAACCGGGATTGGTGGAGCATTACGATCGGTGAAGCCCAGTATCAGTGGCTGAAGCACACGCTCGAAACCAGCACCGCGAAGCACAAATTCGTGTTTGCCCATCACGTCCTAGGCTCCGGGCGCGGCGGCATCGAGGAGGCCAGCCTTTACGAGTGGGGCGGACAGGGCAAAAAGGGTGAGGCCACGTTCGCTCAAAAACGCCCGGGGTGGGAACTCCCGATCCATGCATTGATGGTGAAGCACAAAGTGGGCATATTCTTCCAAGGCCACGACCACCTCTACTGCCAGCAGGAAAAGGACGGCGTCATCTATCAGGAAGTGCCGATGCCGTCCGACCACGGTTATGTCGCTTACAACGAGGACCGCTACACCTCCGGAAAAAAGCTTCCCAGCTCCGGCTATCTGCGTGTCACCGTCACGCCTGCCGATGTGAAAGTGGACTACGTGCGTTGCTTCCTGCCAAAAGACGAAACCTCGGATACTCGTCACGGCATGGTTGCCCATTCTTATCTCGTTAAACCGCAACCAAGCGTTGCCTGACCCATGCGCGCGCATCTCTCACCGACGGCCTTTTGGGTTCTTTGTGCCGGGCTTCTCGGCACGGTTTCGATCCCCACGACCGGGGCGTCGCCGGTGCAATCCGGTCCGCGTAAGCCCAACGTCGTGCTTATATTGATCGACGACATGGGCTGGCGCGATCCGGGCTTTGCCGGAAACCACTACATCGAGACACCTGCCATCGACCTTCTAGCCCGCCAGGGCGCGGTGTTTACCCAGTGCTATGCCAGCGCACCCAACTGCGCGCCGACGCGTGCCTGCTTGCTTACCGGTCAATACCCGCCGCGTCACGTGGTCTATACCGTGGTCGATCCGCGTTATGATCCCGGTCAGCCACACATGAAGGTGCTCAGCACCAAGGGTAACGACGAGCTGCCCGACCGCACGGTTACACTCGCCGAGGCGCTCAAGCACGAGGGTTATACCACCGCGTTAATCGGGATGTGGAATCTAGGTCGCGGTCGCAGCGGTATGCCAGGCAGTCCCACGGGCCAAGGATTTGACGTGTATCATCGTCCCGATGACTTTGATTTTAAAAAGGACGCCTACCGCAACGACCAAGGACGTTATCTCTCGGATGCGCTGGCCGAGGATGCGGTCGCCTGGATCGAGAAAAACCAGGAGAAGCCATTCTTCCTTTATTATGCGGATCACTCGGTGCACGAGCCCTTCGATCCGAAGCCGGAACTACTCGCCAAATATCAGCACAAAACCGCGACGGGGACAGATCAGGGCATCACGCCGGAGTATGCCGCCACCTGTGAGGCCGCCGACCAAAGTGTCGGTCGCATCATGTCGGCGCTACAACGCTTCGGCCTCGATACGAACACCCTCGTCATCTTCACATCCGACAACGGCGGGTTGCCGTATGTCGTCAACCCGCTCCGAGGCAGCAAAGGGCTGCTCTACGAAGGCGGCCTGCGCGTCCCGGGCGCGGTGCGCTGGCCCGGAGTCATTCCCGCCGGTAAAACCTGCGATGAACCGGTGCTGAGCATGGATTTCATGCCTACGATTCTCGATGCCGCGGGGCTGGCGCTGCCGAGCAACCAACCGACTGACGGTGTTAGCTTGATGAGCCAGCTGCGTAGCGGCAAGCCACTCAACCGACCTGCGGTTTTTTGGCATTTTCCGTGTTACATAGGCAAAGGCGAGCCGATGAGTCTGGTCCGCGCAGGCGACTATAAACTCATCGAGAAATTCGCCGGTCCGACCTACGAACTCTATAACATTAAAGCCGATCCGGGTGAGACCCTCGACCGCGCCAAAGAGGAACCGGCCAAACTCGAAGAGTTAAAAACCCAGCTGCTCAAGTGGCAGCAGGATACCGGTGCCTTTTTAGCCGATCAACCGAACCCCGCCTACGACCCCAACGCTACGGAACCTCGCGGTGGCGGCGGGCGGAAGGCGAAGGGCGAAAAAAAGTCCAAGTCCATCAAGTAAGCAGAAGCGCCTCCCGACTTGGTCTGCAGCACATGGGGTCGTTCTAATTAGTCTATTGAACACCACCACCCATGAAAACCACCACCCGCAGTCTCGCCCTGCTCGTCTCGCTCGCCGCGTTGACCATGCCATCGCTCCGGTCTGCAACGTCCGCCTCCTCCCAGCGCGCCGTATTACCTGTATTCCGAAGCCGGGAAGACGCCGAAAAACGTGACCGGTTCGGATGCGTTTTTCTTCCCGCCTAAGTCCTAGACTGCCGGCTTCATCAAACGACGGCGGCGCCCAAGAAATACCACCAGCCCGCCCGACGCGCCCGCCCAGAGCCCCACGGTCGCAGGCTCTGGAATCGCCTCCGCCGCCCACGCCAGTCCGTAGCCCACGTTGCCGCCCTGCACGCCGTCGAAGTCATAGACCAGACCATCGAACCGCACCCGCAACCCGAACTGCCCGTCGGGCGTAAAGGCCAGACGAATAAACTCGGTGTTGTTATAGGACGTGCGCGAGGCGCCGAGCATCTCGATAAAGGAGCCCGAGATGCTCACCGACCAGAGCTCCAGATCAAGGTTAGCGAAGCTGCCAAACGAGACCGCACCTGTCGCGGCGTCCACATGATCGTCCACGAGCCAGTTCAACGACACGGTCAACTCGTGCACCCCGCTTACTCCAGCCAGATCGAGCACGTAGTCGTTTACCTGTCCGACTTGCACCGCTCCATAATCCCAACCGGTCGGAGCCAGCCCCGTGCCGCCGACCAGACCGGGCACATCGGCCGTGCCGCCGACCAGCACCACCGCCGCGCGTCCAACGTCGAAGCGGCCCGCGCCCGCGAAAAGGTCCAGTGCTTGCGTCGTGATCAGTGCGCTACCCGGCCCGGCGATCTGATCGTTGTTCCAGCCCTCGGTGCGTATCGAAGAAGCCATTACAACCGAGCGCATCACCCGCGTGTCCATCGCTTCAGTCTGGGAAAGCCCGTAGGGACCGGACCGCACGAGGTTTTTGAGCAGACCCACGCCGCCCGCCACGATGGGCGAGGCAAAGCTGGTGCCGCTCTGAGAAAACACGAAATACAGATTATTTTCCGGATTGTTGACACCCGCTTCGTTCAGCAGCGGCTCCAATCCGCCCGTGGGCTGCAAATACGCCGCGAGCGCGAAATTTTCCCCTGGAGCAGAAACATGCACCGCCGCCCGCGCGCCGGGTATCACGACATCGTTCACCGGATCGTAAAACGATGACCAGCCGCCCGATGAAAACGAGGAGGGTGTGAGCTGTTGCGCGCCGCCCACCGAGCCGACCGCGATCACGTTGAACGAGGATCCGGGCCCGCCGACTTTGTCCGCGCCCGGACCGGAGTTGCCCGCACTGAACACCGCCGTCACCGACGGGTTGGCCGCCGCCAGTCCGGAGATGATGCGCGTCTCCGTCACGCTCGCGCTGCCGTCTGCGTAACCCCAGCTGCTATTGATAACGTCCGCCCGACCCTGGCTGCCCCCGGCGAAAAACTCCACGTAAGGCACACGAAATGATTCGGCGCTGCTGTCGAACGAGCCCGCTCCCGCCACCGTTTTGTCGAAATGCGTGGCAATCGCCCCCGACCACAGGGTGGCCAGCGGAGCCATGCCCGCACCGAGAGAGCTAAGGCGCACGCTGGAGTCGGGGTTCACGATGAGTCCGGCCCCCACCAGCACATGCCCCACCATCGTCGCATGAAAATCCACCTCGCCCAGTTCGGGCGCATCCACCGTCACCGGCGCGTTCACGAACCGCACGGGATTGGTGGGCAAGTCCAACACGCTGCGGTCGAAGACCTCATGCCCCGACCACACATGGCCCCCCTCGACGTTGGCAATGACCACACCCTCGCCATAATAACCGGAGTCCCAGAGCGTGTCCGTGCCCACGACGCTGTTGATGAACTGCGGAGCCGATTGCGGTCCGACCAACAGATAGGTTTCTGCCGCATATACCCCTTGAGCCAAAGCGGCTACGATGACAGCCAGATGAGAAAAGGGGGGGGAATTCATGCAGGCGAGGTCCGGGGTGGGGATCGCCTAAAGGGACAGTTCACTTGCCGTGGGTCAAACGGTTTGGTGGAGCAGCTGTTTATGCCCCCCTTCACCCAAAAGCCCCAATCCAAAGTCGCGATGGGTGATGGCTTGGTTCTCAGATTGCGTTTACTTGAACGCTACCAGCGAAAGTGGCATGCATCTTCATTACCCTAGAATGATTGCGTCAATTAGACACGTATAGTATTTTTGTCCATTTACTTAAGTAAATAAAATTCGTCATTTCGTATTTTTTATGAAAATTAACTTTAAATTTTTATAACAATCACAGCGCTAACATTGATTGCGTTAAAAATGAAAAAAGAGGAAATGGACAATCGAGCGTGCCTTTGCGGTGATTAGGTTTTGTAAAATAATGTTAATCAATGATTTTTAAAACAAGTTGAAATATCTATTTTTTCAGACGGTTTCCTTGCTTTTACGACGGCATGAAGGCATTTCACATTTATTTAACTAATTCTACGATAAGGTTAAATGAAGGTAAATTATGGTTTTTTTTAGATTTCCACACACTTTTAACCTTGAGGTTATGGGGCGACATCTCTGCTCTGATGCCAAATTGAGCCCTTGTAAGGATGCGACTCCACCCGGTTGTGTGTGCCGCAGCTTTATTTGGCCCACACCATGCTAGCCGTGGTTGATTCCATAATTTATATCGCAGCAAAAAATGAAAAACGAACAAACTAATAGTCGAGAAGGAGGCTCAAGCCTCGGTTTTTTGCTATGGCTGATCCTCGCAACTGCGGTCAGTTATCTAGCCACCGCACGGTTAGATCATTACCTTAACCTCTACATCACCGGCGGTCTACTGCTTGTGATGTTCCTCACCAGCAAGAGTCCGGATAGCCGCATTATGCGGGTGACGTTTATCACGCTGTCGACCTTTATGGTGCTGCGCTACTTCACTTGGCGCACGCTTTACACCCTGGCGTTCACGGATTGGCCGAGTTTCATTTTCGCACTTACCTTATACGCAGCCGAAGTCTACGCCGTGTCGATTTGCTTGCTCGGTAACTTTGTGAATTTGTCTAATTACGAGCGCAAGCCCGTGCCCCTTCCTGCCGAGAAGAACTTGCCCACGGTCGATATTTTGGTCCCCAGTTATAATGAAAGCCCCGAACTCCTCGAGGCCACCTTGATGGGTGTTTTGGAAATGCGTTATCCCGCGCAAAAACTTCGGGTTTACCTCTGTGACGACGGGGGAACAGATCAAAAATGCGAAAGCGATAACGAGGAGTCCGCCAATGCCGCAAAGGAGCGCCGTTTAACCTTACAAAAACTGTGTCAGGACCTTGGCATCACCTACATGACCCGGGCGCGGAATGAAGGAGCCAAGGCCGGAAATCTCAACTCTGCCTTTCATCAGAGCGAGGGCGAATTGGTCGTGATTTTCGACGCGGACCATGTGCCTACGAACGATTTCTTGGAAAAAACCGTTGGGTTGTTTAACCAAGATCCCAAACTGTTCCTGGTTCAAACACCGCATTTCATGATCAATCCTGATCCGGTGGAACGCAATTTGGATACTTTTGGCCGGATGCCAAGTGAAGGCGAAATGTTCTATCGTGTGATTCAAAAGGGACTCGATTTCTGGGGTTCCGCCTACTTCTGTGGCTCGGGAGCGGTTATGCGGAGAAGCTGCCTTGAAGTCACAGGCGGTCTGGCCGGTGAGACAATCACGGAAGATGCCGAAACCGCGTTGACCCTCCACTCGAAGGGGTTTCACAGCGCCTACATTTCCACTCCCATGCTTTCGGGCTTATCGCCCGAGACAGTCGGCACTTTTGTGGTTCAGCGCTCCCGCTGGGCACAAGGCATGATGCAGATTCTTTTGCTTAAAAACCCCCTTTTACTTCGGGGCCTGTCGCTCCCCCAACGGCTATGCTACTTGAATAGCTGTATTTTCTGGTTCTTCCCCTTTGCCCGTTTGGTTTACATGCTCGCTCCGGTCGCCTTTCTGGTTTTCGGGCTGAAGATATATAATGCCAACGGTCCGGACTTCCTTCTCTACGGAGTCTCTTATCTCATAGCGGTGCTTACGACGGCCAATTATCTTTATGGCCGGGTGCGTTGGTCTTTCGTCTCCGAGCTTTATGAATTGCTCCAGTCGGTTTACATTCTCCCCGCGGTCGTTTCAGTCTGGCTCAAGCCCCGCGCGCCTACTTTCAAAGTGACGCCGAAGGGTGAGACGCTGGATAAGGACTTCATCTCGCCTCTCGTTTTGCCTTTTTATATTCTTACGGTGATAAACGTTTTCTGTATCGGTGCCGGTGTCTACAAGCTATGGCACAGCGACTTATCATCCGACCGTTACCCCGTGGGTATAACCATGTTTTGGTCGGTCTTTAACTTATTGATTCTGCTCTGTGCCTTGGGCGCTCTGATGGAGCGCAAGCAGCGCCGGGCTACGCCTCGGATGCCTGCACAGATACCTGCCGAACTTGTGATTGGCGACGTCGTTTATCCTTGCCGGTGCGTTGACATATCAATGGGCGGTTGCGCTTTGGTGGTCAGGGGCGTTGACCAGTCTGAGATCCTCAGGACTGACCGCGCGCAAGTGAGATTCAAGGCCATCAAAAACCAGCCAGAGGTTACCTTGAATATTCTCCTGCGCAGTGCAACTACGGGCGAGGGGCATGGCGAACTCCAGGTGGGCGCTGAATTCAGCCACAAAACAAGCGAGGAGCGCCGGATCAAGGTGCGTATGGCCGGCGGCAGCAGCGTCCGCTGGGCGAGCTTTCAGGATCGCGGCGGCAGTAAGATGGGCGTCTTGGGTAGCTTTACTAATCTTGTCGGCCTCGGCCTCAAGAATACCGCGGCTCACATTTCCCACATGTTTCGTTAATGCAGGTAGTCTATCTCCCCGCTCATAATCATATTTTCAATTAGGAGTCTTCGTATGCACCTTCCCAGTATTTACCGCCTTTCGTTCCGCTCTCGCTTTCTCCGACTGGCGCTGACCACAGCGGCTTGCTATGGCTGTGTGGCAACGGCCACCGCCGCCGACCTCTCATCGAAGATGCGCTCGTCCAAAGTTGAGAAACGTAGCGATACCGAGGGGTTGGCCACGCCTGCCATGGAGACGACTGACACGAATCCGAACACCTCGGTTTCGGCTCAAAATGGTATTCAGGGTCGTGAATTGGAACTCGCTGACCTCGATGAATTACTGGCGTCTGCGGGTGATAGATTGGATCTCCATCTAAGTTTTGGTAAAGACGATGCCCTGAGCGACCTGGAATTCGCGCAAGCTTCGATCTTGGCTCAGGCGATCGCTTTGCGCACGACCAAAGGAGTCCTGCGGGTGACCTATGGGGCCGATCCGGCACCAGTCTACGCAAATATCGTGCTAGGCACCTACGATGAACTGCAAACTTTTGTCCCAGAGCTAGATGCCAATAAGTCCAGCCCTTGCATGCTGGCCATCCGTCGTTCGCCCGGAAGCAACGAAGGGTTCATGTTGATTGTAGCCGGTAAAACTCCCGAGGATCTGACCGCTGCGGTGATGAGTCTGGCTTTAGTTCGCACTGCCTTACCTCGCATCGGGACCACGTTCATCAAAGAAGTGATCATGCCGGAACTCCCTGAGTTTTCGCGCCAACCGCCCCTTGAAAGCGGAAAGAAATATAGCTTCGGTGAGTTGGTCAAACGTGGCATGCCTTTGCGCGCTCTGTCGGATGGCGGGGTAGGGCTGACCTTGTTCTACCCTCCTTACATCGGCCTCAAGGACACCGGTTCAGGTAGCCTGGTGATACGTTTTCAGGCCAAGGGGGGCCCCCTTCGTGGGAAGGACAAGTTAAAGGTTGTAATCAATGGCACCACCCTGACTGCAACAGATCGCCGACAAGGGGCGGGCTTCGAGGAAGTCCGAGTCAGCCTGCCGCTCGCTACTTTTGTGGCGGGAGCCAATCCTCTTGAAATTACCTTGGATCGCAGCACCCCCTCGGCCACAGCGGAGGAAGTATTAATCTACGGCACTTCGACCCTCGAAATGCCCATTTTTCAAGCCCCGGCCCCTGCGGTGGACCTGGGTTTAACCTCTCGGACGCTCTATCCCCTGATTGGACGTCCCGATGGCGGTGAGATTGCAGTCACCTTGTATGATAACAATAGGCAAACAAACCAAAGCGCCCTGACACTCTTGGCCAAGCTCGCCCAGTCCTCCCAAACAGTCCTTTACGCTGCGGATTATAGTTACGGCGCTCCCGTGAATGATCGACATATCATTGCCTTTGGCCCCTTCGCTACCCTACCGGAAGAGTTGCAGGAGAGAATTCCCATGCGAAGCCTCGTCCCTGAGCTGGATAAAGCCAAGAATGCTCGGGAATTATATGCCCCCAAGAATCTAAAATGGTGGATCGATCGGCAGATGCCGAAGTGGCGCCCCATCGTGGCCGCGAAAGCCGAACCCACACAAGCTTCACCCACCAGCACAACTCCCTATCAGGAATATGGTTACTTAAGCGCAGTCAATCAGGTTAAAAGTCCCAACCGTTGGACTTTGGTGATGACGGCTTTTACGCCAGAGCTGCTGGAGACCCGCACCAATCAAATTACCCAGTCGGACAAATGGAAACAAATCGGAGGCGATATCGTCCGCTTGGCCGATGGATCTTCTCCACTTGAGATTCATACCCCCAGCCAAATCAGCGAGGCGGTTATCTCCAACCAACAGGTAGAAATGGCCCTTGGTGACACTTGGACCGTCAAAGAGTGGGGCTGGGCTACGGGAATCGCGCTGGTGCTTATTATTTACCTCACCGCCAAATTGGTGGACCGCAGGATTCGGTTGATCTCTCGCTAATATATAAACTCGGCCCTTCGTATGAACTGGAAACACCTATTCCTCGCCCTAGGCATACTGCTCACGGGTTTGGTTCAGGCCGAAGAACTAGGCCAGGAAGGGTGGAGCGCCTACCGCAAACGCTTTATCACGGCGGAAGGCCGAGTAATCGATACAGCTAACGGCAACGTAAGCCATTCGGAGGGGCAAGGTTACGGTCTATTGCTTGCCGAAGGCTACGGTGACCGGGAAACTTTTCAGCGGCTTGCGGTGTGGACAATACAAAATCTCCAAATTCGCAACGACGCCCTTTTGGCGTGGCGTTGGAATCCGAGCGTCGGACGCGGTCAGGTGGACGACACCAATAATGCCACCGATGGTGATATCTTGGTCGCCTGGGCCTTAGCCCGTGCCGCAAAGACGTGGAAGGTCGCCGCCTACCGAGAAGAAGCGCGACGGATTGCCACGAATATACGCGCCCTGCTTGTCCGCCCCTCCCCCTTCGGACCTTTACTGCTCCCAGGCGCTGTAGGCTTCGAAAAAGAAGGCGTGATTGTGATAAATCCGTCCTATTGGGTTTTCCCTGCGTTTCGCGAATTAAACGAAATTGATCCCTCGCCCGTGTGGGAGGAGTTGGAACGATCCGGCCATCGAATTTGCAATTACGGGCGCTACGGTGGCTGGCACCTTCCGCCCGAATGGATATGGGTGCGCGATGCCGAGCTCGAGCTCCCCACGGATGTAGCGCCTGTTTTCGGCTATAATGCCATCCGCGTGCCATTTTACCTCTACTGGGCCGGCTACACCACCCATCCCTGTGTATTGGCCGCTAAACGCTACTCCCAATACGCCAGTCGCACAGGCAAGCTGTCGGCCACGATTGACTTGAGCACAGGGATCGCGGGGGCCGATCCGATGCCCCAGGGAATGCAAAATGCATTGCGCTTTCCCATCGTAGCCAATCCCTTGCCGAACGAGGCGGAGGCCTATTACCCCGCCAGTATTTCCTTACTTGTGAATTTGGTAGCAAAAAATTCCAGTCAAAGTATCACCACCACCCAAGAGAAGACTTTTATCAATCCATGAGCACCTCATCCCCTCGTCGCACGAACGCCGTCCAGCGCAGCGCCAGCAAATTAGCAGCCTTGGCTTTCGTCCTGAAAGCTTGCACCTGCCTTTGTGCCCAGACCGGGCCGGCCGCCTATAGCAACGCGAGCGAACCAGGCCCACGGCCTAGATTCCTTCCCACAACCGACACCGGTAACGCAGCCCAAGACCCGGCCAACGAACCGAGCATGATGATGCAAGTCGAAGTGCCGACGCCTCGTCCTACCGCCCGTCCCGTGCAGGCTTCGCAGTATAATACGGAGGCCCCCTCGCGCTACACGACGGAGTCCGCGCCCAGTTACGCTCCTGCCGCTTCGTCCCGAAATGCCGTCGATCGCAGCCCGCGTTACACGCCGGAGCCGACTCCGCGTTACACGCCTGCGCCAACGTCGCGTTACGCGGCCGAGCCCGGCGCAACGCCTGCACCTAGCAAGGCTGCTGCCCAAGCCCCCGTCCGCACTGAACGCCGTCCCGCTGCACCCACTTCCTACGCGCCCGAACCCGCTGCCGAATACGCTCCAGCGCCGCGCAAAGCTGCCCCAGCCCTGCTTTCCGACCAGCCTAGACCCGCTACGTCTACGCGCACAGCACCGATGGGCAGCTATGCCGCTCCGTCCGCCCCCCGCTACGCCGGCTCTCCCGCTGCCTCCAATGCGGCTCAAGCTCCCGCCGCCCCGTCGTATGTGGCCCCGACCTCACGCTTTGCCGCTGAGCCCGCCGCTGAGCCCGTCGCAGCCGCAGCTCCCGCCGCCATACCCGCCTATCAACGTCCGGCAGCCACCGAGATCCGCCGCGAACGCCCCAAGGTGCAGCCGACCAGTTCGGGGCAAATTGTATTTGAAGATAACCAAGCCGGACTCGATGCCGTCCCGGCTGCGCCGTCTCCCTTGATCGTTAGTCCCGAGCCTGATGCCGAGCCTGATGCCTTCATGCTCCTCCGCGCAAAGCGCTATTCGGAGCTGGAGGTGCTCGGAATGCGCCAGCGCGACTCTAAATTGGCCGGAGCCATCGCGTGGAGCTACTATAACGATAATCAAAATGACGCTTCCGAAAAATGGTTCGGTCGCGCCCTGCAATGGAAAGAGACCAACTACGAGGCGGCCTACGGCCTCGCCCTGACTTACTTCCGCACCAAGAAATACAAAGAGGCCGAAGAGCTCGCCCGCTGGCGCCTCAGTGAATACCCCGATATGCGGAATATCTTGGGTGACCTGGTGGCGCTTCGCGCCGTCGCGGCTTATCAGGCAGGCCAAGACGCTGCTTGTATGGCGCTTCTCGACGAGACCAACAGCTACCGTCCGCTCAGCCGCAACGAGGCCAACTTGTATGCGTGGAGTCTCTTCAATGCCGGCGACCAAGACGCCGCGATGCGCGAGTTTGAGAGCCTCTACGCCGCTCAGCCTGACAGTTTCGCTGCCCAAGGCCTGTATGCCAGCTGCGCCCGCACCAATAATTGGGAACGCCTCGATGCCATGGTTAAATACTATGGCGGCCCCCTCGGCGATTTTCAGCGCCAGCATCTGGCCCGTGCCGCCTACGACCGCGGACTCCGCCTGAAGGCCGCCGCGCTCAATCAGCAGAATATCAATGCCGCCCTCGCCGCCGGCGCTCCGCCCATCCCCGCTGACGAGGCTATTGCCCAGCTTGAAAACATCACCACCCCCAGCGTTTCGCTGGCAATGGAGACGCGCTCCAAGAGCGGCGAAACGGGCCTGAATAAACTTCAGGAATCCAAGCTGAGCGCAATCGGCCGCATCGTCGTGAAGGACGTCAACTCCTTCGAGTTCCAAGTCAGTCAGACCTCCCTCGACTCCGGCACCCCGAGCGTCGCTCAAATGTCATCCAAGATGGGATCAAAGCAGTTAACTGAGAATTTAGATGGAACAGACACAATACCCGGTTCGATTCCCCCGGAGCCAACGCCCGAAACCCCCGTTCCTCCCGTCGCTCCGAAGACCAGCTACAAGGGTCTCACCAGCTTCAAGGTTCGTTACTCCCATGAGGGCGATATCACTCCCTTCGTCGAAGTGGGGATGAGCCCGAGCGGCGGTGCCATCGCTGCCGCTCCAGTCGGTGAAGCAGGCCTCAAGATCGCCGCTGACCGTGGCAAGCTCCAAGCCAGCGTTTACCGTGAGGCGAACAACGAATCTGTCCTCAGTTCCGTCGGCCTCAGCGACCCCAATGGTGCTCACACCAAATGGGGCGGCGTCACCGAGACCGGTGTGCGCGGCTACGTGCTTCGCGCCATTAGCTCCAACTGGACCTTTGCGGGCGAAGCCAGCGCCGGCATGCTCTCCGGAACGAACGTTGAGGATAACACCCATCTGAAGTTCCGTCCCGGCGTCAGTCGTGAACTTAAGGTCCCCGGATTCCAGTATTTCACGGTCGGCCCGGTCTTGAATGTCGAGCAATACGAAAAGGATCTGTCCGGCTTCACCTTTGGAAAGGGCGGCTATTTCAGCCCGCAAATGTTGACCGAACTCGCGGCCCAATCCCGCTTCATGAGCAAAGAGGGGTCGTCCCTTCTCTGGAAGGGCGGCGGTTCTCTCGGCTACGAAATGTTCACGGTGGATTCGGGCCCGCTCTACCCCATGGAAGCAGCGGTGGGTAAAACCGAGGGTTATGATCATAACGCCTTCGTCGGTCGTATCGACGTGGACATGCTCTGGCTCTTGAGCAACCGTTGGGGCCTCGGGGCCAAACTCTCCGCCTCCAACTCCTCAGACTACACCGAGTATAAAGGTGGATTCTACGTTCAATACTTCTTTGATAAGCGCTCAGGCTTGTTCGAGTCTGATTTCCTGCGCTTTTAATTAAATTCCCGTATTCCGTAGCTTGAGCCCAACTCTCTCAATATTAGTAGTAAATCCCGACTCCAAGGAGCGGGATCTTATTATCTCCCAACTGGGTGATGAAACGCACCACATGCTCGCCGCTGAAAGCGGAGAGCAGGCTTGGGCTTCGCTGAGTTCGGAACGCGTGGATCTAGTGCTGCTTGATACCACCTCGCCTGATTTTAACGGGCTCCAGTTTTTGGCCCGCATCCAAAAACAAGCTCATTTAAAAAATATCCCTGTCATTCTTATGCTGGTAGCAAGCACGCCTATCGACAAGGTGCGTGCCTTCGATGAGGGAGCGGTGGATATCATCGTCAAGCCCTTCGACAATGATGAGCTGAGGGCTCGCGTTAGATCTCATCTTCGACAGAAAAAAGAGCAAATCGATCAAATCAGAGCGACCCGTGAAATAACCGTATTCGCCAGCCGGAAAATCACTGCGGCGGAACAGCGCTTTGATGTCTTGGTTAACAATTCATACGACCTAGTCTCCGAACTGGATGATGGCTTGTTCATCGCTTACTGCAGCCCAAACCATCGGGATATGCTGCATTACCCCATCGCGCAGTTGACCGGCTCTTATTGGCCCGAGTTTGTCCATCCTGATGATCGGGATCGGGTAGTAGCCCTCTTGGAGCAACTCCATAAATCCTGCACCAACGGACGTGTCAGGCATCGATTCCTCGACAGCCAGGGCAAGTGGCGCTGGTTCGACACCAGCGGCAGCGGCTTCAGCAACGTGCATGCGAAGGGGCGCCTCCTGCTCTGCTCTCGTGACGTCACCCAACTCAAGCAAACCGAAGATCGACTGGATCATCTTGCTTTGCATGACCCGCTCACTGATTTGGGAAATCGCCAGCATTTCGTTAATGAGCTGACCAACAGTTTGGCGCGGAACGAATCGGGCGCCGTTATTTATATAGATTTGGATAACTTCAAACTGATCAACCATACGCAGGGAGTCGCGGTGGGGGACCAGATTTTGATCAGTCTGGCTACTTTATTGGCTTCAGGGCTGACCTCGAGGCATCTGGTTTGCCGCCTGGAGGGAGATGAATTTTGTATTTTGCTTCGTAATGTGGACGAGCAATTGGCGCTGGCTGAAACCTTGCGCCTGCTCGACATCTGCAGCGCCCAAAGTCTTGGCTCATCCAGCAATCCACTTAAGGTCAGCCTATCGGCGGGCATTGCATTGCTCGAGAGTAACCTCGATCAGGAGGAAATCCGTGCACGGGCAGAAGCAGCGCTTTATGCCGCAAAAAGTGGATGGACCACCGGGAATTTATCCCGTGTCCGCCTGTATAAAGATGATAACGAGGAGATGCAGAAAATACGCATTTCCGCTCAATGGTATAATCGGATTAAGGAGGCTTGTCGCGATTCTCTTAACGCCTTCGAAATCTGGTATCAGCCCATCCGATTCCTGGCGAGCGAACAGTTGTTTTGCGAAGAAGCCCTGCTTCGTATTCGCACCCCGGATGGCATTCTCCACTTTCCGCCTGAGTTTATCGGTGCCGCAGAACGCTACCACCTCGTGACCGAGGTTGACCGGATGGTGATTCACAAGGTCTTCAATGACATGAAGATGCGTCCGGAGCTATCCACGTCTATAAATCTGGCCGGTGTGACCGTGGCCGATCCTAGTATCAAACAATATATTATAGACGAATTGACGACTTCGGGCATCTCGCCCACGCGGGTAATTTTTGAAATCACTGAAACTTCCTGTATAACTAATTTGGCCAATGCCAAAGCATTGGTGACCGGCTTGCGCGAGATAGGATGCCGCTTCGCGCTGGACGACTTCGGCTCAGGCTTTTCCTCGTTGATGTATCTGAAGAACCTACCGGTTGATATTGTGAAAATAGACGGACGATTCATCAGTCGTATCACGGAGAGCAAAGCGGATCTGGTGCTTTTGCGCTCGATCAATGACATTGCTCATCTTCTTGGCAAAACCACGGTGGCGGAGAACGTGGAGTCAGCACATATCCTCGAAATGCTGCAACTGGTTGGGGTGGATTATGTCCAAGGATACCACATCGGTCGTCCGAAGCTTAAATGAAGCCAGTGGCTCCGTGAACACCTCCGTTTAATCCCGATCACCTTTGGGTAGAAGACTTTAAACGGAAATCCGATGCTGGAGTCGTTGATTTGGAGTAACCTTACGGCCATCTGCTCGTTTGCTCACCCGCTCGATACACTGTTCGGTGCACATCGTGGACGCACAACAGAAACTCTGCCCCAGCTTATTGCACTATCTCTTCGGCCCAATAACTGATTTCGGGCTTAATCCAAAGGAACCGAATCGGGTTGGATGCGTTCAGTCGATTTTACCGAGTCTCTCTCGATGTTTCAGGCAAAGCACCTGTCCCCTTAGCAGTTGGCTTCGCCCCTGCCCGTCAACGAGACTGTAGTCAGGTCGGCTACCTGTCTCGAGAAGGAGCAGGCGGGCGGGTCGCCTCCTGAATAAGCGCTAACGTGGCCTGGTTTCGACCTCGATTCTTAGAAAGATAAAGGGCCCGATCCGCAGCTTGCATGATACTTGCGACGGTATTGCCGTGATAAGGTATGGATGCGACTCCGCCGCTTGCAGTGCCTTTAAGGGGACGTCCTTCGATACTGATATCCAAGCCTGTTTGCACCGCATTGATGATGCGTCTCGCCACTTCAAGGGCCACCAAACGGTCCGTATCGATCAAGATAATGGCAAATTCCTCGCCTCCGATCCGCGCCACCCGATCAATTGCGCGAACACAATGGACCAAAATATCAGCAACAATACGTAATACGCGGTCTCCCACCTGGTGCCCGAAATTATCGTTCACCAGCTTGAAAAAATCCAAGTCAATCAGCACCAACGAAACGGAGTTGCCAAATTGAAGGGCACGTTGCGTCTCTTCCTTGAATATACTATCAAACTCCCTTCTGTTAAGGAGTTGAGTAAGATCATCGCGAGTAGCGCGATGGCGGAGCTCCTCCATCGTTTGCGCCAAGCGCAGCGCAAAAAGCAAGGAACGTTCAACGGTTTCAGGCCGGAGCTCGCTTTTAACCCAAAAGTCCAAAGCCCCCGCGTCCATCGCGGTATTTCCAACATCGGAAGAGGTCTCCGCGGTAAGAAAAATGATCGGAGTTGTGCAACCACCTGCTATTGCTGCTTTTAACAATGAAAGGCCATTCTGATCGCCTAGATTATAATCCAACAAGCAAGCCGCATATCGGGACCCGGTCAAGAGGGTTAGCCCTTCCTCATACGTCTGGGCCCATTCAAGTGTGAATTTTTCCTGTGAGAAGCCTTCGAATACCTTGTGAAGGAGCGCAAATTCCATGCGTTGATCATCTATGAATAGGATGCGGCGAGACATTTAATGGGAAAGGAAAACGGGCTAAGATATGAGCATTTTAGATGCCGTATGCCAAGGAAACTAGTTTTCGAAAATCAAATCAATACTAAGCAAAGAGATTGAAACCTTTAACCTAAATATCACAAATAACGCATCCCCTTATACAGCTATCTATTGGCCTATTTTTTACTCAAATTAAAAAAGAAGAGAGGCACCGTCGGCGAGGCTATCCAAGCTAAGACCTCGCGTCGTTGGCGTCGGGTGCCGCAAGGAGCAAGCGGAGCTCGCTCGGTAGAGGTGGGTGCTTCGCAGCAGGGGGAATCAGCCGAAGCCGTTGGAAGCGAATAAAGAACGAGGCAAGAAGGAGCGTCGTGCACATGGTAAAAATGGATCACGGGTGCGACCGTTCAGCGCGCGCGGAGCGCAGAGAAAAAGAGGCCGCGATTGCTCAGGTTTTACGTTGAACGCGAACGGCATCAGCCCCGTTGGGCGCGGGGTGGGACGGCGGTCTAGCCGGGCCCGATCAGCAAGCTTCGACGAGGCGGCGGACTGCACCTGTTTGATTGGGTTTAAGCGGGTCCGCTCAACTTGATGTTTGCGGCCCGGGCCATAGATGAAGCATTGGGGGCCTCGCTTCTGGCTAGGTCGAGACTGGCGGAGCCTTGCAAGTCGCAGATGAGGCCCGACGAACTTGATAAACTCATGCCTTGCGTCGCCGACCTCGGAGTCGGTGGGGAATCGCGGCGGTGGATGTGGCTGTAGCTGGATTCATCGTCTTATAATAAATCACCTTAGCTTTTAGACTTTGCAACGGAGGGGGGGGGGCTCAACATAAGCGCCATGGCACGTAAGCTGGAAACACTGGGACCGAAGCTGGCGGCTGAAGTCGAGCGGGCGTGGGGGCGTAAAAATCTAGCCAGTTGGCAGCGCAAACGGTTGACGGTGGTGCGCTTGATCGCGCACCAGCAGTTGGATGCCAAGGGTATAGCGAAGGCGGCTGGGGTGTCACGGGCGAGCGTGTTCAACTACCGGGATAAGCTGATCACCAAAGGAGTGAAGGGGCTCTTGAGTCGGAGCTGGGCGGGTGCGCGCAATCCGGCTGTGCGGGGCGTGGTGGCGGAGGAGTTAGGCCGGGCCCTGGAGCAAGGGAAAGTTTGTCGTGCGAAGGACGCGCAGGCGTGGATCGCGAAGCGCACCCGCAAGCGCCTGACGGTCAGCGGCGCCTGGAAGGTATTACAACGGTTGGACGGCAAGCCTAAAGCACCTCGCAAGAGCCACGCCTAAAAAGACCGGGCCAGATTGGATGCCGCCGGTTCCAGCACCCGCCACGAGCGCATTGAGCATGTGTAGTGCCGGGATTTGGTCCGCAAAAAAACCGCTCCCGGATGAGGAGCGGTTTTGGAGAGAGTCGAAGGGGTCGTGTAACCGATCCCCTGCGAATTAACGCTTCGAGAACTGGAAGCGCTTGCGAGCGCCTGGCTGGCCGGGCTTTTTGCGCTCTTTCTCGCGCGGGTCGCGCATGAGGTGGCCGGCCTTCTTGAGGGCGGGACGCAGCTCGGGGTTCATGCGCTGGAGGGCACGAGCGATGCCGTGGGCAACCGCGCCGGCCTGACCGGTGACGCCGCCGCCGGCGACATTCACCTCGACGTCGATCTTATCCTTGAGCTCGACGGTGAGAAGGGGGCGGTAAGCCTGCTTGGCGAAATTCTCGTGGGAGAAGTAGGCCTCGAAGTCACGGCCGTTGGCAACGAGCTTGCCGGAGCCTTCGGTGATACGGACGCGGGCGGTGGCGGTCTTACGACGACCAGTGCCGATGAAAACAGTTTTTTCGACGCTCATGGGAGGTTTTTAGCGGACGGAGATTTTGACGGGGTTCTGAGCCTCGTGCGTATGGGTGGGGCCGGCGAAAACGCGCAGCTTGGTGAGCATCGTGCGGGCGATGCGATTCTTGGGCAGCATGCCCTTGACCGCGTGCTCGATGATGAACTCGGGGTTGCGATCGCGCTGCTGCTGCATGGTGCGGTAGCTCTCGCCACCAACGAAGCCGGAGAAGAACATATACTTGTTCTGGTCTTCTTTCTTACCGGTGAGGATAACCTTCTCGGCATTGATGATCACGACGAAGTCGCCGGTATCAACGGAGGGGGTGTAGGAAGCTTTGTGACGGCCGCGAATCAGGTTGGCGGCTTTGACGGCGAGACGACCGAGGACTTCGCCTTCGGCATCGATAAGATGCCACTTGGCGTCCACTGTCTCTTTCTTGGCGAGATACGTTTTCATGAGAAAAGAGGTGGAAGGCATAAGAGACGGACCCGAGTGTCAACTGTCGATTTGCAGGGAAATGAAAAACCCGACCCCGCCAGAGGCGAAGTCGGGTCTTGAAACGAATCACTTAGCTCGATCTAAACGGCAAAAATCCGATTAGAAAGTGACGGTCAGACCAACCTTGGCGACGACGGTGTCGTTACCGCCACCGAGGGTCTGCACACCGGCGATATTATCGTCGTCGTTGGCGATGTAGTCGACGCCGACGGTCAAGGTCGAGGTGTCGCTGAGTTTGTAAGGAATGGCAACGCCGGCAACGCCGTAGAGATACTCCTGACCACCGTTGATGTCGACGAAGCCGACGGAGGCAGAGAAGTCGAGGGAGCTCTTGATGGCCTCAATGGGAAGGCTGTAGCCAACGCTGCCGATATAGGTAGCAACCTCGTTGTCGAAGTCATAGTAGGCGTAGATGCTGGGGCTGAGGAGGACATTGGCGTTGATGCCAACGTAAACTTCGCTGCTGTCGATCTGGCTGCCACCGTTGTAGAGGTAGCGGGTCACGCCGACATCAGCCGAGAAGGTGTCGTCGAGCTTGTGCTTGAGGCCGACATAGAGGTCGGTCTCGTCCTGAGTGCCGCCAACGTTGTCGCTGATCTCGTTGGAGTGCCAGGCGCCGGCATAGAAATCGGCGTAGGTAGCCTCGAGGGAGGGCTGGAGGGCGGAATCGGAGACCTTAACGCCACGGAAGACGTAGTCGCTGACGTAGGAGACGTCGAGGGTGAAGGCCACGTCATTGGACTTGGCGGCTTCGGCGGCATAGGCAGCAGTGCCGGCGCTGACAACAGCGAGGGCAAGGATGGATTGCTTGATCATGGTAGGTTTGGTTTGTTTGGTTGTGTCGCAAAGTGCGACGGATGACAGCAGAGCAAACCGCACTTAAAAGGCAAGTTTAGTTTCATAAGCCTTTTTCCCTCAAGCCAGTGCGAGGCTTGGCGCATGCCAATATAAAGCCCGGTCGAACAATTCAACCGCTCCAGTAAGGAAATACGGACCGGGTCGTCTCGCTCAATCTATTGGTCGCCTGCAGCCCGCCTCACCCGACTCAAGCGGCTCCATCTTTTGCGCCTTATTCGACGCCCTATCCCTCCAGCGAACTTATTTCAGGATCACACGCTCACGACGCAAGCTCGCCTTGTCGGCCCCGCTCGGCTGACCTACTGGTTTCTGCCATGTCATCGTCCAATCAACGCAGTTTGACCCTGCTCCTTACCGCGTGCGGTGTCTCCGGGCTTGCCGCCGTGTCTCTGGGGGCACTCGGCGCACACGCCCTGCGCGATACCTTGCTCGTCCGAAACACCCTCGATTCCTGGCACACCGCTGCCAACTACCAACTCGCCCACGCCATCGCCGCCCTCGCCGTCCTGCTCTTTGCACGACAACAACCGGCGGGCGCCAAGCTCGCCCGACGCATCGCCACACTCTGGCTCGTCGGCGGCTTGCTTTTTTCCGGCTCCATCTACGCCCTCGCCCTTGGCGGCCCCAGGCTCCTCGGGCCGGTGACCCCCTTGGGCGGACTGGCCTTTATGGCCGGTTGGATCGGCGTGATCGTGCTCGCGATCAAACCAAATCCGGCGACACCCTCCGCCACGTCCTGAGCCATCTCCGCCCGCCACCGCCCATGCATCTCCCGGCTGAATTACTTCCGGTTCTGGCCGCCCTTCAGTCCGTGGGGCGTCCCCGTCTCGTCGGCGGCTGCGTGCGCGACTGGCTGCTGGGGATCGCTCCCACGGATTTCGACCTGGAGGTGGCAAGCGCCTCCTTTGATTCCCTCCACCGCGTGCTCGCCCCGCTCGGTGCCACCGATGTCGTCGGCCGTAGTTTCGGCGTGATCAAACTCCGCCTGCGCTCCGGCACCGAATACGATATCTCGCTGCCGCGCCGCGAGTCCAAGACCGGCGCCGGCCACCGCGGCTTCGCCGTAGCCCCCGACCCGACCCTCAGCGAAGCCGAGGCCGCCGCCCGCCGCGACTTCACCCTGAACGCCATCGCCTGGGATCCCGCCGCCCGCCACCTCATCGACCCCCACGGCGGAGAGGCCGATCTGCGCGCCCGCCGCCTCCGCCACGTCGGCCCCGCCTTCGTCGAGGACCCGCTTCGTGTCCTGCGCGCCATGCAACTGGCCGCCCGTTTCGATCTCACCCTCGACCCCGCGACCGCCGACCTTTGCCGCAGCATCGCCCCGACCTTTGCCG
Organism: Verrucomicrobia bacterium IMCC26134; assembly: GCA_000972765.1. Classification (GTDB taxonomy): domain Bacteria; phylum Verrucomicrobiota; class Verrucomicrobiia; order Opitutales; family Opitutaceae; genus IMCC26134_A. Next base: position 379,254 of record CP011265.1, on the reverse strand, counting down.
AGCTCCCAGTCGAACGCATCTGGCACGAATGGGCCAAATGGGCCGAGAAATCAGCCACCCCGCGCGGCCGTCCCTCCGCCGGTCTGCGCGTGCTCGCCGCCACCGGCTGGCTGGCCCACTTCCCCGAACTCGCCGCCCTCGACGGCTGCCCCCAAGACCCGGAGTGGCACCCCGAGGGCGATGTGTTTACCCACACCGGCCACTGTTGCGACGCCCTCGCCCGCGACCCCGAGTGGATCAACTCCGACCCGCGTCGCCGCCGCCTGTTGATGTTCGCCGTCCTCCTCCATGATGTCGGCAAACCCGCCGTCACCCGTCAGGAAACCAAGGCCGGCTCGCCCGCGCTCCGCTGGGTCAGCCCCGGCCACGAACCCGCCGGCGTCGCCCTCTCCGAAGCCTTCCTCCGCAGCATCGGCGCGCCCCACGACCACGCCCCCGCCATCACCCCGCTGGTCGCCAACCACATGGTCCACCACCACGGCGGCCCCGATGGACTCGGCCCCAACGCCATCCGCCGCCTCGCCCGGCGCCTCGCCCCCGCCACCATCGACGAGCTCGCCCTCGTGATGCGCGCCGACAGCGAAGGCCGCCCTCCCCTGCACTCCCCCGAGACCCTTGCTTTGATCGACCGCCTTCGCGCCCGCGCCACCGAACTCGCCCTCGGCGACGCCGCACCGCGCGCAATCCTGCAAGGCCGCCACCTCATCGCCACCGGCCTCGCCCCCGGCCCCGACTTCAAGGCCCTGCTCGCCGCCGCCTTCGAAGCCCAGCTCGACGGTGCCTTCGTCGATGAAGCAACCGCCCTTATCTGGTTGAGTAAAAACGTGCCGCCCCCGCCGCCCTTGCCGGCCTGACACCCGCACGCGCCCGCCCGTGGATGGTCGTTTTCGTGCTGTTCACTCCCCTTCCCCGCCTCGACACCCGCCGCAGAGTTTCCTTTAAGTTAAGCTTTAGTCTTAACCTTTTTCCCATGCCCAACCAACTCGACCAGCTCAAGCAGTTCACCGTCGTCGTTGCCGACACCGGCGACTTCCAAAGCATGAAGTCGTTCGCCCCGCGCGATGCGACGACCAACCCTTCCCTCATTCTCAAGGCCGCCGCCATGCCCGAGTATGCGGCCCTGCTCGACCAGGCCATCGCCGACGCCGGCTCCTCCGCCCGCCTCGACCAGGTCATCGACCGCCTGCTCGTCGTCTTCGGGCTCGAGATTCTCAAAATCGTCCCCGGCCGCGTCTCCTCCGAGGTGGACGCCCGCCTCTCCTTCGACACCGCCGGCACCCTCGCCAAGGCCCGCGAGATCATCGCCCTCTACGAAAAAGCCGGCATCTCCAAGGACCGCGTGCTCATCAAGATCGCCTCCACGTGGGAAGGCATCAAGGCCGCCGAGGTTTTGGAAAAAGAGGGCATCCACTGCAATTTGACCCTACTCTTCAGCTTCGCCCAGGCCGTCGCCTGCGCCGAGGCCAAGATCACCCTCATCTCGCCCTTCGTCGGCCGCATCCTCGACTGGCACAAGGCCAAGACCCCCGCCGCCAACTTCGCCGGCGCCGCCGACCCCGGCGTGATTTCGGTCACCCAGATCTACACCTATTACAAAAAGTTCGGCTACGCCACCGAGGTCATGGGCGCCTCCTTCCGCAACAAAGGCGAGGTCCTCGAACTCGCCGGCTGCGACCTGCTCACCATCGCCCCGACGCTCCTCGCCGAGCTCGCCGCCAGCAATGAACCGGTTGTCCGCCAGCTCGACCCCGAGTGCGCCGCCGCCGCGAACCTCACCAAGGTCAGCTTCGACGAGAAGAGCTTCCGTTTCGCGCTGAACGAAGACGCCCTCGCCACCGAAAAGACCGCCGAAGGCATCCGCCTCTTCAGCGCCGACATCGTAAAACTCGAACAGCTCATCGCCGCCAAGCGCAAGTAAGGCCGCCTGTAGCCCCGACCACCGGTCGGGGTCCGTCAACCGATACGAAAAATCAATCCACCGGCCCGACCCGCCCCGCGCAAGTCGGGCCTTTTCTTTGCCGTCATTAAGGGCGTGACAACCGGGCACGGCGCAGGGGTGACGTGAATCGCGAGGCCTCGCCTATTTTCTAAAAAGATCACCGAGCGCGCCGAGGGATTTCATGGGCGCGCCTTTGTGCGCGGGGAGTGCGACGACGGAGATCGGGGTGGGGGCGGACTTGGGCGCGGCCGCCGGGCTTTGGGTCGCAGAGGTCATCGTCGCCGTCATGCCGGGTTGGGCGGCGAACTCGCGTTCGAGGCGTTGAGGACTCACCGCCTCGGCGGTGCCGAGCTCCTGGGCAAAGAGGCTGACGCGGTATTCCTCAACCAACCAGTAGCGAACGTCGCTGCGCGGGAGCGCGCGCTGGCGGGCCAGCCACGGTGATAAGGTGCGACTGCGCTCCGCCTCCTTCGCCGGGCTTTGACGCCAGCGGTCAGCGCGGAGTTTGAGACCTTTCAAGTAGCGCGGCAGGTGCCCGAGCCGGGCGTGATCAATCTCGCGCAGGAGAGTCTTGGGCAGGAGCTGGGCGAGGTCGCCGGCCAGCGTCGGATAGGGCGTGGGATGAACTTCAAGCGACGAGCGCAGACTGAAAATCTCCCGCAAGGTCGCGCAAAGCTTCGCCCCGCTGCTGCGAAGATCATGCTTCGCCTGCGCAACGGCGGCGGTGAATGCTTTCTGGGTGGGCTCGGCCACGCGCACGGGGTCGCACAACCAGCGTTGGAAAAGGCCGGAGGCGTCCTCGGTGAGCTGGTTGAGCGGGGCGTAGGTGGCGATGAGCGCGCCGAGTTCGCGCAGGCCGCGCATTTCCTTGTGCAGGAACGCGAGCTCGTGGCGCAGCTCGAGCTCGAGCAGGCGGCCGAGACCGATGCGGGTTTGCGCGGCGGCCTCCTCGGCGCTGCGGGCGAGGCGCAGGGCGACGCCGCCGCTGCCTATTTTTAGAGCGGGGTGGGCGTAGATGGTGAGACCATTTTGGATACAGACTTCGACCGGACCTGGAATTTTTTCGCCAAAGGTCCAGGTCATCTGGTCGGGCTTTTCCCACTTCTCGCGGGCGCGGGTCCAGGCGGCGGGAGCGTCCTGGGCGACCTTGGCGCTGGCGGTGCGGAGATGCTCGGCGAGGAGGCGGGAGAGTTCGCCGAGGTCGCGCGCGGCGAAGAGTTCTCGGCCTTTCTCATCGATCACGCGAATGCGGACAAGAAGGTGCTCGGGCAGGGGTTTGGCGGACCAGGCGGAAGCGTCGAGCCGGAGCGGGAAGCGTTCGGTGATACAGGAGGCGAGGGCGTCGGGCAGGGATTCACGACGGCCGGTGAGGCGGTCGCGCGCGGCGACCGCGGCGGCGAGGATCTTAACTGTCTCGGCGAGGGGAACGAAAAGGCGGCGGGCTTCCTTGGGCAGCGCGGAGAGGTAGTGTTCGACCTTGAGCGCGAGGTGGCCGGGCACGGCCCAATCCAGGGCGATGGGCGTGAGGCGCGCGGCGTCGGCGGGGGAAATATCGAGGGTGACACCGTCGTCGGACTGGCCGGGGCGGTAGGTGTAGGTGAGCGGGAGGGCGCTCTGGCCGAGCGGAAGCGCGGCAGGGAAGGCGAGCTCGTCCACCGGGATGCTGGCGGGATCGCGCAAGTCCTCGGGCGCGAGCATGAGGAAGCGCGGGTATTTGCCGCGACGCTCGCGAACCAGGGCGACGAGGTCTTGCACGGAAGATACGCCATCATCCGGGGCGTCGGAAGCGCGGCCGGGCTGCAGGCGATCGGCGTAGAACCGGTAAAGCGCCTCGGAGAGGTTGAGGAAACCGGTGTCTCGGGCGCGGGTGAGCAGGTGTTCGAGTTCGTCGAGCACATCGCGGTTGTGCGCCAGAAAATCGAGCGGCCAGGTGATGACGTCGTTGACCAGCGCCTCGCGGATAAAGATCTCGGTGGCGTGGGCGGGGTCGATTTTGCCGTAGGAAACGGCGCGATTTTCGAGTTCGAGGCCGTGCAGCCGGGTGCGTTGCTTCACCATAACCCGGCCGGCGTCTTGATTCCAAAAAGGCTCGCTGTGGGAAATCTTGAGCAGGTGGCGGCCGAGATCGAGCGCCCAGGCGGGGTCGAGGCGGGCGGCGGTGCGCGCGTAAAGGCGCGAGGTCTCCATGATCTCGGCGGCCATGAGCCAACGAGGACTCTTCGAGTCTTTTTTCTGGCGCGCGTCTGCGCCGCGCGACGGGGCGGTCTGGTTCTTTTTCTGGTCGGTGCGGACGTGGAGCGCGGAGCCTGGAAAAAGCGAGATGCGGCGGTCGTGGCTGGCCCTGTAGTCGCCGTTTTCCTCGTCGCGGGCGGCGATGTTGCCGAGGAGCCCGGAGACGATGCTGCGGTGGATGGCGCGGTAGCCGGGCGAACCGGAGGCGAGTTTGGCCGGCGTGCGGTCAGCGGGGGCGATGCCGTCGAAGACCGAGCTCATCTGAAAATCTTTGCGCGACTCGAGCACATCGAGCAGCTGGGCATAGATGTCGCGCCACTCGCGGATGCGGGTGTAGCTCAGGAAATGATCGCGGCAGAAACGGCGCAAGCGGGCTTGCGAGAGGCGCTCGAGCTCGTCGTGGAAGGTTTCCCAGATAGCGAGGAGCGTGAGGAAATCGGAGTCGGGATGGACGAAGCGACGGTGGGCGGCGTCGGCTTTTTCACGAGCGTCCATGGGCCGGTCGCGTGGGTCCTGGATGGAAAGTCCGGCGGCGATAACAAGAACCTCATGGAGCGCCTTTTCCTCCCGTGCCTGGAGAATCATGCGGCCGACGGTGGGATCAACCGGGAGGCGGGCGAGCTCGCGGCCGAGCGGGGTGAGCGGGCGGGATGCGGCGTCGGGGTCGGGGGCTTCGAAGGCCGGATCGAGCGCGCCCAGCTCCTCAAGCAGGCCGTAGCCGGCGCGGATGGACTTCACCGCCGGCATGTTAATGAAGGGGAAACGCTCGATGTCGCCGAGGCCGAAGGCCTTCATGCGCAGGATGACGTCGGCGAGGTTGGCGCGCTGGATCTCGGGCTGGGCGAAGCGCGGGCGCTCGTTGTAGTCCGCTTCGGAATACAAACGGATGCAAACGCCTTCGGCAACGCGGCCGGCGCGGCCTTTGCGCTGGTCGCAGCTCGACTGGGCGACCTCCTCGATCGGCAGGCGGCGGGTGCGGGCGGCGGGCACGTAGCGGCTGATACGAGCGAGTCCGGTGTCGACGACAAAGCGGATGCCGGGAAGGGTGAGCGAAGTCTCGGCGATGTTGGTCGCGACGATGATTTTGCGACGGCGGGACTCGGCGAAGATGCGCTGTTGCTCGGCTTGGGAGAGGCGGCCGAAGAGAGGAATCACCTCGGCGGAGCGGTGGCGGCCCTCGAGGATTTCGCAGCACTCGCGGATATCGCGCTCGGCAGGCATGAAGACGAGGATGTCGCCGCCGGAGGAAGGGCTATTTTTATCGCCAGCAAGAATGCGCTCCACCGCCTCGACCGCGCCATCAACGTAGTGAAGCGATTCGGGACGCGAAGCGGGTTCGTCGCCCTCGGCGGCGTCGGAGCCGAGGGAGTCCAGCGGGGCGTAGATGACCTCGACGGGGTAGGTGCGGCCGGAAACCTGAACGATGGGAGCGTCGTCGAACGCTTTAGAAAAAACCTCCGTATCGATCGTGGCGGAGGTGATGACGATGCGCAGCTCGGGGCGCTTGAAGCGGAGATTGCGCAGGTGGCCGAGGAGGAAGTCGATGTTGAGGGACCGCTCGTGCGCCTCGTCGAGGATGACGGTATCGTAGGCGCGCAGCAGAGGGTCGGACTGGACCTCGGCGAGCAGCATGCCGTCGGTCATAAACTTGACGACGGTATTGCGGGAAGTGCGGTCCTCGAAACGGATTTTGCAGCCGACCTCGCGCCCCCATTGCACGCCGAGCTCCTCGGCGACACGGCGAGAGACGGACAAGGCGGCAACACGGCGTGGCTGGGTGCAGGCGATCTGGCCGCGGGTGCCGCCACCGGCAGCGAGGCACATCTTTGGAATTTGGGTGGTTTTGCCTGAACCGGTTTCACCGGCGAGAATGATGACCTGATGTTTGCCGAGCAGGTCCACGATCTCCCCGGCACGCTCGCTGATGGGCAGCTCGGGCGGGAAATTTATCCTAAAAGGAAAGTCAGGGGAAGGTGTGGCGGCGTCTGCCATGAGTTGTGCGGAGGCTGAACGCACAAGGTCTGGGACGAACTGGCAATGCCATGAAAATGATTCATCACGGCGGTAAATAAGCAGGGTGGCTTGAATCATGCTAATACCAGATAACTTCAAGCGAGATTCGAACCTATGCCACCGACCATCCTGGACAGTCGTAAATTATTGGCCTTTTCCACCTTGGCCCGGGTTCTTAGCTTCACGCATGCCGCCAAAGAATTAGGTCTGACGCAATCGGCGGTGAGTCATGCCATCAAAGCGTTGGAGCGGGACTTGGGGTGCAGGCTATTCGAGCGCGTCGGGCGTAGTGTTGTGATTACACCGGCGGGAATCCAGCTTCTGCAACGAACCGCAGTGATTTTGGCAGAGATGACGGGCGCGAGGCAGGACTTGGCCGCCTTTACGAGCTGAATGAGATGCAGGGTTGCCGGTTGTCCTGTAAGTGCGGAAGGTGAAATCCAAGCTTGCATGGTCAGGGCAAGATGCGTGCTGTCACCGCTCGCCTCTTAGCCCGGGTGGTGGAATTGGTAGACACGCAGGTCTCAGAAGCCTGTGCCGAAAGGTGTAACGGTTCGAGTCCGTTCCCGGGCACCATTTTCGGACGGCAGCGACTAAACCGGGGGCTTCGACAAGCTATTATCCTCGGGGCAAATACCGGGAGTGAGATCCTTGCCCGAAACGACCGGCAACAATGTTGATGGCGTCTCTAGTGAACTTGGTGAACGCGAGCCCCGGCTATTTCTTCTTCGCCGGCTTTTTCTTTTTGGCGGGCTTCGCCTTCTCGGGGGGCATCGTAGCATCGTGAAAAACACCGTGAACAAGGCTCGTTCGCGGCGAATCAGGCACGCCGGTTTCATTGTGCTGGATCATACCCGCGAGTAAGAGGGCGGCATCGGAACCGATTTCCTCCGGTCGCTCGTCCCAATAGGACAAGGTGGTCCCGCGCAAAGCCCGGAGACTGATGATCACGGGACGACGAAAGGTGGGAGACTCAGGCGGGAGGGCATCACCCAATTTAAGCGCGAACGGGCACACCAGCGCATCAGGCTGCTTGCGCTTGATCCAATCCACCAATTCCTCACGAGAAAGAGAGTCCTGTTGCTTCACCCGCAGGATGTTGTCGCCGTAATCGAGCAACTTGATGGCTGCGGTAAAATGAAACTGAATCCGCTCCTCGTAGTGTTCCTCAAACACCGCCCCGATTCGCCGAAATCCGCGCCCTTCGAGCAACTTTATCAAACGGCACATATCGACGAACTGATGAGGCACGACGCGGTGAAACTGTAAGGGCGTGATCGCATACGAAGCCACGATGACTGAAAACGGCGCCCAATCCAGTCCTGCCGGCAACTCGACCGGCCGAAGGGGCGGCAGTAGCAAGATGCCACGAATGCCACGGTAGCGTAACACCTTGAGCAGGCGTTGCACGTCACCCTCATAATCCAGTTGATGGAAACAGGTCGCGATATAGCCGAGCGACTCGGCGCGCGCGACCGCACCCCGACGCACCATTTCACAGTAATCTTCCGTTCCGGGCGGGAGACGCATCGGCGACAGATCCACTATAGCCATCGGCGGCGAATCGCTCGTTTGCCGAAGGTGGTGCAATCTCGTCATTAAGCGCGCGATTTCCGGGTCCGGGCGATAACCCAGTTTTTTTGCCGCTGCCTGGACACGACGGCGCGTCGCATCAGAAATCTTCGGGTTGTTTCGCAAAGACAAGGACACCGTCATGATACTCACCCCCACCTCCCGGGCGACATCACGAATACTTACCCGGGGCGGCGGCAAGGAAGGATCGAGAAACTCAGGGGGGGAGCTGTCCATATCCCGAACTATTTAGGGTTTACGATAAACCTCAAGATGGATTGTAAGGGCTAGGGGTAGAAACAGCATCAAGTCATACCCTAGGAAGTCTCAAATCGAGCTCCGTTCCACCCCAAAGCTTTTTCACGCCACCCGCAGTTATAGCTGCACTTAGCACGAAGACCCGCACCCAAACACGCCTCCTTTTTTCACCCCATGAAACTGATCCGCATCCTCCTCACGCCCGCCGTGTCGATCCTGTTGGGCTCCGCTTGGCAGGCCCAGGCCTCCGTCGCCCCCTATACCACCGACGCCAATACCCTCATCCTCTACAACTTCGACTCCATCTCCGGAAGCGTCATCGCCAATAGCGCCAGCACCTCCAGCGTGAACGACGGCATTTACGTGAACGGCTCCTCTACCGCCACCCCGATCACAGCCACCTCTGCGACTCCGGCCGTCGTGCCGAGCTACGCGGGCTTTGGCAACGCCCTCAATAATTTCTCCAATTCCAACGGCTTTTACGGCGTAGGCGTGGACGTCAGCAACGACAACGCCTGGAACTACGACGGCAGCACCAATCAGGACGATTTCAACGTCGCCTCCGCCTTCTTCACCAACACCGTCACCGGCGTCGGCGCCTTCACTTTGGAGGCGATGGTTTACATCCCTACCCTCTCCCCTGGCACAGGCATTCACCAGGAAATCTGGTGCTCCGACACCGCCACCGGCACCCGCGCCTTCCAATTCCGTATCGAAAACGGCGGCGTGCTCCGCTTCGACGCCGCCGCTCTCGGCGCGTCGGCTTACGACGCCAGCTTCGACCTCAACACCGTCACCGGCACCCACGCCTTCGCCGCCAACACCTGGTTCCACGTCGCCATCACTTACAGCTACGACGGCGCGAACCCCGCCTCCACCAAGTTCTACTGGACCCGCGTCGACAGCGGCGCCACGCAGGCCAATCTCGTCTACACCCTCTCCAGTCAGCCGATGACCGGCTTTGCCGCCGCGACCAGTGCCAACCTCGTCTTCGGCAACGAAGGCCGCACCAATGGCGGCATGAGCGAGGGCGTGCGTGGCCTGCTCGACGCCGGTCGCGTGAGCAAAGTCGCCCGCGCCGCCACCGAGTTCATCTTCACCACCGCCCCCGGCGACTCTGACGGAGACACCCTCCTCGATGCCTGGGAAATCCAGTATTTTGGCAACCTCACCCAAACCGCCTCCGGCGACCCCGATGGCGACGGCTTCAACAACGCCGCCGAACTCGCCGCCGGCTCCAGCCCCACCGTCCTCGCCTCCACCCCGTCCGACACCGACGGCGACGGCCTGACCGACACGTGGGAGATCACCAACTTCGGTAGTATCATCGCCCAAAACGGCTCCGGCGACCCCGACCGCGACTTCGCCACCAATCTCCAGGAACAAGCCGGCAGCTCCAACCCCACCAGCGCCGCCTCCACCCCTGACACCGACTCCGACGGCCTGAACGACGGCTGGGAAATTCTCTACTTCGGCAACCTCGCTACCGGCAACATCGACGCAGACTCGGACGGCGCCTCCAACGCCGCCGAAATGGCCGCCGGGTCCAGCCCCGTCGACGCCAACTGGACCCCCACCCACGCCGTCCTCACCCACCGCTGGAGTTTCAATGGCAACCTCACCGACTCCGTCGGCACCTCCACCGCCACCCTCGTCGATCCCGATTCCAACGCCGCAGTGGGCGGCACCGCCACCGCCGGCACCTCCGCCGTCGCCCTCACCGGCGGCGCCTCCACCACTTCCGCCTACATTAATCTCGGCGCCAACCTCATCGGCGGAAAAACCACTCCGGTGACCATCGAGCTGTGGGCCACCCAGAACGCCGTGCAAAACTGGGGCCGCATCTTCGACTTCGGCAGCTCTACCACCGAGTATCTCTTCATGTCCTGGACCCGCGGAACCAACGCCGCCACCGACCAGGTCGAGTGGATCGATGGCACCACGACCAACAAGCCGGACACCAACCAACCCTACGTCCTCGGCACCCAATACCACATCGTCATGACGCTTACCCCTGCCGTGAACACCGCCGGCGCCCTCACCGGCGGCACCCGCGTCGCTTGGTATACCGCACCCGCTACCAACACCTCCAGCCTCGTTGCCAAGGGCACCTTCGATACCACGATGACCCTGCTCAATCTCAACGACGTCAACAACTGGCTCGGTCGCTCCATGTGGGCCGGCGATAACGTCGCCGCCGCCTCCTATGACGAGGTTCGCATCTGGAACGGCGCCCTCACCTCCACTGAGATCGACCAGTATCAGGTCGCCGGCCCCAACGCCTTCTCCATCGACGATACCGACAGCGACGGCCTTCCCGACACTTGGGAAACCCTTTACTTTGGCAACCTCGCCCAGACCGCCTCCGCCGACCCCGATAGCGACGGCTTCAACAACGCCGCCGAATACACCGGCGGTTCCAACCCCGCGATCCAGGCTTTCACCCCCCTCGACACCGACGCCGACGGCCTGAACGACGCCTGGGAAATCAGCTACTTCGGCAACCTCGCCCAAAGCGCGGCCGCCGACCCGGATGCCGACGGTGCCACGAATCTACAGGAGTATAACGCCGGCTCCGTTCCCAACAGCAACTCCAGCTACCCCGACACCGACTTCGACGGCCTGAACGACGCCTGGGAAATACGTTACTTTGGCAACCTCGACTCCGGCCTGTCGGACGATCCGGACGACGACGGCTACGACAACTACACCGAGCAGTTCGCCGGCACCAATCCCGCCGACTACCGTTCCAGCGGCGATAGCGACGCAGACGGCCTGCCTGACGGCTGGGAGATCCACTACTTCAAACTCGCCGGCGAGACCGGCCTGGCCAACTCCTCCGCGATTCTGGCCCGCCAAGCCACCGCCGACGATCCCGATGCCGACGGCTTCACCAATCTGCAGGAATACAACCTGTTCACCGACCCCGCCCTTCAGTCTTCCATTCCGGGCGACATCAACAACGACGGCGTGAGCGACGGCACCGTCCTCATCACCGGCGACATCATAGGCACCACCTCGTTCAATACCGGCCTCAACTGGAAAGACGCCGCCACGCCCCTGGCCGGAGCGAACTACGTCGTCGCACTCAACGGTCTCCGCACTCCCGCCACGGGCGACGTCACCTTCGCTGGCGACAAACTGATCCTCACCACCGCAGGCACCAACGTCGGCACCCTCATCTGGAAGACCACCGGCGCCGCCACCTTCCCCATCCTCCAGTTCGACGGCGGCATGATCAACCAGGCCGCGACCACCGCCGCCGTTGCCATCAACGGCAGCGTGCTTGTGACCAAGCCCTCCACCCTTTGGGCCAACAACGGCGCTTTCCTCGTCAACGCTCCCATCAGCGGCACAGGCAACCTCACCCTTACAGGCGGCAACCTCGTCACCTTCGCGGGAGTCAACCCCCACACCGGCAACCTCACCGTCAGCAACACCGCCGGCTTCACCCTCGCCTCCTCTGGCGCCATGAAGTTCGTCCTCGGCGCTCCCGGCGTGAACAATGCCGTCACCGGCACCGGCCCGGTCGTGTTCAACGGCGCCTTCTCGCTCGATGTCACCGGCGCCAGCGCCACCCTCGGCGATACTTGGCTGCTCATCACCACCAGCGGCGCCAAGACCTACGGCGCCTCCTTCAGCGTCACCGGCTACGTCACTGACGGCGCCGCCGTCGGCGCCCGCAAGTGGTCATCCCTTGGCTCCGCTCCCTTCTACCGCTTCGACGAGGCCACCGGCACCGTCACCGTCGTCACCAACCCCGACGCGGATAACGACGGCCTCACCGACGCTTGGGAAATCTCCAACTTCGGTGACCTCAGCCACAACGGCTCCGCCGATACCGACAGCGACGGCTCGACCGACGCAGCCGAATTTACCGCCGGCACCAACCCGATTCTCGACACCTCCTGGCCCGACACCGACGCCGACGGCGTGAAGGACTCATGGGAGCTCGCCACCTTTGGAAACCTCGCCACCGCCACCATCACCGACAAAGACGGCGACACCCTGCTCGATACCTGGGAACTCACCTACTTCGCCAGCATCACCACCCAGAACGGCACCACCGACTCCGACTCCGATACCTTTGACAACCTTGCCGAGCAAGCCGCCCGCTCCAACCCCGCCCTCGCCGCCTCCGTCCCCGGCGACATCAACGGCGACGGCGTGGCCGACGGCCACCGCCTCTTGACCGGCGACACGGTCGGCACCACCTCCTTCAACGCCGGCCTCAACTGGGAAGGCACCGTCACCCCCGCTACTGGTGAAAACTACTTCGTGGACGTGCAAAGCCTCCGCACCCCCGCCGACGCCTTGGACTACACCTTCGCAGGCAACCACCTCGTGATCTTCACCGGCGGCAACCTGCTCGTCAAAGGCACCGGCATCATCACCCTGCCGAACGGCGTGCTCGACGGCGGCCGCCTGCACAACGCCACCAACGGCAACGTCGTCGCCACGATCGCCGGCGCCATCAACGTCCGAAGCGCTTCCGAGATCTACACCCAAAACGGCGGGATCACCATCACCGCCGCGCTCTCCGGCACGGGTAACCTGGTCTTCACCGGTCCAAACCCGGTCACCTTCGCCGGCACCAACACCTACAAGGGCAGCCTGAGCCTCCTGAATACCGCCGGCTTCACCCTGGCGAGCACCGGCACCCTCACCTTCGCCCCCGCCGCGAATGGCATCACCAACGCCATCACCGGCACCAATCCCGCCTTCCTTAACGGCACCTTCTCCATTGATACCTCCGCCACCAGCACGGTCTCGGGCTCGAGCTGGGTGCTCGTCGCCACCAGCGGCGCCAAGACCTACGGCGCCACCTTCACCGTCAACGGCTTTACCGCCGACGCCGGCGCGCTCGGCGCCCGCAAGTGGACCTCCGGCAGCTACCAATACGACGAGGCCACTAGCACCCTCAGCGTCACCGCGCCCCCCCTCAGCGCGCTCCAGTCCTGGCGCGTGATCCACTTCGGCGACAGCGCCAACTCCGCCTCCGGCGCCAACAACGCCGACCCCGATGGCGACGGCCGCTCCAACCTCCTCGAATACGCCCTCGGCTCCGATCCCATGGCGGCCAACACCAACGCTCCCGTCACCCTCTCCACCTCGGGCTCCTTCCTCACCCTCGCCTTCAACACCATCGCCGACCCCTCCCTCAGCTATGTCGTTCAAGCCAGCTCCGATCTCTCCACCTGGGCCCCTGCCCAGACCTACACCGGGCTCTCCAGCGCAGGCACCATCACCTACACCGATACCACCACCCTCGGCTCCACCACCCGCCGCTTCCTCCGCCTCTCGGTCTCCGCCCAGTAAGCAGCGCGACCGTTAAAAGCCACCGTTTCCCACGGAACGGCCGCCCGTAAAACAGGCGGTCGTTCTTCCTGTGGCGTCGCGACAGACCACACGTCCCAGCCGCCGGAATACGATAAACAATCGCGATGCTGGTCCCCCGGCCATGCCGGCACATCCTGTCAAATCTGCGGTGCATCCCCGCCGAAAACTCTATTCTCCCCTTCAACCTCCGGCCCCGATTCACCTGCAGGCCGTCCCACCCACCTATGCCGCGCCCTCGTCTCAAAGCCATCGTCTGGATGAAGCCCTACGCTTTAGACCAGGTTTTGTCCCAGGCGGAACTTGAGCGCCTCCGCGAGGTCGTTGAGGTGCTGGATATACGCCAGGACGAATTCCCCACCGACGAGAGCCTCGATGACCCGCGACTCCGCCAGGCAGAAATCATCCTCTCCGGCTGGGGTCTGCCGCGCATGGATGCGCGCATGCTCTCCGCCCTTCCCTCCCTGCGCGCCATTTTCCACGCCGCCGGCTCGGTGAAATCCTTCGTCACAGACGAGCTCTGGGATCGCGGCATCCGAGTGAGCAGCGCCGCCGAGATCAACGCCCGCCCCGTCGGCGAGTTCACCTTCTCGATGATCGTCTTGTCCCTCAAACGCGTCTGGCCGCGCATCACGGCCCAGCGCGAGGCGGGACTCTACCTGCCCGATGATCCTCTGCTCGTCGGTGCCGCCGGCAGCACCGTGGGACTGCTCGGACTCAGCCGCACCGGCCGGCTCGTGCGCGAGCAAATTAACCGCCTGGATGTATCCGTGATCGCCTACGATCCCTTCGTCTCGCCCGCCGAAGCCGCCGCGCTGGATGTCGAGCTCGTCTCCATGGAGGAGGTCTTCGCCCGCTCGCACGTCGTCAGCTGCCACATACCCTTGCTCGACGATACCATCGGGCTGCTGCGCCGAGAGCACTTCGCCGCCATGCGCCCCGGCGCCACCTTCATCAACACCGCGCGAGGCGCCATTGTCCGCGAGGACGAGCTGGCCGAGGTCCTCGCCACCCGTCCCGACCTCTGGGCCCTGCTCGATGTGCTCGCCGTCGAGCCGCCGGCCCCGGACGCAGTTCTCCCCGCCATGCCCAATGTCATCGTGACGCCCCACCTGGCCGGCAGCCTTGGCCCGGAATGCCTTCGTATGTCGCGCGCCATGATCGAAGAGATTGCCCGCTACTCCGCCGGTCAGCCGCTTCAGGGAGAGTTCATCCGCACCCAGCTCGCCATCTGCGCCTGAGTCTCCGGTCCCGAAAAACTTTCGGGATTTTTCGTCAACGCCCGCTCCGGAATATTTCTTTTAAAATCGTGAAATTGAAAGGCGCACTGCTCCAGCTCCTTTGGCTCGCTCCTATTCTGACCCTGTGGGCAAGCCCGTCGAGCCGCCTCGCCACGCCTGCGCTCCCGCCGGCCGGCTATAACCTTGTCTGGTCGGACGAATTTAACGTCGACGGGCCGCCCGACCCCGCCAGCTGGATCTTTGAACGCGGCTTCGTGCGCAACCACGAGGCGCAGTTCTACCAGCCTGACAACGCACGGGTGAAGAACGGTCTGCTCGTCATCGAGGCGCGTCGAGAGTCGGTGCCCAACCCGCGCCACGAACCGGGCTCAACCAACTGGAAAAACCAGGCCGCGAGGTCCACCTACACCTCAGCTAGCGTGCTCACACACGGGCTGCATCAGTGGCAATACGGCCGGTTCGAACTCCGTGCCCGTATTGATGTGCGCGCCGGCCTTTGGCCCGCATGGTGGACGCTGGGGGTGGACGGCGAATGGCCCTCCAGTGGCGAAATCGACATCATGGAATACTACCGTGGCAAAGTGCTGGCCAACGTGGCTTCCGGCACCACGGAACGCTTCAAAGCCAAATGGCACTCCGAAACCAAACCGGTCGCAGAGCTCGGAGGCGACAAATGGGCCGCCGAATTCCATGTGTGACGCATGGATTGGACGCGCGACACCATCCGCCTCTACCTCGACGACCGACTGCTCAACGAAACCAAGCTGAAGGACACCAGGAACCCGGACGGCAAGATGCCCTTCCGCCAGCCGCACTACATGATCCTCAATCTCGCTCTCGGCGGCGACAATGGCGGCCCCCTGCCCGAGAGTTCGCTCCCCGCGAAGTTCGAGATCGATTGGGTCCGCGTCTACCAAACCAAGCCCTGAACGTCGGCCGTTCTGTCAGGCTACGCTTTGTTTTTGAGCAGACGCGCGATGCTGACCGTGCCGCCTTCGCCGGTCGTGAAAATCCGCCTCCTCCCCTTATGCTCGTAAACGATCACCAGCGCCTTGTTCCAGCCCGGCGCCGGATCCACTCCCAGCCATTTCGGCTTCGCCCAGAAATGCGTGTTTGTCTGCCGCAACAGGTCGTTCACGCGATTCGTCACATCGGCGAAGTGCGATCCAGACCCATACGTGGCCGAAATGATAAGACAATCGGTCGACTTCGAGGCTTCGATGGACGTCTCCGTTGACGGATGTCTATGCGAATAGGTCGAGCAGCCGGATAGAAGCAATGCGAACGCGAGGGCGATAAAAGGGAGAGGTGGTTTCATAGTGGGGCAGGAAACGTAGCAGCTAGAAAACAGCCCATTCGATGACCGCGAGATCCGCCCCTCGCCCGGACTCGGGGAAGACGAGCTTCAGGTAGCGGGCGCGCGCGGGGTGTCGAATGACAACGGGGGATCCGACCGGAGCTTGGCCATCTTTAACGGCGACTGGCTTGGTCCAGTTCACCCCATCAGACGAGGTTTCGAGCGAGTAGCAGTAAGTTCTCCAAGGATACTCGAAGCGAATCTCCTGCCGGGTGAAGTCGCGGATGGCGCCGAGGTCGATCTTCAGCCAGCCGCCCTTGGCGTCGGTCGGAGCGGCCCAGCGGGTGGCGTAGTTATCGTCGAGCGCGCGTTCGGGGCCGGCATTGGGCGCGCGTTGTCCAGAGGCGGTGGCGCTGGCGCCGAGCGCAGGATCGGCCAAGTTCGGGGAGTCTCCCCGACGGTTGCGAAGACCGGCGAGAAAGCCTGCGCCATGATGAGTGGGCGTGACCTTTTCCAGTAGACCGTCGGCACGAAAGGTAAGTTCATCGACGCAGGTTTGCCGGCCGATAAAAGTCGGAACGAAGGGGATGCTTTGCCGATGGTAGAGCAGGTAGGCGCGGTCTTCGCGGATGAAGATCGCGTGATGACCAGGCGAGATGACGTCGCTGGATTTTTCGGTGGTGAGTAGCGGGTTGTTGGTTGCGTCGACAAAGGGGCCAAAGGGGGAATCGCCGACGGCATAGCGGACCTCGTAAGTGTCCTGATCGGTCCGGCCTCGCGAGTAGGTGAGAAAGTATCGTCCCGCGTGTTTGAAGAGGAAAGGAGCTTCAAAGTAGTTAGCCGGGGTGACGTCGTGCACCTCGCCATCGAAGGTGACCATGTCAGGCTTCAACCTGACCGCCCAGCAACGACCGTTGGTCCAGTTCCAACCCGACCCCCAATAGAGATAAGCCTGGCCATCCTCGTCGATGAAGGCCTCGGCGTCGATCATGTGGTAACCGGGTTTGTAGTTGGAAGGGATGAGCGGGCGGTCACCGAGGGCGTTTCGCCAAGGCCCGGCCGGACGGTCGGCGACACCGACCCAGACCTCGCTGCCGACCGAGACATACATGAAAAAGCGCCCGTCGCCGGCCCGGACGACCGAGGGAGCCCAGACCTTCGAACTCTGCGAGGTCGGGCTGGTGCATGCGCGTTTGGTCGGCCAGTTGAGTTCAAGGTAGTTCCAATTGCCAAAGTCGCGCGATTCCCAGCAACCGAGGGTGGCGTCACCCCAAGGGTCGAGCGTGGCGTAAATGTAGTTGTTATCTTCATACCTCACCAACGAGGGATCGGCAAAGTAGCCGGGAAGAATGGGATTGGCGGCGTGAGGTTGCTCGGCCTGGCGCGGAGCGTCGGCTGCGACCGCCCCCTGATCGCGGGTAAGGGCGCCGAGCATAAAAACACCAGTCATGGCTGCGACGTGAACGAGGTTCATTTGGGCAAGATGATACGTGTTTCGCCAGTCTGCACGTTGATGGACCATTCCTGCGGTTTCGGGAGCCAGAGACGGCCGTTGCCGATTTCCAGCGGCATCCAGAGATAGCGACCGTCCTGGTGGTCGCCGGGACGCCAGATGTCGCCCATGAAGATCACCGAGGTTTTTTTCGAGCCGACGACCTTGAGCATCAGGGTGGATTGCGATCCATAGGTTTTGGTCTCGGGCGGTGCGATCTCGTGAAACTCGGACCACGGACCGGCGAGAGTTTTTGCGGTGGCGTATTGATTGTTGTTTGGAGCCCAACCGCTCATCCACGAGCCGATGATGTAATAAAGACCGTCGTATTTCACGAGCGCTCCACCCTCGAGGCGTGTGTGAATAAAGCAGACCTTCTCTGCGACGTTGAGATAGTCGTCGGAGAGCCGAGCGATATAAAACCCCTTGGTCGGCCGGGCCTCGAAAATAAGGTAGGCGGAGCCGTCGTCGTCGACGAACTGGCCGATATCGCGGCTCTCCTCGCCGAGGGGGCGAAAGCTGCGCACGAAGGCGTAATCACCGTCGACAGTATCGCTCACGTAGACGCCGACGCGGGCCAGCCTGTATGCATTGTCATCGAGGTGGACATACATGACAAACCTGCCGGTGCGGGCGTTGTGAAAAACCTTTGGTCGTTCTAAAACGAAGGGAACACCTAACCCGGTCTCGGGCGGACCCGTTCGGATGACCTGGCGGCGAAAGACCCAGTTTATGAGATCCTTCGAGGCGTAGCAGGCCACCTTGCGTTCGATGGCTTTTTTACCGCCCCGTTCGCCGCCGCGATCCTCGCCGAACCAATAGTAGGTTTCGGCCAGTTTCAGGATGCCGCCACCATGCGCCTGGATGTGGTGCCCGCGATCATCGGGCCAGACCGCACCAGGAACGATACTGGTGCGAGGTGACGCGCTTGAGTCGGCGTGGAGTATGGCGATTGGACCAAGACCAATAAGGATGAATAAAAGCAGCTGCCGGTGGCTTTTCATCGCGAGATTGGCCGAGATTTTAAGAGCCCACGCGCAGGGCACCGCCGGTGTCGGCGTCTGGCAGTTCATAGACGCTCAGTGCAGTGGGAAGCGGAGCACTGTCGCGAGGGCGATCACGGTTGCGCGGGAGGGTCTCCCAGCGCAGCACCCAGCGGCGGCCTCCTTCTCGAGAAACAGCGGTCTGCACCTCTATGCCCGGAGTGACCGATACGGGTGCAGCGAGCGAGGCGGGCAATACGTTCGCGGGTGGAGGCAAGGTGGTTCGGGGGCGCAGAGTGGCCGGATCGAGGCGCCAGCGACCGGCACCGACATCGTGCGTGGTGGAGAAGTCGACGAGCAGGCTCCCGTCTGTTTGGATTGTAGCCGCGCCGAGCGTGACCTCAGCGATGATCGAGCCTCCACCGGAGAAGCCCCAGCGGAAATCCCAGTCACTGAGCTGACTGGTTTCCCACTTGGAGGCGTCGGCGGAAGGCCGGGCTGCGAAGGCCTGCGATTTGCCCTTCGCATCGTAACGATGATAGACCACCACGGGGCGGTTTCCGGCATCAAAGCCGAGATTAAAGGTCATATTGATCAACCCCTGTTTTTCCGGGGCGGCGTCAATCACCTCGCCGGTTTTCAGCGTGATCGGGAGAGAGAGAGGCGTCCCGTCACAACGTTCCCAGTGGATCATATCGGGGCTGCGTGCGTAGGAGAGGGTGTGATTGGAGGAACAGTCCGGCGATTCGCGCCACATCCACACCAGATGGAAACGTCCGTCAGGCCCCAGCACGGGGCTCATAGCGTAGGCGTTGCGCTGGCCCTGGCCGTCGAGCAAGGGCGTTTCGAGCAGGTTGGCCCAAGCTCGAGTTGCTGTGTCGTAGCGGTTGTAGATGTCGCTGCCGTTGCCGCTTGAACCGTCGCGGTAACGAAAGAGAAGGTCGCCGGCGGCGTTTTTAAAAAACACGGGGTAGGTCACGCTGCTTTCGCGCGCACCGGTCATGCGCTCAATGCGCTCCAGCGACGAGACGTCAAACGGGCGGCTAGACCGGTAATAGCAGAGCGGGTCGTTGTGCATGTTACCCGAAAGGTGGAGGTAACCGTCACGGTCGAGAACGAGGGCGAGGTAATTGTGACTGTCCCAACCCGTGATATTTGACGCACGACCGTCTCGATTCGGAAGCGCGACACCCTCGGGATGCATCTTCGTCCACCCGGTCTCGTCGAGCCGTCGTCCCGCCACGGTGATGCGGCGCTCGGCATCGTAGTAGGCGATGAACTGATGTCCGCGCTCGGTCAGAAAGGCAAAGGTCACCGGATGCCCCGACCAGACCGTGTCCACCGGCAACTCAGCCAGAATGGACGCCGGTTGTGTGACGGATGGCGACGGCTCCGCTGCGCAAAGAAGAACCGGGAAAAGGAGAAGTCGGATGAAGTGAAACATGGTCAAATAAAAGCGGCGCGGCAGGAAAACGAGTCAGCGTGAATCAGGGACTGATGCTTGGACCTCAACCGTGAGCACGCTCTTCGCCGGGATTGTCCACGAAGGTTTCGTGGTCTTCAGCTGCTCGTCCGCAAGCCGTTCATAGCGCTCGGTCGCGAAGGGTGAAGTCAACCAGCGGGAAACGCGGCCGGCAGCGCTTGGCAGCATCGCGAGATCCAGGGCGATCTCGCGAGCGGAGTCGCCTTCATTCAAAGCGACCACTACCAGCTTGCGCGCCTTCGCATCGTAGGCGGCGGTGACGTGTTCGCTGCCCGTCGTCAAAATCACCATACCCGGACGGATGTGTCTGCTGTATTGAGCAAAGACATGCGCCTTGGCGTTCACTTTGCCCAGCTTTGGAGAGAGCATATTGGCGTCGATGAAGCCCCAACCGCTCCCGCCTTTTCCCCCGAGGCCGCCGTCGATGGGCTGCCAGTAGCACCAGGCGAGAGGACGGAGGACCGCCATGTCGTGATGGAGGACCCGGGCCATGTGCAGGCCGTCTGCGTCGCGGTCGCCGTGCTCGGAGTTCCAGATGGGTTTGCCGTCGCGGATGGCAGCCTCTGCCCGGAGAGCAGCTCGGTTGCCGTTGAGCCCTTGGTAGCCGTGGACGTTGACCTGAGCGACGATTGCGCGCACCTCGGGCGGATAGATGCGCCAGGCATTCACTGCATGGTCGTAAGACGTCTCGTCGGAAGCGCTGAGAGCGAGAGTGGCGAGCCCCTGGCGGTCAAGGGCGGCACGGACGAGAGGCAGTATCTCGGCTTGGGAGCGGGGGGAGAAGTGAGCGCCCTCCTGTTTGCCGTTGGCAAACCAGTAGTCGGAGGAAGGCTCGTTGAACGTGGCGACCGAGGTGAAGGCGAGCCCCCAGTGATCGGCGGCGCGGCGCGCGATGGTGGCGATGTAGTAGGCGAAGGACTCGCGCATATCGGCACGGAGGTTTTCGGCATTACCCTTGGGTCCGCCGGAAGGGTTGTCGTTTACGCACATCCACCAAGGAGGGGAATTGAAGAAGAGTTCGAAGCGATTGGCGCCGCGGTCGCGGGCTTTTTGGAGCATGCCGCGCTGGTTGGCGTCTGCGCTCCAGTCCCAGCTCGCGGAGGCAGGGTCGCGGTCGCGTCCATCAAGCCAGAAAGTGTCGAGCTGGCGGAACGGCAATATGGATCGGGATACGACCATGCGACGTCCGTCGATCTCGGCGGAGCTGCAGGCGCCGGCATTGTAGCGGGCAATAGTCATGCCGAGACCCGGGAGGGTGTTGCCGTTGATCTGCACGGTGCCGGTGGTGAATAGCCAGTCGGCGATATCATCGCGGTGGCCGAAATCCTTGGCCCACCAAGCCAGCGACGTGCCCCACCCCACCCAAACCCCCTGCGTGGCGGTCGGGTCGATCTTAACACTACTGGTGACCGGCGGCAGAACATCCGGTTTTTCCGCACGAGCTCCGACGCAGATGCCGACGACACTGATCAACAACCCGATTAATGTGATGACAGGATTCGGCATGAACTAAACTTAGGGGGGCGTAAGAAGGCTGAACGAGGCTATAAAACCATGGCCCGGACAAGAAGGGTCGATGGCGAATTTGGAATTCGGATGAGGGGTAGGCAGCGGACAATACCGTGTTTCGGATTGCGAGGCAGACGACTACTCGGGCGCGAGACACAAATTAAACTGGTGCTGTTTAGCGTAAACAACCCGTGCCTCTGGGCACCCCTTTGGTATAACGTAAACGCTCAAGCTGCCACCTCGACAGGCAATCACACACAGGCAGGCGGTCGCGACCGAATGGCGGAGGGGTCGCTTGCCAAGCCGACCGTTGACGAGACATTTTTGCCATTAGCACCCCCCCTTTTTTTCGCCTCACCCTCGGCGGAGCCTTTTTCGACCAGCGCCTCCGTCAGCCGACCATGCCTTTCGCCCCCTCTTTCACGACCCGCTTCGCCGCCCGCGCCATCTGCATGACCTGCTGGCTTTTCATCGTGTCCGGCCTGGTCGCCCAGACACTGACCGTCACCGACGACTCGCAAACCGTGGCCAGTCTGGCTTCCGGCACCGTCGCCACCCTGACCGGTCGCGCCGAGTTGCACGTCACAGGCACCGGCGACCCCATTCCCTCCGCCACGATCAACCTAAACTCCTCCGACGCCTGGTTTTTCCTGGATAACATCCGCCCGGCCACCGTGACGTCTACCTTTCTGGCCCGCATCAAAGTCAGCGGCGCCTCCGCAGTCTCCGGCACCAATGTCCGCGTCGTCGAATACGGAGTCGGCACCGTCGTCATCCCGCACCCCTCCTCGTTCCAGCCACTCCAGGTCTTCACCGGCCCGTGCTTCACCGGCAACTCGGTCAACCTCAGTCAATACACTTATTACAACACCGCCGCCGCCCTCGGCACCATGAACCGCACCATCAGCTCCTTTAAACTGAAACGCGGCTACTCCGCCACCTTCGCCCAGAACGCCAACGGCTCCGGCACCAGTCGCGTCTTCGTCGCCCAGGACGGCGATATCCAGATCGGCGTCATGCCGATTGGCCTGCAAAACTCCGCCGCGTTCGTCCGCGTCGTCCCCTGGCGCTGGACGGGGAAAAAAGGCTGGGCCGGCGCAGTCCAGCCCCTCGTCGATCCGCTCTGGTCCTACGACTGGGACAACTCCACCAGCTCCACCCCCAACACCGAATACGTGCCCATGCGGCACAACTCCACCTGGAACGCCTACTCCAACATCGACTCCAAACAGAGCTCCACCCACGCGCTTGGCTTCAATGAG
This sequence comes from Verrucomicrobia bacterium IMCC26134, assembly GCA_000972765.1. Classification (GTDB taxonomy): domain Bacteria; phylum Verrucomicrobiota; class Verrucomicrobiia; order Opitutales; family Opitutaceae; genus IMCC26134_A. The sequence continues at coordinate 356,636 of CP011265.1, read as the reverse complement.
CCCGACAAGGTCGACCAGGCCAACATGACCGTCGAGGCCGCCCTCGCCCAGTGGCCCAACCTCCTCAAATCTGGTCTCCGCCTCGGAGCCCCCGCCCCCAGCGACGCCGGCACCGGCCTCACCTGGCTCTACGATTTCATCGACGCCGCCAAGGCAGCCAACCTCCGCGTCGACTACGTGCCCGTCCATTTCTACAAGGGCAACTGGTCCTCCTCCCAACTCTACAGCTGGCTCAAATCGATCCACGACCGCACCGGACTCCCCGTCTGGGTCACCGAGTTCAACAACGGCGCCAACTGGACCGACACCACCGAACTCCCCTCCCTCGCCTCCAACGCCTCCGAGATCAACGGCTTCCTCGACGTCATGAACAGCGCCCCCTTCGTCGAGCGTTACTCCATCTACAACTGGGTCGGCGCCACCCGCATGATGGTCGACGACGCCGGCGCGCTCACCCCCGCTGGCATCGTTTATCGCGACAAGGCGTCCCCCATCGCCTACGTTCAGGCCATGCCACCCGCCGTCGGACGCGGCATCGCACAACTCCCGCTGGATGGCGACGCGATCGACAATTCCGGCTACGGCAACAACAGCCTCGCCGTCGGCGTCCCTTCCTACGTCACCGGCCACCGCGGCCAGGCCGTCCAGCTGGATGGCGGAAACTACCTCCAGCTTCCAGGCTCCGTGGCCAACAGCGCCTCCTTCAGCTTCTCCGCCTGGGTGCTCTGGAACGGCGGCAGCGACAACCAGCGTATCTTCGACTTCGGCAACGACACCACCCAGTTCATTTACCTCTGCCCAGGCTCGGGCGGCAAGATGCGGTTTGGTGTTCGAAACGGCTCCGCCGCGACCGCCACAATCGAAACCAGCGCCCTCGCTTCCGGCGCCTGGCATCACGTGGCCGTCACGATGTCCGGCACCACCGCCAAGATCTACCTCGACGGCGTCCTCCAGGTCTCGGGCACCATCACCACGCCGACCGTATCCGCCACCGACTACAACTACATTGGCAAGAGCCAGTGGCCGGCGGACCCGCTTTTCAACGGCCTGCTCGACGATGTCCGCCTCGCCGACTCCGCGCTCAGCGCCACCCAGATCGCCGCCTTGGTGACCGACACCCCGCCCCAGTTCAGCTCCACTGCCCTCACCGGCTCCGCCGCCACGCAGGGCCAGGCCTACTCCGGCACCGTCGCCGGCTCCGCCACCGACACCAATCCGGGCGACACCGTCTCCTACGCCAAGGCCAGCGGCCCCGGCTGGCTCCAGGTTTCCGCCAACGGGGTGCTTTCCGGCACCCCTACTTTCAACGACGAGGGCGCCCAGGAATTCACCCTCAGCGCTACCGATGCCGCCGGCGCCACCCACTTCACCGTCCTCTCCATCCAGCTCCCCACCGTCGTGCTCGGCAACGGCACCTGGACCTCGGACTCCAACGCAAACTGGAGCGACACCACCAAATGGTATGGCGCCTTCCCCGCCAACGGCGCCGGCAACTCCGCCAACTTCAGTGCGATTAACATCACCGCCGACCGCACCGTCACCCTCAACGGCTCCCGCTCCATCGGCACCCTCAGCTTCGGCGACACCTCCGGCACGCAAAACTGGCGCCTGGACTCCGCCTCGGGCGCCGTCCTCACCCTCGATACCGGCACCACCACGTCGCCCTCCCTCGTCGTCAACCAAAACACCGTCACCCTCGCCACACCGCTCGCCGGCGTAAACGGCTTTGCCAAAAGCGGCGCCGGCACCCTGGCCCTCGCCGCTGCCAGCTCCCTCTCCGGCACCGTTTATATCGACACCAACAGCACCACCACCGCCGAGGGCATCGTGCGCGCCACCCACCCCGACGCCTTGGATTTGGTCACTGCCATCCAGATTCGCGACAACAACGCCGGCAGCTCCACGCTTGAACTCGACGGCACCCTCGGCGGGATCATCACCCAAGCCGCCCTCACGCTTAGCGGCCGTAACAACACTGTCGTCTCCCTCCGCAATATCGCCGGCGACAACAGCATCACCGGCGGCCTCACCCTCAATGCCGGCGGCGGCAACTACTACCTCCAGTCCGACGCCGGCACCCTCACCCTCGGCGGCTCCCTCACCTCCCTCGCCACCGGCTCCCGCATCCTCACTTTCTCCGGCACAGGTAACTTCACCCTCTCCGGCCCGCTGTCCAACGGCAGCGCCACCACCGGCATCTCCATCACCAAGAATGGCGCCGGCATCCTCACCCTCTCCGCTGCCAACACCCACACCGGCAACACCACCGTCACCGGCGGATCGCTCAACCTCACCGGCTCTGGCCTCCTCGGCACCGGCGCCCTGTCGCTCGCCTCCGGCACGTCCCTCAACCTCTACACCGCGTCCACGCTCTCCCAGACCATCAGCGGCTCCGGCGCCATCGTGTCCCACGGCGGCATCACCACCCTTTCCGGAAATTTCACCGGCTTCACCGGTAACTACACCTTGAATACAGGCGCCTCGTCCACCGGCATCGCCTCGACCGCCTCCGTGAGCGCCTCCGCCCGCTACGATATCGCGGTCGGAACCGCTTCGTTCCAGGGCATCATCGCCAGCGTCGCGAGCGGGACCAACACCTTTGCCTTCGGCGCCCTCAGCGGCGTCCCAGGCTCCATTCTGCGCAACAGCCTCAGTGTCACAGCCTCCAACACCTTTCAAGTCGGCGCCCTTAACGCTTCGACCGACTTCGCCGGATCCATCGGCGGCGGCGGCGGCTCCATCGCCGTCACCAAGGTCGGCTCGGGCACCCTCACCCTCTCCGGCGCCAATACCTACACCGGCGCCACCACCGTCAGCGCGGGCACCCTGCGAATAAACGGCTCCACCGCCGTGAGCACCGTCACCGTCGCCAGCGCCGCCACCCTCGGCGGCAACGGCACCGTCGGCGGCTCGGTCAACGTGCTCGCTGGTGGCTCCCTCGCCCCCGGCGCCGGGGTCGGCACGCTCACCGTGGCCGGCAACGTCGTGCTGCAGTCGGGTTCCTTCACCCGGATCGAACTCAATCGCACCTTCAACACCCACGACACTCTCGCCGTCTCCGGCACTCTCATTTACGGCGGCACCCTCGTCGTCTCCAATCTCGGCGGCACCCTCTCCGCCGGCGACACCTACACGCTGTTCACCTCCGGCGCGCGTTCTGGAACGTTTGCCGCGCTCACCCTGCCCACCCTCGCCGCCGGCTTGGAGTGGGACACCACCGCACTCACCACGACCGGCATCCTCACCATTAAAGCCCTCGTCTCCACTTACGCCGGCTGGTCGGCCACCTACGCCTTGCCGCAAGGCACTTCCGACCTCGCCTCCGATCCCGATGGCGACGGGGTTGCCAACGCTTTCGAGTGGCTCTCGGGCGGAGATCCCCTGGCCACCAATCCCGCCGCAGGTCCCGCGCTGGCGCTCCGCACTCTCACCGATACCGAGCTCACCGGTGCCATCACTGGCAAACACTACCTCACGCTCGAGACCCGCGTGCGTAAAGTCTTCACCGGCCTCACCCTCATTCCCGAGGGAGCGACGAGCTTGGACGGTCTTTCCCTGCCTGCGGCGGCCTCCGACGTCTCGCCAACAAACACCCGGGTGGACGACGGCGATTTTGAGATTCGCACCTTTGTCCTTAAAACCCCCGTCGAAGACTCGCCGACCGGCCGCGGCTTCCTGCGCCTGCGCGTCACCTCGCCGTAAGCGGTCCTCGCCCTCGTCAGCTCTGCGCAGTTTATCACGACGCAGAGCCATCTAGCCGAACGTCACGTTTTGGAATACGCTAAACCCAAGACCACGTTGCCTGAGCGCCCCTTAAATGGACACTACTGCAGTCACCCCCCCACGCGCTTCCCGCGCCCCTAACTCTAGTAACCTCCCCCCCCTGAATTAGCGAAACGAAGCCGGGGCCCACCCCCTGCCCCTAAAGTGAACCAACACACCCTCACCACGTCCTCCGTTTTATACTCCCACACCCTCATGACCCCCTCAGCTCACCCCGTGAAACGTTCGCTCGCTTACCTCAAACTCACCGCCGCTCTCGCCCTGACCGGCGCTCTAGGGACCGCCCATGCAGCCTATCAAGCCGTCGAGACCTTCAATAACCTCAACACCGGCGCGCTCGGGGGCCAGAACGGCTGGGCCGTATCAACCGAGAGCACCACCGCCGCCCCCGCCGTCGCGGCCGACCCCGCCGACGCGGTCAATAAAGTGCTAGCCATGGCCGGCGTCAGAGACGCCGCCAAAGCCCTCCCCACCGCCATCGCCGACGCCTCGGGCGGCACCTTATTCTACCGCATCCGGATCGGCGGGTTGACCAACGACGTCTCCTTCGGCCTCTCCTACGTCAATCCCGCCTCCCTCACCGCCTTCACCGGCTACGAGATCCAGGGCAACATCACCGGCACCAACGGAAACTTCGGCTCACGCGACGGAGCCACCAACCGCTCCCCGCTCCTCAACCTCGTCGCCAATTCCTGGTATAACGTCTGGTATGTGATCAACACGACCGCGGACAGCTACCAGCTCTACGTCCAGCGTGACGGAGACGCCACCTATGCGACGCAGACCCAAATCGCCTCCTCAGACGGCACCTGGAACTTTCGTAACGCCTCAGCCGCGTCCGCCCTCACGAGCTTCGTGATCCTCTCCAACAGCGCCACCACTAACATCTATTTCGACGATATCTACGTCGATACCTCCGTCACCCCCAACCTGACTAATCCCGCGCTCGCCGCCGTCACCGACGCCGACCTCGACGGCCTGAACGACACTTGGGAAATCTTCTACTTCGGCAACACCAGCTCGCAGAACGGCGCCGGCGACCCTGACGCCGACGGCTTCACCAACGAGCAGGAGGAGACCGCCAGCTCCGTTCCCAACAATCTCGCCTCAACCCCAAGTGACATCGACGCCGACGGTCTCACCGACACTTGGGAAGTCACCTACTTCGTCAACCGCACCGCCCAGTCCGGCAGCGGCGACCCCGACGGCGACGGCGCCTCCAACCTTCAGGAACAAGCCGCCGGCACCAACCCCGCGAATGCCGCCTCCGCCCCCGATTCCGATGCCGACGGCCTGAACGACGCCTGGGAAATCCGCTTCTTCGGCACCATCGCCGCCCAGAACGGCTCCGGCGACGCAGACTCCGATGGTGCCTCCAACGCCGCCGAAATGGCCGCCGGCTCCAGCCCCACCAATGTCAACTGGACCCCCACTCAAGCCGTGCTAGCCAATCGTTGGAGCTTCGATGGCAACCTGACCGACAGCGTCGGCGGCTCCAATGCCACCATCGTCGACCCCGACGCCAACTCCGCCGTCGGCGGCACCGTCACCCAGACCTCCACTGCCGTCACCCTCACCGGCGGCGCCTCCACCAGTTCTGCCGCGGTCAAACTCGGCACCAGCCTCCTCAGTGGCAAAACCGCCCCCGTGACGCTCGAGTTCTGGGCCGCCCAGAACGCCGTGCAAAACTGGGGTCGCATCTTCGACTTCGGCAGCTCCACCACCGAGTATCTCTTCATGTCCTGGACCCGCGGCACCGCCGCCGCCCAAGACCGCGCCGAGTGGGTTGACGGCGTGAACACCGGCGTTTCAGACACCGTCCTCGGCTACACCCTCGGCACCAAATATCACATCGTCCTGACCCTCACCCCCGCCGCCTACACCGGCGGATCCCTCGCCAGCGGCACCCGCGTCACTTGGTATGTCGCCTCCGCCGTCACCACCACTGGCCTCTCCGCCAAAGGCACCTTCGACACCGCCAACACCCTCGCCAACCTCAACGACGTCAACAACTGGCTCGGCCGCTCCATGTGGGCCAGCGATAACGTTGCCGCCGCCACCTACGACGAGGTCCGCATCTGGAACGGCGCCCTCACCAACGACGCCATCAACACCTACCAGCTCGCCGGCCCCAACTCCTTCACCTTTGTCGACACCGACGCCGACGGCCTCAGCGACCCTTGGGAAACCGCCTACTTCGGCGACCTCACCAAATCCGGCACCGCCGACCCTGATAGCGACGGCTTCACCAACGCCGCCGAATACACCGGCGGTTCCAACCCCACCGTCACCGCTTCCATCCCCTCCGACGTAGATGGCGACGGCCTGCCTGATAACTGGGAAATCAGCTACTTCGGCAACCTCGCCCAAAGCGCGGCCGCCGACCCGGATGCCGACGGTGCCACGAATCTGCAGGAGTATAACGCCGGCTCCGTTCCCAACAGCAACTCCAGCTACCCCGACACCGACTTCGACGGCCTGAACGACGCCTGGGAAATACGTTACTTTGGCAACCTCGACTCCGGCCTGTCGGACGATCCGGACGACGACGGCTACGACAACTACACCGAGCAGTTCGCCGGCACCAATCCCGCCGACTACCGTTCCAGCGGCGATAGCGACGCAGACGGCCTGCCTGACGGCTGGGAGATCCACTACTTCAAACTCGCCGGCGAGACCGGCCTGGCCAACTCCTCCGCGATTCTGGCCCGCCAAGCCACCGCCGACGATCCCGATGCCGACGGCTTCACCAATCTGCAGGAATACAACCTGTTCACCGACCCCGCCCTTCAGTCTTCCATTCCGGGCGACATCAACAACGACGGCGTGAGCGACGGCACCGTCCTCATCACCGGCGACATCATAGGCACCACCTCGTTCAATACCGGCCTCAACTGGAAAGACGCCGCCACGCCCCTGGCCGGAGCGAACTACGTCGTCGCACTCAACGGTCTCCGCACTCCCGCCACGGGCGACGTCACCTTCGCTGGCGACAAACTGATCCTCACCACCGCAGGCACCAACGTCGGCACCCTCATCTGGAAGACCACCGGCGCCGCCACCTTCCCCATCCTCCAGTTCGACGGCGGCATGATCAACCAGGCCGCGACCACCGCCGCCGTTGCCATCAACGGCAGCGTGCTTGTGACCAAGCCCTCCACCCTTTGGGCCAACAACGGCGCTTTCCTCGTCAACGCTCCCATCAGCGGCACAGGCAACCTCACCCTTACAGGCGGCAACCTCGTCACCTTCGCGGGAGTCAACCCCCACACCGGCAACCTCACCGTCAGCAACACCGCCGGCTTCACCCTCGCCTCCTCTGGCGCCATGAAGTTCGTCCTCGGCGCTCCCGGCGTGAACAATGCCGTCACCGGCACCGGCCCGGTCGTGTTCAACGGCGCCTTCTCGCTCGATGTCACCGGCGCCAGCGCCACCCTCGGCGATACTTGGCTGCTCATCACCACCAGCGGCGCCAAGACCTACGGCGCCTCCTTCAGCGTCACCGGCTACGTCACTGACGGCGCCGCCGTCGGCGCCCGCAAGTGGTCATCCCTTGGCTCCGCTCCCTTCTACCGCTTCGACGAGGCCACCGGCACCGTCACCGTCGTCACCAACCCCGACGCGGATAACGACGGCCTCACCGACGCTTGGGAAATCTCCAACTTCGGTGACCTCAGCCACAACGGCTCCGCCGATACCGACAGCGACGGCTCGACCGACGCAGCCGAATTTACCGCCGGCACCAACCCGATTCTCGACACCTCCTGGCCCGACACCGACGCCGACGGCGTGAAGGACTCATGGGAGCTCGCCACCTTTGGAAACCTCGCCACCGCCACCATCACCGACAAAGACGGCGACACCCTGCTCGATACCTGGGAACTCACCTACTTCGCCAGCATCACCACCCAGAACGGCACCACCGACTCCGACTCCGATACCTTTGACAACCTTGCCGAGCAAGCCGCCCGCTCCAACCCCGCCCTCGCCGCCTCCGTCCCCGGCGACATCAACGGCGACGGCGTGGCCGACGGCCACCGCCTCTTGACCGGCGACACGGTCGGCACCACCTCCTTCAACGCCGGCCTCAACTGGGAAGGCACCGTCACCCCCGCTACTGGTGAAAACTACTTCGTGGACGTGCAAAGCCTCCGCACCCCCGCCGACGCCTTGGACTACACCTTCGCAGGCAACCACCTCGTGATCTTCACCGGCGGCAACCTGCTCGTCAAAGGCACCGGCATCATCACCCTGCCGAACGGCGTGCTCGACGGCGGCCGCCTGCACAACGCCACCAACGGCAACGTCGTCGCCACGATCGCCGGCGCCATCAACGTCCGAAGCGCTTCCGAGATCTACACCCAAAACGGCGGGATCACCATCACCGCCGCGCTCTCCGGCACGGGTAACCTGGTCTTCACCGGTCCAAACCCGGTCACCTTCGCCGGCACCAACACCTACAAGGGCAGCCTGAGCCTCCTGAATACCGCCGGCTTCACCCTGGCGAGCACCGGCACCCTCACCTTCGCCCCCGCCGCGAATGGCATCACCAACGCCATCACCGGCACCAATCCCGCCTTCCTTAACGGCACCTTCTCCATTGATACCTCCGCCACCAGCACGGTCTCGGGCTCGAGCTGGGTGCTCGTCGCCACCAGCGGCGCCAAGACCTACGGCGCCACCTTCACCGTCAACGGCTTTACCGCCGACGCCGGCGCGCTCGGCGCCCGCAAGTGGACCTCCGGCAGCTACCAATACGACGAGGCCACTAGCACCCTCAGCGTCACCGCGCCCCCCCTCAGCGCGCTCCAGTCCTGGCGCGTGATCCACTTCGGCGACAGCGCCAACTCCGCCTCCGGCGCCAACAACGCCGACCCCGATGGCGACGGCCGCTCCAACCTCCTCGAATACGCCCTCGGCTCCGATCCCATGGCGGCCAACACCAACGCTCCCGTCACCCTCTCCACCTCGGGCTCCTTCCTCACCCTCGCCTTCAACACCATCGCCGACCCCTCCCTCAGCTATGTCGTTCAAGCCAGCTCCGATCTCTCCACCTGGGCCCCTGCCCAGACCTACACCGGGCTCTCCAGCGCAGGCACCATCACCTACACCGATACCACCACCCTCGGCTCCACCACCCGCCGCTTCCTCCGCCTCTCGGTCTCCGCCCAGTAAGCAGGTGCTGGTGCGCGGTCTTGCCCGTTTGGACGGCATACCTCGCACCACTCCGATCGAGGAACCTCCCACAAATATGAACCAGCTCCGCCCCACCGGTCGCCCCCTCGGCTTCACGCTTATCGAGTTACTCACCGTCATTGCCATCATTGGCATTCTGGCGGCCATCATCATCCCCGTGGTCGGCAAGGTGCGCACCCAAGCCCAAAGGGCCCGCTGCCAGAGCAACGTGCGCCAGATCGCCGCCTCCCTTGTCGCCGCCGCGAACGAGGACCGCCAACAACGATTCCCGTCGATCGGCACACCCTCCGAACCGGGCAAGGCCGCCGCTACCATCGGCGCGCTCCCGTGGGATGTGGTCCGCGACCGCAGCCCCTCGACTCCCTCCAGGCAATTCACCATCTCCGATCTGGTCAAAGGAGCAGGCCGGGACGTCATGTATTGTCCATCCGCGCTCAAGTTTGACGACGACTCGCTCTTCACCACCTACGCTTACGCGACCATCGACTACATCCTGCTGGTCGGTGAGTCCGGCGCCGGCCCGGTCGGAGTGATTAACTCCCCGCCCAACGCCTACTACAGCGACCGCATCCGCGCCGAATACACCACCCTGGATCTCAAAGCCGGCAGCGGCCTGACCACCGTTCCCCCCAGCCGGCGGGAACTGGTCGTTGATGCTCTTGCAATCGTGGGAACCAACAACTGGAACTGGACCACGGCATCCCTCAAAAAGCGCTCCAATCACATCGAGGGCACCATCGCCAGCGGAGCGAACATCGCCTTCGTGGACGGCCACGTTGCCTGGCGTTCGGTCTCGGAGATGACGGAGCTAAACGGCGGCCGCTTCCCCCGCTCACGCACCGTGCCGCTGCAAGGCGGAGCGACCTTCCTCTGGTAAAGCACCCGCGACCCGCGCGCTCCCGTCGCGCCCACGCTCCCTCAAACCGCAGGCCTGTAGGTCCGCGGTTTTTTTGTGCCCGCATCCAGACACAGAAAACCCGCTGCGGTGCCGGGCACCCACAGCGGGAAGAAGGCGGATTGCTCCGCGAAAACCTGACCGATCAGAGCGCTCGATTTAGGCGGCGCACTTGGCGTTGCGACGGCGGCGATAGACGACGAAGCCCAACATGCCCAAACCGGCGAGCGCCGCGTAGGTGGCGGGTTCGGGAACGGCAGCATAGCTTAGAACGAGGTCGCCACCCGACTGGGCCAGCGTAAAGGCACCCGCTTCAGCGTTAAGGAAGCCGGTGGCGTCGATGGTCCAGTTCGCGGCGTCAAAACCAGTGATTCCACCGGTCGTGCTGGCAATCGTCCAGGAACGGGAAACCTCGCTGAAATTCGGCACCAAGCCGGTGGCATTGCCCGCGTCCAAGGAAAGCACATTCAGCACGTAAGCGCCAAGGCCGCCGGTGAGATTAAGGCTGCCGGTGATGGCGACCTGGTCGAACGCAGTGCCAGCGCCGGTGCCGGTGAAGTCACTGACCTCCCAGTCATAGGTGAAGGAGGACCAAGTCTGATTGGCGCCGAAGGACTGGACACCGGGGCTGTTGCCGGGCGCGAGGTGATCGGTGAGGCTGTTAAGAGTAATGGCAACGTTGAGGGCACCGATGCCGGAAATGGTGCCGTTATTGTTAATCGCGCCGCCCGTGTAAGGAGTGGAGGAATTATACTTAAAGCCCGCGCCGGAGGCGACGGTAAGGCCGGCGGTTCCATTGATCGAACCGCCGCTGCCGATGACAAGGGTGCCACCGCTTACCGTGGTATTGCCCGTGTAGGTGCTGATGCCAGAGATCGTCCAGACGCCCGCGCCCTCCTTGAAGAGGGTGATTTTGCCCGCGGCATTGGCGGAGTTGTCGGCAATCACGCCGCTGACCGTGCCGTTCGCCGCACCCTGCAGGTAGAAGTTACGGGGGGTGGTCATCGTAGTGGTGATGTTGCCCGACAGGGTGAGCGAGCCCGCGTCCGATTGAATACGGGACTGGTTGCCCCCGGCTACGATTGTGATCACTCCGGAGAGCGTATTGTCGCCACCGGTATTGCGAATCGCATCGGTCGCGACGCCCGAATTAAGCACCGCTTCATTGCGAGGAGCCAGTGTGATCGGGCCCGAGAGAGTGGCTCCGCCGCCGATTTCGAGACGATTGGCGGTGCCGATGCCACCACCGGCGCTTGAAATAGTGAGGAGCCCACCACCAACTTGACCGGAAGCATTCACCTTCAGGATAGAGTTATTGTTAACGGTGATGGCACCAGTTCCAATCTGGCCGAGCGCACTGACCTCCATCACGGCGTTGTTGTTAATAAAGTAGCTGGAGGCATTGGCCAACGAGCCGGAGCCGCTGAAACGAAGCGTGCCATCATTGACGGTGACGACGTCACCCATGGTGTTCACGCCAGCGAGCGTGAGGGCACCCGCGCCAGCCTTGTTCAAACCGAGCTTTCCAACGCCACCATCCTGAATCACACCATTGAAGGTGTTATCGGATGCGTTTGTGACGAAGAACCAGCGGGTGGTGCCGCTGCCGTTTTGTATAGTGCCGCTGCCGGCCAAACCTGTCACGCTGAGATCCTGGGCTCCAATGCCAAACGTGCCGGCACTTACAGTGAGGGTGCCGTTAAGGGAGCTAACCGCAGAGGGGTTAACCTGCAACGTGCCCGCGCCCGACTTGGTCAGACCACCGGTCGTGTTGATCAGTTTGCCAACCGTGAGGGTGCCCGTATCAACCGTAACAGTGCGCTCTCCGCTCAGGGTAACGGTGCCGGTGCCGAGATTTAGGTTGCTTGTGCCTGCAAAGGAGAAGTCCCCCGTCACATTAACCGCATTGTTCGTGCTTAGAGTGGTGCCGTTGCTCGAATCAAGCGCGCCACCTGCGATGTTCAAGGCGCCAGTGCCGATGGCGGAAGCGTTGTTAAGAACAATCGTGCCCGCGTTGAGAGTAGTGCCGCCGGTATAACCGTTGGAAGTGCCGATAGTCAGACTGCCGGTGTTGTTTTTAGTAAGAGCCCCGCCGCCTGCCAGGCCACCCGAGCCGCTCCAAGTATAGTTCACGCCGGTGTTGCTCACCGTCACCGCAGCGGGTGACAGCGAACCGGTGATGGTCACTGCCGCATTAGACCCGGGAGTGTCATCGAAGATCACCGTGTCACCATTCCAGAACTCGCTGTCACTCCCGTTGGACCATGGGGTGCTCGTGCTGACCTGCCATGTGCCGCTTGTCGCAGTCCATGTATCCGTGGAAACCGACCCGGAGGTGAATTGGAGAACCGTGCCGGTAGTGCCCAATGTGCCACGCACAGTTTTGATTATGTTGGAGACTCCGCTTAGCAAACCGGAGCCAAAATCGACCACGGTATAAGTGCTGCCCGAAGTAAGGGCGCTGGAGAAGTTGAGCGTGGTGTTACCAGCGAAATTCACGCCGTTGGCAGCCAGCGAATCCGCAGGATTTACGGTAAACGATGACCCGGAGTTGAAGGTCAAAGAGCCGGTCGTGCTACCGGTGCCACTCAGGGTCGCGCCACTGGCGACGGTAACATTAGAAGTGAGCGAACCATTTACCGCCAAAGTGCCGACATTGACTGCCGTGGCACCGGTGTAGGTATTTGATCCCGAAAGCGTGAGGGTGCCGTTACCACTCTTGGTAAGACCACCACCACCAGTGCCATCTAGAAGAGCTTGGCCTATGGTTATGTTAAAGCCGTTGGAATCGATCAGCGCGCCGCCAGATTTTACGTTGGCCGCAGTCAGGCCACTCATGAAGGCTGCGTTGGTGGCGATCGCTTTCAGCGTGCCTCCATTGAAGTTGAAGGTGCTGTTGCCTCCGGTGGTCAGCACGTTGGACCCATTGAGGTAGTTGCTGTTAATTTGGAAGGTGCTGATCGTGCCACCATTTAGGTTTAGAATGCCCGTTGTGCCTGCTCCGTTGGCCACATTAATGCCCGATGTGACCCCGGCCGTGCCAGTTGTAGATACCAAACCCGAGTTTACGTTCAAGGTGCCGCTCGTGCCGCTGGCCACCAGCGAGAGGCCGTTAATCGTGCTGTTTGAATTTACTGTGCCACCGTTTAGGTTCAGCGTGACGTTGTTTAATGCGTTAGCAGCTATGACTATGCCGCCATTGGCAACGGGAGTAGCCACGTTGAAGGAGAGAGTGCCGGCAACATTTATGGTTCCGTTCCCCATGAAACCTAAAGTTCCTCCCGTAGTGCTAAACCCAGTTGTTACCTGGCCCGTGCGAGTCAGCACACCCCCGCTCGCGATTTCCAGTGTTCCGTTGTTGGTAAGGTCAACTCGTGTGCCCGTGTTGCTGGCAGAATTGAACGCGACTGTAGCATTGCCGCCAATCGTGGCGGATTTGTTAGCTGCAATAGAAATAATTCCACTACCCGCATTCGTCAACGTGAGTGTCTGCGGACTAGCTGCAGTCAGGGTATAACCGCTGTTACTGAAGGTGAGTGTCTGAGCTGCAACCGCGCCGCCAAGCGTGATGGCATAGTTTCCGTCCGCTCCTGCAAGAGTCGCGGTATTCGTCGCAACCGTCGCACTCGTTTGCGACCAGTTGGACAGCGTGGTGTTGTTCGTCGTCCAATTGGCTGCGCTTGTGCTCCAAGTCCCGTTACCAGTCTGTATGCCGGCACCTGTGCCTAGATCCCACGTAAGAGCCGCTGCACGACCGGCGGAAGCACCCAAGGTCATGGCCGCAATCACAAATCCAACGGAGGAAAGCTTGGGTAGCGCCGAAATGGCGGAATGCAGACGGGCACTGGCGATGAGGGAGCGTGTATTGGGCTTCATGTTTTGGAATAACTGGGGTTAGAGAGATGGCGCTGCGGGTGTGCTGCGAAGGGTAGCTGTCTGCGCACAATGGGGGTATGGGCTCACCGACGAATGAGGGACGAAAACACCTCCGGCAATAACGCGCGAAGATTAACGTAAACCCAGAGGTAAACAGACGCTCAAAAGCTCTCTTGAAACGCATGCCATCCCCATCGAATCCGGTAAATTAAGGGGTCACTTGATCGACGCGCAGGCGGATGAAACGGCGCGGCGAGTCGGCGAAGACTAGGTCGTCGCGCACGTCCACCCTCTCCCTTGTTTCATCCAATGGAGCCCGTCCAAGTTCGGTCGTGTGACCACTGCCAGAATACCAACTGGAGAGATCGCCGCTCACTTCCACGGTGTAATCGATATCCGAAATTCCGAAAGGCCGCGCATAGCTGAGCGTAAGGTGCCCAGCAGAAAAACCCGCCGCTGGCCGGCCGAAGTTTTCCGTGGTCGCCGGCGTCCAGGGATCGAGGCCAGACGCGTAGGCGAGCAGGTTTGGCACCCCGTCGGCATTCGCATCGGCCGCGGGGCCGCTCGTGAAGACGTCGGCCTGCTGCGCCGCGTCGAACCAGGTGCCCAGAAACGATCCGTAGCCCGACACGGAAACCGACACCGGCGCGTAGGGTGCGAGCTGCACCACGCGGCCCGCGAGGGTCGCGGTCACGGCGCGATCCGCCTCGATGGCAGTGACCCTTCCCTCATCGAGCTGCAGCACGAAGTCGCAGGACTGGCTGAAGCTTACGTCGACAGTGCCGTCGTTGTTCAGGTCGATCGAATCCCCGCGACCGCCGGCCGAGGTGCGACCGATGTAAAGATTGCCCGTCACCCGACCCAATACGGAGCTGAAATCGGCTCCGTTGCGGCTGAAGCTGATGCGCACCGACTCAGCCGAGGGATCGCCGGCCGAGCGTGGATAAACAAAGGTCTCGATCGCCCCGCCGGCGCTGTCGGTGACCTGCACCGGCCGAACATCACCGTAGGCGGTGCGCATGGTGGCAGCGGAGCTGTCGAGTTGATGGGTGGAGCGCAGGGCGATGAAGGACTGCTGATCGGGCTCGACTGCGACAAGTGCCGGTGCACGGACGCGCAGTTCGTCGATGTTGGCCGAATCCTGGCCGGTGGACGTAATACGAATCGTGTTGGACGCACCGGCGGCGAGGGTCACGGGGACATAAATCGGATGCCACTCCTCAAAGGTGCCGGTGGTCACAAACGTGAGCGGCGTGGACGTGCCGTTGACCGTGAGGTTGACCGTGCGCGTGGAGCCGGAGGCGATGCCGGCACCGTAGGAGAAACGGAAACCGATCACGGTGCGCCCCCCTGCCCCGCCGTCCACGCCAGCCCACTCCAACACCCCGCCGCTCGGCGGAAGATTGGCGAAACCGGTGCCGTGATAGGCGGCATGGTTGGCCTCGATCAAGGTGCCGCCTGAGACATTCGTCGCCGCCTCGGCCTGGATCACCGTCTCGGTGCCGACGGAAATTGGATACGATGTGGCGGCGACCCCCGTGGTGTTGGTGCGCTCCAGCTGCGTGCGGCCATCAAACTCAAGCAAAGGCCAGATCACGGCGCAGGGCTCGATGCCTGAAGTCCGCACGGTGTCGATGAGCGCACCGTCGGGCGTGAGCGTGAGCTTCATCGTAAAGGTCGGCCCGGTCTGGCTGGAACGCGGCGCCAGCGTGTAGATGCCGCGCACCAGCAAGGGGTGCGCAAATTCCGGCGTGAAGCTACCGGCGTAGCGCGCCGGAAACTGGCTCACGCGCACCCACGCGCCGTTCTCCAAAAAGGCAGGGGCGAAGGCGGCGCTGTTGGTGTAGGTCGAGGTGGTCGCGCCATTAGCCGGGCCGAGCCTGGAGTCCCAACCGGAACGGCTGAAGCGAACGATGCCCAAGGTGCTCCATTGCACACCGGCGTAGTTGTCGGTCTGGCCCTGGGTGCAGAGCTGGAGCTGCATGCCGCCCGCGTTTAGAAACGAGTTGGCGTAGGAGGACGGAAGCGTGAGCGCATAGCCGCCAATCTCGGCGGGCGTGGCCTGTTCGGGTATCTCGGTGCGGCGGTTGGAAATCGCCTCGGCACTGTGGATTTGGAAATAACCGTTGTAGTTGGTGAGCGCGCTGTAGGTCGCGTAGCGGTTTTTAAGCGCGGGCGGGAAAAGGCTCTTGGTCACCGACATCCAACCAGCCTCCTGCTGGAATCGCCACCCGCTACGGAAGGCGAGACGGGCCGCGCGGCGAAACTGGCCGGCACGGCGGTCGGTCGCATCAGTGCGATGCGCGATTTCGGCCATGAGGTCGAAGTCGTTGCCATAGACGATGTCGTTCCACACGTGGTCGCCGGTGCGGCCGCCGGCGGGAGCCTCGCCGGAGCCGCCCATCAGCAGAAGGCAGGCGGAGAGGTTGCGCTCAATCAAAGTTCGCATCTCGGCGGCCGAAGCGCCGTCGTAGCCGCTCTCCAGCATGTCGAGGAGGTTGCCGGCGGCGCCGCCGTTGTAGGCGAAGGTCTCGGGCGTGCCGGTATCGTCGTGGTAAAGGCTAAGCGCCGGAGTAAAACCGAGGGTTTCGGCTCGGGTGAAGCGCTCGCGCTGCGCGCCTTCGCCCGCAAGGGTCCAGTTGCCTTCGATCCAGGCGGTGCTGCCGGTGGTAAAGCCGTCTTGCTGGCGCAGCCACTCGCCCTTCGCAGCGTAGGTGCGCCAGTTTTGCTTAACACCCAGATTCAGGAACTGGGCGCGAGGCAAAGAAAGGCGGGTGCGCCACAGGTCGAGTTTTTCAGCCGTCAGTTCGGCCGGATAGTTTGCCTGAAGCGTGTTAAAAATCCGGAATGCCTTCATCATCGGCGCGACGAAGAACTCGCCGTGGTTATCGGTCGCCTTGCCATCGGAAATATCCTGGGTGCAGCGATCCATGGCGCGCACCGCCGCGGCAATCAGATCAGGCGCACGGTCGTGCGCGAGCAGCGTGGCGGCGGCGAAAGTAAAGTAGGGCGTGGAGTATTGAACCTCGGCGTTGTTGTAGGGATCACGGATGGCTCCGTTGTTCACGTCCGCGAGGTTCGCCGTATTGAAATACTGGAGGCCGGATATGGCGCGAACGACAGGTTCCAGATTATCAAGTAGATGAAGCGTCGTGTCGCCGACCGGTCGCCAGGGGCGCGCGGTGAGATGGAAACGCACCTCAGGGACATAACCGGGCAGGCTGCTCTGGGCGAAGCCGGAAGCGGAGATCACCAGGCTTGCGGCCAGCAGAGCGGTGAGGGGAATAGCGTGCATGGGGAAAACGAAACGAGCGGTTACTCCAACCAGATTACCGCGCGATAAAAACGCGTTCCGGTCGAGGCGGTGACGGGGATGAAAATCGGAATATTATCGCCGGTGATGCTCTCGTAACCCGGCACCGCCTGCCAGGTAGCCGGCGTGAGCGACGTGCTTGTGACCACGCGGTATTTACGGGTCTTTCCTGCATAGCCGGGCCCGAAGGCGGCCAAGGGAAGCAATCGAAGACGAAACCCATCAGCTGATCCTGCCTCGATGGACATCGCAGACTCGTTCTGCAGCGCCGCCGGATCGGCGCCGGTGATATAGGCATCCCGCACCGTCTGTCCGGTGCCCGCCAAAACCGACAAGGCGGTCCGGTCAGTGGTCC
Source organism: Verrucomicrobia bacterium IMCC26134 (assembly GCA_000972765.1). GTDB lineage: Bacteria > Verrucomicrobiota > Verrucomicrobiia > Opitutales > Opitutaceae > IMCC26134_A. The sequence goes on along the minus strand of CP011265.1, from coordinate 339,218 downwards.
CGAGGTGATTCAACTCCCACGCGTCCGGAACGCCGTCGGCATCGCCGTCGTAGCTATCGGTGGTTTGTGGCATCGGTATACTTACCTCGGTCAGGCTATTCCAGATACTGGCGCTGTTCCCGTAGCCCATGTAGCGAACATGCCTGGCGAGCTGGGCGGGGAATGAAAACGTCTCCAAGCCGAGCCCCGATCCGCTGCTGGCTCCACTGTAAACCATCGTCCAATTCACGCCATCCGTCGAAAGCTGAAGGTCGAAAAATGACCGGCGAATGTCGCCAGAGTAGAAAGCGATCGCGACATGATCCAACGTGACGGTAACGGGTAATTGATACGCGATCCATTGCGCGGATCCATCCTGGGACCAACGCGTGGCGAGGCTGCCATCGAGCGTATTTTGAGGCGTGTTTCCCACTTGGTTCCCAATCGCAGTCACCGTGATCGCAGCCGGGGTTGCGGAAGCTACGGTGACGTTCGTGGAATCGGAATAGACCGGGTCTGAACCGTGCGTAATCTGAAGAGTGACCGTGTGAGAGCCCAGGGGAAACGCGACATCCAGCACCGGGCCCTCACCAAGCAGGATGGATCCAAGCCACCACGAATAAGTCACCGGGCTAGAATCACGAACCACCGAGGCAGTGGCGGCGAGCAGCACGTGTTCATCGTAATTCGCATCCAAATCAACTGGCGAACGATTAGCGCCTGCCACGGCGGAAACAGGAGCGGGGCCGCCGAGGGAGCGGAGCATTTCGCAGCCCAAAAGCATGAATGCACCATAGCCGTAATCCTGCTGGCCGTCGAACGTGGCGGCGCCGGGCGCGGCGCCGATAGGCTGAACATAGCCGAGCCGACCCTCGGCGTTGAGCGCGATGGTGGTGAGTCCGGCCCAGGCCCGCTCAACGACCGGACCGTAGACGGCCGAATCGAGCAGACCCTCGTTCACCCCGTAGGCCAGAGCGTAGGTGAAGAAGGCGGTGCTGCTCGTCTCGGGATTGGAATACTGGGTCGGAAAGAGCAAATTCGAGCGCCAAAACCCGTCCGCGCCCTGCAAAGGCAGCAGCGCCGCCGCCATGGTTTGCAGCATGGAAGAGAACTCGGTCCGACGCGGATCACTGCTTGGGAGTTGCGCCAGAATACGCGCGCAGGCGGCAATGACCCAGCCGTTGCCACGACCCCAAAATTGCGGAGTATTGGCGCCGGTCCGCGCTTTGGCGGTCGCGTCGCGATACCACAGACCGCGCGCGGGATCGAAGAGTCCCCGGGTGCTCTTCATGTGGGCATACATTTGCTCCAACTGGGTAAAGTAGGCCGGATTGTTCTCGATGCGGGAGAGACGGGCAAAAGTCGGGCCCGCCATGTAGAAGGCGTCGATCCACCACCAATCGTCATCAGCGGCAGGGTCGGCAACTAGAACGTCGTAGCGCGCCTTGATCGCAGCTTTTCGCACGGGCTGCGGGTCAAGCTCGTAGAGATCCAAGTAGGTCTGTGCGCAGGCCTGGGCGTCGGCGTCGGCCGACCCACCGGATTCGGGACCGAGGCTCCAGTTGTTGGCAAGGGCCCATGAAATCGAATAGTCTCGATCGGCGGCGAGGCCGAGCATCTGGAAAGCGCGCAGATTACCTCCGTGGTAGGCGCCGCGATTCCAAACGGCAGTGCCGAGCAGGTAATGAGATTGATAATACTCATTGGCCCGCCGCATGGCCGCCTCGATCTCACTTCGCCGGGCAAGATTATCCTGCGCGGGACACCTGATCGCGAAGCATGCGATTCCCAGCACGCCGACTGCAATCATCCGCCAAACCGAGCATGTAATCATCAACGTCTTCATCGAACTACCCCGGCTTCGATACGGTAAAATACACGGGCAACCGGTGACGTGACATCAAGGAGCACATGCGCGTTACCCGCGCTCGCAGGGATTTGAGCGGAGTAGCCTGATGTGAATTCCGAGGGCAAACCATGCCTTCGAAGCACGGCTACATTGTTCCATGAAACGAGATCTACGGAACGTTCGAGCGTGAACTCGACATCCGGACGGGAGGGGTCCATCGGAAAGTCGATACTCGTGCCGTCAAAGGTCATTCGTGGCGAGGACGCCGCGGTGCGAGGGTCGCCACCGAATGCGTATTCGAGGAGATCGGGAACTCCGTCGCCATCGGTGTCGTTCGTCGCCGAAAAACTGGAAGAAAGGATATTTTCCGAAGCCCAGAAACCAAGCGACTTTGAGGGAACTCCAAGGCGACCGATCACCTGGGTGGAGAAATTCGTATAGGACGTGTAGGTGCCGTAGAACCAAAGCAGGCATTCGGTGCGACCGTGGTTCAACGGCACGATGGGACGCAGATTATCGGCGGTGGAACCGGAGGTGATCGCCGTCCACGTGAAGGTGAGACCGCCATCAGCGGTAAAGCCGCGCCAGATTTCATAGCGAGCATTGGTCGCAAGCGGAACGTTGTTCACGTCTCCCAACGAGAACGGCGAGGCGGCATTGGTGGAGATGTAAACGATGCGCGGATCTTCAGGGTCGAGGCACATGCCGCCACCATAGTCGGACTCGGCGGCGTAAATGCCGCGACCAGCCTGGGCGATGAAATGCTTTTGCCACGTAGTGCCGGTCCAGCGTGCGTAGTAGTAGAAAATGCGCGAGGTGGACCAGGTGGCGTCGGTGCCGACTTGAGCCTGAAAAACGCAGACAGGGTTCTCGGCTCGGTCGTAGACAACATCCCACGTCCAGCCACGGGCGGTGGGGATCCAGTCGTCTGGTCCCTGACCGGCCCCCCACGCGGCGTCGGAGTATTGGTAAATGACATTGCCGCGCTGGCCGGCGTCATGATCCAGCGGGATGTTTGCGAGCAGCGAAATAAGGGTGCCATCGGTTTTGTAGAGACCGCCGCTCTTGTAATACATGTGGTAAACGGAGTTGTTTACGTCGCGCGGATGTCCGTCGGTGTAAATGGCGTCGATGCGATCGACCCCGTTCGAGGTGTAGCGAGGATACGGGCGCGTGCTGCCGGTGCCGGTGCCAAGAAGCTGGCGGGAGGTTCCCCATGTGACACCATTATTCGTCGATATGGTGAGCGTAGGATTAAAATTGATACACCGATGGAAATTGTAGATCGCGTTATTCTCACCGGTGAGAAGATAGGTATTGGCGTAAGTATTGGCGGCGGGAACAGATCGGATGATCTCGGGCCCCCAGTCGGCGATGGTTGCGGGTTGGGCGATCAGGGACGTGCGTTGGTAAAATTGACTGCCGGATATATGCTTGGAATAGATAACGAGCAAACGTCCATCCGGGAGCACGGTGATCGATGGATTGTTATGGTCATCCTTTTGGGTAGAGGTTGAGGTGCTGATGATCATGTGGCGGGCAAGACCATCGGCCAGGTCGTAGCGGGTGATGCCATAGCGGCCATCTGCGAGAACATAGCCGGAATAGAGAGAGCCCTGATGAATGATCGAGCGCTCATCATTGAACCAGGTCCATGCGCCGTCGGGGGCGATCTGGACCGCGCCGCCTGGCAGTGGAGTCGGTGGCGGCGGCGTATAGGGCGCGCCGACAAAAAATCCTTCGAGCCACGAGCGGGAGGTCCAGTTGGTCGCCGTGCCGTCACCGTCGTCCGAATAAAGCAGCAAGCGTCCCTGGGCATCTGCGACGGCGTTGCCTACGTAGCCAAGGTATTGGCGGCGGTTGGAACCGGACTCGGTGCTGAGCCCGTAATCAGTGACTGCCCCCGCTGGTGAGGAAGGGGTGAAGAGCGTAAGGCTACCAGCGGTGAGACCGGCCTTTACTTGCCATGATTCGGTAGCCACCGAGAGGTAGGCGACATAGACGCCGTAGCTTTGGCCTGGGGTGAGGCCGGTGACGGTGGTCACCAAAGCGGCGGCGTCGCCGATCCCGCCGTTGGCATCCTTCTCGTAGATCTCGCGGTTGCCGGTGACATCGAAGCCGAAGCCGGTGCGTCGACGCCAGAGCTGGCCGGTGGTGAAGCCGGAGGCGGTGGCGCTATCGGTGAAAAACGGCGAGGGGGTGCCGCCGACGGCGGCCGTGTTGGTTGCGTCAATGTCCACGAACAAGCCGGAGGGAAGCGTCTGTCCACGTAGATTGAACGAACCGGCGAATCCGAGACAGGCTGCGAAGGTGAGAAATGATTTCATAAGGACAGGAAAACAGGCAGATCGTGCAACTATCTCAGAAGCCACCCTCGGCACGATCGAGACGCCAGAAGCGCTTCGGCTCGCCGGGAACAGAGGTGTGGGTATACTCGAAGGTCGCGCCCGTGCCGATCCGGGTTTCCAGTTCTGTCCAGTTGATCAAATCGGTGGTAGTCATCAACCGGTAGGAGAAACTTGGCTCGGAGCGCCAATGGATGAGCACGCCCGCGCCGGCGTTCACCATCTCGATGCCAGGCTGGGGCGAGTGCAGGAAGTAGTCGGCGGCATCCCATTCGAGCACGGAGATTCGCGAGGCGGTATTGGCCGGCGCGGTGTAGCCTTGGCCACCGGAGGCTTGGTAGAGGAAGTGGAGCTGGCGCTTCTGGTCCCAGAGCTCGTTGTCGATCATGGTCTCGTAGTTGCCGAGGTTCTCGGCGCTGAGATCAAAGCTGATCCAAAGCAGGCGATCGGGGTCCTCGGCACGCGGCAGGGAGTGGACGATGGTAATGCCGTTGGAGACGCCAACACTAAGACTGTTGTCGGCGCTTATGAGGTTGCTCGCCTGGTTGTCGCGGTAGGCGACAATGATGCGGTCGGCGTCGTCGCGCACGACGGTCGGACGGCCAAGATCACGCACGTGGTTTTCGGCGTAGCGAACGTTCGTCGGATCGGTGCTGCGACTGGATACAGCGCGGGCCTGCCATGTGCCGTTGTCGTGGCGGAATACGACCATGTATTGGCGTCGGTAATTCGTGGCGGCGGTGTCGGGAGCCCACCACGACGCAGTCACCGGGTAGCCGGTCGAATCGAGACAAGTGCTGGCCTGGTTAATCAGGCTGTAGTTCTCGGGAATGTCGTGAATGACCTCCGCCGTCGAATTAGCGCCGGCCTCGCCGTTGCGGGTAATGGGCAGAGTATAGGCCGTGCCGGTGGAGCGAAGCCAAGTCAGGCCTGCGTTGGGCGATCGACCGAAGTTGAGGCGGTTGTTGGTCTGATAGCCGGACGCGGTGCTGCCGGGGTTATCCGAGGCGCCGCTGGAAAAACGCCAGCACCAGGTAAGAATGAGGTCTTCGCCATCCGGTCCGCCGAGCTGGGGCATGTTGAGGTAGGCGTTGTAATTGGGCGTCCACCCGGTGCCCTTGAGAAAGGGCGACTGCGCGGTGGTGGAGCCATGGACATTCGCCCAAGTGTGGGTGGCGATGTCGAAGCGATTCACATAGGTGTCGCCGTTGCCGGAAGCGACTTCCCGGAAAAGGTAGAGCAAATCGCCGTCAGGCAGGCGGAGAAACTGCGGGTAGGTCACCGTATTCTCCGTGCCGGTCATGCTGGTGTCCGCGCCGAGGGAGATGGGGCCGGATCCCGTCACGGGGGTGGTCGTCTTTGCGTAGTGAAAAGCGTCACCGTGCATACCCCAGGAGAGATGCATGTAGCCCTCGCCATCGATGCCAAATGAGATGACGTCGTGGCCGTCGGTGATGGTATTCGCGGTGTAGCTGGGGTGTTTGAAAATCTCCCATTGCGAGGAGCCAATGGCGCGGCGGCCGATCCAGATGGTGTTATTATACGCGGCGGATGCGTCGTATTGGTGGCGGCCATACCAAGTCATGAATTGCTGATTTCCAAAAGTCTGGAGTGAGCAGCGGACGAACGACACGGAGTTAATCGCGGAAGAGCCGGCGTAACCGAATTCACTCGTGGATGCATCGCCATCGTCGACTGGAACCAGTTTGACCGCCGTGCCGGCCGGACGGGAGGCGGGGTCGGCGGGCGACGTGCCTGCGGTATATTCCTGAAGGTTGGCGAAGTGGTCGCCATCGGGATCGTCGCCCGCGTTGTAAGTGAGCGTGGAGAAGTATTGCTGTTCCCATGAATCAGGCAGCCCATCGCCCTCCGTATCGGCCAAATTGGATGCTCGGTTCACGGGCGATGAACCCGCCGAAAACTCAGCGAGGTTGCTCGCTCCATCTCCGTCGGGATCACCGGTGGCGGTGGCTGAGAGGTTGCCAAAGTAGCGAAGCTCCCACTCATCAGACAGACCATCGCCATCGGAATCGGCACTGACGACCGCGGGGTTCGAGCCGGTAAAAAACTCGGCCAGATTCAAAGTCCCGTCATTGTCCGGATCTCCTGACGCTGTTTGGGCGAGATCGCCAAAGTAGGTCATCTCCCACGGATCGGGCAGCCCATCGTTATCACTGTCGGGCTTTGGACCGAGACAGGTCAAAATTCCCGTGGCCTCGGAGAAACGATAATACCCGTTGGCGGAGACCCAGCTATTGTCGCCATCGGCGTCAGAAAAACCAGTAATCGAAAACGCGGGGCCGTAAGTCACGGTCATGGACGCGGGATCAACGAGCGTCCAACTGTCTCCCGCCTGATGCGCGGCGGGATCGAAAGTGAAGCGAAAGGTGCCGTTAAAAGTTCCTATGCCCGAACCGGAGACGCGGTTATTCACGCCGTTATTGCCGATGGCGAAGTCGAGATTACTCCCGGCATCGAGAATCAAGGCAGCGGAGGCAGCAGTGAGAATTATATTGCCCTTGTAGGTATTGAAGAAGGAAAGGGCATTACCGGCCGCAAAGGTCACTGTCCTGGCGCCGGTGCCATCGGTGGCGCCAATGTAGAGGTCGGCCGATCCAGCAACGGTCGCCCGAAGCACGATACCGCCCTGCTTTGCCCTGATAATAGAGGGCGCGGACACGGTGAGGTCTCCAGCTATCTGAAACACGTCGCCGATGGCGGCGAGGTGATTGATAGAACCTCCGTTAAGCACGAGCCGCGGCACGGTGATAACCCCTGAAGAGCCGGACCCCTTGTAAGTTAAGCCCAACAAGTCACCCGTGGAGGGGCCGTTGCTGTCGGCAAGGCTGAAACCATTGCCGATCACGAGACTGTCGCCGCCAAAAGTATAACTCCCTCCCCCAGTCGGTGTGCGCACGCGAAGTCCCGTGCCGACGACGTAGGTGTTACCCGATGAAGGTGCCGCGCCGGAATGCCAGTTGCCGGCGGAATTAAAAGAGCTCGTATTCACCGCATCTGCCAAATCGAGCGCAATAGTGCCCGCACGAACAGCGACTGGAGCAAGAATAAGAAGCCCGAACAAAAAGCGGGCCACCCGTTTGAAGCAGGCGGATGTTAACATGGGGACAATAAATCTAGGAACGAAAATGGGGAACAAGGGGAGGTCCAACCGGCAACCAGAACGCTCGCGCGTGGGTAAGTGAGCGCGAATCTGGAGAGTGTAATATAAGATCAAACGACATTGCCCGCGTAGCGAGAGAGTGAAACAAACCAGACGGTTTAGCGTATTCCGGGAACAAACGACGAGGCCCGACGAAATGAACCCAAGTAAGGCACACGCGGAAATTCCCTGCTCTGGTTTACAATGATGTAACGCCGAGCCTTTCAGCACCTGATTTTAAAGGCTCGAAAGTATACGCTAAACCCTCGCATCGATTGCCTGATTCACATTTTTTGAGTTTCATAATCCTACGACGTCTAGGGAATACCCGAAATCCAGCGTCCTCCCCCGAGCCGTTTTCATCTACCCAGCCCTTTGTATGTCCGCATCTCAATTTATTCCCCTGCGCAGACCCCTTAAAGCCGCACACGGGGCATTCACCCTCATCGAACTGCTGACCGTGATCGCCATCATCGGTATTCTAGCTGCGATTATCATTCCGGTCGTCGGCAGGGTTCGCAACACGGCACAAGCTGCACGCTGCGTCTCAAACTTACGCCAGGTCGGACAAGAGATTAACCTGTTTGCCAACGATAACAAGGGCCAGCTCCCGAACCTTTCAGGGCTCACGAATTCTGCGGTTCTTGATCCACGAATCGTTGATCGCACCGGAGGCCAGCTCGCCTATCGTCTGTGGCCCTATTACAGTAACGTTCCGGTCAACACCGGCTTGGTCACACCCCGCAACGTCAACGTCCACGAGATGCTGATATGTCCTTCAATGGAGGCCTTGATCCGTCCCAAAATCATCACCGGTCCCTATCCCACCGGCGCCGGCGACCAATCGGCTAACTCAGCCCAGAGCTACATTATCAATGACGTGCAGCGCTACACCGAGGGCTCCGTCCGCTATACCGTTTTCGGCTATCAGGGCAGCCCTTCCTTTAATATCAATACCATCGAGTCGAAGCTAAAGATTCCCAACGAAGCAGTCACACTTTCCCGGATATGGACGGTGCAGGACGGTGACCGCACCTTGACTGACGGCACCAACAGTCGCTCAGGACAGATGAGCTTCATTGCGGAACAACCTGCGCACGGGTCTACCCGTAACCGAGGCTATCTCGACGGTAGTGTGCGGAAACTTAGCCTCAAAGAATCAACGGAAACTTGAGCGCTTACGCCGCCTCACTTCGTGGACGGACGTAACCAATCAATCACGACGCGGAGTGGATGCGAAAACCCGCGCAGGTCCGCCAGAAGTCAGGTAATTCGAACCACTTTGGGGCGCCCTGCAAACCGACCGGTTTCGCCTGCCCCGCCGGCCTCATCACGCTCAAACTACATAAGTTAGCAGCGCGTGCCCGGGCTGTTTCCGATCGACCTACCCAACATAAACCCGTGATTCACCTTCGTGAAACCCAGTGGCAATACCCGCGCGCGGTTAGGCGTGCTTGCCACTCAACTCCTACGTTCGACGCCGTCCTAAGCATCTGGTGCTAACGCAAGACCAGAGTTCGCTGACTCCGTCCGCAAGGAACCGTTCGACGCTCTCACCCGCAATGTCCCACTGGCTCCGTTAAGGCTGAGTTTAGCACCTGCCTGAGACGCATGCGGCTCAGGCAGGTGCGGTTCAGGTGGCGCTCTCAGGCGTCCGTTTAATGCCATGCATTAAACCGTCTCAAATCAGGCGGTTTTGTGCTGATTACAGAGTAAAGTCACCAAGTCGAGATTGCCGCCATCGGCGTGCTCTCATTGTGTCACGACTTCACCTATGAATAAAGCCGCCATACTCCAAAAACTCAGCACCGAGAAGGTCATCGCCCTTATCCGCGCCGACAATCCCTCCGGCCTGCTAGATTGCGCCAAAGCCCTCGCCGAGGGAGGACTCACCTCCATCGAACTCACTATGACCACCCCAGGCGCGATTCGACTTCTGGAAAAGGCCACCGTCGAAATGCCCGAATTCCTCTTCGGTCTGGGCACCGTGCTCGACGCCGAGACCGCACGCGCAGGTATTCTCGCCGGAGCGCGCTTCATCGTCACCCCGGCGTTGCGTCCCGATGTGATCACTCTTTGCCAGCGCTACAGCGTGCCGGTCTTCAGCGGTGCACTCACCCCTACCGAAGTGGTCAACGCCTGGGAATGCGGCGCCGACGCGGCCAAGATCTTTCCCGCGGAGTTCTTCGGGCCATCCTATATCAAATCCCTCAAGGCCCCGCTCCCCCAGATCGAGTTTGTGCCGACAGGAGGCGTTACCGCGGATAATGTCGGTGACTTTATCCGGGCCGGCGCATTCGCGACCGCCGCAGGCAGTTCACTGGTCGAAGCGAAGGCATTTAAGGAGAAAAACTGGGCGGCCGTCACGGCCAAGGCCCGCGCCTTCGTTGCCGCCGTCAACGCCACCAAGTAAACCCGTCCTTCTTTTTACGCCAAAAACTTACGGATGTCGGGCAGCTCAATATCCCGACGTCCGTTCTGTTTACGTTCAAGGTAGGGATCGACCGGGGGCTGATCATCGGGATCCAATTCAGCTTTGGCCAGGGGGCGAACGTCATCCCCATCCTCGTCATCAGACTCGCCGATTTCGATATCCGCAAAGTCCAGTCCGTCCCATTCCGAAGCGTCGAAATACTGGCTGAGACGGCGAGGTGCGGGGTCGAGTAGCAGCGCAGGGTTTTTCACCCGGCCATCTTTCACAAACTCGAAGAGACAGGGCATGCACTCTTCTTCGAAGGAACGACGAAATGCAGACATCCATTTGTTCGCCACGCCCTCGCGACGACTCAACAGCACGACATCAGAAAAATGCACGCACGCCGCGAACCACGGAGCCAGCGCTTCATGTTTTTCGGCAAGCTGACAATCGATGACGGTGAATATACGCGCCACCGTCCACCCATGCGAAGCCAACCATGGTTTCAATGCCTCGATTTGATCAACAGGATCAGAGAGACCATCGAGCAAGAAAAACACATGCGTTGCCTCTGACGGCATAGCGTCATCGGAAACAACTACAGCCTTTGAGACAGGATCCCACTTCCAACGCGAGATACTGGAGAAAGAAGCACCCGCAGGCTGATCTGCTTCGTCGGCAGAAATAAAGACATGAACACGATCATGCGCAGCATCCAGACCGGCCCCGATTAGATCCGCCACAACCGCTCGCCGTCCAGAGCCCGGTGTGCCGAGCACGAAATACACCAACGGAACTGAGGGAACAGGTGAAGATTCAGATAACATCGGTAAAATAACGAAAAGCAGCGAAAGGCGGTTTATTCAAAAGCGAAGAAATCGCTCAGAACGAAAAAGTGTGATTCTGCGCAGCATCGCGCATCCAGTGATCCAGCAACACAAGTGCGGTCATCGCTTCGACGATAGGCACCGCACGGGGAACAACACACGGATCGTGCCTGCCTTTGCCCATAATCTCAGCGGGATGGCCCGCGAGATCAACGGTGGACTGGTTGCGGAGGATAGTGGCGGTAGGCTTGAAGGCGACACGGAAGACGAGTTCCTCACCGTTACTGATACCTCCCTGCGTGCCTCCCGAGCGATTTGTCACAGTGCGCACGCGGCCGTCGCGGTTCTCAAAAAGATCATTGTGCTCAGAGCCGCGCAGGGTGGTTCCGGCAAACCCACTGCCGATCTCGAAACCCTTCGTCGCCGGCAAAGAGAGCATGGCCTTGGCGAGATCAGCCTCGAGACGATCAAAAACAGGTTCACCCAGCCCGACCGGCAGACCGCGCACGCGGCATTCGATGACGCCGCCCACGGAGTCACCATCGGCGCGCACAGCTTTGATGCGCTCGATCATGGCAGCGGCTGTGAGCGCGTGCGGACAACGCACCGGCGTAGCCTCGACCGCTTCGAGAGTCGGGAATTCCGCCGCAGCGGCAGAAGGCATCACGATATCGTGGATACTGGTGATAAAAGCGCGGATCTCGACCGGCCCCGTGGCAGGACGTCCCGCATAAGGCGCGGCGGCGGCGAGGATTTTTTTTGCGAATACACCGCCGGCGACACGACCGATAGTCTCGCGCGCCGAGCTACGACCACCGCCATGCGGATCACGGATACCGAACTTGGTATCGTATGTGAAATCGGCGTGGGAAGGGCGATAAGCCAGCTTCATCTCGGAATATGCGGATGAGCGCTGATCCGTGTTACGCACCAGCAGAGAAATCGGAGTGCCCGTGGTGCGCCCCTCGAAGACACCTGAAAGTATTTCGACGGTATCGGCCTCTTTGCGCGGCGTGGTGATGTCACTCTGCCCTGGGCGGCGGCGGTCAAGCTCAGCCTGAATTTCCGCGGGGCTTATGGGTAAACACGGCGGACAACCATCGATAACCACGCCTATGGCAGGACCGTGACTTTCACCCCAGGTGGTAATGCGGAAAATGTGGCCAAAACTGTTGGGCATTGGAGTCGAGACCTTGGACGCGTCATAAGACGCCGCAAGAGACAAAAACAAGAGACAGACCAAGAAAACTCATAATGCATGCCTCAATTTGGTGTCCCCACCGTGAGTCGAACACGGATATGCCGTTTAGGAAACGGCCGCTCTATCCACTTGAGCTATAGGGACGAACCTGACAACACAACGCCGGTAGGAATGCAGGTTGACAAGCCGAACCGTAGTAGGTTTTGCTTCAAACCTTTTTTAACAAATGAGCACCACCGAAACCACCACCCAACGCAGTCTGACTCCTGAGGAGTTCCCATTTACCCAGCCCCAGCTGATGAACCGCTACGTCACAGATACAGGCAAGATTCTCCCTCGTAAATACACGCATCTCTCCGCCAAGCAGCAGCGCCGCGTCACCAAGACCATCAAGCGCTCGCGTAACATGCTGGTCGCACTTTGAGTAATTGAAATTTACGCATGTCCGCTGAGGACCTAGCGTGATCAAGAATAAGGCTGGAACGGTAATACCGCTCCAGCCTTTTTTATTTTCTGATCCGGGCTGCACCCAACCATGAAATCCCAAGCGCCCCTGCTGCGGCCAAGAATTTTCAGACCGACCCCCCTAAACTTAAATCGGTTGGCGGGGAGGTTGAAACGAGGTGAAATTATAGGCGTGCCGTCTGAAACAGTCTATGGACTCGCCGCCGACGCTTTAAATCCTGAGGCGTGCATGAGGATTTTTGCCGCCAAAAAAAGGCCAACAACCGATCCGCTCATTGTTCACCTGGCATCTAGATATGACATAGATACGGTGGCCCACGTGAACGAAGCGGCACTCGCGCTAGCCGAAGCATTTTGGCCTGGACCGCTTACACTGGTGCTTCCCAAAAAAAACATCGTTCCGCTGATCGTAACTGCGGGAAGACGGACCGTAGCGGTGCGCGTTCCGGATCACGCCCTCTTTCGTAAACTCATACGACTGAGCAAATGCCCACTCGCGGCGCCTAGCGCAAACCCGTTTGGCTACATTAGCCCTACATCTGCGGTCCATGTTAGGGATAGTCTTATAGGCAGTGGCCTTCGTGCCATACTCGATGGAGGGGATTGCTCAGTGGGGGTTGAATCTACGATAGTCGATTTGAGCAATCCAGACAAACCCCGCTTATTGCGCCCTGGCGGAATAGAAGCAGAAAAAATCGAGATGGTTTTAAAACGAAAACTATCAAGACCGTCCTACAAGAGTATAAGCGCCGCAAAATCCGCCCCTGCTCCCGGCATGTTATCTCGCCACTATAGCCCGCGCACAAAACTAATTTTACACACTAGTCTTCATCCACAAGACGTCATGCATATGACCGTGAATGAAGTGTGTCTGCTTTTAAGCAAACCAAGCGCACAGGTTAATAAATTATTAAAACCTGATACTAAAAAACAACTGCGCTGGTTAAGTGAAAGCGGTAGAATGAATGATATCGCTAAAAACCTTTTCTCAACATTGCGGAAACTAGACGAAGAAAACTGGTCCGTTATACACGCTTGTTTAGTTCCTGGTCTTGAAGGCTTGGCACCCGCCATTAATGACAGGCTCAAAAGAGCATCTGCAAAGGCATAAATTTTTAAGGCCGCACTATGATGCGGCCTTAAAAATTATTCATCTAAACTAGCAATTAGCTAAATTAAGGTGTGCCTGGTGGTTTATCACCCTTGCCATCAACCGGATCTTTATCGCCAGCCGTGACCACATAGTAATCCTTGTATGACTTGTCATAATACTGGGCGTAATAGTAACCTGAAACAGCCAAATTAAGCCCATTTAAAACCGCACCGAAGCATGTGACGTTAGACTCAAGTAGACGACGGGCAGAAGCTTGAGCAGCCTTCCGGCGAACTTTGTTGAAGAAAATCGTAAATATCGCTCCGTCCACCAAAGAAAGCACAACCAACGCATCGCTAACGGCCGCCAGAGGAGGAGTGTCCAATATGATCCGATCATAGCGCTTGCGCAATTCGGAGATCATTAATTCAAAAGCTTTGTTACTCAAGATATGAGTGGGATTTTTTGCACGACCTCCTGTGGGCAAAATGTCTAAATTGGGATGAACTTCTTTTAACAAAGCCTCATCCAATGTGCTAGCACCAGAACACACATCAATCACACCTTTAAGATTCTCGCGACGAAATGATTTATGGATGTTTGGCTTACGAAGATCGCAATCCACTATGCATACTTTATCACCATGTGCGGCGTAAGTGAGTGCCAAATTTGTAGCCGTAAAGGACTTGCCTTCACCTGGAATTGTAGAGGTAATAAGAAATACCTTCGCATCTTTACTGTCGTCACGTAAGCGCAAGCTGGAATGCAAGGTAAGGAATGCCTCGGCAACTTGACGATCCGCATTGTTTACCACGATTTGAGCCTTGTCAGGCTGCTCCATTTTCTTGATCTGCGGAATTATTCCAAGGAGTGGCAGACCGACCACAGACTCGATATCAAAAGCACTTTTCACTCGGTCATCGATAAACGCGATGAAGAACGCAAATGCCAGTCCAAGGCCTAATCCGCCTACAACACCGATACCAATGTTGAATGATATCTTGGGCTCCACATACCGGTTGCGGGCAGGCGCAACGGCCGTCTCTAACTTACGGGCATTTTGCGACTCCGTATTAGCTCCAGCACTGATCTGACGCATACGACCAACTAGCTCGGCGAGAAAGGTTTCGTTGATTTTAAACTCACGTTCCTGCTCCTGGTATTTAATTGAAAGACGATCTAACTCCTCGGACAGTTGGGACTGCTTCGCCAAATTAGCTTTTGCCTCATCGTCATTACGTAATGCACCCTCATATTGCGCCTTGATGGAGGCGGAAGCTGATACCAACGCACGATCAATTTCCTGCTCAGCCTGTTGAAGCGAATTAACCGCTTCTATCATCTTGGGATGCCTGTCTCGATAGCGCTCGCGCATCTGTGCTATTGCTATTTTCTGGGTTGAAATCTGCTGAGACAACTGTGCGATCAAACCTTGGTTGGCAATAAACTGCAATTCATTTAAATCTCCTTTGCTTTCCAACCTTTGCTGGACTTGCTGCCAGCGAATTTCAGCCTCCTTTAAATTGTTGCCGGTTTGTATAACATAACTGTTTAAAGATTTGAGCTTCTCAGTCACAATGTCCTTGCGCTGGTCTAATGATCCGGAGGCATTTTTTTCGCGATAATCCTGTAGCGCAATAGCCTGCTCTTCCACCCGTTTCCGTTGCTGCTCAATACGAACTTGAATATCTTCCACTCCGCGCATCGATTCTTCAATGCGAATCCGTGTATTCCATCCTATAAATTCATCAACGAACATATTTGCGACTTTAGCCGCAATTTCAGGATTAGGATGCCTATAAGATACCTGAACCACGAGGCTTTGACGCACAACTCCAATTCTACGATTCTCACCTAACACCTCCAAAGGCGTTAACGGTCCACTCCAACCGCCCTTTTCATAAGGTTGCATGAATTGTTTAAGATCGTCGCCGGTGATGCGCTCGGCAACACGCTTTATGATCATGGAGCTTTCCATGACTTTGACGAGCGTATTTAGATCTTCGTTACCGCGAATACCTTCATCCAAAATCTGCTGATTAAGCATGATTTTGGGCGCTTCACGTAGCATTTGTATACTAGCATAGGACTCGTAAATCTTTGTGGTGCCAAAAGTTTGTATCAAAACAGATATAAAAACCACCAGGAACACAACAACTACATACCAAATACGCTCACGCAAGATGAGCAGATAATCATTTAGACTGCGTTGGGCGCTGCCTCCTCCGCCTTCGCCATAACCATAACCGTAGCCATAGCCGGATCCGGCGTAACCTTGATTATAATCGCTGTAGCCCTGGCTTCCGGATGAACCAGATGATTTTTTGTGATTGAGTTCCATGTCGTTACGTTTTTACGGCTATTAAAAATTACTCTCGGGAACGAAAACAACATCGCCCACCTGCAAAGACCATAAATTGCTAGATCGCGCATCAATAAGACGAATTGCGTTTACAGAATATGTCTTACTGACTCCTTTATCGTCAGTTCGTGTAATCCGCACATCTTTCTGATTCGCTATACGAGTGAATCCACCGGCGCGCGTAATCGCTTCAAGCAAAGTCAACCCCTTTTCAATCGGGAACGGGATTGCGCCCGGACTATTAACCTGTCCGATGACATTGACAGTTCGCTCTGCATATCTAAGAACAGTGAGAGTCACCTGCGGGTTAACATAAAAGTCACGATCGTAGAGTTGCCGAATCATTTCCTCAGCCTGGCGAACACTCTTATCTCGTAAGTTGATTGTCCCGATCAAAGGTAGTGAAATGGTATATTCTTGAGAAATTGATACTTCGCGAGTGATATCCTCCTCCTGAAAAACCCTTACCTGCAGTGTATCCGAAGGCCGTAGAACATAATCAGTTTTATCGCTTACTTCAGGGATAGTAGGCAATACTTCTGCCGCCGCAGGAGTTGTTGCTGAAGGAAGTGAATCGGATTGTGTAAATCCGACACTTAGCATAAAAAAACTGATAAATACTGAATATTTTAGAAATGAGATGAGTGATTTCACAATGAAAGAATTTTGTGTAACAACAAAAAACGGAAGAAGACAAATGCTTCTCCCGTTTATTCCTATCAGTTTAAAGAAACGTTAGTAACGGAAATTAGCTGACACAGATATAACGTTAGCCGCAAATTCCGCAACAGCAACATTCGAGCTGTTATTCTGGTATTGGTAGGCGGCCAACAAGCTAACATGCTTATTCACCGTGTAATCTAATCCGAGAGAAGCAGAATAGAAATCATCATCACGGCCTCCTTCAAAATTAATGCGCTCATACATGAGTGAGCTGCTTACCGCCAAAGCCTCATTGAGCTTTGTTTTTGCACCTAGCTTAATAGATACAGTCTGTTGGCTGGAGCCTATTGCACTGGTGTCAAAATCTTTACGTAGATCAAGGGTAAATTGGGTTTTCGGAGAGTATTCGTAGCTCAATCCTGAGTTTACCGCCATTAAGCTGTCGTCGCTGAGCGTGGTTTTGTTTCGCATCGTGTAGCCAACATCGAAGTTCCCGGAAAGTTTAGCCGTGAACTCACCGCGCGCACCAACGTTGTAATTTAAATCTTTGGTGTCCTGCAACGTGCCATCAACATTTGTTTGCCGATAACGGAACCCCGCGCTCAAATCAACTTTAGGTGAAATGGCATAGTAATAATTGACTGGAATAGTGTAAGCTTGGTTGTCGGTCAGAGCAGCACTACGATATGCGGTTTGATCATGGTCATATCCGACCCCAAACTTGGTTTTTTCCGTTAAAGCATACTCCGAGTGAATATTAGCAGTCGTAATATCACGGCGCACGACTATCGAACCTGCTACCGCACGTGTGTTTTGGTTCAACTGCTGGAATCCAGCTTTTGCGTCTACCGATAATTTCGAGCCTGTGTAAGTCGAGGAGAAGAGAGCGTTGAACAGTTCATTGTTGAGACTGCTAAAATCGGTGTAACGAACAAAATTCTCAAAAACATTCAGACGGGCATTGAAGTTACCTTTTTTTCCATAGTTAAGCTCAAACCCAGGCGTGAACTCATAGATCATGTCCGACTGTTTAAGCGCATCGGTGGCTAGGCTCAGGTTGTCCTCATAGCGCGCCACCGTGCTAGCGGTAAGATAAAGCTCGGCATTATCGCCAATCGCAAGAAATGGCGCGGCAAAAGCCGGGGTTGAAGAAAGCGTGGCAAGAAGCGCTAAACGTGTTGAGGGGCTCATGGGTGATGAAACTAAATTTGTAGCTTTGTCTGCGACCGTAAGAGATGACAAGCTTCGTTTGAAAAATGAAGATTTTGGAAGAAAAATATTTGAGAATTAAACCAAGCTTAAGGAAAATGATGTCTTATTCTCCTGAAACTTGCTTTGACCAGAGAACGCAAGTTCCGAACAATTTACTCACACAATCGTTACTTCGGCGGTATACGCCAAGGCCCAGCTTACGGGAAGTATTCGACCAACCCAATGATAGTTGAACCAAAAATTCGAAGTTGATCGACGCGATCTGGCTTAGGCTGCCAAGGATCTGCTCATTTATTTATCCGCTCAAGGCACTTTTCGGTGCATTTCGTGGATTCGCAAACGATCCGCTGCTTCAGATTTGTCCGCCCTCTCCTCGGCTCGCTCAACAGATTTCGGGTAAAATTGGATATACGCTTTGCGCGCAGGCACTCCAGATTGCCTCAACCGTAAGAATTTTGGCCCATTGCAAAATCTTCACTTCATCCACTCACCGCGAGACAAGATTTGCAGGCGGTTGAAGTTTACCCATTGGTTAGTTTATGTCGGAATCACAGCCCAAATCAACCAGACCAAATCCTGCGGCAAAGCTACAACCGGCTGACATGGTTTCCTCAACACCCATATCGCGCTGGAAAAACTGGATTCCGATCGGCTTCGAGCCCACTAGCACCGGAACCCAAGTGAGGATCTACTGGCGCAAAGCGATGATCGCATTTGTAGTGCTCAGCATAACAGGCTGGTTGAGTGCTGCGGTGGGAGCGTATTTATTTGTTAAATACAGTCGCAGGTTTGACGAGGTTAAATTCATTCATATTCTATTCATACCCTGGAAAATAGACGAGTATCGCGAAGCCCGCGGCCAATTCCTTATCCGGCAGGCACAGGATGACTTGAAGAAACAAAAATATCGCGAAGCATTCTATAACCTACGTGTCGGCACCTCACTCTCCCCTGAAAACGGAGAAGGGCGCATGTTGCTCGCCCAGTTTTACGTTGCTTGGCAACGTCCTGACTTAGCTCGGCAAACCTTGATGGATGGACTGGCCTCCAACCGGCAGGTGGATGAATATATCAAGTCCGTCTTTACCTACCTGCTTCATCAGCAAGAAGATTTCGATATCATTAAAATTGCGGACAGTTTGATCGCTGACGAAGGGAGCCGCACTGTTTTCAACTCGCGCACACGCTTGATCGCCACGGCCAAAGCCACCGCACTGTTTTACCGTGGAAATTACGATGCCTCCGAGGACACAATCAAGAAATACCAGCTGGCAGAAACCCCCGACGGCAAAATGCTCGCCATTCAAATCGAATGGGAACGCGGTGATCGCACCAATGTATTCGAGCAACTCGAGGCACTGGCCAACCAATACCCCAAATACGACAATATCTACACCCAATACGCGGCCTACTTGAGAGAAGACGGGCGCGAAGACGATTTGCGACGTCTATGCATCCTCCGTCAGATTCGTTTTCCGGATCAACCCCGTCCTCGTATCGACCTGCTTTATCTGCTGAACAAGAGCAAAGACGAAGAGCGAATCCAATCCGACATAGAAGGTGTCTTCCGAGATTACGGCAAAAACAGCGAAATCATGCTGGCTCTAGCGGATTTCGCAGCCAACACCGGTCGCGCCGAACTCGCTTTTCGAATCTATAAACACTGCAAGGCAACTCGTCTTCCTTGGGACGGTCCCGCGCTGATGACAGTAGAGGCCCATATCGTCGCCAAGGAATATCAAGAAGCGCTTGCCGCCGCACGCCAGATGCTGCGCGATAATCCGGAATGGGGTAAAAGGTTTTACTCTGTCTTCAACGGTCTACAAGCCATCGCCAACTACGGTCTGGATGACACCTCCTCCGCGCAGATTTTCCTGAATAACTTTCTCAACCAATCGGGCGGTCGCGCAGACAACCTGATCGCAGTGGCCAACCGGCTTCAAAACGTAGGCGCCAAGAGCCAGGCTCGGCAGGTTCTCAATCAAGCCGTGCGCAGTGATCCGCTTAACCAGACCGCCCTCGCAAATCTTATTAAGGTGGACATTGATCTCGGCAACTCGGACGAGGTAGCCACCAATACCCGCACACTCCTCACCATGCGCAAACCACCGCGCAAAGTGCTGGCGTCCTCTTACAATACACTGGCGAGCGACCAAAACCTCTTCGTGCCGGCCCGCGCCGCACTCCTCAACGAACTACGCAAAAACATCGAGAAAGCCCCCGATCACCCGGAAAAGAGCTAAACGCGATCCTCTCCAGCCAGCTCCTTTAGGCAGGCCAGAAGGCGGGCGTTTTGAGTCTCGGTTCCTACCGTTACCCTAAGCCACTCAGGCATGCCATAAGGCTTCATCGGTCGCACGATCATTCCACGTTTTTGTAGCCCGGTAAACCAACGTGCTCCGTCGCCCACTTTCAAGAGCATAAAGTTAGCCTCACTAGGCACCCAAGGCAGTCCCAATGAATCAAAACCCGCCTTGAGCTGGCAAAGTCCCGCCGCATTGACCGTGCGGGTGCGCATCACAAATTCAGCGTCGTCGAGCGCGGCCGCTGCGGCGGCCTGGCCGATGGCATTCACGTTAAAAGGCTGGCGCACCCGATTAAGCAAACCAGCTAATTCCTCAGACGCATAACCATAGCCAACCCGCAACGAAGCCAGGCCGTATATTTTTGAGAACGTGCGCAATCCAATTACCTTTCGCCCTTCCGCGATCAACGGGCGCAAGTCCGGCGGATTATCCAAAAATTCCGCATAAGCTTCGTCGAACACAAAGACAACGTGCTCCGGAAGCCCCCGGACAAAGGTCGAAATCTCTTCGGCTGAGTTAGCCGTCCCGGTGGGATTGTTCGGGCTGGGCAAAAAGACCAGCTTGGTGCGTGGTGTGATCGCCGCCGCCAGTGCATTCAAATCATGGCGATGATTCACAAGGGGAACCTCGACCGCCCGGGCGCCAAAAAGCAAAGTGACCAGCTTATACACGATGAAGGCGGGAGTCCCCATCACGACCTCGTCGCCCGGTCGCAGAAAAACATGCCCAAGCAGTTCCAGAAGCTCATTCGAGCCGTTGCCAATCACGAATTGAGCCGGCGCAAGGCTATGGCGATCAGCCAGTTTCTGCCTTAACACCACGCAGCCGCCGTCCGGATAAAGCTCGCTCTGCGACAACGCCTTCATCGCCGCCGCCACTCCGAGCGGAGATGGCCCGAGCGGGTTCTCGTTGGAGGCGAGCTTAATTATACCCGCCGGATCGAGCCCAAGCTCACGAGCCACATCCTCAATAGGTTTTCCGGGCTCGTAGACCGGCTGACTTAGAACACTTGGATTAACGAGTCTGGAGAGAGTCATTGGGATTAAAGACAAACCACGCAGAGCGCACAGGCCAAGGCGTTTTCCGCAACTTCCCATGAAGACCTGCTCCCGTTGTTGCCCGCTCCATTTTACCGCAACGCCACCGGCGCGCCTAAAACCTCGCGCAACACCATCGCGCGACGCAACGCACGGGGGTCGCGCAGCTCCGCAGCCAGACGTCGCTCGCCGACACCCGATCCTGCAGCTTCGGACCGAGAAGGTGAAATCACATAGGCGGAGAGCGCCTCCGCCGCCGCAGAAACCGACTCAGATGATGCCTGTTGGACTCGGCGCGCCTCCAGTCGCTTCGCCTCTAGTTTCGCCAACTGATCGGCCAGACTGCGTTGGCGTTCGAGGGTTGCCGCTTCGTCGTATGGATCGATCTGTGGACGTGAAGATACCGGCACGGATGGAGGCACAGGAGGCGGCGAGGTCCAGTGGGGTTCATGAAGGTCGGGAGGATAAGGGGCCGGCCCGGCTGCAGGAGGCGAGGTGGGGGCGGCCAGCCCGCGGCGCTCTGCGATCTTGCGCCTGATCTCTTCTTGGATGCGTCTCACACGCTCGTCAGTATCGGGATGACTCCCGTCTCTCGAGGCCGGCACGAGTTCACGCACGTCGTGTCTGGCTGTTTCAGGGCGAGCCTCAGGCAATCCGTCGCCATCATAGTCGGCTTCCTTCCCGGCTTTTTCACGCGCACGCTGGTTTATCCAGTAAGCGATCACACCGGCGACCACGATAATGATCTGAAAATGTTCAAATACCCAGGACATGGCAAAAAAGCGGTGCAACTACCCGCCGTTTGAGGCGGCCGGCGTTTCCTCCGCAAGCAAAGCGACGGCGGCAGCATAATCCTCGTCGGCAACATCCACTCGCACTCCGCCGACGGCCAGCGAAGCCAGAAAATCGAGCGTGACGATGTTGTCATCACGCACAGTAGCAGGGATGCCGTTTCCCTCCAATCGAGAGCGCAGCAAATGAGCCTGATCGGGATGACTGAAGGCGGCAAGGGTGCGCATGGTTGAAGGGATTGAAACGCGAGAGGACAAGTGGACCTCGGGGCCGGTTACTTCTTTTCGTCGGACCCGATGACCTTGCGCATGCCGGTGTCGGCCTGGATGTTTTCCATCTTGTAGTAGTCCATCACACCAATGCGCCCGGCTCGGAAAGCCTCGGCCAAAGCGAGCGGCACCTGGGCCTGAGCCTCGACGACTTTGGCCTGCATCTCTTGCACACGCGCCTTCATCTCCTGCTCAAGGGCGACGGCTGCCGCGCGACGGATTTCGGCCTGCGCCTGAGCGATGCTCTTGTTCGCCTCGGCCTGAGCCTCTTGCAGCTTGGCGCCCACGTTCTCGCCTACGTCCACGTCGGCGATATCGATCGAAAGGATTTCAAAGGCCGAGCCCACATCCAGACCGCGCTTCAACACGACCTTGGAGATGCTGTCGGGGGACTCTAGGACGATCTTGTAGCTTTCGGCCGAGCCGATGGTGGAGACGATGCCCTCGCCGACGCGGGCTATGATCGTCTCCTCTTTGGCCCCGCCCACGAAGCGATCCAGGTTGGTGCGCACAGTCACCCGTGCCTTCACTTTTACCTGGATGCCATCCTTGGCGACACCGTCGATCGTCGTGCGCCCCGAGGCGGGATTAGGGCAGTCGATGACCTTGGGGTCCACCGAGGTGCGAACCGCTTCGACGACGCTCTTACCGGAGCCCTTGGTCGCGAGATCGATGGCGCAGGCGCGATCCCAGTTCAACTCGATGCCAGCCTTGCGCGCGGCGATGAGTGCTTGGATCGTGGGCACCACGTTACCGCCCGCCAGATAGTGGGCCTCCATCTCGTCAATGGAGATATCAATGCCGGCCTTCTTGGCGGTAATACGTGCATCCACCACCAATCCGTAAGGAACCTGCCGCAGACGCATCGCCACCAATGTGACTATGCCTACATAGGCACCTGCCAGCCAAGCACGCAGCCATACGCTGAAAAACGAGAAGACGACACCCAGCAGGACGAGTCCCGCGATGCCGGCCGCGATTAGGATAACAGTGATGAAGTCGATGTTCATGGTAGGTAAAATACGAAGGTGTCAGTATGGATTACACGGGGAGTTCCGCCATTACAACCAACTGGAAGGATTCAACCCGCACGACCCGTAAATGCGCCCCAATCTCGGCAAAACCTGTATCGCACCGCGCCTCGTAACGCCGCCCCTCCACTTCCACAAGGCCTGTCGGAGAAAGCGCAGTGACCGCAAGCGCCACCTTACCCTTTACGTCCGCATCCAGAGCGAGGGCTGGCTGGCTGGTCCCTGCGATCTCGGCCTTCAAAAACATGCGCTTGCCGATGCGTGTGCGCGGCAAAATTCGGAACTCGAAATACAGCAGCGCTATCACCGCGACCACCGCAACCGCCAGGGCCAACAGGCCTCCCGGTGAGCCGTGCTGGACAAAGGCCACGATTACGCCGCCGAGTAAAAACAGACCGCCAATAACACCAAGCACCGCTCCCGGCACAATCACCTCGAAACCGAGCAAAACCAGACCCACGGCGAATAAAACTAGCACAGGAGTGTCCATGTTACTTTGCAACGAGCATGAGGCATATTTCTGATATGCGCAGCTTATTTTACTTCTGATGTCACGATAAGCGTTCGCCCTGCGCGGCCTACCACACGCACCGCGTCGCCTCTTTCCAGCGCGCCCAAATCAGCACGCGCCTCATAACGCCGCCCCGAGACCTCCACTTCTCCCATCGGACGTAACACCGATACGGCGACACCAACCGCCCCGAACAGATCATCCACGCCTTCCGATCCTCGACCATCAACGCCAACAGAGCCGCCCATCCCAGAAGCCGGCAACCCCGCGTCACCTCCCATGGCGGTCTTCAAAATCATCTTATCCCAAAACCAACCTTTAGGCAAAAACCGTCCGAGCGCCACGGCGGTCATGACTGCAACCACCACCGCCAGCGCCACATTCAGCAAAGGCATCGTCAACGTATCGCCGTCGAGACGGGGCATCTTGTCCGGCCAAACATCGAGCATCGACCACACCAGGGCGCTTAACATCAAAGCGACTCCCATAACGCCCGGCACAATCGTGCCGGGAAAAAGAAATATCTCCATCGCCACAAGTGACACGCCGAGCAGAAACACCAGCGCCGGCAGATGTCCCGATAGGCCGGCCGTGTAGTGACCGAAAAAAACCAGTGCGAGCAACACCCCGCCGGCAACGCCGAAGACCCCGAATCCAGGCGTCTTGAACTCGATGAAAATCGCCAGCAGCCCCAGCCCCATCAAGATCGGCGCCGCCGCCGTGAGACCGCTCGCCAGCCGCTCGGACCAGGTTACCTCCAGCCGGGTCAACGTGTATCCGTTCACGCCATACTTTGAGGTCAGCATCGCCTCCAGCGACTCATGGGTGCCGGCCGAAAGCAGCGCAACAGGCGGTTCACCATATGTCCTGGCCGCGCCGACCGCCGTCAGCGTGAGCAGTTCACCCTTGGGCTTGATCACGGTGTCACCGATCTTGAACTCGTAGTCCGCGTTCATCATCGCCTTGACCACCTGCGCCCGATAGCCCTTTCCCTCGTTAAACGACAATACCTTGGCCGCCAGGTAGCTGTTGATTTTTTGCTTCATGGTTTCGGCGATATCTTCGCCGCCGCCACTCACCGCCGCCGCCGCGCCGATGATGCCCTTGGGCGCGAAGTGTATTTCATCCGCGACCGAGGATATGATCGCACCGGCCGAGATTGCTTCGTCATTTACATACACGAGCGTATCGCCGCTGAATTTATCCAAGGCCTTCATGATTTCGAGCGTCACGCCAAGCTCGCCGCCGGGAGTATTCATATCCAGCACGACCGCCTTCGCACCGGCCTCCTCCGCTTGCTTAAGGCCCCGACGGATCACATAAAAGACAGGCTTTGCGATCACATCCCGCACCGGTATCACCCAGACACCCACCGGCCCGTTCGAAACCGTTGAAACAAGCGCTGACGAAACATCCCGTTCCGCACCGCGCCCGGAAGCCACGCCCAGGCCCGACATAATCGCGAGAGCGCCCAAAAAAACCACCAGCTTGCGCAATAAAAACAGGGTCATCCGTCGATCATTATTCAGCGGCGCTTTGCTAGCAAGCGCCACCGGAGCCGGCACGACTTTCTTCTCTTTAAGAAAACCCTTTGCCGCCTGCGGCCTGCCGGTTCATGACCTGCCCACGCATGTTTGAAACCGTTCCCTATCTCGGTCAGCATCTTCATCGCTGGCAAATCGGCCAGTCCACCTTTCTCGCTTTGCCCGAGCACGGCGCGAGACTCATGAACTGGCACCTCACGCTTGCCGACGGGTCCGTGCGTGATGTCATTCACTGGCCCGAACTCGCCTCACTGGATAACTTTCCAAACGTGCGCGGCGGCAATCCCATCCTCTTCCCCTTTAACGCCCGCACCTTCGACCGCGGCGAACCACAGTTTTGGCGCGATCCCGATGGTATACGCCGTCCCATGCCCATGCATGGTATCGCCCGGCAGTCGCGATTCAGGCTGGACCGAGCTGATGCCTCTGGCTTCGCGGCTATCCTTATCCCGGACGCCTCCGCCCGGGAGGCTTATCCCTTCGATTACGAATTCAGCGTTATTTACCGTTTTTCCTCCGCCGGCCTTACCTGCGAATTCGTGCTCAAGAACCTGGGCACCAAGCTCCTTCCATGGAGCGCCGGTCATCATTTTTACTTCACTGCTCCATGGGAAGACGACCGCACCCGCGCCGATTACTTGCTTACCATTCCAGCGTCCCGACGCCTGCGTCAGGATAAACAAGGCAAGCTCGTCACCGCACCCGATCTACCCGCTACCGCAGCGCTCTCCAACCCAGACTGGATCGAGACCCTTCACCTAGGCCTTGCTTCGCCTGTCGCCACACTCGCGCCTGCAGGCGGCGGTCGGGCCGGAACGATCAGCGTAAGCATGGGGCTCGATAAGCAAACTCCGCCGCCGCCCGAGGCTACCTTTGCCACGTGGTCCGCTTCGCCTGAAGCTCCCTACTTTTGTATCGAGCCTTGGATGGGACCGCCCAATGCGCCCGAAACCAAACTCGGCCTCCACTGGATCGCGCCAGGACGCAGTGAGAGCTTTGTCGTGCAAGTCGCGCTCGCTTCCTGAGCGGAAAGCGCCTCAGGCTTGAAACTCAACTCATGCCAGCATCGAACCTCATTAGCGTTCCCCCTGCGGCCTTCCTAGATGGCATAGGAGGTATGGAGATGATGCTCGTCTTCGTTATAGGTCTGCTGCTGTTCGGCGGCAAAGGCCTGCCCGACATCGCCCGCACCGTTGGCAAAGCCTTGCGAGAATTCAAAAAAGCCACCGCCAACGTGGAGGAGCAATTCAAACAAGCCATGGAGGATACGCCGCCACCGCCGCCACCCCGCCCCACCCCGCGATTCCCCGCAACCCCACCCGTTCCTCCCCCCGCACCGGCCGTGAGCCCTCCTTCCCCGTTCGCGCCTGAACCTCCGGCCAACCAGCCTCCCGCTTAACAGATCCGCCCTCATGTCAAAATCCACCGTCCTCCACGGCTCCGCCATCGGGCTCGCCCAGTTGCTCGCCACCCTGGTAGTGTTCGCACTTGGCATGCACCAGACCTTGGAGGGATTTAATAACTCACAGATGACCGAGAACGTGATCGGCTTCGTCTTGCTCATGGTCATCGTTTCGTTTGCCCACCGTGCCTTTCGAAAGGACTGCGCAGCCCGTGACCTTCCGACGGCTTTGCTGCCTTCCGTCAAATTCGCCGTGCTGCTCGGGGGCGTGGCAGGCTTGATCGCCGGCGTCTCGCAATATGCCTACTTCGCAGCCGTCAATCCAGGCATACGCAAACTGCTGCACGAGGGAACCCTCGCCCGGCTGAAGCCCGATTTTGATAAACTAGGCGCAGACGGGGCCGACGACATGCTGCGCCAGATCGATTACTTCACCTCGGCCGGTTTCAGGGGGCTGGTCTACGGCATGAACACCCTCCTTTTCACCGCCCTGCTTTCGATCGCCTTTGCGTTGATATTCCGGGCATCGGTGAGGCGCGATCAAGTCCTTCGCAAAACATCCGGCCAATAGGTGCACCTAGGCTGCCGCCCCCCTCGGCACGACCAGCACTTCATGCACGAGTTGCGTCGCCGCCAAGTCCTCGCACCGTGCCCGCCATGTCCGCCGACTCGCCACCTCCGGCCGCCCACGCCGCCCGCCATCCATCCGAGCGCGGCATCCTGCTCACCCTCGCGGCGGTCCAATTCACCCACATTCTCGACTATATGATCATGATGCCCCTCGGCGCGGGGCTCATGCGGGAGTTCAACCTATCCCCGTTGCAATTTAGTCATCTCGTCGCGGCCTATGGAGGCGCGGCGGCCGGCGCCGGCTTGCTGGGCGGCTTTTTTCTCGACCGCATCGACCGTAAATACGCCCTCCAGTGGCTCTACTTCGGGTTCGCCCTGGCCACCTTGGGCTGCGCCCTCGCGCCGAGCCACCAGGCCTTGCTTGCCGCTCGACTCGCCGCCGGCGTTTGCGGAGGCCTGGCCGGCTCGATCGTTGTCGCCATGGTGGCCGATGTCGTTCCGCCGGAACGACGGGGTCGAGGGATGTCATTTGTCATGTCCGCCTTTCCGCTCGCCACTGTAGCGGGTGTCCCCCTGGGCTTGGCTTTGGTTAACCACTTCGGCTGGCACGCCCCGTTCTTCCTGCTTGCCGGTCTGGCGATCCCCATAGGATTCGGCATCGCACGTTTTCTGCCTCACCGCGCCCCCGAACAGGCCGCACCTCTCATATCCCCAATCGCCCAGATGCGCGGAATCCTGGGGGAAGGTGTGCACTGGCGCGGTTTCGCAGTCACTGCCGGTGTAGTCACGGCCAGCGGTTGCCTGATCCCGTTCATGGCCCCGAGCCTGGTCGCAAATGTCGGCATCTCCGACGCCCACTTGCCCTGGGTATATTTTTGCGGCGGCGTAGCCACATTCATCGCCACGCCGATCATGGGCCGCCTCACGGATCGGCACGATAAATTGAAGGTGCTCGCCTGGATCAGCCTGCCCGCGATCGCCGCCACCTTGCTCGTCACCCACCTCGGCCCCGCGCCGCTGCCTGTCGTGTTGGCGATCACCACCCTGCTCTTCATCGGCATGTCCGGACGCTTCGGCCCGGCAAACACCCTCGTCGTCAATGCCGTGAAACCGCGCTTTCGCGGCGGTTTTATGAGCCTAAACTCGGCCGTGCAACAAGGTGCCAGCGCGCTCGCCAACATGCTGGGCGGCGCACTCATCACCCGCGATCTATCCGGCCACCTCATCGGCTACGGTCGCGTCGGCTGGATCGCGACCGGTGCCTTTCTGCTTACGCTCGTGCTCGCCCACCGCCTGCGCGCCGCCGCTCCGCACGCCGCCACCAACGCACCCTTTCCCGTCGCCCCGTCCTGAGACTGCCCGCCAAAACCCCGCGCTTGCGGCCTCCGCGGCATCGCATTATCTTTTACACACTATGATCGACACCATTAAAAAAACCCTCCTTGCCGGCGTGGGTGCCGCCGTCATCACCAAGGAAAAAGTCCAGGACGCCCTCGATGACTACGTGCGCCAGGGGAAAATCAAAGCCGACGACGCCCGCATCATCGCCGATAAAATCGCCGAGCGAGGACGCCGGGAATTCGAGGAAATGAGCGCGCAGGCCTCGGTGAAAGTGCAAGAGATCCTTCACCGTCAGGACGCCGCCGTAGTCGCCCGCCTCACCGCCCTCGAGGCCCGTGTCGCCGTGCTAGAAGCCGCCGCCAATCCGCCGCCCGCCCCGACCCGCAACGGCGAGCCGTGACGCCGACGTGATCGCCTTCAACATCCTCGCCCACGCCGTTCGCGCCAAGGAGATCACCGGCGTCGTGGCCCGCTACGGGTTCACCGATCTACTTGACCAGATAGAGCTGCCCGCAGGCTTCCTGCAACGCATCCTTCCGCGCCCCGCCGAGCGCCTGCCCCCGTGGGTCCGCCTGCGCATGGCCCTGGAGGAGCTCGGCCCCACCTTCATCAAGGCAGGCCAGCTCCTCAGCATGCGGCCCGACGCCCTTCCCTCCGGCCTCATCCTCGAACTGCGCAAACTACGCAACACCGTCCCTCCCGTCCCCTTCGCCGAGATCCGGCCCATTCTCGACGCCGCTTTTGACAACCGCCCCCTCTCCGAGATTTTCGCCGACTTCGACGAAACCCCTGTCGCCGCCGCCTCGCTTGCCCAGGTCCACTTCGCCCGCCTTCACGAAGGTCGTGAGGTCGCGGTTAAAATCCAGCGCCCCGGCCTTCAGCGCATCGTCGAAAACGACCTCGCCATTCTCGCCTTCCTGGCCGGCCAGATTCACAACCGCATATCCGCCCTCGCGCCCTACAACCTCCCCTCAATCGTGGCCGAGGTGAGCGCCGGCGTGTTGCGTGAACTCGATTTTACTCACGAGGCCCGCAACCAGCGCTATTTTAACGCCACCAATCCGCAGCCGGACAAAGTCTTCGCCCCCGAGGTCGTCGAGTCGCTCTCCAGTGCATGCGTGCTCGTGATGGAACGCATCATCGGCCGCCCCGTGGACGACCCCGGACTTGACCCTGCCGCCGCCCGGGCCCTCGCCACCACCGGCGCCACCTCGCTCTTCCACCAAGTCCTCGTCGCCGGTTTTTTCCACGCGGACCCACACTCCGGCAACGTGCTCATCGCCGCTGACGGACGCCTCTGTTTCCTGGACTGGGGCCTTGCCGGCCACCTCACGCGCCGCCTCCGCCACGCCCTTGCCGACCTCTTTCTCGCCGCCGTCGACCAAGACCCGGAACGCATTGTGCAAATCGCCGCCGATCTTGGCAGCCCCGCGGGACGCGCCGACCTGCGCGCCATGGAGCGCGACGTCACCCTGGCCTTGCGCGAGGATTTTAACCGCGCCATCGGCCACGTTCAGATGGGACGCGCCATGTTGAAACTGCTCTTCATTTTTGGACGCAACGGCATCAACGTCACCAGCGACTACTCCCTCATGGCCAAGGCCGTGCTCTCGATCGAGGAAGTCGCCGCCACGCTGGACCCCGACTTCGATCTGAAACGCGCCGCCAAGCCCGTGCTCATCGCGCTCCAGCGTGAGCGCACCGGCCCCCGGGCCGTGCTGCGCGACACCCGCTCCATGCTTCGCAGCACACTCGGCAGCCTGCGCGATCTGCCCGGCGAGATGCACCGCATTATCCGTCGCATCGAGCACGACGAGCTCACCATCAAGTTCCAGCACCAGGGCTTGGACGACCTCGACGACGCGCTCATAACCTCCGCCAACCGCATCGCGCTCGGCTTCATCAGCGGCGCGCTCATCGTCGGCAGTTCCCTTATCATCGCGGCCAAAAGCCCCGGCAGCACTTCGCACCTCGGCACGCTCGGCTTCGTTTTCGCCGCCCTGATCGCCGCCTACGTCGCCTACGGCATCTACAAAGAAGGCCGCCACTAAATTCTCAGGCCAGGATAACCAGCGCGATCGCTGCCAGCATCAGCACTGCGCCCGACAACCGGCTGCGTAGCACGGCCGGTCCAAGTCGTTGCTCTTCGTTGGAAAACCAGTGTCCGACCAGCCATACCGCCGCCACACTCCACAACCCCCGCGCCGAATACACAATATTCACCGCCGTCGCGTCACCATAGACTCCCATCGCGTAGGCCATGCTTCCCGCCTGCAGCGCAAGCAGCACCCCGCCTGAAACCAGCCACCCCCACGCCGCCCGCGGCACCGACCGGAGCGGCGCGCTGAAGAACGGCACCAAGCCGATCGAGAACACCGCCACCGCGCCGAACATCAGCGGCAAAAACCGGCCCACTCCCCACGCCGGCGCCCACTTCTGCACCAACACATCCGTCAGCGCGAAACAGGCAGCTGCCAGCACCGCCATCAGGACCGTGCGCCCGGCCGCATGGGTTGGTCGCGAATCTCCCCGCGCCAGCAACACGATCGCCAGTGAACTCAACCCCGCCGCCACCCACCATTTTAATGGCACCGGGTCCGGCAGCAGCAGCACGCTGCTCAACGCCACCAACACGATCTTCACCCCCAGCACCGGCGTCGCCACCGAGACGTCACCATGGTGCAAAGCCAGGAAAGTGAAAATTTGCCCCGTAAAGAAAAGACCGCCCGCCAAAGCCGGCTGCCACACCAGCGCGATCGGCTGACCGGTGCCACCCAGCGAAAGCAGCAAGGAGAAAACCAGCCCCATCGCCATGTTTGAAATGAAGGTTGTCCGCCACACTCCCACGCCCCACTCCGAGGAGCGCTTCAGGAGCAGCAACGCGAACACATAGCCGAAACTGCTCGCGAGCGGAAAAAAGAGATGTCCCTGGAAATGCATGGCCACCCCACAGCTAACACTGCGTCCGCGTCCTTTCTGCAACCCTTGCCCGCTTCGTCCCCCAAACTAATTCTTTCCAAGGTGGCTTGTCGTAAAGATGCTACCGGCCTCGCGCATGGAGCATCAAACCCAGCTTTTCTCCGCCGTTACGGTGCACTCCGCTCCCTCTCTGCCTGAAGCCCCGGGCGCTTCGGTTTCACTGACCATCGAGATCGCTGCCTTCTGGGGCTTGCCGTTGGATAAGTCCGTTCAAATCACCCTTATCGACCACACGCTCACGTCCACCGTCGGACTGCTCCAGCTTGCCCGGTTGCCGGACCTGCCCTTCCACGCCCACACCCCGCTCGCCCTCCGCATCGGCTCCGACCGCTTCACCAGCAACCAGATCGTCGCCTGGTCCGTCATGGATTAAGCCCCGCCAAGCCTGCCGACTCGCTCCCATGTCCACGCTACCGACGCCACCCGACCGCCGCCCGAGAATCCTTCTGCTCAACGCATCCCTCGCCGGCCCCGCAGGCAATTCCTCCCGTTTGCTCGCGATGCTTGCTCCGCGCCTGGCCGCTCAAGCCAGCCTCGACCGCGCCGCCCTCGCCGGTCCGTGCGCCGCCACCTTCGCCAGCCTGGAACCCAACTTGCACGCAGCCGACGCCTTCGTCTTCGCCACCGGCACCCACTGGGATTCATGGAGCTCTCCCCTGCAAAAATTCTTGGAAGACGCGACGCCTGCCGAAGCCACCTCACTCTGGCTCGGCAAACCCGCCGCCGTGCTGGTGACCGAGCACTCCACTGGCGGCAAAGGGGTTTTATCCCGCCTCCAAGGCGTGCTTCTGACCCTCGGTTGCGCCCTGCCCCCCTTCACCGGTCTGGTGCTCTCGCACGCCGCCCAGCTCGCTCGGCAACACGCCCCCGCCGGCGGTGCCGCCGACGATCTCTGGCGCCCGGCCGATCTCGAACTCGTCGCCCACAATCTGCTGGCCGCCACCCTCGCTCCCCGCCCCGCCTACCGCGCCTGGCCGGTGGACCGCGCCGACTTTCACCGACCCTGGCTCGAATCCTGAGCCTCGCTCCTGGCCCGCCGCACCCCGACGCAAACGGTCAAGCCTCCCCGACCGTCGGCGCGACCACCAAACGCGCCGTGATCAATCGGGCGATCAACGCGCAAATTACGCGCGGACTCGCCGGTTTAGAAACATAGTCATCCGCACCCGCAAGCAGGCAACCCTCCCGATCACCGGGCATCGCCAACCCCGTCAAGGCAATGATCGGCACGCTCGCGACGGACTGATCTGGATTGGCCCGGATGAGGCGGATGGCTTCCAGTCCGTTGATGGCATCCATTTGTATGTCCATGAGCACGACATCGGGCCGGCACGAAACCGCCCGTTCCACCGCATCGTGACCGTTTTCTGCGATAATTATACGGCACCCCTTGGCCTCGAGAAACTCCCGGAGGGCGATGGTATTCCTCTCTATATCGTCAGCGATCAGCACAAGCGGAGGCTCCCCCGGAAAGGCATACTCGGGAGAACCCACGAGCCTGGCCTCGACGCGCCCCGAGGCAACCGGCGCATCGGGTTCGTTGGCGGCAAGTCGCTTGAGAAACACGGTGAAGGCAGAGCCCCGGCCCAGCTCGCTCTTCACCTCGATCCGACCGCCGTGCGCCGCGACCAATTGCTTCACCAGCGCCAGCCCCAGACCCGTGCCACCGTATTCCCGCGCCAGACGGGCGTCGATCTGGACGAACGGATCGAACACCCTCGACAGCTGATTGGCTGCAATGCCGATGCCTCGATCCCAGACGGCCAGTTGAATATCGTCGGCCACGCTCACCCGCAGGCCCAGACTCCCGCCTTCCGGGGTGAACTTCACGGCGTTGCCAATTAGATTGACCAGCACCTGCTGTAACCGGCGCGGATCGGCCAGCACCCGGACGTCGGGATCGGGCATGACGCACTCAAAAGTCTGCCGGCGCCGCGTCGCCATGGGTTGCACGACGCGCAGGCAGGATTGGCACACCTCGAGCAGCGAGCAGGGTGACAGTAGCAGTTCATCCCGACCGGACTCGATCTTGGCGAGGTCGAGTATGTCGTTGATCAGATCGAGCAGATGATGGCCGCTCGACACCACCAGTCCGAGGTAGCGCTCCTGATTCTGCGTAAGCGGTCCGTGGATGCGCTCAACCAGAGACTCGGAAAGCCCGAGGATGGAGTTCAACGGCGTCCGCAACTCGTGGCTCATCATGGCGAGGAAGGTGCTCTTGGCCCGGTTTGCGGTCTCGGCCTCCCTCGCCAAGCGCTCGGCGGCGTGGATCGCGTCCTGGAGCCGAGTATTCGTCTCCCGGAGTATTTTCTGCGAGTTTATCAACCGGTCGGCCGCCTCCTTGAGCGGCGTCACGTCCACGAAGGAGCAGAGGAGGTAGCGCACGGCGCCGAACTCGATATGGACGGTGTTTGCGAGCACGGTGAGCACGCGGCCCGTGTCATCGCGCAAGCTCGCCTCGGCGTTGCCATCCCGAAGCATAAACATAGCATCGGCACCGTCCAGAGGTAGAAAAAAGTCGTCGAGCCGGCGCCCGACTACACGACCGGCGGACCGCCCGATAAGGCGCAGCGCGGCGGCGTTAGTTTCGACGATTTCACCGCTCCGCTCCTGCACGAGCAGTATGCCGCTTTGCACCGTGTTAAGTATACCCTCCGTGCGGCGGTGGGCCGCCTCGATCTCCCGCTGGTCGCGCAAGCTGTGCCTCGTGAAAACGAAAAAAAGCGCGGATAAAATCACGATGAGCGCACCGGCCATGGCGGCGAGGAGACCGAGCGCCTTGCCCGCCGGCCCGACGACGTCCTGCTCGTTGAACGAGATGACAAGCAGCCCCCGCCAGCCTTCGAGATTGAGGGGCATGTAGGCGGAGATGAATTTCAAGCGCTGGTCGCCGAGCCTCGTATCATGCGCCAGCCTGCCCTCGTATCCGTCCCACATATCCTGCTTGAGTCGCATGGCCACCTCGTTGCTGAAAACCGGGGCGGAGGCGACCGTGCGTCCGCCGTGCCGCACACTGAGATTTTCGCCGGCTTGATCCAACAGATGAATCCAGACGTCAGAATGGCTCAGGCTGAAGTTGAGAGTAAACTTTCGCCAGAGAAGGCCAGGCTCGATCACGGCCGCCACTCGGGCGCGCATGGCTCCGTCCGCGCCCTGAACCAGCCCCGGGATGACGACCATGTCGCCCTCGCTCCGGGGAAATGGCAAGGGGGCGAGCGGGGTAAACGTAAAGTAGTTTTGATCCGTCATACGAACCACCCGCCCGCGACCGTCGGGGCCGATGACGACAAGCTCGCGCAGGATGTTCTGGTTGAGGGAGAGAAAACGCCGGACGCGCACAAGCGCCTCCGGCGGAGCTTCCTGCTCATTGAGCAACCGCTCGTAAGGGAGGTTAGTAAGCGAAAAGGTGAACTCCTCTCGAAATCGCCAAAAGTCCTCCGCCACGGAACGCGTCGCACCGAATGCAAGCTGACGTGTCAACCCGAACGCACGATCCCGGTAACCCTCGCGCAGCCGGCGATTCACCTCGAAGCTGCCGAGCACGACTACAAGCAGCGCACACAGCGCCAGGACGGCGAAGGGCAGCAGGATGGTGGATCGTCCCTGGCGCTTGATCATGGCAATCCGGTTTAGTTCGGCTGTAACTCGATCACCGTCCACCCCAGCTCGGGCACGACAGCGGCGGTGGCGCGATAGAGGCGGTCGTCGATCGAGACTTTCACGGCGTCAGAATGCTCGACCAAGAGCATCCGTGCCATGGTGCGAATCGGCCGGAGCGTGCTCTTGAGGACATTGTATTCATCCGGCTTAAAGGTATCCATCCTCACCGTCTCAAGGTATTTATGGTCCTTGAGCGGAGGCATCTGCAGGTCCTGAATCGCCCTCTCGGTTGCCGCGACCAGCACGCCCTCCCGCGAGACCACGGCGATCGACCGGTCCAGTCCGCTGAAATACCGATCGACCAAGGTCGCGATGGTGACATCAAGACCCGGCACACCCTCCAGCCGTCCATTCACGTAAACCGGAGCCATGGTGGTCACCATCCAACCGCGGCCCGCAGGATCGACGTAAGGCTCGGATACCCACACGCCTTTGCGCTCCGGATTGTGAAGGGTGTCGGCCAGGTAATAGAAGTTGTAATCCGGAATGTTCATGCGCGGCGGATACTGCGCGATGGTGTCAACCCACGGGTAGATGCGATTGAGACTGTGCCGGTCGTTGTAGTAGGCCTGACAGATCGCCGGGAAATCACGACAGATGCGCTTTAATTCAGGATCGATCGGCTCGGAGAGATACGCGACCTCCTGGATTTCCGGCGTCACCGGGTTGAACGCGGATATCCAAAGCGAGGCGCCGCCATCGTCCACCGGCTTGTAGAAAGCCCCATTTGGCGAAAACGTGTATTTGGTGATGTCCACTTTTTTCACGATCTCCACGCGGCGGGCATAAAGTGCCTCCAACGACTTCGCCAAACGCTCCACTTCCTCGCGCAATTTCCGCAGGTCGTCGTTGCACCGGCGGGCGATATCAGCCGCCTGGGGCACGTCATTCCGGACCGCTTCGTGACGTGTGCAGCCGTAAAGACAGGCGAGGAGGCAGACAAAGACAGGTAGATGACGATATTTCATAAGGACTCGGGCTGGGGAGAGGACCGCTCAGATCCGTTGATCCCGGAGGAACTGAAACGAACAAAAAACGTGGCGCCTTCGCCCGGCCGGCCATCCGCCCAGATACAACCATGGTGAGCCCTCAAGAGCTTGGCCACGAGTGAGAGCCCCAACCCCAAACCGTCGCTAGCCTCCGCGCCAGGCAAGCGGGAGAACTCCCTGAAGAGCCGGTCCGCATCCCGCGCGTCAAACCCCACCCCGTTATCCCGCACATAGAGCACCGGCCCCTCAGGGGAATCAAACCCGCCGATTTCGACTACGGGCGCACCACAACCGGCCGCATATTTGATGGCGTTGACGATGAGATTAAAAAACACCCGGTCGAGCAGGGGCGGAGTGCTCAATACCAGAGGCATAGGATGCACGATAAACCGGACAGGAACATCCGGCCATAGACCGCCTAGCTTTTCGCACAGCCGGTCAATCACCGGTCGCGGATTGATCGTCACGTCCGGCCGGATGGCTGCGTGCTCATCGACCGCCAGACGGAGAATATTGGTGATCATCTCCTCCATCATCACGGAGGCCGCATAGGCGCGCCCGACACAAGACTTCACCGCGGGGTCAAGCTGGAGCGGGCCCGTTTCAAGATACGAAAGGTATCCCATTACCACCGACAAGGGGGACCGGAGATCGTGCGAAACGAAAGCCGCATAGGACAACAGGAGCTGGTTCGCCTCCTCGAGCTGGCTGGTGCGGGCGCGCACCAAGCCGTCCAAATTCCGGTTCATGGCCTCAAGGGCCTCCCGCGCCCGCACCTCGGCGGTCACGTCGTCCAAAATGAGCATGACCTGCGGCCCGTTGCTTTCGGCTAAACCAGCCGCCCTCACCTGGAGGATGCAATCCGTGCCCGGTGTAGGCAGGCGAAGCGTGACCGGCAGCGGGTAAGACCCGGATCGGGCCGATGCAATCAGCCGCAGAATCAACCCCACGGCAGACGCGGGCAAAAAGGAATCCAGCGCGGCCCCATGCAACGGCGGACCCGCCGGTCGCACGAACAAGGCCTCGGCCATGGCGTTCAGCGCCGAGAGCGTGCCATCAGGACCGATGATCAGGATCGCCGAAGGGGAAAAGGCGAAAAGCCGCTCAAACCTGGCTCGCTGCTCGGCCAGCGCGCGATAGCGATTTAGCCGTATTATCGTCCGGATACGCGCGCGCAGCTCGGGCATTGAAAAAGGCTTGGAAATGAAATCGTCCGCCCCTGCCTCGATGCCCTGCAAGCGCGAGGCCAGGTCGTTCAAAGCGGTGAGCATCACGATCGGAATGCCTGCGAGCAGCGGCGTGGCGCGAAGATACCGGCAGACCGCGAAACCGTCCATTCCGGGCATCATTACATCGAGCAACACCAAATCGGGCTGCAGACGGAGCGCGGCGTCGCAGGCCTCCTTGCCGTTGGACGCCAGATGAAGTTCATAGCCTTCGGCCGCGAGGACGGACTCGAGCAACCCCAAATTGGTGTCGCTATCGTCCACAATGAGAATTCGAGATGCCATAAGGTGAAAATCTTCAGTTCGGCCGCGCCGGCTCGGGCAAGGTCAGGTCCTCATCGATTACCGGAATGCGTCTCTGTCTAACTTTAAGTAGCGCGCTCACAGGGCAAAGGACGGAGAGGGAAGCAACCCCTGCTCGCTGGCAAACAAGGTTAACTCGTCACTCGAGCGTAACCCAGATTTCCGGATCAGCGCGGACAGATGGCTGTGCACCGTGCGGATACTGATCTCCAGACGCTCGAGGATCCCCTTGGCAACCAATTGCACCCCGTAGATAAAGCCCGCCATCATCCAATCCCTCACCACCATGGTTGGCTGGTAGCGATCGGCCAGCTCGAGCGCCTCAGCCTTGCTCGTCGCCTGCCCCGCCACACGGAAACCGTCCATCGCACCGATCCTCATCGCCAGCATCTCGCAGCTGGCCGTCTGGTCCTCAATGGGGAGAACGGTGTTGGTAGTTTGGAAGACCGCGTCGGTTGACATACCTACTATAAAACACTTAGCGCCGAAAAGGTCTATCAGTAGTAATCACTATATTCCCGATGAGAGCTAACTGGCCGCGACCACCGGCCATCAGCTGAAATTAATATCATAAATAAATGAATAAAATATATTTATGAATAAAAAATGCAGGCTGCATTAAGTCGGGCATGGCGTGGAGTGTAATACACCAAATACCACGCCCGAAAACATGCATCTCGATTATATGGATAAAGTTAGCTTTCAGCCTTTTCGATCAAGTTCGCCTTCACACTCCGGTGAACCTCGACCGAGATCCCTGCACACCTGCGGGCGCCTCGAATAGACCGTGCAAAAAAATTCTGCCTTATCACTCCCGTCGGTCGCCTCGCGCAACTCGAGCGCTGCACACCTGCCATGCACCATTTTCATGTAAGCACGATTACCCAGGAAGTGTGCCAGGCCGTCAGCGGCCTCTCCTAGCCTAGACCAATCATCGCCGGTAACGCGCACATAAGTATCCGTCTTACCATGACAACAAACACCGCAACGGAAGCAATCGGAAGGGATTTTCAAGCCGCACCCGAACGGACGACGCGCCCGACCGGCACATTATGATTACAGCCCGGCCCGCGCCCAAAGGCCAGATTAGATGCGCAAAAGTCTCGACCCGCGCGCCTTCACTCTCAGAACATAAAAGCCGTCGTCTTAAAGGCGTCTCGGGCCTATAGCTCAATGGTTAGAGCAGGGGACTCATAATCCCTTGGTTCAGGGTTCAAATCCCTGTGGGCCCACCACTTTATTATCAATAGCTTAGGTATTTAATGAGGGCATTTTATGCTCCGTGATTTTCGGCCAGATATTGGCTTTCACGCTCAAGCCACGGCGAGGCTTTTGCCACACGAGTAGAATCCCGCATCTTAAAACCACTAGGTTAACGCGGTTTCGCTCCCCTCCCGTTCACCGATCTCTCCGTGTGCAGTGGCGGAGAATGAAGAAAGACGCCTGGCGGCTAGGGTAACGTAACCCTCAAGCGCAGGAACCGTTGAGTTTGTTGGCTTAAATCAGCCGTATCCGTCACGCTCACGGATTGCCCAACGATGCCGGGGTTCGTCGCCAGCGTAGACCAAGTCACCAAATCACTTGAGGCCTCCACCGTGTAAGTCGCCAGGGACTGTGCCCGATTGAAAGTGAAAGTGAGATGGCTTGCCAAAACCACTATCGACGGCAGCAACGCCTTATCTGACTGCAGCGGGTTTCCCCCAAGTGCATACTCGATCAAATTGGGTATTCCGTCGCCATCAGGATCAGCGGTTGCAAAGGCACCGCCCCCGGAGAGCCCTGCAACAGAAGCCCACGAGGCAAAGGTTTCGGTAACGGTCAGCACAACCGCACTGGTCGTGGCCGCACCCAGACTGTTCGTGACCGATAAATCATAGGTCCCGGAGTCCGCAACCGTCGCGGAGATGAGGGAGAACGATGAAGCACTTGAGAACGGAATGCCGTTTTTTCGCCACTGATAAGTAATGGGCAGGCTACCCGTTATGCTCGCGGTAAACGTGACAGGCGCTCCAACACTGACGGTCTGGCTGACCGGAGAAGAAACGATCACCGGCGCCGTCGGGGCAGGCTGGCCATCAATCGCGAGGCGCAAGTAGTTGGAAACCGACGCAGGCAATCCACTGAAGAAATTGTAGCCAAGAGAGGCTTCAATGAGTGCGGGAGAGGTGAGATAATTTTGCCAAGGATCGCTACGCACTCCGGCGATATTTGGGATTTTAATGGCAATCACGCGCGTGCCGGTGGTGATGCGACTCAGGGCAGTCCCAGTCCCTGCAGGCACGACGACTGCGATCTTCCAAACCGCTCCCGGTATCTTTACCCCGCTCGCTACGGCTGCACTCGAGAAGTCTGAGGGACCGCAGATGATGAGAACTTCATTGCCGGCCGACGCCAGAGTGCGACAATAGCTCTCAAAACTCGCCCACACGCCTTGATTGTTATCGGGTGTCTGCGGGACCATGTTGGTCATATAAAAGGTCACGTCATTGTCGGCCACGGTGATAGTCCTGTCCCCCGACGGGCACATGTGCCCTCGGTCATAACCCGACCCGGAATAGGCAGTGGTCGCCACGAGTGTAAATCCTACAGGCAAGTTCGTATCCACGGAAAATGATCCCCGTCCACTCGAACCAACATCGTCGCTCGTGAGATCCCAGCTCACCCAATTCGGAGTGCGTTGCGTGTCGCAATAATCCATCGCATACTGGGCACGCTGAATGAGGTAGTGCGCATGGTCCGCTGCATTCGCAGTCGCGCCGCTCGGATTACCCAGCTGCATCTGCAAACCGAGCCCGATCTTACCAAAGAGAATGGACGGCAGCAGGGCGAAAACGAGCAGGTGTCCAAACTTGGGTTTATACATGAGTTGTGCGCGGACTCCACACACTCGTGCACCAAAATCTTGTGTCTAAGATGATACAATAGGCGCGAAACCTTCCAGTAACATCGCCAAGTGACTCCAGAAACGATCGGTGCGAAACCCCAGTGGCTCCACGTGAATAATTAACCCTAGTCACTGGATGCCGGATCATGCGTCACAATCTGCAGTGATAATCTTCTGTGCTTTTATCGAAAGGCCTCCGGTGATTACAGTTCCGCCTGTTTAATCGCGGCTTCCTTTGCCGCCGGTTTTTCCACGTCGTGTCATCCCGCCTCTTTTCACATTCCTTTCTCCGTCTCGCGCTCATCGCCATCGTAGTCGCCTGGCTTGCCGCCTGCAGACCAGCGCAGACCAAGAGCCCAACCGCCACTGCGCCTGCTCCTGAACTACCCGCGCCTGCAGCCCAGACATCCGAGTCCTGCCGCGCCTGCCATGCCGAAGCCTTCGCCGCTTGGTCCGGCACCGATCATCATCTCGCCAACCGCCGGGTCGATCTCTCCCTCGATAGCGATGCCTTCATTCCCGCCCGTGATGCCTCCGACGCCGGCGCACGCTTCCATGTCGAGTGCTCCGGACGGCATCCCCAAATGTTGGATACGTCGTCAACCGCCACCCCCGGGGCTTCGCCCGTCGTCATCGAGATGATTTTAGGTAATCTGCCAGCCCGGCAGATGCTCGCCAGCACCACCGGAGGGAGGTGGCAGGCCGTAGATCTCGCCTGGGATCCGAATAAAAAAGAGTGGTTCAACGTATTCCCCGACGAGCACCGCAAACCCGGTGAGTGGGGGCACTGGACCGGCCGGGGAATGAATTGGAACTCCAACTGCGCACATTGCCACATGACGGGCTTCGAGAAGGGATACCGGCCCGAGTCTGATTGCTACTCCTCTACCTGGATCGAGCAAGGCGTCGGTTGCATCCAATGCCACGGTCCCCAGCCGGCAAACCACGCCACGGTCCGTCCCGACGCCAACGCAGCCACGGGTGCCGACCCGGTCTCCGCGCTCCGCGCCTCGCGTCAGCAGGCCATGCAAACCTGCGCTCCCTGTCACGCCCGCAACGAACTCCTTACTCCACCTTCAGCCGCCAAACCCGGCTCGCTTTATGCCGACCACCATCGCATCACGCTGCCGACCGATCCGGCCGTCTACTACCCGGACGGCAAACAGCGCGATGAGGTGTTTAATTACGGCTCCGTCCTGCTCAGCCGCATGGGCCACGCCGGCGTGACATGCCTCGATTGCCACGATCCGCATACGTCAAAAACGATCCTGCCCGTAGCCAACAACGCCCTTTGCATGCAGTGCCACGCCACCGGCGGAACCCTGAAGGCGCCGGTCATCAACCCCACCGCCCACTCCCGCCACGCCGAGGGCTCGACCGGCAACCAGTGCGTGCAGTGCCACATGCCTGTGACCAACTACATCGTGCGCTCGCCGCGCCATGACCACGGCTGGACCCGGCCCGACCCCTTGCTCACTCGTGAACTCGGCATCCCCAACGCCTGCTCGACCTGCCACGCCGACAAACCCGTGGACTGGGCCGTCGAAGCCGCCGCACGCTGGTATGGCGATAAGCCCGACTCGCGCCAACGCACCCGCACCCGCGCCATCGCCGCCGCCCAAGCCGGCGCACCCGACGCCGCGCCCGCCTTGCTCACCTTGCTCAAGACCGAAGACGTCCCCGCCTGGCGGGCAACCTTGCTCGAGCTCGCCTCCCGCTACGCCGAAAGTGAACCCGCAGTGGTGCCCGCCGCTCGCGCCGCATTGACCGACACCGACCCGCTCGTCCGCGCCGCCGCCGTGCGCGCCCTATCCGGCCACCCGGAGGCGGCCAGCTGGCTCCGTCCCTCCCTCGCCGATCCAGTGCGTCTTGTCCGCCTCGACGCCGCCTGGGCTTTGCCCGCCGACGTCGCGTCCGGTTCTTCTTTGGAGACTGAATTACGAAACTACCTCGCCATCGCCGCCGATCAGCCCCTCGGGCAACTCCGCCTCGGCCAATACCACGCCAACCGCGGGGATTTCCCGGCAGCGGAGGCCGCCGTGCGCAAGGCCGTCAAATGGGAACCCCTCTCCGCCGCTCCACTCGAAAACCTCGCCCTCGTGCAACAGGCCGCCGATCACCTCGACGCCGCAGCCGACTCTTTTTTCCAAGCCGGAAAACTCGCCCCGAAGGACGCGTCATTGATGCTTCGCGCCGGCCTCGCCTATGCCCAAACCGGCCGCCTCCCCGAAGCTGAGTATGCCTTGCGCGAGGCCGTCGCCCGGGATCCATCCGACCACCGCACCCGCTACAATCTCGCCCTCCTGCTCGCCCAGGCCGAGCGCCTGCCCGAAGCAGTGACCCTCATTCAAGAAACCGAGCGCCTCGCGCCGACAGTAGCCGACTATCCCTACGCTCGCGCCACACTCCACTTGCGTCTCGGACAACCCCTCGCGGCCGACGCCGCGCTCGCGCGCGCCCTCGCCATCGACCCAAGCCACCCCGGCGCTCGCGCCCTCGCCGCGCAACGTTCGCGGAAATAGGCGCTCAACCACCCAGAAGCCAGATCTTGAGCATTTCGACCAACCGCACAGCCGCTTCGCCAAGGAAATAAAAAAAAGCCACCCCGCCCGCTCCGACCCCATAGCCCAGCGCGATCGCCAAGCCATCGCGCTCCAATAACCCTCCGGCAATCAAGACGATTGCCCAGGCGGGAAATGAATTGGTGAACGGCACCGGCAACGGCAGCAGCAGGACTAAAGCAGCCAGCATCATCGTGAACGCATGCATCTTCATCAAGGCAGGCGTCTCCGCCAGCCATGCGGCGCGGGGGTGTAAAAGCTTCTCCAAGATGCGCAGCACCCGCCCGGAGAACTTCAATACCGCCCCGAAAAAACCCGGCGGCAAGGGCTTCGCCAGCAGTCGTTCCGGCAACCAAGGCTTCTGGCCGAGCGACATCCGGAGCGATATCAACGCGATCGCCAGTCCAAGAGGCGTGGACAAAAACGGCAGCGGGATAGGTGTGATAAAAGGCAGCGCGAGCAGGATCAACACCAGCGTCCATGCCCGCCCCTGCAGCACCAGCACCGCATCGCCGAGCGTCAGAGGCCCGGCCTCGAAACGATCCCTTAATGCCGCCACTTCCTCCGAGAGCTTCCTCGGCTTGGGCCGCAACGCAGCCTCTCGCCTCGCCGCCCTCAATGCCTCCCTCAGCTTCTCCCGGAACAGTCTTCTTTTACGCGCCATCAGGT
Organism: Verrucomicrobia bacterium IMCC26134; assembly: GCA_000972765.1. Taxonomy (GTDB): domain Bacteria; phylum Verrucomicrobiota; class Verrucomicrobiia; order Opitutales; family Opitutaceae; genus IMCC26134_A. The sequence goes on along the minus strand of CP011265.1, from coordinate 295,572 downwards.
GTAAGAATCAGTCCTCAGGTTCCGCGTTTGTTGCCGTAGAGCTCCACGTGTAGACGGTGGGCGTAACGCCAGCCGCGAGCCTTGCAGGCCTCGCCCAGCCAATCCGCCCGTGAACGCAGACGCTCCATCGTCGTGCCTTCCGGCATGACCAATACTTTGTGAGCAGGTATTTTCACGCCAGCCCCCCGCCCGGTGAGTTCCGCCAGTCGAGCCGAGATTTCGTCCAGGTCGGCCGGTGCAGCCGCCACGAACTTCAACTGATAGTCATACGCCGCCAACCACGCACGAAGCACGTGAGGCTGCCAGCGAGTCGCCTCATGACGCGAGACCCAACCTTCGCCCGCCGCCTCCAGCGTTGGCGTCGAGTTGGCCAGCTTCGGAGAGATCGATGCCAGATCGCAGGCGATTCCCGCCGGTGCCACCGTGCCTGCCGTCTCGATGGTGATATGAAACCCCGCTGCCCGCAACGCCGCGGCCAGCACAGGCAACTCCGGCGCGATCATCGGCTCGCCGCCCGTCAACACCACGTGCCGGCCCGGTTGCGCCCTCACCTCCGCCACCAATTGATCCACCGAGCGCTGCGTCCCCTCCGGACGCCAGGACGCATAGGGCGTATCGCACCAGGCGCAGCGCAGATTACACCCGCTGGTGCGGATGAAAAACGAGGGCACGCCGGTCAGCTCCCCTTCGCCTTGGATCGAATAAAACGTCTCCGAGATCAACATAAGCCCGCGCCTCCCGCCACATTTCCTTTGCCCGGTGAGGACGGGAGCGGTCCCTTGTCCTGATACTCCGTCGGATCGGTCAGGCCAGCCAGCGCGAAGGCTTCGCGTCGCTCCACACAGGTTCCGCATTTGCCGCAATGCAGCGCGCCGTCCGCGCCCCCTTTATAACACGACCAGGTGCGCTTGAAATCCACGCCGAGCTGCGTGCCCAGCGCCGCGATACGACCCTTGTCCATCGCGATAAACGGGCGCAGCAGTTGCACGCCCGCATAGGTGCCCAGCCGCATCGCATCGCCCATCGCAGCCATGAACTCCTCACGGCAATCCGGGTAGATCGCGTGGTCGCCGCCGTGCGCCGCGATAACGAGCCCCTCGGCCCCCGCGCTTTCCGCAAAGCCGCAGGCAATGCTCAGGAAAATTGCATTCCGGAAGGGCACCACCGTTTGCTTCATGTTCTCCGCCTCGTAGTGGCCCTCGGGGATGTCCCCGCCCGACTGCAGCAGCGCCGACGCAAAAAGGCGGTTCACAAAATCCAGCTTCACCACTTCATGCCGCAGACCGAGCAGCGCCGCCTGCGCCGCCGCCATCGGCAGTTCGCGGGCGCCGTGTTTCGCACCGTAGTCGCAGCTCAGGGCCGCCACCACCGTGTGCTCGCGCGCCGCCCAGTGCAGCGCAGTCACCGAATCCATCCCGCCGGAACATAGAACCACGACTTTCATGTGTAAGAATTTCAACCACCTTGCGCCCGTCGCGCCCCGACGCAACTCCACGCCCACGCTACAAAGTAACCTATTAGGTTACTTTGGCCCGGCGCCTAGACGGGCTCCTGAAACTGCAAGGCGTGCAGACGCGAATACAGGCCGCCGCGCGCCACCAGCTCCTCATGCCGTCCACTTTCCACCAAACGGCCCGCATCCATCACCAAAATGGTGTCCGCCATCTGAATCGTGCTCAACCGGTGCGCGATGACGAAGGTGGTGCGTCCTTTCATCAACCGTTCCATGGCCTGCTGGATCAAGCGTTCCGACTGGGTGTCGAGCGCGCTTGTCGCCTCGTCAAAAATCAAGATGCGCGGATCCTTCAAGATCGCCCGGGCAATCGCCACGCGTTGACGCTGGCCGCCGGATAGCTTCGAGCCTCGCTCGCCAACCACGGTGGAATAGCCATCGGGCAGTTTGACGATGAACTCATGCGCATTCGCCACCGTGGCCGCGTCAAGGATCTGCTCCCGGGTGGCGTCGGGACGACCGTATTTGATATTGTCCTCCAGCGTGCCGGAAAAAAGCACGTTATCCTGCAGCACGATGCCGATCTGACTTCGTAAAGAGCCGACGGATACGCTCCGAATGTCGATGCCATCCACCCGCACCTCGCCCGAAGCAGGATCATAGAAGCGTGCGATCAGGTTGATGAGGGTCGTCTTGCCCGAGCCGCTGGGTCCCACGATGGCGACCATCCGACCGGCGGGAATCGTGAAGCTCACTTCAGTCAAGGTGCGCGGTCTGCCCCTTCCGGGCGGCTCCAAGTCGTAATCGAAACTCACGTTTACGAACTCCACCTCGCCTCGCGCCGGAGCGGGCAGGGCAGGTTTCCCCAAATCGTCCGCGATCTCGGGCCGGGTGTCGAAAATCGCAAAGATGTTCTCCAACGCGGCGTTCGCCCGCTGAAAAACAGTCGATAAATCCACGAAGCGCACGATGGGCGGGAAGACGTAGACGATGTAGGCATTAAAAGCCACCAGAGTGCCAACCTGCATCTCGCCACGGATGACGAACCAGCCGCCGAGCCCCAGGACGATCATACCGCCCAGCGACGCGAGCATGTCGGCGATCACACTCAGGCGGGTATTGCGGAGGACAATACGGGAAAAGTTAAAGTAGTCCGCATTGATGCCGCTGGCAAAGGCATCGACCTCGGCCTCCTCGCGGCCGAAGGATTTCACGACGCGCGCCGCCGCCACCCGCTCCTGCACGAAGCCGACGACCTGGTCCCAGTTGTCGCGATGCAGGCGCGCCTCCGTCTTCATTTTGCGACGATTGTGGAGGTAGTTTATCACGAACAGGGGCAGCACCAGCGTAACCGCCAGCGCAAGCCGCCACTCGACCCAATAAAGGAAACACAACACCCCGACCACCGTCACCGAATCGGCGATGAGGTTGATGAGGAAGTTATTCGTCAGACCGTAGAGTTCGCCCGTGTCTTGGGTGATTCGGCTGATCACCTTGCCGGTCTGGTTGGCGTCGAAATAGCGCAGCGAAAGCGATTGCAGATGACGGAAGAGCGCGATGCGCATGTCGCACGTCACCCGCATCCCGGCGTATTGCAGCACGCGATTGCGCCAGAGGGTCAGCAGAGCCCGCGCGACGAACAAACCCGCGAAGAGCGCCAGCAAAAAGCCCAGCTTCTCCACGTCCTTCGACGGCAGGGCGTCATCTATCACCAGTTTAAAAATCCAAGGGGCGGGCAAGGTCACCGCCGTCGCCAGCAAGATCAGCACGACACCAAACGCGATCTGCCCCGCCTGCGGACGCACAAGGCCGAGAAAACGCTGGAAAGCAGTGGGCGACCTGGACTCAGCGGAGGAAGAAGCGTTAGACATGGATGCGAAATCGAGACGGGGCAGCCTCGGCGCTCGTTCGGGTCTGAGCGAGGGAAAATCAGCCCGGAATCGCGCCATCGTAAAACCACCCCGTTACCCGCCCGTTGAGCTCGCGGGTGAACGAATTCTTCCGTGCGACTCTTTTAGCATGTCCTTGCCGGCGGTTCGTAGGCCACATTCCCATTCATCGCCACCATGACCGCCCGACGCCTCGACCAACTTCTCTCCAGCCTCGGTTATTGCTCCCGCCGCGACGCCCGCGACTGGCTCAAGGCCGGCCGCATTTCCGTCGCCGGCAAGGTCGCATCCGATCCGGGCCTGAAACCCGCCGCCGCTGCGGTTCGCATCGACGGCGAGCCCCTCGACCACCCCGAAGGGCTGCTGCTTCTCCTCAACAAACCGCTCGGACTCACCTGCTCGCACGATCTGCGTGAAGCCCCGCTGGTTTACGATCTGCTCCCGCCACGCTGGCGTGATCGCAACCCCGTCGTCACCACGGTGGGCCGCCTGGATAAGGAGACCTCCGGCCTGCTTTTGCTCACCGACCAGACCGACCTCGTCCACCGCCTGACCTCGCCCAAGCACAAGGTCCCTAAAATCTACCACGCCTCGCTCGACCGCGACCTCCCCTCAGAGCTTATCCCGCTCTTCGCCGCAGGCACCTTGCAACTGGATGGCGAGGAGTCGCCCTGCGCCCCCGCAACCCTGCGCCAGATATCCCCGCGCCTCGCCGAAGTCACCTTGATCGAGGGTAAATACCATCAGGTCCGTCGCATGTTCGCCGCCGCGGCAGGTCTCACCGTGACCGCCCTGCACCGGACCGCATTCGGCAACCTCACTCTGGGCGACCTCGCTCCAGGAGCCTACCGCGAGCTGAGCCTGGACTCACCGGATCTTTAAGCGATAGCGGCCCGCGGTTCGCCCACCCGGTTTGCCATGTGGCGCCGTCTTGAAATGATGTCGGCGTGAGCGATTCAGCTGCCACTTTCCACCACCCCACTCTTGCCCGACGCGAAGCCGTTGGCGGGCATCCCGCATCCGCACCGGTGATGTTTCAAAGCTGGCGCCACCTGCTCTTTCTTCACTGGGAGTGGGACCGTGCAGCGATACAAGCCACGCTGCCTCCCGGCCTGTATGTCGACTGCCATCAGGGCCGCGCCTTTCTCGGAGTGGTGCCTTTTTGGATGGATCGCATCCGCCCGCGTTTTCTCCCGCCTGTTCCAGGTCTCTCGTGGTTTCTTGAGCTCAATCTGCGCACCTACGTCCACACCGCCGACGGCACACCTGGCGTCTGGTTCTACTCCCTTGACTGCAACAACCACGTCGCCGTCGGCATCGCTCGCACTTTTTTCTCACTCCCCTACGTCTTTGCCCGCCAGCAGGGCGTGCGCCCCGCCACACCTGAGTCGCAGGCCCGCTTCCAGTCCCGGCGCCCTGGCGGGAACGCCAACACCTTTGCTTACGCTCCCGCTGTCGCTGGAGCCTTCAAACCGACCGTCCCCGGTTCGCTCGAGTTTTTTCTGGTCGAGCGCTACCTCCTGTTCTCCCGCCGTCGCAACGGTTCGCTCGCGAGCGGACGGGTCTGGCACACGCCTTACAAGGTCGCGCCGGCCAAGGTCGACGTTGCCGAAACCACCCTCTTTACCGACAACGCATTCCCCTCCCCGGCCCGCCCCGCCGACCACGCCCACACGTCGCCGGGCGTGGACGTATCCATTTTCCCCCTTCGCGACCTTTCGTGATCACGCAAGCGTCGCAAGCAAGCATGGCCCCTACTCCGGCATGCCGATCTGGCGAAGCGCCTCGTAGCAGGCCACGCCCGCCGCCGTGCTCAGGTTGAGCGAACGCAACGCGGTGTTAGCCTGGGGAATCGTGACGCTGAGCGCCTCGCCCATCTCCTCATAAAGCCAGGCGGGCGAGCCGTGCCCTTCGTTGCCAAAAATCAGGCCGTCGCCATCCTGAAAACGCGCATCCCAGATGGTGCGCCTGGGACCGGTCTCGATGAGCCAAAGTCGTTGGGGTGCGTGCGGACTGGCTTTGAATGCGCCCCAATCCGCGTGCTGGTGCACATCGAGCGAAAACCAGTAATCCATGCCCGCGCGGCGCAAGGCGGCATCGGTGATTTTAAAGCCCAGCGGATGAATCAGGTGCAGTCGCGACTTCGTGATCGCACACATGCGCCCGATGTTGCCCGTGTTCTGCGGGATCTCGGGCTGGAATAAGACGACGTGGAGCATGGCGGCGCGAACCGCGGTTCAGCCATCGACGACGGCGCCGGTATTGTCCGCGCAAAGGTCGCGGGCTTCGCTCGGAATGCCCTCGGCGGCGAAGGCCGCCTGCATCGCCGCGCCGACCGCCGCAGCCACTCCCGCCTTGCACACGCAAAGCACGCTGGAACCGCTTCCACTCAGCCAGCCGGTATAGGCACCCGCCGCCACCCCCGCCGCGATGGCAGGACGTCCGCCGCGGATGCGCGGCAGACGGTAAGGCTCGTGCATGTAGTCTCCCACCGCGTCGCGCAGCGCCGCGTAGTCGCCGGTGGCAAGCGCAGCCACCAGGTAGTTGGAGGCGTTGATGCTCTTGACGGCGTCGAAATACGGAAGCGTGGCCGGCAGCACGCCGCGGGACTCCTTGGTCAGCATCTCCACCGAGGGCGAGACAACCACGAAGCGAAGTGTATCGCTTAACTCGATACGAATGGTGCCGAGATACGCATTGTCACCCGGGGCGCAGCGCGCCACGCAAAAGCCCCCGAGCAGGCCGGCGGCGGCATTATCGGGATGTCCCTCGATGGCGGTGGCGATCGCGACGAGACGTTCCCGACCCAGCGCGGCGCCCGCACCACGGAGGGCATCAAGACCGGCAAGGATGCCGCCTATGACCGTGATGCTAGAACCGAGACCACGGGCGGGGGGCACATCCCCCTCGATCCGGTAGGAAAAACCGAAGGAAGGAGCGCCTGCCGCCTCGAAATAAGCGGCGGCCGTCGTCTTTACCATGTCCAGCCCGCGCTCGTCGGACGGGCGTTCGCCTGTGATCGTGCCGCCGCCCGCCGGAGTGCGGCGGATCGCCACACGATTGTGAACGGAGAGGGCCAGCCCGAGGGAATCGAAACCCGAGCCGCAGTTGGAGGTGCTGCCGGGCACGCGCACCGTGACGGTGTCGCGAGCGCCTGCCGGGACGGGGGCGGGGGGCGTGCTGATCATGAGCGGCGAACGTATTTGAAGGCCTTTTTCATCTCCATATCCTCGGTCTTCTTTTTCATGTCGTCACGCTTGTCGAAGAGTTTCTTGCCGACGCAGAGGGCAATCTCGACCTTTACCAGCGAATCCTTGAAATACATGCGAAGCGGCACAAGGGCGTAACCGCCGACCTGCATGGCCTGGGCGATCTTTCGTAGTTGGTGTTTGTGCAGAAGCAGTTTGCGGGTGCGCTTGCTAGGGTGGTTATTGATGTTGCCGAATGAGTATTCCTCGATGTGGGCGTTCACCAGCCAAAGCTCGCCTTTGTCAAAGCGCCCGAAAGCGTCGCTTAACTGGGCGCGGCCGCCGCGGATGGATTTCACCTCGGTGCCCTTCAGTGCGATCCCCGCCTCGAAACGCTCCTCGACCGTGTAGTCACGCAACGCCTTGGCGTTACGGACCTCGGTGAAGCGTTTGGCGTCTTTGGCTTTGGCGGCGGACATCGGATGAAGGCGAGCAGACTAAACCACGACGAAGGCCGGCGTAAAAACAAAAGCCGCCACCCGCTAAGGTGACGGCAAAGTTTCTCGCGGGCGCCCGACGGGGCCGGCGACCGGCGGAGCGTCTCAGGCGAGCTCGTAGGTGATCTTGCCCTCGATGACCTCGCGCAGGGCGATGTCCTCGGGGGAGAGTTTTTCAAGGGACTCGACAAGCGGGCGGCTGCCGCGCTTGAGCTGTTTGACGCGACGCGAGATCACGTTGATCAGGATATTCGGGTCGCTAATCTTTGCTTTGGCTTCTCTCAGGTAGTCGTCGCGCATGGTATCGGCAGGTTTGGAACCGACGAGAGCAAAGCCCGTCGCCTCGTCGGTCAAGGGCCTTTTTACCCTCCCTGGTTAACAAGCCCGTATCCGCCTATGCGCATCGTGTTGACTCAGCCCGCTTTGGCCGTCGCCCAACAATAAGCCTTGCCTAGGCCCTTTGCCTCTCACGCTTTTGCAGGTCTCTCCATGCGCCGCTTCCGTCCGTATTTCAAATACCTTAAAACCGTCCGCTGGCCGATTTTCGGCGCCGTGCTTTGCGGCCTGATCTACGGCATCGCCAACGGCGCCGGCCTTCCGTTGATGGTTAAAAAGGTATTCCCGCAGATTTTCGCCAAGGACGCCGTCCCGCTCGATAGCTGGCACCTGCTCCTGCTCGCCCTGTGGCTGCCGGCCGTATTCGTGGTGCGCGGAGTGTTCGGTTACCTGAACAGTTACCTGATTAACTACGCCGGCAACCACGTCCTGGAGTCCTTGCGCGTCGCCTATTTTCGCAAGCTTCAGGTCCTGCCCATCGCCTTTATCCACAAGCAGAAAACCGGCGACCTGATCTCGCGCGGCATGACCGATACGCAGTCCCTGCAGATCGCGCTCACCACCTTTGCCAACGATGTTTTCAAGCAGCCCACCACCCTCATCGGCGCGCTCGGCTACCTGGGCTATCTGGCCTACAGTGAACGAGGCGTCCTGCTCGTTCTGGTCTGCATGGCGGTGATCCCGTTGACCGTCCTGCCCATCCGCTACGTCGGTAAAAAACTCATATCCCGCGCTTATAACGTCCAAAGCCAGCTCGGCGTCGTCTCCGAGTGTTTTAGCGAAAACCTCAACGCCGCCCGCGAGGTTCGCGCCTTCGGTCTTGAGGACCGTGAAACCGCCCGTCTCCGGGTGGTGACTGCACGGCTGATCAAGGCGCAGATGAAAGTCGTGAAATACGTTCAGGCGCTTTCACCGTCCATCGAGATTATTTCCGCCACCGGCATCTCCATTACCCTGATCTACGCCTATAAAACCGGCCTGAGTCTCGAGTCCTTCATCTCCATCATCGCCGCGCTCTACTCCAGCTACGAGCCGATCAAGAAACTCGGTTCGCTGCAAAATATCTCCAAGATCGGCACCGCCGCCCTCGACCGCCTCGAGGTCGTGCTCAACGAACCCGTAACCATCGCCGACCCCGAGCGCCCCGCCGCCATCGGCCGCCTGCGCGGCGCGCTCGCCTTCGATGACGTCACCTTCAGCTACAAGGGCGACGCGCCCGCCCTGCGCGAGGTGTCTATCACCATCCCCGCCGGCGTCACCTGCGCCCTCGTCGGGCCCAGCGGCGCTGGTAAATCAACTTTCGCCAACCTCGTGCCGCGTTTCTACGATGCAACCAGCGGTCGCATCACCTTCGACGGACACGATCTGCGCGACCTCAGCCTCGCCGACCTGCGTCGCAACATCGCCATCGTGTCACAGGACCCCGTGCTTTTTAACGACACGGTTTATAACAACCTCCTCGTCGGCCGCCTCGATGCGTCCCTCGAAGACGTCGAGCAGGCCGCGCGCGACGCCTTCGCCCACGACTTCATCCTCAGCCTGCCCCAGGGCTACGAAACCGTCGTCGGCGAGCGCGGCGCCAGTCTATCCGGTGGCCAGCGCCAGCGCCTCGCCGTGGCCCGCGCCTTCCTCCGCAACGCTCCGGTGCTCATTCTCGACGAGGCGACCAGCGCCCTCGACAGCGACAGCGAGGCCGCCATCCAGAGTGCGCTTAAGAAACTCGTCGTCGGCAAGACGGTGCTCATCATCGCACATCGCTTCAGCACCATCCGCGACGCCTCGATGATTCTTGTTTTCCAAAGCGGCCGCATCATCGCCTCCGGTGGCCACGCCGAACTTTACGCCGGCACCCCCCTCTACCGCGCACTCTACGACCAGCAGAGCGCCACCGGCGAAGCCCCGCATTCTTAAGCTGCACGCCTTTCGCCGCCGACATGTCCACCGCGCCTTCCTCCGCACCCGCCGCACCCGTCTGGGGCGCCCACTCACCCTCCGGTTGGCGACGTGCCTGGCTCGGTTTGCTCCATACGATCCCAGCCCGCCCTGCCTTTCGCCGCCTAGCGCTCTGGCTGCGCAAGCCGCTCAAAGCCGTCTTTGGCCCTTGGGTTGATATCACCGTCTGGGGGCTGCGCCTTCGCGTTCGCAGCCAGGGTAACCTCTCCGAGCAACGCCTGCTCCTCATGCCCCAGTTCCTCGACACCGCCGAGCGCCTCGCCCTCGCAGACGCGCTTCGCGGCGGGGGCAACTTCCTCGACATTGGCGCCAACGCCGGGGTTTACAGCCTTTGGGTCGCCTCGCTTCGCGCCTCCGGCCTGCGCGTCGATGCCTTCGAGCCCGATCCGGAGCTCTGCACCGCGCTCCGCTTCAACCTCGCCACCAACGCCCTCGACTCCGTCCGCCTCCACTCGCTTGCCCTCGGGGCGTCCGAAGGCGAGGTCGTGCTCGAAGCCGGCGCGGGCAACAAGGGTGAAAACCATATCACCAACGCCATCGCCAACCCGCCCTCCTCCGCGGCCCCCATCGGTATCCGCGTTCCCATGACAACGCTGCCGGTTTTCCTCGCCCGCGAAAAGCTCACCCGCATCGACGCCCTTAAAATCGACGTCGAGGGCCACGAGGTATCCGTGCTTGCCCCCCTCTTTTCCGGCACCCCGCGTTCCGTCTGGCCGCGCCTGCTCATCTGCGAACTCACCCACGACCGCGAAAGCCGCCTCGCCGCCCTGCTCTCGGAAAACGGCTACACCCTCGCCGCCCGCGGCCGCCTCAACGGCATATACCGGCTCGCCAACGCCGTTTAATCCATGTCCACGGTGCCTGTTTCCGTGCCTTCCGTGTTGGTTTTGGGCGACATGCGCGACCTGCATCATCACGGCTGCTCCGCAGTCATGCATCAGCTCGCCGATGGGCTCGCTGGAGTGGGCTTGGCGCCGGATACGTTCGTCTCGGGGCTGGACTGGGAGTTGCAACGCGAAGCCTGCCTCGCCGCCTCTTTGGTGGTCATCAACGGAGAGGGCGCTTTGCACCATTCCCGCCCCGCCATCGCGCAAATTCTTGCCCTCGCCGAGGCCCGCCGCGCCCTCGGGCGTCCGACCGCACTGGTCAACTCCTCCTGGTTCGAAAATGAACCCGCGCTCACCCGCCGCCTGCCCGCCTTCGACCTCGTCGTCCTTCGCGATCCCCAAAGCCTGCGCGCGGTCACCGACGAAGGCATTTCCGCATCGCTGGTGCCCGACCTCGCCATCCGCCAGGCGCTGCGCTTCGACGTAGGCCGGTCCGCCGCCGCTGGCGTCATGGTCAGCGACTCCACCAAGCCCAACCTCACCCGCCAGCTCACCCGCCTCGCCGCCGAGCGCGGTTGGTCCTACCTGCCCGTTCTGGCCCGCCCCGATGAAGTTCGTCCCGGCGCAAAGTCGCGCAAGATCCACCGGCGTTACCGCTTCGCCCGCCTGCTCGGCCCGCTCGCCCGCCATGTGATTTCCCCCCGGTATCACGCCCATCTTGTCGGCGAACCCACCTTGGATGCGTATTGCCGTCGCCTCGCCGCCGCCGAAGGTGTCGTCACCGGTCGATTTCACACCGTTTGTTTGGCCCTCGGTTTGCGCGTGCCGTTTCTCGCCGTCGCCTCGAACACCCCGAAGATCGAGGCCTTATTAACCGATGCCGGTCTCGATCTTTCCCGTCGAGTGGTAAGCCCGGATAAGCTTTTTAACGTAACAGAGGTTCCTTGTTATACCGCCGCCGAAAGCGCCGCTCTGGACAAGTTTCTTTCGTGCGCCGAACAGGCCTACACTGAACTCTTCGCCCGCATCCGAGGCTTGCTCCCGTCCGGCATTGTCACCCGCTCATAGTGTCACCCGCCAACCTCCGTGAAGCCACTCTCCACAACCTCCCCCGAGCCTCCGGCTGTTGTTTGGTGCGTGCTCGACGCCAAGCCGGGACACAAGAACCTCGCACGCGGCATGATCAAGGCGCTCGCCACCGTGACACCGGTGGAATGCCATGAAATCAACCCTCCCCGCTGGACCATGCGTTGCGGACGATTGCTGCAGGTTTTCTGGCCAAGGCTTAGCTCCCTAGTCCCCTTGCCACGCGGCATCCCTTCCCCTGATTTGGTGCTCGGATCAGGCGGCAATGTTTTATGGTTCACGGCCGCCCTTGCCCATCGGCTCCATCGTCCGGCCGTTTTTGTTGGTTCGCGTCGTCGCCTGCCTTCGAATGCAGCGCTCTTCACTCATTACGACCCTTCCATCAGCCAGGAAGGCGGCCTTTGTCTGCCAATCCTGCCTGGACCTTTCACTCGCGACGACCAGGAAACCGCCTGGCTGAAATTTGCCGAGGACAAAGCTCTGCCTCAAGACTCGCGCCACTTGGTCGCCTTGGTCGGAGGCGATGGTAATGGCTATCACTGGCGCGAGGCGGACGGGCATAGCTTGGCCAGATTGATGAACGAGCTTAGTCGCCAAACCGGTCGCCGCTGGTTGGTCACCACCTCCCGTCGCACCCCGCCGGAATTCGAATCAGGCCTTATTTCCCTGCTGCGGACGGAAAACATCACGGATGCCTGCTGGTTTCATCGCGGCGACCATCGGCGCGTGGTGGCCGCTTATCTTGGAGGCGCATTCCGGGTGCTCGTGGGCGAGGATAGCATGTCCATGATTCATGAAGCCCTCACCAGCCGCCAACCGGTCACTACTTTCCAGCCAGCCCAAATGTTGCCCGGAAAAGTCCACGAGTCGTATCTCATCCACGCGGCACGGCAACACTGGCTCGACCGCCAATCCCTGGCTGAAAAGGATTGGTCCAAGGACTGCGGCACTTTCACCACAACGAGTTCCGGATACCCTGACGACGCCCTGCTGGAAGCCGGGACCAAGCTCCACCAAAAACTAAATCAGCTCGGCTGGCGCACGGCTTAAGAAATTGACCGCACGGGACTGCACCCGATCGATGACCCTTCTAGTGCATCGAAGCCTACCGACCGTTCTCGTCACGCACTCAGGTGCGTCCGGCCAGAACGGTGCGGCGATACCAGTCCACGTATTTGGCCACGCCTTCACGGATGGCGGTCTGCGGATGATAGCCGAGTAATTGCTCGGCTTTGTGCACATCCGCAAAGGTCCGGGGCACGTCGCCCGGCTGGTCCGGCAGCTCGCGGATGATCGCGCTCCGGCCGGCGGCGGTCTCGACCAGCGCCACGAGCTCGTTGAGCGTCGTGGTGGCGGAACCGCCAAGGTTGAAAATCTCGAACGAGGAGGTCCGCGTGTAGTCCGCCGCCGCGAGGATGCCGCGCACGATGTCCTCGACGTAGGTGTAGTCGCGCGAGGTGCTGCCGTCGCCGTAGCGATCGATCGGTTTGCCGGCGAGGATGGCGGAGGTGAATTTCGAGATCGCCAGGTCCGGCCGCTGGCGCGGCCCGTAAACGGTGAAGAAACGCAGGCACATGCAGCGCAGTCCGAAGAGGTGCGCGTAGTTCGAGCACATCTGTTCACCCGCCAGCTTGGTCGCCGCATAGGGCGATATGGTCCGGTGAATCAAGTCCGTCTCCGCGAAAGGCACCTTGGTGTTCACCCCGTAAACCGAAGAGGACGAGGCGAAGATAAAGTCACTCACCCCGCCGTGCCGGCAGGCCTCGAGCAAATTGAGCGTGCCGTCCATGTTGGTGCTGAAATACAGGCGGGGGTCGGCGATGGAGGGCCGCACGCCCGCCCGCGCCGCAAGATGAAAAACCCCGTCGAAACGATGCGCCGCGAAGGTGCGCGTCACCAGTCCGTCGTCGCGTATGTCCCCTCGAATCAGCTCTGCTTTTCCAGCGAGCCCGGCCACGTTGGCCTCTTTGATCCGGGGGTCGTAGTAGTCGTTGAAATCGTCGATGATCACAACGGCATTGCCCGCCGCCACCAAGGCCTCGCATAAATGCGAGCCGATGAAACCTGCTCCGCCGGTGACCAGATATTTTTTTGAAGAGGTGGAATTCAAGGTGTGGATTGTGGGCCAAGGGCGATACGCTGGCAAAAACAGATTTTAAAACTCAAATCCGGATCAACTCGCGATAAACGGCCAATGTGCTTCTGCACATGGCATCCCGGGTGAACGGTTCCGACACCTCGGCAGGTTTTCCTTTTTCCACGAGCAATCGTGCCGTGGTTTCAGCCAGTCTGGCCGCATCGCCCACCGGCACCAGCCCTTGCGGGAACAACACCCGCAACTGCTCGCTCACCCCACCGTGGTCATAGCCGATCACGGGACGGCCAAGCGCCGCCGCCTCAAGCGAAACCCTTCCAAACGCCTCCGGCTGGCGCGAGAGCGATAATACCAGATCGGATACGGTCATCACCTCACGAATATCGTCGCGTTGACCGAGAAAGCTAACGTCCCTCGCCACGCCAAGACGCATGGCCAGCGACACCAATTCTTCGCCAAAAGCGCGCTTTTTCGGGTGGGTTTCTCCAGCGATCAAGCCATGCACCGCTAGGCCGCGTGCCTTGAGCGTCGCCACCAAATTCAGCAAATCCTCCTGCCCTTTCCAACGAGTGATCCGACCTGGGAGCAGGAGTGTCTTCTTGCCTTGGAGCTGAGGATACTCTGTCCGCCAGCGTTCCAGCCAATCCGCGCCCACCTTGTAGTCGCGCGGGAACTCCTCCGGCGAGACTCCACGATGAATGATGCGCACGTTTTCCGGCTCCACTTGTGGATAATTTTCCAGAACGTAATCCCGCACGCTCGCGGAAACGGTGATCACCCGTTCCCCGCGCGTCATCACCGCTGAATAAGCGTTTACCGAGTAAAACCCATGCACCGTCGAGACCAGGCGCGGACGCGCGCCAACGGGTAGTTTCCGCCAGGCCAGCCAGGCCACCCACCCAGGCACGCGGGAGCGTATATGCAAGATGTCCGGGCGCTCGTTAATGAGCAGGCGGCGCAGTCTGCCAACCTGCAGCAGCGTCGCGAAGCTCTTGCGATGCACCGGCATCGCCACATGGCGCGCACCGCTTTTCTCCAGCGCCACAACCTGCCTTCCGCCATTGGAAACCACCAGCGCTTCGTGACCTTCATGCACGAGAAAGGCCGCGATCTCCAGCGTGCCGCGCTCCACGCCGCCGGAGTTCAGTTCGGGAAGGATTTGCAGGATTTTCATGCGGACGAATTCGAGAACCATCGCGCCACGATCCAGTCCGCGCAACGTCCGGCTTCATGCAACAGCGCACCCGGCCGCCGCTGTAAGCCGCCGCCTCCGGATTTTTCCCAGGCTGGAAAATCCGTCACCAATCGCTCCGAGATCAGGGCGTCCACCGCTCTCTGCGGCCTGCCGCCGCCGGCTTTACCGAATGGCACGGGAAACACCCCCGTCGCCGCACCCGCCGTGGCGGCCTCGTGCACCATCGAGACGCTGTCGGCCGTCACCCAGACCGTGCTCGCCTTGGCGAGTTCATCAGCCAGCCAGCCCGGCCCGGTCTGCTGATGGGGGACTTTGGTCACGTTTGCCGCCAGGCGTAAGTCGCTGAGAAAGCCTGCGGGGGTCCGCCGCGAATCCGCCACCGTCCATTCCAACTCCGGCTGGTCAGCCGTCACGCGGGTAATCATTGAGGCAAGGCGCGCACCATCCCAGCCGTGGTGCTTGGAAGGACCGCCCACCAACACGAGGCCGGCGGCGGTTTTTTCGGGGATCGCCTCTGGCACGCGATTTAACGCGCCTTTGGTTAATATCCGGCGCGTCGTGTCCTCACCGCCCGGCGCGTCGTGTCTCGGCACCAAAGACAGATCGAATAAACATCCGGGCAGGCTCGGCGACATGATCACCACCGTCCTGGCGCCGAGTTGACGACCCGCCCACCAGAGAGGAAGGTGAGTGCGGTGACCGGCGGCGATCACTAGATCGGTTTTTTTAGCGCTCTCGGTGGCGCGTCCCGCCACACGCAGACGTCCCCAGAGTGAGGCAGCGGGGTCCAGATGGACTATCTCGTGCGTAGCGCCCGTGCGGCGCGCCAGGGCCAGGGCGAGACCCACACTTTGGTTTTCGTGTCCGGGGCGGCCGTCCGAAAGCACCCTGATATAGCGAAGTGTGTTCATGGCGTTCCCTCCGCCACCCAGCCCAGTCCGAGTTTTTTGCAGACGGCGCGCACCTCCGCCTCCGCTTTCTTGCCGGTCACGACAAAATCCAGCGGCAGCGAGGCACCCGCATCCACACGGCGGAGAAACGCCTCGGTCGTCTCCGGACCCTCCGCACCGCGTATCCAGAGTTTGGCTACAGCCGGGGGCGCCATCGCCCCGTCGGGTATGGCCGCCTCGTAATCGACATCGGCCGGCTCGGCGAGCGGTCGGGTTGGCATTGTGCCCGCGGCATCCGCCCAAAGCAGGGCGCGACGAAGCTTGGTCGGCGGCACTGTAACCACGCCCGGCTTCGGTGGTTTACCCCAGACCTTGTGCGGCGCCCTGCGTTCGATACGCCAGCGTTCCTGCAGCCAGAAAACGTCCTCCGGACTTTCTCTGATCATGCGTTCCAGCAGGCCCATCACGTTAAGGGTGGTCGGCTCGCCTTCCAGCCGGTGTATCTTCATTTCCCATCGTCCGAGATCCAAAGTGCGAAGGGATACCCCGAGGACGATCGCTCCGGTGCGGCGGGCCAGAACCGAGGGAATGGGGGTGCAACTGGTCAGGCGACCGAAAAACGGCACCAGTTCCCCAGCCTTGCCCGCCCGTTGATCGCTCAATACCCCGAGCGCCCCGCCCGCCCTCAGGTGCGCAGCCATCGCGAGCGGGCTGTCTTCCTTGGAAAACATCTTCAAGCCACGTCGCTCACGGGCTGTAATCAATCTGGCGTTCAAGATCGGATTATTAAGCGGACGATAAACCGATGCGCTAAGACGGCCCGGCTCCATCCAAAGGGGAAACCACTGGGCCAGCGCCTCCCAGTTGCCCATATGCGCTATGACCATCATCACGCCTTTGCCGGCCTGTTGCGCCTCTTGGAGGTAATGCAGGTTCTTCACCTGCACCGTGCGGCTGAGCCCGGCTTCATCAAGGTGCGCGGTTCGCAGCGACGAGAGCAGGTTTGCTCCCGAGCGTTTAAAAACTTCAGCGGTCATCCCCTTTAATTCCGCCGGCGGGCGTTCCCCGGCCAGAGCGATCCGCAGATTTCGGGCGACCGTGCGCCGCCTTTTGCCAAAGGCCAGATATGCCAGGGTGCCAAGCAGTCGCCCGCTCCGCGCCACGGCCCGCGCCGACATCACGGTCAGCAAACGCTCCAACCCGATGTAGGCCCATGACTCCAATCGCCACTGCAAGCGCTTTTTCCACGTCGGCGGCCCCCAATGCCGCAACGCGTCGGTGGCATCGACGAGGGGTGGCGGTGAGGGCGAGTGGGAGGACATCAGAGTAGTTACGTTTGGCTCCGCCTACTTCGCCCGCAAGCCCTTGCTGCCGTCTTCGGAGAGACCTCGCGGAGGCATATTACCTTAAAAGATGGCCTCGCGCCTGCTTGCGCCTGCTCAAAGCCCTCGCAAACCTCCGTTCACGCTTTACTGAAAAAACCGCGATGCCGCTCCTCGACGTTAATAATCTCCAGACCTCGTTTATGACCCGCGGCGCCACGTTTCGCGCCGTCGATGGCGTCAGCTTCTCCCTCGAGCGGGGCGAGACGCTTGGTCTGGTCGGCGAATCCGGTTCGGGGAAATCCGTCACCTGCACCTCTCTGCTGGGTCTGTTGCCCTCTCCGCCTGCCCGCGTCGGCGGCGGCCATGCACGCTTCGACGGCGTCGACCTCCTGCGCGCCTCGCCTGCCGAACTCAGGTCCATCCGGGGGAAACGTATCAGCATGATTTTTCAGGACCCGATGACCTCGCTCAATCCCTACATGCGGATCAGCGAGCAACTCATCGAGCCACTGCTCATTCACGAGAAAATCTCCCGTCGCGCCGCGCTTGATCGCGCCCTCGCCATGATGGAGGCCGTCGGCATCAACGATGCCGCCAACCGGCTGCATGCCCACCCCCACCAGTTTTCCGGAGGCATGCGCCAGCGCGTCATGATAGCGATGGCCCTCATCACCAAGCCCGAGCTCCTCATCGCCGACGAGCCCACCACCGCCCTCGATGTCACGGTGCAGGCGCAAATCCTGGAACTGATCAAAAAACTCCAGCGCGAGCTCGGCATGGCGGTTATCTTCATCTCGCACGATCTGGGCGTCGTGGCAGGCCTCTGCGATCGCGTGATGGTCATGTATGCCGGTCGCATCGTCGAGACCGCCAGCGTGACCGATCTCTTCCGTGCGCCGCGCCATCCCTACACCCGGGCCCTGCAGCGCTCCATCCCCGCGCTCCAACCCAAAGGGGGCGAACTCTACACATTGCCCGGCCTTCCACCCGACCTCTCAAAACCGCTTCCCGGCTGCGCCTTCGCCGAGCGCTGCGAATTCGCCGTCTCCGCCTGTCGCACCGGCGACGCCCCCGGTCTCGTCGACTGCGCCCCTGCCCACGCCCACACCTGTCGCCGCGCCCATTCAGGAGAAATTTAGCGGCAACTCTGTTCCTTCCTTGAACATGCCTTCCCCCATCCTAGAGCTGCGCGACGTCCAAACCCACTTCCCAGTCGAGAGCGGTATCATTTTCAAAACGCATGCCGGCACGGTAAAAGCCGTGGATGGCGTTTCCCTCACTCTCGCGCGCGGCGAGGTGCTCGGTCTCGTCGGCGAATCCGGCTGCGGCAAGTCCACGCTGGCCCGCACCATCATGGGGCTGCTCCCCGCCACCGGCGGCACCGTCTGGCTCGAGGGCAAAAACCTCACCGCCGACGCCGCTGTCGGCGAAGCCAGGCGCTCGCTCCAAATGGTCTTCCAGGATCCCTTCGCCTCGCTTAACCCGCGCATGACCATCGCGGAGACACTGGCCGAACCTCTCCACGTCCACAAGCTGCGCGCCGCCGCCGCGATTCCCGCCCGTGTGGCTGAGCTCGCTGCCTTGGTCGGCATCCCGGCGCGCAACCTTGGAAAATACCCCCACGAGTTTTCCGGCGGCCAGCGCCAGCGCATCGCCATCGCCCGCGCCCTCGCGCTCGAGCCACGCGTCATCGTGGCCGACGAACCCGTTTCCGCGCTCGATGTCTCCATCCAGGCGCAAATTTTAAACCTGCTCGCCAAACTTGTGCGCGAGCTGGGCCTGAGCCTCGTTTTCATCGCCCATGATTTGTCGGTGGTAAAACACCTGTCCGACCGCGTCGCCGTGATGTATCTCGGGCGCATCGTGGAGCTCGGCACCGCGAGCGACGTCATCGATCGTCCGCAACACCCCTACACCCGCGCCCTCGTCAGCGCCGTGCCCCGCCCCGACCCCGCCGGAGAACGCGTCCGCCAGCGTATCGTGCTGGCCGGTGACCCGCCGAGTCCGCTCAATCCGCCTCCCGGCTGCCCCTTTCACCCGCGCTGCTCCTTCGCGACCGAGGTTTGCAAAGCCACCGTGCCAACCCTTGCCCCCCATGCCGGCCGCGAGGTGTCCTGCCTCCGCATCGCGGAAATTTAATCCCGAGCTTGCTAATTTTTAGCCGGTTTAGCCGGCGAGACTTTAAACATCACCACCGGAGTCGGTTCAGGTGCCAATTTATTCGGCGCGACTGGGGTGACGGCGACAGGAGATAACGCGGCAGCACGCACGGAGATCGTCGGCGCGACTTGAGTTATACCAGCACTCCTGCCCGCCAGAGCCGGCTTGCCGCGGGGCGAGGACAAAGCCCAGAGCGCCACTCCGAACACCAGCAGCGCGGCAGCCCCGGCTGGGGCGAAACGCACCCAGACCGGGCGCTCTTCCCAGGTCTCGATCGCGGCCAGCATCCGCTTCGCCTCGCGGTGGCCGGGCTGGCGGGTCTGCAACAAGCGCCACAGGCGGCGGGCGCGCTCATAGTCGCCTTGCTGCGTGACCACCGTGGCGAGCGCGTGCAGCAGCACGGGATCTTCGGGCGGATTTGCGGCATCGCCCAGCATTGCCTCGGCCTCGCGATACTTACCCTGCCGCGCCAACTCGGCGGCTTTGAACAGGCTCAAGGTGTTGGGTATGGCGGGATGAGTGGCGGGGTTCATGGTGGGCGGTGCTTCGGTGGCGCGGAGGTTATACTTCAAGCGAGCAGGCTGGAACCGTAGCCGCGTCGTGCGGCCACGACGACCTGCGCCGGAAGCAGATCCTGAAGCAGCAGGGCGGTGTCGACCAGAGAGTCGTGATTGCCGGTGGCGAGGGCATCGCAACCGGACTTGATAAGCACGCCGGCGCGGGCGGGGTTGGACATCTGGTCGCGACATTCAACCAGCGCGGCGAAGTGTTTTTTCCAAAAATCCGGCTGACGGTAGAGGATGCTCTCGTGCAGGGCGGTGAGCTCCTCGGTCTTTTTACGCAGGCGGTCGGGCTGCTTGTTGGCGATGGCGGTCTGAAGCTCGGTTCCGAGGGAGCGTGCGCGCGCCTTCTCGGATTCCTCGCCGTGGGCGCGGGCGAGCTTGTCGAGCTCGTCGAAGAGTCGCTTGGTATCGCGAATCGCGGTGGGCCAGGCGAGGCGTTCCGCCACCTCGTCGAGAGCGAGTTTGAACTCAAGCAATTGGTGCTCGGCCTTGAGCAGGGTGTCGAAATCGGGCGCGCCGGTGTGAAGCACGCGTTCGAGGTGGGCGCGTCCGGGAGATTTTTCGAGGGCAGAAACGGCTTCAGTATCGGCGGCATCGGAGCCATCGCCCAGATTGGCGCGAAGCACGGCCACTCGCTCAATCTCGCGGGCGAGCTCGGCCTGGAGGACATCGAGGGCGGGCTGGCGATGGGTGCCGCCCAGCTCGAGTTTGGCAGGGAACTCCTCGTCAAGCAGCGGCACGTAAGCCACCACTTGAAGCAGGCGGGAGGAATCCATGTGGAAGGTTACCTCGATCTCGGTGGCCAGCGGCAGATCACGGTGGATCTGGCCGGCGCTGATCTCGAGCGTGCCGATGAGGAAGTTGCGGTCGGCGAGACGGTGGTCGCCCTCGACCACGGGGATGCGCAAGAGGCTGCCCGCGGTATCGCGGGAGAGCGGCGCGGTGGTGCGGAAGGTGCGGGTGGACTTGGCAGGCAGACCGGTGCCCTTGGGGAAGTGCACCGCCACCTGGTTGTCGGCGAGGGCTACGCCAAGATTATGAATGAGCGTCTGCTCCTCGACCACGAGGCCGATGGTGTAGTGAAGCGCTGCGGGCTGAGTCGGGCGCGATGCCCCCCGCACGTCGTGCAGCTCGATTTTGAAATGGTTTTGAACATTCGGCTCGGCCCGCAGGTTGAGACGGAAGGAACCGTCGGCGGCGAGCGGGAGCCGGCCGCTACGCCATTTATTCTCGGCGTTGATAAACTCGATGCTGCAACCGGTGACAGGCGCGGAGTCGGGCGAGGTCACCCTGCCGCCCACCAGGGGCTCGGCATCGGTGCCGGTGGGTTTGTATATCAGATCGACTTTGTAGGCGGCTAAACCCGGCGCGGTGCCTCCGTGTTTTGGCCCCGATTCAGCCGGAGACATCACGCGCTGGCCCGAGGCGAAAATCGCCGCGCCGCGCGCCACCACCGTGAGTGGATCGACCGAGAGGTCGAAGGGTATGCGTAATTTTTCCACCACGAGATCGCGGAAATAGGGAGCGAGCGTGGGGCCGCCGACGAAGACGAGCTTCTCCACAGCGGCGGGTTCGAGACCCTGCGAGGTCAGGACGCTGCGAGCGATGTCCACGGCCCGCAATACGCTGGGGGCGGCGGCGGCGGCGATATTCTCGCGGGTGAGTTCGAGTTCGAGGATATGGGAGCCGGCGCCCAGGCTGCGCAGATCGACCTCCAGCCAGGTGGATTTCTGGCGGGAAAGCTCGATCTTGGCGGCTTCGACGGCGGTCTTGAGACGCAGGAGATCGTAGCGACTGGCCTCGTGGCCGCGGCCGAAATCAGGGGCCTTAAACTGTTCGCGCACTTTGGGGACGATGAACTGCTCGACGATGGCCCAGTCGATATCAGCGCCACCGAGAAAATTATCCCCCGCGTGATTGACGACCGACATGGTGCCTTGATCGGAGCGAACCAAGGCGGCGTCGAAAGTGCCGCCGCCAAAGTCGAAGACGAGCCAGTAGGCCTTGGCGTTGTGTTTCTGGAAGCCGTAGGCCAGCGCGGCTGCGATGGGTTCCTGCAAAAGCGGAGCGGTGGTGAAACCAGCGAGGGCGGCGGCGCACTTGGTGGCTTCGCACTGGTGCAGGCCGAAGGCGGCGGGCACGGTGAGCACGGCGGCGGTGATATCTTCGCCGCGTTTCTGGGCGACGTCGGCGCGGAGTGACTTGAGTATTTCGGCGGAAAGATCCTCAGGCAGCAATTTGCGGCCGCTGGAGCGAAACAGGTGTTCGTGGGCGGTGCCCATCCGTCGCTTGAATTCGATATGCACATCGTGCTCGGCGCGTTCGTCAGCGAGCTTGGAACGGGCGCTCTGGCCGACCCATAGATTTCCGGTGCGATTGATATGAACGGCCGAGGGCGTGGTATCAGCGTCGAGGTTGTTTTTGATGATCTCGGTGCTCGGACCCGTGGCGAGCGCGATGGCGGAGTTGGTGGTGCCAAGGTCGATGCCGTAATCAATGGTGGTTCGAAGCATGTGCAGGTAAATTACGTTCAGGAATCGACGCCAGAACGTCCAACGACAACCTCGCCGGATTGCACGAGACGGTTTTGCCAGTAGACCGCCGGGCGGACGACCTCGATGATGGTGTCGCGCACCAAACCGGGACTGGGCTGGAAGGCGATGACCTTGAGAGGCAGGCCGGGGTCATAGGGCTCGTTCAGCCAATCCTTGGAGGTTACGTCCAGCTGGCGGAGAGTCTCGGTTGCGCCGTCGAGATGGCGGAGTGCCCTGCGGAGCAAATCGGGCGGGGCGTCGGACAGGCGGTGGCGGGTGCGCCAGACGTGAGTCGCGAGCTCGGCATAGGCCTGTCCTAGCTCGGGAGCGGGTGCGGCGCTGGCGGGATTCGGCGCCGGCGGGGTGTTGAGGAGGCGATGCCAGTCGGAGAGGGCCCGATCGAGCGGCGGCTCCGGGAAATGCGCCAGCTTGCGCGGGTCACGGGCCAAAAGCTGCTGCAATAGCGTGGAGGACATCAGGGGAGGCGCGGGGTAAATGCGGCGATGAAATGAGGAAGCAGAACAACATTCCAGTTCAACAGTGGATCGAGATCGATCGTGAGTGAAGGATGGTCGGCGGATGATATGCTCACACGCTCCGGTGCGTAGGCAAGCCGCAGCCGCGCAAAAGGCAGCAGGCGTCCGCCCTCAGTGAGCGCCAGACCTTCTGCGCTGAGCCGGGACTCGCCCATGGTAATCACCCCTCCGCCGCGAACCGCCTCGATAGTGCGTGCCAAGAGAGAAGGCACGAGGAAAGCGTGTAATGCGGCCAGGATATTACGCGCCGCAGTCGCAGGATTCATCATACCCTTCAAGGCGGCGAACCACGCTTCGTCCAACTCGAACCCCTCGTCTGACGAGCACCAGCCGATAGTCTGCGGAATCTCGCCTGAAAAACCGGCCATTTGGTGACGAATACCGATAAAATCAGCGGTGCGCAAAAGTTTGTTGTTTAAGGTAACCCCGCTGGCATCGATGCGCAGGTTGTTTAGGCCTGCGATCAGAACAAAGGGCTGCAAAGAAGGCGCAGGGGCGGTGAATAGCCACTCGGCCTGAATCCGGACAAGAGCTTCGCGGTTCGCGGCGTCGATTGGAAGGTCCAGGGCATGGCCGAGCGTGTGCAATGCCCAGCCAAGATTCGAGGGAGAGAGCACCAGAGCTTCTTCGGCGAGTTTTTCAAGCCATCCGGCGAGACGGGCTTGGGTTGCGACGGTGGCTGCATTGGTGAGACCCAGCGAGCCCAGCCCCGCCGAGATGGAGCGTGTGATCAATCTGAGCGTCAGCACGTGGTCGGGCGGTATCGGTTCCCCTGCCGAGATTCGTGCGGCGACAAGGGCGTTCTCCAGCATGACACCGAAGGCTTGTGCAGTGCGTTGAGCCAATTCCGGTGCCGATGCGATATCGAGCAGATGAAACAACAAGGGCAGGCACCCAAGGTCATCGCCAGTGACTCGCTGGCAGGCGACGAGGCCGTCGAGCACCGTGTCGGCACGAGGCGGACTTGGTCGCCATACAGGTGGGCGGTTCCGGGTGCGGAGGCCAGGATCTCGAGCAAGGCCAGATCAGGCGCGACAGCCTGTAACAAGGCCCGCAACGGGACGAGTGCGCCGGCGGGATGCGCGGAGGCGTGACGTCGCGCTTGGGCCACATGGTTTTCCAGCCTGGCCAAAGCTGGTTGTGCAGTGGCTTCCACTATGTCGGCAAGACGGGCGGAGGGCAGGTGCGACTGGGCGATCCGAACATGTAAACGGGCAGTCTGGGCGTCCTCTCTTGCCACATAGTTAACCGTGTTTTCCGTTTGTATACGGGCTAAAATCTCCGGCAGGACTATTTTAAGACGAGCTGCCGCTGAAGCGGGCAGCTGAGCGTCATCAATCGCTTCGATGCGCGCCTGGAGGATTTGCCAAAACCGGTCGTCGGCTTGCACTCGCTGCCAATAGTCCGCCGCTTCGCGCCACAATTGATTCAGGGTCGCGGAATCGTGTTCGGCGGCCAGTTCCCACTCGAGTGCCAGCAGATGTTGGTAGACCGCCAGATTATGCCAGGCCGCAGTATCGCCGCGTCCGGCGGCCTCGCTCCATTCCTGTGTCGCGGCGGCGGTGTCGCCTCGTGCAAGATGAGAAAGCGCCACGTCCGGTCCCGCCTCCGGATAACTCAGCGGCCAGAACCAAAACAGTTCATCCAAGAGACGGCGCATCGGCTCCTGGAGCGCACGTGCCGCCGCACGCAGGCTTTCGCGATCAGGCGGCTGTGGAGCGAAGGCCCACATTTCGGACACGGTTCCGAGTTCGAGCTCGATGCCCAGAGCGTCAAAACGCCTGGCGATTCCACGGGGGTCGGCAGGCAAGGCGAGTCCCAGTGTCCTGAAGCCGTTGCGGCGATACAGGTCGGGGTGCGCGCATGCGCTGAGCAGTTCGTCAAATTTGGAGGCCACCTGAGGATACCGTTTCAAAGGAAAAAAGGCCATCGGGCCGCGATTGTAAACCTCGCGGTGTCCGCCGGGTGCCCTTGATCGACATCGCGAAGGGCTGCATACACCTTTGGTGGAATCTCGGATTGTCCTTATCCGCCCGTTTAGTTCCGCTCTGACCGTGCCCAGCCCCGTTTCATTTTCGTCGAAGGTCCGTTTGTTTCTGGCGCTGGCACGGCCCTTCTGGAGCTCGACGGAAAAATGGAGCGCCAGACTGCTCCTGGCGGCCGTGGTTGTGCTCTCACTCGCCCAGACCTGGGTAGGGGTTAAACTATCCTATTGGAACCGCTCCTTTTTCGACACCATCCAGCGCGGTGACTACGGTAACTTCGTGCAACTCGGCGTCTCCATGCTCGGGCTTATCTTTTGCTCGATCACTTTCTGGCTCGCGGAGGATTATCTTTTTTCATCGTTGAAAATCCGTTGGAGGCGCTGGATGACGACCCGTTTTCTCGAAAAATGGCTCGGCGATCGCGCCCACTATCTTGGACAACTCAACGGTCATCAGGGTGACAATCCAGACCAGCGCATCAGCGAGGATATACGCTCTTTTTGTTTCACCACCCTCGATCTTTTCATGGGGCTTTTCGGGGCTCTCTCTGGTCTGGGGTCTTTTGTCGTCATCCTTTGGATGCTGTCGGACGGTAGCGCCGCCACCGCTAAGACTTCGCTACCCCTGATCCTGCCCCAGGTCCCGGAACAGTATTCGATGCTTGCTCCTCTGGTCGGCACGCTCTGGACCGGCTATGAAACCGCGACCGCATTTCTCACGTCCATACCCGGCCACCTGGTCTGGTTTTGCATTCTCTACTCTTTCTTCGGCACCTGGCTGGTCGGTCGCGTCGGACGCCCCATTATTGGACTCAACTACGAGCAGCAAAAACTGGAAGCTGATTTCCGATTCGGGCTGATCCGGCTGCGTGAGAACAGCGAGAGCACCGCCCTGATCGAAGGCGAACCAGCCGAGCGCCGCACCTTGGGCGCCAGTTTTTCACGCATCGTAGGCAACTTCAACGCCACCCTCATCCGTCAGATCCATCTGAACGCATTCAAGGCGGTTTACTTTCGCCTGTCCGACGTCGTTCCCCTTCTCCTTTCCGCACCGCGTTTTTTTGCCGGCGGTATCAGTCTCGGACAGCTTACCCAGCTCACGGGCGCGTTCGGACGGGTTCAGAGCAGTCTTAACTTTTTCGTCAACAGCTTCGAGACCATAGCCAACTGGTGGGCCATCGCCCAGCGCCTTGATGGTTTTACCCGCGGCATCGAGCATTCGCGTCAATTGCGCGACAGCCAGCTCCTCCTTTATGACAGCGGACTGGCGGGTGCGGATCTATCGGCCGAGGGTCTGGCCCTCTTTCGTCCCGATGGTTCGGCCTTGCTCAACCCGCTGGATTTTCACCTCGCTCCGGGCGACTCCGTTCTGATTACCGGACCATCAGGCTGCGGTAAAAGCACCCTGCTTCGCGCCCTCGCCGGTCTCTGGCCTTACGAAGCGGGGCGGGTTCATCTGCCTGATCCATTCCGCTGCATGGTAATGCCGCAAAAACCGTATCTGCCCATCGGTTCTCTCCGTGCGGCACTCTGCTACCCATCGCCTCCCGACGCTTTTTCGACCGAGACCATTCACGCCGCTCTCGAATTTGCGCAGTTGCCCTCCCCCTTCTCGCGACTGGATGAGGAGGCTCACTGGTCGCAACAACTCTCCGGAGGCGAACAACAACGCATCGCACTCGCCCGCATTTACCTGCAACGGCCAGACTGGCTCATGCTGGACGAGGCCACCTCGGCGATGGACGAGGCCGCGGAGCGCGCTTTCTACGTGGCCTTGCGCGAGACACTCCCGGGCGTCGCCATCCTCACCATCGCCCATCGCAGCACCCTGCGCGCCGTCCATGCCCGCCACCTCCGCGTCGAGACCCGAACCGACGGCACCAACCATCTCGTCGAAGTGAATAACGCCATGTCTAACTGGTAGGTCCGCGTTATCGCCGTCGCTCGCTGTTTATTTTGAGGAAATCTCGCGCCATGGAAAAACGCACCGGTCCAATCCATCTACGTCGCCCACTCCACTGAGCCTGCATGATCGTAATCTGCCTCACTAGTCCGCCGAAACGGATGAACCAGAGCTTCAACCGGAAGCGCAGTGCTTGGTAAAAAGTCGGGCAAGCCGGGAACAAAGGAGGGAAATCAGGCCGCCGAAGCAGGCAAGGTCGCGACAACGCGCACTTTTTCGCCTCGTTTCAGATACACGCATCACTAAGCTTATATAAAAGCTCCCTCCTCGTCTCAAGCCGGTCTGGGCTTTTCCTTTCCCTCAAGTATGACCGCTCCGTCCGAACTCACACCCGAACAGAAAGCGCTGCTCACCACCAGCGTGCTCAAGCTCTCGACTGAGTTACACGTAAGCCGGGTGAGGGTGAATAGAGTCGCCATAAAATACAGATCAGGTCGCACCCATCTGATGGTGACACCAGAACAGTGGGGGGTGCTTCAATGTTTTCACACCGCGCGTCGCGCGCCCGACGTGTTATGCGAACTGATTTCCAACCGGCAAAGCCTGCCATTAGCTGAATACTATGAATTATTAATAAAGGCGGTGGATACCGGCATACTTCAGACTGCAGGGCGGAACTTGCCGCCGACCGTTCCGCCCGCCCCGTGGCACGGACGATTCCATGCCACGCCGGTGCTCTTTCTATCCCTGATGGCCTTCGGTTTCGCCAGCGTGTTCATCACGCTCCGACCAATGGTTCTCCCCACTCACGCATGGGATTTATTGATAGGCTGGGCACTGGTGTGTCTCACCACAAGCATAGGCTATTCTTTTGCCGCCTCCACCCTGAGCGGAGCGGGAGGCGTGATTTACTCTCCACGGTGGACCAACCGCACCCTCACGCCGCACTTTGTGGTCGATCTAGACGACACCATGATGCTTACGCTTTCAGACGAGATCAACGTAGCGCTCGCACGACTCGCGCCGCACTTCGGAGTCGCATTCATCACCTCCATTTACCTGCCCGGTGTTTTATTCCCCATATTGCTCGGGTTGATGTATCAGCTCGCCCCGTTGGGCCATACACCGCTCATGGCTTTGTTGCGCGCCCTCTACCGCGATCCCCTGTTGGATACTTCGGGCAATATCATCTTCACCCATAAACAATCGCCTGCGTTGATGTTGATGGCCCGATTAAAAATCAAAGATAAGCGCTTCCTGCTCACTTGTGGCGGGTATACCATCGTATGGCTGCTTCTGGTTTTTCTTACGGGAAGCACTTTACTCGGTGCCAACGCCTGGGAGTTGGTTGAAGCCTTTAATAATAGCGGCAATCTTCGCTTCACTGCCATCGTGCTGCTCTGCGCGATGGGCGGGTTGGTTCTTGGCGCGATCGGACTGGGCTTATCAATTAGCTTTCAGTTTATGATGCAATGGCAGCGTTCTCGGCGAAAGAAACGCAAGGAACACCAGCATGAAATCCCGCTTGTCGATACGGACGTCATCACGAAGTCGCTCGCCGAGCAGGTGCTATTCCGGGATCTGTCACCCGCAGATCTTTCGTCTCTGGTTGGTAGACTCAAGCCGGAGTCGTATTCCGCCGGAGACATTATCATACGAGAAGGCGAACCTGGCGAAAAACTCTACCTAATTCATGGCGGTGCGGTGGAAGTGCTGCGCAAAGCGCCTTCTGGGGCATTAGAGACTGTGGCTAATTTGTCCAAAGGGGATATTTTCGGCGAGATAGCACTGCTGAGCGGAGGGCTGCGCACCCGCACGGTGCGCTGCACCGCACCCAGCTTATTACTTTCCCTCAGCAAAAGGGAATTCGACGCATTGGTGATATCTAGACTCTCACGCGACGCGGTCGAAACGGCAGTCCAGAAAGTCGCCTTCCTTAAACGTATACCGCTTTCAAGCAACTGGAGCTCAGCGGCGATCTCAGCATTCGCCAAGCGTTCCACCTTTCGTGAATTTCAAGCCGGGGAACAACTCGTTGTTCATGGAGACACCAACCAGTTTTTCCATGTTGTTTATGAAGGTGAGATAGGTGTCGAAAAGGCAGGGCGCGAGGTAGCCATTCTTAAATCAGGAGATTTTTTTGGAGAGATCAGCCTACTTCAAAGCAGCACCTCCACCGCAGCGGTCACTGCACGCACTCCAGGTCGTTGTTTGATGATGGTCAGGAGGGATTTTTTAGAATTTATTTCACGGGATTTCCTCATCGGGCTCCAATTCGAGGACATTAGTTCCAATCGACTCGGCCGGCCAATCTTTCCCCTCACCCACGCCGTATTTATCGACGATCACCGCTAGACGCTGCCTCGTCCTGCTCGCAAACAGCTCAGTCGCTCTCCCGCCGCGCGCAACACCGGCTGGCTTTTGGCAAAGTTCAATCTCACGTAACGATTCTCCGGATACGGAAAGAACGAGGACCCTGGCACCGGCGCCACGCCGATATGCTCAGTCATCCAGTGCGCGCAATCCACATCGCTGGAGAAACCCAGCGGCGTCACATCGAGCATCACAAAATAGGCGCCCTCAGGTTTCGAGTAGCTCAGCCCTGTCTCGCTTAAATAGCCAAGCAGCAGATCCCGGCGCGCCTGATATTCCGCCGCGAGTGACTTGTAGTAATCAGGCCCCCAGCCCAATGCCGTCACCACCGCGTGTTGCAGCGGGGCCGCTGCTCCTATGGTCAGAAAATCATGCACTTTGCGCGCCTGTGCGATGATGTTCGGCGCGGCATGCAGGTAACCGAGACGCCAACCCGTGATCGAGAACGTCTTCGACAGGGACGAGCATGAGATGGTGCGCGCTGCCATGCCCGGCAGCGTGCTGAAATAGACGTGCTCGCGACCGTCAAACACCAGATGTTCGTAGACCTCGTCGGTGATAATGAAGGTATCGAACTCCTCCGCGAGCGCCGCAAGCTGAAGCAGTTCGGCGCGGGTGAAAACCCGCCCGCACGGATTGGATGGATTGCAGAGTATGAACGCCTTCAGTCCCCCTCCGGTGGAAAAGGCAGCGCGCAATTCCGTCGGATCGAAGCCGTAGCCAGGCGGGTGCAGCGGAACATGGATTGAAATGGCGCCGCTCAGGATGGCGTCGGCATTATAGTTCTCATAAAAAGGCGAGAACATGCCGATGCGATCACCGGGGTCGCATACCGTCATCACCGCAGCCAGCATCGCCTCGGTGCCTCCGCAGGTGATCACCAATTCGCTTTGCGCATCCACCGGTGCGCCGGTGCAGCGGGTGAGTTTGGCCGCGAGTGCTTCGCGCAGTTCGGGCGATCCCCACGTCACGGCGTATTGATGGCGCCCAGCGTCCATCGCATCTTTGGCGGCCTGAACGAGCGCAGCCGGCGGATCGCCGTCCGGGAATCCTTGCGCGAGGTTGATCGCGCCGTGCTTGGCCGCGACGCGAGACATTTCGCGGATAAGCGACTCGGTGAAGACGGAGGTTCGGCGGGAGGTCTGGGGCATGACCGGCGTAGGGGCGTAAAACCTGTTACTGCGGTATCTTCAACTCAGCGCCGATACGGAGGTCCGTCTCGCTGCGCATAACGTCGCGGTTAGCCGAGTAAATGTCGCGCCAGCGGCTGCGGTTATTGTAGTAGCGCTGGGCGAGATTGTAGAGGGTGTCGCCTTTTGCCACGGTGTGACGGCGACTTATGGCGGGTGAAGGCGTCGGCATGGCTGCCGGCGGGTTTATAACCGGGCCTACCACGAAGGCCGGAGGTGTTGGCTGCTGCGCGGGAGTCGCAATAGCCACTACGCCCACCGGAACCTGGCTGCCCAGCGCGCGGGAAGGCGGACCATCTGTGCCCGCCGCGCCGAAATCAAGTTCGTTGCCACCAGGGACGGTGGGTTCATTGAACATCGGAGTGGCGGTCTGCCGCGTGGAATCCAAGGTGGCGGCGCGGGCGGCGACGAGTTGTTCCTTGAGTTGCAGATTTTCGCGCTGGAGGCGGTCGATCGCGTCCATCATGTCGGTGCGATCCACCTGATTGTCGAGCGGCTGGGCTGGCAATGTGCGGGCAAATTCCCGGGTGGCGGAATCAATGCGCTGCAAGACGAGGTCAGACTGTTTGGCGTTGGGCCTGAGCTCGCGAAATTTCCTGTAGTGGTAAATGGCCGCAATGGGATCCTTAATGTGTTCCTGATAAAGTATGCCGGCGTCCAGATGCGACTCGGCCGCCGCACCGCCGCGCTCCTCGATCACCTTGAGAAAGGAGGCAAGCGCCTCCGGGTTGCGTCCCAGGCGTTGCAGTTCCTTGCCGTGACGATATTCAGGGTCATCCACCTCGGCAGCATACGGCAGAGCGGTGCGCGGTGCGCAGCTCTGGAGGATAAACCCGGAGCAGAGAACGAGGATGAAAAGATAATACGGACGGCGACGCATGGCGTGCGGTGTAAATGAGATTGAACGGAAATGGATCAAGGCAAAGTCTCCCCTTTCCGTTAGCGACTCCAATCTTAAATGGCTCTCGATTCCACGTTCGTCCTCAAACGCGCCCGCCTATGCCTCCAAATCGAGGAACAGGCGCTGGCCGCCACCCGCGATAATCTGGGGCCGGGCTTCGTCGAAGTCGCCCGCGCTTTCCACGACGCCATCACTTCCGGCCGGAAGCTCATCTTCACCGGGGTTGGCAAGTCCGCCCACATCGCCCAAAAACTCGCCGGCACTTTCAATAGCACAGGCGCCCCCTCTTGCTTCCTCGACGCGACCCAAGCCCTCCACGGCGATCTGGGCATGGTCAGCGAAGGCGATGTCGCCCTCATCCTGTCCAACAGCGGCCAGACCGATGAGGTGTTAAAACTAGTGCCGGTGCTTCGGCGCTTCGGACTAAACCTCGTCGCCTTCACCTCCAAAGCAGACTCCGATCTCGCCCAGGGATGCGACCTGCGCCTCATCTACACCGTTCCGCGTGAAGCTTGTCCCCTTGCCCTGGCACCCACCGCCAGCACGACTGCCGCTCTCGCCTTGGGCGATGCCCTGGCGATGGTCTTGCTGGAGGCCCGCGGCCTGAGTCGCGATGACTTCGCCCGTTATCACCCGGCAGGCAACCTCGGCCGCGTGCTCTTGCTCAAGGTCGGCGACATTATGCGCGCCGGCGATCGCCTGCCCATAGCAGGGGATGACATCACCCTGCAGGATGCCATCCTGCGTATGACCAAAGCGCGCAGCGGAAGCATCGCTCTCGTGCATCCGAAATCAGGTAAACTCACCGGCATCCTCACCGACGGTGATTTCCGTCGCAGTGCACTCAAGGGGGGCGATTTTCTCTCTCAACCGGTAAAGACCTTCATGACTGCGAACCCCAAGACCATCTCCGCCTCCGCGCTCGGAGTCGATGCGCTGCGCATGTTCGAGGCGCATAAGATCGACGACCTCATCGTGGTCGATGCCAAGGGGAAGCCTGTCGGCTTGGTTGACGGTCAAGATTTGCCAAAGCTAAAGATAGTCTGAAGCCGCACGCGCACGGACTCGTCACCGCGCGGTATAGCCTAAATTCCACAGTTGGCGCGATGTGCCTTTTGTTATACGTTTTACAGAATCGTTAAAGGCGACTGATTCGCAAAATTTACCGCCTCTATTTGTTCGTGAAATCCCCCATCCAAAGCTAATCTCTGCTTTTATGGCCACGCCCGCATTCCACTACGCCGAGCCTTTCCCCCTCGGGCCTGATACTACAGAATACCGCCTGCTCTCAACCGAGGGCGTCAGCACCGCGGCCTTTGAGGGTAAAACCATCCTCAAGGTAAGCCCGGAGGCGCTTACCCACCTTGCTCGAGAGGCCTATCACGACGCCAATTTTTACCTGCGTCCCGCCCATCTGGAGCAAGTCGCCGCGATCCTAAAGGATCCCGAGGCCTCTGACAACGACCGCTATGTCGCCCTCACCCTCCTGCGCAACGCAGAGGTCGCCGCCCAAGGCATCCTGCCCCTATGCCAAGACACCGGCACAGCCGCCATCCTCGGCTACAAGGGCCAGCAGGTCTGGACTGGTATCAACGACGCCGAAGCCCTCTCAAAGGGCGTTTACGAGGCCTATACCAAAGAAAATCTCCGCTACTCCCAAAACGCCGCCCTCGACATGTATAAGGAGGTCAACACCGGCACCAACCTCCCCGCCCAGATCGATCTCATGGCCGCCCAGGGCGATTACTACAAATTCCTCTTCGTCTCCAAAGGCGGCGGCTCGGCCAACAAGATGTTCCTCTTCCAGGAAACACGCGCCGTGCTCACCCCTACCGGCCTCGAAAAATTCGTTGCCGATAAACTCGGCTACCTCGGCACTTCCGCGTGCCCGCCCTACCATCTGGCTTTCGTGATCGGAGGCACCTCCGCCGAGGCGACCATGAAGACCCTCAAGCTCGCCTCCACGAAATACTACGACGCCCTCCCCACTACCGGCGACGAACACGGTCGCGCCTTCCGCGATTTAGAGTGGGAGCAAAAAATCCTCCAGATCGCGCGTAACACCGGCATCGGCGCCCAGTTCGGCGGCAAATACTTCGCCCTCGACGTCCGCGTCATCCGCCTGCCACGCCACGGCGCGTCCCTCCCGATCGGCATGGGCGTCTCTTGTTCCGCCGACCGCAACATCAAGGGCAAGATCACCAAGGACGGCATCTTCCTCGAAAAACTCGAAACCAATCCCGGCCGCTTCCTCGCCCCCGAGCAGCGCCAGATCAAGGACGACAAATCCGTGCGCATCGACCTCAACCAACCGATGTCCGCCATCCTCGCCGAACTCTCCAAGCACCCGACCACCACGCGCGTGCTCCTCACCGGCCCTCTCGTCGTCGCCCGCGACATCGCCCACGCCAAGCTCAAGGAGCGCGTCGATGCCGGCCTCGGCCTGCCCGATTATTTCAAAAACCACCCCGTTTACTACGCCGGACCGGCCAAGACCCCCGCCGGCTACGCCTCCGGTAGTTTCGGACCCACTACAGCCGGTCGCATGGACAGTTACGTGGACCTCTTTCAGTCGCTCGGCGGCAGCCTGATCATGCTCGCCAAGGGCAACCGCTCCAAGGCCGTCACCGACTCCTGCGCGAAACACAAGGGTTTCTACCTTGGCAGCATCGGCGGCCCCGCCGCCATCCTCGCCAAGGAAAACATCAAGAAGGTCGAAGTGCTCGAGTATCCCGAGCTCGGCATGGAGGCTGTCTGGAAGATCGAGGTGGAAAACTTCCCCGCCTTCATCCTGGTGGACGACAAGGGCAACGACTTCTTCGCCCAAGGCTGCGGTGCCTGCCTCCCCGGCGGCATCACCGCCGCCGGGAAAAAATAATCGCCGACGGGGCGAGTGGGGCGATCAAGCGAACCGCCCCTTTTATTTGTTTCTTCGTATTTTCCTGAGCCGCCCAATTATCCCTGTGTGCGCAGTCAATGCCGCTCAAGGCCCGCGCCAGACCTGCTTTTGACAACATCAACCCCGCCTACCCGCCGTGAACTCCGCGCACGGGACGCTGTGCCCGATCATTCCCCGGTCACCGTCACGACCAGGCAACGGGTATGCGGAGTGAAACGGTGCTCCCACAGGAAAATGCCTTGCCAGGTGCCGAGGAGAAGTCGCCCGCCTTCGCCGACCGGGATCGTTTCGCTGGTGCGGGTGAGCGCCATTTTGATGTGGCTCGGCATGTCGTCCGGTCCTTCCGAGGTGTGGGTAAAGAGAATGTCCTTCGCCGGCACCAATCGATCCATCCAAGCCTCCAGATCACAGCGCGCGCTCGGATCGGCGTTTTCCATTATGACAAGTGATGCGCTGGTGTGCCGGCAAAAAACATGCGCGAGTCCGGTCTTAATCCCGCTGCGCACCACCACCTTCTCCACCAACTCGGTGCACTCCAGTAGGCCCGGGCGTTGGGTTCTTAAGGTCAAAACTTCCTGATGCACCATGAAGAGTATGAGCGCCGTATCGACACGCTAGTCAATCAATGATCGGCTAGATGGGTTGACGCATACCTTGCTGGTTGAAGCTCCCACTTTTTTGGCGCCGGTGGCCGGTCCTTTTTAGAACTTTAACGAGAGGCGATCGGCGTTCACGCCGACGCGACTGATCGAGGCGTAGCGAGCTTCATCATCGGCAAGTCGATGCAAAACACGCTCACGCACATTGGCCAGAGACTTGCCCTCTTCGAGGTCCGTCGCGCTGGATAGCAAACGGGCCTGCCGCTGGCTCAGCTCCGATTTCTCTGCCTGCTGGTCCTCGCCTGCCGAAGCAAAAGCACTGCCGTTTAATTCCGCGACCGCTTGCTCGGGCGCAGACGGATCCACCACGGGAGACGGTTTTGGGGGAGTGTAATGGGCCATTGCGACCAAGGCTACCTTACTGGCCGCAACGGGCGATGGCCGTCCGTTCGTTTTGTTTGCCACTGAATAGCCCGGCATCGATTGCCCACCGACGCCATTGTTCGCCTGGCCTGACTTTGCCGGATTCGTCACGAGAGGACTTTCAACCGCAGAGACGGCGTAGCTATTCTCTGGTTTTGTCAGGATTTGGATATGCGTCGAAAGAGGTGCAGCGACCTTGGTCTCGGGCGTTATCGCGGAAGTGACTTGATCACGAGACGAGAGCTTAGTCACCAACTGCTCAGGGACGGAATTTGATCCGAATTGCACAAAACTACCGACTGGGGAGACTCGCATCACGACCAAGGCTAGCATCGCGGCCGCGCCGGCTGAGACGGGTATGCCCAGCGGACCGAACTTGCTGCTCAAAATCGATAAACCTAGCCACCAGGGCTTGGGCTCGATGATCGCGGCCAACTGCTTTTTGCGCATGCCGCGCTCAAAATCGTGCCAGAAGGCAGCGTCAGGACGCTCCGCCCGCTTCAATCTAATCAGATCTTCCAAAGTAGGTTTGGCGCGGGATTGTTCTTCTGGTGTCGTCGACATTGCTTATGCGTTTAAATAGGTCTGCAAGTCAGCCTGCAGCTGTTGTTTGGCGTAGTGCAGACGGGATCTTACGGTGCCGACTGAGCACCCCACCACTTCGGCGATTTCCTCATGGGATAGCCCGTCGATTTCAAATAATGTAATCACAGTGCGATGGTTGATAGACAGTTTTTGCATCGCCTCGTTCAATTTTTGCTGAAGTTCGGTCAGGCAGGCCGCTCGATCCGAGCTTTTACCGGGGTCGGCGAGTTGGTTCAGCAAGGACCCGGCGGGGTCTTCATCGCGGATTTTCTCCAAACTGAAAAAGCGCCTTAATTTGGACTTTTGCAGGTGATTCAGGGTGGAGTTGACCGCGATGCGGTAGAGCCAGGTAAAAAAGGCTGACTGGCCTTGGAAGCGATTGATGGACTGAAACGCTTTGATGAAGGTGTCCTGAGTGAGGTCGGCTGCATCCTCACGGTTCGAGGTCATGTGGTAGATGATCCCCCAGATGCGCTCCCGATACTTGGTGATCAAGGCCTCGAAGCATTCGACTTCGCCCGCCTGCACCCGGTGAACAAGGATTAAATCCGCACCCGCCTCCTGGCGGCGCTCCAAGGCGACATCCGAGGCGTTGGGCGTGAGTGCTTTGGCCTGATTAAACATGACAGAGTCCCAATACTTTGACGCAAAAAATCCCGCTGGCAAGACGCGGCTCGGTTTGTTCTGAGCGCGCATTCGCTAAGTTTGAGCGGTCGATACGCTGAATGGGTTTAACGCAAGGCGCCCACTTGTGCCCGTAGCACCAGCGGAAGCGCCGCGAGATGCTCGCACGGGGGCAGGCCGGGGTGCCGTGCCAGTGCGGCCTCGGCACAAACCAGCTCCTGCTCGATCTCCGCGTGCACCGCGTCGAACACGGAGAACGCCTTCATCTCGGCCAGCCGTTGCGCCAAGCGTGCCGGGACGCGGCCCTCTAATTCAGCTTCAAGTTCCGCACGCTCTGTCGCCGGCAACCGGTCTCGCAAATACAGGAGAGGCAGGGTAAGCTTCCCACTCGCAAGATCAGTGCCCAGGGTCTTTCCGATGCGGGTTTCTCGACCAAAAAAGTCGGCTAGATCATCGTAGATCTGGTAGGCGATGCCGAGAGAGCGGCCAAAGCGCGCCGCATCATCGGCGAAGGCATCGCCATGACCACCCAGCCTTGCACCCAACGAGCAGGAAACCCGAAATAGCTCGGCCGTTTTCAAATCGATCACCCGGTCGTAATCCGCCCTCGTGATAGCGGTGCTGCGACGGCGCAACGTTTGCACAATCTCGCCGGCGCAAACCTTGCGCGTCGAGTCGCTCACCGCAGCGCAGACCTCAGTGGTGGGAAAACGCGCCGCGAGGTGGAGCGCGTGTGCGAAAAGTGCGTCACCCAGCAGGACCGCCGCCTCGGGACCATATTTTTTAGCCGCCGTAGGCCGGCTGCGCCGCAACGCAGCCTCGTCCATTATGTCATCATGAACCAGCGTGGCGAGGTGGACCAGCTCCACAACCGCAGCGACTTGGACCAACGCGGGCGAAACCGTTGCCCCGGCCTGCCAGCCGCTGAAAAAAACCAGCGCCGGGCGGATGCGTTTGCCAGAAGTATCGATACAATAATCCGCCATCTCGCGAATCTCCGGCTCAAAGGCCGCCAGTTGCGCATGCAGAAAAACATCCAGCGCCTGCATGTGCGGCTGCACACGGGCGAAGACGACGGCGAAATCGCGGACGGAAGCAGCGGGAAGGGTGGCGGCGGGCGTTTGCATGAGAAGTGCGCCAGTAGCGTTAGCTCTTCTCCCCGCGGGCGCAACTCCGGGCGCGTTGAACCTGTGTTTTCCACGCACCTGTGAATGTTGCCGGGCATCAACTCGACGATTGCCCGACCCTGCTGGTCCCACACGCTCTCTTACCGCATGAACGAAAACCCCTTGCTGCTGCTGGTTCTGATCGCCACCGGTGTATATGTGACACACCTGTGGTGGACGGATTTTACCGCCGCCCGCTCCGGGACTCCGGTGGCTAATCCCATGTTTCCCGGATCCACTCCGGCCGGCATGCGCGCAGTCCTCATCGCCGCCCTTGGCGCAGGCGTAATCCTCGCCGCCGAAACGTTTGGAGAGATCGCACTCGGTATCGACGCTGAACAATCAGAGATCACGGTGCTTTTTGGCCTCTACACCCTGGTCGCCGCCTTCATTGAAGAGATTATTTTTCGCGGCTTTCTGGTGGTGGATAAACGTGGGCGCTCCGCACTGCTCGGAGGCATCGTCGGTGCCTCAGTCCTGTTCGCCCTGCTGCACCCCTTTCTCTGGAAGTGGGACGACGACGGTTTCGCATTCACGCTGACGGCCAAAGGATGGTTTAGTTTCGCCGCCGTGCTGGCTGGATCACTCTGGTTTTACGCCTGTCGTTTCGCCACGTGGAATCCGAACCGCTCCCTGCTTCCTTGTTTTGCCGCGCACCTCACAAAGAACGCCGGCGTGTTCGCGATCAAAGCCTTTGCGGGTTTTGTGAGCGGCCTGTGGTGAGTTCGGTCGGGCGCTTGCGCCAAATTTATGCGAGGGCTCAGCGGGCGGGCTTTTTTATGCCCCTCGGTGAGCAACAAATGCATAGCCCGTCCGGCGCTTATGTTTTAATCTGATCAGGCTACGACTGACCAACTGATCGACTCACTTCCATGCCGCATCCTTTCCCAATCATTAACGCCCAGGAGGCCGCCGCTTTGATTCATCACGGCAACACAGTCGCTTTTGGCGGCTTTACGCCTTCGGGATCCCCCAAGGATATCCCCACCGCCATCGCCGGGAGGGCCATGGCCGAACATGCTGCCGGGCGCCCTTTCCAGATCGGGGTCATTACCGGCGCCTCCACTGGAGCATCCCTCGACGGTGCCCTCGCCAAGGCGGAGGCGATCAGTTTCCGAACTCCCTACCAATCCGATCCTGATCTGCGTCGCGCCATCAACGCCGGTAAAACCCGCTTCTTCGATCTTCACCTCAGCCAGCTTCCGCAACATGTCCGCACTGGCGCACTCGGTCCCATTCATTGGACTGTGCTCGAGGCCTGCGATATCACCGCCGATGGCCGTGTCGTCCTCACCAGCGGCGTCGGCGCCGCCCCGACGTTCGCGCGCTGCGGCGAACGTATTCTCATCGAGCTCAACCAGCGTCACCCCGCCTCGCTTTGTGGCATACATGATATCTACGAGCCCATTGATCCGCCCTACCGCGGAGAAATCCCGCTCTACAACGTATCCGACCGCATCGGCCAGCCCTGGCTGCAGCTCGACCCCGCGAAGATCGCCGGCGTTGTCCTCACCAACCGCGAAGACGAGATCGGGGCTTTCGCCGAACCGGACGCGGTCACCACCAAGATAGGTGAAAACGTCGCCGACTTTCTGGCCGCCGAGCTTCGCGCCGGCCGCATCCCCCCTGAGTTCCTTCCGCTTCAGTCCGGCGTGGGAGACATCGCCAATGCCGTGCTTGGCGCGCTAGGCGCCCACCCCGAGATTCCTCGCTTCACCATGTATTCCGAGGTATTGCAGGACGCGACTCTTGCTCTCTTGCGCAGCGGCAAACTCAAGTTCGCCAGCGGTTGCTCGCTTACCCTCAGCCCGCCCGCCATGCGCTCGCTCTACGAAGACCTCTCCGCGTTGCGCGGTCGCATTGTGCTCCGCCCGCAGGAAATCACCAATAACCCCGAGATCGTGCGCCGCATCGGCATCATTTCCGTGAATACAGCTATCGAGGCCGATCTTCAGGGCAACATCAACAGCACGCACCTCTTCGGCAAAACCATGATGAACGGAATCGGCGGCTCGGGAGATTTCACCCGTAACGCGCACCTCTCCATCTTCACCTGCCCCTCGCTCCAAAAGAGCGGGAAAATCAGCACCATCGTGCCCCAAGTGACCCATACCGATCACAGTGAACACTCCGTTCAGGTCATCGTCACCGAACACGGCGTCGCCGACCTGCGCCGCCTCGATCCCTTCCAGCGCGCCGAGCTCATCATCGAGCGCTGCGCCCACCCTGATTTCCGCGCCGACTTGCGCCGTTATCTGGCTCTTTCCCGTGACGGACACGAACCCTTCAACTTCGATTACGCCTTCGCCTTTCACCAACGCTTCAACAAGACTGGTGATATGCGCGGCGTCGTCTGGCCCGGTTGACCGCAAACCGCGCGAATCCGACGGAATCCTTTCCTCTCGCCCGCAGCTTCATTAGGCGGCATCTTGATACCATGACCATGATGGAATGGCTCGAAGCGCTCAGTTACCTGGTCACCATCATTGGACTGCCTTTCGGTATTTTTGCTTTTATAAAAGAGCAGCGCAAAGAGCGTCAAAACGAGGAAGAGGAGGTCTATGTTCAACTCTCCGACCAATACTCGGAATTTCTTGAGCTGGTGCTTAAAAATGCCGACCTTCAGCTCACGACCCGCAATTCCCCGGGCGCTCCGCTCACGCCCGAGCAGATCGAACGTCGCAGCGTGTTGTTCGAGATACTAGTCGCCCTCTTTGAGCGCGCCTACATCCTCGTTTATGAAGATAAAATGGACGCTCAAGCCGCGCGCCTTTGGCGTTCCTGGGAGGACTACATGCGCGAATGGTGCCGGCGTCCGGATTTCCGCGAACACCTGCCCGCCTTGCTGCGTGGCGAGGACCCTGATTTCACCGCCTACATCGGCCGTATTTCGCAAGAGGAAGATAAGTCGCCCTAAATCCCCCCGCCATGAACTATCGCTTATCCTAAGGAATCGCCTTAGAGGCGCATTCTCGAACTCGTGAGCTCGGTGTTATTGCGCCGCACTGTCACCAACTCGACTCGCACCGTGCGTTTTGTCGCCGGATCATATTCAACCAGCGCACCGGAGATGCGCGCATCTCCCTCCGCCACCTCAAATTTGCGCGGCAGACCGTCCAGGAATTTATCCACCACCGGCTTTACTTCGCGCCCCAGCACCGAGGCATAAGGTCCCGTCATACCCACGTCGCACATGAAACCGGTCCCCTGAGGCAATACGTTGGCGTCGGCCGTAGGCACATGCGTATGCGTGCCCAGCACCGCGATCGCTCGTCCATCCAGATACCACCCCAGTGCCTGCTTTTCACTTGTGGCCTCGGCATGGATTTCGACCAGCACGCCATCCACCTTGCCTGCCATCTTGGCCAAAACGGCGTCCGCGCCCAGAAAAGGGCACTCCGCCTTCATGCCTACGAAATGCCGGCCCAGCACAGTGAAAATTCCCAGCCGGAATCCTTTTACGTCCACGATCAAGTGGTCGCGCCCGGGGCACGATGCAGGCAGGTTCGCCGGACGGCACACCCGTGGCAGACTGTCCATCTCGCTTTCCCAACCGCGCTGGTCCCACACATGATCGCCGAGTGTGATTGCATCCACCCCGCTGGCGAGAATCGCCTTGGCGATGCTCGTATTGATGCCGGACCCCGCCGCCGCATTTTCTCCATTCGCGATCACAACATCGAGCCCGAGCTCGGCTCGGAGGCGAGGCAGACGCTCCGCCAAGATCTCTCGGCCCGGCCGTCCCACGATATCTCCGATAAACAAAAGCTTCAACATAACCGCACTGTGCGCGCCGACGTTGCGCCACTCCAAGCCCAAAACCATAATCTTCCCGCATACGGCTGGGGGCGTTTACCAATTCGTTAAATTCACGTTCCTTGAAATTCCCCATTGACCCACCCACCCGTCGCCCTTTTCTCCTCACCTTCCGCTGATAGCAGCACGGCAAGATAGCTCAGTCGGTAGAGCAGCGCACTGAAAATGCGCGTGTCCCCGGTTCGATTCCGGGTCTTGCCACCACTTTTATCGTTCGCTTCGCCTGGGAAACGGATCCGGCGCCACGCCAAACAACGTAAAGAAACG
Organism: Verrucomicrobia bacterium IMCC26134; assembly: GCA_000972765.1. Taxonomy (GTDB): domain Bacteria; phylum Verrucomicrobiota; class Verrucomicrobiia; order Opitutales; family Opitutaceae; genus IMCC26134_A. The sequence continues at coordinate 254,315 of CP011265.1, read as the reverse complement.
CGCTTTTCCAGCCATGAACACCGCTCGACATCTGAGTTGGCGGCAGCATTCTTTGGGTTTATTCTGACTAGATTTTCAGGTTTAACTTAATTTACCCAAAAGCTTTACAAATGTTAATTCAAGGCCTCATCCGCGCATGGGAAAACCCCGAACTCTTCTCGCTTAATAAACTGCCGCCCCGCGCATCGTTCGACGTCTACGCGACCTCGCGCCAAGCACTCGCTCGCGTCCGCGAAAAATCCTCCTGGCATCAATCCCTGGACGGGGTCTGGCAATTTCGCCTCGAGCACAACCCCGCCGATGCCCAGCCCTTCGGCGAAGGACGCCCCTTCACGGACTCCGCCGCTTGGGGCACCATCCCCGTCCCGTCCAACTGGCAGATGCACGGTCACGGCATCCCGCACTACACCAATGTGAAAATGCCCTTCCAGGAGGAACCACCTTTAACCCCCGCCGAAAACCCCACCGGCGTCTATCGCCGCCTCTTCCGTATCCCCGCCGCCTGGCAGGGAAATCGTATTGTCCTCCACTTTGGCGGCGCCGACTCCCTGCTCGCCGTTTATGTCGATGGCGTCGCAGTCGGCCTTTCCAAAGACTCTCGCCTGCCTGCCGAGTTCGACATCACCTCTCTCGTGCGTCCCGGCATCGACCATGAACTCGTGGCTATCGTCGTCCAATACTCCGACGCATCTTTCATCGAGGATCAGGACCAGTGGCGCCTAGGCGGTCTTCACCGCTCTGTCGCGATCTATGCCACTCCCTTCGTCCATATAGCCGATATTAAGACCACCCCCTGCCTGGACGCGGAATCCCCCGCCTCCGGCCCGGCTTCACTCGAAGTTCTCGTCAAGGTAGGCTTCCCTCAAAACCTTCCCCTTCCCGGCACCGAGGTCTCGGTTCAGCTTATCGACCCGCGCGGAAAACCCGTGCTCGCCAAACCCGCCGTCCTTGAGGTCGGCCATGCTCGCGCCGCCACCGGCTTCGACCGTGGCGCAGCCCGCTTCCAACTCGCCATCCCACCAACCAAGCTCCGCCTCTGGTCGCACGAGGATCCCGCGCTTTACACGGTTTTAGTCTCACTGGCTCCGCCCAAAGCCTCGGGCGCGGATGCCTCCCACGCCGCCATCCGCACGGGTATTCGCCGCGTCGAAATCAGTCAGCGCAACCTGCTCATAAACGGACAACGCGTGCTCATCAAGGGCGTCAACCGCCATGAACACCACCCCGACCACGCCAAGGCGCTTTCCTATGCGACCATGCTCCAGGACGTGGTGCTCATGAAGCGGTTCAACTTCAACGCCGTCCGCACCTCCCACTACCCGAACGATCCTCGCTTTCTGGACCTCTGCGATGAGCACGGCCTTTACGTCATCGATGAGTGCGACGCCGAAGCGCACGATTTCCACAACTCACTCTGCCAGGATCCCTGCTACTCCACCCCCTGGCTCGACCGTGCCATGCGCATGGTTGTGCGTGACGTAAACCACCCGTCGATCATCGCCTGGTCCCTCGGCAACGAATCCGGCTACGGTCCGTCCCACGACGCCGCCGCCGGATGGATCCGCCATTACGACCCCTCGCGCATCATTCACTACGAGGGCGCCATTTCGCTCTGGCAGGCATCGGCCACCTTTGCCCACGGCTCGGCCGCCACCGATCTGATCTGTCCGATGTATACCAGCATCAAGGACCTCACCGAGTGGCTGGATTTCGCGGACAAAAACTGCCCCAAGGACATGCCCGCGCCCTACGCCGACCTGCTCGCCACCATGGACGCCGCGAAGCTAAACTACCCCCGCGACGGCCGCCCCCGCCCTCCCCTGCCCACACCCCTCCACCCCTTGGCACGCCCCGTCATCCTCTGCGAATACTCGCACGCCATGGGTAACTCGAACGGGTCGCTCTCCGATTACTACCACCTGTTTAAATCCCGCGCCGGCATCCAAGGCGGCTTCATCTGGGAGTGGCTCGACCACGGCCTGCGCGTAAAAACCCCCGACGGCCGCGAACACATGGCCTACGGTGGCGACTTTGGCGACACTCCCAATGACGCCAATTTCGTTTGCGACGGACTTGTATCGGCAGATCGAATACCTCATCCCGCCTGCCACGAGCACCATCGCCTGGCTCAGCCTGTCGCAATCACCTTGCTGTCAGCAAAAGGCTCCTCGGCCAAAATTCGCGTTCATAACGGCTACGACTTCACCTCCCTCGAACGCGCCGGACTGCGCGCCTCCTGGACCCTCCTCGCCGACGGCCAGCCTGTCGCCGACGGCAGCATCCCGGCCAATACGCTTAAAAACCTCGCTCCGGGCGCCCACCGCGACGTGTCGCTGAAACTGGGTGTCTTACCGGCGGAGGCCCGCGAATTTCATCTCAACGTAGCTTTTTCCCTAGCCCGCGATACTTCCTGGGCTGATGCAGGTCATGTCATTGCTTCGAATCAGCTTACGCTTCCTCCGCGACCAGCGCGTAGCATCGCGAGTCAGGTGAAAGGTCCCGCCGTCGTCGTCTCCGAGACTCTCGGGGGCATCATCCTCAATGCCGCCGGGGTCGAAGCCGCCTTTGATCGCGCCACCGGCACACTTGCCTCCCTGCGGCGGGATGGCCGCGAATTCCTGGCCCGCGGCCCGCTACTTCAACTCTGGCGCGGCGCGACTGACAACGACGGCGTAAAGCTCTGGTCCGGTCAGGACGGAAAAGCCCTCGGACGCTGGCAGAAACTCGGCCTGGACAAAGGCCTCGACCACCGTGTCGCGAAGTTCAGCCTCGCCGCGCCCGCCGCCGACGGCTCCGTCACCGTCACGCTTGCCCACCAGGCCACCACACCGCTACGCGCCAGCTGGAAAGACGTCCTCCACACCCATCGCTACACCCTGCACCCCGATGGACGGCTTGTCGTCGACAACGACTTTGTTGTATCAAAGGACTATGCCGACCTGCCCCGTATCGGCGTGCGCCTCGACCTTGTGCCCGGCCTGCGCCAACTCGCCTATTTTGGCCGCGGCCCCTTCGAGAACTATTCCGATCGCAAGACCGCCGCCGACCTTGGCCTTTATGAGGGAACCGTAGCCGGCGAATACGTCGACTACGTCATGCCCCAGGAACACGGCCATCACACGGAGGTCCGCTGGATCGAGCTCTCCTCCGAGGGCCGAAAATCCGCGCTTCTTGCCGTCGAAGCCGCATCCACCCTCGAGTTCAACGCCACCCATTTCAGCGCCGAAGACCTCTACGCCGCGAAACACACCACGGATCTCGTGACCAGACCCGAGACCATCCTCTACCTCGACGCCGCCCACCGAGGCTTGGGCACGGCAAGCTGCGGACCCGACGCTCTCGCATCCTACCGTCTGACAGCAGGCCGCCATACACTCGCCTTTACGCTCCACGTCTGAGGCGTTTTTCGTCCGTATATCTTGGCGTTTTTTCGCGACTACACGTCCGGTCAAATGATCTAGTGTATCGAGCGGGTAAACGAACAAGCAGATGACCCGCGGCTTGCTGCCAGATCACGTTGATCCGCTTGGGCGAAAGGAGACGGGGCATCTCCGTGACTTGCACGATGCATATGCACGGGCTAGCGTGTCGGTGTGTGCTCACTACCCTTCCGTCTACCTTTGCTCTTTCTTGTCCTCATCCCGGTCGTTTCGGCGCAGGGCGTCTATTTCAAGGCGATCGAACAAGCGCATCGCTTCGCAGATAAAACATCCTACGGCGGAGAGGTGAATTTCCCTGATGGGGTCGCACGATTTTTTGAGCTCGGGCTGGGTGAAATCATCGCCGGAACACCTCCGGCCTTCAAGCCCTCCGCGGGCTTAACCAAGCTGACCGAAACCCTCCGTGCATCCGGCAAACCGCAGCCGGCCGACGCCCTGGCCGAAAAACTGAACAAGTTGCTCGCCGACGCCAACCCCCAGGTCGCCCAAGCGATTCGCGGAGGCGTGGCTACTATGAAACTGGAGGAATCCGGTGTATATAAGGCGAGCCACACCGCGCTTGTGGATTCTTTGCGTAAAATCGTTGAGCCTGTGATTCTCGATCAACTCAGACCCTCAGTTCAGCAGTTGGCGCAAACCGCGGGTGTGCCGGATGCATTCGACGCCTTCGTCACCGCCTCAGCGGCCAAGCTCGCTGATCCCAAAGCCGCACTGTCGGCGCTTGAGGATCAGGTCGTATTACAAGTCATGGACAACCTTTTCACTCAACTGGCTAAACAAGAGCGCATATACCGGGCGGACCCGCTTCGCTCCACCGACAAGCTGGTGGTCGCCACCTTTAATACCCTGAAGCAATGAGCGCTCCGCCCTGATATCCGCTTAATGAAACAGCGATGGCAGCCATGTCGTCAGCCAAGGGACGTAGGTGATCAGAAGCACTCCCACGACCATCACGCCGAGCATGGGCAAAGACGCTTTCGTGACTTCGCTCATGGGTTTATTGAAACGATAGGAAGCGAGCAATAGATTCAACCCCACCGGCGGAGCAAGGAAGCCCAGCTCCATGTTCGCCAGAAAAATAATCCCGAGGTGGACCGGGTTAATGCCGTAAGCCACACCGAGGGGCACCAGAAGGGGCACCACGACCACGATCGCCGCGTAGATTTCCACCAGGCCGCCCACCACAAGCAGCACGAGATTAAGCCCCAGCAGGAATAGCCACTTCGAATGGATTGCGCCCGTCGTCCATTCCACCGCTTGGTCAGGGATCTGCGCATCGACCAGATAATGGGTGAAGCCGAGCGCCACACCAAGGATCAGCATCACGCCGCCCACCAAGAGTCCACATTCCGAAATGACACGGGGCACGTCGCGAATGAGGTGCAGGTCACGATGGATTATCACCGACACCAGGAAAGTGTAGAAGGCCGTGAGCGCAGCCGCTTCGACCGGAGTGGCAAAGCCGCTAAACAAGGCGGTGAGGGCGATCACCGGGACGAGTAGCTCCCACTTTGCGGCCTTGGTAGCGGCCCAAGCTTCATGGCGCTCAAACGGCTGCCTGCCATCCTGCCCCGCGCGCGGACCTTTTGACACACCCCACCACGCGGTCAAACCGACCAGCAGTAAGCCCGGGAGTAATCCACCCAAAAACATTTGCTCGATGCTTACGCTTACCACGTTGCCGCTACTGGCAATGATCGCGTAAAGAATGGGCGGCAGGCACGGAGGAAAGAGCATGCCCAGCGAGCCCGCTCCGGTAAGCAAACCGATGGAATTTCGTTCCGAATAATTCGCGGTCATCAGCACGGGCATGAGCACGCCGCCAAGCGCAAGAATGGTCGCCCCGGAAGCTCCGGTGAAGGAGGTGAAAAACGCGCACACCAACGTGGTCACGATCGCAGGTCCACCCCGCATGCCGCCGAACAGAGCCTGAAAGAGCCGAACCAACCGCCGGGCGGCACCGCTCTCCGCGAGGAAGTATCCTGCAAGGGTGAACAAGGGGATGCTCGGCAGAGTCGGGTTAACCGTGAGGCTGTAGTGTTTTAATAACACAGGCGTCACCGGCTCGCCGGCTGTCCAGAGCAGGATCATCGCTGCGCCTCCAAGCGCGGTGAATACCGGTGCGCCCAAGGCCACCGCCACACAAAGCACGATCATAGCCGGCCAGCGCAATTGCTCGGGCGAAAACGGCCCCATGAGCGCCAATACGATCATGCCGGCGGCCAGAATAAACGTGGCCGCCCGCCACCGCCATTGCGGCGCCACTGTCCACACCAGACGCAAAGCCACCAGCCCGAAGCCGGCCACGAGTAATAGTTGCACGATCCACAAGGGCAACCCGTAGGCGAAAACCTTCCCGAGCGAGCGTTGGGAGAGAACAAACTCCCAGCTCGAGGTGCAAAGCAGTGCGCTCACCGCCGCAGCGAATCCGAAGCCGACTACTCGCGACGCGGTCAATGCACCGCCTTTGAACCACTGCGCCGCCGCCGAGAGAGCAAGCAAACGATTCTCCCTCGCCGCGATCGCGCCGCCGAGCATACCCACCGCCAGCACCAGATGCTGCACGATAGTCGCCGACGCGGGGACCCCGCCGTTAAAGAACTTGCGCAGCAGTATCTCGATGACGGGTAGAACCATCATAACCGCCAGGATGGCGACCACGACGAGATCCTCGCACCCGCAGAAGATCCGCACCCAGCGCGGTCGTGCAGCCGCCGAGGCGGAGTTTAAGGATGCGGGTGCGCTCACAGGAGGGATAAAATAACGGAATCCAAGGTGATGGAGGGCTGTTTACGGGCCAAATTCACTTCGCCGGAGCCGCGCGATACTCCGTAAGAAGCTTCATCGTCTGGTCATAAATATCGGCCGGCACGACCTGACCGCGGATACGCGGATAAGTCGACTCGCAGACCTGCCGCCACTCCTGCAAAACCTCGTCGCTCGGTTTCGTGACCTTGAGTCCGCGCTTCTCCATCGCCGACACCGAGTCATTCATCTCGCGACGCGCGGTGGACTTGATCTCGTTACCTGCGATCGCCGCCGCGACAACCAGCTTAGTGCGGACTTCGACCGGGATTTTTTCCCAAGTGTCCTTGCGCACCACCAGCGCTCCGACCAAGGGAGCCCAGTTCACATCAAGCATGTAGGGGGCGCGCGTATCGACCTGGGCCGCCATTGCAAAAAACGGGGGCAACGGCGCTGCGTCTATAAGCTTGGTCTGGAGACTGGGCACGATGTCCGCAGTTTCGATCGCGATGGGGTTGAATCCGGCCGACTTGTAGATCGCCACCTGCTCAGGGAAGCCAGACCAGCTGAAAACCTTTAACTTTCGCAAATCATCGGGACGGTTCACCAGTTGGTTGGAGAAAAAGCGCACCCAGCCTCCGTTGGTCCAAAACAGGACGATGAACCCCTTTGCGGCCAGGCGCTCCTCGAGCAGCGGGCGCATGCGTTCGTTGACGAAATCGACCTCCTCCAAGGTGCGGAATCCCATCGGAATGTTTTGCAGGCCGCTCACGCCCGCCTCGATCTCCGACAAGCCGACCGCCGTCAGCATGGCGGCCTGCATGGAGTCGAGCTTCATCATGCCGACCATGTCGGCTTCGCCGCCCTGGGCGCCGCCGGCGAAAATAGAGAGATTGACCGCCCCGCCCGAATCCACCCTCCACTGATCCCCCATGGCCTTGAGCGAGTTGTAGTAGGAGGTGCCTTTGGGGGCCAGCGTGCCGAGTTTGAGTCGGGCAGGCGCCGCCGACGCGCTAAAGGCTAAGGTCAGGCACAGTGCGGCGAGCAGCGCGCGCGGGAAGGATCGTGGCGAAAGGTGAAACATGGTCAGGACTTGGCGGGTTTGGAGAAGGTCAGGAAAAGATCGTCTTTCTGTGCGAGCAACCAGCGGGCGCGGCGTTGCATCACCAGGTTGGAAAGTCGTTGCTCCGGCACCGCGTCGGCGTCGATTGCCAGAGCTTGTTTCAACGAAGCTTCGAATTGCTCGCGATCCTGGGTGGCCACGCAGACAGACTCGGCATAACTGACAAAAGGGGCCGCTTGGCGTCCGCCGGAGAGTGCGACCGCGCGGTCGAAATGGGCGCGGGCACGGATGGCCGGATCCCCGGCTTCACCCTGCCGGCTCATTTCGTAGGTGATGAGGAAACCGTGTATCGAGCCTTCGCCCCAGCTCTCATTCAAGGCCTGGGCACGGTCGATCAAGGCTTCCATTTGCGGGATTTCGGCCAGCAGGGCGGGGTCATCCTTGCCCACGCCGATCGCGGCGCCCCATGCGGCGGCGGTCCAGTAAACCTGCGCCACTTCATCCGCACGAAGCATGGCAGCCGCAGCCTGCGGATCCGCCGCGAGCGCGGCGCGAAAATCAGGGTGGCGGGTCGACAACCCGCGCAGTCCGTAGTCACGCGCGCGAAGGAAGAGTCGCTTCGCCCTGAGGCGCAGCGTTTGAGCGGTGGCAAAGTTCGTCGCCTCGAGTTCGTCTGCGTCCTGCTGCACGAATGCAAAGCCGTATTGGGTGAACCCGCTGGTCGCCGCCAGTAACAGCCCGCGATGTCCGGGACTTTCGGCCAACAGGCTCTCCATCAGTTTTAAGCTGAACGGAACGGCTTGCTTGACCAGCTCGGGGTCATCGTCGGATGCGAAGGTGGTCCCGCCGCTGGCGAGGGCGTCGCCAAGTTTATTCACGGCCATCTTATTGACGGAGCAACCTGCCAGCGCCAGCACGACGCATCCCGCCATCAGGGCGCGAGCCGGAGCGCGACGCACATAACGAGGAGCGAGAAAGGCGTTCATGAATTCGGGAGAGAGGGTCGAAAAGACACGGAAACAGAGTCGAGTGTTTCCTCGCTTCGGGAGTGAAGGCGATACGAAACCGGCAGGTTCGGCATAGCCTCAACGGACATCGTTGACACAAAAAAGGCAGGGCGGCTGCGAGCCGACCTGCCGAAGAGTGATAATGCGGGCGCCGGCTTAGACGTCCGGCTTGGTCTTACGGATACCGATGATACGCTCGCCTTCCTTCCACTGGCCGCGCTTTTTGAGAATGGCGACGCGTTCGAAACGCTTCAGGACATTACGTTTGATAACGATGCCTTTGGCACCTTGGAGGCTGTTGTGTTGGGACATGGCGGGAAATACGAAGAGGGTTGGAAACGAGTTAAAGGTTGATGGAGCTACGGGTCGCGCGGGCCCATGACAAGTATTTTCTCCGATTAGCTCAGTTTCCACCTTGGCAGGCTCGAGTGTGCCCTGCCAGCGGTAATACGAGGTGACTGGACCCTCAATCTGGGCGTAGACGGCGAGATTTCTAGCAAGGCAGTCGCAGGCGATACAATGAGCAGCGGTCTGAGTGGCTAAGTTGGCCCAGCCAATCAGCAGAGGGGAAGAAACGCATCATCGCGGGGCGAAGAGGACAAAAACGTCGCGTATTTCCACTTGCTGAAGGCATGAACGCCCCGCGATATTGCGCGTTTCGTCCACCCGCCATGCTCGATCCCAAGCTACTCCGCGAATCCCCTGATCTCGTCCGCGCCGCCATCGCCAAGAAACATCTCGATGTCGATCTTGACGCCGTGCTCGCCTTGGACACCGCGTGGCGCGCGCAGTTGGTCGAGGTCGAGGCGCTGCGCGCCAAACAAAAGGCCGCCAACACCGAAATGGCCCGATTGCCCAAGGGTTCGCCGGAGTTCATCGCCAAGGTCCAGGAAATGAAGACCGTCTCCGCCGAGGTAAAGGCCCGCGAGGCCGGCCTGGCTGAGATAGAGGCCCGCCACCGTGCGGCCATGCTCACGCTGCCCAACCTCCCCCACTCCACCGTGCCCGAGGGCCGCACACCGGAGGATAACGTCACCTTCGCCACCTGGGGCTCCTGCGAGTCCCTGTCGGCCTCGGCCAAGCCACACTGGGAAATACCCGGTTTCGACAAAATCATCGACTTCACCCGCGGCTCGAAGGTCACCGGCGCCGGTTTCCCGTTCTATATCGGCGACGGAGCCCGCATCGTGCGCGCCTTGCTCCAGTTCTTTTTGGATGAAGCTGTCGCCGCCGGATACACCGAAGTAAACCCGCCCATCTTCGTCAACGCCGCCAGCGCCACCGCCACCGGCCAGTTACCCGACAAGGAAGGCCAGATGTATGAGGCCGTCGCCGACGGCTTTTACGCCGTGCCTACTGCCGAGGTGCCTTTGACCAACTTCTTCCGCGACGAAATCATCGACGCGGATTTACTGCCCGTAAAACGCGCGGCCTACACCCCCTGCTTCCGCCGTGAGGCTGGCAGCTACGGCAAGGACGTGCGCGGGCTGAATCGCCTTCACCAATTCGACAAGGTGGAGCTGCTCAAGTGGGTCCACCCCGAGACCAGCTACGCCGAACTCGACGCACTCCGCCTCGACGCCGAGCGTCTGTTGCAAAAGCTCGAACTCCCCTACCGCGTGTTGCTTATGTGCGGTGGCGACGTTGGTTTTTCACAAGCCAAGAAATACGACCTGGAGGTCTGGGCGGCAGGCCAGCAACGCTGGCTGGAGGTATCGAGCTGCTCCAACTTCGAGTCGTTCCAAGCCCGCCGCGCTCAGATCCGGTTCCGCAACGCCGACAGCAAACCGGAGCTCGTGCACACCATCAACGGCTCCGGCCTGGCCGTGCCTCGGGTGCTCGCCGCCCTGCTTGAAAACAACCTGCAAGCCGACGGCACCGTAAAACTGCCCGCCGCCCTCGTCCCCTACTTCGGCCGCGACACGCTCCGCTTCAGCTGAGCACTGAGCGTCGGGCGCGCCCAAACGTGAAAACCGCCGCCCGAGTCGACTGGACCGCCGTCGCCACCCGCCTGGCTGAAGCGATTCCACGACAGCGTCTGCATCCATCCGTGCTCCTGTGGACGGAGGGCCAGCCGGCCAACGCGAGTTGGGGCGTGGCCCTGTCAGGCGGGGCCGACTCGGTGGCGCTGCTGCTTCTGCTTTGGGCGCATTGGCCTGAGCGCCGCGCCCGACTGCTCGCCTTGCACTTCGACCATCGCCTGCGCGGACGAGCCTCGGCCGGCGACGCGCGCTTTTGCGCCACCCTCTGCCGCGCCCTCGCGGTCAAGCTCACAACCGGCCGGTGGACGGACCGGCCGCCGCTTCGCTCCGGCGCCGCGGTGCCGGAGGCCGCGGCACGCGGCGCGCGTATCGGCTTTTTCACGACAGAGCTGCGCCGCCGTCGCATCAGAGCACTTTTTCTCGGGCACCATCGGGATGACGTCGCGGAAACCATGCTGATGCGGCTCGCCCGGGGCAGCGGCACCGGCGGTCTCGCCGCGCCGCGCCCCGTGCACACGCATGGACAGCCTGAGGCCAGCCGCGTTCACCTGCGCCCTCTGCTCTCGCTAGACAAGTCCGCCCTGCTCGCAGTCCTGCGGGATGCCGGTGCAAGCTGGAGAGAGGACGCCTCAAACGCCTCCGCCGCCCACCTCCGTAATCGAGTTCGTGCCAGCCTTATCCCCGCCTGGCGCGCCTCCGCCGCAGAACCGGGCCGCGATGCACTCGGGGGCCTCGCGCTTTCACGCGATTTATTGGAAGAAGATGACGACGCCCTGGAATCCTGGGCGGGCCGCTGCATGCGCTTGGACGCCAGCGGCGGGCTAGCCCTGGCACCTTTACAAAACGCCCCGACTGCTATTTTACGCAGAGTCCTTCATCACTGGCTGGCGTCTGCACCCGCGCGCACCGACTTGAATCGCAACGGCTTCAACTCGTTGATCGCACTCATCGCATCAGGCCACGAAGGGCGACAGAGCCTTGGTGCGAAACACTTTGCGGTAGTCCGTCGCGGACGCTTGAGGTGCGAAAAAGCATCCGTTACAGGGTGACTGGCTGGATGTTGTAGCAAACACGCCGGGGGGACGGCATCATCCGTCCCGGTTCGTTGACTTATTAGGAGGGAACCTGCACGTTCAAACCTCAGTCCATTCACTGATGCCTGATCCCACTCCCGAACCCAAGCGCCGTCCGCTCAAAAACCTCCCGCCCGACCGTTTCCAGCCTCGCATGTGGCTGATATGGACGGCCCTGCTGGCAGCCGTCGTGGCCGTGCTTTATCTAAGCCCGCCGAAAACCGGCGGACAAGCCTCTCTGGGTATCCAAGAGGTGATGACCTTGGCCGGGTCCGGCAAAATCAAGACGGGCGTCATCCGGGATAGCGGCGATGGCCGTGATTGGCGGATCTTGAGTGGAGAGACCCTCGATGGCGCCCTCGGCAAGGCGACCGACGGCAGCGCACGCCCCACCTCGTTTCACGCCTTGGGCTTCCTGTCGAACGACGACTACAAAGCGCTCCAGAAAACCGGGGTTTTCCGCGAAGAACCAGCCACCACCTTTTGGACCCAACTGCTTTCCAACGTCATCCCGTTTCTGGTCGTGATCGGACTGCTTTACTTCCTTTTCATCCGACAGCTCAAGAACGCCGGCCGCGGCGCGATGAGCTTCGGCAAGAGCAAGGCCAAGTTACTGACCCGCGAGCGCGACAAAACCACTTTCTCTCAAGTTGCAGGCTGCGACGAAGCCAAGCTCGAGATATCCGAGGTCGTTGATTTCCTCAAGGACCCGAAAAAATTCCAAAAGATGGGCGGCCACATCCCCAAAGGCATCCTCCTCGTCGGACCTCCCGGCACCGGAAAAACCCTGCTCGCCAAAGCCGTCGCCGGCGAGGCCGAGGTCCCCTTCTTCAGCGTCTCCGGTTCCGACTTCGTGGAGATGTTTGTCGGCGTCGGCGCCAGCCGCGTGAGAGACATGTTCGAACAGGGCCGCAAAAACGCTCCTTGCATCATCTTCATCGACGAAATCGACGCCGTAGGCCGTCAGCGCGGCGCCGGTCTCGGCGGTGGCAATGACGAGCGCGAGCAGACCCTCAACTCGATGCTGGTGGAGATGGACGGCTTCGACACCTCCGAAGGCGTTATCATCATCGCCGCCACCAACCGCGCCGATGTGCTCGACCAGGCGCTGCTTCGTCCCGGTCGCTTCGACCGCCAGATCTACGTCGACCTGCCCGACCTGGCCGGACGCGAACAGATCCTCAAAGTCCACGCCCGCAAAATCCCGCTCTCCGACGATGTGGATCTCAACGTGGTTGCCCGGGGCACCCCCGGCCTCTCCGGCGCCGAGCTCGCCAACCTTCTCAACGAAGGCGCCCTGCTCGCCGCCCGCCGCAACAAAAAGCGCGTGGACGCCCAGGACATAGACGACGCCCGCAACAAGATCCTCTTCGGCCTCGAACGCCGCAAGGGCATGGACGCCGAGGATAAAAAGATCGTCGCCTACCACGAAGCCGGCCACGCGCTCGTCTCCACTGTGATGAAAGACGAGACCATGCCCGTTCACAAGGTCACCATCATCCCGCGCGGTCGCTCGCTCGGCAGCACGATGTATATCCCCTCCAAGGATACCTACAACTACGCCAAACGAAAGATGCTCAACCGCCTCGCGACCCTTTTCGGCGGACGTATCGCCGAGGAAGTGGCCCTTGGCGACATCACCTCCGGTGCCTCGGGAGATATCCAGCAGGCGACCAAACTCGCCCGCCACATGGTATGCGACTGGGGCATGAGCGTGCTCGGCCCCATCGCCTTCGGCGACACCCAGGACACCGTATTCCTCGGCCGCGAAATCACCCGCTCGCAAACCCACAGCGAGGAAACTTCCCGCGTCATCGACGAGGAAGTGAAAAAAATCGTGGACGCGCAATACGCCCGGGCAAAGGACATCATCCTCACGCACCGCTCCGCTCTCGACAAGATAGCCGAGGCCCTGCTCGAACACGAGACCATCGACGGCGTGCATGTGCAGGAAATCGTGGACCACGGCGAGATGCGCACCCCGGTGCGACTGCCCGAGCCGCCCCCGCTCCCCGAGACCAAGCCCGATGTAAAAAGCCCCGCCTCCGCTCCGCGTCCAGAGGTAGAAGCCATAGGCGGAAGCCACGCCCCGTCTCCGGCCTAAACGACGAGTGCCAGAATTCTCACCAACCCGCCGCCCCATGGGCCGGCGGGTTTTTTGTTTCGTCAATTCGCACCCACTGCGATTTCGCTCCACCCGTGCCGCCCGACACCGCTTCCCTGACCCTCCGCCCCATCGGGCACGTGCGCACCTCGCAACAGGTGAAATTTCAAGCGCGCCACCAGCCCGACGAAAACGAATCCACATCCGAAAACGGAACGGTTCGCAACGTGCTCGAATTACTTCCTGACGCAGGCCTTGACCTCGCGCTGCGCGACCTGGCCGGTTTTGAGCGCATCTGGCTGCTCTGGTGGTTCCACCGCAATGAAACCTGGACCCCGCTGGTGCGCCCCCCTCGCGGCCCATCTCAAAAACGCGGGGTCTTTGCCACGCGTTCACCCCACCGGCCAAATCCACTCGGCATGACACCCGTGCGACTGCTTGGCATCGAAGGCCGGCGCCTGCTTCTGGGCCCCTGCGACCTTGTGGACGGCACCCCCGTCTTCGACATCAAGCCCTACGTTCCTGCCTACGATTCTTTTCCGGATGATGCAGCGGGATGGATCGACGAAGTGGATGCCGCCGATGCCGCGCCGCCAACATTTGCCGTGCACCTGGGCAAAAAGGCGCAAGAACAAGCCGACTGGTTGCGCGCGCACGGGATCGACTACACCTCCCGTCTGCACGAGCTGCTCTCGCGCGATCCGTCGCCCCATCGCACGCGACGTATCCGACGCCAGCCCGGCAACTGTTTTGAGATCGGCTGCGGCGCCTGGCGGGCACGTTTCACCGTTTCCGACCGTCGTGTAGAGGTGGACTTGCTGGGGCCGGCTTATCCGCGTCGATTCCTACTCCGTCCAGGCTACGAGGGCGTTCCTGATCGCGCCGCCCAACTTGAGTTTTTGGATCGCTGGCCCGACTCGGAGCTGCCGCTCAAGGCCTGAGGAACTGCGGTCGCGATTTTTATCGTGCGACCGCGAGCAACGCTTCCGAAGCTTTCCCCATGAACTCGAACCCGCCCAGTGAAGCCGTTTTTTCCGGCATCGGTCGACGCGCCGGACCACCGGCCATCACGAAATTGATGCAAGTGGCGCTCGAGACTCCCGGGCTTCTCTCCCTCGCAGCCGGCTTTACCGACAACTCGAGTCTGCCAGTCACATTCATAAGCGAGGCAGTTCGGGCGCTTGGCGCGAGTGCCAACGACGCGGAGCATTTACAATATGGCACCAACGCAGGCCGGCCCGCACTGCGCATGGCGCTCGCCGCAAGACTCGCGGGACAAGACGCCCCGTCTGTCACCACCCCGGATCAAAGCCGCATAACTGCGTTGCGAGATGCTACGTTCATGACGAACGGCTCGCAGCAGGCGCTCTACCTCGCGATTCAAACTCTGTGCGAACCCGGCGACATCGTGCTGGTGGACCGGCCGAGTTACTTTGTTTTCCTGGAACTACTCCGGGGGCTCGGAGTGGAGGCCAGATCCATGCCGGTCGACAAAGACGAAAACCTGGATCTGCCGGCGCTGAAATCGCAGCTCAACGCACTCATCGCAAGGGGTGAGCGCGAACGACTGAAGGCCGTGTATTTCGTCAGCTATTTCTCCAACCCCTCCGGACGAACTTTGACCACCGAAGAAAAACAGGGGCTTGCCGCCACCTTGCGCGAGACGGGTTGCGTGATTCCCGTGATGGAGGACGCCGCCTACCGGGAACTTGGCTTCGATCCGGCCTCGGCGAACGCTGTTCCCGGCATCCTGGGCGACGAAGTCTGGGAGGGATTTCCACTGCTCTACACGGGCACGCTGACAAAGCCTTTCGCCACCGGGCTAAAGGTGGGCTACGGAGTGTGCCCGGACACCCGCTGGCGCTCCGCGATGTTACACGTCAAAGGCCATCACGATTTCGGCAGCGGCAATTTCGCCCAAGCCATTTTGGAGCATGCACTTTTAACCGGTGCGCTCGACCAACAACTGAGTGTGCTGCGCCGAATCTATTCGAAGAAGCGCGACGCCTTGCATGCCACGCTCATTTCAGCCGGATTGGCGGATCTGGGTTGGAGCTGGCGACTTCCGCAAGGCGGGCTCTACCTCTGGCTGAAAGGTCCGGCCGGACTCGACACTGGGTTTGACTCCACTTTTTGCCGTGCCTGCCTGGCCGAGGGGGTGCTCTACGTGCCGGGCGAGCTTTGCTTCGGCGACAACCCTCCCGGCAACACCGTCAGGCTCAGCTACGGAGTGCTCTCCCCCGAGGCCTTGGCGGAGGCGGGCGCGCGCTTCGTTCGCGCGGCCCGCAAGATAAATGGCTGAAAAGACCCGGCCGGAAAGCCGCAGGGCAACGTCACTTCTTTTTGTAAACGGTCGCGGGGTCGAAAAGACGTTCCGCCGTGTAGGTCAAAGTGAAGCCGGTGCCTGAGGCAGCGGCGTCGAGATCGGACAGCTGGCGATAAAAACAGCTCTTGTATCCGTTATGACACGACGCGTTTGCAGAGCCCGATTGCTCGACTTTAATCAGCACAACGTCCTGATCGCAGTCGGTGTAGAGCTCCTTTACCCACTGGACGTTGCCAGACTCCTCGCCCTTGACCCAAAGCTTGTTGCGGGAACGGCTCCAGTAGGTCGCCTTCCTGGATTTGAGGGTGTGCGCGAGAGACTCCGCGTTCATGAAAGCGAACATGAGCACCTGACCGGTGGCGATGTCCTGCGTGATGCAAGGAATCAGCCCATCCGGGCCGAATTTAGGCTGAAGCGTGACGCCGAGTTCGATCTCGGCAAGAGTGGTGCGGGCGGGAAAAGACATAAGCGGAATGGGACGATGTTTAAATTGAGAATCACTGACGCCGGAAACGGAGCACGCAGACCGTGCTCCTATCAATGTCGCTCGGCCAACTCGCGGAGAAATGCATAGCTGAAAAGTCCGGTGCGATGGCGGTCGCTGAAATCAAAGCGAATCGCGTAATTCCCGACCAGCTCCCAGCCGACCACGGTCACACCCGGAAAGCGTTTGGGGCCGTCGCCGCCATACTGATTACCCAAAATATCACGTTCACCTATGTTTTCCGCGCTCGGGGAGGCGGCACGCAGATCCTCGCCTTTAAAATAGGTCTCGGCACCATCACTCCAACCGATGGCCACTTCGTCGCCTATGAGTTGGATATTGGAGGGTGTGTGCATGAGGAAAAGACCGCGAGACTACTCTTTGCCACTCAGGGTTGAAAGCCGTTTTTTGGACTCGCATGTCGCATCCGCTTTTCTCGTAAATGCGTCACCATGCTCGTCCACACCGTCGTATTCTGGCTTCGAAAAGATCTCAGTCCCGCGCTACACGCGGCTTTTCTTCAGGAGGGGTTGGAGTCGCTCCGGGCGGTGCCAAGCGTGAGCCAGCTCCACATTGGGCGACCCGCGGCCATTCCGCCCCGCCCGGTGGTCGATGCCTCGTATGACTACGCCATTACGGCCGTGTTCGCCGATGTCGCGGCACACGACGCCTACCAAATTGACCCGGTCCACAAGGCATTCGTTGCCCGCTTCAAAACCGACTGGGTGAAGGTGCAGATTTACGACGCACAGTGAGTCACGGAGATTCCCCCAACGAAGTCCGGTTCGAACAGACTCCATTTTTTCTCAAAACAAACTAAAACAGGAAGTAGCGCTGGGCCATTGGCAGCACTTTGGCCGGCTCGCAGGTGAGGTGTTCGCCGTCGGCGGTGACGTGGTAGGTCTCGGGATCGACCACGATTTTGGGCATCGCGTCGTTGAAGACCATGTCGCGTTTGCTGACTTTTCGGCAGCCGGTCACAGGTTCCAGGCGGCGCTTCAGGCCTAGTTCGCCAAGGCCGCCATCACGCAAGGATGCGGCGGACACGAAGGTGAGTGCCGTTGAAGCGATGCCGCGCGGGGTGGCGCCGAACATCGGGCGATACATCATGGGCTGAGGCGTGGGGATCGACGCGTTGGGGTCACCCATGTTGGCCCAATTGATGAAGCCGCCCTTGAGCACGAGTTCGGGTTTCACGCCGAAGAGGGCAGGCTTGAAAAGGACAAGGTCGGCGAGTTTGCCCACTTCGACGGAGCCGATGATATGGCCCATGCCGTGGGTGAGGGCGGGGTTGATGGTGTATTTTGAGACGTAGCGCAGAGCGCGGAAGTTGTCGGCGGCAGGATGCGAAGGGTGCGTGAGGCGGCCGAACTGGACCTTCATCTTGTGCGCGGTCTGCCAGGTGCGGCAGATGACCTCGCCGATGCGGCCCATGGCCTGGGAATCAGACGACATCATGGAGATGGCGCCGAGGTCGTGGAGGCGGTCCTCGGCGGCGATGGTCTCGGGGCGGATGCGAGACTCGGCGAAGGCGACATCCTCAGGGATCTTGGGGTCGAGGTGGTGGCAGACCATGAGCATGTCGAGATGCTCGTCGATGGTGTTGACCGTGAAGGGGCGCGTGGGGTTGGTGGATGACGGGAGGACGTTGGCCTCGCCGCAGACGCGGATGATGTCGGGGGCGTGGCCGCCGCCAGCGCCTTCGGAGTGGTAGGTGTGGATGGTGCGGCCCTTGAAGGCGGCGAGGGTGTCGTCCACGAAACCGGCCTCGTTGAGGGTGTCGGTGTGGATGGCGACCTGGACGTCGAACTCATCGGCGACGCCGAGGCAGGTGTCGATGGCGGCGGGCGTGGTGCCCCAGTCCTCGTGGAGTTTTAGGCCAAGGGCACCGGCGAGGATCTGTTCGCGGAGCGGACCGGGGGTGGAGCAGTTGCCCTTGCCAAGGAATCCGAGGTTCATCGGGTAGGCCTCGGCGGCCTCCAACATGCGATGAAGGTTCCAGCGGCCGGGCGTGCAGGTGGTGGCGAGGGTGCCGTGAGCGGGGCCGGTGCCGCCGCCGAGCAGGGTAGTGACGCCTGAGCTAATGGCTTCGTCGATCTGCTGCGGGCAGATGAAATGAATGTGGGTGTCGATGCCGCCAGCGGTAATGATGCAGCCCTCGCCGGCGAGGACCTCGGTGCAGGCGCCGACAATCATCGGGTTTTTGCGCCCTGTCTTGGGGTCGGCGTATGCAGAACCGAGTCCGGACTGGATGCCGGGATTGCCGGCGTGGCCGATGCCGACGATGAGGCCGTGCTTGATACCGATGTCGGCTTTGATGATGCCGAGTTGTGCGTCGAGAATCAGTGCGTTGGTAATGACAAGGTCGAGTGACTCGGCATCCGTGGCGGTGGACGACTGGCCCATGCCGTCGCGGATGACCTTGCCGCCGCCGAATTTGATCTCGTTGCCATAGCCGCCGCCCTCGGCGATCAGGTCACGCTCAACCTGGATGAAGAGCTCGGTGTCGGCGAGGCGAACCTGGTCGCCCACGGTGGGGCCGAACATCTCGGCGTATTGGCGGCGGGTGAGTTTGAGAGGCATCGGGATTAGAGTTTTCCGTTGATGAGAGCGTTCAGGCCCCAAACTTCGCGCGTGCCGGCGAGGGCGACCAGCTCGACTTGTTTTGTATCGCCGGCCTCGAAACGGACTGCGGTGCCAGCGGGGATGTTGAGGCGGAAACCACGTGCGGAGGCGCGATCGAAACGGAGGGCGGCGTTGGTCTCGAAGAAGTGAAAATGGGAGCCGACCTGTATGGGACGGTCGCCGGTGTTGGCGACGGTGACCGTGACGGTAGCAAGACCGGCATTGGCCTCAAAAGGCGCGGCATCCGAGGATACGATGATTTCACCGGGTATCATGGTCAGCGGATGGGATTGTGAACGGTGACGAGCTTGGTGCCGTCGGGAAAAGTGGCCTCGACCTGCACGTCATGAATCATATCGCCAACGCCCTCCATGACCTGGTCGCGCTTCAGCAGGGTGGTGCCGTAACTCATCAACTCCGCAACCGTGCGCCCATCGCGAGCGCCCTCCATGATCTCGTAGGTGATGATGGCGATGGCCTCGGGGTAGTTGAGTTTGAGGCCACGGGCCTGACGGCGGCGGGCGAGATCGGCGGCGGTGACGACGAGGAGTTTTTCGCGTTCGCGTGGGGTGAGGTGCATAGGTGGAGTTTTTAGCGCAGCTTACACAAAACCGCGCGAAGAAAGACACGGCATTTAGACCTGAAGATGTTTTTGGACAACCTGGTCCGTAAGAGCGGAAATCGGACCTGAGACCGTGACGGCACCGCGATCCATGGCGTAGAAACGGTCGGCGATGGCCCGGCAAAAATCCACGTATTGCTCGACCAGAAGGATGGAAAGCCCCGGGGTGCGTTTGATGGTTTTAATCGCTGATTTTATCTCTTCGACGTCGCGAACGGCCTGATCGATCGCGGCGCTTACCGGCGGGGATTTGAGCTTCTTCAACGTATCCCCTATCTCCTCGATGATACTGGGCTGTATGCCCTCGGTCGGCTCGTCGAGAAGCAGAAGTTTAGGCTTGGTGAGCAGGGCGCGGCCGATGGCGAGCTGTTGTTGCTGACCGCCTGAGAGCACGCCACCCTTGCGGGACACGAACTGCTTCAAAATGGGAAACAAGGTGTAAACCTCGTCGAGCGCCTCGCGGGCGGCGACTCCTTTGATACGGTGAACGACGAGGCTGATACGCAGGTTTTCCTCAACGGTCAGGTGCGGGAAAATGTCGCGCCCTTGAGGAACGTAACCAAGGCCGGCGCGGGCCCGCGAGGCGGTGTCGAGCGGCACGAGATTGGTGCCGCCGAGGGTCATCACGCCCGAGCGCAGCGGGCGCAGCCCCATCAGGGCGCGCAGCGTGGTGGTCTTCCCCACGCCATTGCGCCCCATGAGGGCGACGAGTTCATTGGGACGAACCTCCAGCGTGACGCCGCGAAGAATGCGGGAGCCATCGATATCGACTTCGGCAGCGGAGAGATTGAGGAGAACGTCGGGCATCGGGACGGTGGAATGAATCAATGTTTTCCTCGGCCAAGATAGACCTCGCGAACTTTTTGGTTGGACTGCACGTCGTCAAACTTCCCCTCGCAGAGCACACTGCCTTGATGAAGCACGGTGACCTGGCCGTTGACGGAAATCTGTTTAACAAACGACATGTCGTGCTCAACGACGACGATGCTGTGTTTACCCGCAAGACTGAGCAGGAGCTCGCCGGTGCGATGGGTTTCCTCGTCCGTCATGCCGGCGGCGGGTTCATCCACGAGAAGGACACGGGGTTCGGAGGCGAGCAACATGCCAATCTCAAGCCACTGCTTCTCGCCATGGGAGAGCAGTCCGGCCTTCCAGTGCCGTTTATCGTCGAGGCGGACGAGTTTGAGCAAGGCGTCGAGACGGTCCCGGGCGATGGAGTCGAGACGGTGAAAAAGCGAGGCGAACACGCCGCGCGGTCCATTGAGAGAAAGGACCAGATTGGTAAACACGGTGTGCTCGGCGAAGACGGAAGGGGTCTGAAACTTGCGGCCTATGCCGAGGCGCTGGATTTCGTATTCATTGAGCGCAGTCAGATCTACGCTCGGCGCCGCGTCGTCTGCCGCGAAGCGGACGGAGCCCTTGTCGGGTTTTGCGCGACCAGTTAGCAAATCGAAAAAGGTGGATTTGCCTGCGCCATTCGGCCCGATGACGGTCCGAAGCTCCCCGGAAAACAGGTAAAAATTAAGCGCGTTGATGGCACGAAAGCCGTCGAAGGTTTTCGTGACTTCCTCGGCCTGTAAAATCGGATGTGGCATGGGCGTTTCGTGAATGACTAATGACCAACGACCAATGAATCCGCGGCTGGTGCCTTGGAGCTGGATTTGGCCCAGAGTAAACGGAGCTTTCCGGGGATGCTGATCAAACCACCCGGCAGAAAGAGGACGACGGTGACGAAAAGTCCGCCGAGGAAATAGAGCCAGAGTTCGGGCGCGGCGCGGGTGGCCCAGCTTTTGAGGGCGTTGACGAACAGGGCGCCCAAGATGGGACCAAGGAGAGTTCCACGGCCACCGACTGCGACCCAAACGACAGCTTCGATGGATTTCTCGGGCGTCATTTCGGACGGGTTGATGATACCCACCTGGGGAACGTAGAGTGCGCCGGCGATACCGGTGATGGCGGCAACGAGAACGAAAACGAAAAGCTTGTAGCGCGCCGTGGCGTAGCCGGAGAAAAGCACCCGGTTTTCACCATCACGAATGGCCTGCATGAGGTGACCGAATTTGGCGCGCGTGAGCCAGCGATAGAGCAGGAAAACAAAGGCTAGCAGCAAGACGGAGGCGATGTAGAGCCCCCGGCGGGTTTCGACGGAATTAAGGTCCGCTCCCAGCACACGCTTGAAGTCGGTGAACCCATTGTTGCCGCCGAAGCCGAAGTCGTTGCGGAAAAAGAGCAGGGCGGCGGCATAGGTGAGCGCCTGGGTCAGGATCGAGAGATATACGCCCTTGATCCGCGATCGGAAGGCGAGCCATCCAAAGACAAAGGCGAGGAGCGCGGGCACGACCAGCACCGCAAGCGCAGCGAACCAGAAAGAGTAGAAAGGCTCCCAGTGCGCCGGAAGGGCCTTGTAGCCGAGGAAAACCATGTAGTCGGGCAAGTCGGACTTATACTGGCCGTCCTTACCAATCATCAGTAGCAAATGCATGCCAAAGGCGTAGCCTCCCAAGGAGAAAAACAAGGCCTGACCGAGCGATAAAATTCCAAGGTAACCCCAGAGCAAATCCACCCCGAGGGCGAGCACCGCATAGGTGGCGTATTTGCCGTAAAGATTCAGGGTAAAGATACTCGGGTGCAGCAGATTTTCGGACGGCAGCAGGGCGTTAAAAACCGGGAGAAGAACAGCGAGGATAAGTGTAGGAACGAGAAACGAAGCCCACTGCGCGCGGGTGAAAAAACGCGGTTCGATGTCAAGCAGGGAGGCGGAGGCGGATGAAGACATGGCGCGGGATCAATCGAGGCTGCGGTTGCGAGTCGGGAAAAGACCGCCTGGCCGCCACTGCAAGAAGAGGATGATGGCAAAGAGCACGAGAATCTTGCCCATCACTGCGCCGAGCACGGGTTGCAGCAACTGGTCAACCGTGCCGATGCCGAGCGAGGCCGCGACCGAGCCAAGAATGTTGCCCACCCCGCCGGATACCACGACCATGAAGGCGTCGATAATATGAAGCTGGCCCATGCTGGGGCCGACATTGCCGAGCTGGGAAAGGCAGGCGCCGGCTAGTCCGGCGAGCCCGGAACCAAAGCCAAACGTAAGCATGTTAACGTGAGTCGTCTTCACGCCGATACACGAAGCCATCTGGCGGTTTTGCATCACAGCGCGGACCAGCAAACCAAGGGGAGTGCGATTCAACACCAACCAGACACCGAACACGACAAGGCCGGCGAAACCGAAAACGAAAAGACGGTTATAGGCAAAAAGCACATCGCTGATCGCAGCGCTTCCCTGAAGCCAGGATGGAGCGTTTATCTGCACGTTGGCCGGGCCGAAAACGAGGCGGAAGGTCTGCTGCAAGGCGAGCGAGACGCCCCAGGTTGCGAGCAGGCTCTCAAGGGGTCTCTTGTAGAGAAACTGGATGATACTCCGCTCCAGCAGCAGGCCCACGCCCGCGGCGGAAACGAACGCCACCGGCAGTGCCGCGATGAAGTAAAAATTGAAACCGGTTGAACCAAGGCCAAACGCGGAAACAAACCCCTTTTGAACCACAAAAGTGGCGTAGGCGCCCACCACCATCAGTTCGCCATGGGCCATATTGATGACTCCCATAAGGCCGAACGTGATCGCGAGGCCGAGTGCAATGAGCAGGAGCACGGAACCGGCGCTAAGGCCGCGAAAAAGATTCCCGAAAAAGTTAACCACCTGCCAGTGACCCTCGATTTTTTTCAGGGCGGAGACCATCGCGGCCGATTCGTCGGCCGGGGGGGCGGGTTTAGCCGCGAGCTGCTCCTTGAAACGGGCGGCGGCGGCCAGCGAGTGCGCCTCGGCGAGACTGCCTATGGCAGCGAGGCGAATCTTCGGATCGACGTCGGCGAGCTGGATAAACGCAATCGCATCGGCAAGAGCGGAGCGCACTGCGAACACCTTCTCGATCACCAACCGCGCCTTTAAGAGCGGAAGATGCTCGGCCTTGCGGGACTGCCCGAGGCGCTCGATCGATTCGCGACGCGTGGCAGGATTGGGATCTGATACACCTGCGACTTCCAGAACATCACGGATGGCGCGACGGAGCGGGGCGGTGGTGTCGAGCGGCTTGAGTTGATTGAGCGCGAAAACCAGCGGCTTGCCTGTAGCGTAATCCAACAAGGGTGCGCCGGTGTCCACCGACAGGGCTATGCGTTGCCCCTCAACGCCAGGGTCAGGTGCGAGCATGGCAGGCGCACGCTTTCCGTCGGCAAGGGTTACAAGATAAAGTTCTCCAGCCCGCCATGCCGTGAGTGCTGGAGTAATCGCCGCGTCTTCGACGCCAACAAGAGCGCGTATGGCGGCGACCTGCTGGACAGGCGCGGCGATCAACGCGGCGATGAGCTGGGCGCGGGCGGTGGGCTGGGCGGCCGATTCAGGTGCAGCTCGTAGAACGAGCGCGGCGGCGAGCAACAGCGCAAGGGAAAAGGAGAAGCGGACGAGGAGTCGGAGCATGGCGCGAATCGCGCTGACGGCCCAGCAGGATTCGGGCCTAAAAAAAATCGGGGCGGAGTCTGATGAAAGACCCGCCCCGAAAACCAAACGAACCGATTGAAAACACGCGCGCTTTAACCAGAAGCGCCGTGGAAAGGGAGGGGCGGCGCGCTCATTCCGAGGGGACGGCGCGCCGCGATAAGTGCACTCAGAACCAAGCAGGGCCTACGGGATTACTTCTTTCCGAAGGTGCCCTTCAGGAAGGGCTCGCCATAGACACCCTCATAGGACTTGAGGATCTTGAACTGTCCGTCTGCAAGGGTCTCGCCGACGTAAACGTTCTTGGTCATGTGGTGATTCTTCTGCATGGTGGCCTTGCCGCCGGGACCGTCGAAGGTCACGCCGGACTCAAGGGCGGTGCGGACGGCGTCCACATCAAAGGTGCCGGCTTTTTCAACTGCAGCTTTCCAGAGGTAAACTCCCACGTAGGAGAGAACCATGGGGCTGTTGGTCACGCGGCCCTTCTTCTCGATGCCGGGGACGGTGCTCTTCTCAAGCCAGGCAAAAAAAGCGTTCTTGAACTTGGTGTTGGCAGGCGAGTCCACGGACATGAAGTAACTCCAGGCGCCGAGGTGACCGACGAGGTCCTTGGTGGGCAGACCGCGGAACTCATCCTCGGAAACCGAGAAGGAGATGACGGGGATATCCTCGGACTTGATGCCGGCGTTGGCGAGCTCGCGGAAGAAAGGGACATTGGTGTCACCGTTCAAGGTGGAGACCACGCAAGCATCGCCAGAGGCGCCGAATTGTTTGATCTCGGCAACGATCTGCTGGTAGTCGGTGTGACCGAAGGGAGTGTATTTCTCGATGATCGCGCTCTCGGGAATGCCCTTGGAAGCGAGATACTCCTTCAGCACGAGATTCGTGGTGCGGGGATAGACGTAGTCGGAGCCGATGAGGTAGAACTTTTTCTTTCCGAGTTCGCTCAACAGATAGTCAACGCCTGGGGTGGCCTGCTGGCCGACAGCCTCGGCAGTGTAGAAGATGTTCTTGGAAAGCTCTTCGCCCTCGTATTGCACGGGGTAGAAGAGGAGACCGTTGTTTTTCTCGTAAACGGGAAGAACCGACTTGCGGGAAACGGAAGTCCAGCAACCGAAGGTCACGGCGGTCTTGTCCTGCTCCAGGAGCTGCTTGGCCTTTTCGGCGAAGAGGGGCCAGTTGGAGGCGCCGTCCACGACGACAGGCTCGATCTTCTTGCCGAGGACGCCACCGGAGGCGTTGATCTCGTCGAAGGTGAAGAGCAGCACGTCACGCAGCGAAGTCTCGCTGATGGCCATGGTGCCAGAGAGAGAATGAAGCACGCCGACCTTGACGGTCTCGGCGGCTTGCAGTGCGGTGGAGGCGAGGAGACCGAGCGCGATGGCGCCAGCTCCGAGGGTCTTGTTTATTTTATTAATCATGGCGGGAAAAATAGGTCGGAATGCGTTGAGCTTGGAAAATTTGGGCAAGGCAGTAGCCAGAGGTGTGCGCCTCTGAGAGGACTTACTGAAGAGCTGAAAGGCAGGGCCGCTTATACACTTCCAAGCGGCCCTGCGCAGAGATTACCGAAACAGTCGGTCAGATCCGATTAGAAGCGGAAGAGACCCTGGACGCCGTATTGAGCGGTGTTAGGACCACCGACATTCCTGTCATTGAGGCTGATTTCACCCTTCAACGAGAAGTTGGGGGTGAAGGTGTAGGTGGAGGCAACGCCGTAGCCAAACACGTCACCGGACTTGCCGTCGAAATAGGTCACGCGAGCGGAAGCGGAGAGCTCCTGGGTAACCTTGTAGCTGACCTGACCGAGCCAAGAAAGGTCGGTAGCGTCCTGGACAGAAGTGACCTCGCCAGCCACGCTAAGCTTGTCGGAGACGTTGTAGTTGAGCCAGAAGTCGCCCTCGAGCACGCTGTCGAAACCATCCACATTCTCGTAGCCAACGCCGAAGAACAGGGTGAGGTCTTTGATGCCGGTGTAGGAGAAAAAGGCCTCGTAACCGATATCATCGGAATACTCGCCGTCACCGGTAGCGAAATTGGAGCCGCCCACGATCTGACTATCGCGCGCAGAAACACCGGCGGAGAATCCATCACCGGTATAGTCAACCTTCACGCCCGTGGCGAAGGGGCTGGCGTAAAATGCGTTGCTATAGGAGATGAACGCATTGTTGGGCGTGTGGTAGGACTCGAAACCGAGGTAGCCGAGGTATTTGCCAGCGGTGACAGCAACATCACCGGCAGTGTAGGTGACATAGGCATCCAAGACGCCAGAGGTATCGTCAGAGGTGTTGTCGAAGGGATTCGCGGCTTGGAAGCTGACGCGGCCCGACAAATCGTTGTATTTACCGCTCACTCCGACGAAAACGGAGTCGAACTGGTTACCGCTTTTACCAAGAATGGTTTTATTGGTGTCGGAAGTGCCATGGGTGATGACGGCAGAGCCGATTGCATAACCATCGATCTTGAGGTTCTCGTTGATTTTGACTTCGGCTTGGACGGTGGCCGCAGCGGCGGCGAGCAGGGCGGTAAACCCAGCGAGTTTGATTTGTGTATTCATATCTTAGGCTGTTTGTTGGTTTGTGTTATCAGCACCGAAACCAAGACGACCTGTCCTGATTCAGGCACTGAATAAAACCATGTATAGCGAACTTCGTGCCAACTGCCTAGTCCAGAAATCGATATTCAACACTAACAACTTAGACGGCTTTCGCTTCTAAATACCCCCCCTAAATACGCTGCATTTTGCATCATATTGAACGAGGGTTAGGTGTTAGGTGATTAAATATAATACAAATTCATGATACATCAGCCGGCCAAGGGCCCCAACTACCGTGCGCTTTAAACCCGAACGCCGCAGTTGGAGCCGAGGCGGCGGAGCACTATGCGGGAGCAGAGCTTCTTTTGTGAAGCCCGGGGTGCACTGACTGATATCCATCGCGGGATTCCGCGAGCGCCGCCCGACTCAATCCCGCGAATGCGGGACGCCTACACTCCATCGCCCGACTGCCATTTCCAGATTTAACGCAAAGAAGCAGGAGCGCAGAGATAAGCAAAGATTGAGCCCGAAATCTGCGACTGTAGCCAATGAGGCGGTGCAAGTTCGAGGAGCGGATGGCGATCAGTGAAGCCCGATGTGCACTCGTGAGTGCATCGGCGTAGCGCGGCAGCGCTTAGATGGCATCGCCTACGGCGATGGCCCGAAGGGTCGCCTGCTGTGGGCACCCGCAGCGAGGGTAAAGGCAGGCGCAACGCTTGAACAAACAGACAGATAGCAGGAGCTTGCGTCGAATCGCGGCGAGCAATCGCGGGGTTCGGGTTGAATTCATTTCCAAGTCTTTACGCCGATTGTGCCTTGGCGACTTTACGGTGAAAAAGTCTATTTATAAGGGATTCGGGCATAAACGGTGAAGACCCGACGAGCGGTCGGGTCTTCACCGCGCCGGAGCGTCCCTGCCGCGTCACTCAACCCAACGCTGCGAGCAGGCGTTGGAGGTCAGCGCGTTTGTTGATTTGTTCGGCGAGTTGCTTGCGCGCGCCTTCGAGCACGGCCGGCGGCGCCTTGCTGGTGAAGGCTTCGTTGCTCAGGCGGGACTCGGTGCCGGCAATGTGCTTGGTGACTTGGTCGAGCTCCTTGGTCAGGCGCGCGCGCTCGGCGACAGGGTCGATCTTGACCCCGGTGTCGAGGTAGAGTGTGCCGAGCGGGGTCACGATAGCGGGCAGCGACAGCTCCTCGGTGGTGCGCGCGATCTCCGATGCACCGACGATGCGGGCAAGCTTGGCTGCATTCTTTTCCAGCGCGAGCCATTCGGACTGGGTGCCGAGCACGAAGAACTTCACGTCGCGTTTCTGCGCGACCGACTGGTCGGCCTTGAGCTGGCGGGCCAGCGTCGCGACCTGCTTGAGTTTTTCCACGCGCCCGGCGGCGGCGGCGTCCACCGAAGTGCCGCGTTTGGCGATGGCGGCGGACAGCACGGCGGCGGTCTCAAGGCGGGTGTCCTGCACGAAACGTTTGCCCGCCGACGAGTAGCCAAGCAGCGACCAGAGCTCCTCGGTGATAAAGGGCGCAAAGGGCTCGAAGAGGAGCAGGAACTGGCGGATGACGAGGTCCTGCACCGCGAGCGCGTGGTCCTTGGCGTGCGGGTCTTGCACTCGGGTCTTGGCGACCTCGACATACCAGTCGCAAAAATCGTTCCAGAAAAACGAATACAACCCCTGGGTGGCGGCGGCGAATTCGAAATCGGCGAAACACTTTTCGAGCAGCGCGGTGAGATCGAGCAGGGCGGCCAGCAGGGCGTGGTCGTCGTCATCGAAGTGAGCGGGGTCGAAGCGCGAGAGGATGGCTTCAAGCGAGGTGTTGTCGCTCATCGGACCGCTCATCTGGCGGAAGCGGGTGGCGTTCCAGAGCTTGTTGCAAAAACCCTTTCCGCTCTCGATGCGATCCTCGTCGAACTTCACGTCCTGGCCGAGCGGCGCGATCTGGAGCAGGCCGAAGCGCAGACCGTCGGCGCCGTATTTGACGATGAGGTCGAGAGGATCAGGCGAGTTGCCGAGGGTCTTCGACATCTTGCGGCCCTGCTTGTCACGCACGATGCCGTTGAAATAAACGTGTTTGAAGGGGATGCGTTCCTCGACCGGTGCGCCGGGTTTGGCGAACTCGAGGCCGGCCATGATCATGCGGGCGACCCAGAAGAAGATGATGTCGGCGCCGGTGGCGAGGGTGGTGGTCGGATAGAACTGGGAGAAACCGGCCTTGGCCTGCTCCTCGGCGTCATTCCAGCCGAGGGTGGCGAAAGGCCAGAGCCAGGAGGAGGCCCAGGTGTCGAGCACGTCGTCCTCCTGCGTCCAGTTCTCGGGGTCGGCGGGCCCTTCGAGGGAGACGTGGATTTTCTTCGGGTCGCGAAGGTCGGCCTCAGTGAGGTGCTCGCGGTCCACGCCCTTGGCATACCAGACCGGGATGCGGTGGCCCCACCAGAGCTGGCGGGAGATGCACCAGTCCTGGATGTTTTCGAGCCAGTTCAGGTAAACCTTCGACCAGCGCTCGGGGTGCATCTGGATGAGACCATCCCGCACGACCGCTTTTGCCTCTTCAACGCGCGGGTATTTGAGCCACCACTGCTGGGTAAGGCGCGGCTCGATGGGCACGCCGGCGCGCTGGGAGTGGCCGACGTTGTTCTCATAGGGCTTGGCCTCGAGGAGTGCGCCGCGCTCGTGAAGGATTTCCGCGGCTTTTTTACGGGCGGCGAAGCGCTCCATGCCGGCCAGTTCGGGGCCGGCTAGCTCGTTCATGATGCCGTCGGCGTTGATCGAATCGATGACAGGGAGGCGGTGGCGCTGGCCGATCTCGAAATCCACCTTGTCGTGAGCGGGGGTGACCTTGAGAGCCCCTGCGGCGAAGGCCGGATCGACAGCCTCGTCCGCTATAATGGGAATCTGAATACGCTCGCCGAGCGGGCGCCAGACTTTCTTGCCGACGAGATGCAGGTAACGGGGATCCGTCGGATGCACGGCCACGGCGACGTCGGCCGCGATGGTCTCGGGGCGGGTGGTTTCGAGAATGAGATGGGTGAGCGGGATCAAGTTCCCCTCTGGGTCACGGGCGGTGGACGGCTCGACCAGCTCATATTGCAGGCGGTAGATGTGGCCCTTGGTCGGACGCATCTCGACCTCCTCGTCAGAAAGGGCGGTGAGCGAAACGGGGCACCAGTTGACCATGCGTTTGCCGCGATAGATGTGGCCCTGCTCGAAAAGTTTCACGAAGGACGTGAGCACGGCCTTGGAGTAGCCGGGGTCCATGGTGAAGTGGGTGCGTTCCCAATCGCAGGAGCAGCCGAGTTCACGGAGCTGCTTGAGGATGTGGTCGCCCTTCTCGTCGCGCCAGGTCCAGACGCGCTTGAGGAACTCCTCACGGCCGAGATCGCGGCGGCCTTTGCCCTCGGTTTTCTTGAGGTGCTTTTCCACCATCGTCTGGGTGGCGATGCCGGCATGGTCGGTGCCGGGTATCCAGCACGCGGCCTTGCCCTCGAGGCGGGCGCGGCGGATGAGGGCATCCTGAAGCGTGTTATTCAGCACGTGGCCCATGTGCAGGATGCCGGTGACATTGGGTGGCGGGATGACGATGGTGTAGGTCTTCTGGCCTGGCGCGGCCTTGCCGGCGAAACACTTCGCCTCTTGCCAGGCGGCATACCACTTGGACTCAACATCGCGGGACTCGTAGCTCTTGGTGATCTCAGACATGGGCGGGGGAAAGGT
The DNA here is from genome assembly GCA_000972765.1 of Verrucomicrobia bacterium IMCC26134. Taxonomy (GTDB): domain Bacteria; phylum Verrucomicrobiota; class Verrucomicrobiia; order Opitutales; family Opitutaceae; genus IMCC26134_A. Next base: position 224,109 of record CP011265.1, on the reverse strand, counting down.
GGGAAACCGCATAGGCAACCGCCGCCCGGCACGCGAAGCAAGCCCGAGGACAAGGCGCATGGACAGGCCGGTGGCGGCCGCTTCGCGGCCGGACCATGATGAAACAGGCGCGTTTAGCGCTTTGCGCCGGACGGCGTTTGCGCTCAGCGTGCACCGTTGTAGTCCATAATTCCGCCTCGATCCAACGCGCATGCCCAGCTCCGCCCCTGTCATAGGTCGCATCCAAAAACACGCCCGCGAACGCCTTAACTTCACCGGTGATGTCTCGCGGGCCGATCGTCTTGCCGCCTGTAAAACCTTCCTGCGGCTGGAGAGCGCGATGATCCGCATGCGCCACGACGGCGGCGAGGCCGGACTGGCCGTGACGCGCGCACGTTCCGCCATGGTCGATGTGCTGCTGGCGCACTTATTCAATTTCGCCGTCTCAAGCTTCGAGCGCGTCCAGGGCAAGATTCCCACCGCGGTCTCATTGCTGGCCCTGGGCGGCTACGGGCGGAGTGAGCTCTGTCCGCTGAGCGATATCGACATCATGTTTCTTTACCCTTCGAAGGTGAAGACCGCCACCGTCCAGCCGTTGCAACAACACCTCATCGACGAGGTGCTTTACGTGCTCTGGGACTGCGGACTGAAGGTCGGCCACTCCACCCGGAACGTGGACGACGTCTTCGTCGAGGCGCGCAAGGATATCCAGACCAAGACCGCCCTGCTTGAAGCCCGTCTCATCGCCGGCGGCGAGGCGCTTTTCGAGGGGTTTGCCCAGGCCTACCGTAATTTCTACACTCAGGAGGACGCCAAGGGCTACATAGCCTCGCGTTTGGAGGATCAATCCACCCGTCGCGCCAAATACGGCCATACCGTTTTCCTTCAGGAACCGGACATCAAAAACGGCGTCGGCGGTCTGCGCGATTACCAAAACACCCTTTGGATGGCGCGGGTGAAGCTCGGCATCGACAAGATCGAGCAACTCGTCGAGCAAGGCTACCTGCTACGCAATGAACTTCGCGACTTCATCCGTAGCTACGACTTCCTGCTCCGGACCCGTAACGAGCTCCACTTCCAGAGCAAGCGCCCCACGGACCTCCTCGACCTCGAAGCCCAGCCCCGCATCGCCTTCGGCCTCGGCTACACCAATCAGGATCTGCTCGGCCGCGTCGAGCAGTTCATGCACGACTACTACCGTGCCGCCCAGATCGTCTATCGCATCAGCAAACTGGTAGAAAACCGCCTCGCCCTCACCCTCGACGCCGCCGAAGACAAAAAAATCTCCTTCCGCGATCTGGTGCGCGCCCACCGCTACCAAAAATCGAAGCGCATCGACGGCTTCATCCTGCGCGGCAAAGAGCTGAGCGCGGAGACCCCGGGCGTATTCCGCGAGGATCCCGTGCGCCTCGTCCGCGTGTTTCGACACTGCCAGTCACTCGAGGCCCAGCCCGACTTCGCCCTCCAGTCACTCATCCACGATTCCCTGCCTTTGATCACGCGCAAGGTCATCCACGACCCTGCCGCCAACACCAGCTTCAAGGCCATCCTTGAGGCCGCCGGCGCCGTGCACCCCACCCTGGCACTCATGCACGAACTCGGCGTGCTCGGCCGCTTCATCCCCGAGTTCCAAGGCCTCACCTGCCTCGTGCAGCACGAGTTTTATCACCGCTACACCGCGGACATCCACACCCTGAACGCGATTCATGAGTTAGATGTGATTTTCACCGCCTCCGAACCCGTCACACAAAAATATCGCGACGTCCTGCACGAGACCATCAACCCCACCCTGCTCTACCTCATCCTCCTCCTGCACGACATCGGTAAAGCCAAGGGCATCAAAGGCCACGCTGATTTCGGCGTCGATATCGCCCTGCCCTTGCTCGCCCGCCTCGAGGTCGACGCAGCCGAGCAGGAAATCGTCATTTTCATCATCAAATACCATCTGATCATGGCACGATTCTGGCAAAAGCGGGACATCGATGACCCCGCCAGCGCCATTGCCTTCGCCGAGCTCGTGCCCGACCCGGATAAACTCCGCTACCTCTACGTGCACACGTTCTGCGACGCACGCGGCACCGCAGCCGGTCTCTGGAACAGCTACAAGGACACCCTGCACGGCTCCCTCTACCGCGCGACCCTTGAACAGCTGATCCACGGCCCCAACGTCGCCCTCCGCAACACCGCCCGCATGCAGTCCACTTACCAGGAACTCGTCGCCAAGAAGATCCCCGGCATCAGCGCCGATGAGATCACCGCCCATTTCCAACTTCTGCCCGAGCGCTACTTCATCCACACCGACGCCGATGAAATCGCCCTCCACATCCGGATGGTGAACCGGCTCCTCACCTCCATCTCGAACGCCAACTCCGTCAGCAGCCTGAAGCCCGTTATCGACTGGCACGACGACCTAAACCGCTCCCTCACCGTCGTCGACATCGTCACCTGGGACCGCGCCGGCCTTTTCTATAAACTCGCCGGGGCCTTCTCCGTCGCCGGCCTCTCCATCCTCTCCGCCAAAGTAATCTCGCGCAACGACCACATCGCCATCGACACCTTCTACGTCGTCGAGCCGGGTCGCGGCGCCGTGCAAAACGCCAAGCTCCAGCAAATCTTCGAACGCACCATCGAGGAGGCGCTCGTCACCGACAAGGACCTCTACCCCGACATCGTCGCCCAGGCCAAACGCGTCCGCGGCATCCGTTTCGGCTCCGACAGGGTCGCCGCCCTGCCTGCCTCATTCCCGCCGACTGTCGAGGTCTATCACGAACTCTCCATGCAACGCACCATCGTCGAGGTGCAGGCCCTCGATGAGATTGGCCTCCTGTTCCGGCTGGCCAAGATCATCAGCGACCACGGCTTCGACATCACCTTCGCCCGCGTCGGCACCGAGCGCGAAATCGCCATCGACAGCTTTTACATCGAAAACGCCCGTTCCGATGAGGTCGTCGACACCGCCCGCCTCGGACGCCTGCAAACCGCGCTGGCCGAGGCCATCACCCCGCCCGTCGCGGTTCAAGCCGCCGCCGGTTAGTCTCGCGCATTCACGCAAGTTCCGCGCAGCTCGCTGCATCGCACCCCTAACAGCGGTCGGGTTCGTCGTTTCGCCAAAAACCGCGATGCGTAAATAAGGCTTTTTCCTCATCGCAATCGCCGGCTGAACCGTGTTTCTTGAACTGAGATAAAGTGCCCAGTAGCAGCCTGACCGCCGCTTCCGCTTTGTCGGCGGCGCAGGCAACCGCGCCGCAGTCTCAGCCTTTCGCATAAATGCCATCCACCGTCCCAAACGCCCAAAAGGACATCCGCCATTCACTCGCCCTGCGTTACCACAAAGCCTTGAAAGCACAACTCGCGCAGGCTGGCGCCGAAAGCATGCGGAAGGCGACCGAGCTGGGAAGATCCGCCCAACTCGGCGGGCTCGCGACACTCGATCTGGCCATCATCCATGAGCAGGCGGTGCTCGCCCTCGCCAGGCGCTTTGATTTCACCACTCGTAATAATGCGGCGCTTCGTGACGCCGGACGTTTTTTCACCCGCGCCCTGGTTCCCTTGCATCGGGAGCAGAACGCCAACCGCGAGGCGAGCCGCACCCTGATCGCCGGTAACCGGGCCCTGCGCCAGCAGGCCGTCGCCCTCGCCCGTGCCAATCGCCGGCTCGAACGCGAGATCGCCCGGCGCAAAGCCAGCATGGGGCTCATCCACGAGACCAAGGAGCGCTACCGGTTGCTCTTCCTTAAGTCCCAGATCATGGAGAAAAAACTGCGCAGCCTGACACACCAGATCATCTCCGCACAGGAAGAGGAGCGGCGTGAGATCAGTCGCGAGTTACACGACGACGTGGTGCAAACGCTCGTCGGCATCAACGTGGAGCTCTCCGCCCTCGGCAAGGGTGCCTCGGTCGGCCTGCGCGCCCTCAAGTCCAAAATCGCAAGCACCCAGCGCCTCGTGACGAACTCGGTCAACGCCGTCCACCGCTTCGCACGGGAACTGCGGCCGGCCGTGCTCGACGCGCTCGGCCTTATCCCCGCGCTCAACGCCTACAGCAAGAACCTCGCCGTGCGCAAAAATCTGAAAATCCGCTTCAGCGCCTATGCCGGTGTCGAGGCCCTGGACTCCGCCAAACGCACCGTTCTCTTCCGCGTGGCGCAAGAAGCCCTGACCAATGTCGCCCGCCACGCGCACGCAACCCAAGTGGTTATAAAGATCCGCGCGATTAAAGGCGGGGCCATCCGCCTGGAGGTTGCCGATAATGGAAAATCTTTCGCGGTCGAAAAAGTTCAGATCGCGCGCACCCGTGGCCGTCTGGGCCTCCTCGGCATGAGGGAGCGGGTCGAGATGGTCGGCGGCCGCCTCACCCTCCTGTCGATCAAGGGCAAAGGCACCACCGTGCGCGCGGAGATCCCATTCACACCGACGGATAAAATCCCATGAACATCACCCCTAAAATCACCGTGCTGATTGCCGAGGACCACGTGGTCGTCCGCCAGGGCCTGTGCTCGCTGCTCAACGCCGACGGCGACTTCAAAATCGCGGGCGAAGCCAAGGACGGCCGCGAGGCCGTCAATCTCGCTGCCTCCCTGCGTCCCGATGTGATACTGCTCGATATCGGGATGCCCTTTTTGAACGGCATCGACGCCGCCCGCCAGATCCTGGCCGCGCAGCCCGCCGCCCGCGTGATCATTCTCTCCGCCCATAACGAGGATGAATACGTCAGCCGCGCCGTGGACATCGGCGCGCAAGGTTTTCTCGAGAAACAGACTTCCTCGGAAATCCTGGCGAAAGCGATCCGCACCGTGGCCGGCGGCCAGCCTTTTTTCAGTCCCGCGATTTTACGCCGGATGCAGCTCATGCTCGTGGTCCCTCTCGACCGCGACGGCCACTCCGTGGCCAACGGCAATCGCCTCACCGCCCGCGAGCGCGAGGTCCTGCAACTCGTCGCCGAGGGCGCCGCCAACAAGCAGGTCGCCGCCTCACTCGGCATCAGCATCAAGACCGTGGAAAAGCACCGCCAGAGTCTCATGGATAAACTCAACATCCACGACACCGCCGGCCTCACCCGCTACGCCATCTCCACCGGCGTGATCGAAAGCAATCTGCTAAGGGAAGTCCTGTAGGGTTTCGCGCCGTGCCACCTCCGAGTCCGCCACGGCTTTGGCGACATCCAGCCGGTTCGCCCATGCCTAAAAAAACCACCTCCGCCTCCCCTCGGACAAGGACTCCGGCCGGGGGAAAAATCAGCCTCCGGCTCTACGTCGCAGGCGCCACCACACGCTCACGCCAGGCCGTATTGCTTATCCGCAGGTTTTGCGAAACCGAGCTCGCCGGTCGCTACGATCTGAAGGTCATCGACATTTATCAACAGCCGGAACTCGCCCGCCTGCACCAGATCGTCGTTACGCCCACCCTCATCAAGGAGATCCCCCTCCCGGTGCGCCGCCACATGGGAAATCTCGCCGCCCTGGACAGCCTGCTCGTGGAGTTGGATCTGGCCGTCAGATCCAGCACCGCCACATGAAATCGAAGCGAAAACCCGCCCCCGCACGTGCCACACCGGCGCGCGAACTCGCCGCCGTTCGCACGCGCCTGGCCGAAACGGAGCAAACGCTGCGGGCCATCCGCAACGGCGAGGTGGATACCGTCCTCGTCGCGGGTAAACAGGGATCGCATATTTTCACGCTCAACGGAGCCGCGCACACCTATCGCATGCTCATCGAGACCATGAACGAGGGCGCGCTCACCCTCGCATCCGACCACACGATCCTGTTTACGAACCAGTGTTTCGCCCGGCTCGTCAAAACCCCGCTGGAACAGGTGACCGGCACCTCCTTCCGCCGCTTCCTCTCCCCCGCCGATCTGTCCGCCTTGCGCACGCTCCTGAAACGCAGCGCGATGGCGGACCATAAAATCCAGGTCAGGCTCATCACTGGCGACGCCGCCTCTGTCCCGGCGCAGATCTCGATCCATCGCCTCGTCGATCCGGGCTCCGCCCTCGTCACCCTCGGCATGGTGGTCACGGACATGACTGAGGCGCGGCGCAATGAGGAGCGCTTGCGCGCCCTGGCCAACCGCGTCGCGGAGGTCCAAGAGGCCGAACGCGGGCGCGTGGCGCTCGATTTGCACGACAACATCACCCAGATGCTCTGCGCCGTCCTCTTCCGCAGCCAGACCCTCGCGGTCAGTCTGGCCGGATACGAAGGCCCCACGCGGGAAGAAGCGCTGGCCCTGCGTGAAATGATCAGCCGGACCAGCACCGATGTGGAGCGCATCTCCCGCAACCTGCGGCCCGGAGTATTGGAATTCCTCGGCCTGGCCGCCGCGCTTGAAGGCACCTGCACTGAGTTTGCCCGGCGCACCGGCATACGACTCCGCCTCACCTGCGATACGCTCAACACCCGCCTCTCGGCCGAGGCCGAGCTCGTGCTCTACCGCATCCTCCAGGAAGCACTTCAGAACATCGAGCGCCACGCCCGGGCCAGCCACGTGATCGTCCGCCTGAACGGCTCGCCCGACGGTGTCAGGTTGAGCATACAAGACGATGGCGTCGGCTTCGACCCCGCACTGCCTTCCCTTCGACGACGGGGCATGATCGACTTGGGTTTGCTCGGCATGCGCGAGCGCGCGAATCACGTCGGAGGCACTTTCCAGATCAAGACCGCCCCACGCGCCGGCACGAAAATCGTGACCCGTATCCCCTTTCAGCCCCCAGTCTGATTAACCCGCCTCCCCAAGCTCCGGGAAGGAGCGGGACCTTCTTTTTAACGACTCCTGCCTCACTTCGGTATCAGTCGTTAAAATATAATTGAGAATAGTTTATGTGATATACGCTGATTATTCCTGCGCTGCAGCGCCCCATACGCGTGGGCCGATCATCCTGCTTACGGTATCCGACGCCCCCGCCCGCTTGGCCTCCACTTCAACCTCGCTGGGGGTAAGTCGTTTAAATGGGGTTTAAACCTTATTTAATCGACCACTTCCTTCCGTTAGGATTAGGGTTTAATACCCCGTTAATAAACCCCATAATCCGCACCTTTAGATGTCCTCCGCCGCCTTCATTCTATCGGAATTACGTTATCGTCGGCTTTTCGAGGCCGCGCGCGATGGCATCCTGCTGATCGATCCGGATACGCGGAAGATCGTGGACGTGAATCCCTACCTGGCTGATTTGATGGACCGCCCGCGTGACTACATCATTGGCAAAGAGATGTTCGAAATCGGCCTGCATAAGGACGAAGCCGAGAGCCAGGCGATGTTTGAAGTCCTTCGCACTTCCGGGTATGTTCGCTACGATGACCTGCCCCTGAGGCGCTGCGACGGCCAACAGATCGACGTCGAATGCGTGTGTAATCTCTACCCGGAAGGCGATCGGCACATCATTCAATGCAACATCCGCGACATCTCGCTGCGTAAAAAATGCGAAATGGAGCTGCGCGAAAGCGAGGAGCGCTTTCGTCTGATCTCCCGCGCCGTGAGCGATGTCGTCTGGGATCTAAACCTGCGCACCGATGTCCTTTGGTGGAGCGATGGCTTTTACAGCACCTTCGGCTATTCAGCCGGGGAAGTTTCGAATTCCATAGACTCGTGGATTGAGCGCTTGCATCCGGAGGACGCTTTGCGCGTCACCACGAGCTTCAGGCTGGCGATCGACTCCAAAGCGGAAACCTGGCGCGACGACTACCGCTTCGAACGGAAAAACGGCACCTATGCGTCGGTCCATGACTGCGGCTACATCGTTCGCGATGAATTCGGGAAAGCCGTGCGCATGGTCGGCGGCATGCAGGATCTCACCACGCAAAAATCCATTGAGGCGGAGTATCTGCGCGCCCAGCGCATGGCCAGTATCGGCACAATGGCCGGCGGCATCGCGCACGACCTGAACAATGTGCTCGCGCCGATCATGCTGTCCATCGACCTGCTCAAACACAAAACAAGCACCGACCAGCACAAGGGACGTATCCTGGACGTGATCAACAACAGCGCGAAACGCGGAGCTGATCTCGTGCGCCAGGTTTTGGAGTTTACGCGCGGCATGGATGGAGAGCGCATCTATGTTAATCTGGGCCCCATGCTCGATGAGCTCGGCGGCATCATCCGACATACGTTTCCCCGTAACATCTTAATCGACCTCAATGCTTCCGACGCCCTGTGGCTCGTTGTCGGCTATCCCACGCAGATCCATCAAGTTTTGCTTAATCTCGCGGTAAACGCCCGGGATGCCATGCCGAACGGAGGAAAGCTCACGATTCAAATCAGCAATCAGTTAATCGGAGACCAAGGCGTGCCCCTCAACGAGAAGGCCCCCCCCGGTCCCTATGTTTTAATCAAAGTCAGCGATACTGGACAAGGCATGTCCGCCGACGTGGTCGCCCGTATCTTCGAGATGTTTTTCACGACCAAAAAAGAGGGCAAGGGCACCGGAATCGGTCTCGCCAGCGTGGATGCGATCGTGAAGCGCCACGGTGGATTCAAAACCGTCGAGAGCATTGTCGATCAAGGATCTATCTTCAGCATCTACCTTCCGGCGATAAACCGGGCCAATGCCACGGCGGTCTTTGGCTCCGGCTTCCACCAGCCCCCGACCGGTCACAAGGAACTCGTGTTGATCGTGGATGATGAGAGCTCCATACGCGACATCACGCGGCAGGTGCTCGAAGTTTACGGATACCGCGTTTTGACCGCCGGATCCGGCTCCAAGGCCATCGAGCTTTTCGCCGCAAACGTGAGCGAGGTGGCCTTGATGATCACAGACTTGATGATGCCCGTCCTCGACGGCGTCGATACCATCGAAGCGGTGCGAAAGCTGAATCCTAAAATACGCATCATCGCCTCAAGCGGCATGGATTCGGGCGAAATATACGGCCGGGCCAAAGCCATCGGCGTGAAAAATTTTCTACTGAAGCCCTACACGGCGGAGACCCTGCTGGAGATGATCCAGGAGGTTCTCGCCGAACCGGCCGGCACCACCAGTCCGCCACGCCAACTTATGAATTGATGAAAGCCGTATCCATCTACTCGCACGGCGGGCCGGAGGTTTTGTGCTACGAGGAAATCCCCCGCCCCAGGCATAAAGCCGGCGAAGTTCTGGTGCGGGTGCATGCTGCCGGGGTCAATCCGATCGACTGGAAAATCCGCGAAGGGCAACTCCACACTCTATTACATCACACCTTTCCTTTGGTTCTGGGCTGGGATGTCTCGGGGGTTGTAGAAAAAGTCGGGCCCGACACCAAACGTCTTCGCATCGGAGACGAGGTCTTTAGCAAGCCCGACATCACACGGGACGGAGCCTATGCAGAGTTCATCGTCATCAAGGAATCCGAGGTCGCACTGAAGCCCGTATCCATCGACCACGTCCACGCCGCCGCCCTACCGCTGGCCGGCCTCACCGCATGGCAGGCGCTTTTCGAGACCGCCGGCCTGGAGGCCGGTCAACGCATCCTCATCCACGCCGCCGCCGGCGGAGTCGGCAACATCGCCGTCCAGCTCGCCAAATGGAAGGGCGCCCACGTCATCGGCACCTCCTCCGCTAAAAACCACGATTTCCTCCGCAGGCTTGGCGTTGACCAGGTGGTGGACCACGAGACGGAGCGCTTCGAAACGGTGGTCGCGCCCGTGGACGTGGTGCTGGATACGATCGGCGGTGATACGCAGACCCGTTCATTGAAAGTGCTCAAGCCGGGGGCTTCCTTGTCTCGATCGTCAACCCGCCTTCCACCGAGCTCGCGACCGCCCACAAGGTGCGGGCGCGCTTCATTTTCACCCAGTCAAACGCCGGCCAGCTGGCGGAACTCGCCCGTCTGATCGATGCCGGAAAACTCACGTCCTACGTCGAAACCATTCTCCCCCTCTCCGCCGCCAAACGCGCCCAGGAGCTCAGCCAGCGCGGCCATACCTGCGGAAAACTGGTCCTGTTGATAAACTGAAGCCTGCCCGCTCGAACGCATCCCCGGTATGGCGGTAAAATTCCAGGACTACTACCAGACCCTCGGCGTGGCGCGCACCGCCACGGCGGAGGAGATAAAGCTGGGCTTCCGAAATCTCGCCCGTATCCACCACCCCGATGTCGCCAAAAACAAGGTCGCCGGCGAGGCGAAGTTCAAGGAGATCAACGAGGCCTACGAGGTGCTGGGCGACCCGGAAAAACGCCGCCGCTACGACGAGCTGGGGGCAAAGTGGCAGGACGGTCCCGGTGCCGCGCCAGACCATGCTTTCGACGGGTCGCACGGACCGGGCGGGCGGCCATCGGCAGGCGGCGGGTTTGAATACGACGGCACCGGCTTCAGCGATTTCTTCGAGTCTTTTTTCGGTGGATCCCCCGGCGGCATGCGCTCCGCTTTCGAGGGCCGGACCGAGCCCCGCGACGTCGAGGCCGACCTTCTGGTCACGCTCGAGGAAGCGCTGCACGGCTCCTCTCGCAAAATCACCCTGCGACGCCCCGGGGCAAAGGGCGCAGGAGAACGCAGCGACACCTATCAGGTGCGCATCCCGGCCGGCATTCGCGAGGGCCAGCGGATCCGTTTGGCCGGTCAAGGTGACCCCGGCCCGGGCGGTTCAAGCGCCGGGGCCGGCGATCTCTACTTGCGGGTCCGGCTCGCACGTCATCCCAACTTTAGCGTTCAAGGCGCAGACCTCGAATACGATCTCGATCTCGCGCCGTGGGAGGCGGTTCTCGGCGTGCGGGTCAACATTCCCTCCCTTGATGGCAATTCCTCGCTGCGGGTGCCGCCCGGCACGGCGGCGGGGGTGAGACTCCGTCTGCGCGGGCTCGGGCTGCCCCGCGAAGGCGGCGTCCGCGGAGACCTCCTCGCCACGGTGCGGCTGTGCACTCCGACGCCCGTTTCGGACGACGAACGCGCCCTGTGGAAGCAACTCGCCACGATCTCCCGCTTCAATCCAAGGACCGAATCATGAACACCATCGCACCCGACTCCTCGTCCGCACTCATGGTGCTTGAGCTGGACCTGCCCGTTCACGCTCCCGCGACCTACTCGCTATCCGTGGCCGCCACCCAGTGCGGCGTGCACCCCGCCTTGGTGTTGCACTATTGCCGAATCGGCCTCCTCGGTCCCGCGCTCGCGCAGCCGGACGGCGAACCGGTGTTCAACGACGACACCTTGTTTGAACTGCGCCGCGTCGAACATTACCGTCGCCACCATGGTATCGAACGCCGGACCCTGCGCCTGCTCTGCAGTCTCTGGCACGATGTGGACCGCCTCGAAACCGAGCTGCGAATACTTCGCGCAAGATGAACGGCCGGGCTTCATTTCAGGGTAACACCCCATCGTCCCCAGACGCGCCGCCTGCTATCGTTGGACGTGGCAATCGAAGCAACGCCGCCCGTCGGGGCGCAACGTGAAACGGATAACTCACCCGCCATGCTTAATAACATTAAAGATATTTACGGCCATAAACTCGTCGCCACCGATGGCTATATCGGCGAAGTGAAAGACTGCTACTTCGACGATCAAACTTGGACCGTGCGCTATCTCGTGGTGAACACCGGCACCTGGCTTGAGCAGCAACTCGTCCTGCTCTCACCCCACGCCTTTGGCCACTTTGACCCTGCCAACAAGCTCATCTACGTAAACCTCACGCGAAAACAAATTGAAGATTGCCCCTCGATCGACAAGCACCGCCCGGTCTCGCGCCAATACGAGCAGGACTATTACAGCTACTACGGCTGGCCCGCCTACTGGAACGGCGGCGGCATCTGGGGCTATGCCTCCTACCCGATCTACACCCCGCCTTTTGTAACCGCCCACCACACCCACCACGGGCAACATCCCAACGAGGACGAACACCTGCGCAGCACCAGAGCCATCACCGGCTACGCCATCGCAGCCACCGACGGCCAGGCCGGCACCGTCATCAACTTTCTCATGGACGACAAAAGCTGGTCGATATGCGACCTGGTTGTGCAAACCGGGCACTGGTATGCGGGCAAGCAGGTCTACATCGCTCCCGCTCAGATCGACCGCATTTCTTACGAGGAATCCACGGTTTTCGTAAAACTCACCAAGTCAGACATCCAGCACACCGCCGAGCACCGCATTGCCCACGCGCACGTATGACGCGCCGAGGCTCCCGCCGGTCGACTCGCACACCTCAAAAACACCTCCCCGATGCAACCCTTACTCAGCCCAGACTCCACGCCGGCTCTGTATCCCTTGACCTGGGCCATGATTCACGACCGCACGCGACAACTCGCGAAGAACGCCGGTCGCGACTCGGGCGATATCACCCAGCTCGACTACGAGCAGGCTAAACGCGAATTGACCGGAGTCTCCGACATCGAGCAACAGCTCGAAATCCTCCGCAGCTGCGTCTGATGAAGTTCCGTTAAATGGTTTTCAAAAAGCCATAGCCACAAAGAACACAGGGAGCACAGAGAACATTCATCAGTTTATTTCATGTCTTTGAGTTCTCTGCGTTCTTTGCGGCCAATTATTCAGTCGATTGCTCACAAGGGCCGGCGGCTACGGCTTAACTAAAGCCTACCGATAACGCGACCGGCTCCGTCCGACAGCGCGCCCTAGACCCGCGCTTTACCTCCACGCCTGTCCTGCGCATGCTGGCCGACGTGGATTCAACGCCTCCCTCCCTTTCGCCCTACGCCGTGTCGTCTGCCGCCAAAGCCGCGCCCGCGACGGTTTCTGATTTCGCCCTGCTCCACTCCATCAGCCGGCTGGCCGCCACCGCCGATAGCCCCCGCGCCGCGATGGAGGAGATACTCCGCCTTGCCATCGCCCACTTCGGCGCCTCCTCCGGCAGCATCGGATTACTGAGCCCCGACACCGGAAAACTCGAGGTCGAGGTCCACCAAGGCATGCCCGCCGACATCGACGAGGTCGTCCTCCGGCCCGGTCAGGGCATCACCGGCTGGGTCGCCTTCCACGGCCGCCCGCAACTCGTTCCCGATGTCCGCGCCGATCCCCGCTACATCCCCGTCCGCCCCGCCGTCCGCTCCGAGGTGACCGCGCCCCTCGTCTCCGGCACCGATCAGGTCATCGGCGTGATCAACCTCGATAGCGACACCGTGCGCGGTTTCACCCCCGCCCACCTCGCCGGCCTCGTCACCCTCGCCGAGGAGAGCACCGCCGTGCTCCTGCGCCTCTGGCAGCTCCAGCATCTCCGCGGCAAGGCCTGCCAGCTGGAAAACCTCGTCAACGCCGGCCTCACCCTCGTCACCAAGCTCGAGCGCAAGGAGCTGCACGATGCCATCACCCGCGACACCCGCAGCCTCCTCGCCACCAGCGCGTCCGCACTTTATGAATACGTCCCCGCCCGGCGATGCCTCAGGGCCGTCTCCTTCAACGGCGCGGCCGACGCCGTGTTGCCCGGCGGCGATCTGCCCGTCGATTCCTGCCTGCTCGCCAGCACCCTGCTCAGCCGCCGGCACATCGAGTTTTTAAATATCCAGTCTCCCGAGTTCATCGACGTCGTCGACCTGCCGCGCCACCCGACGCTGCGCTCCATCCTCGCCGTCCCGCTCCACTGGGAAAACGAGCCCATCGGCATCCTCGCCGTCTTCACCGACCACCCCCATCGTTACAACAACGACGAGAAGCGTCTGCTCGCCGCCTTCGGCAGCCTCGCCGCCGTCACCCTGCAAAACTCCCACCTCTACACCCGCGTCTTCCAAAGCGAGGAGACGCTGCGTAAAAACGAACAACTCACCACCCTCGGCCTGCTCGCCGCCGAGATCGCGCACGAGATCCGCAATCCGCTCACCGTCATCAAGCTTCTCTACGGCTACCTCGGTATCGACTTCCCGCCCGACGACCCCCGCCGCACCGATATCCGCGTCATCGGCGAAAAACTTGACCAGCTCGAGTCCATCGTTACGCGCGTGCTCCAGTTCGCCAAGGCGCCCTCCAGCCTCCACTCCCGCTGGTCGCTCTCGGAGATCGTCAGCGACACCCTCGTGCTCATCCGCCTCAAGCTCGCCCAGGGCAAGATCAAGCTCCACTACGCGCCGCCGCTCCGCCCCCTGCAGGTCAACGTCCACAAGGGCCAGATCCAGCAGGTGCTGCTCAACCTGCTCATCAACGCCACCCAAGCCATGCCCGACGGCGGCACCATCATGGTCGCGCTTTCCTGCGAGGAAACCGGCGGCGGCCAGCAGGCAATCGTCGATGTCATCGACACCGGCACCGGCATCCCGGCTGATCTCACCGCCCATATCTTCGACAGCTTCCTCTCCGGCCGGGCCGACGGCACCGGCCTAGGCCTCGCCATCGCCAAGCGCATCCTACTCTCCCACCATGGCGATATCGCCCTCCATGCCACCGGCCCCGGCGGCACCACCATGCGCATCCGCCTGCCTGTCGCGCCGTGAACCCACCCGTTTATACCAATCGCCCGTAAAACTCCGACTTTATAGAATTTTCAAGTAAGTCAGAGCCACAAAGAACCCAAGGAGCACAGAGAACATCCAATCGTTCACTTCCTTTCTTTGAGTTCTCTGCGTTCTTTGCGGCTAATCACTCAGTCGCTTGCTCGCTTCCCCCCTGCGGCTTTGCATTTTTGCGTTAAAGCCTAAAACTCAAGCCATGTCTTCCCCCTTCACCGTCCCTCCGCCCACGCTCGATGCCGACGAGGTCAAGCGCCGTAAAAATACCCTCACGATGCGCGCAGTGGTTTTTTTCCTCTGTGTATCTGCGATCACGATGCTAGCGCTGCCGCTCCCCCTGCCCATGCCGTTAAGAGCGTCCGTGGCCGCGATCGATCTCATCGCCGCGCTGGTGGTCTACGCGCTCTATCGAGCCCGGCGCTAAACCGAGCAAATCTCCAGAATCAAATTCTGGGCTTAGGCGGCATGGGCTTGCCGGGTTTGGGCAAGAACGGTGTGGATTCCCGCGTCAAAACCACTTGGACACCAGGTGAGTTTGCCACCTCCGGAGGTAACACGACCACGGTATAACGATGATTCAGACTAGGCTTAAGCTTGTTTGTATAGGCCATCGCGTAGCCGGCCCCGTCCAAGCTCGCAATCTGTAGATCCACCTCCTTCGCCTCCGGCCGTCCATCCGCTATAGCGATGGCTTTTGCCGGACCATTTCCGATCTCGATTTGAGCGCTACCAATTTTAGCAGCTAGTTTTTTTGAGGAATAGTTTAGCACCCGCACCGAACCGGCCGGAGATACCGTCCAATCGTCTTCCACCGCCATACCAATATAGAGTGGAGCGGCCTCGGTTGAATTAGGCGATTTGGCCAAAAGAACCAGCAGTTGTCTGGCTCCAACCGGCAGGGTCAAGCTGACGACTGCACGCCTCACCGTAGGTTGATTTTTTGGAGAAACCAACAAGGTAAATTCGGATGCGCCATCATACAAATAGAGTGCGGATTTACCTGAGTCTCTTAATTGAACCGGCATTGGGACTTTCTTGGCCGTCTCAAAAAACGCCCCATCAACAGGAATCGCTCCACCCACCAACAAAAACGACACCTGCGTGCGTTGCTGCGGTGCCGGACCAGGCGCGCCCTGCCCCGGTGCCAGATTGAGCAAACCCATAAATAATAACCCGAAAAGAATCCTGCTATTCATGAAAATCATATTTCGTCGCTACCCAACCACCGCATGCTGATCACCTTGAATTGACGGCCAAAATTGCCCGCCGCGCTACCCGTTGTCTTCATGTTGTTTCCAGGGGTTGCTGATGTAGGGTGCTTGACCGGAGTCCTTTGCACGGTGGCTTCCACCCAGGCACGCGCCTCGACTGCGCCCGAGACCGGATTTACCACATCGCCGTAAGCTCGGATCGTAAACGTGTCTGAACGCGCCACCAAACGATGTCCTATCAACTGCAGAATATCGGCCTGCGTGAGGTAGCCGGGTGAATACTTGGGAATCGGAACCGTGAGCGTCGGCTCATTTATAGAAACTTGGGAATCAATCGCATTCTGTAAAATCCCCGCGTCGATAAACTCCTTAACTGAAGCAAAGGGTTTCGCCAGGAGCTTCAAATGCTTAACGACATCGCCGGCCATTCCGTCCACCTGCTCCTTCGTTAACTCACGAAGACCTACGCGGTAGGTAGCGGTGCGCTGATTCGTTTTGTTGTTACCAGTTAGATCGCCGCGTAGCGAAAGGTAATCGGCACCGATATTGGTCGCCGTCTGTGGCAGGCGAAAAAAGACATTCCGCACCGGCTCGGTCTTATCAGTCGTTCCATCAAAGTATCTCCAATTGGCCTTCATTTGCACCACTCCGGCGGTCCCATCCCACACATAATCGTCCTGATCAGCCACTAACGTTGCGGCAGGATCGGCCAAGGTTGGCAAAGCGCCTCCAAGTATGGAGCGCCAGGCCGCAATCGAAGTTGAGTTAATGTTAAAGGCATCACGCAGTAGAAGATACTCAGGTGAATTTTGACTTTGCAGGGCAGTTTTCAACGCGGCTTTAGTGGTATCGGAATGGACGGCCGGATCGAATACGACCATCGAAGTATTCGCCATCACATCACCGACCTTTGGATTCCATGTGCCTCCAGCCCTCGGCACGGAGGAGAAGAAGTATTGATCAAAGAGACCGTTCCCGGCTCCGGCCGAGCTGGAACCAATTTTATAGGATGCACCGCCCACACTGTAGACCAAGTGTTGAAACGCCCCTACGCCTAAAACTTCTTGCCGCGGGATATCGAACAACGCGACCTGGGCAGGCGACGAATGAGTATCATTTCTGAGCAAATAATTCGCGACGGCATCAAACTGTTGAAGAGCATTCAGATTAAGTGTCGCAAAGTTTGATGCACTATAGGCCAGTTGAGGCCCGCGGGGATCAATTTTGTTCAGCCAATTCGAGTTCGCATTATTATCCGTATCCCTAAGCCTGAAATAATAATTCAATCCATCGACTGCTGTCTTAGAATTTATATCTTCAAATTCAACCGCAGATACTCCATAAAGCTTTTTGGCATTAGCCACATCGGGGCCCATTAGTAAATTAATATCCAGCTTGCTCGATGCGACTACCACATTGAAATCCGACGAGCCGGCCGCAAATCCTGTAATATTATCTCCGCCAGTATTCTTGGCATTTCCCGCAGTTGGCGTAGCGTTCCATAACTTGATTTCACCCGGTTTCCAATTACCAGGATTCGCCGCGGTCAGCTCAAACGTTGCCGCCCAAGGTTTGTCTGATCCATTCCACCCCAAAGTGTAGGCCACGCTCAAGGAAGCCGTAACGGCACCATCATCAATATCCGGAGACGCTAAAAGCTCACTTCCAGCCGCATCAATCAGAGGAAGTTCGATGTAAAGTTTTTCCAACCCCTTAACCTTCATGATCGCATTATAACTATTCCACAATTCCAATCGGATTGACGGAGTCGCCATAACATTAGCGGCGGTCCCGCTCCCATCTGTGACCGCTGTGAGTCCTAAAAAGAACTCAAATTCGCTGATACTTGGAACGATAGGGAATGCAGACTTTCCAGCAACAAAAGCAGACGCAGCCGGAGGGGTTATGGCCACGACCTGCTGCAATAAGCCTGTTTTAGTAGTAGTCGAAAAAGGCACACTTATCCCGACCGAAGGCCTCCAGGCATCAACGAAGGATTTAACCGCGTTTTGAAATTCGACCGGAGCAAGCGCGTCTAATTCAAGCTGTTGACTAAGGTCACCTTTCAAATCCCCCGTCAGCATGTTGGTTAAAACGCTGTAAGTATGTGGGGTGACATCGTGAAAGTTCTGTTTCAAGCGATCATGAATAAAATCTTTATATGTAGCCAAGGACGCAGCTAATGCGGGAATAGTGAGCGTAGGATTGGCAAACGGACGTTCGTATATCCCGTATTCCAACTGGGAAGAAGTGGAAAGTTCATTGCGCAAGTTTTCGGTTTGCGGGTGGGCTATTACGCCATAAAAATCGACCCGTGCCGGTGAAAAAATATCGGATGCCGAATAATCACGCAAAACCAGATCCAGGCGTGGACCCTGAAGTTGCAGGTTATTAAGCATTTTTCGATTTATATAGGCTTGGTCGTTGGCCGCATTTGCAGCAGGAAGGTAATTTAATCCATCGCCTACCGGCGAGTCATCATACTTAACTAAAGGACTGCGGTTCCCTGTTCCCAACGAAGCCTTGATCCCGTCATCTGAAACCCAAAAGGCATAATTTCCGACAGTGACAGGATTGCCCGGTGCTTTACCAGCCACTTTGTCTCCGTCTATAATAATCGGCGACTTTCGGAGGATTACGCGCTCACTCTTGGAGACTGATCCTGTTGCTGCATTTCCCTTATAGCCAACCGTCGTCTTTAAATCAACCGAGCCACCCGCGACCAAATAGACATGTCCGTCGCCAAAGCGAAGACCGCTTGGAAATGCATGCGCCTTCGGTGCCGAATCATCATAGAGCGAATCGACCAGCGGATGGTCGCCAGCTGTGTCGGTCGCATCCATCATAGTGCTTGAAGAATTGGATTCTGCGGTAACGAGCGCGTCTGGTTTTACTTCGAGCGGATTTAGCGGATCTTCATTACCGTTTACCAACCAGGTGATTAAATTCGGTGCGCCAGCTGAAGTATCCCACACGCCGGTGAGGTTTACCTGCGGTTTACCTGCGGCTACAACCAAGTCAGCACGAGCTGTCACGCGTTGATCTGGGCCAGCGGTTTCCTGCAGTTTACCGATAGCAGTATTAAGTCCGAACATTGCATTTTGCCGGGCCTGCGCTAGCGACTGGGTGTTGATTGAAATCTGGGTCTCGACCCTGACCAAAGAACTCATGGCGACCATGATCAGGACAAGGAAAACCAACAGGACAATCGTCAGTAACAGGGCAATACCCCGTTGGCGAGAACCGGAAAACGGCTGAGCAGAGCGCATTAACATGGCCAGTAAGGATAATAGAATTACAAAGGACGCGCGGTGATAGGGATCCGCTCCACGAAGACTTTACTGTGCTCCAACGCCAAGGTCCACCAATAGGCGTCCTGCCACTGAGCGGTGGTCAAGGTGGACGCTGCCGGTTTTGGCGGAGCAGTAAGGTTTCCGTTTTCGTAAGCCTCGATTATTCGGGCCCCTTCATCGGTTAGAACCCGCAGCACAATGTCCGCGAAATCCGGATACCCCAAATTAAAGGTGTCACCACCGCCCAACCCAAGAAAGGTTTTTTCAGCGGGGGTGATGGCTGCTGCGTCAAGTGAAGTAGCTAAGAATGCTATGTTTTTTTGGTCTGGTTTCGGCACCGCGAAACTCACATTGGCAGGAAACTGCAACTCCAGAGCGCCTCCAGCGCCTTTTCTCCAAAACCTAACGCCGAAATCTATCACATTATTAGCCAGCAAAACCTCACGGTCCGGCTTCCGAACACTGCCCGGATCACCATTGGCGTCGTTGGTCGCTCCAGTGGGCGTGCTGTTGTAGTTATTGACCGTAGCAGCAGGAACGAGGAGATTGTAACCTGCAGTCACAACGGAAAGGTTAGTCGTGACAGGCCCTGGGCGAACGACGGAGCGAAATAATTGGTATCTATACTCGGTGCTATTAGGGCGAGGCTTCATACGCACGATCTGGTAGGAAACCGCAATTGGGGAAGTGGTGCTCTTGGATTCAGAAACCTGATTGGTGAAAAATCGAAGCCAGACGCCAGCTTGACCAAATCGATATTCATCCAAATCTATAAATCTGTTTGTGCTCGCAGCCACTGGATTTTCGAGACGGAGTGAAGAATAATCATTTCCGGGATTGGCATTCCCAGGCTTTGCTGTTCCTTTCAACGGATTCCAATTCGCATCCGCAATATTTGTATCACCTCTGTCACCGTAATTCGTTTGATCAGGCTGGATTGTAGCGATTAGCCACACATTATTGTCTCGACGCCACACTATAGATTGAAGGTCACGACGAAGATATTCGAGTGCAGTGCTCGCTTGGGTTTTGGTAGTAAGAGAACCCGTCACTTTATCAAAGGTCTTGAGCACCGATAAAGTAATTTGGACCATCAAGCCAAGAAGCACCAACGTGACGGCTGCGGCGACCAATAATTCGACAATGGTGAAACCCGCTTTCTTCTTTCTGGCTTTTGCAGCGCCTGCCTGTGAAGTATCTCTAAGAATATAACTCATGGCTTGAGGGCAAAATTAAACAATAGAGAATTGTGCGCAGAAGGCGAAACAACCAGCCAGGGTAACTGATTATAGATCGTAGCCGTCGAGTCTGGAGGACCATCGGGCAGCCGATAAGGCCAAAGCAAACGAACGTTCACAGGCATGGCGCCGGAATTTGCTTGATACTGTGGATAGGTATCCGGCCAAGACACCTCAATCAGAAAGAACCGATCGCGGAATGCGATTCCAGGCGGAATTCCCACGATTAGATCATTTTCCGCAGCAAGAGCAGGAGATACCGATGTATAACTTGAGGCACTAGGGATGTATTTACCATATGTGTCGTTCCAAGCCGCATATGGATCTTCACCGGTAATCAAGACGCGCTCTCCGTCTTTCGTCGCGACCATAAAGATGCGCGAAGTTTTGTTGGGCAAGGCGCCGACAACGGCGGTAAATCCATAACGATCCAGCTCAAGCTGGATGTTTTCTCCCAAACGCTGCGCTACACCGGCGTCGATCTGATCGGCAACCGATTTGGTGTTGGGTAAAAGCAACGCGAGTATGGACAATACGGCCACCGCAAATATACCGACCGACACCACCACTTCCACGAGAGAAAACCCGGAGCCGCTATGCTTTGCACGGGAACTTGATGATTGGGGAACTGACGGAGGATTATTCATCGACAAAAATTAAGGCTTAAATCCCAATTTCTCATTTATTAAAGTTGAGATACCGTAGGTGCTCACGACCAGTCCCCGCACACTCTCGGCATTTTTGAAAATAATACCGTCCGCCGGTGGCTGCAATTCACCTGTTGCTACCATCATAGTATTAACGGCGGAGGCCGTGATCTGCCCATAGGCATTAAATCCGACGGACACATATCCTTTGACCGTGATATTCTCTGCCGCACTGGAACTCGCAGATTCGGAAAGACGCACGTCCAAAGAAGTCGGATTTAACGAGCTGGACTCCGTATATTTTAAACTAGACCAATCTGCCGGCTTTTCAAATTTGGCTGGCAGGGAACCACTGGCGTCAGGCGGCACGAAATAAATCCCCGTCGGAAGCTCTACAACATCTCCTTTTCTCACCCAAAATGCCGCGCCCACTGCAGGCTTTACATTTACCATGACCGCAGCGCGACGCAGGTAGGTTTCAGGGTCGTCTTTGTCACCCCAAACCACAATCGATGCGTTGGAAAGATTTAGCGCGGCCTGGGCCCGCGCGCCGGAGACAAGTGCCGACAGGCTTGATTGTGCACCCTGCATGGCTACGCCGCGATCGCCATTGCTAAGCGCAAGCCCTAGGGAACCGACCAAAATACCGATTACCGCAATGACCACCAACAACTCGACTAGAGTGAAAGCGCGACGTTTTGAGAGGGGTGACATAAGATCGGTATGTTTGTGTCGCTAATACAATCACCAGCTCCAAACGGCATCCGATGGAGTAATATATGCGCCATCTTTTCCACCTTTACCGGGACTGTAGAATACAACATCCGCCCTCACGCCCTTCTTGCTCGCATCGGCAATATTGAACTTATGTTCAATTGACGGATCTTTATCATCATCTGTAGTGAGGGTGGACTTTAGCGTTGCAGCGGTGATACCGCCTTTCGCCCGAACCGACGGATAATCGGTTACACCCGTAGCGAGGTCGTCTTTGTTTACTAAACCATCTCCGTTACGGTCCACCAGCACCACCATCTCCATATTTCCGAACGCATCTTTGAGCGCTCCGTCGACCTTGATATCAGGTTCGTTTGCATCCGAACCCGTTGTAGAGGTAATCTCCGATATATCAAACTTAACAAACTCCGTTCGTTTCTTGTTTTGA
Organism: Verrucomicrobia bacterium IMCC26134; assembly: GCA_000972765.1. GTDB lineage: Bacteria > Verrucomicrobiota > Verrucomicrobiia > Opitutales > Opitutaceae > IMCC26134_A. Next base: position 202,232 of record CP011265.1, on the reverse strand, counting down.
ACTTTTGCGTTTGTGGATGTCTGCTGTTCATCGCTCGCAAAAATGAAATCGGGAGAGCTCCACTTAGCCCCTTTACCGGATAGCAACTCTCGGAAAAGATAGTCATCATCACTAATTAAGGTATCGGCGTTTTTCAATCCACCGTTCACCTTGTGCTTGGCAAAGTTTGCCGCAGCCGTATCAAACCGGGGGAAATAACCGTAGGTGTTCTTGAACACACTGATACCTGCGCCCCACTGGCTGAACTGCACGCGGGTTTTTGCTTTCTTGGCGCTATTACGAACCCCGCCTACAACCGGGATGGTAATGCCCGCGAGTATTCCGATAATTGCAATCACGGTGAGCAACTCTATGAGTGTAAAACCCTTGGCTCGCTTGGAATTTGAATGCATTTTCATATATTATAATTTAGGGCTGTGGATAAATATTGTCCGCGTTCTTTAAGTCGGCTGGATCAGGCATTGCGCCCGCTGTGCTTGGAAAGGTGGCCAATCCATCGGGGCCGGCTGAATACAGGACATAGGTTGTATTCTTCCAAGTCCCTGCCGAACCAAGGTCTTTATAATAATAGAGATACCGGTGGCCCCAGGGGTCCAGCAAAGCATTGGAGAAATCGGGGTCGTCTTTAGCGACGCTGACATCCGGAGTCGGAATGGCCAACTCCCCGACTGGCTTGTCGTTATCTTTGTCGCTTCGCTCTAATGAAAAAAGCGCCGGGGAAATAAAGGATTTCCCGTATTTCTTCTTTAAAATGGTCTTGGACACACGGCGTTCATTGATCGACTGGTCAGGGCCAAAGCGACCGCAAAGGGCGCGAAAAAAGTTATATGCCCTGTCGGTCTGTTTAGGTCCTCCAGTAGATAAAAAGGGCAGGTCCTTGGGATCAATCTGATCGGGAGCAGTTTCGGTCGCACGGATCCCGGGATAGTCCCCGTAATACTTTTTGTATTCTTCGAGGGCACTTCCAAGCGACCCAAGCTCGGCTTTGGAGCGGTTGATTCGACTTTGCTGGAAAACCCCTCGCGCCGCACCGAACGTGATCGCCGCCAAGATGCCGATGATGGCGATGACCGTCAGCAGCTCGATCAAGGTGAATGCACGGCGCACGCCGCGGCTTTGGAGAATGAGGGGGAAACTCATGGAGAATAGGGCGATAGTTTCAAAAGTAAGAAAACCGGACGCAACGGCAAACTCGTCAGCGAACTATTTCTCATCCCTTGACCGTTATCCTGATGTCGCCCGCCGCTTCGCGCCTCACGCGGGCTCGCGTTCGCCGGAGAAAAGTGAAGTTTTTTCCAACCATGCATACCAACGCATCCCCCAACCTCCCTCAAATCATCCCGCTCTGGCCCGCCGGACGCACTCCGCTCGCGACCGCCGAGGACGGGGTGCTGCCACGCCTGACCTACTACCTGCCCAGCGACGAATTCCGCACCGGCCAATCCATCCTCATCCTACCCGGCGGCGGCTACAGTATGGTCTCCACCCCCAAGGAGGGGCACCGGCCCGCCCAGCTTTTTGCCTCCCACGGTATCGCCGCCGCCGTGCTCGAATACCGCCACGCCCCGAGCCGCCACCCCGTGCCGCTGCTCGATGCCCAGCGCGCCATGCGCCAGCTGCGCCAGCTCGCCCTCACCCACGGCCTGCGCACGGACCGGGTGGGCGTCATGGGCTTCTCCGCCGGCGGTCACCTCGCCGGCACCGTCGCCACCCAGGCCGCGCACCCCGCCGGTCTGGTGGGCGATGCGTTGGACAACATCGCCGCGCACGCCGACCTCGCCATCCTGATTTATCCGGTCGTGAGCCTCGTCGAACCATGGTCCCACTTCGGCTCGCGCGACAACCTCCTCGGCATCCCAGCCGACCTCTCCCTCGCCCGCCAGCTATCCATCGAGAAAGCCGTCACCGCGCACACTCCCCCTATGTTCATCACGCATGAACAATTCGACAAGGCCGTTCCCTCGGCCAACTCCCTCGCGCTCTACGCCGCGCTCACGGCGCAAAACGTGGCCGCCACTCTGCTCGTCACCGAGGGCGCCACGCACGGTTCAGGTCTCGGCCCCAATCTGCCTTGGGGCGCGGCCTTGCTCGATTGGCTCGCCAGCCACCGCTAAACCGCCAGTGTATCCCTGTCAGCGCCATGATTAACCCGGCCAAACACCTCGACTACGCGGTCGGTTATCTGCAGCTCGGCCTCCTTGCCGAAGCCCGCGCGGAGCTGGCCGATCTCTCGCCCGAGGTGCTCGCCACCCCCGCCGCGCTTTCGCTCAGGCAGGAAATCGCCATGTCCGACTCAGCCTGGCCCGAAGTCATCGACCTCGCGCCAGAACTCGTCGCCCACGACAACACCGACGAACGCCCGTGGATTGCCTGGGCCTACGCCTTGCGCGAGCTGCACCGCATCGAGGAAGCCCGCGATATCCTGCTCACCGGTGCACGGCTGATTCCAAAACCCACGCTCCTCGTCGCCTACAATCTCGCCTGCTACGCCTGCCTGCTCGGCGACGTGCCCGAGGCCCGCCGCCTGCTCGACGCAGTCATCGCGGAGGACGAGTCCTGGCGGCAGGTCGCCCTCGATGACGACGACCTCGCCGCCTTACGGCCCCAAAGCTAGCCCGTCCCCGGGTTTGCCCTCGTTACCAGACCTCGTCACTTTACCCTTCATGCGAACCCTCCGTCCCGTCCTTTTTGCCCTCTGCACCGCCACGCTGTTCCTCGCCGGTTGCAACACCTACCAAAAGCGCGCCGCGGAAAAGTCCGCCGTTTACAACACCCTCGACGCCGACACCCGCACCCGCCTCGAAGCCCGGTCCATCCAGATGGGCGACACCGCCGACATGGTTTACATCGCCCTCGGCACGCCCGATGAAAAACGCGAGATCATCGACGCCTCCGGCAAGGCCACAACCTGGATCTACAACAACTACTGGCGCGAATATCAGGGGAGCCGTCTCGTAAGCTACCGGCGCACGGTCGTCTATGACGAGGCCGTGAAGAGCTACCGTGTCGTAGAACAACCCGACTACCAGCCCGTCTACGAGTCCCGCAGTGAGGAGCGCGTGCGCATCACCTTCAAAAACGCCGTGGTCACCGTCATCGACCAGTCCCTGCGGAATTAACAGTCTCGCCGGCGTGCGTTGGCATGCGGTCCGCTGAGCGCACCCCTGGCATCCGCTTCGGATGCATTCAACGAGTGCCCTCTAAACCCCGATGCTGATCCTCATCCACGCCCCCCTGCCCTCGTGCGATTCCGGCCTGCCCGCCGTCGAGCTGCGCATCGACCGGCGCACCCTCGCAAAACGCCTCTGGCGCGGCGTCGCCGCCGACGGGATGGAATTCGGCTTCGAGCTCTCAAACCCCCTGCAACCGGGCGACTTTTTCCATAAAACAGGCGCGGTCCGCTACGTGATCGCCCAGGAGCCCGAGGCCGTGCTGGAGATACCCCTCGCAGGACTGCCTCCCTCCGCCACCGCCGGCATCGGCTGGGCGGTGGGCAACCTGCATCTTGAATTCTCCTCCGAGGCAGGGCGTCTGCTGACCCCTGACGAACCCGCCGCCCGCCAACTTTTCTCACGTATCCAAATTCCCTACACACCCGCATGGGCCGTCTTCCGCCCCGGCCGTTTTAAACGCAGTGTCACCACTCCCCTCATCGATGACCTCGGTCCGAGCCACAAACACTGATTCTTTGCCGCAAAAGAACGCAGAGATCGCAAAGAACGAACCGTGAAAACTATCAATGAATTATGTGACATAGTCCGTGAAACGTCTTATGTGATTCACGTTTTTCACGGGCACGGTCATTTGGCGAAAGTTTACGAAAATGCGTTGCTGCATCGCCTCACTAAGGCGGGCATCGACGTAAAACAGCAGCATCCAATTCAAGTCCTCGATGAGGATGGCACCGTGATCGGCGAATATCTGGCTGATTTGTTGGTGGATGGCCGTCTCGTCGTTGAACTAAAGGCCGTCCGTTCATTGGCCGACGAGCACGTCGCCCAGCTACTTGGCTATCTCAAATCCACCCGTATCGAGCACGGCCTTCTCATCAACTTTGGCTCATTCCGTTTTCAGATCAAAAAATACGCTCTCTCCGACCCAGGCATCAAACCCACCCGTATCGCCTCCGCTCTGGTTCCTTTCTTTGCGCTCTTTGCGTTCTTTCGCGGCTAAAATGATCGATTCCGAAAACTCCTCTGCCCGTTGGCTCGTCGGCCTGCTTCAGGCCGGCGATTCCTTTTACCCGACCGGCGGCTACGCCCACTCCTTCGGCCTGGAGGGGTTGATCGAACTCGGCGTCGTCCATGACCGCGCCACGCTCCGCTCCTTTTTCCTCCTCTCCGTGCTGCCCACCCTCCGTCAGGCCGAGCTTCCGCTGGCCGCCCATGCCTATAACGCACTCGACCCCGCAGCTCCCGACTGGGCGCGCGTCGCCGAGCTCTGCGCCCTCGCCCACGCGCTCAAAAGCCCGCGCGAACTCCGCGCCGCCACCGAAAACATCGGTCGTCAACGCGCCGAACTCGCCACCCGCCTGCACCCCCACCCGCTCGGCGCCGACTACACCGCCCACGCGGCCGCCGGAGCCTGGCCTTTCTCCGCCGCCGTCTCCGCCGCGCTGGAAGGCCGCATCCTTGGCGCCCCCGGCGACGCCGTGCTCGCCGGCATCACTTACTCGACCCTGTCCTCCTCTCTCGCCGCCGCGATGAAGCTCCTCCGCCTCGGCCAGAACGCAGGCCAGACCCTGCTCACTGAAATGCTCGCCCACGCGCCCCGACTCATCGCCACCGCGAATACCGTGCCGCTCGCCGAGATCGGCTGGTCCAATCCCTGGCTCGACATCGCCAGCGCGCGCCACGAAACCGCCAACGCCCGCATGTTCATCTCCTGATCCAGGCATTTCCTGCTGACTTCCGAATCCTGACTTCCGACTTCTTCCCTCCTCATGAAACGTCCTCCTCGTATCGGCATCGGCGGCCCCGTCGGCTCCGGAAAAACCATGCTCTGCCTCAAGCTCTGCCAAAAGCTGCGCGAGCGCTACTCGATGGCCGTCGTCACCAACGACATCTATTGCTCCGAGGACGCGGAGTTCCTCATCCGCCAGAGCGCGCTGCCCGCCGAGCGTATCCGAGGCGTGGAGACGGGTGGCTGCCCGCACACTGCCATCCGCGACGACACCACCATGAACGAGCAAGCCTGCCAGGCCCTCGAAGCCGCCTTCCCCGACCTGCAACTCGTGCTCGTCGAGAGCGGCGGCGACAACCTCACCGCCACCTTCTCGCCCGAGCTGGTGGATTCCTTCATCTACGTGATCGACGTCGCCGAGGGCGAAAAAATACCTCGCAAGGGCGGCCCCGCCATCCGTCACAGCGACCTGCTCATCATCAATAAAATCGACCTCGCCCCGCTCGTCGGCGCAGACCTCTCGGTCATGGACCGCGACGCCAAAGTGCAGCGCGGTCCGCGCCCCTTCCTCTTCTGCGACCTCAAACGCGAGCACAACCTCGACCAGGTTATTGCCTGGATCGAAACCCAGGTCCTCTTCGCCACCCAACCTCGAACCTGATTTAGCCGCAGAGAACGCAAAGAGCGCAGAGAAAACCCATCTCCGATCTTTGTGCTCTCTGTGTTTTTTGCGGCTAAATTCCCGACTCGTTTCCAATGGCCGATTTCCACGGACACCTCTCCCTCCGCGCCGCCGCCCGCCCCGACGACGGCCTCACCTCGCTCGCCGCGCAGTCCTTCCGCGCACCCTACCACCTGAGCAAGCCCTACTGGGACGCCGACACCCGCACCCTCGTCGTGCAGGTCGTAAACCCCACCGCCGGCATCCTGTCCGGCGACCGCCTGGAGTCCGCTGTCACCGTCGAGGCCGGCGCGGCCGTGCTGCTCACCACTCCCAGCGCCAGCCGGGTTTTCCGGATGCGAAGCGGCGAGGACGAGGCGCGATCACTCCAGCACTTTTCCGTCGCCGGCGGCGGCTGGCTCGAAGTGCTGCCCGAGCCCCTCGTGCCTCATCGCGGCTCGCGTTTTCACCAACGCACCGTGCTCGAGGTCGCGCCCGGCGGGGCGGCCTTCTACGCCGACCTGCTCCTCCCTGGTCGTGTCGCCCATGGTGAGGTGTGGGGCTGGGATCGTCTCGTGCTCGAGCTTGAAGTTCGCTCCGGCACCGATCTTCTCCTGCGTGAACGCCTCGACCAAAGCGCCGACCATCTGCACGCCCTGGCCACGCTCGCCGGGTCCGGAGAGACTGCTTCTTTTGGCAACGCCGTCTTCCTCGCGCCCGGTCTCGCCGCCGACCCCGTTCCGCCCTGGCGCTCCGCGTTGCATGACTTGCAGACGGACGGGGTCTGGATCGGAGCCAGCCAGCTTCGCACCGGCGCGGGCTGGAGCATCAAATTTGTCGCACCCGACGGCCCGCGCCTGCGCCGCACGCTGGCGGAGATCCGTCGCATACTCACGCCTCATGCGCCCCACCTCGCGTGCGACGCACGCAAGCTCTGAGGCGCGGAGATAAGCAAAGGTTCATTTCCATTCCTTTGCCCCCTTTGTGTCTTGGCGGCTTTGCGTTCAAAACGTCTATTTTATGCCGGGCGCCGGTATCAGTCCCGGGATTGCGAACCAGCGCGCTTAGCGCGCATACGTCTCCAGAAATAAAAGGCGAGGGCACCGGTCACCAGCGCCGGCACCATGTGGTAAGGACTCGTGAGGACATGAACCAAGCCGCCGGTAAAATCCCAGGTCAACCCACCGCCGTGTTCGCCGTCATGGCCGGGATGGGCGTGTGCCTTGGAGACGAATAAAAATGCGGCGGCGGGTAGTGCGAGCGGGCGAAACAGAGCGGTGATTTTCATGGGTTTGATGCGGTCAAAAAGCAATATGCGGGCCAGCCTGTCAGCCCCTATTTAACTTAGAAACACGGGCTTGGTCTGAAGCTTGCTAATAAGGTCGGTCGCCCCGCCCTGTGAACGCCACCACCAAGCCCCACGCCCCCCTGTTCTCGCCCGTTGCGGCCGTAGCGCCTGCGGCGCCGGTTGCGGACGAGGCTCGCCCGCGGGCCATGGCGGGCCTGATCGGCTCCAGTCCTTGCTTTACCCAGCTCATGGAGCGACTGCGCAGCCTGGAAGCCTACCCTGAGGCCAATGTCCTCATCACCGGCGAGACCGGCACGGGCAAAGAGCTGCTCGCCCGCGCCATCCACTTTGGCAGTCCTCTGGCCAAGACTCCGTTTACTCCCGTTAACTGCTCCACACTCGTCGCCGGGCAGGCCGAGATCCTTTTTCGGGGAGCGGCGCGCAGTCCCGGCGCCAGCCCCGTCCCCGAGCCCAGAGGGGCCCTCGATCCGGTCCACGGGGGCACCTTGTTCCTCGACGAGATCGGCGACATGCCACTCGAGATCCAGCCGTATTTACTGCGCTTGCTCGATGAGGGCATGGGCCCCGATACCGCAGCGTCAGCCGGCAACAAGGACGTCCGGGGGCGTGTGATCGCCACCACTCACGCCGACCTTGCCGCACGTGTCGCCGAGGGGACGTTTCGGCAGGATCTCTATTACCGTCTCATGCAGGTTCACCTGCCGGTGCCTCCGCTGCGCGAGCGAATGGACGATGTGCCCGCGCTGGCCAGGCATTTTGCGCGAACCCTGGCGAGCGAGCAAAAACTCGCGCCGTCCAGGCTGCGGCCGGAGGTGATCCAGCGCCTTCTCACCCACCGTTATCCCGGCAATATACGGGAGCTAAAGAATACGATCGAGCGGGCGCTGATTCACGCCGGCGCCGACACACTGCGGGGCACCCACATTGTGTTCACTCCCCCTGCCATTCCGGGAAATGCAGTCTTCGCCCAGTCCCAGTCCAATGCTGGGCCGGTGCCCGCCGACTTGGCCGGGCTGCCGCTTAATCTGGCCGAGGCGGAGGACAAACTCATCGCCAGGGCCATCACTGTGGCTGCCGGCAACCTGTCTCTGGCGGCGCGCCTGCTCGGCATCAACCGCGCCAGCCTCTACCGCTGGCAGCAACGTCGTGAGTCACCGGGGTCGAAACCAGCGAACGGGAAGGGTTGAAACCAAGGCGACGAGCGCGCCCGTCGCAGCCACGTCAGAGCTTCGTGGGATCGTTGCCCTTATGCCAGATGAAGTAGTCGCCACGGTAGAACTTCGTGGTCGTGGGTGACTGATTGGGCGGAGACTCCGCCAGTTTTTCATCGAACGTGAGATTACGCGTCGCGGGAGCGAAATACAGGCCATTGGCGTCGCCCGTGCCACGGATTGCGGCGGTGAAGTGTTTTGAGGCAAAAAGCTGACCGAGGGAACCTTGCATGGTAAAGCTGCGCCCAGTCCAGTTTTCCATCAGGCGGACCAGATTCTGCACGCCACCGCTGTTGATCGTTCCAGTCCCCGTGGGATCGGAGGAGGCGGTGTTGCCACTCAGGATGGCTGAATTCACCACCGTATCAGACGCGACCCTTTCCGAGGCCTTGTAGTAAACGTTACTGGTGACACCGCCTGAGGTCACCGTTTCAGGGATTTTATTACCACTCGCATCGAGCAAAAATGCATTGGTGATGGCGTCTCGCTGATACTTTATGCCCGACTTATCATCATCCCAACTGCCGGATAGCACGGTGACTGCATCAGCCAGAAGCGCTCCCATATTACGGGTGTCAGCGGTCGCAGACGCGTTTTGCACGGTATTATAATCCCCCTGAACGTAGAGGCCGTTATCCGTCGCCAAAGTAAACCCAACGGGCTTTCCGTCTTTCTCAACCCAAGGCAGTTGATAGCCGTTCGTGAGGCGCACAGCGTTCAAGTCCGGTCGATTATCATCATCCAACGCGGCGCTGGTGGGTGAATCCACTTCGGCATTCGGATCGTAGACATAGACCACACCGTTGTAGTTGGTTAGGAGAGGGTCAGAAGTGCCGGCCAGACCCTCGATCACGCTGGCAAACTGGCCCACATTGAGGGTGGTCACTTTCACATTGGTCTGTTCGCGACTATCGTAAACGTTTTTACGGGCGTTGACCGTGGCGACCACCGCTAGATAACTCGTCGAGGCGTAGTCCAGCTTGGTGCGGCCCGTGCCCACGCCCACATAGACATCAACCGGACGGGCGGAAAACTCTGAAGCGGAAATAGTGGACGCATCGCGGACCTCAATGACCACGCCCGCCTTGCTATACATGCGGGTGGCTTTCACGGTCGGGTCTTCATCGATCAGGGTGCCATCCGCCTTTTTAGGCGAAGGAGCCACCACCGAACGGTAAATGTCATTTTCGGTGGGATACGCTCCCGTGCCGACCACTGAACCATCGGGCAATGTGGTGATCGGGCCGTAGGCCACTTTAGCATCATCTACATTGATACCGCCGAGGAAGTTCTCTTTCTCGCCCATCTTTTTAACCTGGAGCGCCCGTTGAGCGGCCTGGTCGGCGGGGCGCGCGGAGGTTTCGGGCGTAGGATCGAAAATAGGCGCAAAGGCAGAGCCGGTGCTGCGATACTGAAGCTGCTCCACCTCGCGTAAAGAAGGGTCAATATTGGTCGTATCGGGATTGGGTCCGCGGCAACCATTGAAGGTCTCATAAAACATCACTTCATCGCGAATAACGATAGGGGCGGACGCGAGCTTGGAGCTCATATACACTTTGTTGTTACCGGAAACCTTGCCCTTGATCGTCATCGCACTTCCGGCGCTAAACTCCATCACATCCTGATAAAACACACTGAACTGGAAGAGCGTGGTATCGAGCTGGGCGAAACGGCGGCCCATTCGATACTCCACATTGCCGAAGGTGGGATGGTTGTTCACCGCACGGGTGAGCGCGGTGTATTCCGTGAGCTGGCCAAGCTTGCCATTCGTCTGGCCCGTGGCTGGCGGCTTGCCGATGCGGAGTGAACGAGAAACCGTCCACTCACCCTGCTCCCGGCTGGTTTTGGCCAGGGTCGGCGTCATCGTCGCCGTGTTCACCGAGGTCTCATCCACGGTGATGCCAGCCGACGTTAATTGACCAGGGATCTCCGTGCGGGATTTGACCGAGAAGATCTGCTTTTTCCAATTATAGTAAACCACTTCCATCTCGCTCTCGGCCTTCAGCTTTACCTGGTCAAGCTGCTCTAAGCGCTTCGCATCCCGATAGGTCTGCAAACTGTGGGAAACGACCGACGTGGCCATCATCGCCATCACAATGATGACGAACATGGCGGCCAGAATCATGCCGCCGCGCTGGCGGGAAGGGTAACGACGGTAGGGAAGCATGGGGATCGAAGATTAAAAGTCCGGAATCGGCGTCGGCGTCGCGGTCGGAATCGGCGTGGGCGTGGACGTCGGCATCGGCGTGGGCGTCTTGGTCGGCAAGGGCGTCGGCGTCGACGTCGGCACAGGCGTTTTCGTGGGCGCTGGCGTGGGGGTATTGGTCGGAATTGGCGTCGGCGTCGCGGTGGGCGCTGGCGTCTTGGTCGGCAAGGGCGTCGGCGTCGCGGTCGGGATTGGCGTCGCGGTTGCGGTGGGCGCTGGTGTCTTGGTCGGTGGAATTGGCGTCGCGGTCGGGATTGGCGTTGGTGTCTTGGTCGGTGGAATTGGCGTCGCGGTCGGTGGAATTGGCGTCGCGGTCGGCAACGGGGTTTTGGTCGGCGTCGGCGTCGCGGTCGGGATGGGCGTTTTCGTCGGTGTGGCCGTCGGCAGGGGGGTGGCCGTAGGCAGGGGGGTCTTGGTCGGCGTCGGCGTCTTGGTCGGCGTCGGCGTAATCGTCGGCGTCGGCGTCTTGGTCGGCGTCGCGGTCGGTAACGGCGTATTGGTCGGCGTCGGCGTCTTGGTCGGCGTCGGCGTAATCGTCGGCGTCGGCGTCTTGGTCGGCGTCGCGGTCGGCAACGGCGTATTGGTCGGCGTCGGCGTCTTGGTCGGCGTCGGCGTCGGCGTAATCGTCGGCGTGGCGGTTGGTGTCGGCGTCTTGGTCGGCGTCGGCGTAATCGTCGGCGTGGGCGTAATCGTCGGCGTGGCGGTCGGCAACGGCGTATTGGTCGGCGTCGGCGTCGGAGTAATCGTCGGCGTGGCCGTCGGCAAGGGGGTCGAGGTGGGGGTGGCCGTCGGGACCTTGGTCGGAGTAGGCGTCTTGGTCGGGGTCGGAGTCTTGGTCGGCGTCGGCGTCGGGGTATTGGTCGGCGTCGGCGTCGGCGTGTTGGTCGGCACGGGCGTATTGGTCGGCGTCGGCGTATTGGTCGGCGTCGGCGTCGCTGTCGGCGTAGCGGTCGGCAAGGGTGTCGGTGTCGGCGTCGGCGTCTCAGCTGCGGCGGGAATAGTGTAGCCTTCGAGCTTAAAATCCGAGCCCGCCTTGTTGATCAAAACGGCGGCGACCGCCGCCTGGCTGTAGGCGTCAGACCTGCCGCCAAGCATTTTCACCCGATCCTTGGTCTCAATCAGGATGTTACACACCACATTGGTGACCGCAGTGGTGTCGGTCTCGGTGGTATGGTCCCCGTTGAAATCCTTTTGAAACGGATACTGCATCACCTGCTCAGTGGTGGCTCCACCGTAGTCAGACCGGTCATCTCCGGCGTTGGCGGAAAGCTGGCTGGCCACGACGATGGGATCAGAGTGAACATCCTTGGATTCGTAACTTTGATACCAAACTAATCGGGTAAAGTTTTTGGTGGCGGTATTATCCGCCGTATAACGCTCCACTTCGTAAGCGCGTTGCCGCCAAAAGGCTACGTTTTGACCGGCTTTTGCCAGTTTTACCCTAGTGGTCCCATCGGTATCGGTCCAAGTTGAGGACTCTGTGGTCAAGGCACTGAGTGCACTCGCCAAAGTGATCGTCACCGTGCCATCCGCGCCTTCCGCCCGGCCGTCAGAAACGCTGGCGATGCGGGCGCCGTTTTCGCCCAGCTTGGGCGTGGCCAGCACCAGATAATCACCCGCGACCGGACGATTCAGATTACTGGTCCCCTTCAGGGTCACGACCAAAGAGGGGGTGTCCGTGTCGTAGGATATGTCTGCGTTCAGGATCCCGGGGTCGCCGAGCGTGACGAAATAGGTCATCAAGGCAAAACTGCTGCCCGCGCTGGTGTCACTCGGATCAAGAGAGCCGTCAGGAAGTCTCTTTTGCGGATTGCCCATGCTCAGTTCCGGCACCTTCACGGCCGTGGAAATCTCCGTGGTCAGGTGCTGGTGCACGAGGCTGCTCTTCTGATTGATATTGTTGCGGATGCTGGACTTTTGATATGCGATGTTACTGGACAACAACAAGGAGGCTACGCCTGCCAGGAGCACGACCGAAAGGCTCATGGTGATGAGCACCTCGACGAGAGTGAAGCCGTTGACAGTTCGCACGAGCAGCCACGCTTTGCGCGGCCTTTTCTTGATATATTTTTTCATGGCGCAGCCCTTAGAACGGTGATGGCTTGGGTGTAAGTTTTGCCGCCGAGTTCGTAACTGACGACGAATTCCCCCTTGAGCAATATACCTGCCGGTGAGGGATCTGTGGCGATGATGGAGATATCCCGGGTCACCCGGGGCCTCATCCTCGACATGGTGGTATCATCCATTTTCCCCAGATGGAAAATCATGACTTCACCGGTTGCCCCGGTATCCGGATCAACCCCGGTGCTGCTGATGTCGTATCCCAGTCGTATGCGGGTCTTGTTTTGCTCAACGCTCTCGGTGCCCTGCCGGGCCATTTTTTGATTTAGGAAACAAAATATACCCAAATCCTTGCGCCACGCCATTCCCGAGCCAGTGGGACCGCTGGTCACCATGAACAGAGTGTCCATATCGTTATACTGCCCTTTGGAATAGGGCGCATTGAGAAAAAGATCCGCAATCGTCCGTAGCGCATAACGGGCTTCGGAGGAGTATTTCACCCGTTCTCCCATTCGGTAGGACTGGGTCAATGCCGCGAGCAATCCGCCGGTTGCCAACGTAAAAAGCAAAGTGGCCATCATCAACTCGACCAAAGTATGCCCCCGCCGACGGGCCGGACGGGTCGCACCCTCGCCCGTAAAACGTCGATTAACCACCCGAGGGGAAGTCGATCCTGATTTCATGGATCTGGAAGTGTTTAGGCTCAAGGCGGACAACATATGAATCTTAGAAACCAAGCGAGGCGGCGTATGTCTCCCCAGTGCAAGGTAAAGTCTGCCTGTTAAGAGGAAAGCCTTTTCTTGCCGGCGAACGGTAATAATGGTCCCGCCTGAAGGTCCCGTCTGGCTGGCGCGAAGAGTGCCTGCAGCGCCCGATTTTCCCGAATCCCTTTTCAATCGCGGGACGATGGGAATGGGGGACAGGAAAAGGCCGGGGAGTCGCGTGAGTAAAAGGTCCTGAACCCGTCAAAGCTTGGGGAACGTCGCCGCAAAGCCCCCCCCCGCTTCCGGCTTGTATCGTTCGAGGGAATGTGCGCCTTTTAACGCGGTTCAAGTCATGTGGCTCGCCTTGGTCAAATCAGGACAAAGGGGGCACATCCACCGGCTCTACATCTATGCAACATTTGGGTCTTCTCTTCACTATCACGGTCTTGTTGATCAACCTTTGGGGCATGGTGCTGGCCACCGGCTTGCTGATACGCAACCGCTGGCTGGCCAGTGCGAGCGGTCCCTGGATCTGGACCACGCTGTTTTTCGCCATCGAAACCCACCACGGTCTGGGCAAGTTGCACGGGGTCGGCGTGGTGTTCACGCTGCTGTCCATCGGGATTATTCTACTCAGCCACGGAAGCTGGGTCAGCGGACGTTACGCCGCACTCGACAAGCATTTAGGACTTTGGCGGGCGGAATTCAGGCCTGGCGCGGCCTATGGCCCCCTGATCACCTTCGCGCTGCTTTTTTTCTACTGTTTCGCGTGGCGGCTGGCCTTTCCGGACATCGACGGTTCATCGGAGAAAATCCCCGACCTGATGTATATCTGCACCTATCTGCCGGGTGGCACCCTGCCGGCCACCGATTTCTGGCTGGCCCCAAACCCCTCCTATCATTATTACAGTTTTCAATATTATGCCGCAGCCCTGATGGGCCGCCTGCTCGGGCTCACCCCCGGCATCACCTACAATCTGGCCCTCTGTGTGATAACCGCGCTGGCGGGCATCTCGTTCGCGGGCGTAGTCAGCTTGCTGGCGCGTAAAATCTGGGTGCGTATCCTGTTGGTGACAGCCTTTATGGTAGGGGGGCCGGGTGTATCAGGCTTTATATATCTTTTCTACAAGGATCCGATGCCATGGAATACAAACCGCTTCGTCGGAGGCATGACCTACGACAAGGCGCCGGTCGGCACCATGATGCAGGAATACGCCAGCCAGCATACCCGGCAGGACCTCGCAGGTGAATCCTTCGCCTACACCGCCTTTCTCGGCGATTACCATCCGCCCTACTCCGGCTATTGTCTGCTCGGCTTGGGCGCCTTGGCGGCGGTTTTATACAGTCGCACAAAAAAGAAACGTTATGCCGCTCTCGTGGGCGCCACCCTGACTTGGACCTTGCTCTCCAATACCTGGACCCTTCCGCTGCAAGCTATCTGGATTGCGGGATGGGTGCTATGGGAGCGAAAAAACTGGGCTGCGATCATCGGCTCACTCGCCGTGGGGGCGGCGGCGGTCTGGCTCGCGGCGGCGGTCTATCTCACCGCCTTCACCGGCGCCGCCGGCAGCTATGCCACCTCCCTGAAGCTGGTGCCGTGGGAGCTCCACAGTCCGCTGCTTCTCTATATTCTTTTCCTCCTGCCTACCCTCGCGCTCGGCTCGCTCGGCTTTTACGCTAGGAACAAACTCTGCCTCTGGCTCGCCGTGCTCACCCTCGCCTATCTCGGGCTTTCGGAATTTACTTTTATAGACGACATTTACTCCGGCGATACCGAGCGCTTCAACACCACCCTGAAATGGTGGCCCTGGATTGCCGCTGCCACGCTCATGATGCTCGGTCCTGTGCTGATCGAGCGTGCAAGCCGAAAGTGGGTGCGGGTATGCGCCGCGATCGCCTGTGCCTACCCCTGTGTTTTTGGCGTCCAACTCGCCAGATACTGGTGGCTTACGCCCAAAATTAATTTCGCTAAACTCCAAGGGGACGCCTATTTGCGCAGGGATGAATCCACCCGGCACCTGCTGGATCAACTGACTCTGGAGCCGACGGGGATAGCGATCGAGCGCCCCAACCCCAATTCCTTCACCAACTCCGCAGTGGTGCCGCTCTTCGCCGGCAAACAAATGTGGCTGGGCTGGGTCGGCCACGAACTGCTCTGGCACGGCTATGCCCAACCCATCAACCAGCGCATGGAAAAGGTGGAAGCCTTGTATAATGGCTATATCGACGGCATCATGGTCTGGCCCGCCGCTGAAAAAATTGATTACATTCTCTGGTATCAAACGGCCGACACCAATGAATTATGGGCGCGAATGAACGTGTTCCTTAACGACTATTATATATGGCGCGACGCCTACACCACGCCGGAGGGTAAAAGGGTCGGTTACTGGCGTCGCTCCGAGCTGCGCTAATATCATGGCATCCCCCTCGCAGAGATGAACCCCGAACTCTCAATCATCGTTCCCTGCTACAACGAAGCGGAGGGGCTGGAGAAGGCGATCACCCGGGTCCATTGTTTATGCCGTGAGCTCGGTCTTGCTCATGAAATAATCATCGTCGACGATGGTTCGACCGATCTGTCGTGGGCGATCATCTGCAAGATCGGCGAAAGGATCGCCGAGGTGAAGGGACTGCGATTCTCGCGCAACTTTGGCCACGAAGCCGCCTCGTCGGCGGGAATGAGAAAATCACTTGGCGAGCAGGTGCTTATCTTGGATGCCGATTTACAAGACCCGCCCGAGTTGCTGCCGGCCTTGCGGGCCAAGATGGCAGAAGGCTATGACGTCGTCTATGGCGTGAGACGCTCGCGCGCCGGCGAGTCCTGGCTCAAACTGATATCGGCAAAACTGTTTTATCGCGTCTTTAATATACTGACCGACAACCCGATACCCGAAGATACGGGCGATTTCCGGTTGATGACTCGACGGGTGGTGGATGCGTTTCTGGCCCTGCCGGAATCCGGTCGCTTTTTCCGCGGCATGATTAGCTGGATCGGTTTCCCGCAAACCGGGCTTTTATACGACCGCCAACCCAGGAAAACCGGCCAGACCAACTACAATTTCCAAAAGCTCGTGAAACTCTCGGTGGACGCCATCGCCGGTTTTTCGGTGCGGCCGCTTCGCATCGCCTTTTGGACCAGCTTCATCTTCTTCTTCAGCGCACTGGCCTTGCTGCTTTATATCTTAATCGCCCGCCTGGGCCAGCCAGCCGGTTCCGATAACAGCGGACTGATCATCGTCATACTTGTGACCGGCGGCGTCCAGACCCTGCTGATCGGCATCATCGGCGAGTATCTGGGGCGCTTGTTTTTGGAATCAAAAGGGCGGCCACTTTATATCATCCGCGATGAAATCAAGCAGGCAGGCGCCCCCTCGCCGAACCGGAACGCCTGAACCCGCTGCGCCTGCATGAAACCCAGCCATGAAAAAGTCGGCGAGGTTCTGGCCGTTGATCTCGACGGGACACTGCTGCGCGGGGATCTTTTTTGGGAAGGCCTCACGAGATTTCTATTTCCGCGTTTCTGGCGGATCATTCCCGCGTTGGGCTGGTTGGTGAAGGGCGGGCGGCCTTTTTTAAAGTCGCGGGTCGCCGCAGCGACGGCGTTGTCAGGTGAACGCTTGATGTGGAACGAGGAAGTCCTGCATTTTTGCAAAACCTGGAGAGACGGCGGAGGCCGGGTCGTGCTGGCCAGCGCCGCCGACCGGGAGGCCGCGCAAAAGGTGACGCGACACCTGCCGTTCATCAGCGAGGTTTTTGGCAGCGAAGCCGGCGACAATCTCAAGGGCGCGCGCAAAGCGAAGCGATTGGTCGCGGAATTTGGAGCCGAAGGATTCGACTACATCGGCGACTGCGCGGCGGATCTGCCGGTCTGGCGGTCCGCTCGAAATGCGTGGTTCGTCGGGACCGAGTCACGCCGCGCCACGCTGGCGGCCCGGTTGGGCAAGCCCCTCGCCGCCGTCGCCCCCTCGCCAGCCTGCGCCGGCGCGCTGGCCCTCAAAGCCCTGCGGCCGCATCAATGGTTAAAGAACTTGCTGGTCTTTTTTCCGCTCTGCGCCGCCCACCGCTGGTCAGATTGGAACTGCTGGCAACAGACCATGCCGGTGTTTTTGGCGGTTTGCTGCCTCGCCTCGTCGTCCTATCTGTTGAACGACCTCGCGGATCTGGACGCGGATCGAGCCCATCCCCGCAAACGGGGCCGCCCCTTCGCCAGCGGCGCTTGGTCGATCCCGGCCGGGCTGGTGACGGCGATGATCCTTTTCCTGACCGGCATGGCGTTGGCAACCTTTTCAAGCCCGGCGGCCTTGCCGGTTATCGCAGGCTACTACGCGCTCTCACTGTTTTACACTTTGGTCGTGAAAACCGCGCCCGTATTCGACGGCATTTTTTTATCGGGCCTCTACACCTACCGTATGTTGCTCGGCGGAGTAGCCGGCATGGTGTGGATATCGCCGTGGCTGCTGGCTTTTTCGACCACTTTTTTCCTCGGGCTGGCCTTCCTGAAACGTTACATAGAGCTCTCTTACCTGCCTGAGGATGGAGACGACGCCCTCGCGCGCCGAGGCTACAGTCGATCCGATCTGGGCTTCGTCCTTACGGTAGGCATCGCATCTGGTTTCCTATCCGTGGTGGTGCTGGCCCTCTACCTGGACAGCTCGGCGAGCAAAGCCCTCTATGCCTCCCCGCACTGGCTTTGGTTGATCGCGCTCATCCTCATGCTCTGGATCATGCGAGTCTGGTTTTTGGCCGGACGAAAAACGATGCATGACGACCCGGTGTGGTTCGCCGCGCGGGATTGGGTGACATGGGCGCTTGCACTGCTTTGCGTGCTCGCCGCCACGGCGGCGAAACCGATTTAAATGTCCGCACCCGTCAAAACCTTTTACTCATGGGGCAGACGGGCCTCGAGCGGAACCCGCAGTGCGAATCTGGCCTGGATGGACGATGCGTTACCCGCCGGGGAAGTCCCGTTTCTGCCCTATGGACTGGGGAGAAGCTACGGCGACTCTTGCCTGCTCGACCACGGTTTTCTGGTGGAAACCCGGCAGCTTAACCGGCTGATTTCCTTCGATAAGAAAACCGGCCTACTCGTCTGCGAAGCCGGTTGCAGCCTTGCGCAACTGCTGGAGTTTTGCGTGCCGCGCGGGTGGTTTATCCCCGTCACCCCGGGGACGAAATTCGTCACCGTCGGCGGCTGTGTGGCCAACGACGTGCATGGCAAAAACCATCACCGCGCCGGCACCTTCGGATGCTTCGTGCGCCGCATCGGCCTGCGCCGCTCCGATGGCACGGTGCGGGTGTGTTCCCCAGCGGAAAACACCGGCCTCTTCCGCGCCACCATCGGGGGCCTGGGCCTGACCGGAGTGATCCTTTGGGTGGAGCTGCAACTCCGCGGGATTCGTTCCCCCCTCATCCGGCAGCAACTGGAGCCGTTGCACGGTTTCGATGCGTTCTTTGAAGTAGCCCGCCGGCAAGAGGCCGCCTTCGAATACTCGGTGGCCTGGCTCGATGCCACCCACCGGGGCGCGCCGCGCGGGCTCTTCATCGCCGGCAACCACGTCGAGGACGATGGCCCGTTGTCCGCCGGAGTCCATCCCCAGCCCCGGTTCAAGATACCGCGGGAGCTTCCTGATCACATGGTAAACGCATGGAGCCTCCGCCTGCTCAATACGGGTTACTACCTGGCCAACGCCTCGCGCAACGCGCAACGCGACGTTCCCTACAATGGCTTTTTCTACCCGCTCGACGCCGTGGCGGACTGGAATCTCGCCTACGGACGCAAGGGCTTGATCCAATATCAATTCGTCGTTCCCTTGGAATCCGGGCCGGAGGCCCTGCGAGAGACGCTTGGCAAGGTTCAATCCGCGCGCCAGGCGTCATTCCTGACCGTGGTAAAACTCTTCGGCGCAGTCGAATCGCCCGGCCTCCTCTCCTTCCCCCGGCCGGGAGCCACCATTTGCTTCGATCTACCCAATCTGGGCGCGGCAACCGATCGGTTGCTCGACGATCTGGACCGCACCGTCTTCGCCTGCAAAGGAGCATTGTATCCTGCAAAAGACTACCGAATGAGCCGCGATGCCTTCGAGCGCTCATACCCCCGCCACGCCGAGTTCAAGTCCTTCATCGATCCGCGCTGCGCCTCCACCTTCAGCCGGCGAACCGGCCTTACCGCATGAAAAACCATCTTATACTCGGCGCCACCTCGGCCATTGCCCAGGCCTACTGCCGGATGCACGCCGGCGAAGACACACGCTTTTGGTTGATCGGCAGGAACCAGTCCAGGCTGGATGCCGTGGCGGCGGATCTCCTCACCCGAGGCGCGGCCTCGGCGACGGTTCGCACCTGCGTTAACGGCGACTACGCCGGACTGGAAGCCGCGCTCGGGGACGGCTTCCGCGCTCTCCAGGCTTTTGATGTTTTTCTCGCCGCCCAAGGAACCCTGCCCGACCACGCCGCCTGCGAAAACGATGCGCGGCTGACCGCCGAGGTCATGCAAGTGAACACCATCGAAGTCATGCAAGCGGCGCTATTTGTGGCGAAGCGCTTTGAAAGCCGTCGGGCAGGCTCCTGCGTGATCATCGGCTCGGTCGCGGGCGATCGCGGGCGCAGGTCGAACTACATCTATGGCGCTAGCAAGGCCGCGCTCGACACCTTTTGCGAGGGCCTCCGCCAGCGTCTCTTGCCCGCCGTGCAGGTCTTGCTCGTCAAGCCGGGCCCGGTGGATTCACCCATGACGGCTCTTCTGGCCAAAACCGCGCTCTTCACCACGCCGGAGAAAGTCGCCGCCGATATCTCTGCCGCCATACGCAGGCGCTCGGCGACGATCTACAGTCCCGGACACTGGCGCGTGATCATGTTCCTCATCCGCCTGCTGCCTCGCCAAATCGTAAAGCGCCTCCAAGCCTGATGACCAAACAGGCATGACACACGCATCCACATCGGACACTCCTTCCGCACCCGAGCCAGGCCTGGCTCCCTCGCTCTCGTCCCGGACCCGCTGGCTCTTGCTGGCAGTGCTCGGCCTCGGCCTGGCCTTCCGGCTCTTCGGTCTCAACTGGGATCAATCCGGCGGCCAGCACCCGGACGAACGCCACATCATGATGTGCACCTGGCGGCTGGATTGGCCTCACTCGGTGGCGGAGTATTTGGACGAGTCGAAATCTCCGCTCAACCCGCGCAATCGCGAGGCGACTTTTTACGCTTACGGAACATTGCCCGGAACAGCATTGCGCGGGGTCATGGTGCTCGGCGGCATCAAAACCCCCGAGCAAATGGCCATGACCGGTCGCGCCCTCTCGGCCATCGCCGACACCGCCACGATCACGCTGGTATTCGCCCTGGCTTGGTCGCTCTACCGGCGGGCAAACACCGCCCTCCTGGCCGCGTTGCTCTACGCGCTGGCCGTCGTGCCCATCCAGCATGCTCATTTTTTCGTCGTCGATCCCTTCGCCAACCTCTTCGTCGGACTCGCCCTCGTCCTGCTGGTGCGAGCCTGGCGAAGTCAAAAACTCCTCGACTACGCCTGCACTGGAGTCGCGCTCGGACTGGCCATCAGCTGTAAAATATCAGTCGCCACCTTCGGCCTCGTAGTCGCGATCACCGCCCTTCTGCCTGCAGCTGGAGTGCGTGAAGGCGGCGTGATCTCCGTCCTGCAGCGGGCATTCGTGCGCACCTTGGTTTTCTCCTTGGCGACGATCATCACCGTGCGCTTGGCACTGCCCGACGCCTTCGCCGGTTTTTGGCCGTGGCAACTTGCTCCGCGCTGGGTGGCGAACATGCGCGAGGTTGTCGCCATCAGCACGGGCGTGACCGACAATGTTTTCACCCGCCAGTTTTACGGACGCACCCCGTTGCTTTGGCCGGGATGGAATTTAATCACCTGGGGTCTCGGTCTTGGCCTTGGTCTCACGGCCTGGATCGCGTGGAGCTGCGCCTGCTGGCAAACCCTTCGTCAACGCGTTTGGGCTCACGCCATACCGACCTTGTGGGTGGCCATCGTGTTTTTCCACCTGGGGTTCACCTATCAATGCACCCTGCGCTACTTCCTGCCGATTTATGGAAGCCTATGCGTGCTGGCAGCCTGGGGTTTGTCCTGGCTTGCCGCACCCCGCAAAGACGCCCGCATCCTGTCGCTGGCCGGAAAAGGCATGGCCACATTGGCAGTGCTTTTTACCCTGGCCTGGGCGCTGGCCTTCGTCTCGATCTACACCCGGAAACACACGCGCATCGAAGCCTCGGAATGGATTTACGACCACGTCCCGGCAGGCAGCGTGCTCGCCTGTGAACACTGGGACGACTGGTTGCCCCTGCCTCGCACCGGCGGGCTTAGCCCCGATCGCTACACCCAGATCGAACTGGCACACTACGTCGCCGACGATAGCGAGAAACGCGGCCAGCTCCTCGCCAAACTTAATCGTGCGGACTACGTTATTCTCGCCAGCCAAAAGCTACGCGACTCGATCCCGCGGATGCCGCACCGGTATCCGTTTACGATCAGCTACTACCAGGGTCTTGAAGACGGCACGCTTGGTTTCGACAAGGTGGCTGAATTCACCCGCGAGCTCAATTTTCTCGGGCTGCCTATCTCTACCCGTTCAGCCGAGGAAGCCTTCAGCGTCTATGACCACCCGCCCGTAAGTATCTTTAAAAAGTCTGCGCGCTACAATCCGCAGGCCCTGGTGGAGCGCTTCAACGCCATTCCCCTTGATGGGGTCACCGACACCCGCGAGCCGATGAAGCCCCAGCCGCGCAGTCTGCGAAAGCATACCGCCAGGGCCGAGCCGGCCGGGCGCCCCGAATCCGCCATTCTGCTCCCCCCTGAACGCTGGGCAGAGGTGCAAAAAGAAGGCACCTGGTCGGCGATGTTTGATCGCGACTCCTTCTCCGCCCGTCATCCTGTAGTGGTCTGGTCGTTACACCTGCTCCTTCTTCAACTCGCCGGCTGGGGCCTGCTCGGTCCGTTGCTGCGCATGTTGCCCGACCGGGGCTGCGCGCTCGCCCGCCCCCTTGCGATTCTGATTCCCGCATGGCTGGTCTGGTTGCTGGCGAGCACCGGTATGATGCGGAATGATCGTCCGGGTTACTGGATTATTTTCGGGCTTTTTGCCCTCGCCGCCGCCGCCATTTCCTGGCGCGCAAGAGCTGGCTGGCGGGCTTGGTGGAGCCGGCATGAAAACCGCTTCGCCGTCCTGCGGGTGGAAGGCGTTTTCTGGCTCGGTTTCGTTTTTTTCCTTTGGGTGCGTTCCGCTAATCCCGACCTCTGGCATGAGTCGTGGGGAGGGGAAAAGCCAATGGAAATGACCTTCCTGAACGGCGTGCTGAAATCAGAGCATTTTCCGCCGCTCAACGCCTGGTTCGCGGGCGGTTTTATCAATTACTATTACTTCGGGTTCGTTCTCTGCGGCACGCTGATCAAGGGCCTGGCCGTGCTGCCCGAGGTTGGCTTCAACCTCTGCCTCGCCACATTTTTTGGTCTCGCCTGCTCCGCAACCCTGTCCGCCGCCCGCGCCCTGCGGCCGACCGGAGGATGGCTCGCCGCCTGGTCGGCCACGGCCTTCGTGATGGTTTTCGGGAATCTGTTCCAGCTTCGCTTCATCTGGAACAATCTGGTCCGTATCGGCGCGACCGACCACGAGCTGACCTTCCCGCTCGTATCCGACCTTATACGCGCCACCCATGGTTTATGGCGCATCGGCCACGGGGAACGGCTTTCGGCCTACACGGCTGATCTCTACTGGGTTTCCGCCCGTGCCATCAGCGGCGACGAGATCGCGCCGGTCACCGAGTTTCCGTATTGGAGTTTCCTTTACGCCGACCTGCATCCGCATCTCATGGCCCTTCCGTTTACGCTCTGCGTGATTGTTTTGCTGGCCGCATGGACGCGTGTCACGGACTCAAAAACCAAGGTCGGGCTCGCCGCGTTACTCGCCCTGACGCTGGGTTTTTTCTGGCCGACCAACACCTGGGACTGGCCGACTTATGGCGCGCTGAGCGGCTTGGTTTTGTTCACTAGCCTGTGGCAACGCGACACCTCAGGCGCCCGCGCCTTCAGCTCGGCGTTGATTAAATCCATCGGGATTTTCAGCGTGATCATCGCGGCGGGTTACCTCGCCTTCCTGCCCTTCCACCGAACCTATGTCGCGGGCTACGGATCTTTCGAAAGCTGGACCGGCAACCGGACGAGCCTGCGCGATTATCTTTTTATCCACGGTCTCTTCCTTTTCGTGCTTGGATCCGGCGTGGCCGCGGCCTGGAGGCAGGGGAAAATTCCATTTACTCGTGGCTTCCATCTTTGGACAAGGATCGCCCGCAGCCTCGTCGCACGTCGCCGCGTGATGACGCGTCACCGTCTGATTACACTGGGCCTCACCCGCCCCGCCGCCGGGGCTGGAGCGATTTTTACTGTATTACTCGCCACCCTCTGCCTCATCGCCGCGCTCAACGGCCACCTGACACCGCTCTTGCTGGCAGGCCTGCTACTTTCAGTTTCAGTCGTGATTCAGCGACGCAAGGACGCGCTTCAATCCTTGCCCGGATTGCTGACCTTCGTCGCCTTCACCCTTTCGCTTCTCGTCGAATTTGTAGTGCTCGCCGGTGACATAGGACGCATGAACACCGTGTTTAAATTTTACTACCAGGTGTGGGTCTTGTTCGGACTTGCCTCCGCGCTTACTCTGCCGGGGGTGTTGGCCCATTGGCGAGTGGAAGCACCCCGTGTCCGATGGCTGTGGATGGGCGCTTTCATCGCTTTGCTCGGAGCGGCGGCGCTCTTCCCCCTGACCGCCACCCCCGCCAAGATCCGGGACCGCATGGCGGAGACGCCGCGCACACTAGATGGATTGGCCTTTGCGGAAAAGGCCGGCTATGCGATGGAGTCGGTCAGCTTCCCGCTTGCCCCCGATCTCAAGGCGATCCGTTGGCTGCAGGACAACATTCAAGGATCGCCCGTGATCCTGGAAATGAACACCAAAGACCGGCTCTACAGCTGGGGCTCGCGTTACGCCGTGCACACCGGGCTCCCCTCGGTTGTGGGGTGGAGCTGGCATCAACGCCAGCAACAGGCCGGACTGGCGGAGAACCATGTCGAGCAGCGCATCGACGACGTTCGAACGATCTACCGAACCGCCGATGTTGAACTCACCCGCAACCTGATCGCCCGCTACGGTGTAAGCCTCGTTATTGTCGGCCGGCTGGAACGTATCTACGGAACACCCGATGGAATCGAAAAGTTCAGCCGGCTCGGTTTCCAAAAAATCTACGACATCGACGATGTTCAGATTTACCGTGTATCCGGTTTTTCACCATGAGCGATGCCAGGATATCCGGCCAACCAGCCATCATCGAGTGGTGCCCCCTTGGCTTGTTGCGATGAGGACTGGGAAAAGGCCTGCCAACGCTTCGAAACCGCCGAGGTGGAGCGATTGAAGTTCGCAAAGCGCCTCGCGGGATTGGGCGCTAGGGACTGGAGCCGTGACCAATCTGTGCTGGAGATTTTTTGCGGGAGAGGAAACGCACTTCGTGTCTGGTTCGAGCTCGGCTACTCCAAGGTTTCGGGAGTCGATTTATCGCGACGCCTGCTGGAGGCCTATCAGGGGCCGGCGACACAGCTTTATGTCGGCGACTGCCGCGACATCAAGCTGCCGACCGCGTCGCGCGATATCATCGCCGTCCACGGCGGGTCGCATCATCTACCAGCGCTCCAAACGGATCTGCCTCTCGTTTTTGCGGAGGTTGCCCGCGTCCTGCGTCCAGGGGGTGCTTCCTGATCGTCGAACCATGGCGCACACCATTTCTCGATCTCGTGCATCTTTCACTGCGCTCCAAAACACTGAGGACATGCTGGCCGCGTCTTGACGCATTAGCGGTCATGACCGAGCGCGAAGCCGAAACCTGCTTCGCCTGGTTATCCGCCTCCGAATTCATTCTGGAAGCGTTCCAACAGCGTTTTGATCCGCAGATATCGCGCTTCCGGTTGGGCAAATGGCACTGCGTCGCCCGGCCTAGATAGGCCGGAATGTTACTTTCGCTCCAGCGTGAGCAAACTAAGCGCAAAACTGCCGATCAGCGCCTGACCGCCGAGTGCCACCAAGCTGATGCCCGGCACCACCCAGACCAGCGTCTTGGCATAGTCCAGCGGTCCATAACCCTGCCCTCGCCAATGCAGAAAAGTAGCGGCGACCAGCCCCACCCCCGCGGCCATGCTGAGCAACGCCAGCACGATGACACGTTCCAGTGTGAAATAACGGCGGAAGACCACCAGGCCGGGACTCACCGGTGCGATGCCCTCCAGGGTGGCAAATGTCCGTGCAAACACACCCATCCAGAGTGCTTGCTTGCCCACTAATAACGCCGCGGACGCAACCAGCAGGCTGTGCGGGCCGAGTGTCGCAGGGCCAATCTTTGCACTTACCAAAGCCAGGACGCCGAGGAGGAAACCAAAACCAGACAAGAGCATTCCCGGGATGACGTGCACCCAGCGTGGACTAAACAATAGAAACAAACGCAAGGTCCGCCATCCGTCCCGAAAAGTCCGTAAATGCGGCGCCCGCCCTCCCCTCCCGTCTCTTCGCAGCGTTACCGGGACCTCCGCCGTGATTACGTTATGCAAGGCAGCCTTGATGATCATCTCCGTGGCGAATTCCATACCGGTGCATCGCAACCCCATCGCGACATAGCGGGCTTTGCTAAAACCCCGCAGGCCGCAATACACATCGTGCACCGGCGTTCGGAACATCAGCCGAGCCAACCAAGTCAAACCAGGATTCCCCACCAGACGATGCAACCAAGGCATCGCACCCTCCTCGATTTTGCCGCCAGCGGACGGAAGCCGGCATCCCTGCACCAGTTCGGCGCCACCTCGCAATGCCGCCACGAATTTGACCGTGTCGCCGAAATCATAACTGCCATCGGCATCGCCCATGACCACGAAACGCCCGCCCGCCGCGTCGATACCAGCCATCAGCGCAGCCCCGTAGCCGCGTCTTTCAGCGCATACCACGCGGGCGCCGGCCTCCAATGCGAGAGCCCTAGAGTCATCCGTGCTGCCGTTGTCCGCAACCACCACTTCCCCTGCTAAATTTCCGGTTCGAAACGCCTCCAAGGCCTCTTTCACGCACGCCACCACCGTGAGTTCCTCATTCAGGCAAGGGATCACAACCGTGATTTCAGGAAACGAACTCATTTTACAAATCGATATGACTTCGGGCGTAGACGCCAGATGAAGCGGCCAACCACCATAAACGAACCGTTACATTGAAGATTCCTAAAGTCATCACCGATTGATGGTTGCTTGAGCGGGTGACGGTTCTGCGTGGGCTACGTATGGCTTAACCCCTTCATCACTTATAACATAAATCGGCCGATCCGCATATGCTTCCACGATCGCACGGTTGTCTGCCAAGGATTCAGCGAATACCAGATCCGCCCTGGAATCCATCGGCACCAAGCGAGCCGCCCGCACCCACATGATATGGCGTGGACCGGATAACAAAACCAGCCCCCGCTTGATTCCGGCCTTGCTTAACATTTCCTCAACCCGGTCGTCGGCTTCATTATAGCCGCGATATAAGGACATTCTTTGGGGGAGCGTTATCGCTGCTGAAGCGGTCAGGATAATCAAAAGGGCCGTTAAAGGCCGCCACTTAATACCCCCGCCGCCATAAAGATTGCCAAGCACGACGACACCTCTAGCGGTCAAAATGAACAAAGCAAAAAAGACATCCGAATAATAACGGGGTCCAAACCCATGTAATCCGGTGCCTGCATTCGAACCCATATATGCAACAGGAAAACTTATGCACAGGCCCAAAAGCAGCCAATCCAGACGCTGGGCCCGTCCAGTTATAAATACGATTACAACGAAGCTAAATCCAAGCAAAGCGAGTTTTCCGCCCGAGATCCACGGCCAAAACCAGCCGAACGCCATATCGGGAACCAAGGCCATCGTGTGATCCGCCAAAAAAAGACCGTCACTATAATTACCCCAAGACCAAGTAATCTTTGGGCCAAGTGTATAAGCAAACAACAGCGGGTTGCCTGTAATATAATAATTATCCAGAAACTGAGGAACCGATCCCGCCAAACCACCGATCACAACTGCCAGAAGCCCGGTCCAGGCCCTGTGACCGAACTTTAAACGCCACATTTCAGCCAAGCCATACAGGGCGGAAGGTATGGCAACTGAAAGCGCGGAAAGCGGGCGTATGGAAAGGGCAAACCCCAATGCCAATCCAGCGCACGCCAATCTAGCCCACCACCGGCTTTCATCTTTCCAGCCTGTCACATAAAGCCATAGAAACAAAGCGGATAACATTGCAGACGCGGTGTGCGCGAGCATACTCCCGGCTAAAATCTGCGCCATGGGAGACAATACCCCCAAGGCGGCGGCGAGAGCGCCCACCCGCTTGCCGCCGACCTCCGTCCCAAGTTGCCAGGTAAAGTAGCCTAAGACCAGACCGCATACCGGCCCCACTATCCAAACCAGTCCCAACGCCTGCCCCACCGCTAGCAAAGCAGGCCAACCCAGTGTATATTGACTGATCCACCGGTTATTTTCAAAAAACGTAAACGGTATCGTAAAATGCTGCGCGTGCTCGGGGACATCGAGACTTAAGCGGCCGGACATAAGCCATTTTGCCCGCAATAAATACCCCATGTCGTCTTGAAAATGCGGGCGTGCATCAAGCACTGAGCGGGCTATCCACAAGCTAAATACAAACCCGATGGCCAAGGAAATAAACGCCACCCACCCCCAGACGACGCGCGAATAATCACCAGAACGGCCTTGAGGATATATCCTTTGCAACAAGGAGAATGCCACGATAAGGACCCCTGCCCCAAACAACGCCCCGAAGCCATAATGGGACATTCTTAGAAGGTCACGGTTTTCCTGCGGGATTAATTGTCCGGCAACTACACTTCCGTCCGCCAAAATAATCCCAAAATCATTATTAAGAGTGCCACCGCGGAAATACACCCGGCACCCCGCGTCTCCTTCCAGTTGGATCTCGCAGTCTTTGAGTATCCTGCCGGTGAATATGCCCGCGATCGAAAAGCTTCCCTCGATATCACATTTTTTTATTAAAATAGTTTCCTGCTCCTCAGTTCGATCCACCCACCAATCGCCAGTCAGCGCAACCTTTACGCGGGAGAATTTAAACCTGCTTGGTGCCGCCAGATTCTGCTCCCCTCCGTTCGATCCAGTTAATATCAACTTCTCGCAACCGGTTTCAAAATACGAGGGTGTAGCTGTTAACGTTATTTTTTGCAGTCCCTTTAGATTCAGGGGGCAAGTCACCTCCATGTCATCTACACGAACCGTTACACCCAGCTCACTCGACTTAATCTCAAGGTTGGTGCGGTATCCAGTGGCTTGGTATACCCCAAATACCAAGGGCAACAAACACCCGATGATCCAGATTATGCGAGGGACCGCTCCGTTGGCGTCTAAAGTCTTCATGCCGTATTACGCGCCACGTTCATTTTATCAAATACATGCAGCGCTCCACCCACGACCTGATCCATATTTAAATAACGATACTCTGCCAGCCGTCCCACAAAGGTCACCGCAAGCTCTTTATTGGCCAAATCCCGATAGCGCTGCGCCAACGACTGGCTATCCGCACCCGGGACGGGGTAATAAGGCTCGCTCTGACCTGCTTTATATTCGGATGGGAATTCGCGAACTATATTCGTCCATGAGCCTTGCTGCCCTGTAATATGTTTAAGCTCCACCGTGCGGGTGAAAGATTCGGGACCGGGGTGGTTGATTTGAAGCGCCGGTTGTATAAACCCGTTTTGATCCGCTAAATGCTCTTCCAGTTCAAACCGTAAGGTCCTGTAGGGCAAAGTACCCCAACGGCAATCAAAGTATTCATCCAGCGGGCCGGTGTATATCGTATGCCCGAAATGAGCGTTAGCGCGCACCGATCTATAGTCTGTATTGAGCAATAACTCCGCGCCCGATGCCTCCAGCATACGTTCGAAAAGGCTGGTGTAGCCTTCACGCGGAAGCGCTTGGAACTCGTCTTGAAAATATCGGTCGTCCGCATTCGTCCTGATCGGTATGCGGCGGGTAACCGACGCGTCCAACTGTTCCGGCGGTCGGCCCCATTGCTTGGCGGTGTAGCCCGCATAGAAGAGATTATATAATTCCTCACCCACGACCGCCAGTATTGCTTCCTTAGCGTTAGCCGGATTGGTTATACTCTGCGCATTTTTCTCCAGATATGCTTTAAAGTCTGCTTCCGTAGCCTCAGTATTATCAGTGAGCTGTCGAAAGGTCTGCAAATTAACCGGGAAACTCCAATGCTTTCCTTTTGTGAATACTCGAACACGGTAGCTGACTTCACGCCACTCCGTAAAGCGACTTAGATAAGTCCGCACACTGGTCGAGTTGGTGCGAAAATAGTGTGGGCCGTAAACATGATAGCGAATGCCGTGATTGTCTTTTCTATCGTAACAGTTCCCTCCAATATGATCACGCTTATCCACGATCAGACACCGTTTGCCCACGGAGCCTAGGCGCTCGGCCAGAACCATGCCGGCGAAGCCCGCCCCTACGATCAGATAATCGTAGTCAGGTATCATTTTTTTAATGTCTTTAAATCGCGCAGCAAACGAACTGCTTTCTTGGCAAAGCCAAACCATTTTACTGACGGATGACCGCCGATGCGGTCTCGGAAATGAATAGGCACCTCGATGAAACCTTTCGGCTCCATCACCAAGGCCATGGCTATATTAGCCAGTTCAAACGCGGGTGAAACACTCGCCGACGCCTCAGCCGCCACTGAAGCGGAATAGAGTCGATAGGGCACGTTTGTGTCATTTAATCCAGTCCGCAGGAGTAATTTAAGCAACCAACGCAACACCCGTGTCACCAACCAGCGCGACCATCCGTCGGCCCGGGTAGTCCGGCGTCCATAAACTGCTCCGGTTTTACCTCGTTGCTCCCAAACAGCCCTAAATGCGGATGGCTCACATTGCCCATCGGAATCGATCTGGAACACATACTCCGCCCCCATATCGGCAGCCATCCGGTAGCCCGCTAGACAACTCTGACCATGACCACGATTCGAGTGCGTATGAATTACCAACTCGGGCCAGGTCAGGGCCCTAAGTTTTTCTAAAGTCGCATCTGTGGAGCCATCGTTTATGACCAATAGGCGATAAGCTTGCACCCGTTGGCTCAACTCCGCCCTCCATTCGATCAAGACCGACTCAATCGCTTCGTGTTCATTAAACACTGGAATTACGACGACTAGTGATAAGGGAAACGTGGCCACGAGAAATTGGTTTACACATGGGCCAGTGTTAACGATCCGGCAACCGAACGTATTTCAGAAATGCGTTTGGCTAACCCTCACCCATATCACTACGCAGCGACACAAAGCCCGACGGGATTGTCAAGAAAGCGCACCCCAGACAGTCGGTCTGGTTGGTCAATTAATCTGCACGCATCAAAGCCGTTGCAGGTGGAACCCGCCATCGACGTCGAAGGCCGTGCCGGTGGTGAAAGGAAAACGATCTTCTGCGATCGCCCGCACCGCCCGGCCAATGTCCTCGGGTTTGCCCCACCGGCGGATCGGTGAAATGCCGCGCTCATCCTCCAGGATGAGTTTGTCGTATTTGGCCTTCACTCCGCCGGTCATGTCCGTGGCGATTACGCCGGGGCGAATCTCGTAAACATTGATACCCGCGGTCGCCAAGCGGTCGGCGAAGAGCTTCGTCATCATCGCGAGGCCCGCCTTCACCATGCAGTAGTCACCGCGATTGGTGGAGGCGGTGTAGACCGAGATCGAGGTGATGTTCACGATGCGGCCGCGAAACCCTTCCGCATCAGGCGCCTGCTCCAGCATCTGTTTGGCGACCAGCTGGGTAAGGAAAAACGGCCCCTTCAAGTTGATGGCAAACAGGCGGTCAAAACTCTCTTCTCCCGCATCCAGTAAGTCGGCCCGGACCGACGGGGCGACCCCCGCATTATTCACCAACAGATCGATCCGGCCAAACTGGCGCACCGTCTCGGCCACGACCCGCGCACGGTCGCTAGCCACCGAGACGTCGCCTTGGACGATAAAGCCATCGCCACCCGCGGCGCGAACCAGCTCCAACGCCTCATTGGCCGCCACCTCGTTACCGGCGTAGTTGATGGCCACCCGTCCGCCGGCCTTCGCCAGCTCCAACGCTATGCCGCGTCCAATACCGCGTGATGCTCCCGTTACCAATGCTGTGAATTTGCCTTTGTTTAACATGCGGCTAGCGCAAGCCGCACCCGTTAAAGCTGCAAAGCGAAACTGGCGCCGATTCGTGGCTGGCAACGGTTTTGTGCTAAATTCAAGGTCCCGCCCGACAGTCACGAACTTGCTTTAGGCCTCCTAATGCCAAGGGAGTTACAAGCTAATCAATAGTTTTAGCGATTTGTGTTTCAATCCAGTGACAATACCATACCGCCTTTATCTAAGGACCAAATTAATCCATGATCGCCTCCACCCAAACCAACCACCCCCTGCATAGCGGAGAGACCTCTGCCACGCCCAAAGAAAGAGTAGATGCCGCCTGCGCCCGCCTTCGTGCCGCTGCTTTACGGGTCACCCAGCCACGCATCGCTATTCTCAAGGTGCTTATTGGCTACGAAGCCCCGCTCAGCATCGAGCGCATCCACGCCGAACTGAACAATAGGTCATGCGACTTGGTGACCGTTTACCGTTGTCTGGCCGCGTTCGAGGAACTCGGTATCGTGCGCCGTTCGTTCTTTCATAACGGGACCAGCCTCTACCAGATGAAAGACCAAAACCAGGTCGCCTATCATATCGTCGCCAAGGACACCGGAGAGATCATTCCGCTCGAGTCGGGCGCGATCAGTGAACTGACCGCCGCCATGAGCAAGGTCGAGGAGCTGTTGAAAGCCCAAGGCTACTCGGATGTCAGCCACATCGTGGAGTTCTTCGCCAAGTCCTCCGCCCAAACGGCCCCTAAGCGCGGGCGTAACGCGCAGGTCGCCATCCCCGTCGCGCTGTAAAATCCGCCGGTCTCTTTTAACGGCAAACTTTGCGCCGCCGCCCCTTCCCGGGACGGCGGCTTTTTTGTGCCGCCCGCAACGCAAGCGCCAGCTTCAGGCTGCTTCGCCAGTGTAACGATACCCCACCCCGTGCACCGTGATGAGCACCCGCGCCTCCACGGGGTCGGGCTCGATTTTTTTGCGCAGCTGCGCGACGTGTTGATCCAGCGTCCGCGTCGTGCCGAAATACCCGACGCCCCACACCGCGTTGAGCAAGGCGTCCCGCGTCAACGTCTCTCCGGGATGCGCCGCAAAGGTCTCCGCCAGCTTCAATTCGCGCGCCGTCAGGGTCTCGTCCGGATACCCCGCTCGGCGCGCGGTGTAAGTATTGCGGTCGATCTCGGCCGCCCCGAGCCGGAAAACGGGAGACCTGCCAGCCGTGGTCAGGGCCGCCGCTCCAGCCGCCGTCAGCCGCCCGCGCCGCAACAAGGCCTCCACCCGGGCGAGCAACTCATGCACGCCAAAGGGTTTTACCACATAATCGTCGGCCCCGAGTTTGAGGCCTACGACCTTGTCCACTTCCTCGCCCTTGGCGGTCAGCAGTAAAACTGGCGTCGCCACCCCGGCGGCCCGAAGTTCGCGGCAAACCTCATAGCCGCTGATCCTGGGCATCATCACATCAAGGATGACGAGGTCGTATTTTTGCTGAGGATACAGCTTTAAAGCCTGCGCACCGTCGGCGGCGGCGACCACATCGTAACCTTCGCTCTCCAAGGTGGCGACCAGACCGTGGCGGATGTTGGCGTCGTCTTCGGCGATGAGAATGCGGGCTTTCATGAAACGCCTTAGATGGGAATGGTTAAAATAAACGCAGCGCCGCCGCCTTCGTTCGCAACGCAACACAAGTCGCCGCCCAGACCGCGGGCGAGCTGGCGGGCGATGCTGAGGCCGAGCCCCGTTCCGCTTTTTTCGGCGGTCAGGCGATCATCTAAACGATGAAATTTTTCGAAAATGCGTTCTCGCTGATCGGGAGGCACTCCGGGCCCCCGGTCCGAGACCGCGATGCGATACGCGGAGCCGGCACGATCCAGCCGGAGCGTCACCTCACCTCCGCTGGCGGCATATTTGCAGGCGTTATCGAGAAGATTGAGAACGATTTGTTCGACGGCATCACGATCGGTCGAAACCGGTTGTGCGACGGGTAATTCGGAGCGCAAGGCGAGGCCCTCCCCGGCAAGACGCGGCCCCTGGGTATCGGCGAGGCGGCGCAGCTCGGCGGCGAGATCGTAAGCGATGCTTTCATATTTTTTCTTCCCCTGCTCCAGCCGGCTGAAATCGAGCACGTTTCCCACCAGTCTCGCAAGGCGCTGGGTCTCGCGTCCGATGGTGAGCAGATAGTCGGCCTGTCTGGCCGGATCGCGCACCCGACCCTGCTCCAGTAACTCGGCATAGAGGCGGATCGTCGTGAGCGGCGTTTTCAACTCATGCGAGACATTGGCCACGAAGGAGGTTTTGAGCGCCGCCTCCGCCTCGCTCAGTCGCGCCTGGCGCAGAAGTAGCGCTCCGGCGGCGAGGATGGCCAGCACGAGCAGGCCAATGAGGGTGGCGCCGAGGGCGAAAAAGCCGCGCGGAGAAGCAGACTCGTAGCCTGCCGCGATTGCGTAGCCGACCACGGTCCAGCCTGGCAACGTGGCCCCCGCGAGCGGCACTTCCAGCGCGATGGGTAAATCCACACCGCCAACCACGTGCCAGGCGCGGCCCGAGGTATCGCGCAGCGCGTAGCCCTCGCCCGCTCCGGGCGAGGCGGGAAATACCTCGCCGAGGCGGGCTTTGATGGCGTCGAGCCGCAACTCCAGCCCCACCACGGTGCGGTCGGGGAGTTCGCGCCAGCCAAAGAGGTGCAGGCCCCCTGCATCGCGCCAAGGTGACCAACCCGAGCGCATTCCAGGATCGGCAGACGCGACGTAGCTGAAGCCCACGACGGGGCTGTCTGCACGCGAGGACACGAGTTTTTTATCGAAGGAATCCAGGGGGGCGGCCGTCGGCTCAATCTCGGCCATGGCTGGCGCGGGAGCAGATGCTGACGCAGGAGGCTGTGAAGCGGAGCCCAGCGCACTTGCCCTGCGCGATTCGGCGGCGGACTGCGCGAAAGACTGGGAAGCGACATCGGCGTAATTCCTCACCTTGGCCACTTCCTGAATTTCCTGTCGGGCGCGTTTATACTGGCCGACATTGCTGGTGATGTCACGGCGGGCGTCGGTTTCATTGAATGAGGCCTGTGCTTTGGCTTCGTCTTTCGCCAATGCAACGACGTTGGCTGGGTTGACTGTCGCACCAGCCTGATCGGCGAGCGCGATCGCTGGCGCGATTGGTGGGCTGCCCCAGGGTGGACCCTGGGCGATCCAGTTGCGTATCGGGTCGCTCGTCGCGCCCCAAACCGGCCGGCCATCGGCCGTGACGCGGAAGACATCGCGCACCAACGAATTGGTCGCCTGCCACTCGGTGAGAAAAGCGCGCGGCTCGGCTGCGGGAGCCTCCAGCAAGGTCGCCATGAGCGCGGACTGCACGTCGCCGACAAGGAGTTCGATATTCTCCGCAATCAGGCGCGCACGGGTCTCGACCGCGGCACGGCCCGATTCGCGCGCGGACTGCTCCCGCTCGGCCAACCGCGACTGCTCCCGGGCGAGCAATCCCAGCGCAAGCACGCCGACTCCGAGCGCCGGCAAAAGGAGCAGGAGACCGTAAAGCCAGAGGCGGTGGGCGGCAGTGCGGTTCATTTCCAATCGTAGCGAACGCGGTAGGTGACGACCTTTTCCTCGTCAGGCTTGAGCGTGAGGCGGAACTCGGCGGTGTCGGAGGCGGTTTTCTCGGAGGGGTCGGATTGCTGGATGAGCTTCCAATTCACGGCGGCGTTGAAGTGATCCACCACGCGCACTTCGACGGTATCAGCTTTTCGGTTACGCAGCTTGACCTCGAAGGCCTCTTCACGGAAATCGTTGCGGCTGCTCATCTGTGAATCGGTCGCCTTTTTCTCGACCGCAATGTCAAACACATCGCCGGTGTAGAGGCGCACGGTCTCGTTGCGGGCGGTGTGGTCGAGGTTGTTTTCACCCACGAACTCAAGGCGTCCGTCGGCCGCATCCTGACGGTAGAAACGCACACGGCCTTTCGGCAGCGGCAAGCCTAGTCCGCCGTTTTCCTTGGTGTTCTTAAATTCCCTGACCGTGGCGACCTTCACGCCATATTTCTGCTGGTCGTAGATGTAGAGCTGCGGCGCGGTCACACCGGTCGCACGCAGGAACTCGACTTGCTTGGTCTCTTGGTCCCGCAGGGTCACGGGACGCGGCAGCGAGTAGAGGTGAAATTCATCGAAAGCCTTCTCGGTGACTTCGGCCGCGCCCAGATCAAATGACATCTTGGCGACACGTCGGCGAATCTCGCCGACATTCACGGGCTGCGGTTGCACGCGATTCACGTCACCGGCCATGAGCTTAACCGTGGTGTCGTCGAAGCGCTTGCCGGTGTTGTTCGTCACCGTGATCCAGCCGACGACATCCACCTGATCACCCTTCTCTGGCGCGACGAGATTGTAGGCGGCCTGCCAGCTCATGCCGTTGGTCACATAGCCGAGCTCGGCGTTAAGTTTTGCGGCACGATCGGCGTTTAACTGCCAGGAGAGCGTGGGCTGAAGAATCGCGTCGTCGCCGAGCGAAGGAAAGATGGGTTGGCCGGGGAGAGTGAAGCGGAGTTTTCCATCCACCTCGATGATGGGCGTGGCGGCGGACCCGGCGGAGTTGTAGCCGCTGCGGATGACGCGACCTTTGACGAGGTATTCCTTGGCGTTCTGATCGCGCACGATGAAGTCGAGGATCTTGCCCTCGTTGAGCGAGAGCAGCAACCCTTCCGAGGCGGCGTCGGCGCGGTAGCTTTGCTCGAGGATACGGAGGGAAACCTTGCCCGAGACGTCGCGCAACACGACCGAGTCGGCCTCGACCTGGGTGGTGGCGCCGGAGAAGTTCACCTGGTTGACGCCGGCCTTGAGATCGAGCGGCACGAGCTCGCGCACGACGGCGAAGTTCTGGTTGTAAATCGTGAGCGCGGTCTGCGCCGAAAGCGCAACCGGAAGCAAGAGCGGCAGAGCCGCAAGCACGGGAGTGAGACGTGAAGAGTTCATAGGCTTGAGGGAAGACTGCCCGAAGCAACGGGCTTTGGGCAGTCTGGAATTGTCAGGTTAATGTCAGGCGCGGGCGGCAGATCACTCGGCCCGTTGCTGATTATAAGTTTGCTGGGCCTTGGCGCGGTAGTCCTTGCGGTCGGCGCTACTCAGCCCGCCGGCCTCCACCTTGGCGGCAGCGGACGCAGCGGGCGCGGCGACGGAGAGAACCGCAGAATTCGAATAGTCGCGTCCCAGTTTATCGAGCGACGACCCCACCTCGCGCAGGCGGGTGACCGCCTCGTCCCGCCGCCCAGCATCGATCAGCACGACGACCTCGTCCCTGGTCTCCGCAATACGGTTGGCGGCGTAATCAGCCTGCACCTGATGATTGGCGGAGCTGACGACCTCGGCGCGGGCCGCTGAGAAACTCACCATGGCACGGGCGCTTTGGGAGACGGGACGGGCGTCGGATGCGTTTTCGTAACGAACCTCGGCGCAGGCGATCTCGCGGGAGGTGCGGGGTTTTGCTGCGTCGATCTCAACCTCGACCAACGCAAACTTTTCCTGGCTGCCGTAGAGCTGGTTCAGCTCGATGAACGCGCGGCGATTTTCGATCCGGCCCTCGCGGCCGACCAGGCGCACGGGACGCACGCCCTCAGGAAAGGTGACCTCGATCACGACGCGGCGGGCGACGATGCTAAGCACATCGCCAAGTTCCTCGCCAAAAATCCTGCCGAGATCGCGGCTGTTTTCCACGAAGTAGGTGTTGCCGTCGCTACGGCGCGCGAGCCGCGTCATGAGGTCCTCGTTAAAATCGAGCCCAAGACCGATGGTGGTAACCGATATGCCCTCGCGCACCAACTGCGCGCCGAGCGAACCGAGCGCCTCGGGAGTCTGCGGACCGACGTTGGCCTGCCCGTCGGAGAGGAGAATCACGCGATGGGTGTAGCCATCCTCAATGTGACGGCGCAGGGCCTCGGCACCGGCCGCGACGCCGCCGTAGAGATTGGTGCCGCCATTGGCGGCGATGCCCTCGATGGCCTCGGTGATCGCGGAGCCGTCGCCGACACGGCGCGCGGGCAGGAGGGTTCGCACACCGTTGTCGAAGGCGACAACCGACACGAGGTCGTCGGGTCCGAGACGGCGCACCGCCTCCAGCGCGGCCTCGCGGGCGCGCTCGATGCGATCGCCGGACATGGAGCCGGATTTGTCGATGACGAGGGCGAGATTGACCGGTGCGCGGCGGGCGGCCTTTGGCGGCGTGCAACCGCGGAGGGACACCTTGACGATGGCGGTCTCGAGGGATTCGGCGGGAAGGACGGCGCGATCGATTTCGATCCTAAGACCGACGGAGTCGGTGATGGGCGCGGGCGACTTGGCCTTGGCGGAGACGAGCAACCCGGAGCAGAACCCGAGCGCGACGAGGAGGAGGGCGGTGGTTTTCATAACGCCCACACTGTAGCGGAAGCCGCCCGCCGAGTTGTCACCGCATCGTCAGACGGATGTCAGGGATTTGTCAGGCATCCGTGCGCAGGCGGGCGTAAACGCGGAGGCCGACGTAGGCGTCGTAGAGCCACTCGGCCTCACGGGAGACGCCTTCAAATTGAAATCCACAACGCTCGGCGACTGCAAAGCTGGCGGTGTTTTTCTCGGCGCAGAGGATGACCTGGCGATGCAGCTCGAGCTTGGCGAAACCATAGGTGTAGAGCGCGGTGACACAGCGGGTCATGATACCGCGCCCCTGGGCGTCGGCGGCCAGCCAGTAGCCGATATACGCACCGCGGTTCACGGGATCTATCCGCACGTAGCCGATGATGCCAACGATGACGTTCTGCTCGTAGATCGCGAAATGCAGCCCGGTGCCGGCGGTCGCCTCGCGCTGCGACTGGACGATGAACTTCGCGGTGGCGGCGGAAACACGGGTCTGATCGAGCCAGGGTAACCAACGACGGAGGTGGGCGCGGTTGGCGTCGGTGAGGGCGAACAACTCTTCCGTGTCATCGGGGTGGAGTTGGGTGAGGTGCAGACCGGGGGCGACGGGCAGCGTGAGCATGGGGAAGTGCCGGGGAAAAAGAATGGCGCGCTATGGCCGGTGCGAACCGTTACAGCGCGGCGAGCAGGCGGCGGAGGGTCTCGTCCACCGCCTTGGGGTTGGCCTTGCCCTTGGCGGCTTTCATGATCGCGCCCTTGAAGGCGTTGAGCGCGCTTTCCTTGCCGGCTTTGAACTCCGCGACGGCCTTGGCGTTGGCGGCGATGCTGTCGCGGCACCAGGTTTCCAGCTCTGCGGTGTCAGTGGGCGCGGCGGCGAGTCCCTTGCGGGCTACGATCGCGGCAGGCGCTTCGCCCGTGGCGACCATGTCGGCAAACACCTCTTTGGCGGAGTGTTGGAGGAGGGTGCCGGCGGCGACGAGGCCAACGAGTTCGGCCAGCGCCGCGGGCGTGACCTTGGCGGTGGCGAGCACGGTGGCGGAGGCGGCGAGTTCGCGAAGGAGGTCGTTGACGATCCAGTTGCCCACCGCCTGGGCGCGGCCGGCGCCGGCAAGTTTGGCGGCCTGCTCAAACCAATCGGAAAGCTCGCGGTCGGGGATGAGCACGCTGGCGAGGGTGTAGGGCAGCGCATAGCCACCGTCGGCCTCGGCAGCCATGAAGCGACGCTGCTTGTCAAAGGGGCGCTCGGGTAATTCGGCCGCGAGGCGGGCCTTCCAGTCGGCGTCCACCTTGACTGGCATGAGGTCGGGGTCGGGGAAATAGCGGTAGTCGTGCGCCATTTCCTTGGAACGGAGGGACTGGCTGGTGCCGGCGATGCCGTCGTAGTCGCGCGTCTCCTGCACGATGACGCCGCCGGCCTTGGTGACGGCGATCTGGCGGGCGATCTCATGGGCGATGCCGTCGCGCACGAAGGCGATCGAGTTGAGGTTCTTCAGCTCGACCTTGGTGCCGAGCTTGGTGTCGCCGACGGGGCGGATGGATATGTTGGCATCGCAGCGGAGCTGGCCCTTCTCCATGTCGCAGTCGGAGATGCCGGCGTAAACGATGCTGGTGCGGATGGACTGGAGGTAGGCGTAGGCCTCGTCGGCGGAACGTAGGGCGGGATCGGATACGATCTCCATCAGCGGGGTGCCGGCGCGGTTGTAGTCGATGAGCGACCCGCCGACGCCGTGGTTGAGCTTGCCCACATCCTCTTCGAGATGGATGCGGGTGAGCGGGATGCCCTTGTGCTCGCCCTGGATGTTGCGCGCCGGGCCGGGCAGCTCGATCTCGACCGTGCCGCCGATGCAGATGGGCTGGTCGTATTGGGATATCTGGTAGTTCTTGGGCGAGTCGGGGTAGAAGTAATTTTTCCGGTCCCACTTGCAGACGGGGGCGATCTCGCAGCCGAGCATGAGGCCAGCCTTGATGATGGCGTCGACGGCGGCCTTGTTCATCACCGGGAGGGCGCCGGGCAGGGCGAGCACGGTGGGATCAGTAAGGGTGTTCTCGGGCTGCCCGTAGCCGGCGGCGACACGGGTGAACATTTTTGAACGGGTCTTGATCTGGACGTGGACTTCAAGACCGATGACGGCTTCGTAGGTCATTTTTTTAAAAAAGGAGTCAGAATTCAGGAGTCAGGGATCAGAAGATCGGATTCGGAAGGCGTTACCTACTGAAACCTGACTTCTGAATTCTGGCTTCTTATAAGTTAGGTGTGCGCTTGGCCCAGTCGTGGGTAGCGTCGTAGGCATAAGCGGCGGCGAGGAGGTCGGCCTCGGCGAAGGGCTGGCCGATGAGTTGCAACCCGATGGGCAGGCCGGCAGTGGTGAAACCGCAGGGGATACTGATCGCGGGCAAGCCGGCGAGGTTCACCCCGATGGTGTAGATGTCGGCCAGATACATCGCGAGGGGATCGTCGCTCTTCTCGCCGCGTTTGAAGGCGGGCGTGGGCGCGGTCGGCGTGAGGATGACATCCACCTCGCCGTAAGCCTTGATAAAGTCTTCGCGGATGAGGGTGCGGACTTTCTGCGCCCGGCCGTAGTAGGCATCGTAGTAACCGGAGCTGAGCACGTAGGTGCCGAGGATGATGCGGCGCTTCACCTCGGAACCGAAACCCTCGGCGCGAGACTTGAAGTAGAGGGCGTGAAGGTTATCCGCCTCGGCGCTGCGATGGCCGTAGCGCACCCCATCGAACCGCGCCAAGTTCGAGGAAGCCTCGGCGGTCGCGATGATGTAGTAGGCGGCCAGCGCGTAAGGCGTGTGCGGAAGCGAAACCTCCCGGATCTCGGCGCCGAGTGATTTGTAGTAGGCGATGGCCCCTTGCACGGCGGCGGAAACCTCGGGATCCAAGCCGTCGCCAAAATACTCCTTCGGGATGCCGATGCGCCACGGATGCGTGCGCGGGGCGGTCAGGGCGGCGCGATAGTCGGGGATGACGGCCTTAAACGAGGTTGAGTCACGCTCGTCGTGGCCCGCGATAGCCTGCAGCAGGAGGGCAACGTCCTCAACGGTGCGGCCGAAGGGGCCGATCTGGTCGAGCGAGGAGGCGTAGGCGATGAGACCGTAGCGTGAGATAAGACCGTAGGTGGGCTTGAGGCCGACCACGCCGCAGAGTGCGGCAGGCTGGCGGATGGAGCCGCCCGTATCGGAGCCGAGGGTGGCGGGAGCCTCGCCGGCGGCGAGGGCGGCCGCGCTGCCGCCGGAGGAACCTCCGGGGATGCGCGAGAGGTCGTAGGGATTGGCGGTGACCTTGGTTGAGGAATTCTCGGTGGAGGACCCCATCGCGAACTCATCCATGTTAAGCCGCCCCCAAAGCACGACACCGGCGGCGCGCAGCTTGGTGGTGACGGTGGCGTCGTAGGGGCTGACAAAGCCGGCCAAAATCTTCGACGACGCGGTGAGCGGTTGGTCTCGCACGGCGATGACATCCTTCATGCCCACCGGGATGCCATCGAGAGGGCCGAGGGCCTGACCGGCGGCGCGCCGGGCATCGGAGGCACGCGCCTGGGCGAGGGCGTCGTCGGTATCGTAGGAGTTAAACGCCTGCACCCGAGCCTCGACGGCGTGCGTGCGGGCGATGAACGCCTCGGTGAGGGCGACGGAGGTGAGCGAACCGGCGGCCAGAGCGGCGGAAAGTTCGGTGACGGTTTGAAAATGGAGGGGCGTGGTCATAGCGGCCTTATTCGACGACGCGGGGGACAACGACCATGTGGTCGCGTTGGACGGGGGCGTTGCGGAGGGCGTCTTCGACCGAGAGCCCGGGGCGTGGGTCGTCGGCTTGGAGAACGTTGAAAATGGGCGTGGCATGCGCGGTGGGCTCGACGCCGTCCACGTTCACTTCCTTGAGTTTCTCGATGTAACCAATGATGTCGCCGAGCTGGGCGGAGAATTTTACCTTTTCCTCGGGGGTGAGCGCCAGGCGGGAGAGCATGGCAAGGTGGTCGATGTCTATCTGCATGGGGAAAAGGAGTGAGGAGAGGAAAGCGAGGAGCGAGGAGAAATTACACGGGGCATGGCAGGACCAGCCTAAGCCTGATTTTGCCCCGTCGGAGAAAAGACGGCTGGCGCTTGTGCGCCGGCATGGTTCATCGTCGAGCCATGTTTGAAATCACCGGCACGGTCAAAAAAGTCTTCGAGGAGCAAACCTTCGGCAGCGGTTTTAATAAACGTGAGTTCGTGCTCACCATCGAGTCGGGGAAGTTTCCGCAGGACATCAAATTCGAGTGCGTGAAGGACAAAGTATGTCTCGTCTCCGCCCTCAAGACCGGCGCGAAGGCGAAGGTCTTCTTCGACCTCCGTGGTCGCGAGTGGAAGGATAGCTATTTCGTGAATCTCAACGCCTGGAAAATCGAACCGGTAGGCGCCACCCCTGACGCTCCGATGGCCGACGATGACGGCGCCCCCCTGGTCGAGCCCCCCGGTGAGCCGGTTCAGGAAGACGGCGACGTGCCGTTCTGAGAGGAGATCTCCATCAGCTTAACCACGGAGCGCACGGAGAAGAGAAACGCCAGGGGCGT
Organism: Verrucomicrobia bacterium IMCC26134; assembly: GCA_000972765.1. Classification (GTDB taxonomy): domain Bacteria; phylum Verrucomicrobiota; class Verrucomicrobiia; order Opitutales; family Opitutaceae; genus IMCC26134_A. Next base: position 160,044 of record CP011265.1, on the reverse strand, counting down.
GAGCCTCTGCCTTCTTCTTTGTGGAGCTCCGTGATCTGCGTGATTCAAAATCCGGTTTACTTCCGGATCTGGTAGCCGGCGGTCGCGAGGTCGGCCTGCACTTTGGTGAAGGCGGCGTTGACCTCGTCGTCGGTGAGGGTGCGGTCAGGGGCGCGGAAGGTCAGGGCGTAGGCGAGGCTTTGCTGGCCATCGGGCACGCCTTTGCCGGTGTAAACGTCAAAAATGTCCACACTCTCGAGCGCGAAGGCGGCTCCGGCGGCGGCGCGCGCGTGTTTGGCGATGGCTTTCTGGACTTCGCTCGCTGACGTCGTCGCGGGAACCACGACAGCGAGGTCGCGGAGCGCGGCGGGTTGCAGGCTGAAGGGTTTGTAGCTACGGCGATCGGCGTCGGCGGTGACTTTCTCCGACACGATGGCGAAGAAGCCGGCGTAAACTTTTCCCGTGATGCCGAGCGCCTTCAAGTGGGCGAGGTCAACGAGGCCGAAGGTCGCGGTCCAGCCGTGCTTGATGTCGCCGGCGGTGGCGGCGTGACCGGTCTGCCAGCCTTGGGCGGGCGCGGCGACGAGGGAGGTGGGCTGGCGGCCGAGCTCGATCCCGGCAAGGGCGGCGATGGTCTCGGCGTGGCGTTTGGCGGTGTAGAAATCGGCGGCCTCGCGCGGACGCCAGCTGCGCTCGCCGGTCTCTTCCGCGAGGATAAAGGCGGCGGCGACGCACTCGGAGAGCTGGCCGTTGCGCTCGAGGAAAACGCGGCCGGTCTCGAAGAAACGCGAGGCGGTGACACCGCGAGATTGGTTGAGCTTGAGGGATTCGAGGAGGCCGCTCACGAGCGTGGGGCGGAGGTGCGACTGGTCCTCGACGAAGGGATTGGCGAGGGCGAGAGATTCGACGTGGGTGGACGTGGTCCAGGCGGCGATCTCCTGGCCGGCGCGCAGGGTGTAGTTGACGCACTCGTTAAAGCCCTGGCCGACGAAGGCGTCGGCGACCTTGCGGTTGAAGAGCACGATCGGGTCATCGTTGCCCACCAGGCCGGGGGCGGTGATGACGGAGGTGGGAATTTTTTCGGTGCCGTAGAGGCGCACGACCTCTTCGACGAGGTCGATGGGGCGGTCGAGATCGTCGCGCCAGCTTGGGATGGAGAAAGTCCAGGCCGGGCCGCGTTTCTCGGTGGGGATTTCCTCGGTGACGACAAGCTCGAGGGATTCGAGGGCGGCGCGCATCTCGGCGGCGGGAATATCGAAGCCGAGCTTCTCGTTGATGTAGCCGGGGGTGACGGTGATCTCGCGTTCCCAAGGCACGTCGGAGCCGACGCGGTGAATGGGGCCGGCGACGGCACCGCCGGCGTGGGCGAGGATGAGGTCAATAAAGCGGTGGGCGGCCTCGTCGAGCGAGTGGACATCCACGCCGCGCTCGTAGCGGTAGGAGGAGTCGGAGCCGAGGCCGAGGCGCTTGCCGGTGCCGCGGATGGACTGGCGCCTGAAGAAGGCGACCTCGAGCACGAGGTCGAGGGTGTCGGCGGAAACGCCCGATTCGGCGGAGCCCATGATGCCGGCGATAACGACGGGCTTTTGCGCGTCGGCGATGACGAGCATGCCGGCGGAAAGGGTGCGCTCTTTTTTGTCGAGGGTGGTGATCTTTTCGCCCTCGGTGGCGTGGCGGACGATGATCTCGCCGCTGGCGAGCTTGGCAGCGTCAAAGGCGTGCACGGGCTGGCCGTATTCGAGCATCACGTAGTTTCCGATATCGACGACGTTGTTGATCGGGCGCAGGCCGACGGCGGCGAGGCGCTGCTGCATCCAGTCGGGGGACGGGCCGATCTTCACGCCGGTGACGACGGTGGCGGTGTAGAGCGGGCAATCGGTATCGGCGAGGACGCGGACGGAGGTGAGCAGATCGGGGCGCGGATTGGCCGAGATGGCGGCGGGCGTGAAGCTGACGGCCGGGTAGCGGAGTTCCTTTTTAAACCAGGCGGCGAGCTCGCGGGCGACACCGAGATGGCTGAGGGCGTCGGGCCGGTTGGGGGTGATCTCGATGTCGAAAACGACGTCGCCGGCGGGGAGGACGGAGTTGATCGGCGTGCCGACCTCGGTCGAACCGGAGAGGAGGAGCAGGCCGGCGGCGTCCTCGGCGAGGGTGAGTTCCTTGGCGGAGCACATCATGCCGGAGGAGGGCTCGCCGCGGACCTTGGCCTCCTTGATGACGAAGTCGCCTGGGAGCACGGCGCCGGGGAGGGCCACGGGCACGCGGTTGCCGACGTCGCAGTTGGGCGCGCCGCAGACGATGGTGCGCACGCCGCCGTGGGCGGGGCCGACGTCGACGGTGCAGACGGAGAGCTTGTCGGCGTTGGGGTGTTTGTCGCGGGTGAGGATGTGACCGACGACGACGTTGTTAAAGGAAGGGGCGCCGGTGCGGATGACCTGTTCGACCTCGAAGCCGAGGAAGGTGATGGCGCGGGAGATGTCGTCGTCGGTGACGCCGGCGAGATCAACGTAGTCTTGGAGCCAGGAGCGGGAGAGTTTCATTCTGAAAAGGAGTCGGAGATAAGATTTTAAACCACTGAGGTCACGGAGAGCACGGAGTGGAAAAGGATGAGAGTTCTAATCGGTATTCCTCTCCGTGCCCTCCGTGCTCTCCGTGGTTAAACTTCAGGGGTTTGATTTCAGGCGAATTGGCGGAGGAAGCGGGCGTCGTTTTGGTAGAAGTAACGGATGTCGTCGATGCCGTAGAGGAGCATGGCGAGGCGCTCGAGGCCCATGCCGAAGGCGTAGCCGCTCCAAACCTCGGGGTCGTAGCCGACATCCTTGAAGACGATGGGGTCCACCATGCCGCAGCCGCCGATCTCGATCCAGGGCTTGTTGACCTTGGGCAGGTGGGTGGCGCTCAGGTCCACCTCGAAGCTGGGCTCGGTGTAGCCGAAGTAGTGGGGGCGGAAGCGGGTCTTGGTATCCTTGCCGAGAAGGGAGGCGAAGATGTAGTCGAGGAGGGCCTTGAGGTCGCGCACGGTGACATTCTTGTCCACGTAGAGGCACTCGAGCTGGTGGAAGTTGGCCGAGTGGGTGGCGTCGGTGGTGTCGCGACGATAAACGCGGCCAGGGGAAACGATGCGGATGGGCGGTTGGCCCTTCAGCATGGTGCGGATCTGCACCGAGCTGGTGTGGGTGCGAAGGAGATACTTTTCGTGTGACGATTTTTTGGATACGTTGCCGAATCGGGCGGACTCGGGCAGGTAAAAAGTATCCTGCGCGTCGCGGGCGGGGTGGTCGGAAGGGGTGTTCAGGGCGTCGAAGCAGTAATACTCGGTCTCGACCTCGGGGCCCTCGACGACGGTGAAGCCGACCTTGCGAAGGATGCGCGTCATCTCCTCGCGGACGAGGGTGAGCGGGTGGTAGGTGCCGGGCGTGCGGTCGGGTGACGGCAGGGTGGGGTCGACGGCGGGGCCTAGGCGGGCGGCGAGTTCGACGGCCTCAAGACGGGCGAGGGCGGCATCGAGATGGGCCTGGAGCGCGGTCTTGGCCTCGTTGACCAGTTTGCCAACGACCGGCTTCTGCTCCTTGGGCACGGAGCCCATTTGCTTCATAAGCGCGGTGAGTTCGCCGTTGGGGCCGACGAAGCGGGCCTTGGCGGCCTCGAAGTCGGGACGGGTGACGAGGGCCGGCAATTCAGCGGCGGCTTTGGCGAGGAGAGCGGCGAGTTGGTCTTGCATGGAAGGCGAAGGAAACGTGCGGCGGAAAATCGGTGGGCTAAGAAAGTCGCGAGGCGGACGGGCAAAAAAAGAGGACGGCGCCTTGGAAAAGGCCCGTCCTCCGGGGACTGAAGGGAGGCGAGCCGTTGGTGGGCTCGCGTTTGATTGGGCAGCTTAGGCGGCCTTGGCGGCAACCTTGGCCTTCAACGCGTCCTGGGCTTTGGAAACCAGGGCGGTAAAGGCGACCTCATCGCGGATGGCGATATCCGACAGGACCTTGCGGTCGAGGAGGATGTTGGCGGCCTTGAGACCCTCGATGAGACGGCTGTAGCTAATGCCATTGGCACGAGCAGCGGCGTTCAAACGAACGATCCAGATGGAGCGGAAGTCGCCCTTCTTCTTGCGGCGGGCACGGAAGGCGTAGAGCCAGGCGTGATGAACGGCTTCTTTCGCGTAGCGGAAGAGCTTGGATTTGTTGCCAAAGTAACCCTTGGCGTAGTTGAGGACCTTCTTCCGGCGACGGCGGGAAGCGGCGGCATTTGTTGCACGAGGCATGTTGGTAGTTTCCTGTTTTTGGGCCGGCGGGTCGTCTCGTTAGGATCACCCGCCTGGCGGTTTTGGTTTTGAACGGTGCTGTGATTGATTACAGACCGAACGGGAGGCAGCGCTTCAGCGGCTTCGCATGGCCTTCGGCGACGAGCTTGTCTTTAGAGGCGCGGCGTTTGGCCGAGGTGCTCTTGGAGGCAAGCAAGTGACGGAAGCCGGGCGTGCGACGAACAAGCTTGCCGGTTGCGGACAGCTTGAAGCGCTTGGCGACGGATTTTTTTGTCTTTTGCATGGGACGAGTTGTCCAAAACACGGAAGCGCGGCGGGCTTGGCAAGGGAATTGTTTGAAAGCTGGGTTTTGATCGAAAACGACGTTGACAAGGCCGACCGCCTGTCGCCTGTTCACCCCTCGTCTTTTTGGTTTCCTAGCTCAATGGTAGAGCAGTTGACTCTTAATCAATTGGTTCCGGGTTCGAGTCCCGGGGGAACCACCACTTTTCGTCAGGCCATCGGGCAACGTTCTTTTGCCGGAGTTTAATTCACCATGTTTCCAAGGAAGGTCAGCAGACTTGCAAAACGGCCGGTGCCGCCAAGCCAGTTCCCGCTTTCGCCGGCGTAGCTCAATGGTAGAGCACCTGTTTTGTAAACAGGCGGTTGCGGGTTCGAATCCCATCGCCGGCTCCATTTATCCCCTTAGACCTTTCCAGATCATACTTTTGCCCGATTGTGTAATGGCAGCACAAGCGACTCTGACTCGCTTTGTCTAGGTTCGACTCCTAGTCGGGCAGCCATGTTAACCCTCAGGACCCACCGCGGTCTTGAGGGTTTTTTATTTTTAGGCCCCGGCCGAGCGCACTCAATTCGCCACCGGCTTGCTGATCGCGTCGATCCTGGCCATGACCGCGGGCGTGAGCAAGGGCACCACGTCCAGCGCGCCCAGGTTTTCCCGCAGCTGCGAGGCACGCGAGGCCCCCAGGATCACCGTGCTGACGTGGGGATTTTTCAGGCACCACGCGATTCCGAGGCACGGCAGGGTGGTGCCCAGCTCGCGGGCGATGACAGCGAGGGCTTTGACCGCCGCGATCTGGGGACCGACATCGGGACCAGTGAGCCGGTCGCGCAACCATTCCAACCCCGGGGTGTTCAGGCGCGAGTCCGCAGGGACACCGTCGTTATACTTGCCGGTCAACAAACCACTGGCGAGTGGCGACCAGATCGTGGTGCCCAGGCCACGGGCCGAGCAATGCGGGGCGAGATTTACCTCCAGATTGGCGCGGTTGAAGAGATTGTATTGCGGTTGCTCCATCGAGGGACCGTGCAGGCCCAGTCTTTCGCATACCGAGTAGGCTTCGGTGAGTTGCGCCGCAGTCCACTCGCTGGTGCCCCAGTAGAGCACGTGGCCCTGACTCACCAGATCGTGCATAGCGCGACACGTTTCCTCGATGGGCGTCTCGGGATCGGGACGATGACAGAAATAAAGGTCGAGGTAGTCGACCTGTAGTCGGGTGCGCGCGGCATGGCAGGCCTCGATGACATGCTTGCGGGAGAGGCCGGTCTCGTTCGGGCGTTTGCTCACCCCGAAAAACACCTTGCTCGACACCACATAGCTGGAACGCGTCCAGCCGCTTTTCTTGAGAATATCGCCCATGACGAGCTCCGCCTTGCCCGCGGCGTAGCCCTCGGCGTTGTCGAAAAAATTCACCCCGGCGTCATACGCGGTGTGCATCAACTCCTTCGCCACCGGATCACCGATTTGGTTGCCGAAGGTAACCCACGCGCCGAAGGATAGCGCGGATACTTTTAAGCCGGACCGACCCAGCCTGCGATAGATCATGGGAGTGTTCATGGTGGGTTATAATGCCTGTGTGGCGGTCGATGTCCAACGACGCGAATACTCATTTCAAATCCATTTTTTCAGGCAAAACCCACCGGGTGCCGTCCGACAGGAGGATATGCTTCTCCCGGGCGGACCGCCAGCCACTCCAGACGCGATCGCATTGTAACGGAAGATCAACCACCGATGGCATCGAGATCGCGGCCCGATCACGCGGACAAAGCCAGCCGCGACCCTCGCTCCAAGCGCCGGTCATCGCCGTCAAATCCAACAACGATACCGCCTCGTCTGAACGCCCGGCGCTTGCGCCACCAGACGCCACCGGCGCGCCGCGCACCAGCAAGGGCACCCGGATGCTCTCCTCGTGCGGCCATCCCTTCCGAAACAAACCGTGGGCCCCGTGCATGTCTCCATGCACCGAGGTAAACACAACCAAGGGCCTGGGCCGCCCGGCCCGATTCGCAGCCTCATCAAGCGCGGCGACCAATGCGCCAAGGGCACGATCCGTCGCCTCTACGTGGGCGTAGTAGCCGGCCAGCTCGCGCCTCGCCGTTGCCTCCACCTCGCCGCCGGGCGGCACGTTGGACGCGAGCCGAAGCGTCTGTTCCGACTGGCGGACGATATCCGCCGGCACCGCTCCAGCGTAGGGCGGATGAGGCGGCTCCAGACTCACCATGGCGAAGCGTGGTGACGTTCCCGCGCCATCGAGTTTACCCCACCAAGCCTGCGCCAGCGAACATACCACATCACTCTGATAACCGGAGGCGCGACGGGGCTCCGCATCGTCCGGCCCTTGCAGCCAGGGTTCGTTAAGCAAAAACCCGCCCTCAAACCCCTCCCAGTGCGCAAAACCGCCCCGTGCGTCCGCCGGCACCGGTCGCCGCGCCGCCGCTTCGCCGACCAGCGGCACGCACTGGTCGCGTTCGCCGACTCCCCATTTGCCAAAAAAAGCCGTGGCATAGCCGCGTTCATTTAACCGGTGGGCGATCGTGCGCGCGGTCACGGGCAGGGCGTCGTAGTAGTCACGCACTCCGTTTTCGGGCGAAGGCACTCCGGTTAACAAGGCCGCCCGCGCGAAGGGGCCGAAGGGATGCGGCGTCACTGCCTGCGCGTAGTTGACCGTGGCCGCATCCGCCGACAGCGCATCGAGGGCGGGAGTGCGGGCATTGGGGTCGCCCGCATAGGCACAGGCCTGCGCGCGCCATTGCGTGGTCACCAGCCAGATTATATCGGGAGGAGCGCACATACCTGATTACATTCGCAGACGGAGCGCGCGATAACGCGCGGCGATCTCATCCAGCACCGGCCCGGTGGGTGTCTTCAGCAGATTTTCTCCCAGCGAAAGGCTGCGCTGCGGCAGGAAGTTTGTGATCAAAGCGCAGGTGCTGTCGTTGACCATGATCCCGAGCAGTTCACCCGTCTTACTCAGCACCAGATCGCCGCGCGAGGGGGAGAACTCACCAAACAAACGCCTTATAAGACGGTTATCCACCGTGACGTAACCCGGGTTCGCAGGATCGAGCTTGAAGGGAAGTTCGCCATAGCCTTTTCCCCCTGCGCTGATGAGAACCGCTTCGGGAAATTTAAACGGCTCCAAGGCGATGAGGTAGGGCTCGCTTTTGAGCGAGACCGCCTCCGCCGCAGTCAACGGCACCGCGACGATTCGCGGGTCCAGCGAAAGGAAATCCACCCGGGCCGCACTCAACGTAAGGTCGCCGCGGGAGAGCTTGAAAGAAAGCGAGGCCCAGTCCGACTGCCCGCCCTGCTCGGACCAATTAAAGGGAGTGTCATCAACGTGAAGCAGGACCACCGCGTTCCTGCCATCGCTGGCGACGATCGTGTTTGTCTCTCTGCTCCGATTTACCGGCCCCAGAAACGAATCTCGGTCCGCAGTGAACCGCGTCGCCACCCGACGCTCCATGAAGGCGGTGAACAGCGTGTTGGCGTTGATGGGTCGGGATTCGATGATCTCGCGTTTCAGGGCGCTGGATTGCTCGGCGAGCTGGCCCACGCCCTGCACCAGGGCGACGGTGGTCTGCTGCACGCGCTGGCGCTCCGCCCGCTCGTTCTCGACCTCGGCGCGCAGGCGGGTCGTCTGCTCGGTGAGGATCGCCTTCTCCTTCTCCGCCACCTTCACGCTCAAGGACAGATCCTCCGCCCTGCGTCGGGCGGAAGCCTCGGCCTGCTCCAGTTTGTTTATATCTTCCTGCTGCCGTTTCGCCTCGGCCGCGCGCACGGCCAGGTCGCGCGCGAGTTGCTCGGACCGGGCGCGTTCGGCGGAGACGTCGGCCCGCGTCGCGGCGAGGGCGGTGTCCAGTTTTTGCGCGGACGCCTTGGTCTCGGCCAGGGATTCGGCGAGCTGGGCGCCGGTTTTCTCCGCCTCTTTCTTGAGCAGCTCCGTCTGCGCCAGATCCCGGGTAAGCGCGTCGCGCCGCGCCTGCTCGTCCTCGAGCGAAATCTTCATCACGGCGACCATATCCTGCTCGGAAGTGGAGGCGTGCGCGCCGGCGGCGGCCTTGGGCGCGCCTGGGGCAGGCCGGGACGGCTCCTTGGCGTCCCAACGCGCCAGCGCAAGAAGGGTCAGCAACAGAAAGTCGCAGAGGATGAGCAGGAGGGTTTTGTTCATGACCTCAGCATGGCTGCGACTGGACGGACGGAGCGGAGATGGCGTGCTGCGCGTCGAGGATCAGCTTGGTCTTGTAGGGCCGCACCAGACGGATTTTTACCAGCGCCACACAAGTGATGCCGAAAAGATTGGAAGAATAAGCGGCGAGCAGGTTGGGCTCAATCACCCCCAGAACCTGCAGCACAAGGGCGGTGGCGGTGCCGCCGATGCCGATGTAAAGGCCACCATCAAAAAGATTCTCTTCGTTCTCCATGAGCCTGAGCTTGACCAGCGAGGGCAGATCGGAGGCGGCGACCTCGCGTATTTTAGTAAGGCAAATCCAATACATGCAGATTTGCAGCAGGGCGAAAAATCCGATAGAGAGGAGGGTGTTCATGTTGATGGATAAAGTGGGGGGGACGTGGGTCAGTGAATCAGGTTCCCACACGCTGCCCAGCACGGGAACTGACAATCGCAGGACCCCGGCAGGCGGTGGCGCAGGAGGCCGGTTGAACGGCTCGGTCGCCGCCAAAAACAACACGGTGGCCGCCAGTGCGACCAGGGCGGCGCGGCCGTTGAGCGGCGCGGCCCCGGCAGATCGGGTCCGGCCCTTGACCCGGGCAAAGCGAAGCAAACGGCCTCCTCCCGCCAGATAGGCGCCAGCGGCAAAGAGAGCCAGTTTCAGCCAAAGGGCGGCGCCGGGGTAAAGCAACGCGAGCCCCGCTAGCACGCCCGGAACGGGGGCCGCCGGCTGGCGATTCACCGGCACACCGCGCTCCAGCAAAAGATGCAGCCCCCCCTGCCCCGCGCCCAGCGCCAGCCGCAGATCGGCGTCGGCCGTGGCGGGATGCGCGATATGGTATCGCAAGACCCGCTCGCCGGAGCCCTCCATTAGAATCGCAGCCAGCACGCCGGTAAACTCATCGCCCCCACCGCGCGCCATACGGGCGAGGACACTCCAGCTCTCATGCGACTCCACCCCGCCGGCGATTTCGGTCAGCTGACGCCAATCCAGCCGCCGGCCCAGCGCCAAAAGGTCGAGCAACATCGGCTCCAGTCCGCCTAACTTGCCCTGCTGGGCCGCGGTGCGGGCCGCCTCCCTCCACTCCCGGGCAAAGGCCGGATGCAGATGCTCGCCCTGCTGCAACAAGGCAGACAACAAAAACAAGGCCTCCAAGGTCTGCCCACCGGGACGATTTGCTGGCACAAAAACTCCCGTGGATGACACCACGCGCAAGGCCAGGGTTTCCCTGACGGCGGCCAGGCGAGAGTTCTCCAAAAAGCCGCGCAAGGCCTCGCGCGCCTTCGCCGTCACCAAAAAATCCAAGATCGGCCGGCTCGCCTCCAACCCGCTTTCCCGACCCGCCGCCGTTTGCCGGCGCAAGGGCTCCAAAAACGGATCCGGTCCGCCCCACGGCATCAAACCCGGTTCACGTTTCGCAAACTCGCCGAGCGCTTTGGCCAGCGCCCGGCCCTCGTCGGATTTCATCGAAACGCCCGCATCCCCGTCCAATCGCACCCCCGCCAATAACAACGCGGCCGGACCGGGCAGACCGTCCTCGAGTCGCGTTTGCCCGAGCTCGGCCAGACCCGGCGTGCCGTTGCCCGCACGAAGCAGCAGCGCAGGCGCGACCGAAGCCAGATGCCCGGGAACCATCCAGGCGCCCCCCATCAAAACCAGCCCACACCCCAAACCCGCCCAAAACCAGCGGCGAAGGGAAGATGGAGATGAAGGGGGCATGACAGGGGAACTATTGGTTTGCCGCCGGCGGAGGCAAACCCACGCTGCGACACCTTGACGGCATTATCGACCCTCATCCGACCCATGTCTTTAGCGATTGTTCACTACAACGCCCCCGTCCTTCGCAAAAAGGGCGCCCCTATCACACGCTTTGACGCCTCGCTCGCCCGGCTCGCGCACGACATGATCGAAACCATGCACGGCGCCCGCGGCATCGGCCTCGCCGCCCAGCAGGTCGGCCAGGCCCTGCAACTCTGCGTCATCGATCTGCGCGAGACGGATCGAGACTTCAGCTGGGAGCTCAACGGCGCCCAAACCCCGCTCGAGCTTTTCATGCCGGCCGTGCTCGTGAATCCGAAAGTGGAGGTGCTGCCTTCGGAAAAAACCAGCTACGAGGAAGGCTGCCTTTCCTTCCCGGAAATTCGCGGCGATATTTTTCGCCCCAACTTGGTCCGCGTGACCTATCAGGATCTGCAGGGCAACCCGCAGTTGCTCGTCTGCAACGGCCTGCTCGGTCGCTGCATACAGCATGAGGTCGACCACCTCAACGGCACCCTCTTCATCGATCGCATGGAGAAAGCCGTGCGTCGTCCGCTTGAGCGCGACATCACCGCCCTGGCCGAGAAAACCAAAAACTCCGCCGGCGCCGCCAAGCCTCCCGCCGCACCCTGCCAGCCTCCGGTCATCTGAGTCGCTCAGCATTAGCGACTGTTTGCATATACTGCGGCTTCAAGCCCAGAGCCGACTTCCGTAGGCAGAATTTTAACCATGAGCCAAAAATCCGACGGAATGAACTACGCCCCCCAGGGCAAACCCAGCCCCGTGGTCAAACCCGGTGAATTCATCTTCGCCGCCGCCTTTCTCGACCACGGCCACATCAACGGCCAGTGCAACGGTCTCGTCGAGGCCGGCGGCCAGTTGAAATGGGTTTACGACGGCGACACCGCCCGCGCCGAGGCCCTCGCCTCCCGCTACCCGGGCGCCAAAGTCGCCCGCTCCTTCGAGGATGTCCTGGCCGACCCGGCCGTGCAGCTGGTCGCCGCCGCCGCCATCCCCAATCTGCGCAGCGCCATCGGATGCCGCGTCATGGAAGCCGGCAAAGACTACTTCACCGACAAGACGCCGTTCACCACGCTCGACCAACTCGACGCCGCCAAGGCCGTCGTCGCACGCACCGGCCGCAAATACGCCGTCTATTTCAGCGAACGGCTCCACGTTGAATCCGCCATGTATGCCACCGACCTCGTCCAACAGGGCGCCATCGGCCGCGTGCTTCAGGTCATCGGCCTCGGCCCCCACCGGCTCAACAAACCAAGCCGCCCAGACTGGTTTTTCAAAAAGGAACAATTCGGCGGCATCCTCTGCGACATCGGCAGCCATCAGTTCGAGCAATTTCTGACCTTCACCGGCGCGACGGACGCCACCGTCACCAACGCCGCCGTCGCCAACTACGCCAACCCCTCGACCCCCGAGTTTGAAGACTTCGGCGAGGCCAATCTCCTCGGCGACAACGGTGCCACAAACTACATCCGCGTGGACTGGTTCACGCCCGATGGCCTCAGCACCTGGGGCGACGGACGCATGACCATTCTGGGCACCAAGGGCTACATCGAGCTGCGCAAATACCTCGACGTCGGCCGCGATAAAACCGGCGACCACGTCTACCTTGTGGACGAGAAGGGCGAGCACCACCTCCAGGTCGCGGGCCAGGTCGGCTTCCGCTTCTTTGGCGAACTCATCCTCGACTGCCTCAACCGCACCGAAAAAGCCATGACCCAGCGCCACGCCTTCAAGGCCGCCGAACTCTGCCTCCGCGCCCAGGCTGCAGCCCGCCGCATCGCCTGAGGCGAGCCGTCATCCCTCGCCGCATTGACCTGCCGTCCACACGCAACCAGGCTCGTTCCATCATGAGCTTTAGCATCACCACACGGCGAGGCGACGACGGCACGACCTCTCTGCTCTACGGCCAGCGTGTGGCCAAGGACCATGCGCAGATCGAGGCGCTCGGCACCTGCGACGAGCTGAATGTCGCACTCGGTCTCGCCCGCGCGGCGGGCTCGGACGCCAGCTCGGCGCCCTTGCTGCTCGCGATCCAGAAGGATCTCGTCGCGCTCATGGGAGAACTCGCCTGCGCCGAGACAGACGTCGCGCGCTATGGTGATTCCAAATTCCCCAAGATCGACGACTCCTCCCTCGCCCGCATCGATGCCGCCGCCGCCGCTCTGGAAGCACGCGGCCTGCGCTTTGACGGCTGGGCCACCCCCGGGGCCACGCCGCCCGCCGCCGCCTTTGACAATGCGAGAGTCGTCGCCCGCCGCTGCGAGCGCCGCCTCGCCGGCCTGCCCGCTCACGGCCGCACCGTCAGCCCGCTCATCATGTCCTACGTGAACCGCCTCTCGGATCTCCTCTGGCTGCTCGCTCGCGAAGCCGAGCAAACCACCCTTCCCCCCTCCGCACCCACGCAGCCTTAGCCTGCTTGGCGTTACCCTGCTTTCGTCATTCACAACGCGCGCCGCGCCTCAGCGATTAACCGAAGCGTCGTCGCCTCACATCATACTCTGAGCCGAGTGGAGCGGAGTTGAATAATTGAAAACGTCTCCCTCCAGCCCCCTTCCGATTATTATGCTCTGTCTTTAACAATACCTTGGTTTCCAAGGTATTTAAATGGTGGACGCCACAGGACTCGAACCTGTGATACGCTTGCGCCACACCAAGTCTCTCGGTTTCATAGGTAAAAAAGCAAATGTAAACAGCTCAAAACAGCATTGCACGTTGCCACTCTAGTTGTCACCTTGCCTGCATAATGGCGTCCCTACGCAAAAAAGACCGATCTGATTATTTCTTCGCCTGCTACTACACCGCCGATGGGAGGCGTGTCCAAAGGTCCACAAAGCAGACCAACCGGAAGAAGGCACAGGCAATGGCCGATCTATTGGAGAAGGCCGCGAAGCTAGGCGCACAGAAACGACTGGGTGAGTCACAGGCCCGCCGCATCATGCAGGACATTTACTCAGCGGTGAACACTGAGCCGCTCACCTTCGCCACCACCCGCGATTTCTTGAACGGGTGGGCGGAGAAACTAAAGGCAACCACGGCACCCCGCACCGCCGCCGCCTACGCACAGATTGCCCGCGACTTCATCACCTCACTCGGCACCCGCGCCGATCTCGACATATCACAGGTTGAGCGCAGCGACGTTGCTCGCTTTCGTGATGGAGTTGAGGCCCGCACTTCGCCTGCAACTGCGCACAAGGCATTAAAGTATCTACGCATCGCACTAGGCGCGGCCCAGCGTGACGGTCTCATGCAGACCAACCCCGCCCAGCTACTAATAAAGAAGCGGACAACCGTCGAGCAGCAAGCCGCCAAGGTGATGCGCCGCGCCTTCACTGTGCCGGAATTGAAGATGATTCTTGGCAATGCGTCCGGCGAGTGGCGCGGGATAATCCTGTGCGGTCTATACATGGGACAACGCCTCAAAGACATTGCCCGTCTGACTTGGCAGAACGTGGACGCGGAGAACCGTCAATTCCACTTTGTGACGGCGAAGACGGGAAAGAAAATGGACCTGCCTATCGCCGTGCCGGTGCTCGCCTACATCACCGAGCTACAGGCACCGGACGACCCAGCCGCCCCACTATTTCCAAAGGCGTATAAAATTGGAATCAAAGACACCGGAGACTCCCGCCTGTCGCAGCAATTTCACGCCATTCTCGCCGCGTCTGGTATGGTGGACGAACGGAAAACCAAGTTGAAAACGGAGGATGGCAAAGGCCGATCAAATAGCCGTAAGGTAAGTGAAATTAGCTTTCACAGCCTGCGGCACACCGCCACCTCCATGCTCAAATCCGCAGGCGTAGTGGAGTCCGTCGCGATGGAAATTATCGGCCATGATTCATCGGTGATTTCCAAACACTACACCCACGTTGATTCGCACGCCAAGCGGGCGGCCATCGCGCTGCTTCCTGATATAACCAAGCCCACGAGCCCCAGCTACCGCATGTCACTTGGCCTGTGAGAAAGAAGATGCCCCGTGTTTTCCGTAAAAGCCGCGCCATCTTTGTCGTAGAGCTAACCTCTGCGACACTGGGATTCTTCTCGCAGGTCACCCAAGAGGGTCATTTCGCCTCTTCTTCAGGCACTTGCCTTTGATAAGCCGCATTAGTTCTGCCAAACCGCGTAGCCTTTGGCGCGCAGCGCCTCGGCGTGGTTTTTCTCCAGCGCCGCGGCCTCCGCTTTACTCAAACGGGCTTTGGTGGGAAACAGACCGGGCACCAACCGGAGCCCAAATTTCCTGACGAGGGAGCAGCTTTTGTAGCCTTCTTTGTGCTGCCGGAATCGCTCGCCGGGCGTGCGCCCGGTCTTTCCGACATAAAGGCACTTCATCGAAGGTCGGTGACCGGCGTTTTTGATCCTGAATCGCTTTACGTCCAACACCGCTCTGTCGAGTTCCACCACATAGACGGTGTCGGTCGGTTCATTGGATCTCTTTCGCAGGCGGGTGTGCCAGTTACCTATCTTTTGCCTCTTCAGCGTCGTGCAGCTAACGGCGAAGAGCGTATCCTTCTCGACGACGAAGAACGCATTCTGGCGGTATTTCGTGGATAGCTCAACCGCCTGCGCAAAGGATAGTGGCCATGCTGCCCAGCCGTGTTCGCGATGTTCCCAGTCGAGCGACATGCCGGTTACCCGAATGCGGGTTGCTTTCAGTCGAGACAGATCTTTCCGCAGGCTGATATCCGCCTCGGCGTCATCCTTCCTTGATCCAGCGCTAAACGCATTTGCGGCCGTGATGATTGCGAAATCAGCAGGCCACCCCTTTGCCGGCGGTCCCGGCACGAGAAACAAAGTGTCAAGATACTCGGGTAGGATCACGGGAAATTAGGGAACTGGTTTGGGCTGTGATTTTATCCAAACATGGGTATTCTTTCGGAGCAAGGCCGTTGAGGTTGCCCCGAATCGACGGACACGAGTTGAGCCACTAAAGAAAGACTCAACGATGAAAGAACAAAAGCAGACAGGAATGAAGCCACCAAGGCACGACGAAGCGTTTCGTCAGCAAGCAGTGCGCATGTGGAAGCAAAGCGGGAGGTCAGCGGAGCTGACTGCCCGGGAGCTGGGAATCAGTGTGTTTCAGCTCTACGACTGGAATCGGACGGGGCAGCCAGCCCGGGCCGCCGGGCTGGCTGCCCCGTCCGATAGCAAGGAGGTGTTGCAGGCCGAGAACGAACGACTGCGGCAAGAGCTGGCGAGGATCACCGAGCAGAGGGACATCCTAAAAAAAGCTGC
Organism: Verrucomicrobia bacterium IMCC26134; assembly: GCA_000972765.1. GTDB lineage: Bacteria > Verrucomicrobiota > Verrucomicrobiia > Opitutales > Opitutaceae > IMCC26134_A. The sequence continues at coordinate 144,350 of CP011265.1, read as the reverse complement.
GGGCATCCTCTCCGAACCATCGCACAGCGGTATGCCCGGATTAAAGCGATGAGCCACGAACATCCGACCAAAACGATGTGCGAGGTGCTGGAAGTCTCGCGCAGTGGTTACTACCAATGGCAAAGCGCGCGGGCCTCGGCTCGTGCACTTAAAACCAAAGCGATCAGGGCAAAGATCGCCAGGGTGCACGCGGCCTCCCGTGGCACATATGGGAGTCCGCGGGTGACGGTGGCCCTGCACAAGCAAGGCGAAGCGGTAGGCCGCAACCGCGTGGCCCGCTTGATGAAAGAAGCCGGACTGCACGGTCGACAGGCCCGCCGGTATCGGGTTCGAACCACCGACAGCGCGCACAACGAGCCTATCGCCCCAAACCTGCTGCCAAAGGCAAGCGTCCCCACCAAGCCCGACGAAGTGTGGGTCACCGATATCACCTATGTCGAAACCGGCGAAGGCTGGTTATACTTGGCCGGAGTGCTCGACCTTTATAGCCGCCGATTGATCGGCTGGGCCATGGGATCGAGCCTGGAGACAGCGCTCCCGCTGGCCGCCCTGCACATGGCCCTGAGAAAACGCCGACCGGGCGCAGGCCTGCTTCATCACTCGGATCGTGGCTGTCAGTATGCCAGCGCAGCCTATCGCTCCACCTTGGCCGGCCACGGTTGCATCGCCTCCATGAGCCGCCGGGGTAACTGTTACGACAACGCTACAATGGAGTCGTTCTGGAGCACGCTCAAACATGAGCTGATCTACCGCCGCCGCTTCGCCACCCGCAGCGAAGCCACCACCGCCATCTTCGACTACATCGAGAGCTTCTATAACCGAATACGCCTTCACTCGTCCCTCGGCTTTAAAAGCCCCCTCGACTACGAATCCAACCTCAACTAACAAAAGTAAAATCTAGCCCAACTAGTGTCCGTTTTATCGGGGGAAGCCCACGTAGGTCGCTGTCATGTAGGCCCTAAAAGCCGGCTCATCCGTTTCGTCGGGCCATTTCTTACCTTCAACTTTGAAGCCATCCAAGGGATCCAAGCAGGATTGATATTCCACAAAGTAGGTCCTAGGACATTTTAAATAAATCACGCGTCATGGTTTTTGGCACCACCAAGATCCTGCGGATAAGCGGTTAACGTCGAAACGCTAGCACCTTAACTGCGGCCCGTGCTCAACGGAACAGTATTTGGGTTATGCGTGTGCTCTCCGTCCATTCCGTAATAGCCGGCGATCCGTTTCTAAGCCCCGTAATGTTCTCGTCCACCGCAGCTATATGAGATTGCCGGGGACTTGTTGCGGAAAATCCACCGGTCGGGATTCAAGTTTAGGAAGGTCGGAGTGCTGGTCTCCGACCTGCGGGCGGAGACGGAGGTTCAGAGTTGCTTAAAGTAAAGTCTAGGGCGACCGGATGATGCGGTCGACGCATGAAAGGCTAAGGCAAGGGGATGCTTTAAAATTTTTACCCTATGGAAGAGGTTGGGGAAAAACGGTAATTCTCCATTCCCCGATGTTGGTCTGGTCGATTTTCTGACCCCTGCAGAAACAATCTGGCCCAATTCAGTAGGCATCGCGCCCCATCAACAAAAAGACTCCGCCGCAATACATTAGGGAACGTGCAATCGGATTCAATTAGAAGTCCAGTGTCTCCCCGCGCATTCGCTCAGGCCTCCTCAAACGTTTTGAGAGCATCCCCCATTCGCCAAGCTTACCTAGGCAACGGCGTCCTCCCAGAGGCCTCCGCGCTCGCAACTTTGTTCCCGGACAGAGAAACTCCCTTATCAATTTCACCCGTGGCCTTAAGTTCAGCGCTGATATCACCGCCGCTCCGACGATCTTCCCGTTTTCAAAGTGGTCGCTTGAAGCCCGCCGCCTCCTCCTCAACAAACTAGGCTGGTTCTTGAGGCCCCATGCTGTCTTCGTCGCGTAGGCTAGAACAGAACCTGATAGCCTTAAGTTATTTCCACTCTTGGGCTTCCCCCGATAAAACGGACACTAGTTGGGCTAGATTTTACTTTTGTTAGTTGAGGTTGGATTCGTAGTCGAGGGGGCTTTTAAAGCCGAGGGACGAGTGAAGGCGTATTCGGTTATAGAAGCTCTCGATGTAGTCGAAGATGGCGGTGGTGGCTTCGCTGCGGGTGGCGAAGCGGCGGCGGTAGATCAGCTCATGTTTGAGCGTGCTCCAGAACGACTCCATTGTAGCGTTGTCGTAACAGTTACCCCGGCGGCTCATGGAGGCGATGCAACCGTGGCCGGCCAAGGTGGAGCGATAGGCTGCGCTGGCATACTGACAGCCACGATCCGAGTGATGAAGCAGGCCTGCGCCCGGTCGGCGTTTTCTCAGGGCCATGTGCAGGGCGGCCAGCGGGAGCGCTGTCTCCAGGCTCGATCCCATGGCCCAGCCGATCAATCGGCGGCTATAAAGGTCGAGCACTCCGGCCAAGTATAACCAGCCTTCGCCGGTTTCGACATAGGTGATATCGGTGACCCACACTTCGTCGGGCTTGGTGGGGACGCTTGCCTTTGGCAGCAGGTTTGGGGCGATAGGCTCGTTGTGCGCGCTGTCGGTGGTTCGAACCCGATACCGGCGGGCCTGTCGACCGTGCAGTCCGGCTTCTTTCATCAAGCGGGCCACGCGGTTGCGGCCTACCGCTTCGCCTTGCTTGTGCAGGGCCACCGTCACCCGCGGACTCCCATATGTGCCACGGGAGGCCGCGTGCACGCTGGCAATCTTTGCCCTGATCGCTTTGGTTTTAAGTGCACGAGCCGAGGCCCGCGCGCTTTGCCATTGGTAGTAACCACTGCGCGAGACTTCCAGCACCTCGCACATCGTTTTGGTCGGATGTTCGTGGCTCATCGCTTTAATCCGGGCATACCGCTGTGCGATGGTTCGGAGAGGATGCCCGCAGCTTTTTTTAGGATGTCCCTCTGCTCGGTGATCCTCGCCAGCTCTTGCCGCAGTCGTTCGTTCTCGGCCTGCAACACCTCCTTGCTATCGGACGGGGCAGCCAGCCCGGCGGCCCGGGCTGGCTGCCCCGTCCGATTCCAGTCGTAGAGCTGAAACACACTGATTCCCAGCTCCCGGGCAGTCAGCTCCGCTGACCTCCCGCTTTGCTTCCACATGCGCACTGCTTGCTGACGAAACGCTTCGTCGTGCCTTGGTGGCTTCATTCCTGTCTGCTTTTGTTCTTTCATCGTTGAGTCTTTCTTTAGTGGCTCAACTCGTGTCCGTCGATTCGGGGCAACCTCACTCTAACTTCATTAGGATGATGTCGCAGCCAGGGTGTTTATTCCTAAGATAGTTCAAAACAGCAGATTCCGTCGTGCCTCCGTTTAAATGACCACCAACCGGACCAGAAATTGCAGTCCTGGTTTTGGATCCTCCCGGTCGTTGATAATAATAGTCTGCACGGTAGGTTTTGGGTTCAGAGCTCACTATAATCATTATTAAGTGCGAAAAAGCCGCTGATGTCAATGTTATACCAAAGTCATAAACTAGATTTAACAAGCTTAAGGAGCGCTGACCTCGATTACTAAACACGGCGGCGCTATACAGTGAGGTGGAGCCCGAAAACTGAACAGGAGGGATAGTTAAACCAAAGCCTCACCCGCGTAAACTCCTCACCAATCCGCCCAATGCGCTGCGGACTGTAACAGATCCAAGTATCTCCTGCCTGCGCCGCGCGATCAGCGAAACCGGATTTGGCTAAACAGTGCCTAAACCTAAATAAACCTAATTAAAGTCGTAATTCGTAGGGGCTTCATTCTAGGTGTCGCTATTTCCCGTCAAGCAACCGGTTAGACTAACGATAACGAATCGCCCAATCATCTCTCCGCCTCCAAAGTTTAGCGGAGCCCTGATCTCATGGCCAGCGCACCAAGGCGAGCACCCAAGAATCCTTAACTTTCACCTGCTCCCGCCGCTCGCTCGACGAGATCGCGCCGTGGAATAGGCGCAGGAATTGCGAGTCTCCCAGAGAGTATCGATAAATTAACATTTCTCGGCCTGCCTCCATTTTCCGAACTCTTCTTAACAAAGCGCTACCCCAAAGTAATCTAAACCGATTTATGAAAAAAAATCAATATGTGGCACATTTAATAATGGCTATATTATGCTGCATATTTGCCCCAAGATCGGCGTCTGCTACAGAAGAAATAACTATCAGTAAAGCCTCCGCCTCGGTCACCCTCGATAACCTCTCGGCGACCTACAACGGTTCCGCGAAGTTCGCATCCGCGACCACGGAACCCGCCGACCTCAACGTTACCTTCACCTACGGCGGCTCCGCCACGGCGCCTACCGCCGCCGGCACCTACGCGGTCCTCGCGACCATCGATGACGCCAACTACGCTGGCTCCGCCTCCGGCAACCTGGTGATCGGCAAAGCCACCGCTACCGTGACTCTCGGCGACCTCTCGACGACCTACAACGGCACCGCGAAGTCCGCATCCGCGACCACGGAGCCCGCCGGCCTCAACGTTGCCCTCACCTACGACGGCTCCGACACCGCGCCTACCGCCGCCGGCACCTACGCAGTCATGGCGACCATCGATGACGCCAACTACGCTGGCTCCGCCTCCGGCAACCTGGTGATCGGCAAAGCCTCTGCCTCCGTAACCCTCGGCGACACCTCGGCCACCTATAACGGTTCCGCCAAGCCCGCATCCGCCACCACCGTCCCCGCCGGCCTGAACGTCACGCTTACCTACGGTGGATCGGCCACGGCTCCTACTGCCGCTGGCGCCTACGCGGTCGTCGCCACCATCGATGACGCAAACTACGCTGGATCCATCTCCGGTAGCCTCGTCATCGGCAAGGCCTCCGCCTCCGTTTCCCTTGGTGATCTCTCCGCCACTTACGACGCGGCAGCCAAGTCCGCCTCCGCCACGACGGTCCCCGCTGGCCTGACCGTGACGCTCACCTATGCCGGCTCGTCCTCCACGCCCACCGCCGCCGGCACCTACGCGGTCGTGGCGACAATCGATGACGCCAACTACGCCGGCACCGCCTCCGGCAATCTGGTGATCGGCAAAGCCACCGCCACCGTAACCCTCGGCGACCTCTCGGCCACCTACAACGGTTCCGCCAAGTCCGCATCCGCGACCACTTCGCCTGCTAGTCTGACCGTGACGTTAACTTACGACAGCTCGTCCGCCGCGCCCACTGCCGCCAGCACCTACGCGGTCGTCGCAATCATCAACGACGCCAACTACGCCGGCTCCACCTCCGGTAGCCTCGTCATCGGCAAGGCCTCCGCCTCCGTTTCCCTTGGTGATCTCTCTGCCACTTACGACGCGGCAGCCAAGTCCGCCTCCGTCACGACGGTCCCTGCTGGCCTGAACGTCACTCTCACCTACGACGGCTCCGCCACTGCGCCCACCGCCGCCGGCACCTACGCGGTCGTCGCAACCATCGATGACGCCAACTTCATTGGCACCGCCTCCGGCAACCTGGTGATCGGCAAAGCCACCGCTACCGTGACTCTCGGCGACCTCTCGACGACCTACAACGGCACCGCGAAGTCCGCATCCGCGACCACCGAGCCCGCCGACCTCAACGTTGCTCTCACCTACGACGGCTCCGCCACCGCGCCCACCGCCGCCGGCACCTACGCGGTCCTCGCGACCATCGATGACGCCAACTACGCCGGCACCGCCTCCGGCAATCTGTTGATCGGCAAGGCCGCCGCCACCGTAACCCTCGGCAACCTCTCGGCCACCTATAACGGTTCCTCCAAGTCCGCATCCGCGACCACGGAACCCGCTGGCTTGACGGTGACGCTCACCTACGACGGCTCTGCCACCGCACCTACTGCCGCCGGCACCTACGCGGTCCTCGCGACCATCGATGACGCCAACTACGCTGGCTCCGCCTCCGGCAACCTGGTGATCGGCAAAGCCACCGCTACCGTGACCCTCGGCGATCTCTCGGCCACCTACAACGGTTCCGCCAAGCCCGCATCCGCGACCACGGAGCCCGCCGACCTCAGCGTTACCCTCACCTACGACGGCTCCGCAACCGCGCCCACCGCTGCCGGCACCTACGCGGTCGTCGCGACCGTCAACGACGCCAACTACGCCGGCACCGCCAAGGGTAGCCTGGTGATCGGCAGAGCCACCGCTACCGTGACCCTCGGCGACCTCGCTGCGACCTACAACGGTTCCGCCAAGTCCGCATCCGCTATCACGGAGCCCGCCGATCTCAACGTTACCGTCACCTACGACGGCTCCGCCTCCGCACCTACTGCCGCCGGCACCTACGCGGTAGTCGCGACCATCAACGACGTCAACTACGCTGGATCCGCTTCGGGCAATCTGATGATCGGTAAAGCATCCGCTACCGTGACCCTCGGAGACCTCTCGGCGACATACAACGGCACCGCGAGGTCCGCATCCGCGACCACTTCGCCAGCCGGACTGACCGTGACCCTCACCTACAACGGCTCCGACACCGCGCCCAGCGCGGCCGGCACCTACGAAGTGGTCGCGACTATCAGCGACGCCAACTACGTTGGATCCGTCTCGGGCAACCTGATGATCGGTAAGGCCTCCGCTACCGTAACTCTCGATAACCTCTCGGCGAATTACAACGGTTCCGCGAAGTCCGCATCCGCGACCACCGAGCCCGCCGACCTCAACGTCACCCTCACCTACGACGGCTCCGCCACCGCGCCCACCGCCGCCGGCACCTACGCAGTCGTGGCGACAATCGATGACGCCAACTACGCTGGCTCCGCCTCCGGCAACCTGGTGATCGGAAAAGCCGCCGCCTCCGTGACCCTCGGCGACCTCTCGGCGAATTACACCGGTTCCGCGAAGTCCGCGACCGCGACGACTTCGCCCGCCGGCCTGAACGTCACTCTTACCTACGGTGGATCGGCCACGGCTCCGACTGCCGCTGGCGCCTACGCTGTCGTCGCCACCGTCGATGACGCCAACTACGCAGGCTCCACCTCCGGTAGCCTCGTCATCGGCAAGGCCTCCGCCTCCGTAACTCTCGGCGACCTCTCGGCCACCTATAACGGTTCCGCCGAGCCCGTCTCCGTGACCACTTCGCCCGCTGGCCTGAACGTCACCACCACCTACGACGGCTCGTCCACGGCTCCGACTGCCGCTGGAACCTACGCCGTTGTCGCCACCATCGATGACGCCAACTACGCCGGCACCGCCTCCGGCAATCTGTTGATCGGAAAGGCCTCCGCCTCCGTTTCCCTTGGTGATCTCTCCGCAACTTACGACGCGGCAGCCAAGTCCGCCTCCGCCACGACGGTCCCCGCTGGCCTGAACGTCACTCTCACCTACGACGGCTCGTCCACCGCGCCCACCGCCGCCGGCACCTACGCGGTAGTCGCAACCATTAACGACGCCAACTACGTCGGATCAACCTCCGGCAACCTGGTGATCGGCAAAGCCACCGCGACCGTGACGCTTGGCGACCTCTCGGCCACCTACAACGGTTCCGCCAAGTCCGCATCCGCGACCACCGAGCCCGCCGACCTCAACGTTGCTCTCACCTACGACGGCTCCGCCACCGCGCCCACCGCCGCCGGCACCTACGCGGTCCTCGCGACCATCGATGACGCCAACTACGCCGGCACCGCCTCCGGCAATCTGTTGATCGGCAAGGCCGCCGCCACCGTAACCCTCGGCAACCTCTCGGCCACCTATAACGGTTCCTCCAAGTCCGCATCCGCGACCACGGAACCCGCTGGCTTGACGGTGACGCTCACCTACGACGGCTCTGCCACCGCACCTACTGCCGCCGGCACCTACGCGGTCCTCGCGACCATCGATGACGCCAACTACGTTGGATCCGTCTCGGGCAACCTGATGATCGGTAAGGCCTCCGCTACCGTAACTCTCGATAACCTCTCGGCGAATTACAACGGTTCCGCCAAGTCCGCGACCGCGACGACTTCGCCCGCCGGCCTGAACGTCACTCTTACCTACGGTGGATCGGCCACGGCTCCGACTGCCGCTGGCGCCTACGCTGTCGTCGCCACCATCGATGACGCAAACTACGCCGGCTCCACCTACGGTAGCCTCGTCATCGGCAAGGCCTCCGCCTCCGTAACTCTCGGCGACCTCTCGGCCACCTATAACGGTTCCGCCGAGCCCGTCTCCGTGACCACTTCGCCCGCTGGCCTGAACGTCACCACCACCTACGACGGCTCGTCCACGGCTCCGACTGCCGCTGGAACCTACGCCGTTGTCGCCACCATCGATGACGCCAACTACGCCGGCACCGCCTCCGGCAATCTGTTGATCGGAAAAGCCACCGCTACCGTGACCCTCGGCGACCTCGCTGCGACCTACAACGGTTCCGCCAAGCCCGTCTCCGCGACCACGGAGCCCGCCGGCCTCAACGTTACCTTCACCTACGACGGCTCGGCCTCCGCGCCTACTGCCGCTCGCACCTATGCCGTTGTCGCTACGATCTATGACGCCAATTACATTGGATCCGCCTCCGGCAACCTGGTGATCGGCAAAGCCACCGCCACCGTGACGCTTGGCGATCTCTCGGCCACCTACAACGGTTCCGCGAGGTCCGCATCCGCGACTACGGAACCCGCCGGCCTAAACGTCACTCTTACCTACGGTGGATTGGCCACGGCTCCGACTGCCGCTGGCGCCTACGCTGTCGTCGCCACCATCGATGACGCCAACTACGCAGGCTCCACCTCCGGTAGCCTCGTCATCGGCAAGGCCTCCGCCTCCGTGGCCCTCGGCGACCTCGCCGCCACCTACAACGGTTCCGCGAAGTCCGCGACCGCGACCACTTCGCCCACTGGCCTGACCGTGACGCTCACCTACGGCGGCTCGTCCTCCGCGCCCACTGCCGCCGGCACCTACGCGGTCGTGGCGACCATCGATGACGCCAATTACATTGGATCCGCCTCGGGCAACCTGATGATCGGCAAATCCGCCGCCACCGTGACTCTCGGCGACCTCTCCGCCACCTACAACGGCACAGCGAAGTCCGCGACCGCGACCACGGAGCCCGCCGGCATCAACGTTGCCCTCACCTACGGCGGCTCGTCCTCCGCGCCCACCGCGGCCGGCACCTACGCGGTCGTGGCTACCATCGATGACGCCAACTACGTTGGATCCGCATCGGGTAATCTGGTGATCGGCAAAGCCAGCGCTACCGTGACCCTTGGCGACCTCGCCGCCACCTACAACGGTTCCGCTAAGTCCGCGACCGCGACCACTTCGCCCACTGGCCTGACCGTGACGCTCACCTATGCCGGCTCGTCCTCCGCGCCCAGCGCGGCCGGCACCTACGCGGTCGTTGCGACCGTAAACGACGCCAATTACATTGGATCCGCCACGGGTAATCTGGTGATCGGCAAATCCGCCGCCACCGTGACCCTTGGCGACCTCTCCGCCACCTATAACGGTTCCGCGAAGTCCGCCTCCGCCACCACCGTCCCCGCTGGCCTGAACGTCACCACCACCTACGACGGCTCGTCCACGGCTCCGACTGCCGCTGGAACCTACGCTGTCGTCGCCACCATCGATGACGCCAACTACGCAGGCTCAACCTCCGGTAGCCTCGTCATCGGCAAATCCGCCGCCACCGTGACCCTTGGCGACCTCTCCGCCACCTATAACGGTTCCGCCAAGTCCGCCTCCGCCACGACGGTCCCCGCTGGTCTGACCGTGACGTTAACTTACGACGGCTCGTCCTCCGTGCCCACCGCCGCCGGCACCTACGCGGTCCTCGCGACCGTAAACGACGCCAACTACGCTGGAACCGCCTCAGGTAGCCTGGTGATCGCCAAGGCCATCCAGACGATAACGTTCGCGTCTATTTCGAATCAGACCTTAGGAGTGCCTCCGCTAAACCTCTCTGCTACCTCTTCCAGCGGACTCAACGTTGGCTTCAACGTAGTATCTGGCCCCGCCACATTGAGCGGCAGCCAGTTGACCATAAGCGGGCTGGGCGAAGTCATCATTGAGGCTTCACAGCCGGGCAACGCGAACTGGCAGCCGGCGGCCACAGTCCGGCGCACCTTCCGGGTTGACGTGGGCGATTTTGCCCAAGGCTACGTTTGGGCCAAGGGTTTCGGTGCCTCCGGTTTCGATACCGCTTACGCGATCGCAGCCGACGCGAGTGGCAACGCCTTCCTGTTCGGTGATTTTGAAAGTTCCGTGACGATCGGCAGCTCGACGCTCACAGCGTCAGGTGGCAGCCTGAGCGACACCGTCCTCGTTAAATTAACCCGAGATGGAACCGTGGCTTGGTCGCGCCAATTCGGCGGGGTAAATTCTGATTTCGCAAAAACAGTCGTCGCCCTAACCGGTGGGGGGATAGTGGCAGGCGGAGAATTCCTCACCTCGACCACAATCTCCGGCACCGCGCTAACGTCCGCCGGTTCCAAGGACATTGTTCTGGTAAATCTCAACGCCAGCGGGACCACGGTATGGGCCAAGCGCTTTGGAGGCACTGGGAGCGACAGCCTGCACGCCATGGCCGTCGATGCTTCGGGAAATCTCTACCTAGCAGGACAGTTCAGCTCATCGATCACGTTTGGTTCGACCACGCTCACCAGCTCGGGCGGGAGCGATGGCTTCCTGGCCAAGCTCGACTCCTCCGGCACTCCGGTTTGGGCGCGCAAGATGGGCGGCACGGGCAACGATATCACCTATGCCGTCGCTGTCAGCGCCATAGGAGAAATCGCCGTGGCCGGCTCCTTCAACGTCGGCGCCACATTTGGCTCCATCACGCTTACCAGCGCGGGCGGCACGGATGCGTTTGCAGCCAGCCTTGATGCCTCAGGCGTTTTTCTTTGGGCCAAACGATTTGGCGGCACGACCGCGGACAACGCTCGCGGCGTAGCCTTTGACACTTCGGGCGGCCTCTGGGTAGCAGGTTCATTCACGGGCTCCGCCGCCACCGGGTTCGGTGCCACCAGTCTCGCCAGTGCCGGGGCCGAAGATATCTTCGTGGTCCGTCTCGGCCTCGCCGACGCCTCGATCCTTGAGGCCAATCGTTACGGCGGCACCGGCAGCGATACCGCCCTTGCGATCGCCGCCGATCCGCTTGGCACGATGGTGCTCTCCGGCTCCTTGCAAAACTCGGCTGCCTTCGGCTCCACCACGCTTACCGCGGCCGGTTTATCCGATGCCTTTGTGGCTAAACTCCGCGCGGGCGCCGGCGTCGTCTGGGCTCTGGGCGCTGGTGGCGCGAACAACGACTTTAGCCAGTCCATCGCCATCAACTCGTCCGGCGAGATTTTCCAGGCCGGTATTTTTGACACTACCGCGAACTTCGGCACGCAGACCGTCTCAGGAGGAGGTTTTTGGGACATGTTTGTCGCCAAAATCAACGGCCCCGTTCCAGCCTTCACCTCTCTTCTTTCGGACCTGACTGTCGACGAGGGCGATTCTTTTACGCTTTCCGCCGATATGCTCGGCGCACTCCCTGTCACCTTCCAGTGGTTCAAGGACGGCGCCGCGATTTCAGGAGCGACCGCCAGCACCTATACCGTGGCGGCGACCACTCCGACCAACGGCGGGGCTTATACCCTTCAAGCGACCAACGCTTACGGCACATCCAGCACCGCGCCTGTGACGATCACCGTGCGCACGCCCGATCAGATGCTCTCGCTGGAGCCTCCCGCCTCGACGGCGGAAAACCGCACCATCGACGTCCCCGTTTACCTGGACAGCCTTGGCGATGTCACTGGCCTGAGCTTCGTCGTCTCCTACGACAAAGCCTACCTTACCAAACCGTCCTTCGTATTCGGCCCGAAGCTGGCCAACAACACCCAGGTGGTCATCGACCAGAACGCCGGCACCGTGCGGGTGGTCGGAACGACCTTCCCCTCGACCTTCTCCGAAGGCCGCCAACTGGTCGGCACGATACGCATTACGACTCGCAGCGTGCCCGCAGGAGCCGCAGTCGCCCTCGCACCGACCCTGCTCAGTATCAGCAATGTCTTTGGTCAACCCATCGAAGGCTACACCAAGCTAAAGGGCGGCTCTATGGCCATCGCCCGGCGCGATATCCCCGGAGACGCCAATAACAACGGCCGTCTCGACGTCGCGGATGCCGCCGAACTCATCCGCCTCTACGCCAACCCCGCGCAGATCCGTTCATGGGACCACGCGCTCAACGACCTGAATCTGGATAATATCCTCACCGAGGGCGACGCCATCAAAGTGCTGCGTGTAGTCACCCGATTGGATGAGGCCCCCTCATTCCCCTACACGCCACAGACTACGCGGGCTGCGGCTTCGAGCACGCCCTCTGTGCGCACGCTGGCGACAGTATTATCCACCTCTGCCGCCGGCAGCCTGTTGCGCTCCACGGCTCAGGTCACCCTGGCCGCTCGCCTTGTGCTAACCCGGCTAACCGGGGCCAATGCCAACAAGGTTCTCGCTCAGGTTTATCTCGATGGAGTGGACGCCGGCCAGGCCGGCCTGTCGTTCCAAGTGAACTACCCCGCGTCCCTGCTGCGCATCGCCGGCGCTTCCTCGCTCGTCGTGCCAGCGGGCGCGCTGCCAGCGGGCATGTCTCCGACCTGGAACGTCGCTCCTGGCAACGTCTATGCGAGCCAGACCGGAAGCGTCTCATTCGCATCCGCGTGGGGATCCTCGCACACGTTCCCGGTGGGTTCCGCCGTGGCCAACATCGTGTTTGAGATCCAGTCGGCAGCCACCAGCCAAGTCCGGTTCCCGCTCACGCTCTCCGCGGTCGAAGTCGCCCCCTACAGCGTGGATGGCCCCTCCACCCCCAACGCAATCACCGGGCAGACGGTCCTGTTTGCACGCACCTACGCCGATTGGGCGCTGGCCACCCTCGGCAATTCTGCCGCCGCCACAAACGCCGACGCCGACGGCGACGGGCAAACCAATCAGGCCGAGTTCCTCGCCTCGACCAATCCCGCCGATGGGCAGTCGCTCTTAAAAACTACCGTCGCCGGATACGGTCAAACAGGATTCGCCCTCCGTTGGTTCGCCGCCTACGGCGTCGCCTACCAAGTCCAGGTGAGCACCGATCTCGCCACGTGGAGCCCGCTGGCCGGCGCCGACGTCGTCGGCACGGGCGCCGAGGTGACGATCGTGGACTCCACCCCCGTCGGCGGTCGCCGCTTCTTCCGCGTGGCAATTCTGCCCTAAAAACGACTCCGAAAAATGTCGGCCAGCACCACTAAACTACTCTTCTGCTTGTTGCTCGGGGCCTACAGCCCCTACGGTCTTGCCCCGCGCATCTAGGCGCATGGTGGTCCTTCAGCCGCCCGCCCGACACCCTTTTAACCATCTCTCACTTATTATGAAAACCACCACGCTCTTTTCCCTGCTCGCGGCAGCCCGATCCCCGGCAGGATTTAGACTTCTTACAGTAGCCCTCCTGACTGGCCTGGCCACAAACCTCCGCGCCGAGTCAGTGGTTTTCCAGACCGATTTTTCAACCGACACCTACAGTGTCTCGCCCAGCGTCATCACACCGACCGGCACGACTTGGTGCGGTGCCTACTCCAAGGCCTCGGGCACGCTGGGATATACAGGCAACGGCACCGCGTCTGGTTTGGTGCTTAGCGGAGCAGCCTCGTCTTCAGCCGTCATCAATGCCTGCGCACGCATCACTCAAAATCCCCTCAGCCTGGCGAACGTAAACGACTATATCAAGCTTACTGGATCATTCTATTCATCCGGTTTGCAGAATATAGCTATCGGTCTCTTCAATTCGGGGGGTGTCGACCCGCTGACCACACTGCTCAATTCCGGCCTAAGTAATAATGGCACGGCCCTAGGTGGAGGAACCTTCGGTTGGAAGGGCTACCGCGCCCTGTCGTCAAATGCAACAACAACGACGACTGTTCTTGTGGCTCGTGCCGCCCAGACCGGCACGGCCTATGCCAGCTACGAGCTACTCTCCGTGGGCGTGAATGCCTACAGTTCGCCGACCGCAATTAGCGTGGGCAACGTCACCGCCTCAACCTCGTCCGTTGTTTGGAGCACGGAGACCGGCACTAACCTCTACGATTTCACCTACGGGATAACCCGCAAAAGTTCGACCGACCTTAACTTGAGTTTTATTATCCGCAAGGCAGGCGCCGTCGTTTACTCTTCGAACAGCACCACCATCACTGCGACCTCGAAGCCCTCGGCGATTACGTCCGCTTTTGATGCCGTCGCTTTTGGCGGTCGCACCATCTCCTCAGTAGTCGCCCCCCGGTTCCAGATGACCGCCCTCAAGGTGGCCGCATCGAATTCTGACATCGCAGGCATCGCGACTCAACCCCTTGCACAAGAGTTGGTTCTGGGCCAAGCTGGCAGCCTGAGCGTGGTCGCCGCCGGCACCGGCCCCTTTACCTATCAGTGGTTCAAAGATGGCAACGCCCTTCCCGGCGCGACCAGTGCCACCTACAACATCGCCTCCGCGTCCGTCACCGATACCGGCAACTATACTGTTAAAGTCTCCAACGCCTTCGGCAGCGAAACCAGCGCCGAAGTCACACAAGGCTTGGTCGCCCCTGCCGCACCGGTCTTCACCACCCAGCCCGCAGTGCAGTCCGTCACTTTCGGCGGCACCGCCACCTTCACCGCCACGGTAGCCGGCTGGCCGACCCCGACCCTGCAATGGTTCAAGGGCAACACCCCCCTTGCCGGCCAAACCTCCGCCTCGCTGACCATCTCGATCGTCCAACTCTCTGACGCCGGCGACTACAAGGTCGTCGCCACCAACGTCGCCGCCCCCTCGGGAGTCACCTCATCCACGGCCACCCTGATCGTCAACACCGTGCCGGCCTTCACCACCCAGCCCGCTTTGCAGACCGCCACCGTCGGCGGCAGCGCCACCTTCACCGCCGTGGTCACCGGCAGCCCGACCCCAACCCTACAATGGTTCAAGGGCAACACAGCCCTGATCGGGCAGACGACCGCCACCCTCACCCTTATGAACCTTCAGAGTAGCGACGGCGGCGAGGATTACAGGCTCGTTGCCACCAACGCCGCCGCACCCTCGGGCGTCACCTTGTTCGCGGCCACCCTGCTCGTTTATAACCCGCCGTCCCCGATCGCACCGGCCAATACCGCCCCCACCGTCGTCATCAAATCCGCCACCATGCGCCCCGGCACCACCCTCATGGATGTCGTTTTCCGCGTGAATGATCCCGACGATGCCACGGTGAGAACCCGCGCACTCGCCTTCATCGATGGCACCCGCTCCTTCGCCAACCTCGTCAAACCCGTGACCTTCGCCGAGGGCACCGGAAACAAAATCGGCGATGCCATCGCCAGCAACACCGACCACACGGTCACCTGGGACGTCGCCGCCGATTGGAACGTCCAGCTCGGGCAAATCAAGTTCGAGATCCTCGCCCTCGATGGGCGTGGCCTGCTCCCCATCGACTGGATTACCGTTCCCGCCACCGCAGGCACCGAAGCCGTGACGGTCAGCAAAAACGCACCCACCGATGACGAGGTGCTGAATGCCCTTTTCTGGCTCTATGCCGATGGCGATGCAGGCTTGGTCGTCGAGAGCGGCGAGCTGAAGGCCAACGCCAGTAGCGGAGTTTTCTCGAGTGTCACGCTAATCGCTGGAAGCACCGTTCAAACCTATGCCACGCCCTTTGTCTTTAAAAAGATGAACCTCGCACCGGCCGAAGGACCCGAGCTCACGATAACCAGCCAAGCTCGGGCGGACTTGCTTATGCCTGCAGGCTGGCACGCCGCCAACCGCCCGTATAATGGCATCCGACTCGTTGTCGGCTGGGGAAGTAACTTTTACATCCCCGCCGGCTTGAGCGGCGTGACCGCCATCGCCGCCGGGAGTTACCGCAGTCTGGCCCTCAAGAGCGACGGAACCGTCGTGGATTGGAGTGGTTACGATCCCCCAGCCGGCTTGAGCGGCGTGACCGCCATCTCCGCCGGGAGTCAACACAGTCTGGCCCTCAAGAGCGACGGAACCGTCGTGGCTTGGGGAAGTAACTCCTATGGCGAAACGACTATCCCCGCCGGCTTGAGCGGCGTGACCGCCATCGCCGCCGGGAGTTCCCACAGTCTGGCCCTCAAGAGCGGCGGCACCGTCGTGGCTTGGGGTTATAATTACAATGGCCAAACAACCATCCCCGCCGGCTTGAGCGGTGTGACCGCCTTGGCCGCGGGGACTTACCACAGTCTGGCCCTTAAGACCGACGGAACCGTCGTGGCTTGGGGTGGTGACGTTACACCTGCCGTTACACCTGCCGGCTTGAGCGGCGTGACCGCCATCGTCGCCGGGCGTTCCCACAGTCTGGCCCTCAAGAGCGACGGAACCGTCGTGGCTTGGGGTGATAACTCCAAAGGCCAAACGACCATCCCCGCCGGCTTGAGCGGCGTCATCGCCATCGCCGCCGGAGAATACCACAGTCTGGCCCTCAAGAGCGACGGAACCGTCGTGGCTTGGGGCAATAACTCTTCTGGCCAAACGACCATCCCCGCCGGCTTGAGCGGCGTGACCGCCATCGCCGCCGGTTCTTTCCACAGTCTGGCCCTTAAGGCCAAAGCTCTCTGATCACCGCCCAGACCCGTGCGCGTTCTCTCGTTCATCATTTCCTAGCCCTCATGTTCTCCGAAGCCTCCACCGCCGCCCGCGTTTCCCAAAGGTGCTTAAGGCGGACGCGCGGTCCGGTGCCGGGGTCTTCGCCCGGGCGAGCGCGGCTGCTCGCGGTAGTGGCATCGGTTTGCTTCAGCCTCGGGGAGGTGTCGGGCGCCACTGTCAACTTCGTCCAGAATTCGGTCAACGATGCCGCCTCCTCCGGAAGCAATGTCATAGCCGGCGTCGCCTCCGATCAGTGGCTCGAAACGGCAGTAATTAACACGACGGTCAGCGCGCCTGCGACCAGCGAAAGCTACCAGTTCACCCATTGGACGAACTCGTCCTCCCCCGCCACGGTCTATCGCGATGCTTGGGGGCGTTCGCTCAATCCGATCTCTTTTACCCTTTACGAAAACACCACCGCCACCGCGCACTACTTGCCGGGCACGCGCGATAGCGATGCCGATGGCGTGCCCGATTGGTTCGAGATCGAATACTACGGGTCACTCATTAACGTGTCAGGCTCGGATACCGATGGCGATGGGCTGAGCCTGCTGCAGGAATATGCCGGAGGCACCCATCCCCTCTACCCGAACAACAGTCTCGCCGGAGGCGTGAGCACCGCGAGCTCCGCGTTGGTGACCTGTAATCTCTCCGGCTACGCCAGCTACACCGTCAACCAGAGCCCACTTGGGGCCGTCGACCTATCAGGCTACGCGGCGCTGGGCACCGTGATCACCACCCCAGAGATCACGGATGCGGAGTTCGGTTATTGGTTGGTCGATGGCGTCCGGCAGCAAGATGCGTGGGGCATCGCGCTGCGTTTGGTCTCCTTTACCATGGAGGCCGCCAACCGCGTCGCCACCGCCAATTTCTTCACGGGAGATACCGATGCCGATGGCGTGCCCGATGCCTGGGAAAACTACTACTACGGCACCCTCAGCAACGATGCGACGGCAGACAGCGACCGAGATGGACGAACTATGCTGGCGGAATATCAAGCGGGCACCTCGCCCGTCTTTGCCAACTCGCTTTCCGAGGGGGGGGTGGCCTATGGGGATTCCGATTTGGTGACGGTAAATTTCGCCGGGTTCTCACGCTACACGCTGCGGAGCGAACCGGCCGGCATGGTCAGCCAGTCGGCGATCGTCGCCGACGGCACGGTCGTGACTACGGATGCAATCACGGATGCGAGCTTTGCCTATTGGACGCTGGATGGTGTGCGCCAGCAGGATGCTTGGGGCGTGCCCCTGCGTCAGATCTCCTTTACCATGAGGACCGGCACTGACCACGAGGCGGTTGCCTTCTTTCTCTCGAACGATACCGACGGCGATGGTATCAATGACGGCTTTGAGCAATATTACTACGGAACCTTATCAAATAGTGCCACTTCGGACACGGATGGTGACGGGCAGTCCCTGTTAGCCGAGTTTACCGCCGGATCTTCTCCCCTCTTTCGCGACACGGCCCAAGCGGGCGGAGTGGTCTGGGCAGACTCCGCCCTGGTGGTCGTCAACCAGCAGATTTTTCCCGCCGACCGCCAACGTGGGTCGGGCAGCTTTTTCTCCAACCCTTACACAAACGAAGCGGGCAGTTTTGCCCTAGCCGGAGGCAATAGTGCCCCGGCCCTGGGAGATTGGGACGGCGACGGGGATCTGGATATGGTCGTAGGCGGCGTGGGTGGCGCGGTGCGGTTCTTGCGCAATGATGGATCGCCATTCGCCGCGGATCCGGTCCCGCAAACTGTGAATGACCTACCCGAATGGCCGGGCGGCCCGGTCTATCCGGCCCTCGGCGACTGGAATGGCGACGGGCGCGCCGATCTCGTGGTGGGGTCGAATGACGGCCTCCTGCGTTTCTACCGCGCCACGAGCGGCGGGGCGGCCCCTTTCGAGTGGGTGGGCAATCTGGCCATCGGCACCGGCGCAGTCCGCCCGACGCTCTGGGTAAAATCCGGAGGCCCCGACCTCCTCGTCCTTAACGAATCCACCGTCCTGCACTTCGCAAAAACCTCCGGCGAGCTGCCCTACGCCTTGCCCGCCACCCAGCCAAACCTACTCGGCATACCTGTGACCGGCGGCACGGCGCTATCGGTGGCGGATACGAATGACGACCAGCGAGCGGACGTCTTGGCCTCCGATTCCGCCGGCCGCCTGTGGCGCTTCCTTGGCCAGGCGGACGGCTCGTTCCTGCTCGAAAGCAAAGTTTGGGGCGGCACCTTCAACGGCTTCCGCGCCGGGCTAACGGCGACGGTGATGGACTTCGATGGCGACGGGGACCCGGACATCATCGGCGGTGGCACGGATGGCGCGCTCATTTTCCTCCGCAACCCGGCTCGCCATCTGCAAATCAGCCCCACGGTCGCGACGGTGGGCACGGGCGAGAGCATCGACTTCGCAAGTATCAACAACGACGGCACACTGGTTTGGAGCATGGGCCCCGCGCGGAGCGGCGGCAGCATTCAGGCGGCGACCGGGCGCTACGTGGCCGGCAACACCCCAGGTATTGATCAAGTGGTCGCGCGCAACGCCGCCGGCCGGACCGGAGTGGCCTGGGTGAATGTCGTCCAGCGCGGCGGTCAGGCGGGACTCAAGTGGCGTGCCTTGCTGGTGGATGGGCGCCGTGGGCCGAATGATCCGGTGTGGCCGGCCGCCCATGCCTTAAACTCCCGGGCCCGGGAGGTGCTGAAATACCGTGGCCTGAGCGACGGGCAAATCCGCTGGCTCGGCCATGGCGCCGAGGCGGATGCAGTGCCCACGCGGGCAGGTCTCGCCTCCGCGCTCGGCGGCGGCGCGGTGGAGGCCGACACCGACGTGCTGCTGGTCTACCTTGTAGACCACGGCCGCGTCGCACCCAACGGCGACGGGCTCTTCCTGCTGTCTGAAAATGAAAGCGTAAGTGGCGTCGAACTGGATAACTGGCTCGATACACTGCAATCCACCCGTCCGAGTTTGTCCGTGGTGGTGGTGGTGGAAAGCTGTTTTGGCGCGCGTGTCGCCGGACCGATGATGTCGACGGATGTCTATTCGGCGCGCCGGTTGGTGTTCAGCTCCAGCGGTGCCAATGAACTGGCGCACTTGGCCGCGAACGGCTTGGTCAGTTATTCTTCTTTGTGGTGGAGCGGTGTTGCGTCCGGCAAATCGCTCGGCGCGGCCCACGCCGATGCGATCGGGGCCATGGCCGGTCTCCAGACGCCGCAGAGCGGCACCGGGGGCGCGGTTCTGGCCGCCGGCAAGCTGGCGCTCGAGAGCGTGGCGAGCTCGGGACGCCCGGTGGTTTACGCGAGTAGTGGGGACATTTCGCTGCAAGGCACCCAGGAGGCGCGGCTAACGGTAGATGTGGAATCAGGCTTTGGCATAGACAAGGTCTGGGGCGTTATCGTGCCGCCCAACTACAGTCCGAGCGGGGACGAGCCGGTGGTCGACCTACCGGAGGTCCAGTTGGCCAAAGACGCGGCAACCGGGCAATGGACGGCGCTCGTGGGCGGGTTTAGCGAAGGCGGAGCGCCCTACACGGTGCTGGTCCAGGCCCGCGACGTATGGGGGCAAGTGAGCATGCCTTCGCTCCTCCGGGTCCAGCAGGCTACGGTGCGCAACCGCGTGATTATTTTTGCCCCCGGCGAGGACGCCTGGAGCGGGGCAAGCGTGGCAGGGAGCATGGCGGAGTATGCGCGGGAATCGGCGCTGCTCCGGCGCGTGAGGGCCGAGGACATCAAGCTGTTTGCGGACACCGGTCTCAGCGTCGATTCATTCTACGTGGCATCCGCCGCCTCCCTCAAGAACGCCATTGAAACCTGGGCCAACGCCGACGGACAACTCTCCGCGCTTACGGTGTTTCTCGTCGGCCAAGGCAGTCAGCAAGGGCTCGTCTGCGCCAACGGAGACACCATCACGCCGGCCGATCTCAAGGATTGGCTCGATACCCAGCAGGAGGCCAGCGGCGCGCTGGTGCAGCTCATCGTCGATGCGGACTACTCGGGGGCCTTCGTCGCAGGGGCAGGCAACCCGAACCACCGGCGCGTGATCGTTTCGAGCACCGGGCCCACCCAGCGCAACACGTTTGCAAGCGGCAGATGGGGCAGAGTCACGCGGTGGATCTGGAACGCCATCGCACGCGGGCGCGACTTGCGCGAGAGCTACGGCGAAGCCGCCGACCTAGCAGGCCGGATCGCGGGCAGTGTGCCCGCGCTCTTCGACGACAGCGGCGACGGAATGTTCACCAAGCTCCAGGATGGGCTAAAAGCGATCAATGCCTTCGTGGGCTCCGCCTACGTGACCGCCGACGACCCGCCGTTTATCGGCAAGGCCAGCGCCGCAATGACGGTGGCCTCCGGCCAATCGGCCCGGTTCTGGGTCTCCGATATCGTGATGCCTGCCGGAGCTGAGCCACAGGATGTCTGGGGCGAAGTGCTGGGGCCCGATGGCACAAGCAGGGGAACGGTCCGGCTTTGGCAAAACGTGGCCAAGGCGCGCTATGAAGGCGCCTTTGGTGGTTTCACCGAAGCCGGCCGCTACCTGATTTTCATCCAAGCGGGCACCGAGGGTGATCCCGCCCTGACGACTCCACCTGCACTGGTGCAGGTCCACTACGCGTGCGTGCCCGCCACCGGGGCCCCTGTTGCGGATGGACTACCCGTGCTCGCCCTGCCGACCGACGGGCAGGCGATGGATGTTGAGACCGATGCCGGCCAGGATTGGCGGATCAATCTGGTTCGCGGCCAGCGGGTGGCGATCGAAGCGAGGGAGGTTACGGCGCAGCGAGACGTAGCCTTGCAGCTGATCGGAGCGGGCGGACAGGTCCTGGCTAGCGCCGATCAGTGGGGAGTGGGCTTCGGGGAAACCATCAGCAGTTGGGAGGCTCCCGCGGATGGCTCGTATCTGGTGCGCGCAACGTTTGCCACCGGCACCGGAACCGCAGGCTGCCGCGTGCGGGCCTTTATCAAATATGATTCCGGCGCCGCGGCCGCGGTCAGCCTAAACCTTACCACGCAGACAATCGCATTCACTCCGCCGGCAAGCAGCAGCCTCTCCGATGGTGCCCTGAATCTGGTGGCCTACGCCAGTTCCGGACTGCCGGTGCGGTTTGCGGTAGTGAGCGGTCTCGCCGCGCTGTCCGGAAACACCCTCAACCCGATCGCCGTGGGCGTAGTCGTCATACGAGCCTTGCAGGATGGCAGCGCTGATTGGGAATCCGCTGAACCGGTTGATCGAACCATCACCATCTCTGCCGGAGTCGAAACCTATGAAACCTGGGCGCAAGGGCTCTTTGGCGCGGACTACGCTGCCCAGGGCGGACGGACGCAGGATGCCGACGGCGACGGCCAATCCAACGAAGCCGAATGGGTGGCCCGCACCAACCCAGCTTCAGCGACTGATGTGCTGAAGGTGGATTTTGCCGCGATCACCCCGTCAGGCTTTACCCTCCGCTGGCTTGCGCGCCAAGGCGTTACCTATCGGATGATGACCAGCGCCGACCTACAAACTTGGACGGAGCTACCCAACACCCGCATAGTCGGCACCGACGCGCAGGTCCAAGTCGTTGACCCCCTATCCGCCCGAAGCAAAGTATTCTACCGGGTAGAGGTCGTCGCTACTCCTTAGAGCTATCGGACGGGATATAAAGGCAATGCCGACCTCAATCTGTGGTGTGGCGCAAATTCTAACCAGATAACTGAAATTTTAAATTTATAGGCCTTCTGTGGTCCCCAATCCTTACCCGAACTCCGGACGCCTTCGGCGCGGGAGACCAAATGGGCAGGCCAAGTGGGGTGCGGCAGGCCAGATGGGCTGGCAGGCCAAATGGGGTCACGCCCCAACTCCTTGAATTTTGCCCCGTTTAGATTCTCCGCGAATTGGATTCAGGAACCTCATTTGCCCCGCAGGCTACTCCAGGTGAGGCCAATGTATTCGCACCAAGCGCGGGTGCTGTTCGCGAGGGACTCCGTATCCCAAACGAAGAATCTCATCTCGAATGTATTTTGCCCATCGCGGTCCGAGTAATCCGAGGGGCAGGCACCGCCGCCAGGCCTGCGTGCTTCGCCAGTCGCATCGCGCGTGGCATATGGTAAGCCGAAGTGACCAACGCCGCCCGCTCGCCGGCGACAAGGCGGGCCAGGGCGACGGTTTCTTCCTCGGTGTCGCGAGCCGTATCAATCTCCAGCAGGTCGATCAAAAGGGTCACGCCGAGATTTGTTGATTATTTCCCGGCCATGAGGGGCCTTTGCATGCTGCACAGGCTGTCCAAGAATAATCGCATCCTCATGCTTCCGCTCAAGCTTGCCGAGGCGGATAAACCCCAACGCTCCCCCCGCGCTCCCAGACAGGTTTAGCTTTTTCTCAACGAGCTTTTGATTCGTTCACGCGCGTCAATTCACTGCGGCATCTGCATCAAACCGAGGGCCGCCTCGATCGTCTGCCGGTGAAGCGATACCACGGTTTCCTCCGGATGCCCCTCTCCGGTATACCCGCCCACCAGCACGGACGAAATCGGAATTCGGTGTGCCTGCCCCCACGCAAAGGACCCAACGCACTAGTGATCATTAGAAGTTCCGAGGCATCCCCCAAGTTTAACGACTTTAGAATCTTGGCTCAGCAACTCGATGGCCTTTTCGGCGTCTTCCATGGATAGCAGCACGCGTCCCTTTCGGTTCCCATGCATCCGCAGCCGCTTTAGGACGATGTATCCTTTGCGCTCCAAGTTATACCAATAGCTGCGGGAAAGCCCGAAATAGGGATCTCCACCCCTGGGCTTGAGCGGGGCGCACAGGGGCAGATGCGCTTTGGAGGATTCGTTTAAGGCGGCGGAGCGTTGTCCAAGTGAAGGGTGATTCATGAGGTTTGTAGTTTCCAAACGACTACGCCCTCAATCCCCATGACGTAAACAGCCCCGATTCACTACTCGGGCCTATTCGTGAATAATTTCCGCCACCTCGTGAAATTATTGAGCAGGGAGCGTGCTTTTAACCGGTGGGTGCGATTTTTCCCTGAGGCCAATCCAAAGACGTCGCCATCTTCGTTCATCCCCAAGGCAATCATCTCCGCTATTAGCTCTTTGTCTTGAGGGGCGCGGCCGCCGGTTTTTTCTTCGCGAGGCAGTTTTCCCAAGCGGTCTTAGCCAACGGAAAGAACGGACTTCTTGGCTTCGCTTTGATCGGAGGTTGGGAGTTCAGGATGGCCTTGAGCTCTGCTAGTCGCATGCCTGCGGTGAAGGCTAAGCGAGCAACGTCATCCCTATCCCGGTCGGTGTTCGCCTGCAAGAGACCGACTAGAAAGCGGACAGCCATACCGGCCTCATGGGCAGCGTCTGCCGGTGTATTGTCCGATGTCACGGTGGGGGCGAGCCGGTAGCGCGCCGGTTTTTCACCAGTTTTTCGCCACAATTCCGCCAGTGGCGAGCCGGCAGCGCGCCAGTGTTCCACCAGTGTTCCGCCACTGTTCCGCCGGTGACGAGCCGGTAACAGGCCGGTGAGGCGCCGGTGGCACTACCGGTGATTTTTTGGCCAATTTTTTGGCCGCAAGGGCATCGAGGTCGGATGGCAAACCCGCCTTGGCCAGCAAAGGCGTCAAATCCTCCCACATGCTTTCTACCCATTCGATGAGCCCGCCGCCGGATGGCGAAATGGGATTGCCCATCCCGCTCTCAGACACAGGCAAGGGCTTTGTTGATGTGTGTTTCATGGCATGAGTTCCGGAAAGTATCCGTCACGTAGTGTTCGGTCTGATACAGAGAACACAAACAAACACAGCCCAGCATAAAGTTGGACGCGTTAGCAAAATTGTTAGCATTATCCCACTTTTCGGTTGGTGATTTTGTCTTAAAACGATGCCCCCAAATTCACTTACAGAAGTGCCTCCGTCACAGCCCAGTCCTGTGTGCGGCAAGAGCCCCTGTGAATGCCCAGGAGAGCCGTGCGTGTGCAACCAGCGCCGAAAAGTGAAAGTAAAGTTGGCCGATGGGAAAGCCCGCACGATCCAGCCCATAATGATGACGACGTTTTGGCACCCCGACGGCACGCCGATAAGTGCACAGTTGTTTATGGAGCTGCTCTTCGGCAAGCTGAGAGGTAAAAACGGGGAATAGAGTCCTCGTCTCTTGAGCGAAATCCGGATTATTTTCCTGTATTGGTTAGCGCACTACGGAGAAAGGCCATCCTCACACATGAACGAAACCCAAGCCAATAGAAACGCGGCCACGTTGGGTGCTCGATAGCAGCAAATCACAGTCAACGCCTCCCCCACCCAAGAGTCTGCCCTCGCAACGTTCGCGGGTGATCGCGGCACCTCGCACGGTGACGCGCTTTTGCTCGGTGCGACGATGACGATGAACAGCGAGCCGAACCTGTCCGAGCCGTCCGATTGGGTCGCCGACCTCTCCGCCGCCGGCCGCCCAAACCTATGGCCGAACAACCTAACACAAGGGCGAATATGTTGCCACTTTGCGTTGCCACTGAGCAATTCCGAAACCATAACCACTTGCTATGCAAGATGGTGGACGCCACAGGACTCGAACCTGTGACCCCATCCGTGTGAAGGATGTGCTCTAACCAACTGAGCTAGGCGTCCGGCTATCGGGGAGCGCGGACCTTGTCGCCACCCCGCGTGCTAATCAAGGGCGATTTTACCCCCCGGCTTTTCTCGTTACTCCGATGGTCCGCTAGGCCTTCACCACGCGCACGGCTTTTTTGCGCTCGGGGAACAGCTCCCGGCACAGCGGACACACCAACCCGTCGCACCCGCGCGCCGTGCAATACTCCCGCCCATAGAAAATAATCCGCAGGTGCAGCGCGTTCCAATGTGCCTCGGGAAATAACCGTTTCAAATCCCGCTCGGTGCGCTCCACGTTGGAGCCCGTCGGAGTGAGTTTCCAGCGCTGCGCCAGACGGTGGATGTGAGTATCCACCGGGAAGGCCGGCACGCCAAAGGCCTGCGCCATCACCACCGAGGCCGTTTTATGCCCCACGCCGGGCAGCTCCTCCAACTCCGCAAAACTGCGTGGCACTTCGCCGCCATGCTTTTCGATTAACAGCTCCGAGAGCCGCCGGATCGCCTGCGCTTTCCTCGGCGCCAGTCCGCACGGGCGCACCTGCGCGTCGATTTGCCCGACCGTGAGCCGCACCATTTTTTGCGGAGTGTCCGCCTTGGCAAAGAGCCCCGGAGTCTGGAGGTTGACGCGCTTATCCGTGCACTGGGCGGACAGCAGCACCGCGACCAGCAGCGTATACGCGCTCGTATGATCCAGCGGGACGGGCGTTTGCGGATAAAGCGAGGCGAGACGGGCGTCGATATGGGCGGCGCGTTGGGCGAGCGTCATGCGCGCCAAGGTGACGCTAAAAACGCGCTCCGCAACTTCGCTTCACCGCCCGTAACAGCGGGCGAAGAAACCGGATTGCACGACCCTTGATCCGTCACAAGGTAACCCCCAACCATGGCCTCTTCCGCCGCCTCCTCGCCCAGCCCATCCGCCCCTGTGATTGCTACGTCGCTCGACGCGCTGCTCGCCCCGACCGACGCCTTCAGCCCGCGACACAACGCACCCGACGCCGCCGAGCGCACCGCCATGCTCTCTACGCTCGGCTACTCTTCCCTTGTCGCACTGGTCGACGCCGCCGTGCCCCCCTCCATCCGTCTGGCCACCCCGCTGAAGCTCCCTGCCGCCCTCGGCGAATCCGCCGCCCTCGCCGAACTCCGCGAGGTCGCTTCGCTCAACAAAGTTTTCCGCAACTTTATCGGCACCGGCTACTACGACACCCTCACCCCGCCCGTCATCCAGCGCGCCATTTTCGAAAACCCGGGCTGGTATACCGCCTACACACCCTACCAGGCCGAGATTTCGCAGGGCCGCCTCGAGGCGATGCTCAACTACCAGACCCTCGTCACCGACCTCACCGGCCTCGACATCGCCAACGCCTCCCTCCTCGACGAAGCCACCTCCGCCGCCGAGGCCATGATGCTCTGCCACCGCGTCAAAGACGCCGAGGGCGGCACCTTTTTCGTCTCCGCCCGCTGCCACCCGCAGACCATCACCCTCGTGCAAACCCGCGCCGAACCGCTCGGTGTCACCGTGCTCGTAGGCGACCACCTCACCCTCGATCCCGCCGCCGTGCCCGGCCTCTTCGGCCTGCTCGTGCAATACCCCGACACCACGGGCGACATCCACGACTTCGCCCCTCTCTTTGAACGCGCCCATGCCGCCGGCGCCCTCTGCGTCGTCGCCACCGATCTGCTCGCTCTGACACTGCTGCGTCCTCCGGGCGAGTTCGGCGCCGATGTCGCCGTCGGCTCCGCCCAACGCTTCGGCGTGCCCTTCGGTTTCGGCGGTCCGCATGCCGCCTTCTTCGCCACCCGCGACTCCTTGAAGCGCCAGATGCCCGGCCGCCTCGTCGGCGTCTCCCGTGATGCCCAAGGCCGCCCCGCCCTCCGCCTGTCCCTCGGCACCCGCGAGCAACACATCCGCCGCGACAAAGCCACGTCCAACATCTGCACCGCCCAGGTGCTGCTCGCCGTGATCGCCTCGATGTATGCCGTTTACCACGGCCCCGAGGGCCTGCGCCGCATCGCCACGCGCGTGCACACGCTCACCTCCCTGCTCGCCGCCGCCCTCCGCCGCGCCGGCGCCACGGTCAACCTGCTGCCGGTTTTCGATACCCTCACCATCAGCAAGGTCTCCGCCGCCCGGGTGCTCGCCTCCGCCGAGGCCCGCAAGATCAACCTCCGCCCGGTCAACGACACCACCGTCGCCCTCTCGCTCGACGAAGCCGCCACCCTCGACGAGGTCCGCACTGTGCTCGCCTGCTTCAGCGAGTCCGCCGAGCTCACACCCGCCGAAACCACCGGCCATTCCTACGGCGCGCTCGCGCGCCAAGGCACCTTCCTCACCGCCAGGGTTTTCAACTCCTACCACACCGAGCACGAACTGCTCCGCTACATCAAGCGTCTCGAGGCCCGCGATCTCTCGCTCTGCCACTCAATGATCTCGCTGGGCTCTTGCACGATGAAGCTCAACGCCGCTTCCGAGATGTTCCCCGTCTCCTGGCCGGAGTTCGCCAAGCTGCATCCCTTCGCCCCCCCCACCCAGACGCGCGGCTACGCCCGCGTCGTCCGCGAACTCGAGACCTGGCTGGGCGAGATCACCGGCTTTCCGGCCGTCTCCCTGCAACCCAACGCCGGCTCCCAGGGCGAATACGCCGGCCTGCTCGCCATCCGCGGCTACCAGGTCGCGCGCGGCCAGGGCCACCGCAACATCTGCCTCATCCCGACCAGCGCCCACGGCACCAACCCCGCCAGCGCCGTCATGTGCGGCTACACCGTCATCCCCGTCGCCTGCGACACCTCGGGCAACATCGACGTCGCCGACCTACGCGCCAAGACCGCCGACCACGCCGCGAATCTCGCCGCGCTGATGATCACCTACCCGTCCACCCACGGCGTATTTGAAACCACGATACAGGAAATCTGCGCCGTCATCCACGAGGCCGGCGGCCAGGTTTACATGGACGGAGCCAACATGAACGCCCAGGTCGGCCTGACCTCGCCGGGCCGGATCGGCGCCGACGTCTGCCACCTGAATCTGCACAAGACCTTCTGCATCCCGCACGGCGGCGGCGGCCCCGGCGTCGGACCCGTCTGCCTCGCCGCCCACCTGGCTCCCCACGCGCCCGGCCATGCCGTCGTCGCCATCCCCGGTGCCGGGGGCGGCGCCGTATCCGCCGCGCCTTACGGCAGCGCGAGCATCCTCCTCATTTCCTGGATGTATATCCGCATGATGGGCGCCGCCGGCCTCACCGAGGCCACCTCGCTCGCCATCCTCAACGCCAACTACATCGCCAAGCGCCTCGAACCCTGCTTCCCCGTCCTCTACCGCGGCCCCTCCGGCCTGGTCGCGCACGAGTGCATCATCGACCTGCGCGGCTGGAAAAAGCACGGCCTCGAGGTCGAGGACGCCGCCAAACGTCTGATGGATTATGGTTACCACGCCCCGACCATGAGCTGGCCGGTCGCCGGCACCCTCATGATCGAGCCCACCGAGAGCGAGACGCAGGCCGAGCTTGACCGTTTCTGCGACGCCATGACCGGCATCCACGGTGAGATGCAAGCGGTGGTGACTGGCGAGGGCGACAAACTGGACAACCCGCTTAAAAACGCCCCTCACACCGTCCACGTGCTCTGCGCCGACAGCTGGAGCCACGCCTATAGCCGCGAACAGGCCTGCTTCCCCGCGCCCTGGACCCGCGTGAGCAAGTTCTGGCCGGCCGTCGGCCGCGTGGACAACGTCTACGGCGATCGCAACCTGGTGTGCAGCTGCGTGGGCATGGAAGCCTACGCCGAGGCCAGCTGAGTTTATCGGGCATCTGAACTTTGATCCGTGTAGCCACGCCCGTGCCAGGCGTGTTCAGGAAGACCTGAAAAACGGCCGGCCCGGCCGTTGCTACACCAGACGAGCCTGCCCCGCTTAGCGGAAGTCCACCAGCTCCAGATCGAAGACCACCGAGATGCGGCCGGGCACTTTGTTGCGGAGGCCCTTCTCGCCGTAAGCGAGCCAGTAGGGCAGCACGACGGTGCGGCGCTCGCCCTTTTTCATGGTGAGGATGGCTTCATCCCAACCCGACAAGGTCTGGTTGCGCCCCACGGCGAAGTTATAGGGGCCGCCGTTGTCGGCCGAGGCATCGAACTTCAGGCCGTTTGAGAGGAAACGCCCCTCGTAATGAATCGTCACGATCTGGCCGACCTTGGGCGTGAGTTCGCCGGTGCCCGGCTTGCGGATGAGGTATCGCGCCCCGCCGGGCGAATCATAGGCGCCGGCATAGTCGCGGGCGAGCAGGGTCAAATCAGCGGCGGTCCACTGATAGGCTACACCAGCGAGGGCGATACGCATCGCAGCGTTGATCGGCTCGCCGGGGTTTTTACGCATAAAAATCCCTGACCGCACCACGATGGCGACGGTGCCCAGCATAAGACCGAGCAACAGCAGGTAGACGGGAGTGCGCATCAGCGAGGCAAAGTCCTCTTAGGACAGGAAGGAGCAGATGTATTCGCAGAGGCCGGACGGCACCTCGATGGTGAAGCCGGAGTTGGCGGCCACGTCAAAAGAGGTGCCGGCGGCGTAGGAGGAGACGGCGGTCTGGTCCTTCAAGGTGACCTTGCAGTCGCCGGCGACGATCTCCATCCGCTCGGCGGCTCCGGTGCCGAAGTAGTAGGTCCCGGGACGGATCAACCCGAGGGTCTTCTTGGAGCCATCGGCGAAAAGCACGGTGTGGCTGACGACGTTGCCGTCGAAGTAAACATTGGCCTTGGTGTGGACGGTGACGCCCGCGAACTGGGTGGGAAGGGAAGACATGGTGGGTGAAGAAAAAGGGAAGGAGAACGAGAACGATTACGAGAACGAGAACGATTTTTTTCCGAAAAACCCGAGGCGGGCAGGCTCGACGCCGCGCGCCCAAGCCGGCAAGACGGAGGAATGCGACTCGTCCTGGATTTATTGCTGCCGGTATTTTTGCT
This sequence comes from Verrucomicrobia bacterium IMCC26134, assembly GCA_000972765.1. Classification (GTDB taxonomy): domain Bacteria; phylum Verrucomicrobiota; class Verrucomicrobiia; order Opitutales; family Opitutaceae; genus IMCC26134_A. Next base: position 114,338 of record CP011265.1, on the reverse strand, counting down.
GATCGCGCTGGGCGCGGCTTTGCAACGCGGCGGGTTTTTCAGCACAGGAGTCGTCACGGGATTAAACCGGCTGAGTTATTGGGTGGCACTCCCGGCGCTGATTTTTTCCGGGCTGGCGGACGCCGGCGATGTGGTGGCGGACGGGCGGACGGGCTACCTCCTGACGGTGTTGCTGGGCACGACGCTGCTGGTGGCCCTCGCGGGCTGGATAACGGCAGGGCTGATCGGGGTGCCGTGGGCAGGACGCGGGACCTTCACGCAGGCTTTTTTCAGAGGCAATCTGGCCTTTGTGGGGCTCCCGATTTTGCTACACATGCCCGGAGTGCCGACAGCTTCGGTCATGCTGATGCTGGCACCCATGATGCTGTTTTATAACCTGCTCGCCATAACGGTGCTGGTGGCGAGCCGGGAGGGCATCAGCCTCGGGACGGTGCGGGCACTGGCGGCGGAATGGGTGCGTAATCCCATCATCCTCGCCAGCCTGGCCGGCGGGCTGTGCCGCTGGCAGGGATGGACCCTCCCCCCGGTCTTGGGCGTGACCGTGGCGCAACTCGGCCTGATGGCGGTGCCGCTCGCGCTGGTGACGATCGGCGCGATCTTGTTGACCATGCCGCTGGGGGCGACGCGCGAACGATTGTGGACGGCGGGGGCGGTGGCGGGAAAAGTGTTCATCTCCCCGCTGGTGGGCCTGGCGGTGGCGTGGGCACTGGGCATAGTCGGCGCAGAGCGGACAACCCTTCTGGTGCTGCTGACGTGCCCCACTGCGGTGATTTCCTATGCGATGTCGGGCCAGATGAGCGACTTTGAAGGCCTCGCGGCGCAGGCGATCGTCGGCAGCACCCTGGCCTCGGCGGGCGCTCTCGCGGTGGTTCTGGCGCTGACGACGTGAGGCCTCTGCACCGACAAGGTTAGAGCGAGACTGCAAACCCGTAAACGCAGTTGCCTTGCGGGCAACGCAGGGCGATACTGCAGGCCATATTTTCATACCATGAACTACACGACTTTGAGCTTGGTGTCATTGGGCCTGATCGGCTTGAGCGGATGCGCCTCGAATCGGGATGCGCGGATCGTGAACACGAACCAGCCCGGGCCGGCCATTGGCACCGCGGTGGGCACGGCGGCGGGAGCCGTCGTCGGCAACGCAGCGGGCCTTGTGGTAGGCGTAGGGGAAGGCGCATCGGGAGCGGCGGCGAAGTCGTTTGAAAACGACCGTCGAGTGATCCGCACCTGGCGCACCGAAGTGACATCGGACGGACGCACGATCCAGGTCCCGGTGGAGATCGAAGTCGATAAAGACGGCCGCCCAGTGAAGTGAGCGGCCGGAACGCGTGATGCGGTAGCCGACTGTTCGCGCAAAAAAGCCCGGGACCCTCAAGGGGCGCCGGGCTTGAGCGTAGAAACCGGGCGACGCTCGGTTCTGCGAAGTCAGGAAGAGGTGGCTTACCAACCTACACTGGAGCGCTCGCCTTGCTTGGTGATCTGCTCTTCGCCTTCCCAGAGTGCGAGGCCATCCTTCACGGTGGTCAGGGAGAGCTGGAAGGTGTAGGTCACCTGGCGGGTGGTGCCGGCTTTCACGCGGTCTTCCAGCAATTTGCCGGAGAGCGTGTAGTAAGGGAGCTTGGTGACCTGCTTTTGGCCGGCCATGAAGGCGCCCATCGCGCCGGCGTCGGCGGCCATGGCGTCCTCAACCTTGCCATCGGGTCCCATGGTGGTGGTGGTGACGACCTTGCCGGTCTGGTTGAGGGCGATGCGGATCTTTTTGGTGAGCGAATCCGTGTCCACCTGTTGCTGGGTGTTGTTGCGGATGCGGGAGATGGCCATGATCGAGGGCAGCTCGGGAGCGCGATCGAGGACACCGGAGGCGAGCAGGGAGGACACGAGCTTATCGGCGGCGGTGTTCCAGTCCTGGACGTTGATGGAGTTGAGCGAGACGATGGTGTTCGGGCCTTGGGAATCGACGTATTTGGCGTTGTTGGAGGCGCAACCGGTGACAAACGCGGCGGTGGCGGCGGAGAGGGCGAGGAGGGCGAGGCGGGTGGTTTTCATGGGTGAAAAAAGTGGAGAATGACGGGAGAAAAAACGGGCGCGGAGAGTGGCTTAGTTTTCGCGGACCTTCAGGCGGAAGTCCACGGCGCGGGGATTGGTGGCGATGGAGGAGATGGCGCGGACTTCGCGGCCCTCAAGCTGGATCTGCTTCCAACCGCCGGTGGGGCCGGAGAGCTCCATGCCGTCGTCGGCGATCCAATCAAACTTGTAAGTGAAAGCCTGGGGGCGGCTGGAGAGATTTTCCAAGGTGACCTGGATTTTGAGCAGGTTGCCGGAGACCTTGGCCTCGTTCACCGAAACGGTGGCGAGTTTGCGGGCGAGGGTGCTGTCGGTGATGACGCGCTGGTCGGCGACGTAGCTCGGGGTGGCCTGGGCGTTCGCGCGCTGGACGGTGTTGACGCTGGTAGCGCAGCCGGTGAGGCCAAGCGCGGCAAGGACGAGGACGGGAAGGATGATTTTCATGGAAACGAGGGAAGCGGTTCGGGAGTGAGCGGTGACGATTTATTTCTTGAGGCAGAACTGGCTGATCAACAGAGGCGTGGTCGCGCCAGTGGACTTGACGTAGACGACGTTCACGCGTCCGGGTTCCAAGGTGACGACCTGATTACCGGAAGCGGAGGCCAGGGTGATCTGGCGGTCCTGTGAAACGGGGAGGCGGGAGTATTGGAACTGCTTGGGCAGGCTGCGCCAGGTGCGGGTATCGGCGATATTAGTCGAAGCGTTGAGTGCGCCCATGGCGACCGCCCCGATCAGGCCGGCCATGCCGCCTTGATCATTCAACTGCTTCTGGATGATGGCCTGGGTGATGGCCTTGGTGGCGGTGGAGATCATCGTCTTGGTGAGGATGGTGGGCCACTCGTTCTTGAAGTCCTGGGCAACGACGCTGTCCATCGAGGCGATGACGGCGGTGGGGTAGGATTGACCACCGCTGATCACGCTCAACGAGGGAGCGTAGTCGGCGACGAGTTTAATCTTGGGGAAGGCGGCGCCTACGTAGGAGAGGCTGCTGGTCACGAGGATGACCGGGATGTCGATGCGGATCTGATCGCGGAAAGGGGCGGCGCCGGTCTCGAAGATGACGTAAACCAGATCGCCGGAGGGGAGGACGACAGGCGCGGTGACAGGCGCGGCGGGCGCGACCTCGGTGGTGGCCACGACAGCGGGGGCGGTGACGACAGCGGCCTCGGCGGCGGCGGGGGCGGTCTCGGTCACGATGCCGGCGGCGGGAGAGCGACCCTGAGCAAGAGCCTCGGCGGCGTCCAAATCGGCGCGGAGGTAGGGGTTTTGAGGCGACATGGACACGGCGCGCTCGAGAGACTTGCGTCCGCGCTCGAGATCGGAGGCGTCGGTGCCCTGGACGGTGAAGACGAGGCCGTCGAGGAACACGGCGAAGGGGTTCACATAGTCGCCATAGGCCTGGATGGACGAATCGAGCTCGGACTCGACGGAGTCGAGGGCGGCGGCGGTGCGGGGATTGGATTTGGCCTTATCGACATCGTAGGAACCGGCGGAGCGGCCCTGTTCGTCCTTGGTGCCATTGGTGCGGGCGTCTTCGGCGAGCCGCTTGGACTCCTCGATGTGCTTGGCGTTGGCGTCCACGGCATCGCGCTGGCGCTGGAGGGCACGGTTGAGCTCGACCCGGGCGGCGTCGGCATCACCGAGCTGGAGGTAGTTGAGCGCCTTGTAGGTGTTGAGCATCACCTTGTCGTAGGCGCGGCCTTTGTAGGGCAGGTTGGCCTGATTGGTAAGTATGGCGCCGGTCTCGTTGCCGATGCTGATTTTGGCCTTTTGCTCGTAGTCGTTGATCTTCTCCTCGGCGGCATTGAGCGCGGCGATGGAGCGGGTCAGGTAGGCGATACGGGGTGAGACGGGATTACCGGCTTGGATCGCCTGATTGGTGGCGGTCTGGTCGAGCTGGGTGGCGGGCTTCGCGGTGTCGTCGGGGATGTTGGCGAGGGCGGCGGAGCGCAGGATGGAGCCCTGCTCCAGACGGTAGAGGATGGCATCCTTGTCGTCCTTGTGTTTCTCGGCGTCCCTGTCGGCCTGGGAGGCGGCAAAGGCGAGATTGCCGGTGCGGACAGCGATATCGCGGACGGCGGTCTGGGCGGTGTAGGTTTGGCAACCGGTGAGGGCGAGGGCGGCGGCGGAGAGGCCGGCGAGAACGAGGCGGCGGGTGGCAATGATCATGGGTAAGAAGATGAGAGTTGATGCCGAGTGGAGAACCGAAGGAAAACGGGAGGCGCGTGGCTTACTGGACGACACGGCGGACGATGGCGCCCTTGTCGATGCCGAGGTCTTCGCCGTTCACTTCACCTTGGGCGGTCTTGGGGGTGACGCGGGTGATGCGGACCTTGCCGACGGACATTTCTTCACGGCCGAGGGAGACGTGGGTATCGGGATCGATGAGCTCCTCGCCGAGGGCAAACACCTCCCAGAGCTGGCCGGTGGCGATGCCGGTGCCGTCGCCGCGATTGATGGTCACAACCTTGCCGGTCTTGGCCATGATCTTGGCGGGGTAGATGACATCGGCGACGCGCTGGGAGACCTGTTCGCTCATGCGGCGGGTGAGGCTGAGGAGGAGGGCGTCGGAGAGCTCGCCTCCGGTGCTGGCGGAGTTGGCGAGGAGCTCCTCGGTGTCGAGGTTCTGTTCCTGAAAGTTGGCGGTCTCGAGGAGCTTGTTGGTCTTGGTCTCGTAGATCTTGCCGACGGCGGAGAAGCGGATGACGCGCTTGGTGGCGGTCTTGCCGAGGGCTTTGAACTCGGCGGTTTGGATGAAGTCCTGGAAGTCATCGACGGTGATGACGAGCAGGTAGTCGGCGTCGCCAAAGGAGAAGGCCTTGCCGGTGGCAGCGCCCTCCTCGACGAGTGAATCGGCGTCGGAGCGGGCGAGCACGGTGAACTTGCGGGTCTGCTGGACGGCGGAGATGAGTTGGCCGTCGAGGGCCTGCGTCATGCGGTCGATGGAGTTTTTGCGGCTGGCTCCGGCGGCGTTGGCGAGGATGGCGGGGGTGGCCTTCACCTTGGCGATGGCGAGGGTTTTGATGCCGGGAGTGGGCGCGGCGGTGGCGGCGGGAGCGGTTTCCTGGGCGAGGAGAGCGGAACCGAGGAAGAGGCCGGTCACGAAAAGACGGAGGCCGTTTAAGGAGGTGAGTTTAAAATTCATGGACGGAAAGGAAGGTCGTGGTTGAACGGTAAAATTGAGCGCGGAGGGTTATCTGGACTCTTTGTAACGGTCGGGCAGGATGAAGCGGAAGTTCTCCTTGGTATCGACCTTGAAGAACGAGTTCTCGAGCATCTTGGCCTCGCCTTCGATTTTTTTGACTTCGGCGTCGGTCAGTTTGGCGCCATTTTTGAGATCGTTGATAAAAGCAGTGGCATCCTTGAAGCGGGCATAGCCGTCAGCGGACATCTTCATCGCGACATTGAGAACCTGGCCATCGGTGGCGCTGATCGTGCGTTCCCAAGAATCAAAACCCTCGCGGGAGAGACGGAGTTTGCTAAAGCCGGGGCGCAGGGTGATCTGGCCGGGGGCGGTGCCGACGGCGACGCCGTCCACCTCGACGGTGGCGTTGAGCGGGGTGACCTTGAACTTGGACTCGCCGATGGTGACGACATTCTCGGCGTTGATTCGGACATCAGGGATGAAGAGATCGGCGGCCTCGGGCTTGATGGTGATGGTGACGAGCTTGGCGGCAGCCTTGGGCGCGGTGATACGGCCGGCGGCGATACGGGTGCGAAGGGAAGACGTGATCTGGTTAGTCGTCTGGTCGAGCAAGTCGTCGAAAATGCCCTCGACGAGAGCCGTGGAGTTGGCGGTGCCCTGCTCGGTCCGGGTGGCCTTGGCGACGTCGCCGGTGAGGGAGCCGCCGCCGGTGGCGTCGAGAATCTTGTAGGTGACGCGCAAGGTGTAGTCGTAGTTGGTGAAGTTGGTGTTGTAGGCCTTCACCTCGCGTTTGGTTTCGGCATAGCTGGTGATCGAGGCCTGAACGATGTAGTCGGCGCCCATATTCTGGGCGAGGCGCAGCGCGGAGGACTGGTCGGTGAATTGAGCCTCAAGACTATCGGCGGGGCGCCCGGCAGAAGCCGTGGCGGGGTCGAACTTACGCAGGTTGTCGACCACAACCTCGCGGGTCAGGAGACGAAACCCGAGATCGGTGATGCGGGCGGTGAGCAGGTCCTCGAGGACGGAAATCTTGGTGTCGTAGTCCTTGCCGGCGCGGTTGGTGATAACGACCGCGGCCGTGTAGCTCTTGGGCGCGGTGGTCTCGGCAACCGCTTCGCTCTCGACCTGGACATTAGTGGTGACGCGCTCGGTGACGGTTTTACCCTCGGCGTTCACAAACGTGCGGGTCTCGACCGAGGTGACGGGGGCTGAGACGGTGCGCTCGGTGGTGACGGTGGACTGGGCAAAGCCCGGGGAAAGGGCGGCGATGAGCAAGGCAAACGAGGCGAATAGACGCGTGAGCTTCATGGTGGGAAAATGTGACAAAGGAAACGAAGCCTGATACGACCTTCCGAACGGGACAATGCGAAAGTGTCTTGCGAAAAGCACCTTAGGTTCGGGCCTCGGAATGGATTCCCCTAAGAGGAATTCACCCCGTAACCCCGCCTCGCGGGGGAGCGTCTCTGTGTGTATGAAAGCATCCACGCCCAAGATGTTGCTCGGAATAATCTTAATGACAACAGGTTGGCTAACCGGAGGTCATGCGGCAGAGAGTTCGCCTCTCAACGAACGCGAAAAAGCGGCCCATGTCCTTAACCGCCTAGGCTACGGTCCGCGACCAGGTGAAATCGACAGGGTCGCAGAATTCGGGGTGGAAAAATGGATACGCACCCAGCTCACCCCCGAGAAAATCGAAGACGGCAAGGCTGAGCAAATGGTGGCCAAGCTCACCTACATCCACAAAACACCCCAAGAACTCACGAAAGCCTACCAGGCCGAGATCCGCGCACGGCAAGCGCGCAATCGCGAACGCGCCGCCGCAGGTAAAGCAGAGGAGAACGCCCAAATGGCCAAGGGGGATTCCCACTCCATGATGGACGAGATGACGGGCGAGTCTTCGCAAACCGAGCCCGGTAAGTCAGCCCCCACAGAGACGGCGCCAACCAAGGTGCGGCGATCATTCGAAGGCCCAAGTGAGAACGAGCTCACCCTAGCCCAGGCACTAGGCGAATTACACCATGCAAAGCTGATCCGGGCGGTGTATTCGGAACGCCAACTTGAACAGGTGCTGGTCGATTTCTGGTTCAATCACTTCAACGTCGACGCCCGCAAGCAACTGGTGCGGCCGCTGATCGTTTCCCATGAGCAGGATACCATCCGCCCGAACTTGTGGGGCAGCTTCCGGGACCTGCTCGCCGCGACCGCGAAGAGCCCGGCTATGCTGGTCTATCTGGACAACTGGCGCAGCACCGTGGCCTACGAACCTGGCGAGACGGAGACCCGTATCGCCCGCCGCCTGAAACAAAAAGCCACCGGCATGTCGGAGGAAGCGGCGGCCGCCCTGCCAAAACCCACCCGCGGGCTGAACGAAAACTACGGACGCGAGCTCATGGAGCTGCACACGCTGGGCGTCGACGGCGGCTACTCTCAAAAGGACGTGCAGGAAGTGGCACGAGCCCTGACCGGTTGGACGATCCTGCCGCAGAAAGCGGAGTTTCAATTTCGCCCCCAGTGGCACGACCAGGGCGAAAAAGTCATCCTTGGAAAAACTTTCCCCGCAAACGGCGGCCAGAAAGACGGCGAACGCGTCCTGGACCTGCTAGCCACCCACCCTTCGACCGCGCATCACATCGCCTATAAGCTTTGCCAGCGCTTCGTCGCGGACAAGCCCCCGGAGGAATTGGTCAAGCGTGTCGCGTCCGCGTTCCTAAGCAGCGGCGGCAATCTGCACGCCACCTATGAGGCGCTGTTCCTGGACAAGGCGTTTTTCGCACCCGAAAACTTCGGCGCAAAGACCAAATCCCCCTTTGAATTCGCCTCCTCCTCGCTGCGCGCCTCAGGCGCGGAGTTCGTCGACGCCAACGGGCCAGCCCCACGCGTTCCCGTGAGGGCGCTTGAGGCCGGCGCCTTGCTCGGTCGCGGGCAGGAACGCATGTCCCGCCTGCCGCGCAAAACAGTCACGCTCCACCTGGTCGAGATGGGCCAGTCCAACTACGGCTGGGGCCCGCCCACCGGATTCCCCGAGGACTCCTCCACCTGGGTCAACTCAGGAGCGCTCGTATCCCGGCTCAACTACGCACTTGCGCTCACCGGCGGACAAGTGAGCGACGCTCGGGTGCATGCGCGCACCCTGTTCGCGGGCAAGGACGCCGATATGGCGGAGGAAGCGGTCGATGCCATCACCCGTAATCTCTTCGCCAGACCCTTGAGCGACTCGACCCGTCGCGTGGTGCTTGCCCAAAGCGCGGCGGACTCGTCCGATAAAAACGCCGGCGCGCCGCCTGCGGTGGCAGACCTGCCCAAAGTCCTCGCACTGATCCTCGGCGCACCTGAATTCCAACGTCGCTAAACATTCGAAAACCCCCGATTGGCTAATCCGCTTTCTTTGACTCCCCCACCCCCCCTATGAATCCGATCATCCCCACTCCCGGACACGAGGTCTCCCGCCGGTTTTTCGTGAAACGTGGAGCGCTCGCCTTCGCCGCGATAGGCGCGAGCGCCTTGTTCGGTCCGGATTTTCTGCGGGCTTCGGTGCTGGCCGCCGAGCCGCGTCGCGCGACGGGCGGACGTAAAATACTGGTGTGTGTTTTTCAACGCGGAGCGGCAGACGGCCTCTCGATGGTCGTGCCCTACGGCGACAAAGATTACTACAAGCTGCGCAGCGAGATCGCGCTGGCCGCCCCTTCGCACAAAGCGGGAGCGGCAGGCGTGCTGGACCTCGACGGCAGGTTCGGGCTGCACCCCGCACTCTCGCCCTTGCACGAGCTCTACCGGGCGGGCGAGCTGGCGGTGGTGCACGCCTGCGGGAACCCCGAGGGCACCCGTTCGCACTTTGATTCGCAGGACCTCATGGAATCGGGCGCGGGGCACAACAAGAACCTCGCGACCGGCTGGCTGAACCGCATGATCGGCGTTTGCCCCGAGGATGCCGCGCACCACTCGGCGTTACGCGCGGTGGCCCTGACCGCGCAAATGCCCCGCAGCCTGCAAGGCAAAGAAGAGGCCATCGCCTTCGCCGACCTGGAGCGCTTCGGCGTGAGCACCGGCACCGCGGCGATTGGACGCAAACGCCGCCCGGAAGACCCGGGCATGACCGGTTCCACTGCATCCAAAGGCTTTGAGCAAATCTACGAGAACGCGGTTGGCGACGCACTGCATGGCGCCGGGCAAGAGGGCTTCGAGGCGATGGGGCTGCTTAAAAAAGTAAACCCCCGGAACTACACTCCCGCCAACGGCTCGACGTATCCAAACAGCGGATTCGGAAGATCGCTCCGCCAAGTGGCCCAGCTCATCAAATCGGACGTCGGACTCGAAATCGCCTTTGTCGAGATCGGCGGCTGGGATACCCATGCCAACCAGGGCTCGGCGGCGGGCCAGTTGGCGACGCGCCTGACCGAGTTTGGCGGCGGACTTGCGGCCTTGCACAAGGATCTGGGAGCGAAGATGTCGGACGTGATGGTGCTCACGATGAGTGAGTTCGGCCGCACCGCCCGGCAGAACGGCAACCGAGGCACCGACCACGGCTACGGCACGGCTTTCTTCGCCCTTGGCGGCACGGTGCAGGGCGGCAAGGTGCTCGGGCAGTGGCCGGGACTTTCGCCGGATAAGCTCCACGAAGGCCGCGACCTGGCGATCACGACCGATTACCGCGATTTTTTTGCCGAAGCCTGCGTGCGCCACATGGGAGTGGCGGAAAAAGACCTGGCCCAGGTTTTCCCCGCCTACCAATCGACCGCGAATCGCTTCCGCGGCTTTGCGCGCAGTTGACCGGCGGAGGGCACGACCGCCGCCGTCGTCAGCGAGGAGGTAAACCCAGGCGGGCCTCGACTTCAGCCAAACTCAGCCCCTCGACGCGCACGAGCTTGTGGCGGGAGGTATCGCCCGTCTGCACGACGACGGCGCGACGCGGGAGAGCAAGGGCGGCGGCCAGAAAGGCGCACAAGGCGTCGTTGGCCTTACCCTCGAGCGCGGGCGCATGAACCTTAATCTTCACCGCCTCGCCGAGACGGCCGACAACCTCGCTGCGTGGTGCATTGGGCACGGCCTTCACCGCGAGGATGCAAACTGGTGATGGAGCGGCGTTGGCCACGGCGGCTTCAGGCCAGCGCCTCGGCAAGGGCGGCGATGATATCCTCAACCGGTTCGATACCGACTGAAAGGCGCATCAATTCCGGATCGATGCCGTTGGCGGCAAGGTAGTCACGGCCAGCGGAATTTGTCACCAGATCATAATGAGCCAGATACATGAACGGGCAGATCAATGACGATGTGAGGCCAAAACTAGGGCCCTTGGCGAGGCGGAGCCGGTCATAAAAAGAAGCGACGTCCCCGGTGACACTGAAGCTGATCATGCTGCCGACTGATCCGGGTTTGCGAGCCAGCGCGGCGTAGTTGACGGCAGAGTCAGACTGGCCGGACCAGTGCAGTGAAAGGATTCGCGGGTGCTGCTGAAGAAAGGCGACAACCAGCGGAGTCGTTACGTTGATGCGCTCGATCAATGCCGCAGTGGCGTCGATCTGAGCCGCGAGGCGGACGACATCGCGCGGATAAAGCGCGGCGAGGCCCGCAGCGGCGGCGAGCGCCGGCTGGAGGTCGGCGGCAAAAGGTGAGGCAGGGTTCACCGCCACGGCACCGAGGATAACATCACCCTCTGAGGCCGTGTATTTGGTCAGGGAGTTCGCGACCAGATCGGCGTAAGGAAGCACATCGAGATTGAAGGGTGATGCGATGGTGGGATCCACCACCAGAGCGACACCGTGTTCGCGGCAGAGTGCGGTCAGCGCAGGCAGGTCGGGGGTCTGCACCAGCGGATTCGTGGGCACCTCGGCGAGGATGCCGGCGACTTTTCCCCGATGGGCTTCGAGCAGACGACGGAGACCCGCGAGATCGAAGACGTCGGCGTGGTGCAGATAATCAGCGGCGGGGGCGGCGGTCAGTTTTTGCAGGATTGCGATGGTATCGAGGTAGAGCCAGCCGAGCTGGATCCAACGCGTGCGACCACGCGGCGCCTGGACGGTGTTCACGGCCTGAAACGCCGCGAAAGTGGCGGCCATGCCGCTGGGCACGAGATGCACCTCTCGCGCGGCGAGACCATGACCGAAGCTGGCCGCGACCGCCGTGCAAACATGCAAAGCGGCCGCGGAGTCTGTGCCCGAAAACAGCGATTCCGGTTCGACTCCCGTCAGTAAGCCGGCGGCCACAAGCCAATCTTCGGCGGCGCGAGAAGAGGCGAAAGCGCCTGTGTGTTGAAGGTATCGACGGGCGGTTGTGGAAAGCTCGCTCGTGGAACCGGCAGGAAGAACCAACGCCGTGAGACAGGGCGTCAGCGGCAAGATGTCGCCGATTTCGCCGAGATGACTGCGCAAGGAAGCAGCGGCGGCAGGGCCGGCAGCCAGCCACAGGGAGCGACCGGCTAGCGCGGGTTCACGCCGGACCAAGGCGGTGGCAACCTGAACCAACAACGGATGAACGACGAAACGCGGGTAACCGCTGGTCAAATGCGCGGTGATGGCAGGGTCTTTTTCCTCATAACCAACCACTGATTGCATGGTCGGAAGACTGCATGAAACCGCATGCAGGCGATCAGGGATGCGCTGGCCAAGTGGAAGATGAACGAGGGCGGACATGGATATAAACCGCTATGACGTAGAACGGTGGATGAGGAGCAAGCGCGAGAAGCGACCAAGAGGCGTGACGACGGAAGGACTAAGCCTGCAAAGCGGACTTTAGGCGGCGGGCGAGATCGAGAGCAGTCCCGACGTCGCCAGCGGTCACGGTGAAGTGTCCCATTTTACGACCGAGGCGAGGTTCTTTTTTACCGTAGAGATGAAGATGCGCGCACGGCGTGCCAAGGATCGCAGACCAGTTGGGCTCCCCGAGGCAACGGTCGCCTGACCACTTCCATGAATCGCCGAGAATATTGACCATGACTACGGCGGGCGAGGTCAGCCCCACCGCACCGAGCGGCAATCCGGCCACCGCGCGAACGTGTTGCTCAAACTGGGAAGTCACGCAGCCATCAAGCGACCAGTGACCGCTGTTGTGGGGGCGGGGGGCCATCTCGTTGACGAGCAGCTCATCGCTATCAGTCAGGAAAAGCTCCACTGCGAGCAGTCCGACGAGGCCTAGACGCGCGGCGATGGCCTCGGCCAGCGCGCGAGCCCTCGATTCGACTTCGGGCGATATGCGTGCGGGAAGAATGGAAAAGTCGAGGATGTGGCGGGTGTGGATGTTTTCCGCGACTGGAAAACTACGCGTCTCGCCAGCGGACGAGCGGGCGACGATCACGGAAAGTTCACACTTAAACCCCACCCATTGCTCGACCACTGCGCGCTGTCCCTGGAACGCCGCGACAGCCTGCTCAAGAGCGGCCTCGTCCACGACCTTGAGCTGGCCCTTGCCATCATAGCCAAAATCAGCGGTCTTCACCACACAGGGAAAACCGATGCGGCGGATGTCGGCGGCCAAATCCCCCCCTGCATCGCACGCAGCAAACCGCACATGCGGAATGGCGTTTTCACGCAGCCAGGTTTTCTCGCGAAGCCGGTTCTGCGCGATCTCCAGGATGCGCCAGCCCGGATGAAAGACGGCGGCGGACTCCAGCTGACGCAGCGGCTCCACCGGAATATTCTCAAACTCGTAGGTAACCACATCACACCCGCGCACAAAATCCTCAAGGGACACCAGATCCGCGTAGGGAGCGTGAACGGCGTGGGCGCTGACCTCGGCGGCGGGTGAGTCAGACGAGGGTTCGTAAATGTGCACCCGGTAGCCCAGGCATTCGGCGGCGTGCGCAAACATCCGGCCAAGTTGGCCGCCACCAAGGACACCGAGGGTTTTGCCGGGAAGGATCATACAGAGGGAACGTAAAAGCGGAGATACTGAAAACGGGAAAGGTGGAGCGGCGGCTCAAGGGAGCTTCGCGGCGAGGACAGTGGCGGTTTGCTCGCTGCGGAACGCATGGAGCGCGCTACGGATTTTATCATCGGTGCCGGCCAGTATGGCGGCGGCAAAAAGAGCGGCGTTGATCGCGCCCGGTTTACCGATGGCGAACGTGGCGACTGGAATACCACCGGGCATCTGCACAATGGACAAAAGACTATCCTGCCCCTTGAGGCTGTGGCTTTCCACGGGGACGCCCAGCACAGGCAGCGCGGTAAAGGCGGCCGTCATACCCGGCAAGTGCGCGGCGCCTCCGGCACCGGCGATAATGACGCGCAGCCCGCGCGCTTCAGCGGCCTTGGCATAATCGGCCATTTTATCCGGAGTGCGATGTGCGCTAACCACATCCTTTTCATAAGGCACGCCGAGGCGTTCGAGCGTGGAGGCGGCGTGCTGCATAGTCTCCCAATCGGAAGTGCTACCCATGATGATGCCGACAAGCGGTGTAGTGATGGCCATAATTGCTAAATTGAACCGCCCGAACCCACGGGGGAAAGAGGAAAGGTGCGGGTGACGATTGACGAAGAACGACTCATACGACATGAGTCCATGTCACAATTTACCATGAAAGACGTTACCATTCGCAAATGCTCGGTGTCGATCGCAGCCAGTCTGGCTGCCCTCTTTGTGCTGGTCGGAGGTTGCAGCACCGTTGTGCTGGACAAACAAGGGGACATGGAAGCGACCTACGTTGCCGGTGAATTCCGCATGCTGGTGAATGGCAACGCAGCCGCTGCGGCTTCGGCCACGAGCACGGCTTTCAAGCAACTGGGCCTCTATCAGCTCAAATTCGACCAGGAAACCTACAAGGCTTCCCTCACCGCTCGCACCCCAAAGGATGAGAAAGTCACGGTCAACATAGCCGAGGTAAACAGCCGCCAGTCCAGCCTAAGCATCCGGGTAAACGTCCTAGGTGATCGCAGTTTCTCCCGTCGTCTTTACGACCAGATTGACAAGAATCTTTCCAGCCGCGGCGGTTGGTAAACCTCGCCAATTCCATCCGGGATTTCCAAGCGCGGTGCCATGCAGAGTCGCTGACGTTAAAAACGGGCTGAGACTATTCTCGTATTTAGCCTCAATTCACCACCGCTCGCGATCTCAGGAAACATGAGCTGTGCCTTAACGCGTGCCCGCCATCAGGCACCGCAGCTGGATGAAACCCGCGCGAATGGGGGCTGGTGCGTTTGAAAAAGATACTCCCGCCGGATCCGATACCGATAGCTTAAACCTAAAAATCGCGATTGGAGCCGAGGCGGCGACGCAAGATCGCGGAGCAGATGGCGACGCGTGAAGCACGATGGGCACTCGTGAGTGCATCGCGCCGTCAAATAAATCGTCAACTATCCGGGAGCTCTCGTCGAAGCGCGGCGAGCAATCGCGGGTTTCGGGTTAAACTGCCGGTAGGCACAAAAAAGACGCCCCGGTTAAGGGGCGTCTTTGGGCTAAGACGATTTGTGCGCTGCGGTCCGATTAGAACTTCATGCTGCCGCCAATGAAGACAGAGCTGGCGGTCTTACCATCATTGACCACGGAACCCTTATAACCGGCATCCAAGGTAAGCACGCGGGTGAGTGCGGCGCTGAATCCGATGCTACCGGAGAGGGCGGTCGAACCAACCCCACCAGAACGGACGGTGTAGCTGGTGGTATCGAAGCCACCGGTCACATCGGTATTACGGTCACCGAACTCCTGACTGATACCAAGACCGCCGGTGAAGGCAAAGGTCCGGGTGAACAGGTAGTAACCGCGTGCACCGATCTCGCCTTCAACACTGGTGTAGTCGATATCGCGCACCGTCAGGGCGTCAGCAGAACCGGTCTCGGTAAACCCGTTTGTGCTGCCCTTCGTGTAATTCACGCTGGCATAGGGGCTGACCGCATACTGCTTGGTCTTGATCGCGGTGTAGCTTGCACCGATCGAGCCGCCCATCGCGTCGGAATCAACGCTACGTGCGGTAGCGGTGCCCAGGGCGGTGGTGCGGGTGGAATCGGTGGCGAAGCTACCGGAGGTCAGGCTGGCGGATAACTTGAAGTTATTCTTATCGTTAACGACGTAGTCGCCGAACACGCCGTAAACCTGGCCATCGGTGTTACCGTTGCGGAAGGTCGACTTGATGTCTCCGTTATCGAAGGCACCGAATACACCAACCGTGGTCTTGCTACCGACAGCGACGCTGGCACCCACCAAGGCACCCGAGCTAGTGAGATCATAATCCGCCTGGTTGAGCGAGCTCTCCGTGCCACTGCTATAGGAGCTGTAGCCTGCGAAGAGGCTGAACTTCGCGGTCTTGAGCACAGGGTCCAAGCTGCGAGCGGTTGAAGCGTAGTTGCGGCTGACGCGGATGGCGTAGTTGGTGTCGCCGGCATAGGTCTCAGGCGAGAGCTGGTTGGCGGTCGTGGCTGGGCTGCCGGAGGTCAAGAGGGCCCTGAGCACGGCGCCGCTCGAGGTGCTGGACTTGAACTGGACTCCGTTGGCGGGATCGCCAACCAAGGCATCGGCCTGCACCGCAGAGACGATAGCTTGGGAGTTGCTATTCAAGCCGGCGAGCTGTGTCAGATCGACCTGCTTGCTTGCACCGACACCGGTGAGACCGGTGCCGTAGAGCGTGCCGTCGGAGAGATCGAAGAGCAGCCCGGTGGTGAAGTCACTGGTGACGGTGGCGAACTGGCCACTGATTGCGCCGGTGCTATCGATGATCTGGAAGGGCTGGCCGAGGGTAGCCTCGAAGCCGCTGAGCTTGGTCAGGGCCAAGGTGCTGCCTGCGTTCAGTGCAGTGGTGCCGCTCACCACAACCTGATCGAAGCTGGAGGCGGACGCCAACTCAGCCTGATAGGTGCCGGACTGGCTCCAGTTGCCCGAAACGGTGAGGGTGCCAGGGCTGCTGCCGGGGGCCAAGGTGGCACCTGAAGCGACCGTGAGAGCACCGACGGTTCCAGAACCCATGAGCTTCGCGCCCGTGGCGACCGTGGTAGCGCTGGAGGCGATGGAACCATCAACCTTCAGGATGCCGCCGGTGACCGTGGTGGTGCCGGTGTAGGTGCTGGTGCCGGTCAGGACTTGTGTATCAAGACCGCTCTTGATCACGCTGCCGGTGCCCTTGATCACACCGCCGAAGCTGGTGGTTTCAGCCGTGCCGTTGCCATTGCCGCCGATGGTGAGAGCGAAGGCGCCAAGGGTAAGGCTGTCGGCAGAGTTGCCGCCAGCGAGAGAGCCGATGGTCTCCGCACCGCCGAGGGTCAGGCCACCGGTGGTGGTGGTATCGAAGGATACAGCCGCGGTGTCCAGCAAGCGATCGCCGGAGCCCAGGGTGAGGGTGCCGGTGTTGATGTTGACCGTGGCGGCGAGAGAGTTGCCGTTCAGGGTAGTGCTGCCGCCTACATTGACCGTGCCGGCGTTGAGGTCGGTCTGAACCGTGCCGCCGTTGAGGTTGTAGTCGGTGGCTGTGATTGAGTCGCCAGCGACCAGAGCGCCGAGGGTGCCGGCGTTCTGGTTGAGGGTGGTGACCGAGAGGACGACGCCCGCGCCGAGGTTAACCGCTCCTGAGTTGGTCAGACTGGAGACCGTATCGGAGGCGTTGTAGTTGAGAGTAGCGGGCGAGGCGACAGTGATGTCGGTCTGGGCCAGCGAACCATCAACGGTGAGTGTTCCAGCGGATACGAGCGTCGCGCCAGTGTAGGTGTTGGCGCCGGAGAGGGTCTCGGTGCCGGCCCCGATCTTGGTCAGACCGCCGAAGCCGGTGATGACACCGGAGTAGCTGGCTGAGCCATTATCAGAACCAACCGACAGGGTGGTGTCGGAGGCAATGCTAACAGAGCCACCGGTGCCGGAAAGAGCATCGATCGTCTCGTTGCCACCGGTGACAGCGAAGGTGCCGCCGGTGATGGTGACATCGATCGAATCAAGCAGTGAACCGTTGTTCGTAGTGAGTGAGCCGGACGATACCGAGGCCGTGGTGGCAGCGGAGGACGCGTTCACATTCAAGTTACCGCCGTTAACCACGAGGGTGGCAGACTGGCTGGTGCCATCGAGGGTGAGCGTGCCGGCCGAGACCGTGGTGGTGCCGGTGTAGGTATTGGCTCCACTGAGCACCTGCGTATCGATACCCGTCTTGGTGAGCGTGCCGTTCGAGATCACGCCAGCGAAGCTGGTGCTATCAACCGTGGCGTCGCCATTACCACCGAGGGTCATGGTGAAGCCGGCCATGTTGACGCTGTCGACGGAGGTGCCGCCGGCGAGTGAGCCGATGGTCTCGTTGCCACCAAGGATCAGGCCACCCGTGTTGGCGGTGTCGAAATTAACCGCGACTGTGTCGAGCAGGCGCTGGCCAGAGCCCAAGGTGAGGGTGCCAGCGTTGATGTTGATCGTGGAGGCAAGGGACGAACCATTGAGGGTGGTGTTGCCACCGACGTTGACCGTGCCGGCGCCGAGGTCGGTGTGGACCGTGCCGCCGTTGAGGTTGTAGATCGAGGCTACGATTGAGTCACCCGTGTTGACCGCAGCACCGAGGGTGCCGGCGTTCTGGGTGACGGTGCCAACCGTCAGCACAACGTTGTTGGCGAGGTTAACCGCACCGGAGTTCGTCAAGGTGGCGAAGGTATCCGAAGCGTTGTAGTTCAGAGTCGCACCGGAGGAGACGCTTACGTCGGTGACGTCGGAGAGCGAACCGTTAACCGTCAAGGTGCCCGCCTGCACGGTGGTGTCACCGGTGTAGGCCTGTGTGTTATTGAGGGTGACGGTGCCGGCAGTGGTCTTATCCAGGCCGAAATTACCGGCGAGAGTAGCGGTAACCGTGCCGTTACGGACATCGAAGTTTGCCTCGGTGGCGGTGAGCACGCCAGCGGTGCCGTTTCCGGTGCCGGTGATGCTACCATCGACCAAGACTACAGTTCCGACACTGTCAGTGTTGCCCAAGAGAGCCAAGACCGCGGTGGAACCATTGATGGTCACATCGTTATCGTCGGCGAGGGTGCTGGTCGCATGACCGAGCACCAAGGTGCCGGAGGTGATCGTGGTGTCACCGATGTAGGTGTTGACACCACTGAGCGTGACCGTGTCAGCGCCGCCAGTGGAAACATTATCCACCTTGTCCAGGCCGACGTTGCCGGCGAGCGAGGCAGAGATGGAGCCGAGCTGAACGGTGAAGTTATCACCGGTGGAGGTCAGCACGCCCTGATTGCCGTAACCGAAAGCGCCGATGTCGGACGTGCCGGTGATCGTGCCGGTAACCAGAACAACAGGACCGACGGTGTCGGTGTTGGTATTGAGGACAACGTTACCGGTGCTGATACCCTGGCCAACCGTGAGGGTGCCAGTGTTCGAGAGGGTATTGCCGTCATGCGCGAGAACCAATGTGGCGCCACCAGTGACCAAGGTGCCACCCGTGTAGGTGTTGGCACCAGAGAAGGTGAGGCTGCCACCGGTCAACTGGACGCTGCCGAGACCCTGAACGGTGCCGGAGATGTTGGCGCCGCTGACCGAGTTGTCGATCGTGAGGACATTGGAGCCTAGGACGATGTCGCCGGAGCCGGTGATGCTGTCGACCGTCTCGTTACCACCGATGGTCAGGAGACCAGCGTTAGCGATAACCGCGTTGTCACCGATCTTGGCCGAGCCAGAAGTGATAAGGGTGGCATCACCGTCGATGAAGACAGAGGTAGCACTGTTGATCGTGCCAGTGACGGACAGGGTGCCGCCATTGACGTTGACCGTGGTGGCCAGGGAGGTGTTTGCAACGGTGGTGGTGCCGTCGGCAACGTTGATCGTGCCACCAGCACCGGTGGTGCCGTTGATGGCAACCGTGCCGCTGGTGCTGATCGTGCCGGTGCCGAGGTTGGCATTGATCACCGAGCCGTCATTCAAGGCGTAGGTAGCGGCGGTCAAGGTGAAGCCACCGCTAACCGTGCCGGAGTTGACGAGCGATCCGATTGTCTCGTTGCCACCGAGGGTGACGGTGCCGTCATTGATGAGAGCGGCGGAGTTATTGATGCGATCCGCTCCGTTGGTGGAGAGGGCTGCACCGCCGTCAACCGTGATGCTCGAAACATTCTGGAGGGCGTTGGTCGCATTGAGGGCCAAGGTTCCAGCGGTTACCTCAACCGTGCCGGACGTGGCATTCACAGCGGTCAAGGTGAGGCTGCCGGTGGTCACTAGATTACCGGACAGGATGTTGCCTGCGAAGGAACCAGAAGCTGCGGTGACCGTGCCGGTGCTGGTGATGGCGGAGCTACCGTTCAAGGTTCCGACATTGAAGTCGTTTACCGAGATCGTCCCGGTGCTTGAAACGGTGCCAGTGACGGCGACGTCTTGGCCGGTTGCAGTTAAGCTGCCTGCGCCGCTATAGCTTGCGAGGGTCTCGCCGCCGGTGAAGGTGACGGATCCCGAATTGGCCAGGGCAGTTCCATCGGCGAGACCGCCGGTGCTGCTCAACGAGGAGCCCGCAGCGACGTTAACCGTGGTGCTGGCGAGGCTGCCGGTGAGGGCGAGCGAACCGCCGTTCACGTTGGTCGCACCAGAGTAGCTGTTCGCACCAGAGAGAATCTGGGAACCAGCGGTGAGGGTGAGACCACCCGTGCCGCTGATGCTGCCCGCGACGTTGTCGCCGGCGGTGGCGTTTGCGATGGTGAGCGTGCTGGCGCCGAGGACGATGTCGCCCGCACCGGTGATGCGGCCGATCGTGTCGGAACCACCGAGAGCAAGGGTGCCGCCGTTGGTCACAAAGGCGGTGTCGCCGATCTTGTTCGCACCGGAGGTGGTCAAGTTAGCGTCAGCATCGATGAAGACGGAGGTCGCGCTATTGATCGTGCCGGTGACGGAGAGGGTGCCGCCGTTGACATTGACTGACGTGGCGGCAGTGGTGCCGGCCAGGGTGGTGGTGCCATCGGAAACGTTGACGGTGCCTGCGCCGGTATTGCCGGTGACGGAAACCGTG
The DNA here is from genome assembly GCA_000972765.1 of Verrucomicrobia bacterium IMCC26134. Taxonomy (GTDB): domain Bacteria; phylum Verrucomicrobiota; class Verrucomicrobiia; order Opitutales; family Opitutaceae; genus IMCC26134_A. Next base: position 94,260 of record CP011265.1, on the reverse strand, counting down.
CCGCTGGTGGTGATGACGCCCGCGCCGAGATTGGCGCTGACGTTTGAACCGTTGTTCAGTGCGTAGGTGGCGGCGGTCAAGGTGAAGGCGCCGCTGACGGTGCCGGAGTTGACCAAGCTACCGATGGTGTCGTCGCCACCGAGGGTGACGGTGCCAGCATTGGTGAGCGCGGCGGTGTTGGCGAAGTGATCGGCTCCGTTGGTGGTCACGGTGGCCCCGGCGGCAACACCGATCACGGTGGAGGCGTTTGCGCCATTAACGGCCAGGGTGCCGGCGTTTACGTTCAGGGCATCGGTCGAGGTGCTGGTGCCCGTGAGGGTCAGTGTCCCGGTGGAAACCTTGGTGAGCGCGCCATCGGCCAAGACACCCGCAAAGGCGCCGGCAGAAGCGGTCAAGGTGCTGGGGCCGGTCAACGTGATCGTGGACGAACCGTTCAGGTTCGTGACGGTGAAGTTGGAGGCAGAGTTAACCGTGCCGGCGCCGGCAAGGGTGTCGATGGTCTCGGCGCCGCCAAGGAGGAGGGCACCGGTGCCAGTGAGCGTAACCGTAGACGCATCGCTCAGACGCTCAGCGGAGCCCGTGGTCAAGGTCGTCGCAGTGGCGACATTAACCGTGTTGGCCAAGGACGTGCCGTTAAGCAAGGTGTTGCCGTTGATGTTGAGGGTGCCCGCGCCGAGAGTGGTGTCCGCGGACACACTGATCTGGCTGAGGTCGTAGCTGCTGGCGACGATCTTACCGGCACCAGCCAAGATACCATTGGTCTGGGTGTAGGTGTTAACGTTCAGGATCGTGCCGGCGCCGTTCACATTGACGGTTCCGTTGTTGGCCAGGCTGCCAAAGGTGTCGGATACGTTGAAGTTCGCGATGGCTCCACCGGCAACCGTGACCGCAGCGTTCGCCGCGAGATCGCCGGAGGTGTTGAAGACACCGCCGTTGACTGCGATGGTCGCGGAAGCACTGGCATTGGTGAAGGTCAAGGTGCCTGCGGTCACCGTGGTCGCACCCGTGTAGGTGTTAGCACCGGAGAGTGTAATCTCGCCAGCATTGAGGGTGATGCCACCCGTGCCGCTGAACACCCCGGAAGCGACGCCGGAACCGGCGCCAATGGTCAGGGTGTTGGCATTCAGGCCAACTGCACCCGCACCGGTGATGGTGCCGATGGTCTGGGCGCTGTTGAGCGTGAACGTGCCGGCGTTGCCGATCACGATGGAGTTGGTGAGATCACCGCCTGCACCGACCGTGAGGGTGGCGCCGGTGGAGATGTCAGCGGAGGTGGCGTCGGACGTGCTGTTCACGTTCAAAGTGCCGCCATTGACGTCGAGGGTGAGCGAAGCGCTGGCGCCCGAGAGGGTGAGCGCGCCGCCGTTCACGGCCGTCGTGCCGGTGTAGGTGTTGGCGCCCGAGAGGGTCTGGGTGCCGGCGGTGAGGGTGACTCCACCCGTGCCGCTCACGACACCTGAGACATCGCCACCCGCCGCATTGGCGATGGTGAGGGTCTTGTCGTTTAAGGTGACCGCACCCGCGCCAGTGATGCTGGCGATGGTCTCGGCACCGGCGAGGTCAAGGATACCTGCGCTAGTCACTGAAGCATTGACTGACAGACCGCCTCCGGTGGTAAGGGTGCCGGCGGCGCCGATCACCACCGTGTTGGTTGCGACCGTTCCGGTGGTGAGATCGAGCGTGCCGGAGTTAACCGTGAGGGCGCCGGTGAAGGTGTTCGAGCCCGTCAACGCGAGGGTGCCGGCGTTGCTCTTGGTGAGCGCGCCGCTGTTAATGTTTCCGGCGAAGGTGCCGCTAGTGGCCGTGACCGTGCCGGTGCTGGCGATGGAGCCCGACCCGTTCAGGGTGGTGACGGTGAGGTCGCCGGCGTTCACGACGCCTTGACCAGCGAGGCCCGCGAAGGTCTCAGAGCCGCCGAGGGTGAGCGTGCCTGAACTGCTCAGGGTGACGGTGGCACCGTCAGCGATGAGATCAGAGGCGCTCGTTGCCAGGGTCGCTCCGTTCGAAACGGAAACAACGGTGGCTGCGGAAGTGCCGGCAACCGTGGTTGTGCCGGTGATCACAGACAGAGGTCCATTGCCGGAGTTACCATTCAAGGCTACGGTGCCATTGGTGGTGATCTGACCGTCGCCAAGGTTTACGTTGACGATCGATCCACCGTTAAGGGCATAGCCCGCGGTGGAAGTGAGGGTGCCGGGACCCGCGAGCGTGCCGCGATTGGTGAGGCTGGCAACGGTGTCGTCGCCACCGAATGTCATGGTGCCAGCGTTGATAAGTGCGGCACTATCGCTTAGAATATCTACGCCGCCAGTGGTAAGAGTTGAGCCGAAGGCGACATCAACCTGCGTCGCACCGGAAGCACCATTGAGGGTGATCGAACCGGCGTTGATGTCGAGGGAGGCCGAGGCACTCGCTGCGCTGAGGATAAGGGCACCCCCGTTCACGGTGGTCGTGCCGGTGTAGGTGTTGGCGCCGGAGAGAGTCTGGATGCCCGCCGTGAGCGTCACGCCGCCCGTGCCCGTGATGACACCCGAGACATCGCCGCCGGTGGCGTTGTCAACCGTGAGGGTTTTGCTGCTGAGGTTGATATCACCGCCGCCGCCAATGGAGGCTACTGTTTCATTACCCACCAAATTGAAGTCGCTGTTAGCAGCCGTGGTCACATCCACGTTACTGCTGAGGCCGCCACCCGTGATGAGGGTGCCGTTCGCGTTGATTACAACGGCGGGAGTGAGCAAGCTGCCGGTGGTCAGATCGACCGTGCCACCATTGATGGTGAGGTCGCCGACAAAGGTGCTGTTGCCAGCGAGGACCAGCGTGCCGGTGCCATCACCCTTGGTGAGGCCACCAAAGCCTTGGATCGTGCCGGTGAGACGCAGATCGTTATTGGCGGTATCGTTGGTCGGATCAGCGTCGGCGTTGTCGGCCAGAGTGGTGAGCGACGTGTCGCCGATGGTCAGGGTGCCGACCGAGATATCGATCCCGTTAGCCAGCGTGCGAGAGCCGATGGTGTTGATCGTGGCATCGCTATCGATCGTGACGAAGGATGTGCCAAAGGCGGTGTTCTTGCCGACGACTACATTTGCGCCGTCATTCAGGACGGTGGAGCCGTTGAGCACATTGGTGCTGCCGCCGTCGATGATGACCGCGCCGTTGCCGATACCGCCGATCTGGACTTCACCGAAACCGAGCAGACGACCGCTGAGCTGGAGCTCGCCAACTTGACCGGGCTGGGTGTTGAAACCGACGCTGGCACCTTCAATGGTGATAATATTACCGGTGAAAATATCAGCGGTAACCTGGGCGGCTGAGACGGAGCCGATGTCTGCAATGTCACCCGTGCCCATGAGGACCGTGGTGGTGCCTGCGACGATCACGGGATCGTTAAGCAAGAGACGTGAGCCACCGGACATGGTGAAACGCTCATTAAAGGTGGTCGTCTGTGCGACATTGCCGGAACTCAGTTCCAACGCTCCGCCTTCCTGGATAACGGTATTGTCGCTGGCGAGCGAAGAGCCGAGGGTTGTGTCGCCAGGCGCTTGAATGACGTGCACCAGACCATCGCCACCCGTGACGGTGAAGACACCGGTGAAGCCGGGATTGTCACCCGAGAAGATAACCTCTGCTACATCGGGGTTAGGGAAAGTGTAAGGAACCGCGTTGGTAAGGGGAAAGCTCAGACTACCAGGCGTGCGGAGCGTCAGGGTATTGTTGTCAGGGTTAGCATCGCTGTCAGCCGTGACAGTAATATCACCACTGGAGATCAAGCTACCCGAGAAGGTCACGGGGTTGGTCGAAGCACTTACGACAGCCAGTTCGCCGAAGGTGAGGTTGCCGGAAAGCTCGAAGGTTTCGGCACCGTTGATGACGTTGATCTCGATATCGCCCGTAGTGGTGATATTGCCGGTGTATTCAACCGGGTTGGTATTCACCGCCTGATTAACGATCAGGTTGGTGCTCACGAGTTGCAGGTCGCCGTTGGCGAGCGTGCCGTCACCGTCAAGGCCGTTGACCGCGATGGTAACGGGGAGGTCCTCGAAATAGATGTCACCCAAATTAGCTTGGATGGTGGGAAGCACGCTGTTGATGAAATCGAGATCGATCAGCAAATCGCCCGCACCTTCCTTGATCATCTTACCCGCACCCAAGCCGAAGGGCAGGATGTTGGAGTATTTGATGGCTACGTTCTTATTGGTCTCGATCGTGCCGAAATTACTGAAGTCAAACTGAGTGGACTTAAAGTCTTCCCATGCACCGCTGCTGGCGCCGACTGCGTAAGTATACTGGGAGACAAAGGCGTTGTTTTCAACCACCAGGGTTCCGCGATCGGTGGAGCCGAAAATGACCTTGCTGCCACCGAGATCAGTCTGGGCATCGACGATCACACGTCCGTCGTTGAGGTAGAGATCCCCAGTGGATGCGTTACCAGCGACATCAGACAAATCGAGCGTGCCACGTCCGGTCTTGGTCAGATCCTTGATGCCTGCACCCAGCATGATGGCCGGGGTGCTGCCAGTCACGACGATGGAAGCGCCTTCCGCGGCCTGGAAGGTCAGCGTAGGCGTGCCACCATTACCAAGGATGTCGCCGGTGAGATTGAGGGTGCCAGCATCGGCTGCGATCGTGGTCGCCGTCCCAGCAGCGTTTCCGATATTGATCTGGTTGGTGACCGTATTGATGCCGGAGAGATTGTTGAGTGCTCCACGGTTGGTGAGATCGGAATCATTTCCGGTGTAGGTAACTGCCTGACCTGCGCCTGCGAGATCGAGGGATTCGGATATGCTTATTCCGTTGCTGAGTTGGAGCGTGCCGGTGGAGAAGACGGTCGTCGTGCCAGCACCACCGCCCAGGGCGGCACTGTTGGTGATGCGAAGCGTGCCGGCGTTGATTTCCGTGTCGCCGGTGTAGGTATTCGCACCCGAGAGGACTTGAATGTCATCGCCGGTCTTGACGATTTGACCGCCAGCACCGGAAATAACGCCGTCGAAGGTGGCGAGCTCTTCGTCAGCGGTGCCATCGCCGTTACCGTTGAAGGTAAGGGTGTTACCGCCGAGAACGACACTTCCGAAGCCTGACAAACTACCGATGGTATCGTTGCCCTGCACGTTATAGGTGCCATCAACTTCGACCTCGGCGGTATTAGAAATGCGATCCGCACCATTCGCGGTCAGGATGGAAGTCCCGCTTACATGGTAGTAGGCAGACTGGTTAGTGCCGCCAAGGATCAGGGTGGATCCGCCAAATACGCTGGTATCGCCCGTATAGGTGTTGGCACCGGAAATCGTCTGCGTGCCACCGTTATACACCTCAAAGTAAGAGCTGTCATCACCGCTGATAACCCCGGAAAGCGTTTTTGTGTTAAGGCTATACAACTCTAGACCAAAGGAGCCGAGCTGGACGTCGCCAGTGCCGCCGATGTTGCCGGCCTGCTCATTACCACCCAGGGCGAGGATGCCAGGAGAGGTGACCGTGATGGCGACGGAAGTATTGAAGCGATACTCGTCCGAACCGGTGGTCAGGGTGCCACCGAGAATATCAACGGTGCTGGCGTCAGAGGCGCCATTGAGCGTGGTGTCGCCATTGACGGTGACGGCTCCGGTGCCGATGTTGGCGTTGATCTCTGAGCCCGTGTTAAGCGTGTAGGTGGTCGCGGTAAGGGTGTTGCCCGTGCCATCCAAGGTGCCGCTGCCGGTGTAGGTGCCGATGAGGTCGTCGCCACCGATTTCGACGGTGCCGTCGTTGGTCATATCGGCTGTATTGGCGAGAAGATCGCCCGGGTTGGTAGTGAGCGTCGCACCGCTGGAGATGTTGAGAATCAAGGATCCGCTCGTGCCTTCAAGCGCGAGGGTGCCGGCAGTCACGCTAGTCGTGCCGGTGTAGGTGTTGGCACCGGCAAGGGTAAGCTTGTTGCTACCAGATTTAGTAAGATTACCCGCGCTGGTGGCATTATCATCCACGATTACACCATCGAAGGTGCTATCGGTTGAGGAGCTGATAGCGAGGGTGAAGCCATCGTTGCCCGCACCGTCATCACCGGCATCGCTGATACGAACCGTGCCAGTGCCGGTGACCCTGTCGATTTGCTCGTTGCCGACGACACGAAGCACAGAAGCGACGGTGTTAAGGGTAACCTGAGCGGCATCGGTGAGACCGCCATCAGTGGTGAAGTTGCCCGCATTATTAACTTGGATATCGGTGCTGGAGAGCGAACCGCTGACGATTGAAAGTGTGCCTCCATTAACGGTGGTGACACCCGTGTAGGTGTTAGCACCGGTAAGGAAAAAGCTTCCGGCTCCGTCTTTCGTGAGCGTGCCCACGCCGGTCGCATCAGCGATCACGCCGTCATAGGCGCTGTCCACCGCAGCGCCGCCGTTGCCATCGGTATCGACGGTCAGGGTGGCGGCATCGAGGTTGACTTGGCCGGTGCCGTTCAAGCCCTTGATCGTCTCGCTGCCGGTGAGGGCAAGCGTGCCGGTGCCGGCAGAGGTGACAATGGCGTCCTGCGACAGTGCGCCGCCATCAGTGGAGAGCGTGGCGCCGGTGGCGATGTCGATGACATTGCTGGCCGCGATGGTGCCGCTGCCGGTGACTTCCAAGGTGCCGTCAGAGACGGTCGTGGTGCCGGTGTAGGCGTTCTGCCCGGTGAGGGTGACGGTGCCGACGGTGGTCTTGGTGAGCCCGACGGCGCCCGCAAGGTTGGCGGAGGCGGAGCCACTGCGGACATCAAAGTCGGTCAAGGAGGTCAAAACCCCCTCGGTAGCGGAGCCGGTGCCGGTGATGGAACCGGACTGGAGCGAGACGCCATTGACCGTGTCGGTGTTGGCGCCGAGCGCGAGTTCGCCGCCGTTTACCACTACATCGGTGGCATTATCGAGGGTGTTGGTGGCATCACCAAGGACTAAGGTGCCGGCGTTGACGAAGGTGTCGCCGGTGTAGGTGTTTTGCGCGTTGAGGGTGACGGTTCCGCCCGTGGACTTGGTCAGATCGATCGCTGCGCCGGAGAGGATGGCGTTCACGGTGCCGCTCTCGACGGCGAAGCTGGTGCCAGTCAGGGTGGCCGCGCCGACGGTGTCGGCATCAATGGTGCCGGCAACGAGGGTGACGCCCGCTACAGTCTCGGTGAAGGTGTGGAGATGGAGCGTGCCATCAACGGAGACGTCGGCGGTGTCGGCGATCTGCTCGCTGGCACCGGTGTTGATCGTGCCGTCGTTGGTGATATCGACGGTGATGGCCTCGGTGAGTCCGGCGGCGGGGGCGGCAGTGAGGGTGAGGGTGCCGGCATCGACATTCACATCGCCGGAGAAGGCAGTGTTGGCGAGGGTGGTGGTGCCGCTGTTGACGTTGATGACGCTGGCGTTGCCGGCGGCGGTATGGCCGACGGTGCCGTTGAGGGCGACGGTGCCGTTGGCGGTGACGATGCCATTGCCGAGGTTGGCGTTGATGATGGAACCGTCGTTCAGGGCGTAGGTGGCGGCGACGAGGGTGTTACCCACGCCATTGCCATTGATCGTGCCGCTATTGACCAAGGATGCCACCGTCTCGTCGTCGGTGGTGGCGTCGGCGTCGGAGCCATTCAAGTTCACCACACCTGCGTTCGTGAGGGTGGCGGTGTCGGCGATGGATTCACGGGCAGTGAGATTCAGGACGGTGGTAAGCGTCGGGGTGATGTTAGCCTTAACCTCGACCGAGGAGACGTTGTTGAGGCGACCATTGGTGCCAAGCGTAAGGGTGCCTGCGTTCACGATGACGTCACCCAAGACGCCGGTGTTATCGGCGTTGAGGATGATTTCGCCGGGTTTGGACTGCTCGCCATTGAGGGTGGCGTCAGGATTAACGACAGAGTTGATGGTCAGGGCGCTGGTGCCATCGGAGGAAATCGGGAGATTAAACGAGAGGGTATTACCGTCGTTGAATTGGTTACCAAGCGGGTTGCCTGGATTGAAGGTTTCCGGGGAGTTGATGAAGCGAGTCGTTCCAATGAAGGTGATGGAGTCGCCAGAAACATCGGTGTCGTTGAAGCTGGCTACAGCACTGACCGTGATGCCCGAAACCTGTATGGATCCGACGATCTCGATGGTCTTATTCGAACCGGTGAAGTTGGCGACGTTGCCATTGGTCCAAGTGGTGCCACCGGTCCAGTTGGCAGTGGTGGCGACATCCCAGTCCCCGACGGCGGTGGCGCTGTTCCAAAACTGGGTGGCAGCCGATCCCGTCAGCGGGCTAAACATTGCACCTGCGGTCAGGGCGACTGTGCCTAAGGCGGCCACGGCGGACCGACGATTACGATTGAGGCTGAGGCTGGAGGAACGACGGGATTTCATGTTTAATTTGCTAGTTATTAGTTTATCAATGAAGACTTTAAGGGAAATCTGAAAATAGGATTAGAGCAATGATTACGTGTTATTAGCGCCAGTAGGATGAGCGTATAAGCCCAAGGTAAAGTGCTTATCCAGCTGGATTGCAACAAAAAGTTACGTGACAAAGCGGACACGCGCTAGCGACATGCAATTCATGCCACCCCGATCCAGTTCCGATGTCATGCATTTTAAAACCGATACGACGCGTCAAGCCACTCTGAGAGCATTAAAATCTCCTTGACCGCGTCGCTCATCCGCATCCTGCGTATACCCTATATTCTTATGACGACCAAAATGCTCAGCCAAGGTGTTCCCCAACGTATTATCCGCGACAACCAAGCCTTCCAGCTGGTTGCTTTTATCGAAGGCGCAGCCGCCAACACCCAGTTCATCAACAATCTACAAGTCCTCGGCCAACAGCGTCGCATGCTGCTTGAGGTTCGCCAAAAGCTCTCCTCGCTCACGAAATCCGCCACCGCCGAAGAACGCGCGGCGCTTCAGAGCCAACTCAATCAGATCGACGCGCGTGTCACGCTGAACATGCAGTTCATGACCAAGAATTACGGTTACTCGGTTCAGCATAACTACCTACTCAGCCCCGTTAACTCCGCGCTGTTGAAGAAGGCGGTAGACGAGTCCGGCAAGCCCATCGATAATGAGGCGCAAGCCACGCTGGTCGCAGAGTTCCAAACCGCCGAATCTTACGATCAACTGCAGGCTTTGCGTCAACGCGCCGGCCAACTCGGCGGTGACGAGTCCAAGAAGGCTGAATTCGAGATCGTGAAAAAAGAGCTCAAAGACACCTACGCCTTCGAGGTCGGCTGTCACTACGTGCTGCAGGTTCGCAAGGGCGCCCTCTACGCCACCGTTGCCTGATCATAATCGCGCCATCTCGGACGAAATTTGGGACGCCCTTTTAACGGGGCGTCCTTTTTTGTGTTCCGCTCACGCCACGCCCTGTTTTGGTATACGATCCAAACATGACCTCCGCTGAAATCGCCGCCGCCCTGCCAGCCCAAGCCCGCACTCACATAGAGGGCGTCGCCTATCCGCGTATCGCTTCAGGCAAAGTTCGCGAGATCTTCGACCTAGGTGACGCGCTTCTGCTGGTGGCGACCGATCGTCTGTCGGCTTTTGACGTGATTCTACCGGACGGCATCCCGGGCAAGGGCATCCTGCTCACCCAGATGAGCCATTGGTGGTTTGCCCGCACACAGGAACTCATCGTCAACCATCTTCTGCCCGACCAAGCCGGCGAATTCGCCCGCCGGGGAATCTGCGACCGCGATCTGCAACTTCGCTCCATGATCGTGCGCAAGCTAAACCCCTTGGCCATCGAATGCGTCGTGCGCGGTTATCTGGTGGGCAGCGGATGGTCTTCCTACCAAAAAACCGGCCAGGTCTGCGGCCACGTGCTCCCTCCCGGACTCCGGCAGGCGGACCGATTGCCCGCGCCACTTTTCACCCCCACGACCAAGGCGCCCAAGGGCGAGCACGACGCGCCCATCGACGATGCCCTAGGGTCCGCGATCGTAGGTCCTGCGCTCTACGCCCAAGTCAAGGCAGCCAGCCTCGCCCTTTACTCCTTTGGTCATGAACGCGCCCGCGCCGCGGGAATGATTCTGGCGGATACCAAATTCGAATTCGGCACGGATGCCCAGGGCAACCTCATCTTGATCGATGAGGTTCTGACGCCGGACTCTTCGCGCTACTGGCCCGCCGACGCCTACCGCCCCGACTGCTCCCCCCCGAGCTACGATAAGCAATTCGTGCGCGACCACTTGCTCGCCCTCGCCTGGGACCAGCGTCCGCCCGCTCCGCATCTGCCCGCGGAGGTCATCGCAAAAACCCAGGAGAAATACCTGCAAGCCCTGCGAAATCTACTCGGCTGAGGGCTCGACGGTCGTAGCAGGAAAGCGCCGCCCTCGGCGGTCTTTGGGTTTAGGCGCCTGGCTTATGCTGGGACGCCGTATCGCCTCCCGCAAACGGCGTCTCACTGCAGCCGTTCGACATGCGCACCAGCTCACGACGGAGCCAGTCCAGCGCACCGTTCACCGCGCGCTGCTTGACCGTGGGCCGCGGCCCCGGCTGGCAAAGCTTGCGCGACCAGACGCCGCAGGGCGTGTAGAGGGCAATGTAAATGGTTCCGACCGGATTCTCCTTGGTGCCGCCACAGGGCCCCGCGAAACCGGTGATCGCCAGTCCGAAATCCGCGCCCAGCCGCTCGGCCACGCCCGCAGCCATCGCCACCGCATTCTCGGCCGAGACCGCGCCATGCTGCTTGAGCAGGCACTCGGGCACGTCGAGGAGCTGCATCTTCGATTCATTGGAGTAGCATACACAGCCGCCGGCGAAAAACTTCGAAGCCCCGCAGATATCGGTGAACGCATTCGCCAGCGAACCGCCCGTCGCCGTCTCGGCCACCGCAAGGGTGTGGTCGCCCGCCCGCAACAGATCCGCGCAAACCTTTGCCAGCGAATCATGGCCATAGCACATGAAGTCCTCGCCCAGCAAACGGGCGCACTCCACCGCCACCGCCTCCAACTCCGCGAACGAAAGCAGTCCCGAGGGAGAACTCAGCCGCACATCCACCTGGCCGGCGTGGGCACAAAACGCGATCGAAAGCGCCTCGCCATGGGGCTCAAGAACAGGCTGCAAACGCATCTCCAACGCGCTCTCCCCCACCCCGGCGGTGCGGATCTGCACGTATGCCTCGCGCTCCGCCAGCAGCCCGAGCCGGGCCATACGCGGCAACACCTGCTCGATCAACATCGGGTTCAGCTCGTTCGGAGGGCCGGGCAACATTACCAAAACACGTCCGTCCTGCTCGACCCAGAGCCCGGGCGCGGTGCCGTTGGCATTGGGCAGCACCTCACCGCGCGAAAAGCGGTAGGCCTGCTTCAGATTGTTGTCCGTCATACGCCGGCCAAGCCGGTTAAATCGCGCTTCGATGGCCTCTCGTATCGATTCCTCAAATACCAGTTCCTGCCCCAGGACGCCGGCGATGACTTCGCGGGTGCGATCGTCGCAGGTCGGCCCCAAGCCTCCGGTGGTGATGACCACGTCCGACCGCGCCCAGCTCTCGCGGAACTGCGCCGCGATGGCATCGGCGTCGTCCGTGATCGTCACATTGCGCGCAAGCCTCGCGCCCTGCCGGCCCAAGGCCGCGCCGATGAAGGTCAGGTGGGTGTTCGCCGTCAGGCCGAGCAGCAACTCATCACCCAAGGTGATGAGTTCATAGCGGACATTTTGCACGGAGCGACCGGCAAGAGGAGATTGCGAAGAGCTGGAAAGCATACGTTGCGAACGTCACAGTCTGCTTACTCTGTTACAAAATGCCAGCGTCCGAACCCATAAACCTGAAAGAAAAGGTCCGTCGTCTTCCCGACAAACCGGGCGTCTACCTGATGAAAGACCGTCTGGGTCGCATTCTTTACGTGGGCAAGGCCAAGGCCCTGAAAAAGCGCGTATCCTCTTACTTCACCCCCTCGCGCGCCATGACGGTGCACCCGAAAATCCGCGCGCTTATCAGCCTCATCCACGACTTCGACACCATCGAAGTGAAGTCGGAACCCGAAGCTCTCCTGCTCGAGGGCAAGCTGATCAAGCAGTGGAAACCCAAATACAACACCGACTTCATCGACGACAAACGCTTCCTCCTTGTGCGCGTGGACCTCGCCGAGACCCTCCCCCGCTTCCGCCTCACCCGCCTGCGCAAGGAGGACCGGTCCCGCTACTTCGGCCCCTTCGCCCACTCCGGCCTCCTGCGTAAAACCCTCGCTCAAATGCGCCGCCAGTTCGGCATCCTGCTTGGCGACGCCACCCCGCAACTGCTCCCCGACGGCACCTGGCAGCTTTACGACGACGTGCGTGAGGAGCTCTACGGTATCCACAACATCGTTACTCCCGACGCCTACCGCACCCGGGTCGAGCAGGCCTGCGCCTTCCTGGAGGGCAAGTCCCGCGAGTGGCTCGAAACCCTGCGCGCCGAGATGGCCGCCGCCGCCGAAAAACAAAACTTCGAACAAGCAGCCGAGCTGCGCGACATCGTCTTCGCACTCGAAAAAACCCTCGCCAAGACGCGCAAGTTCGAGCGCGACCAGCCCTTCGCCACACCCGATTCCGACGCCATCGCCCAGCTCGGCTCCGCCCTCGGTCTCGATCCCGCGCCGCGCACCCTGGAGTGTTTCGACATCTCGCACATCAGCGGCACCTATTGCGTGGCCTCGATGGTTCACTTCGCCGACGGCAGGCCGGACAAAAACCTCTACCGCCGCTTCCAGATCAAGAGCTTCATCGGCAACGACGATTTCCGCGCCATGGAGGAGGTGGTCGGCCGCTGCTACCGCCGCCGCGCCGAGGAGCAAAAGCCTTTCCCCGACCTCGTCGTCATCGACGGCGGACGCGGCCAGATCGCGGCCGCGCTCAAGGCCTTCCTCGCCCTCGACCTCACCCCGCCCGCCCTCATCGGTCTGGCGAAAAAACACGAGACCATCATCTTCCCCGATGAGCGCTCCCCCCTGAATCTTCCGCTCAACTCCCCCGCGCTCCACCTGCTTCAGCGGTTGCGCGACGAGGCCCACCGCTTCGCCAACACCTACAACGCCGACCTCCGCTCCCAAAAGATCCGCGAGAGCGTGCTCGACGATTTCCCCGGGCTCGGCCCCGTGCGCCGCGCCGCCCTGCTGGAACGCTTTGGCGACATCGACAAACTCCGCCGGGCCACCGCCGCCCAGCTCGCCGACGTCCCCGGCTTCGGCGGCAAACTCGCCGCAGAGCTCCACGCCTATCTGCACGGCCCCGCGTCAAACGGACCCTCCGCCGGATCCGCCGCCCCGCCCGCCGCCGGTTTTCAAGATTGAGCCCGCGTCCCGCCCGCCCCACCAACACCTACGGCCCGCCTCGCGCGCGCCCCGCCGCATGCACTCCTCCGCACCGTTATCGTCCGTATCCAAAATCCCTTTTCTCATCGCCGCCGGTCTTTTTGCCGCCGCCGCGGCCTACATCGTGAGAGTAACCGCGACCAAACTCGATGCCCTCGAGCTGATCTGTATCGGTGCCTGCACCGCAGCCGCCGGGGCTTGCGCCGCCCTGCCCTTCGCGCTCGCTTACGTGCAACGCCACACCCGTGCCACCCCTCTCAACGCGGCCCCGGTGCCCGCCCCTTCCCCCGTGGTCAACCCGGACGCGCTCGCGGCCCACGTCGCTTCGGCCGTTGATGCGCGCCTCGCCGCCGCCCTCCCCTCTTTCACCACGAAACTCACCGAAGCCCTCGCCGCCCTGGACGACAAACGCCGCGCCGAGATCCTGCTCGCCGTGGCCGAAAACCCCTCGGTCCGCGCCATCGACTCCGATACCATCCCCTCCGCCGCCGGCAAACCCCGCCTCGGCCGCGGACTCGAAGGCCTTATCCGCGGCAACACGCCCAAGCCCGCTTCTCCCGCAGCTGCGGACCAGGCCGCTGCGTAAACCCCGCGGCCGCGAGACACGCGCGCGTCGCCGGTCCGCTAAGCCTGACGCAACGCGCCCCTCGCCGTCGCTTCACCAACGAAGGGCAGCCCTTCGTTCACTTCCGTAGCGTCAACGGGTAAGGGTTCCGTGTTTCCCCGGCGACCTTTCAGACCTTGGTGCCCGGTGCTTCTTGCGCGGCTTGGCTCAGCCCTTCTCACCCGCCTTCGCCTTATCCGCCACCTCGGACTCGGCGAGTGCCAGCCAGACGATCAGTCGCAACACACGCTCCGCATCCGGCGCGGCCGTGCGTCCCTTGAAATAGGCATAAATCTGCTGCCGCGAGACGCCGAGCTCCCGCCCAAGCTTCGCCTGTGCCCCGCGTTGGGCCAGCAAGGGAGCCACCCGCGCGCTCAATGCCCGCCACAGCGCACCGTCCGCCGCGTGGCTCGCCCCCCGGACTTGTCCCCGCTTTGACTTGGCCGGCCCCTTGGCCTTGGCCGCCGCGTTCTCCCGTGAAGCTTCGATCAGTGTCTCGACAATCCCGCCCACCCTTGCAGGAAAAACCCCATCCTTACCCATTCCGACCGGAGGCATAGACATAGTGCCGACGACCCAAACACCCCCAGACCACCAGTCAATCAATGATTGACGCTTGATCGAACCGAAAGCGGCTTCCATTACCCGCGCCGGTCGTTCGGGTGGCGCGACACCGATTCCTTCACCCTTGGCGTTGCCAAGGTCTCTTCAATATCATGGCTTGGCGCGTCGCTTGAGCCATTCGTTCAGTCCCTATTCCGTCAAACCCCATGCCCCCCGCCAAACCCATCATCCGCGTCACCGTCTGGAGCGAGTTCCGCCACGAAAAAAAGAATCCCAAGGTCGCCGCCCACTACCCGCAGGGTATGCATCAGACCATCGCCGAGGCCCTCGGCAAACACGCCGACCTTGCCGTGCGAACCGCCACGCTGGACGAGCCCGACCACGGCCTCACCGACGAGGTTCTCGACCAGACCGACGTGCTCACCTGGTGGGGCCACATGGCCCACGGGGAGGTCTCCGATGCCATCGTAGCCAAGGTCCGCACCCGCGTGCTTGAGGGCATGGGGCTCATCGTCCTCCACAGCGGCCACTACTCCAAGATTTTCAAAGCCCTCATGGGCGACACCTGCTCGCTCACCTGGCGCGAGGCCACCGACAAGGAGCGCCTCTGGGTCGTCAATCCCGCCCACCCCATCGTCCAGGGCATCGGCCCCTATTTCGAGATCCCCGCCGAGGAAATGTATGGCGAACCGTTCGGCATCCCGACTCCCGACGAGTTGATTTTCATTTCCTGGTTCACCGGCGGCGAGGTCTTCCGCTCCGGCGCCACCTGGCGGCGAGGAAATGGCAATATTTTCTACTTCCGCCCCGGCCACGAGACCTACCCGACCTACCACCACCCGCAGGTCCAGCTCGTGATCGCCAACGGCGTCCGCTGGGCCTTCTCCGGTCTCCGCATCAAGGACACCTGCCTCAACGCCAAAGCCCTCGAACCCCTGCCGGTCGACCCCGAGGCAAACGCGCGCTCCAATACAGGCCATAAGTAAGTCCGCCCGACCCCGCCATGCCTTCCGCAAAGCCCAAATCCACCAAATCCACCAAAGCCAAGCCCGCCAAGTCCGCCCCCAAACCGGTGCGCGTAGCCATCCTGGGCACCGGCGGCATGGCCAACCGCCACGCCGAGCTCTATGCGCAGATTCCAGGCGTTCAACTCGTCGCCGGTTGCGATGTGGACCGGGCCCGCGTCGAGGCCTTCTGCGCCAAACAGGGCATTCCTAGCGCCGGAGCCTACACCGACTTCGCGAAACTGCTCCGCGAGTGCCCGTGCGATGCGATCTCGAACGTCACCCCCGATGCCTTCCACGCCGCGCTCTCCATCCAGGCCCTGAAAGCCGGCAAGCACGTCCTTTGCGAAAAACCCCTCGGCCTGAACCACGCCGAGACCAAACGCATGGTCGCCGCCGCCCACAAGGCCGGCACCATTGCGATGGTGAACTTCTCCTACCGGGACTGGTCGGGGCTCCAGGCTATCGCCACCCGTGTCCAGGCCGGAGAGATCGGCGAGCTCCGCCACGTCGAGGCAAGTTACCTTCAAACCTGGCTCACCGCCCCCATCTGGGGAGACTGGCGCACCAGCCCGGGCTGGCTTTGGCGCCTTTCCAGCAAACACGGTTCCAAGGGCGTGCTCGGCGACGTCGGCGTTCACATCGTTGACTTCGCCACCTTCCCCGCCGGCCCGATCAAGAAGGTCTTCTGCCAGCTCAAAACCTTTTCCAAGGCCCCGAAGAATCGCATCGGAGACTACCTCCTTGATGCCAACGACTCCGCCGTGCTCAACGTCGAATTCGCCAACGGCGCCCTTGGCACCATCCACACCACGCGCTGGGCCACCGGCCACCCCAACCGCCTTGCCCTCAAACTTCATGGCACCAAGGGCGCCTTCAGTTTCGATTCCGATACAGGCACCGACACCTATCGGGCCTGCATCGGCGCCGATACCGCCACCGCCAAGTGGCAGGACGTCAAAGCCCGCCCCACCCCAAACAACCACCACCGCTTCATCACCGCGATCCGCACCGGCCTTGCCGGCCAGCCCGACTTCGCCCGGGGTTCCGAAATCCAGCGCGTGCTTGACGCCTGCTTTGAATCCGACGCCACCGGCCGGCCGGTCAAGATCTAGCCGGGCCCAGTTCGGGGGAGGCTAGACCCCGACCTGGCGTCACTGGATGGAAAATATCCTGATTTATGGATTAGGGGGCGTTTTTCTGCATTCCGGGGCATCTTTTTTGCGATTTTCATCGGTTTTCCGGGGGAACTCCGATCCCCGAGTAAGGCTATTTCCATAATCATCCCCCTCTTGAAAACCCTGAATTCCGCTCGGATTCAGGCCCGTTTCCCGCAAAATCCACCAGATTTTAGGCCCAAAATTGATGTTTGCCTTCAAATCGTCACGTGATTGAACACATGCCATTCTGAACGGTCTAAAGCCGTTCCGATTCACCTTAACCAAGGCCTATACTTTGGACCTAAAACAAATCAAACTCGTCATCGATCTCATGAAACGCTCCGACCTGACCGAATTCGCGGTCGAGGAGGAGGGTTTTAAGCTCAAGATCCGTCGCGGCTCCAACGGACTTCCCGTAGTCAGCTCCGGTGGCTCCTACGGCGGATCCAACAATCCCTTCGCGGCCTACCAGGCCCAAGCGCCGGCCCCCGCCGCCCAGGCTGCCGCCCCCGTTGCTGCGCCCGCCCCGGCCGCCCCGGCTGCGGACGACGCCAGCATCATCTACGTAAAGTCGCCCATGGTCGGCACTTTCTATCGCTCACCCTCCCCGGAGAGCAAATCGTTCGCCGACATAGGCACCAAGATCACCGAAACCAGCGTGGTCTGCATCATCGAGGCGATGAAGATCATGAACGAGATCCAGTCCGAGGTGAAAGGCACCGTTCTCGAGATCCTGATCGAAAACGGCCAGCCCGTCGAATACGGCCAAAAACTCTTCAAGGTCAAACAAGGCTAAGTTAAGCAAACCCTTCAACCACTGACAAGCGCTTGTCCACACGGGTCGAGGTCTCCTTGGCAGTGCCCATAAGTGTTTATCAGTGGTTAACTTATTTTAAAATACCGTGATCCAAAAGGTCCTCATCGCCAACCGCGGCGAAATCGCCCTCCGCATCGTCCGCGCCTGTCGTGAACTCGGCATTAAGACCCTCGCCGTTTACTCCGAGGCCGATGCCCAGTCACTCCACGTCCAGCTCGCCGACGAGGCCATCTGCATCGGCGGCCCCAAGGGCGCTGATTCCTATCTCCGCGCCGACCGCATCATTGCGGCCGCCGAGATTGGGGATGTGGACGCCATCCATCCCGGTTACGGCTTCCTCTCCGAGAACGCCAAATTCGCCGCCCAGTGCGAGGCCTGTAACATCAAGTTCATCGGGCCCAAGTCCAAGTCCATCGAGATGATGGGTGACAAATCCGTCGCCAAGGACACCGTGCGCAAGGCCAAGGTCATCACCGTCCCCGGCTCCGACGGCCCCCTTTCCAACGAGAACGAGGCCATCAAAATCGCCCGTAAAATCGGCTACCCCGTCATCATCAAAGCCGTCGCCGGCGGCGGCGGACGCGGTATGCGCATCGCCCACAACGACGTCTCCCTCGCCAAGGAGTTCAACGTCGCCAAGAACGAGGCCGAGAAGGCCTTCGGCAACGGCTCCGTTTACCTCGAAAAATACATCGAGAAGCCCCGCCACATCGAGTTCCAGATCCTCGCCGACAGCCACGGCAAGACCCTTCACCTCGGCGAGCGCGACTGCTCGGTGCAACGCCGTCACCAGAAGCTGATCGAAGAGTCCCCCTCCCCCTTCCTCACCCCCGCCCTTCGCAAAGAGATGGGCAAGGCCGCCATCCGCGCCGCCGAGGCCGCCGGCTACCAGAACGCCGGCACCATCGAGTTCCTCGTCGATGCCAAGGGTAACTACTACTTCATCGAGATGAACACCCGCATCCAGGTGGAGCATCCCGTGACCGAGGAGTGCACCGGCATCGACCTGATCAAACAGCAGATCCTCATCGCCAACGGCGAGAAGCTCTCGTTCGACCAGAGCGACATCACCTTCACCAAGCACGCCATCGAGTGCCGCATCAACGCCGAGGACCCCGCCCGCAACTTCGCCCCCAGCCCCGGCACCATCGGCCTCTACTACGCCCCCGGCGGCCACGGCGTGCGCGTGGATAGTCATGCCTACTCCGGCTACACCATCCCGCCCTACTACGACTCCATGATCGGCAAGCTGATCTGCTTCGGCTCGACGCGCAAAATCGCCCTCGAACGCAGCTACCGCGCCCTTAGCGAGTATCTCATCCGCGGCATCAAGACCACCATCCCCCTCCACAAGGCGATCATGAGCGATCCCACCTTCATGGAAGGCAAGGCCACCACCGCCTACATGGAGGAGTTCTTCGCCCGCACCCCCTCCGAGCTCTTCACGCAGGAAAACACCAAGCCCTGATTCAGGCCCTCTAACAGAGGAGAGGGGGCGTCCGACGAACGGCGCCCCCTTTTTCGTTTTTTAACCTAGAAAGGTCAGTCGGGCGGCGGAGTGTCGCGCAAGAGGTTGAGTCGGATGGCGCTCGGGGAATCCCAAGGTTCACCTGGCTGGTGCCTCGAGGGGGTGACGCGAGCGGCCGACGGCCAACAGGTTGTGCGAGACAACCCGATCCAGGTGCCCTTTCCAGGTTTAAGGCCGGCTCAGGGCGACGTCGCTCCACTCGCCCATCTCACGGTGCTCCACCTGCCAGCCGGCCGTGGCCGGCGCGAAAGCGGCCCGCACCTGGGCGTTCTCATGGGCGAGGATGCCACTCAAGACCAGCAAACCGCCCGGTGCCACCGCACCGACCAACTGCGGCACAAAGCGCATCAGCACGTCGGCCTGGATGTTCGCGAGCACCACTTCGGCCTGGGTGCCGGCCGGCAGGCCGGTGACAAGATCGGCGGTCGCAAACCGCACCACGCCCGCGAGGTCGTTCAACACGGCGTTTTCCTCGCTCACCCGCACCGCCTCGGCGTCGTTGTCAAAACCCGCCACGTCACGCCAGCCAAGCCGCACCGCCGAGAGCGCGAGGATCCCGGAACCGCACCCGGCGTCGATCACCCGGCCGGCCGTGCCCTTCGCTTCCGCGCGGGCGACGAGCCGCTCCACGCACAGGCGGGTCGTCTCGTGGTTGCCCGTGCCGAAGGCCAGGCCGGGATCGAGCCAGATCGCCGACTCGCCTTCACCGAGGACGTGCGTGGCGCGCTCCCACACCGGCACCCAGTGCAGGCGGCCGCAACGCCAGGCCTTGAAGTGGGCCTTGTAGCTGTCGCGCCAATCCTGGTCGCCCAGCGCGCGCTCGACCGCCGGGGCGGCGGCGGCTTCAGCGGGCAGGAGCGCCGTGAGCTCCGACCAGCGGGCGCGGGCTTCCTCGGCGGAGGTAAAGATGCCGACGATCCAGGCGCGGTTGATGATGACGTCCTGAAGCAGGCTCCAGCCTTCGACGCCGAGCTCCTGCATCAGTTCGTCCACGGCATCGACGGCGACAGGGGCGATTTCAACTTTCAGTTCAAAGAGGTGCATAAAGGGGGGGGAATGATCGGTCTGCTCAGCCTGATCAGTCGAATCTGCCTGATCTGATTGATCAGACTGGCTAGCTCAGGCCACGAGGCCGAGTCCTTCGTCGAGACCGAGGTGCAGGTTCATGCACTGGATGGCGGCGCCCGAGGCGCCCTTGCCGAGGTTGTCGAGGCGCGCCATCACGACGGCTTGTTCGTCGTGGCCGAAGACGGCGAGGTCGCAGCGGTTGGTGCCGTTGCAGGCCTGCACATCGTAAAACCCGCCATCGAGCACGCTCTCGTCACCGAAGGGCAGCACGCGCACGAAGCGCTCGCCGGCGTAGGTCTCGCTCAAGGCATGGTGCAAGGCGGCCGGAGTCGGCGAAGCGGGCAGGTGCTGCAGGGGCAGCGGCACCGTGATGGCGAGGCCTTGATAAAACGCGGCGACGATGGGGTTGAAAATCGGCGGCGTGGCCAGCCCGGTGTGGACGCGCATCTCGGGGAGATGCTTGTGCATGAGCGCGAGGGCGTAAGGGCGCGGGCTCTTGAGTTTGTCCGGCGGGTTCTGCTCGTAGTCGGCGATCATCTTCTTGCCGCCGCCGCTGTAACCGGTGATGGAGAAGCAGGAGAGCGGGTAATCCGCCGGCACCAGGCCGCGCTGGACCAGCGGACGCAGCGCGAGGGCAAAGGCGGTGGCGTGGCAGCCGGGGTTGGCGATGCGTTTGCTGGCGCGAATCGCGGCGCGGTAGGCGGGGGCGAGTTCAGGCACGCCGTAGACCCAGCCCGCCGCCACCCGGTGGGCGGTCGAGGCGTCGATGATGCAGGTGCGCGAATTGGTGACGAGGGCGGCGGACTCCTGCGCGGCGGCATCGGGCAGGCAAAGGAAGGCGACGTCGGCTGCATTCAGGCAGGCGGCGCGGGCGGCGGTGTCTTTGCGTTTGGCAGGATCGATCTGGATGACCTCGATGTCCGCCCGCGCGGCAAGGCGGTCAAAAATCTGGAGCCCCGTGGTGCCCTCCTGCCCATCGACGAAGACTTTGGTTTTCATATCCTTAAGAGTTCTCATTTTCTACCCGAGCCGACGCGCCCGCAAGCGTCGTTTGCCGCAAACTGCGTCAAACGTATTCCTGGCTGAGCCGGGCCACGACCCCGACCAGCAGGCGGTGCTCGGCGGCGTGGATCTTTGCGGCGAGGGTTTCCAGCGTATCGTCCTCCTCGATACGCACCACCGTCTGGTCGATGATGCGTCCGGCGTCGATCTCGGGCGTCACGTGATGGACGGTGCAGCCGGTGTATTTCACCCCGTGGCGGAAGGCCTGGCCGATGCCGTCGAGACCGGGAAAACTGGGCAGCAAACTCGGGTGCAGGTTGATGACCTTGCCCGCGAAGGCGGCGAGGAACCCCGGCTTCACCACGCGCATGAAACCCGCCAGCACGACGAGATCGGGCGCGCAGGCCGCGACGGCCTCGAGGTAGCGGCGCTCACCCTCGCCCTCGAGCTTGGTTTTGAAGGGCGCGGGGTCGAGGTAACGCGCATCGATGTCGAAGCGCGGGCCGAGCGCCAGAATGCCGGCCTCGGGTCGGTCGGTGAAGATGGCCACGATGCGGGCGCGCCCGAGACCGCCCTCTTGTTGAGCGATGCAGAGCGCCTCGGCATTGGAGCCGCGACCGGAACCGAGGATGACGACGCGCATGGGTCAGGCGGCGGGGTTTAGAAGAACTTCTTCGCCTTCTCGAAGAACCCCTTGGAGGTCGGATTCTCGGCGTCGCCGCTCACCCGGGCGAATTCCTCGATGATCTTGCGTTGCTCGGAGGAGAGGCTCTGCGGCACCTCGACCTGCACGCGCACGAGTTGATCGCCCTGCACGCCGCGGGAACGCAGCGAGGGCATGCCCTTGCCGCGCAGGCGGAAAGTGGTGCCGCTCTGCGTGCCGGCGGGCACCTTGAGCGAGGCCTTTCCGGAGAGCGTGGGCACCTCGAGCGTGCCGCCGAGGACGGCGAGGGTAAACTTGATCGGTATCTCGCAGAACAGATCGTCTTCCTGGCGTTCGAAGAGCTCGTGATCCTTCACGCTGAGCACGATGTAGAGGTCGCCGGTCTGGCCGCCGGCCTTGCCGGATTCGCCATTGCCGCTGGAACGCAAACGCGTGCCGGTCTCGACGCCCGGGGGGATGCGGACGGTGACCTTGGCGGCCTTCGGCGCGCGCCCCTCGCCACGACAGGCGGTGCAGGGCTTTTCGATCTTCTGGCCCGCGCCGCCGCAGGTCGGGCAGGTCTGGGTAAAGGTGATGATGCCGCCGCTGCGGCGGACCTGGCCGGCGCCACGACAGGTCGGGCACACGACCTTCTTGGAGCCGGGCTCGGCGGCGGAGCCTTCGCAACGCTCGCACGTCTGCATCCGGCGGAAGGAAATCTCCTTCTCCACCCCGCGCGCGGCGTCTTCGAGGGTGATCTCGAGGTCGTAGCGCAGGTCGGCCCCGTCGCGGTCCCCACCGCGTCCGCCGCCGCCGCCGCCAAACATCTCGTCAAAAATGCCCCCTCCGCCGCCCCCGCCGCCGCCCTGCTGGCTGAAGACCTCGCGGAATATGTCAAAGGGATCATGGAAGCCGCCGGCGCCGCCGCCAGCCATGCCGCCGGGGCCGCGCGGGCCGGCGCCGCCGTTCTGGGTGAAGGCGGCGTGGCCGTAACGATCGTAGGCGGCGCGCTTCTGCGGATCCTTCAAAACCTCGTAGGCCTCGGAGACGCGCTTGAACATCTCCTCGGCCTCTTTGTTGCCGGGATTTTTATCGGGGTGAAATTGCACCGCTTTTTTGCGGTAGGCTTTTTTCAATTCTTCCTCGTTCGCGGCTTTTTCCACCCCGAGCAGCGTGTAGTAATCCTCGTTGGCCATGACTTTTTATGTGTAATTTAAATGGATGCGCGGTCGGGCGGCCTCAGACGACCGGGGCGCCGGTGGAGACGACGACGCTGGCGGCGCGCACGAGACGGCCGTTGAGGGAGTAGCCGGTGCGCACGACGGTGGCGACGGAGTCGGCCGGGACGTTCGAACTGGGCTGCTGGCTGATGGCTTCGTGCAGATTGGGGTCGAAGGGTTTGCCGAGCGGGCTGATCTCGGTGAGGCCGTGGCCGGCCAGGGCGCCCTTGAGTTTTACGCCCAGCATCTCCATGCCGCTCGCGAGGGTTTTCAGGTCGGCGTTGGGGGCCTTGGCGGCGGCGAGGCCCTGTTCAAGCGTGTCGAGCACGGGGATGAGGTCCTCCAGGACGCGGGTGACGGAGCGGTGGGTGGCGTCCTCACGATCGCGGATGGCCCGCTTGCGGTAGTTTTCCAGATCGGCGACGGAGCGCAGGTAGCGGTCGTAGTTGTCGGCCGCTTCCTTGCGGGCGGCGGCGAGCGAGGCCTCGAGCGCTGCTTCCTGAACGGGTGCGGCCTCGGCGGGCTCGTTCGCGGAAGGGGCGGCGGAGGTCTCCGGGTTCACAGGCAAAGGTTCGTTGGTGTCGGGTTGGCTCATGGGAAAAGGTTCATCTACAAATCACATTCCGCGCCGGCGCAAGCCTGCCCCGACAACCGTCCGCCGTTCGGGCAGTGCGGCGGGCCTTGGCGCGAGGGGGCGCGGGCCGCCCTCAGCCGGCGAAGTTTTCCGTGACAAGCACGAGCGAGGGTGCGCCGGCCTTGAAGGTGAAGGCGCCCGCACAGGGCAGGACGACGTTTTCGCCCCGGCGGATGCCGTCTTTGCCGGGTCCGGAAAGTTCACCCGTGATGACGCTCAGGATGCGCGGTTGCTCGCCGGCGGCGAAAGAGAGTCCTTCGTCACGATCGAGCACCACGCGCCGGATGCGGAACTCCGCGCACTCGGCGATCACTCCGCTGGTGGGTGCGCCGCGGACTGGCGAGGGTTCGAAATCATCCCATTGGATGGAGGCGAGGGATTCTTCGACGTGGAGCTGGCGCGGCTTGCCGTCGAGGCCGGTCCGGCCCCAGTCGTAAACGCGGTAGGTCGTGTCGGAGTTCTGCTGGATCTCGAGGATCAGATTGCCGCCGTCGATGGCGTGAACCTGGCCGCTGCGCACGAGGATGCTGTCGCCTTCGGCGACGGGGAAGCGGTGCACGCACTGGTCGAGGGTGTTGTCGGCGATGGCCTTTTCAAACTGCTCGCGGGTGACGCCTTTTTTGAGGCCCACGATGAGGCTGGCGCCCGGCTGGGTGTCGGCGATGAACCAAGTCTCGGTCTTCGGCTCGCCCTTGAGACTCTGCGCAAGGGCGGCAGGCGGATGCACCTGGAGGCTGAGTCGCTCACGGCAATCCAGCCACTTCACGAGGATGGGGAACTCTTTTTTCTTCGGCCACTTCAGGCCCATGATCTCGACCGGCTGGGTGCTTATGACCTGGCGAAGGGTCTTGCCGGCGAATTTTCCGCCGCGGATCACGGACTGGGCCTCGGGCCGGTCCACGATTTCCCAGCTCTCGCCGATGGGATCTTTGCCGGGCACGGTCCGCCCCAGAGAGGACTCGAAGCCGCGACCGCCCCAGACGCGTTTTTGATAGAGAGGCTCAAAGTGAAGGATTTCGTTCATGACTTGGATATTAGGCGGCTACTGAAAAGGGCTTCGGGCGTGATTGCCTTTGACGGTGGCGATGGATGAGTTGAAATGTTATACGCTCCGGGTATCCACCCACCGCTAATCTCATGCCGAAAGCCGCGAGTTCAAACTCAAATCAAGGGCCCTTTTTTCAACCGACCCGCCCCCAATCCCGCTGGCTCTCCGCCAGCATCACCTTCGTGCTGGGCGTGTTGCTGACCGTGGGCTTCGTTGACTACAGGCCGGCCCAGGTTCCGCTCAACAACACGAACCCCACCAGCTTCAATGCCGTCGGGCTCTTTGGCACCTACAGCGCCTACTGGAGTTTCTGGTGGCTCGGCATCTGTGCGTGGTTCGTCCCCGCCTTCCTTTTCTGGATGACCTACGTCTCGCTGCGCAATGTCCGCCAGCTGGTCGTCGCCCGCTCCATTTCCATCTTCGTGTGCATCATCAGCGGCGCCGGTCTGGCCGCGATGATCGGCGGCTTCAAGGGCAACTACTTCCCTCATGATCTCGGCGGTCTGGTCGGGCGCGGCGTATACAACGGCTTCTTCTACCAACTCATGGGCGGTTTCGGCTCCGCCGTTTTATTGGGCCTGATTTACGTCCTCAGTCTCATTTTCATCCTGACCAGCGATATCGGCGCCGAGTTCGAGCGGGCATTCCAAGCCCTCCAGGCCTGGCGCGTCCGCCGCAAAGAGCTCAAAGCCGAGGCCGCCAGCCTGCGCGCCGAGCTCCTTGGCACCCGCACCCCGGAGAAAACCTCCAGGGACCCCGCCCGCCCCGCCGCACCCGCCCCCCTCTCGGTCCCCGTGGTGTCCGCCCCTGTGGCCGGTAAAAAACTCGCCATCCCCGGCCGCAACTCGCGCGACCCTTTCGCCCCGCCGCTCGAGCCACCCGTTTCGCAACCGTCTCCCTTCGCCGCCCCCGCCCGCCCGGTCGAAAACCCCTTTGCCGCCCCTCCTCCAGTCGCCGACGACACCCCCGCCCGGGTCCTTCGCGCCGGCACTCCACCTCCTTTCGCCGGCGGCCCCATCGCCATCGTCAAACCCGAGGAGACCAAGAAGGCCAAGTCCCCGGCCCGCCTCGATTCCGAGCCCGACTACCAGTTCCCTCCGCTCTCCGTGCTCAAGGAGCAGGCCATCACCTCCCCCGAGGATTCCGATCAGGAACACCTGCGCAACATGGAGGACCTCGTGCGCATCCTCGGCGAGTTCGGCGTCACCGTCACCCCGGGCGAGATCCACGTCGGCCCGGTCATCACCTGCTACGAGGTGGCCCCCGCCGCCGGCGTGCGCGTGGAGAAGATCGCCGGCCTCGATAAAAACATCGCCCTCGGCATGCGTGCCCAGTCCGTGCGCATCCTCGCCCCCATCCCGGGCAAGGCCGCCGTCGGCGTCGAGATCCCCAACCGCCACCCCACCCCCGTCGGCATGCGCGAGATCCTCGAGTCCGAGGACTGGGTCTCCAACAAGGGCGAGCTTCCCATCGCCCTCGGCAAGGATGTCTCCGGCAAGCCCCTCATCTCCGACCTGACGAAGATGCCCCACTTGCTCATCGCCGGCGCCACCGGCTCGGGCAAATCCGTCTGCATCAACTCCATCATCGCCTCCCTCGTGTATCGCAAGAGCCCGAAGGACGTGCGCCTCATCATGGTGGACCCGAAGGTCGTCGAGTTAAAGGTCTTCAACAGCCTCCCGCACATGCTCATCCCGGTGGTCACCGAGCCGAAGAAGGTGCCCTCCGCGCTCAAGTGGCTGCTCGGCGAGATGGAGCAACGCTACCAGATCTTCGCCAAGGTCGGCGTGCGCAACATCGCCGGCTTCAACACCCGCAAGCCCTCCGCCGGAGCCCCCGGCGGCGGCCCGCAAGCCGAGCTCGACGGCATCGTCCAGGCCGCCACCGCCGACGAGATCGCCGAGCTGCCCGCCCGCCTGCCCTACATCGTCGCGATCATCGACGAGCTCGCCGACTTGATGATGGTCGCCCCCGCCGAGATCGAGACCAGCATCGCCCGCCTCGCCCAGCTCGCCCGCGCCGCCGGCATCCACCTCATCATCGCCACCCAGCGCCCTTCGGTGAACGTCATCACCGGCGTCATCAAGGCCAACCTCCCCTCGCGCATCGCCTTCCAGGTCGCCTCGCAGGTGGACTCCCGCACCATCCTCGACGGCAAGGGCGCCGACACCCTCATCGGGCGCGGCGACATGCTCTTCTCGCCCCCCGGCAGCTCCCGCCTCGTGCGTGCGCAAGGCGCCTTCGTCTCCGACGAGGAGGTCACCGAGTTCGTCGAGTTCCTCAAACGCAACGGCCCGCCGAAATACGCCCAGTCGGTGCAAAACCAGATCGACGACGACGCCGCCTCCAATCCCGACAACGACGACGAAGAGGAGGCCGCCGCCGGCGAGGACGCCGACGACGAAAAACTTTACCAGAAATCACTCGGCGTGCTGCGGGCCACCAAACGCGCCTCGACCAGCACGCTGCAACGCCGCCTGCGCATCGGCTACAACCGCGCCGCCCGCATCATGGACCTCATGGAAGAGCGCGGCATCGTCGGCCCCGAAAACGGCTCTAGCCCCCGCGAAATCCTCAAGGATCTCGACAGCTTGTAAGCGGGGCCATCGGGCAGTGTCACCCGACTTCACCCGCGCACTCGTCACCTGGGTGCGCGCGCCGCTTTCGACCGCAGCCAGGGACGTCGCTTGCCGAGCCCCGCAATGCGGGATGCCAGCCGGACGGGGTAAACGCACCCCGCCCCCTGACGGGCACAAAAAAGCCGGCGCATAAAGCGCCGGCTTGGAGAACGGGAAGTGAGTCCGGGAGCTTAGGACTTGGGAGCCTCGGGCTTGTCAGCGGGCTTCTCGGTGGGGGGCGTCTTGTCTTTGGTGCAACCGCCGCCGCAGCCGTCGGCGGCATAGGCGATGGCGGACAGGGAGAGCGCAAGGAGGGCGAGGAGGGTCTTCTTCATGTGATTTTGATGAGTTAGGGTTGAGGACGTGCCTCCAACCGGAATGGTCGGTCGCACGTATCATAAGACGCTACACCATTGCCAGGGTTTCCGCTTTTACAAGCGACAGCGGAATTTCTCAGGACCCGGGGGCTGCCTACTTCAGCAGCGCGGTGACTTTCTCCTGCATGGCGTCGGCCCAGATCTGGTAACCGGCGGCGTTGGAGTGCAGGGCGTCGGGCATGATGGACTTGGGCAGGGTGCCGTCGGCCTCGAGGAACTTCTGGTTGATATCAAGGAAGAACACTTTCCGGCCGTCATCCAGCTTTGCGATGGTGCCGTTGATCTCGGCGATCTTGGCGCGGAGGGGATTATCGGCCTTCTCCGCGCGGGGGAAAACGGCGAGCAGCAACACCTTGGTGGCGGGGCAGCGCTTATGGATCTCGTTCACAATGGCGGTGACGCCCTCGGCGATCTGCGGGGCGGTGTCGCGGGCGGTGTTGTTGGTGCCGATCATGAGCACGGCGACCTTGGGCTGGATGCCGTCGAGGTTGCCGTTTTGCAGGCGCCAGAGCACGTGCTCGGTCTTGTCGCCACCGATGCCGAAGTTGGCGGCCTTGAGCGGCTCGTAACGCTCGGCCCAGAGGGTTTTGCCGGCGCCGCGCCAGCCGTCGGTGATGGAGTCGCCGACGAAGAGCAGATCCACGCCGCCCTTTTGGGCGATGGCGTTAAACCCCTCGTGCCGCACGATCCACTCGTTCCGCGGAACGGGCAAGGTGGCAAGATTGGGCGCGGTGATCGTCTGGGCGGAAAGCGCCGCGGAGCCGAGCAGGCTGATGAGGAGAACAGGGGCCAGGTGACGGAGTAGTTTCATGGGGAGGCGGCAACCCTGACCGGTGCGCGTCGGGCGGACAATACGCGAATGCGGAAAGTGCCGGGGCAAGGCGGGGTCTTGCTGGAGTGCCTCGGGCCTTCGGGCGGCCCCGGCTTCGAGGCTGCGTGATTGTCACGTGCCGGGAGGCGCGCTCTTGGGTTTGCGGCGGGCGACGACGGGCAGCTCGAACCAGAAGTTGGCGCCCTCTCCGGGCGCGCTGGTGACGCCGACCGTGCCATCGAGTTTTTCCACGATGCGACGCACGATGGAGAGGCCGAGGCCGTGACTGCCGGCCCGGGCGGTGGAGATACGGGTGAAGGGGATGAACAGGCGCGACTGCGCCGCGGCATCGAGGCCCGGACCATGGTCCTGCACCCAGAAGCGGGCGGTGCGGCCGTCGGCGCTGGTCTCTCCACCGAGGGTTATCCGCGGGTCGGGACCGGCGTATTTCAACGCGTTGCTCAGGTAGTTGACCCAGACCTCTATGATCCAGGGGCCATGGCCGACGGCGGCAGGCCAGGTGGCGGGCTGCTCGATACGGATGGCGCGCGGCTTCAGCACGCTTTCGAGACGCTCAAGGGCTTCGGTGACGAGCGCGGCCATGGAGAGCGGCAGTGCTTCGACGGCCTGGCGTCGCACGCCGGAGAGGATGAGCAGTTCGTCGATGATATCGTTGAGCCGCATGGAGGCTTTGGTGGCCTCGTCGAGCTGGTGCCGCAGGGTGTCCTTGTCGGCGTTGTCGAGAGCCATGCCGAGCAACTCGAGACGGCCGGTGAGGGAGGAGAGCGGGTTTTTGAGATCGTGCGAAACGGTGTGGGCAAAGGCGTCGAGCTCATCGAGGAGCGCCTTCTGTTCGAGCCGGGCGGCGATGGAGTGCAGCACCTCCTCCTCGGAGAAGGGCTTGGTGATGAAGTCGGAGGCACCGAGTTCCATGCCGTGGCGGGTGGCGGCGCGGTCAACCTTGGCGGAGATGACGATGACGGGAATGGCGCGGAGGGCCTCGTCGGCGCGGATGGCGGCGAGGAGCTCGAAGCCGTTCAATCCCGGCATGCTGATATCGGTGATGATCAGGGTGGGCAGGTAAAGTCTGGCCGCGGCGAGGCCCTCGGAGCCGTCGGCGGCGAGGAGGACGGCGTAGCCGTTTATTTCGAGGATATCCGCGAGGGTGCGCCGGACCGACTCATCGTCTTCAATGATCAGAATGGTGACGGAATGGAGGAGGCTCATGAGAGGAGAGAGGCGGGCCCGGCCGGGCGCGGGAGAAGGACAACGAAGCGGCTGCCGCCGGACGGCGTCTTTTCGTGGGCGATGGTGCCGCCGAGCAGGCCGCACATGCGTTTGACGATGTTGAGGCCGAGGCCGGTGCCCTTGATGTCGCCGACATTGGAGCCGCGCTCGAAGGGCTCGAAGATACGCTCGCGGTCGGCCTCGGGCACGCCGATGCCGTGGTCCTCGACGCTGATTCGTATCTGCTCAGGCGTGAGGGCGAGATGAGTGGTGATGACGGAGTCGGCGGCGGAGTAGCGCACGGCGTTGCTGAGCAGGTTGGAGAGGATGTGGTGGAGCAAGTCGCTATCACTCAAGACGCGCAAGGCGGGGTCGGTGGCAGCGAACTCAAAACGATGGGCCTCATGGTCGCCCAGGCGTATCTCCTCGATGGTGCCTTGGATGAAATCGCAGAGATCGAGCGCGGCCAGCCGGACCTCGACGCGGCTGGCCTCGATCCGGTTCAGGAACAGGAGCTCGTCGAGCATCCTGGTCATGCGGCAGAGGGAGGAGTTGATGCGGTCGAAGAGCTCCTCGCGTTTGGCGGGCAGGATGCGGTCAAAGTGGTTATGGAGGAGATCGGCGGAGGCCATGGCGGCGGCCATGGGGGTGCGGAACTCGTGGGAGGTGACGGCGATGAAGCGCGACTTCATCGCCGACATCTCGCGCTCCCTGGTGAGCAGGGCCTCGGTCTCGGCCACGATGCGTCTTTGCGCGGTAACGTCGTCCTTCATCGCGAAGTAGTGGGTGGCCTGGCCGTGGGCATCCATGACGGGGGCGATGACGACGGATTCAAGGTAGAGTTCGCCGTTCTTCTTGCGGTTCAGCAGTTCGCCGTTCCAGGGAGCGCCGCGAAGGATAGTGGTCCATAAATCGCGGTAAACCTCCAGGGGGGTCTTGCCGGAGTTCAGGATGCGGGGGTTTTTTCCCAACACCTCGGCGAGGGTGTAGCCGGTCACGGTGCAGAACCGCTGGTTCACGTATTCAATGCTGCCGGTGAGGTCGGTGATGACGACGGACATCGGGGCTTGCTCGATGATGGTGGAGAGCTTTCGCAGCTGGGCGGTGGTCGCCAGGCGGGCGCGGATATCGCGGATGTTGCACTGCATCATCCGGTGCTCATCCACGATGTAGAGCGAGGTGACGAACTCGACCGCCAGCTGCTGCCCGGTGGCGGTGATGAGGTGGCTGTCGTCGCGGAGGGAGCAGAGCTGGCCTTGCAAGGCCGCGAAGGCGGCGTCGTCGGGGATGAGCGCCTGGAAGTAAGGCAACGTGCCGATTTTTAAGCCGACGAGCTGCTCGCGGGCGAGGCCCAGTTGCTCCAGCAGGGCGCAGTTGGCGTCGAGGATGGTGCCGGAATCGGCGTTGACGACGAGGATGCCGTCCACCGCCGAATCGAATAGGCGACGATACCGGACCTCGGAGGCGAAGAACTCGGCGTCGGCGAGGCGGCGGGCGTGCCGTGAGGCGGCGAAGTTCAACTCGCGCTCCACCACGGGGACGAGACGGGCCAGGCTGTCCTTCATCACGTAATCGTGAGCGCCGGCGCGCATCGCAACCACGGCAGCCTCTTCACCGACCTTGCCGGAGACGATGATGAACGGCAGATCCAGGCCGCTGGCCTGGACCACGGCCAGCGCATCCAGGCCGCTGAAGTGGGGCATCCGGTAATCGCAGAGGACGATATCCCACGGCCCGCCGGCCAGGGCGGTGCGCAAGGCCTCGGCGGTCTCCACCCGGGTCGAGGTCACGTCGAAGGCGGATTGGAGCGAGCGCAGGATGAGCCGGGCATCGTCCTCCGAGTCCTCGACGTGGAGACAGCGCAGGGGTGGATTTTTCGCGTTCACACGTAAGAGGGCGGCGGGGTTTCGTTGAACAAGAGCCAATAGAGTCCGAGCTGGCGGATGGCATCGGAGAATTCGGTGAAGTTAATCGGCTTGCGCACGTAGCTGTTAACGCCGAGGGCGTAGCCGGCCATGACATCCTGCTCCTCCTTCGACGAGGTGAGGATGACGACCGGTTGGAGACGGGTGCGGGGATCCGCCCGGATGCGGCGCAGCACCTCCAGGCCGTCAATCTTGGGCAGTTTTAAATCCAGGAGGACGAGGTCGGGTTGCTGTCTGACATCTCGCCCCGCGTGCAGGCCGGTGCCGAACAAGTAATCGAGCGCCTCGACGCCATCGTGGGCCTCGACGATCTGGTTGTAGACGCTGTGTTTTTCCAGGACCCGGCGGGTGAGCGCGGCGTCGTCGAGGTTATCTTCCACCAGCAGGATTACTTTTTTTTGGTTCATAATTTTGACTCCTTTTTTCCCAACGTGAAATGGAAGGTGGCCCCTTGGCCCACCGCGCCCTCCGCCCAGACGCGGCCGCCGTGGCGGCGCACGATGCGTTGCACCAGAGCCAGGCCGATGCCGTTGCCCTTGAACTCCTGCGTGCTGTGCAGGCGCTGGAAGGCCCCGAAGAGCTTGCCTGCGTAGGCCGGATCGAAGCCCGCCCCGTTATCGCGCACGAAGAAGACCTGCTCGCCGCTTTGTTCGCGGGTGCCGACCTCGATGCGGGCCCGGGGTTGGTGGCCGGTGAACTTCCAGGCGTTGCCCAGCAGATTCGTCAGCACCACGCGCAGCATCCGCTCATCGGCCATGGCGACGAGGGCCGGGGCGACGACCAGCTCGACGGAGCGCCCGGGATTCTGTTGCTCCAGCTCCGCGCCGATCTCCCGGGCCAGCGCGGACAGGTCCACGCGCTCGTGGCGCAGGGGCTCTCGGGACAAGTGGGCGAGGCTTAGCAGATCATCAATCAAGCCCGCCATGCGCTGGCTGCCGGCGCGGATGCGGTGCAGATAATCCTGGGAGGTGGCGTCGAGATTGCCGGCGTTGTCCTCCAGCAGGGCCATGCTAAAACCGTCCATGGCGCGGAGCGGTGAACGCAAGTCATGCGAGACGGAGTAGGAAAACGCCTCCAGCTCGCGGTTGGCCGCCTCGAGCTCGGCGGTGCGGTCGAGCACACGCTGCTCCAGCGAGGCGTTGAGGAGACGGACGGCCTCCTGCGCCTGCTTCTGCTCGGTGATGTTGGTGAAGGTCACCACGACTTGCTCGATGCGGCCCTGCGAATTCCGCACCGGATAGGCGTTGCACAGCGCCCAGATCGGCCCGGAGAGCTGGGGCTGCGAGACGCCGATGATCTGACCATGGAGCGCCTCGCCGGACTCCAGCACCCGGTTTACGGGGTAGCGCTGGAGTGGCAGAGGGGTCCCATCCTCCTGAATAAAACCCCAGCGGGGGTCGCTGGCGACCCGGCCGCGCAACTGGTCATCGGAGAGCCCGAGGAGCGTCGAGGCCATCGCGTTGGAAAACACGATGGAGGAGTCCGCGCCATGGACGATCATGGCGGAGGAAAGGTTCTCCACCAAGGCGCGATACCGTGCCTCGACCACCTGGCGGGCCTGCTCGGCCTGATGGCGGGCGGTCATATCGGTGCCGACGAGAAGATAGCCGATGATGCCGCCCTGGGCGTCGCGGAGGGCGGTGACCGAGACGATGGCGGGGAGACGGGTGCCATCCTTGCGGATGTAGGTGAGCTCGTAGATATCCTCGATGGCGTGGGCGGCCTTGTAAACGAGGGCCTGGAACCCCGCCGTGATAGGCGTGCCGAACTCGGCGCTCAGCGCTGCGGCGCGGAGGGTGATTTCCTGCGGATCGGAGAGCTCGGCCGGGGTTAATTTATTGAGGATTTCGGCGGCGGAGTAACCGAGCATGTGCTCGGCGCCGACGTTGAAAATCTGGATGATGCCCCGGTCATCGGTGGCGATGCTGGAGAAGTGGGCGCTGTTGAAAATCGCGTCCTTGAGGGAGTTGGCCTTGTGCAGCTCGGCGGTGCGGGCGCGCACGCGTTCCTCGAGCCCGAGGTTGAGCAGGTGGAGCGCCACCTCGGCGTGGACGCGACGCAGCTCGGCGCGATTCAGCCTATACAGGACGCCCATTAAAATCAGCAGGCTGGCCACGGTCGCGAAGGTCGTGATGCGAAACGAGGCGAGGGCGGATTCCTCCCTCACGCGCTCACGCTCCTGAAGCATCGACCGCTCGGTGGCGGCAAACTCCTCGCAGGCGGAAGCGAGCTTTTCCATCAAGTCCTCGCCATACGCGACCATCTCGTTGCCGGTTCCCAAAGGTTGACCGGCGCGCCGCGCGGCGCTCTGGACTTGATACCAACGCAACGACTCCTGGACCTGGAGGCCGAGGTGTTGCACGCGTTTTTGTTGCAAGGGGTTATCGGCGGTGAGTCGCTGCAGGTCGTCAAGGGATGTTTCACTCCGGGTATTGGCGACGGACATGAAACGCAGAAACGACTCGTCGCCCGTGATAAAGAAACCACGGGTGTGGGCCTGCGCTTGAGTGACGGTGAGCTGAAGCGTGGCAAGCGCGTCCAGCACCTGCTCGGTGCGAGTGACCAGGCCTCTGGCCACGCCCAGACGCTGCAAGTTGCGATTCGCAACGAAGCTGATGGCCACGATAATCGCCAGGGCGGCGGCGAAGGCCACGGTGGAGGATATATTGAGCGCCCACGACCAGGCGGGCGGGCGGCGCGGCGGCGAAGGCAGCGACCGTTCCGATGGTGGAGGAGGAGACGGTGAATGCTCGGCTGCCTGTGCTTGCATGACGGGTAACATACCTTGCCTGTGGGTAATAGGGTCTACGCCTCACTCAAAAGAGGCAAAGCCCATTACTGTGCATATATTGCTCAGCACCCTGCACACGTAGCTCCCGCGCACGCAGCGCAGGCGGGATCCGGGTGGAAAAAGCCGAGCTGGAGCTAGGCGTTCCCGGGAGGGCGGGAGCGACGACGACGCCGACCCTTTTCCGGTCGGGACACCGCCCGCGCGGCCCGCGTTCTGAAGCCTCCCCCTCCGGCCGGTGGCTTGCCGGCTCAATCGGCTTCCCATTTGCTTCGTCTGCCTCAACGTGGCCCCGTGAATCGCGCGGAGTATCAAACCATGCACGAGGTGGAGGCCTCCCATTGGTGGTATAGGGGCCTGCGCGCCATGCTGGGCCGCCTGCTGGTCCGCCATGCGATTTCAGAAACGCCGGTGATCCTGGATGCCGGTTGCGGCACCGGCGAGAATCTCCGTTTCATGGAAGAGCGCATGCCCCGCGCCCGGTTCATCGCCCTTGATGTGTCCCCGGATGCGTTACGACACATCCGGCCGTCGGCCAACACGACCTTGCTGGCGGGCGACGTAAATGCCCTCCCGCTGCCCGACGCGTCGGTCGATCTGATTGTCGCCTGCGATTTGCTGGGCCAGTCCGGCGTCGCGCTTGCGCTTGCAGCCGGGCACTTCCATCGGGTGCTCAAGCCCGGTGGCGTGGTGCTGGCCAATGTGCCGGCGTTCCGATGCTTGCAGGGCGAACACGATCAGGCCGTGCACGTTGAAAAACGCTTCGCCCGCGGGGAACTGTCCGCCGCGTTCCACCCGGCAGGGTTTCACGATACCGAGGAGCGTTTCTGGAACATGTTGACCTTGCCGCCGATGCTGGCCCATCGCGTCCTGACCCGCCTTCGCGTCTCGAGCGGTGAGCCCCTGCGTTCCGACCTCAAGCTTACCCCCGCTTGGCTTAACCCCATCCTGTCGCGGTGGCTCGAGTTCGAGGCGGCGCTGGCCTGTCGGCTGCCCTTGCCGTGCGGCTCCTCGCTTTTCGTGGTCGCCCGCAAAGTCGTTCCCTCGTTCAGTTTGGTGAACCCCATCCGCCATAACCCCTCCCGTCCTATCGTGTCATGACCGCTCCCGCGCTCAGCATCGTGATCCCGGTTTTTAACAGCGCCCGCACGCTCCCCGCCCTGGTGGCGCAGATCGCGGCGCTTCCCATCCCCGGTGGCCACGAGCTCGTGCTGGTCAACGATGGCAGTCGCGACGATTCCGGCGACGTCTGCTGGACTCTCGCGGGGGCAAGCCCCTTTCCGATCGCGGTCGTCGATCTCTCGCGCAATTTCGGCGAGCACAACGCCGTCATGGCCGGGCTCCCGCACGCGCGGGGGCGACACATCATCATCATGGACGACGATTTTCAACATCCCCTGCCGGAGGTCGTGCGGCTGTGGTCCCATGCGTGCGCGTGCGGAGCGGACGTGGTCTACACTTCGTTTTCGCGCAAACGGCATTCGCCTTGGCGCACACTCGGCAGCCGCTTCTGCAACTTTCTCGCCGACCGTTTGCTCGACAAACCGCCCGGCTTGTATCTCTCCAGCTTCAAGTGCCTGACCAATTTCACCGCGCACGAAATCACCGCCTACCGCGGCCCGTTTCCCTACCTGGACGGGCTGATCTTTCAAATCACCCGGCGGGTCGAGACCATCGAGATCGAACACGCCCCCCGGCTTGAAGGGGAAAGCGGCTACACCCTTCGGAAACTGATCCGTCTTTGGCTCAGCATGTTCATAAACTTTTCCATCATGCCGCTGCGCACCGCCACCGTGATGGGCCTCGCGCTCGCGGTGCTGGGGCTGGTGGCATCGGTCGTGGTTTTCGTTGAGGCGTTGCTTTTTGCGACTCCGATCGGCTGGGGGTCGCTGATGGCGAGCCTGCTGGTGTTTTCCGGCATACAGTTGATCATGCTCGGGCTCATGGGCGAATACCTGGGGCGCATTTGCCTGACGGTGAACGGGCGGCCCCAGTTCGTGGTTCGCCGGATGCGCAGGGGCGGAGAGGCCGCGCCTTAACCAGTCCGCCCTTTCGAGCCGGATATAAGCGATAAAATGGCGGGGGGGGTATTGGCTGCGGCCAAGGCGACGGGAAGGAAGGGGTGCCGGCGGCACATGTCCTTTCCGGCCACGCCGGGGATGGTCGCTCACTCGCTCAAGCGCCGGATACGCGGCCACCAGGCCTTCTCCCGATGCAGCGTCACCCAGCCCAGCCACAGCACGCCCAGCAGCACGGCAAACACGCAGCGCCAGCCCCAGCTTTCCCAGAGAAAAAGCGGCGGCGTCAGTTTTTCGGGCGGCTCCACGTGGCCCGGCGGAAACACCCGGATGATGGTGAATCTCCACGGCGCGGAGTAGGCGCGCCGCACCGCCCACGGGTAGGCATTGCTCAGGAAGGCCACGCACTTTTCGTAGTCGGTGTCCTCATGCACCACGAACGCGGTCGGTTTGTCGATGACCGGCAGCTTGCGATAGAGTTCCTCTTCGCTGAGGTTGTGGCCGTCCACCTCCGAGGTGAAAAACTGATACACCTCGTGCCCCCAGTTGAACTCGGGACTGACGATAAACACCCGGTAATCCACCGCGCGGGTGATATCCTGGATCTGGCGCATGGCGTGAGACCGGCCCGTCGCGTAGTCCCGTGCGAAACGGTGATAAACCTCCCAGTTGTTGATCCCCGTGAAGCAAATGCCCACTGTCATGACCATCGGGACGAGCATCGCGATACGACGCCCGCCCTCGAGGATCACCCGCCGGGCGAATCGCTCCGCCCCCACCGCCGCGATCAAGGCCAGCGCCGGCGCCGCGATGTTCAAATGCGGCCAGAATGGCGGATCGATCGTCAACATGCCTCCCAGCAAGAACACCAGCCCGGCCCAGATAAGCGGGAAGGCGCACGGGATATCCCGGTAACGCCTCACGCAGTAACCGAGGCCGAGGATGAAGAAAATCGCCGCCAAGGACGAAAGCATGGGTTTGCGCAGGGCGCAGATCGTGCTCGAGTCCGGGAAGAAAAACGGGCCGAGGAACGCGCGCTTGGCCTGCTCCTTCAACACCACCGCCGGGTTGCCCTGGCTGTGATACTTGGCCGAGGAGTGCTTCCACGCCACGGGCGTCCAAAGGATCACGTTGTTGCCCCGCCCGTTGAACTCGTTGAGTTTTTTCACGCCATAGGCCAGATTGGGGCCGAACGCGAAGGCCGTGCCCGCCAGCACCAGCAGCCAGCAGCTCGTAGTGATCTGGGGGTAGCGTTTCCGTTGCCAAACCCAGAGCGCCATCAGCGTGCACAAGATCGGCAGCCCCACCCGTCCCGAATAGTAGCCGAGCATGCCCATCCCGATCCCCACGCCGCCCAACGCGAAGCCCAGGCGGCTTCCGCGCCGGATGCCATGCACCAGGAACAGCGCTCCAAGCAGCAAAAAGCAGGTGGTGATCGGCCCGAAGATGATGCGCGAAAAGTGCAGATGCACGTAGTCGATCGCCAGAAAGCTGGCCGCGATCAACCCCACCCAGCGGTTAAACAAGGCGCGGCCCAACAAATGCGTCGCCACCACCGACAACGTCCCTGCGATCACGCTGAGCATCGACAGGCCGTAGTGGCTCACTCCAAACAAACGCATGCCCACGACCAGGAGTTGATGCTCGGAAAACTGGTGGTTGGTCTGCAAGGCAATGCCCACCCAGCGCCCGTCCCCTTCGGTCAGAAGTTTTCGCGAAAACAGCCCCATGATGGCGGTATCGTTGGAAACGTGGTGCGGTATCGTGGTCAGATCCACATAGCGCAGGATGAATGCGCCCGTCACGATCAACGCCAGCACGCTGTATTCCCAAAAATGGAAGGTCACGAAGTCCTTGAAGCGGCTCTTGCGCAGCAGCGGCACAAGCAACAGCCCCACACTTGCCAGCCATAACCACCGCACCGTGCCGGTCTCCCCGTGTTCGAGGTAAAGCCAGGTGGACGCCCCGTAGCAGATGAAGGCGGGGAGCAATCCGAGCCAGTCCCAAGCCGTCTTCAGGCCCGCGCCCTCGCCGCCGGCATCGCCTTCCGCCGCCTTGAAATCATCCCTCCTTCCGAAACACGCGGCGCTGAGCGCGATCGCCCCCGCAAGCGCCAAAACCGCCAGGTTTTGCTGGGCGCCCCACGAGTTGGGCGATAAGTCCTTGAACCGAGTCAGCACTTCACCCGCGAACAGATAGTTGGTCAGCATCGCCAGCCCGAAGGCCAAACAATAGACGGCCAACTTTTTCGTGTGAGAAACGCGGGAGAGCATTTTTTCGGAGACGCTATGCGTATGATTTCCCATTGTGAACGTAAGAATCGACGTATTTTGCCTGCGCTCTTGCCCTGGGCCGCTGGCAGGTGGAATGCCCTTCTCTGGCCGGTGCCGCAAACGAGCAGCACGGGCGGGACGCCCCTGGGCTTGAGTTAGGCAGACATACTTTTAATCACGCCCGGGGTTCAACAAAGTCCCCACGCTTGTCTTGCCGTGGCCGCCGCCCGCCTTGCAAAATAACGTCAGAAATCCACCCCCGTTGGCTACCTTTCTTCCCAAGACGGATTCGCGCGGACGATTGGTGAAAATCAAAACAGGACAATATTTTACGTTCTCGATAAAGCGTGTCCACACCCTGCAAAACGTTCCGCCCTGAACCGTGCGCGGCGCCCATGCGCGGAAAAGGCTCCGGCAGGCCCTCGTCTGTTGTCACAAAGATGGGGGGGCGAGGTGGCGTGCA
The DNA here is from genome assembly GCA_000972765.1 of Verrucomicrobia bacterium IMCC26134. Lineage (GTDB taxonomy): Bacteria > Verrucomicrobiota > Verrucomicrobiia > Opitutales > Opitutaceae > IMCC26134_A. The sequence continues at coordinate 55,228 of CP011265.1, read as the reverse complement.
CGTGCGGCGATGCGGCTGGCGTTGAACGGGAAAAGCCTTTGTCGGCCGATGGCGGGGTCGGCCGCACCTCCGAGGGCCGCCCTTTGCTCCGTTTGGGCAAGGTGTGCCGCGCGATCTGCGGGATCAGGCGGAGTGTTATTTCAGCTAGGCAAAGCAAGAAACCAAACCCCACCGGATCCTTGGGAGCAGACGTGAACCCATGGTCAAGCCGACGGATGCCGTGTCCGAGGCGAGAAGCCAAAGCACGTGGTTTTTTTGCGATACGGCCAAGTTTTTGGGCGCAGACTTCGGCGGCAAGAATGCCGCCGCCCCCGGAGGGGTGGCATTCGTGCCGCCCAGGCTCCTGATTTCAGATCACGCCGACGTGGATGCGGGCGGGGTCGAAGGCGTAGGTCGCTTTCGGCGTCTCCGGGGTCGGGGGGAAGGGCACGACCTTCCAGAACTTGCCGGCCTCGGCGTCCCAAGCCTCGACCAGCTTCTGCGCCTGCTTGCTCACGGTGAAGCGGAAGTGCAGTGAGATGAGGTCGCGCAGGCTCTTCGACTCGGCCGCGTCGGTGACGCGCTCGAGGCCGATCATGGCGGGGTTGATCTTCTGGGCAAAAGTGCCGGCCGGATCGTAAACAAAGGCCAGGCCGCCGGACATGCCGGCGCCGAAGTTCACGCCCGTCTCGCCGAGGATCACGACCAGGCCGCCGGTCATGTATTCGCAGCCGTGGTCCCCCACTCCCTCGACCACGGCGGTGGCGCCGGAGTTGCGGACGGCGAAGCGTTCGCCTGCGCGGCCCGCCGCGAAGAGCGTGCCGCCGGTGGCGCCGTAGAGGCAGGTGTTGCCGACGATGGACTGGTCCTTCCAGGCGAAGGTCTCGGAACTCTTGGGACGGATGATGATCTCGCCGCCGTTGATGCCCTTGCCGACGTAGTCGTTGGCCTCGCCGTGGAGGGTGAGGCGCACCCCGTTGACGAGGAAGGTGCCGAAGCTCTGGCCGGCGGAGCCGGTGAAGGTGAGGTCGATGGTGCCGGAAGGCAGGCCCTCGTCGCCGTTGTAGAGCGCGATCTGGCCGGAGAGCTGGGTGCCGACGTCGCGGTTGACGTTGGTGACCTTGTAGGAGCGGACGAGGCTCTTGGACATCTTGAGCAACACGTCGCGGGCGTCCTGGACGATGGCCTCGTCGAGCGAGCCCTCGCCGCCGAAGCGCTCGTTGCGCTCGCGGGTGTGGTGGCGGTCGAGCTCGCCGGTCGGGTCGGGATTGTGAAGCAGGCCGCCGAGGTTGAGGAGCTTGCTCTTCGGGTTGGCGGGGTCGTCGATCTGCTCGAGCAGGTCCACGCGGCCGATGATGTCGTTGAGGGTGCGCGCGCCGAGCTTGGCGAGGTAGTGGCGGACGTCCTCGGCGACGGCGTTGAAGAAGTTGATGATGTTCTCGGGCTTGCCGCGGAACTTGGCGCGGAGGTCCTCGCGCTGGGTGGCGACGCCGACCGGGCACGTATTCAGGTGGCAAACACGGAACATGGCGCAGCCGCCGGCGATGAGGGCGGCGGTGCCGAAGTTGAACTCCTCGGCGCCGAGCAGGGCGGCGATGATGATGTCGCGCCCGGTCTTCATGCCGCCGTCGGTGCGGAGGGTGACGCGGCCGCGGAGCTGGTTCATCATCAGGACCTGATGGGCCTCGGCGACGCCGATCTCCCAGGCGGAGCCGGCGTTCTTGATCGAGGCGAGCGGGGACGCGCCGGTGCCGCCATCGTGGCCGGAGACGAGGATGACGTCGGCGTAGGCCTTGGCGACGCCGGCGGCGACGGTGCCGACGCCGGAGGAGGAGACGAGCTTGACGCACACCTTGGCGCGCGGATTCACCTCCTTGAGATCGAAGATGAGCTGGGCGAGGTCCTCGATCGAGTAGATGTCGTGATGGGGCGGCGGCGAGATGAGCATGACGCCCGGCACCGAGTAGCGGAGCTTGGCGATGAGAGGGGTGACCTTGGCGCCGGGCAACTGGCCGCCCTCGCCGGGCTTGGCGCCCTGGGCCATCTTGATCTCGATCTCCTTGGCGGACGAGAGGTAGGCGGCGGTGACGCCGAAGCGACCGGAGGCGATCTGCTTGATGGCGGAATTGGCGTTGTCGCCGTTGGCGCGGACATTGAAGCGATCCGGATCCTCGCCGCCCTCGCCGGAGTTGGATTTGCCGCCGATGCGGTTCATCGCGATGGCAAGGGCCTCGTGCATCTCGGGCGAGAGGGCGCCGAGGGACATGCCGGCGGTGGTGAAGCGGCGGCGGATTTCCTCGATGGAGTCCACCTCCTCGAGGGGAACGGGCGTGGCGGCGCTGAAGCGGATTTTAAGCAGGTCCTTGAGCGCGACGGGAGCGTGTTCGTCGCCCTGGGTCTTCCACTCCTGGTAGCCGGCGAAGTCGCCCGCTTTGACGAACTTGTTCATCGAGGCGACGACCTTGGGGTTCCAGCCGTGGAACTCGCCCTCGCCGCGTTTGTTGACGCGGTAGTAGCCCTCGGGGGCGAGGGCGAGCGCGACGGACTCGGCGGGGAAGGCGCGGGTGTGGCGGGAGAGGGCCTCCTCGGCGATCTGGGCGTAGTCGATGCCGCCGATGGGCGAGGCGGTGCCGGTGAAGCACTCGGCGACAACCCTGGTGGAGATACCGAGGGCCTCGAACATCTGGCCGCCGCGGTAGGAGGCGAGCGTGCTGATGCCCATTTTGGCCATGATCTTGTAGAGGCCGGCGTCGATGGCGTCGCGGAAGTTGAGGCGGGCCTGGGCGGGCTCGACGGGCTTCGCGGTCTTGCCGGTGGCGGCGAGATCGGCGACGGAGGCGAGCGCGAGCCAGGGGTTGACTGCGTTGGCGCCGAAGCCGAGCAAGCAGGCGAGTTGGTGGACTTCACGCGCCTCGCCGGTCTCGGCGATGAGATCGCAGGAGATGCGCAGGCCGGAGCGGACGAGCTGCTGGTGCACCGCGCCGATGGCGAGGAGCATCGGGATGCCGGCCTGCTGGGCGGTGACGCCGCGATCGGAAACGATGAGGACCTTGGCGCCGGCCTTGGCGGAGGCCTCGGCGCGGGCGGCGAGGGCTTTGAGGGCGAGCTCAAGGCCGGCGGGTCCAGCGGCCGGGGAGAAGAGCGCGGGCAGGGTCACGACCTGACCGTGGAGCGCCGGCACCTCGGCGAGGGCGGCGAGCTCGTGGTCGAGCAGGATGGGTGAATCGAGCTCGACGAGGCCGGTGCTCTTGGGGAACTCCTCGAAGAGACCGAGGCGGCCGCCGAGGAGCATGTTGAGCGACATGACCGCCTTTTCGCGGACGGAGTCGATGGGCGGATTGGTGACCTGGGCGAAGAGCTGCTTGAAATAAGTGTAGAGCAGACGCGGGCGGCGGGAGAGGACGGCGAGCGGCGTGTCGTCGCCCATGGAGCCGGTCGGCTCGAGTCCTTCGGCGAGCGGCGTCAACACGAGCTCGACCTCGTCGCTCTCGTAGCCGAAGGCGATCTGGGTTTGAAGATCAGGCGCGGTGGCGAAACCCGGCGAGCTTTGGCCGCCGGATTGCCTGGCGAGGGCGTGGAGATTGACGAGATGGCCGTCGCACCACTGGCGGTAATGCGGGTCGGCGGTGATGCGCTGCTTCACCTCGGCATCGCGGAGGAATTTGCCGGTGGCGAAATCGAGGGCGATCATGCGGCCGGGCCCGAGGCGGCCGGACTCGACGACCTTGCCGGGGAAGTCGTGCACGAGGCCGGCTTCGCTCGCGAGGATGACGTAGCCGTCGTCGAAGATCTTGTAGCGGGCGGGGCGCAGGCCGTTGCGGTCGAGGGAGGCGCCGATGACCTTGCCGTCGGTGAACACGATGGCGGCGGGGCCGTCCCACGGCTCGATGACGGCGGAATGGTAGCGGAAGAAAGCGCGGGTGTCGGGGGCGAGGGTCTTGTCCTTCTCCCAGGCGGGCGGCATCATCATCATGCAGGCGTGCAGAGGACTGCGGCCGCCGAGGGTGAGGAGCTGGAGGGCGTTGTCGAAAGAGGCGGAGTCGGACCCGCCCTGCTGGACGAGCGGCTTGAGGTCGTCGAAGCGGTCGCCCCAGACGCCGTGGGCGGTGGAGTTTTCGCGGGCGCGCATCTGGTTGCGGTTGCCGCGGATGGTGTTGATCTCGCCGTTGTGCGCCATCATCCGGAACGGATGCGCGAGGTGCCAGGTCGGGAAGGTGTTGGTCGAGTAGCGCTGGTGGAAAATCGCGAAGGCGGTGGTGAAGAGCGGCGACTTCAGATCGAGGTAAAAACGCTTGATCTGGGCGGGCGTGAGCAGGCCCTTGTAGACGATGGTGCGGCTGCTGAAGGAGCAGATGTAGAAGCCGGAGATCTTCGCGCCGAGGACGAGACGCTCGATGGAATTTTGAACGAGGAAAAGCAGGCGCTCAAACTCGTCGTCGGACGTCTCGTCCTTGCGGGCGACGAGGGCCTGGAAAATGGCGGGCTGGTTCTCGATGGCCTTGCGGCCGAGGCAGGAGGAATCGATGGGGACCTCGCGCCAGCCGAGGAAGGCGAGGCCCTCGGATTTGACGACGGTCTCCACGATTTTTTTGCAATGGGACTGGGCGTAGTCGTCGTTGGCAGGCAGGAAAATCATCCCGACGCCGAGGTCGGAGTCCTTGAAGAGGGGCTTGTTGATGGAGGCGAGATACTCCTTGAAAAACTCGACCGGGAGCTGGGTGAGCACGCCGGCGCCGTCGCCGGTGACGGCATCGGCGTCGATGGCGCCGCGATGAGCGAGGGCCTTGAGGGCGCTCAAGGCGCGATTCAGCACGTCGTAGGAACGCTCGCCGGTGAGCTTCGCGATGAAGCCGACGCCACAGGCATCATGTTCTTGGTCAAAAGAATAGAGAGGAGACGGAATGATCGTGGCCATGGAATCGAAAAGGGAAAGGAGTCGGTGAACCGATCTGCGATATGCAGGAAGCTTGCCGCGGGGCGGGAAGATCGACGGACGGCAATGGGCGCGATTAGTTGGCTGGCGCCAGCGAGGGGCGAGCGAAAATTTGCAGCGGGCAATTTCCGCCAAGCGCGGGGCACAAAAAAGCCCTGGGCGTAGAACGACCAGGGCTGAGGGAGGAGCGATGACCAAGCCGCCTTACGGCAGCGTGGTGCTGCCCATCAGGTAGCGGTCGCACTCTCTGGCGGCGGCGCGGCCTTCGTTGATGGCCCAGACGACCAGGCTCTGGCCACGGCGGCAGTCGCCCGCCGCGAACACTCCGGGGAGGTTCGTGGTGTGGACGTTGTGGTCGGCTTTGATGTTGCTGCGCGGGTCGGTGTCGAGGGTGAGAGCCTTGACGAGAGCCTGTTCGGGCCCGAGGAAACCCATGGCGAGCAACACGAGTTGCGCGGGGCGGGTTTTCTCGGTGCCGGGCAGCTCCTGGGGCACGAACTGGCCCTTCTCGTTTTTGCCCCACTTGATCTCGACCGTGACGAGGGACTCGACGGGGCCGGAGGCGGAGGCGGTGAATTTTTTGACCGTGGTGAGATAGACGCGGGGGTCGGCGCCGTAGCGGGCGGCAGCCTCTTCCTGGCCGTAGTCGAGTTTGTAAACCTTGGGCCACTCGGGCCAGGGATTGTCGGGCGTGCGCTCGAGGGCGGGCTTGGGGAGAATCTCGATCTGGGTGATGCTCTTGCAGCCGTGGCGGAGCGAGGTGCCGACGCAATCGGTGCCGGTGTCGCCGCCGCCGATGACGATGACATCCTTGTCCTTGGCCGAGATGGCGGGCGCGGTGCCGTCGAGCACGGCCTTGGTGTTGGCGGTGAGGAACTCCATCGCGAAGTGCACGCCGGCGTGGCTGCGGCCTTCGATGGGCAGGTCGCGCGGCAGGGTGGCGCCGGTGGCGATGACGATGGCGTCGTGGTCCTTGCGGAGCTGGGCGGCGTCGTGGCTGACGCCGATGTTGGCGTTATACACGAACTTGATGCCCTCCTCCTCCATGAGGCGGATGCGGCGGAGGACGACCTCGTTCTTATCCAGCTTCATGTTGGGGATGCCATACATGAGCAGGCCGCCCGGACGGTCGGCGCGCTCGTAGACGGTGACGGTGTGGCCGGCGGCGTTGAGCTGGGAGGCGGCGGAGAGACCGGCGGGGCCGGAGCCGATGACGGCGACCTTCTTGCCGGTGCGGCTGCGCGGGGTGTTGGGGAGAACCCAACCCTCTTCCCAACCCTTCTCGATGATCGAATACTCGATGTTCTTGATCGTGACGGGCGGGTTGTTGATGCCGAGCACGCAGGAGCCTTCGCAAGGGGCGGGGCACACGCGGCCGGTGAACTCGGGGAAGTTGTTGGTCTTGTGCAGACGCTCCAGCGCCTCCTGCCAGCGGCCGCGATAAACGAGGTCGTTGAACTCGGGGATCAGGTTGTTGATCGGGCAACCGGCGGCCATGCCGCTGATGAGTTTGCCGGTGTGGCAGAAGGGGACGCCGCAATCCATGCAGCGGGCGCCCTGATTGCGGAGATGCTTCTCCTCCATGTGGAGGTGAAACTCCTTGTAGTCGCGCACGCGCTCGAGCGGCGGGCGGTCGGCGGGGATTTCACGGAGGTATTCGAGGAAGCCGGTAGGTTTGCCCATTTTCGGAAAAGTTTAAGGGTGAAGTTTAAGGTTAAGAGCCCGGGCTTAGTTGCCACCGACACGGGAGGTGTCGCGGGCGTTTTCTTCGAAGGCGGCCATGATGGCCTCGTCGCCGGTGAGGCCCTGGGACTGCGCTTTTTCGATACAGGCGAGCATGCGCTTGTAGTCCTTGGGCATGACCTTGACGAACTTTGGCAGGGTGACGTCCCAGGTGGCGAGCACCTCGGCGGCGCGGGCGCTGCCGGTGAGCTCGACCTGGCGCTGGAGGAGGGCGCGGAGGGCGGCGGCCTCGGCCTCGGTGTCGACTTTCTCGAGGCCGACCATGGAGAGGTTGACGTTGCCCTTGAGCTGGTCGGCGTCGTCGAGGACGTAGGCCACGCCGCCGGACATGCCGGCGGCGAAGTTGCGGCCGGTGGGGCCGAGGACGACGACCCTGCCGCCGGTCATGTATTCGAGACCGTGGTCGCCCACGCCCTCGACGACGGCGGTGACGCCGGAGTTGCGCACCCCGAAGCGCTCGCCGGCGCGGCCGCCGACGAAGAGCTCGCCGCCGGTGGCGCCGTAGAGGGCGACGTTGCCGATGATGATGTTCTCGGAAGGCTTGAAGCCGGAGTTGGCGGGGGCGCGGACGATGATCTTGCCGCCGCTGAGGCCCTTGCCGACGTAGTCGTTGGCATCGCCAACGAGGCGGAAGGTCATGCCCTTGGGCATAAAGGCGCCGAAGGACTGGCCGGCTGAGCCGGTGAAGCGGACGTCGATGGTGTCCTCGGGCAGGCCGGCGGCGCCGTATTTGCGGGTGACCTCGCTGCCGGTGATGGTGCCGACGACGCGGTGAACGTTTTTGACCGGCAGCTCGGCGATGACCTTCTCGCCGCGCTCGATGGCGGGGGCGCAAAGGGCGAGCAGCGAGGTGAGGTCGAGGGACTTGTCGAGGCCGTGATCCTGGATCTGCTGGCAATAGCGGCCGACCTCGGGGCCGGCGTCGGGCGAGTAGAGCAGGCTGGAGAAGTCCATGCCCTTGGCCTTCCAGTGGGTGATGGCTTTGCGCGGCTCGAGGCGGTCGGTGCGGCCGACCATCTCCTCGATGGTGCGGAAGCCGAGCTGGGCCATGAGCTCGCGGACCTCCTGGGCGATGAAGGTCATGAAGTTCACGACGTGCTCGGGCTTGCCGGCAAACTTCTCGCGCAGGCGCGGGTCCTGGGTGGCGACGCCGGCGGGGCAGGTGTTCAGATGGCAAACCCGCATCATGATGCAGCCGCTGGCGACGAGCGGGGCGGTGGCGAAGCCGAACTCCTCGGCGCCGAGCAGGGCGGCCATGATGACGTCACGGCCGGTCTTGAGCTGGCCGTCGGTCTCGACCGCGATGCGCGAGCGAAGGTTGTTCAACACCAGGGTCTGGTGGGTCTCGGCGAGACCGAGTTCCCAGGGCAGACCGGCGTGCCAGATGGAGTTCTGCGGGGAGGCGCCGGTGCCGCCGTCGTGGCCGGAGATGAGGACGACATCGGCGTGGGCCTTGGCGACGCCGGCGGCGATGGTGCCGACGCCGACCTCGGAGACGAGCTTCACGCTGACGCGGGCGCGGCGGTTGGCGTTCTTAAGATCATGAATGAGCTCGGCCAGGTCCTCGATCGAGTAGATGTCGTGGTGCGGGGGCGGGGAGATGAGGCCGACGCCGGCGGTGGTGTGACGGGTCTTGGCGATGGAGGGGTAAACCTTGGTGCCGGGGAGCTGGCCGCCCTCGCCGGGCTTGGCGCCCTGGGCCATCTTGATCTGGATCTCGCGGGCGCTGACCAGGTAGTGGCTGGTGACGCCGAAGCGGCCGGAGGCGACCTGCTTGATGGCGGAGTTCTTGGAGTCGCCGAGCTCGTTGGTCCAGGTGAAGCGGGCGGGATCTTCGCCGCCCTCGCCGGTGTTGGATTTGCCGCCGATGCGGTTCATCGCGATGGCGAGGGTCTCGTGGGCTTCGCTGGAGATGGAGCCGTAGGACATGGCGCCGGTCTTGAAGCGGGAGAGGATTTTTTCGATGGGCTCGACCTCCTCGATGGGGATGGCGTCGGAGGGCTTGAAGTCCAGCATGCCGCGGAGGGTGCAGAGATTCTTCGACGTGTCGTTCACCAGGCCGGTGTAGCTCTTGAAGGTCTTGTAGTCGCCGGTGCGAACGGACTTCTGGAGGGCGTGGATGGACTCGGGGTTGAAGAGATGGTATTCGCCATCGGCGCGCCACTTGAACTGGCCGCCGGCGGGGAGGGCGTGGTCGATGACGTTGCGCGGGCCGAAGGCGTCGCGGTGGCGCATGAGCACCTCTTGGGCGATGACATCGAGGCCGATGCCGCCGACGCGGGAAGGCGTCCAGGTGAAGTAGTGGTCGATGACGTCCTGGCGGAGACCGACGGCCTCGAAGACCTGGGCACCGCGGTAGGACTGGATGGCGGAGATGCCCATCTTGGAGGCGACCTTGACGACGCCCTTGGCGGTGGCCTTGACGAGGTTTTTGCAGGCGGTCTTGTGGTCGACGCCGGCGAGCACGCCCTCCTGGATCATCTCGTCGATGGTCTCGAAGGCGAGGTAGGGATTGATGGCGCTGACGCCGTAGCCGATGAGCACGGCCATGTGGTGAACCTGGCGGGCCTCGCCAGTCTCGAGCACGAGGCTGACCTGGGTGCGGAGCCCCTCGCGGATCAAGTAATGGTGCAGGCCGGCGACGGCGAGCAGCGCGGGGATGGGGGCGTAGTCCTTGTTCACGCCGCGGTCGGAGAGGATGAGGATGTTGACCTCGTTGTCCTCGATCTGGCGGCGGGCGAGGACGCAGAGCTCCTCCATGGCCTTGGCGAGACCCTGTTCGCCGCGCGAGACGCGGAAGAGAATGGGCAACACATCGACCTTGAGGCCGGGCAGCGCCATGCGACGGATTTTCCCGAACTCCTCGTTGGTGAGCACGGGCAGGTCGATCTCGACGCGACGGCAGGCGGTGGCGCCGGGCTGGAGGAGGTTGCCCTCGGAGCCGAGACGGGTCTCGCAAGAGGTGATGATCTCCTCGCGGATGCAGTCGATGGGCGGATTGGTGACCTGGGCGAAGAGCTGCTTGAAATAATCGTAGAGCAGGCGGGGCTTGTTGGAGAGAACGGCGAGGGGCGTGTCGTTGCCCATCGAGCCGATGCCCTCGACGCCGTCCTTGGCCATGGGGAGGAGGATGGCGCGCTCGTCCTCGTGGGTGTAGCCGAAAGCGAGCTGGCGCTGCTGGAGCGTGTCGCGGTCGGGCACGGGGAGCTCGGGGGCGGCGGGCAGGTCGTCGAGGTGGACGAGATGCTCGTTGAGCCAGTTGCGATAGGGGAACTCGGCGGCGAGCTGGCGCTTGATCTCCTCGTCGGGGACGATGCGGCCCTGCACGGTGTCCACGAGGAACATGTGGCCGGGCTGGAGACGGCCCTTTTGCACGACGTCGGCGGCGGGGATGTCGAGCACGCCGGCCTCGGAGGCGAGGATGACGAGATCGTCCTTGGTGACGTAGTAGCGGGCGGGACGGAGGCCGTTGCGATCAAGCACGGCGCCGATGACATGGCCATCGGTGAAGGTCATGGCGGCGGGACCGTCCCACGGCTCCATCAAGCAGGCGTGGTATTGGTAAAAGGCCTTGCGGGTGTCGTCCATGGTCTCGTGGTGGGACCAGGGCTCGGGGATCATCATCATGACCGCGTGCGGCAGGGAGCGGCCGGCGAGGTGGAGGAGCTCGAGGGTGTTGTCGAACATCGCCGAGTCGGAGCCGTTGGGGTTGATGACGGGAAGGATCTTCGTGATGTCGTCGCCGAAGGCGTCGGACACGAAGTGGGCCTGGCGGGCGTGCATCCAGTTGATGTTGCCGCGGAGGGTGTTGATCTCGCCGTTGTGCGCGACGTAGCGGTAGGGGTGGGCACGGTCCCAGCTCGGGAAGGTGTTGGTCGAGAAACGCGAGTGAACCAGCGCGATGGCGGTGGTCATGAGCGGGTTTTGGAGATCCGGGAAATAGGTCGCGAGCTGGGTGGTGAGCAACATGCCCTTAAACACCAGGGTGCGGGACGAGAGGCTGGGCAGATACCACGTCTCGGCGCCCAGGAAACCCTCGGCGCGGAGCTCGGTGGTGGCGCGCTTGCGGATGACGTAGAGCTTGCGCTCGAAGGCGAGCTCGTCGGCGAGGTCGGCGGCGCGACCGATGAAAACCTGGCGGATGTAGGGCTCGCTGGCCTTGGCGGTCTCGCCGAGGGAGGCGTTGTCGGTGGGGACGGTGCGCCAGCCGATGCAAGTCTGGCCCTCGCTCTGGATGATCTGGGCGAACTTCTCCTCGATCTTGCGGCGATGGGTGGCGTTTTTCGGAAGGAAAACGAGACCGGTGCCATAGAGGCCGGCGGCGGGGAGGGTGAGGCGGGCCTTTTTGGCGACATCCACGCAGAAGGCGTGCGGCACCTGCATGAGGATGCCGGCGCCGTCACCGGTGTTGGGCTCGGAGCCGGCGGCGCCACGGTGGTCGAGATTTTCCAGCACCTGGATGCCCTGGCGCACGATGGCGTGGGTGGCGCGCCCCTTCATGTCGGCGACGAAGCCGACGCCGCAGGCGTCATGCTCAAACCAGGGGTCGTAGAGACCCTGCTTGGCGGGGCGGCCGGTGCGGAGGGCAGCGGGCGGGCGGGCGGAGGAAGCGGCGGGGGCTGGGAGGCGAGGATTATTCACGACTTAAAAAATGGAATGCTGATTAAAAGAGGGGTAGAGGCGGGGGCAAAAAAAACGGCCTCGCGAATGGAGGCCGTTGAGGGTCGGGGAGAACCGGTCCGGCATGAGGCGCGCTTCAGAAGAAGCGCACCGTTTTAGTCGCCATCTTGGCGTGCTCGGCGTCGGAGCAACCGGCGTTCGTAGGCACCTCCACCGCGGCGGAGACGGGCTTGATCAGATCATTGGCCAGGAGGTAGTTCTCCACCTCTTCACCCGAGATGTCGGCGAGCATGACCCCGTCGACCTCGACACAGGGCGAGAGCGGCTGGCCGGACTTGGCGACCATCTCGGCGTAATTGTCGCGATTGTTGATGATGTCGATATCCTCAAAGGCCAGGCCGTGCTTGCGCATGATGGCGCGAACGCCGTTGGACCAGCCGCAGGAGGGTTTGAGATAGGCTTTGATTTGCATGGTAGACATCAGATTCGGGACGCGAGCACGCGCAACCTATGAAAGGGCTTTGCGTGCATTCAAGGGTAACTTTCCTGCAAAATTGTAGTTTTTTGGCCGAAAGGGCTTGTTGACGCCCATCGCCCAAATCCTCCGCCTGTCGCACCCGGGTGGCGTCATGCGCCTGATTTGCCCTTTTTCACCATGAAAACCGTCCTCCTTCTTTTCGCCTCCAACCTCTTCATGACCTGCGCCTGGTATGGCCATCTTAAGTGGAGATTCCTCGAGGGCCGCTCCCTGCTTTTCGTCATCCTCGTCTCCTGGGTGATCGCGCTGGCGGAATACACCCTCATGATCCCGGCCAACCGCATCGGCTACGCCAGCGGCTTCAGCGCCTACCAGCTCAAAATCATCCAGGAAGCCATCACCTTGCTGGTCTTCGTGGGCTTCGCCTGGGTGGTGTTAAAGGAAAAACTCACCTGGAACTACGCCGTGAGTTTCGTGCTGATCTTTGCCGCCGTGTGGTTTGCGGTCGCCTTTAAGCCCGGCAACGGCCCCGGCCCCTGATCCGCCCCGGGCAAATCCGCCAAAAATCCGGCCGGGATCGCCACGCTTGGCTTGCCAGCCTGCCGCCGCCGGATTGACGTCTGTGCTTCCCTGCAGCCGGGCGATCGCCCGGCTCCCAAACCATAACACAAAAAATCCGTCTCCTCCCCGTCATGTCCAAAGCCGCTCCCGCCAAAGTCGCCTCCTCCAGCCCAGCCGTCGCCACCCCCGACCGTAAGAACCTCGAACTCGCCGTCAGCTCCATCACCAAACAATTCGGCGAGGGCTCCATCATGCGCCTCGGCGACAACCATAAGATGCAGGTCGAGACCGTCTCCACCGGTTCGCTGGCCATCGACCTTTGCCTCGGCGGCGGCGGCCTTCCCCGCGGCCGCATCATCGAAATCTACGGGCCTGAGTCCTCCGGCAAGACCACCTTCTGCTTGAGCGTCATCGCCGAGGCCCAGAAACGCGGCGGCCTCGCCGCCTTCATCGACGTCGAACACGCCCTCGACCCGAAATACGCCAAAGTCGTCGGCGTGAAGCTAGACGACCTCCTCGTCTCCCAGCCCGACTCCGGCGAGGACGCGCTCAACATCACCGAGACCCTCATCCGCTCCAACGCCATCGACGTCATCGTCATCGACTCCGTCGCCGCCCTCATCACCAAGGCCGAGCTCGACGGCCAGATGGGCGACATGACCATGGGCAGCCAGGCCCGCCTCATGTCCCAGGCCATGCGCCGTCTCACCGCCGTCGTCAGCAAGACCAAGTGCATCTGTATTTTCACCAATCAGATTCGCGAGAAGATCGGCGTCATGTTCGGCAGCCCCGAGACCACCTCAGGCGGCCGCGCCCTCAAGTTTTTCTCCACCATCCGCATCGACATCCGCCGCAAGGACCAGCTCAAGACCCCCGACGGCAAGATCATCGGCAACCGCACCAAGATCAAGGTGGTCAAAAACAAGATCGCCCCGCCCTTCACCGAGTGCGAATTCGACATCATGTATGACGAGGGCATCTCCAAGACCGGCTCCCTCGTCGATCTCGGCATCGAGCACAAGATCCTCGAAAAGAAAGGCGCCTGGATCTCCTTCGAGGGCGCCCTCGTCGGCCAGGGTCGCGACGCCGCCAAGCAGGCCATCGCGGAAAAACCCGAGCTCGCCGCCAAGCTCACCGCCGCGATCAAGGAAAAGGTCACCGTCACCGGCGGAGCAGTCGTCACCGGCGGCGGCGACGCCGAATAACCGCGTCGCCCGTCACGCCCCCCCTCAAAAAACCCGCGAGCTTGCCTCGCGGGTTTTTTGTTTTCCACCACCCGCCGCGCCCGCGATTCCGTAAACAGTCTCGTCATCCCGCCGCGCGTGGCTTCTTTGCCTTCACGCTTAATGGCCACCGCCCGTCCCCACCTCCTCGGCCTCACCCGCCCCGAACTCGCCGCGCTCGCCGTCGAGTGGGGCTTCGCCCGCGTGCACGCCGCCTCGCTTTGGAACGAGCTTTACCTCCAGGGCCGCCGCACCCCGTCCGATTTCGTGGTCCACGACCAGCTCCCCGCCCGCTACCTCGACCGCGTTTTTAGCGAGCTCGCCTTCGACTTCCCAGGCGTAGCAAGGGAAACCCACTCCGCCGACGGCTTCACCCGCAAATACCTGCTCGCCCTCCACGACGCCCACCGCATCGAGACCGTGCTCATGCGCTACAGCGGTCGCGTCACCGCCTGCGTCAGCTCGCAGGTCGGCTGCGCCATGGGCTGCGTCTTCTGCGCCACCGGCCAGATGGGCTACACCCGCCACCTCACCGCCGCCGAGATCGTCGCCCAGGCCCTCCATGTGGACGCCGTCCTGCGCGAGACGACCCCCGCCACCGCCGACGCCCCTGCGCCCGCCCTCGCCGACCCCGCCCACCCGTCTCCACACCACCGCCACGAGCGCCTGCGCAACATCGTCTTTATGGGCATGGGCGAACCGCTGCATAACTACGACGCCGTCATGCAGGCCATCGACATCCTGCGCGATGGCGCCGGCCTCGCCCTCGGCGCCAAAAAAATCTCCGTCTCCACCGTCGGCGTCGTGCCCGGCATCCGCCGCCTCACCGCCGAGCGCCGCCCCGTGCACCTCGCCGTCTCCCTCCACGGCGCCACCCAGGCCGAGCGCGCCGCCCTCGTGCCCGCCGCCCGCAAATGGCCGCTCGACGAGCTCATGGACGCCTGCCGCGACTACACCTCCACCCTCGGCCGCCGCATCTTCTTCGAGTGGACCCTGATCGACGGCAAAAACGACGGCCCCGACCACGCCCACGCCGTCGGCGCCCTGCTCAAGGACATCCCCGCCCAGGTGAACGTCATCCCCTTGAATCCAACGTTCGGATACGCCGGCGAACCCACCCGGCCGGCCGGGGCGCGCGCCTTCCAGGATGTGCTCGCGACCTACGGCATCCCCTGCACCGTGCGCCAGCGCCGCGGCATCGACATCGCCGCCGGCTGCGGCCAGCTCGCCATCGCGGAATAAGCGGCAACTCGCCGCCCAAATGGTGTCGCAAACCGACACTTGGATTTGCGCAGCGCGCCGCCCGGGGTCCGCTTCGGTTTCGCATGGACGGCCTTGGCTCGGCGCAGGACCCTTTTGTTTGCCGCCACTAATTCCGGCTCTTTACTGGGCTCACCCATGAAACACCCCCGTTTTTTACCCGCGATTTCCGTCGGCCTCACCCTCGCCCTGACCACACTCGCACCCGCTCTCCTCGCCCAAGAGGGAGTCACCGTGGACGCCTCCGGTCCCGTCACCGTCGCCGTAGAAACGCCCGCTCAACGCGACACCCGTCTCGCCTGGTGGCGCGAGGCCAAGTTCGGCCTCTTCATCCACTGGGGCACCTACTCCGCATACGCCGGCCAATACAAAGAAAACAAGAACTACGGCGAGTGGATCATGCACACCGCAAAGATTCCTGTCGCCGAATACCGCGCCCACGCCGAAACCTTCAACCCAGTCGCCTACGATCCCGTCGCCTGGGTCCGCGCCGCCAAGGCCGCCGGCATGCGCTACATCGTCATCACCGCCAAACACCACGAGGGCTTCGCCCTGTATCCGTCCGACGTCACCGATTGGGACATCGCCGACGCCACCCCCTGGAAGAAGGATTTACTCGCCCCGCTCGTCGCCGCCGCCCGCGCCGAGGGTTTGCACATCGGTTTCTACTACTCCCAAGCCCAGGACTGGGTCCACGCCGGCGGCGCCAAGGCCCGTTTCCCCGAGGGCGGAGGCTGGGACGCCGCCCAAAACGGCGACACCGACGTCTACCTGCGCACCATCGCCGTCCCCCAGGTTCGCGAACTCCTCACCCGCTACCAACCCGACATTCTCTGGTGGGACACACCGACCTTCATGACCAAGGAGCGCTCCGCCCCGCTCGCCGCCCTGCTCGCCCTCCGCCCCGGCATCATTACCAATAATCGCCTCGGCTCGGGCTTCGCCGGCGACACCTCCACCCCCGAGCAATTCGTGCCCGTCACCGGCTACCCCGGCGATTGGGAAACCTGCATGACCATCGGGCGCAACTGGGGCTACAACGCCAACGACACCCAGCTCAAATCCGGTCCCGATCTCATCCGCAAGCTGGTCAACATTTCTTCCATGGGCGGAAACTTCCTGCTCAACGTCGGCCCGACCGCCGAAGGGCTTATACCGCAGGGCCAGCTTGACCGCCTCGCCGAGGTCGGCGCCTGGCTCGCGAAAAACGGCGACTCTATCTATGGAACCACCCGCGGCCCGTTCCAATCTCTCACTTGGGGAAGGGCCACCCGTCGTGGCGACCGCCTCTACCTCCATGTCTTCAACTGGCCCGCCGACGGCAAACTCCGTGTGCCGCTGCTCTCCCGCGCCACGTCCGCCACCCTGCTCCACTCGCCCGGTGTCAAACTCGCGCTCCATCCGGAGCCCGCCCGCCTCATAATCGACGTTCCCGCCGACGCGCCTGATCCCGTTTCCAGCGTGATCGTGCTCGACCTAGCCGAGCCCCCGGTCGTGCCGCCCCTTGTCACCCGCGCCGCCTCCGTAACCGCCTCCGCCGAGCAACCCGGCCAGCCCGCCGCCAACGCCACCGACGGCACCGGCGCCAAACGCTGGCGCGCACCCGCAGGCGTCAAGTCCGCCTGGCTCGACTTCAACTTGCCCGCGCCCGCCCTCGTCCAAGGTTTCGGCGCCGACGAACCCGACGTCTGGCCCCGCCTGAAACAGCGCTACACCCTCGCCGCCGAGGTCGATGGCCTGTGGCGCGAACTCTCCGCCGGCGCCACCGACGGCCACGGCGTGGTCGGTCGCTTCGCACCCGTCACCGCATCGCGTTTCCGCATCACCATGGAGTGCGAAAAGGGTGAGCCTGGCCTCGCCGAGTTCCAGCTCTATCAAGCCGAGTAAACCAACATCTCCCCTGCGGCCCACGCGGCCGGGACGCCGTCTTGTCCGCGCGTCTGCGGCGGGCGCTCCCCGCCTGCTCCGACACGCCACTCGGTCAAACGCTACTCCGCCGGCACGCCGAACTTCTCCGGCCTAAAACCCCGGGCACGCAGCGCCGCCGCCAGCTCCTTGAGGCTTATCTTCGCACCGGGCTTTAACTCGTGCTTCCCGAACCAGCCCTGGTTCATCTCCAGCGCGAGGGTGTAATCGTCGCCGAGCGAGGACACCGGTGTCTCGTCAAAGGGATACATCTGATAGATCTCGCCCAGCGTCCCGTCGGCCTGAAAAAATCCAATGTCCAGCGCCGTCGGCGTATTGCGCATCCAGAAGCTCATCTGCTGCGGCTTCTCGTATAAAAACACCATGCCCTCGTCGGCGGCGATGAAGGCCCGCCCCATCAACCCGCGCTGCATCTCCGGCATCGTGGCCGCGATCTGCACTCGCACCACCTTGTCGCCCACGTGAATCGGGAAATAGTCCGCCACGGTCTTCAGCTCGGCCGCTGCCACCGGCATCTCCGCGTCCGCCTTGGGCGCGCCCGCCGCGCTCTCGCCCTTTGCGCAGCCCGTCAGAGCAAACATCGCCACCGCCAACCCGATCGCTGCTATTCGATAAAAAGTCATGCCCCCACCCCTAACTCTTCCCGCCGCGCCGTCCATCCGATTGGTCAATGGACATTCAGCGGCAGACATTTCAACGTGCCCCCATGTCCGCCGCGAACTCCGCCCCCGCCCTACTCTTCTACTCCGACACCCACGCAAGCCGCGACCTGCTCTACCTTGGCCGCTTCGAGTGCCATGACCCTTTCATCGCCTTCACCTATCGCGGCAAAAAAACCGCCGTGTTGAACGCCCTCGAATACGGTCGCGGCCTGAAAGAATCCGCCTTCGACGAGATCCT
Organism: Verrucomicrobia bacterium IMCC26134; assembly: GCA_000972765.1. Lineage (GTDB taxonomy): Bacteria > Verrucomicrobiota > Verrucomicrobiia > Opitutales > Opitutaceae > IMCC26134_A. Next base: position 37,605 of record CP011265.1, on the reverse strand, counting down.
CGCCCTCGAACCGCTCGTCGCCGAGTTGCGTAAACTCGACCCCTCCGCACCGCGCCCCGCCGCGGCCGAGATCGTCGCCCTGCTCGCCGCCAGGAAACGCATCCCCGCCTTCACCGTCCCCGACGAATTCCCCGCCGGCCTGCTGGAACGCCTCCGCTCCCGCGGCCTCACCGTCACCGTAGCCGAGGGCCTCGTCCTGCCCGAGCGCGAAATCAAAACCGCCCGCGAGGCCGCCGCCATCCGCGCCGGCAACCGTATCGCCGCCGCCGGCTTCCTCGCCGCCGAAGCCCTCCTCAAGCGCGCCAAAATCTCCGGCCGCAAACTCCTCCTCGACGGCACCGCCCTCACCTCCGAGCGCCTGCGCCTCGCCATCGAGATCGCCTGCCTCGAAGCCGGCGGCCTCGCCCTAGACACCATCGTCGCCGGCGGCGACCAAGCCTGCGATCCGCACTGTCGGGGAACCGGGCCGCTCCGGGCCCACGAGTTGATCATCATCGACATCTTCCCCCGCCACACCGCCAGCGGTTACCACGGCGACATGACCCGCACCTACCTCAAAGGCCGCGCCTCCGACGCCCAGCGCGCCCTCGTGGACGCCGTCGCCACCGCCCAGAAAGCCGCCCGCAAGGTCCTTCGCGCCGGCGCGATTTCGTCCGCCGTGCACCAGGAATGCGTCAACGTCTTCACCGCGCGCGGCTACGAGACCAAGGCCACGCCCACCGGCTCGGTCGGCTTTTTCCACGGCACCGGCCACGGCCTCGGTCTGGCGGTTCACGAGGCCCCCCGCGTCAGCGCTCCGGTCAACGAACCGCTCAAAACCGGCGCGGTCGTCACCGTCGAGCCCGGCCTCTACTACCCCGGCCTCGGCGGGTGCCGCATCGAGGATGTCGCCTGGCTCACCCCCACCGGCCACACCCTCCTCTCCAAACACCCCTACGTCTGGGAACTCGCGTAGAGACGCCCACCCCCCCCTCCGCTTTCGGATCCTTAGCTTTTCTTCGCGCCCTTCTCGTCCTTCGCGCGAAAAAACCCTCCGCCATGCCCGAACTCGCCGAAGTTGAATACATCCGCCGCCGCTGGAACCCGGGCCTCGGCCACGTCGTCACCACGGTCCGCCTCCACCCCGGCGCCGGGGTTTTCAAAACCTGCGACTCCGCCGTGCTCGCGAAACTCCTCCCCGGCGCGCGGCTCGACTCTTCCGCCGCCGCCGCGAAGCAGATGCTCTTCCGCTTCACCGCCGACACCCCCGCCCGCACCCCGCTCTGGCTCGGCCTCCACCTCGGCATGACCGGCGAGCTCACCGTGCGCCCCGCCGGCCTGCCCGCCGCCAAGGCCGACCACCTCATCCTCGACCAACCCGCAGCCCCGGCCGCAAAAAACCACCCCGGTCACTCGCTGGTGTTCTCCGATTTCCGCATGTTCGGCCGCGTCCAATTCCACGCCGGCGCCGACGCCCCCGCCTGGTGGACCGGGATAGCCCCCGCCGTCACCTCCGCCGACTTTACCCTCGCCGTCGTATCCGAATTCCTGACACGCCGAGCCCGCGCCCCGCTCAAAGCCGTGCTCCTGATGCAGGAACGCTTCCCCGGCATCGGCAACTGGATGGCCGACGAGATCCTTTGGCGCGCCGCCCTCCATCCCGCCCGCCGTTGCGGCGACCTCACCACCGCCGAGATTAAAAAACTTCACCGCGAGACCGTCTGGGTCGCCGCCCAGGCCCTGCGCCTGATCGGCGAAGCCGACACCCCCGAATGGCCCGATCCGCCCGCAACCTGGCTTTTCCAGCACCGCTGGCAGGACGGCGGCAAATGCCCTCGCACCCAAAAACCCCTCGAACGCGCCGCCATCGGAGGCCGCACCACCTGCTGGTCCCCCGCCCGCCAAAAGCTCGCCGCCCATTGATCCGCCCCGCAGCCCCCCCCCCGGGCCGCCGCCATGTCCGTTGGACATTCGTCTTGGGGCCTATCAACCTCCCGCTCCCCGTCACACCATGCTGCTCCAACCGTCCTCCAAACTCCTCTTCATCGGCGACTCCATCACCGACTCAGGCCGCGAGCCCTTGGGCGAGCCCGCTCCGTGGGGCACCGCCGGCCTCGGCAGAGGCTACGTCTCCCTGGTCGAATCCTGGCTGCTCGCCACTCGCCCCGAGGCCCGCATCCGCGTGATGAACCGCGGCACTTCCGGCCACACCGTGCTCGACCTCGCCGCCCGCTGGCAAAGCGATGTCCTCGACCTGCATCCCGACTTCCTCTGTGTCATGATCGGCATCAACGACGTGTGGCGCCAGTTCGACTCGCCCCTTCGCACCGATATCCAGGTCCAGCCCGATCTCTACGAGCAAACCCTCGACGCCCTCGTCGTCCGCACCCTCGCCGCCCTGCCGGCCGGTCCCGCCGGCGTGCTGCTCGCCACGCCCTTCTTCATCGAAGCGAACCGCGCCGACCCCATGCGCGCCCGCATGGACGACTACGGCGCGATCGTGCGCCGCGTGGCCGGCCGTCACGGTGCCCGTTTTCTGGATACGCAGGCCGCCTTCGACGCCGTGCTGGCCCACGTGCACCCGATGACGCTGGCCTGGGATCGCATCCACCCCCAGCCCGCCGGCCACATGATCCTCGCCCGCGCCTTCCTCTCCGCCCTCGGAGCGCTCTGATGACCGCTCCTGCCAAAAAACTCCGCCTCGACGAGCTTCTTGTCGCCCGGGGCCTCGCTCCTACCCGCGCCAAGGCCAAAGCCTACGTCATGGCCGGCCTCGTTCGCACCGGCACCGAACGCCTCGACAAGCCGGGCAAGGAATACCCTGCCGACTTCCTCCTCACCCTCGTCCAGACCGACCGCTTCGTCTCCCGTGGCGGCGAAAAACTCCAGGGCTGGCTCGATACCCACCCGCTCGACCTGACCGGCGCCCACGTGCTCGACGTCGGTGCGTCCACCGGCGGCTTCACCGACTGCGCCCTGCAAGCCGGCGCCGCCTCCGTCGTCTGTCTCGATGTCGGCCGCGCCCAGCTCCACGGCCGCCTGCTCGCCGACCCGCGCGTCACCAATCTCGAACAGGTCAACGCCCGCCACCTCGACCCCGCCATCCTGCCGCGCCGCGAGTTCGACGCCCTGGTCATGGATCTCTCCTTCATCTCGCTCAAAAGCGTGCTCCCCGCCGTCTGGCCCGTGCTCCGCGCCGGCGGCACCCTCGTCGCCCTCGTGAAACCCCAGTTCGAAGCCGGCAAGGCCGAGGTGGACAAGGGCCAGGGCATCATCCGCGACCCCGCCGTGCAGCAACGCGTGCTCGCCGATGTCACCGCCTTCGCCCTCGCCGAGCTCCCTGGAGCGCACCTCGTCGGCTCGATCGACAGCCCCATCACCGGCACCGACGGCAACCGCGAGTTTCTCATCGGTCTGCGAAAGGGCTGCTAATCCCGGCCGGTTACGGCCCGGTGGCACGACCTTGGGACGCACCATTTCGTCCGGCCACCGATTATCCCGCTACGGCGAACGGACCAATTCGCTTACACGATAAATCCGCACCATCCGTCCGCACACCGCCAACGTCGTTCCATCGGGCGAGAACACCAAGTCCAGGCCCTGCAAAGGGCCTGTCGCCATCCCCTCGGAAAGATCCTCGAGCGAAACCGTGACCAGCAGGCGACCATCGTCCACCCGCCAAAGGCACAGGTCGCTGCGCGTAAGTTCAAACCCGGTTATGAGAATAGTGGCAAACATCGCCACCTCCTGATCCAGGAGCGCCGCCGCCAGAAACTGTCCGTCCGGCGATAATGCAACACCCTCCCCGCGCAGGCGTGGATGTCCTTGCATTAAGCCGAATTTCAACTCCTCAAGCGGCCGCTCTTTTTCTTCCAAAAAACCCCAACTGCGCACGACCGGGCTCATGCCCTGATTACCCACCACCACCACGCGGCGTCCATCGCTGGAAATCGCCTGCACGGGCAAACGGGTCAAATGCTCCTTCATTAGCGGCCGCAGGTCATCGGTGCGCGTGTCCCAAAGATACAGCGTAGGGAAACCAGGGGATTGCAGCAGTATCCAGCGTCCGTCAGCCGACCGAGTAGCGGACGCAGGCGCCGATGCATGAAGGCCCGCCCAGAAAACCGGCGGCGGAAGATCGGCCAGACGCATCCAGGTGCGGACATCCCAGCGCTGCCGCACGCCGTTCCACGCCAGCAGGGAAAACTCCGTCTCGTCGGGGGAAAAGTGCGCCTCCAACAGGGCTGCGCTCCGATACCCTGGCACGATCGCCCAACGCCGCGCCCACAGCCACCCTCCCTGCGGCGGACGGGTTGAAATCGTATCACTGCACAGATCCGCGATCATCCGACCGGTTTTTAGATCCCAGATCGTTGCCCGCTGGATGTCATCCCGCAGCGCTGCGGGCGAATCGATCGCCGCACGGGGCGCGCCGATGCCTTTACCGCCCAAATAATCATCAATCCAACCCGGATGGGCTTCGATAACGAGAAACCGTCCGCTCGGAGAAAAACCAAGCCGCCTCGGCCGCCTCGCCGGCTCTAAACTGGCGAGCTCCGCAAGGTCTGCACTCCGCAGGATACGGAGCCGGTTGAGGCCGGAATCATAGACCGCGAGACGCTTCCCCTCACGGTCAAAAGCCGGACAGGAAAAGGCGCCGTAATTCTCCGCCTTCACCGACTCGACGACGACCGGCCTGACATCCCGCGTGTGCAGCGCGACGCCCGATACGTGAAAAGGGACGCATGCCGTGCAGACGAAAGAGGCAGCCAACCCCCACACAGCCACGCTGATCCCAGCCGAAACTTTCCTTAGAGCCCGGCAAAAAAAACCGCATCTCAGGCAGATCGTGCTCACCTGTCTTCAGTCTGCAGGCCTGGCTGCAGATTGCGACCACGAACTCCAGCTGGAATCACGCGACGACCTTCCCCATGCGGTCGTCGATGCCACCAATCGCTTGGCAAAAACAGATCGTGCCAATCCGCCGTCACCCGCGCATTGGTCATTGGACATTCGTCACCGTATATTTTAACTGGATAACGAAAATGACGCCCATCCGCCGCCTCGCCTTTGTCGTAAACGCGCAGAAATCCGGCGCGCCCGCGCTGGCCGCCGACCTCGTCACCCTCGCCACCGCCGCCGGCGTATCGGTCAAGGTCATTAACACCTATCCCGTTCCGTCGGGCTTTCTCGCCGGGTGCGACGCCTGCTGTGTCATCGGCGGCGACGGCACCCTCCTCGGCATCGCCGCCGAGGCCGCCCGCGCCCGGGTCCCCATCATCGGGGTCAACCGCGGCAGCCTCGGCTTCCTCACCACCTTCTCCGCCGACGATATCCGCCCTTCCTTCCCTGCCCTGCTCGCCGGCGACTTCCAGATCACGCACCGCGCCCTGCTCGCCTGCTCCACCGGCGCCGGCCCCGCTGACCTCGCCCTCAACGACGTGCTGATCAAGGCCAAGGTAAACTCCCGCCTGGTCGGCCTTGAGGTCACCGCCGACGGAGAGCTCGTGACCGACTACGATTGCGACGGCCTTATCTTCGCCACCCCCACCGGCTCCACCGCCTACAATCTCTCCGCCGGCGGCCCGCTCATCCACCCCTCCGCCGAGGTCATCGCCCTCACCCCGATCTGCCCGCATACGCTGAGCAACCGCTCCATCATCCTCCGTTCCGGCGTAAAAATCGTGGTGCGCAATCTGAGCGCCGACTCCACCTTGATCGTCACCTGCGACGGCCAGCGCGACTCCCGCGTGGCCGGACGCGAGCCCATCACCATCACGCTCGCCGCCGAGCGCCTGGCGCTGGTGCAACGCCGCGACTACGCACACTTCTCCGTCGTGCGCAGCAAACTCAACTGGAGCGGCGGCGTCGCCGCCCGCGACAAGGCCTGAGCCCGGCCCGCGCAGGAGAAAACTTTCGCCATGCGCCTCTTTCAAGACATCCGCAGCAAGGCCCTTCTGCACGCCAAGGGCTGGCTCTTCCTCCTCGTCGGACTTCTGGCCGGAACCGCGCTCCTGCTCGAATCGCCGACCCTGCGCACCGCCTCGCTCCTGCTCATCGCAACCTGGGCGTTCTGCCGCTTTTATTACTACCTGTTTTACGTCCTGGAAAACTACGCCGGCCGCGACCGCAAATACGCCGGCCTTTTTGACGCGCTCGCCCATTTCTTCACCCGCGCCAAATCCGACTGACGCGCCGCCCCTGCCCCTCGCCGTGCTCAGGGCTTCATCATCATCATGTCCTCGCCCTCTTTGATCGGGGCGGCGGGAGCGTTCATCGCCTCGCCCATCATGGTGTCGGCAGGCTTCTCGGCTTGAACCGCCGCCGGGGCAGCCCCGGCTTTGGTTTTGGCAACCGTCTCGGCCTCGGCGTCGGCTTTGAGTTTGGCGGCCTCTTTCTCCATCCGGACCTTCATCTTGGCGGCATCCGCCTCGGTGCGTTCCTGCGCCATGGCGAGCTTGGCGGCAGCGCCTTCATCGGCGTCGATTTTTCCGTCTTTGTTGCTGTCAAAACGCGCGATCAACTCGGCGCGGCGCGAGGCGTCCTTCGCGCGGCGTTGCGCTTTATCCGCCTCCCACTTGGCGCGCTCGGCGTCGTTGAGTTTGCCGTCTTTGTTTTTGTCGAAGCGTTGCAAGACACTCGGCGGCACCTCCGCCTTGGGCGGAGCGTCCTGCGCACGAAGACAGGCCGCACTGGCAAAAACCAGACCGGCGGTGACCAAACGCAGCCAAGAGACGGGAGACGGGGTATTCATGCTGCCGGAAACCCTGCACACCCCCGCCCCCGCAGGCAAGCGCGGCTCAGGCCGGGCGCACGACGAGGCGCTGGCGGCGGATCACCGCAAGGTAGTCCCGCGCAAAGGCACGCAACACCGGCACCGACACCGCCGCGAGACGCGCGTCCCAGTGCCCATAGGTTTCCAGCGGCAGGCCGAAGAGCGTGCGCACCGTCGCCTCGCCGGCGCGGGCCGCGTTGGTCTGCAACCGCATGCGGCGCGAGGCCTGCAGGCGCGTGATCGCCCGCGACAGCTCCTCCGCCTCGATGTCGCCCGCCGCGAGGCGCGCCAGCTCGGCGTCGAACTCGCCGAGCACCTCGTCCTCCTTGCCCGGCTGCGTGCCCGCGTAGAGGTAGAACATGCCGTCGTCCACCCCGACCACGCGGGTCGCGCTCACGAAGTAGGCCAGGCCTTTTTCCTCGCGCACGCGCTCAAACAGCCGCGAGGCCATGCCGCTCAAAATCTCGTGCAACACCGCCGCCGCCGTGTCGTCCGCCGCCAGCGCGCCGGGGCCGGGGAAGGCATCGAACACCAGCGCCTGGTTGCAGACGCGGGCATGGGTGTGCGCCGCCTTCTTCGCCGGCGCGTGCCGGGCCGGACGGGCCGGGGCCGCGCCGCGCGGGAGTTTGCCCAGCCAGCGCGTGAGCAGGGGCACGTAGGTGCGCTCGTCAAAATCCCCCGCCACCGCCACGACGACGTTGCCGCCGACCGCGAGGCGCTTCCAAAGCGTGCGCAGATCGGCCGGCTTCAGCGCCTTGACCCCCGCCGGATCGCCGTGGGCGTCGAGCGCGAGCGCGTGCTGGCCGAAGAACTTCGCGCGCGCCAGGCGGTGACCCGCGCTCACGACATCGTCTTCGTCCTGCTGCAGACTCGCCAGCTCGGACTCCTGCTCGACCGCGAAGGTGCGCGCCGCGAAGGCGGGCGCGAGCACGGCCTGCGACAACAGCTCCGACGCGAGCGCGGCGTCGCCGGGCAACACCTCGACGGCGAGGCCGAGGGTGTTGTTGCCCGCCGAGCCGTTGAAGGAACCGCCCACCGCCTCGATCGCTTCCGCCACCTCGGCCGCGCTGCGCTGGCGGGTGTCCTTGGTCAGCATCGTCGCGAGCAGCGCGCTCGCGCCCCGTTTGCCGGCGGTCTCGAAAAGCGGGCCGCCTTCGCACATGAGCTGGACGTGCAGATTCGGCTGGCGGGCGTCACGGCGCAGGAGCAGGCGCACGCCGTTGGGCAGGATGCGCAGTTTCCAGTCCTCGCCGCGCGCGACGGGGGCGGCGGCGGCCTTGGGCGCGGCGGCAGGCTTCGGCACCGGGTCGAGCGAGACGGTGTTCTCGCGCTGCGGCACCAGCCACTCGCGCAAGACGCGGCGCAGGTCGGCGGGCGTGGCGGCGGCGACGCGGGCAAACCAAGTGCGGCTGAAATCGAGGTCGCCCGCCACCACTTCGGCGGAGCCGAGGCGCGAGGCGCGGCGCGAGGTGGTCTTGCGCCCTCCGATCTCGCCGACGACGAGCTGGCGCACGGCGCGGGCGAGCGCGGGGCGGGTAAAACCCTTCTCCGCGAGGCGCGCCAGCTCGGCGCGCACCGCCTTCTCGGCGGCGTCGCGTTTCTCGGGCTCGGTGGTGAAAAACACCGCGAAGAGTCCCGCCGGGCCGGGGCTCCAGTGGTGCGCGTCGATGCTGTGCACGAGCCGGAGTTTTTCGCGCAGGGTCTGCCAGAGCGGGGAGCTGTCGCCGTAGCCGATGACAACGGCGAGCAGATCGAGCAGCGGGGCGTCGGGGTGCGTCATGGGCACGCCGGGCCAGGCGAGGGCGACGCGGCTCTGCTCGACCTCGGCGGTCTCGCGACGCAGGCGCGGGGCGAGCTGGATGGACTCGGCGGGCTGATAAACCGGCGCGAGGCGGCGGCGGGGCACGGCGCCGAAGTGTTTCTCAACCGTGGCGCGGGCGGCGGCGGGATCGATGTCGCCGGCGATCACGACCACGAGGTTGTTGGGCGCGTAGCGTTCGCGGTAGTAGGCCATCAGCTCGTCGCGGGTGACGGCCGAGAACACCGCCTGGTGGCCGATCACCGGCTCGCGCAGCGGATGCTCCCGAAACACGGTGCGGGCGAGCGCGTCCCAGTGGCGGCGGTCGTGGTCGTCGTCGCCCATCGCGATCTCGCGCAGGATGACGTCGCGCTCTCGCGTCACCTCGTCGGCGGGCAGGGTGCTGTGCAGCGTCATGTCGGCAAGCAGATCCACCGCCACCTCGAGATGCGTGGCGGGCAGATCGATGTAGTAAACGGTGCGGTCGTAGGTGGTGTAGGCGTTGATGCTGCCGCCGTGGGCCTGCACCGTCGCGGAGATTTCGCGGCCCGCCCGGCGGGCGGTGCCTTTGAAGAGCAGATGCTCGAGGTAATGCGAGAGGCCGGCGCCGAGCAGCGCGCCCTCGTGCTGGCTGCCGGTCTTAACCCAGACCTGCACGGAGACGACCGGCGCGGCGTCGTCGGGCTGCACCAGCAAGGTCAGCCCGTTGGGCAGTTCGGTGCGAACGACGGGCTGGGCCCAGATACGTTCGAGGAGGCGGCGGTCGGCGGGGGCGAGCAGGGAAGACATTGGCCCTCACCTTGCGCAGCCGGGCGCGCTTGACCAAGGCTGAATTCAGGAAAGAGCCCCCGGCCCGAGGGCGGCTTCCGGGCCAATAAAAAAGCCCCGCTTCCGCGGGGCTTGGCTTTGCCAGAGGCGTGGGCCTGGAGCGACTCAGGCCTGCTTGCTCTTGCGGCGGCGCAGCGCGACGACCGCGAGGGTCAGCCCGCTGAAGACGAGACCGTAGGTCGAGGGCTCGGGGACGGCAACCGGCACCTCGGCGATGATCCAAGCCCCGTCAGGGTTGCTTTGCAGATTGAGCGGCGCGGCGTTCACTACTTGTTGCCACCAAGGGGTGGACGACGAGGTCGGATTCTGAGCCGCATAGTAATCCTGTGAGGGGCTGACAAAATCACCAAAATCCGTTTCCGCTGACCGTTGCCAATACACTTGCCCTTGCCCTGTGGGGTGGGAAATGTTGATCGAAGAAGAAAAAGAGGGAGGCACGGGGAGGGTGATCTGCGTCGCGCTCGCAAAGACTCCTCCAAAGCTGAAAGTTGGATTGGACGTCGTGGCAATCAGCGTCGAGGTCGAAGTATTCATGATCGTCCACTCAATGGAGAGGATGTTGCCGACGTTAAGAGCCCCGAGGGTGCCGTCGGTGGTGATGTTTCCACTGAAGGTCAGTCCGTTCTGGAAAGCGGCATTATCGACGAACGCGTAGCTGATCGGTGAGACCACTGGCGTGGCCTGGAGGAAACTGCTGAGGGCCGAGCAGAGGGCGACCGCTGCGACGAGGAACTTTATATTTTTCATAGGCAGGAGCTTACTGAAGGAAATCTGAATGAATTTCAGATGGCATTCGTTTCGGACCTTCCGGGGGGGGGAGGTGAGCGGCGCAATCTTATAAGCATCGGGCCGCCGCTATACCCACAGCCCGCCAACGCTAAGCCGGTGCGCCCCTAGTCCCCGGCACCTCACTGCGTTGTGCAAAGTCCCGCAGATGGTCAGTATGGCCTCACCCCGGAAATTAAACCTAACGAGGCTCGATCAAGCGGGTGCAGTCCAGAATTGCCGATCCCGCCCGCCATTTTAATAACAAACCCGACATGATCATCGTTCGACTCTTTGCGGGGCTGGGAAACCAGATGTTTCAATATGCGGCCGGCCTCGCGCTGGCGGAGTCGCGTCGGACCGTGCTCAAGCTGGATGTAAGCTGGTTCAGGGAGTATGCGGACATGGGGCCGCATAACCGTTACGCGCTGTCCTGTTTCAATGTCACCGAGCAATTCGCCACCCAGGAGGAGGTGGAGCGGCTTCGCGGTCGCGAGCTTTCCCGGGCCGGCCGGGGCGTCCGCAAGGCGGCGCGACTGCTGCAGGTGGATCACCTGTTCAACGTATACCGGAACGAAGGCCGCTGGCATCGCGTCGACTGGAAGCACTTCGACCAGCGGGTGGCCTCGCTCCCGGACGACACGTATCTCGATGGCCTTTGCCACTCGGAAAGATACTTCACCAACGCAGGCGAACTCGTCCGGCGGCATTTTTCCTTGCGATACCCCGTCCATCCGTCGGTCGCGGCGATGGCAGAAAAGATCCAGTCCGGCCCTTCCATCGCCGTGCATTTCAGGCGCGGCGATTACGTCAGCAACGCGGCGGCGGCCCGGGATATCGGGGCGCTGGACGCCGCCTACTACCAGCAAGCCTTTCGCGAAATGCGGGAACGGTTTCCGGCGGCGGTCTTTTATGTTTTTTCGGACGACATCGAGGCCGTCGCTCGTGAAATCACTCCGCCGGGGCCGCACACCTTCGTGCGCGGGATGTCAGGCTGGCAGGATTTCGAGGCGCTGCGGCTGATGAGTCTGTGCGACCATGTCATCCTATCGAACAGCACCTTCTCCTGGTGGGCGGCCTGGCTCAATCCCAGTCCGGACAAATTCATAATCGCGCCGCAACCGTGGTGCCGGGATCCAGAGAGAAGCACCGGACACATGGTGCCGGAATCATGGCATCTGGTGTCACGCGCAGGAGACGGACCGGGCGGGGACGACCCGCACCGGGGTCGGGACCGCTTGTAACCATTCACCCGTGACTTTCGGACTTTTACGCAAAGGCTCCCCTTCATAAGGGGCGTGAAAATCGGGGTTGCAGCAATTGCGCCCGGCCCGAGCCTGCTTCTCATCCACATGAAAAAAAGCCTATGGTTGAAGCTGTCGCATGGGCTGCAAAAATTCCGCCGCCGGATGCCCGCCCGGCTCGGATCGGCGCGCGGCTGGCTGCTGGCGCAGGATTGGCTGGTGGCGCGGCACCATCTCGCGAGCGCCCGCCGGCGCTTGCTCGCGGAGCGTTGGGCGGGCTGCGGCACGGAGGAGGAGTGGTTTGATTTCGCCCGCGAAGTGTTTCCATCGCATCAAATCCGCACGGAAATCCTCGGGTTTCTCCGCTACGCGCAGCCGTTCGCACCGCGCACCGTGGTCGAGATCGGCACGGCGGAAGGCGGCACAAATTTTCTCCTCGGCGCGGCCCTGCCGAGCGTGCGCACCAAGATCGCGGTGGACCTGTTTGTGCAAAACACGCGGCTGCTGCGGAGCTTTGTCCGGCCGGATTGCCGGCAGGTTTTCGTGCAGGGCTCGTCGTATGCCCCCGCCACGGTGGAGCGCGTGCGCCGCGAACTCGCCGGCACGCCGATCGACGTGCTCTTCATCGACGGCGATCACAGCTACGACGGGGCGAAGGGCGACTTCGAGGCCTACGCGCCACTCGTGCGGCCGGGCGGGCTGATCGCGTTTCACGACATTGCGCCGGATTTCAAGACGCGCTTCGGGCGCGCGACCCGCCATAATACGGGCGAGGTGCCGCGCCTGTGGCAGGACTTGCGGACGCGGTTTGCCGAAACGCACGAGTTCATCGCCGACCGCGAGCAGGACGGTTTTGGCATCGGCGTGATCCGCTTGCCCGACGCACCCGCGTGAGGCCCGGAGCGGCTCGCACCCGAGCAAGCCGGTCGAGCGCGTGACCTGCCACAATCCAGTTTCCTTTCAGGAGTTTCCTCTCCGTATTCGCCCCGATGCCACTCCACGACAGCGTGCCCGTGCTCCGAACCCCTGCGGGAACCCCACCCTCTTGGCTAGCGCCAGCGTCCGAGCCCGACCTGGTTTCCGTGATTATTCCGACTTACAATAGGGCCAAGCTCATCAGCTACGCCCTGGACTCGCTGGATGCCCAGACCTGGCCCCGCCTGGAGATCGTGGTGGTCGACGATGGCTCCACCGATCACACGCTCGAAGTCCTGCAGGCCCTCCCTCCGCTGCGGGCCGGGCGCTCATTGCGAATCCTCACCCAACCTAACGCCGGCGTTTCCGCTGCACGCAACACCGGCACCCGCGCGGCAACCGGGGAATTCATCCTCTACCTCGACTCGGACGACGTGCTCTTCCCGGAGGCCATAACCCGCTACGTGAAAGCCCTGCGCGAGCACGGCGCGCCCTACTGCTTCGCCCCGATCGACACCGTCGACGAGTCGGGCACCCTGACCAACGACCATCGGCGCTATTACCCCCGGTTTGCCGCCGCCGATCCGCTCTTTGACTGCTTCTGGCTAGTCCATGGCGCTTGTTATCGACGGGAAGTCCTCGACCGCGCCGGTCCCTGGAATCCGGAGCTTCGCCGGGCGGAGGATCACGAACTGTTCTGGCGAATAAAGACGTCTTCAGGACTTGGTCACCACCTCAACGTGGTTCAGGGCACCTACCGCCAGCACTCACGCGATCAATTACACCACCAAATCGACAAGATTGAGTTCTTTGAGATTCGCGTGGAGTCGCTGGATCACTTTTGCGCGTGGTTGCGGCAAACCGGCCGCCTGGACCGTGCGATGCGCCTGTGTGTGGCCGGACAATACCGGTTCCTTGCCACGCGTCTGGCCGCGCTCGGCCGCCTGGATTCAAAGAATCGGGCGCTCGATCAGGTAAGCGAACTTTGCCGCGGCTTCTGGCACCCGCTTCGCCTCAGCACCTTGCTTCGACACGTCAATGCATCCTGGTTCTTTGAATACACCGCCCGGGCAAAGTATCGCTGGAGCCGGCTAAGCTCCCGCCAAGCGCCGGGCCCCGCCGCCCAAACCAGCTCGCGTCCCACGGTTTTATTCATCAGCCCGCTGTTTCCTGATCGAGAGGGTTCGGGGCCGGCCCGCCGGGCCGAGAGTGTCATCACTGCGCTGTCCCGTGAGCATCAGGTCACCCTCCTCGTGGTCTCCACCTTGGCCCACCGCGACAGCTCACCCGTGCCGGCGGACTACCTTGGCGGGCGATGGGGCCATGTGCCGTTTAAGCGACCGAGATGGCATCACTTGCGCAAGGGCATCGAACGGCGCTTTCCCCGCCTTCACGGTCTGCTGTGGCGAAATCCGGTCGATTGGACCGGCCTCACGCCGGCCTGTTTCCGTGCGGCCCGCCTGGTCTTTGACGGACAGCGCTTTGATCGCGTGCATGCCTTTCGGCTGATCATGGCGCCGTGTGCGCTGGCGATGCGCGACCACCAACCGGCCGGCACCCGATTCCATCTCGATCTCGACGACTTTGAATCGCACGCTATTCGCCAGAAGAGCGAACAGCTGAGATTTCAGGCGGACCCCCGTCTGGCCGAAAGTTCAGCGTGTCGCGCCCGCGCCTACGAGCGGGCTGAACGCTCCCTGCTGCGCCGCCTGGACCGCCTCTACGTTTGTTCCGAGATCGACCGGCGGAAGCTGGCGAGCGCCTGCGCGGATGTCTGCGTGCTGCCCAACATCGCACCGCTCCCGGCGACGCAGCCGCCGCCTCCTCCCGCGCCTGACGAGGCCGCGGAGGGGTTTCGATTCCTGTTTGTCGGGGCGCTCAACTACCCCCCCAACACCGACGCGGTGGCCTGGTTCTGCCATGACATGCTGCCGCACATCCAGGCCGCGCGGACCTGCACCTTCGTGCTGGGCGGCCGCCAAATTCCAGCTGAGTTGCGCCTGATAGTCGACGCCGCCCCGCGCACCCGATTCATCGGGGAATTCAAAACCGCAGCGGAGGTCTTTGGCCAGGCGCACGCCCTGGTCGTGCCCCTGCGTGCCGGCGCCGGCACGCGCATCAAGATTTTAGAGGCCTTCACCTATCGACGTCCGGTTATCAGCACGACGATCGGGATCGCGGGCATCGAGGCCGTGCCCGAACGGGATTTCCTCCTCGCCGACACCCCGGACGAGTTTATCCGGCAATCGATCCGACTCGCCGGCGACCAGGAACTGGGAAGGCGACTGGCTGCTAACGCCTCCCAACTTGTGGAGGAACGCTACTCGCTCAAGGGGATGATTCAGGCTCTGGCCGCGGACCATGAAGTCGCCACGGGCGCGCAAAAAGCCTGACCCCATCAACGCATCGGTAAAACCCCGTTTCATCTCAGTGGCAGACAAATGACAGGGTGGCCGCGCAGGGACCGCAGACGAAAGAAAACGGCCGGATGCGCCGGCTAGGGACGGACGCAGCCAAGTTACTGGCCGCCGGGCTGGAGCGCGGCGGAGACGGCACGAAATTCGCCGGCCAGTTTCAGCATCGAGGCCTTGACGGGCTCGGCGTGGGCCGTGGCTTGGGCGACAAAAGGACGGACGGCGACGAGGCCGGCCGCGCTGAGATCGCTGCCCACCGCGGCACGGATATTGGCCAGGTCCGCCTCGAAGGGGGCGTAGGCGGCCTTAACATCCTGGTAGCTCTTGTAGACAGCCTGAAGCTTGGCCGAGACCTCACCGCGGCGGTTCAGGGCAGCGGAGCGCAGTTCGGCATTTTGAATTAGCGAGACCTGCTTAGCCCAATCCGCGAGGTAGTCGTCGCTTTTCGCACGCACGCTCTCGGCGGCGGCGGCGATCTTGGCGGCGTGGTCCCGCAATTTAGCGAACTCGGTCAAAACAACCTTGTATTGCGCGGCGGTATCCTGCGGACGGTCCACCAGATTCCGTAGCGCGGCGGTGGTCGCGGAGATCTGGGCGCGAGCGTCATCGATCGTGATAGCCGCGCTTTCGCTGGAGACGGATGCATTGGCGCCCTGCTTCAGGGCCGGGCTGCGGGTGGACTGGCAGCCGTTAAGTCCGAGACCAGCGACGGTCAGGGCCGATACTAGAGCAAGCGAACGCACCAAAGAGGTCATGGTTGAAACAGGAGTAAGAGTTGATGCCAGCGCCGCCAGACGCGACGGCATGGGCTTGCTGCTGAAAGTTGTGGCGACACAGGCTAAGGCAACGTCGATTTTCCAGTTGCTGCGGTTCCTCCGCGAAACCCACGAAGTCAATTTAAGTGCCCCCTTAAACCCCTCCGGCCAGATTCGCGGTAAAATCCCGTTTCCTCTCAGTGGGTCAGTCTCACCCCGCCGCCACGTCTTACTCCGTCTCGGCGAAACTCGGCAGCGGCAAACGGCGGCGGCGCGGCTGGAAGGGCGCGACGAAGGCGGCCTCGAAGGTGAAGATCCCCTCAAAATCCTCCCGCCGGTCGGACTCGGTTTTGCTAAACACGTTATAGTCGATCAGATTGTAGACGATGTCGCCAAAGTGGATGGTTTCCGTGATACCCCAGCCGTTGAGCACGGTTTTCGCCAGCGGACCGAATTGATCGAGTGCGTAGGCCCGCAAACCGTCGGAGAGTTCGCGGCCGGTGAGATGGGAGGAAGCCTTGGCGCGCTCGCTCTCGCGCTTGCGCAGTTCCTTGACCGCGTGCTCAAGCCCGTCGCGCACGAAGGCGTAGGCCAGCCGGTCAAAGCGGGGGTCTTCCTTGCGAATCAAGGCGATGATTTCGTTTACGTCCAAATCTCCCATTACGTTACGAAATTAAGACAAGACCCGCTCCCGCGCAATCCCTGCGCTCAAGAACTTTTCCCGCCCGCCCGCGCTCTGAACTCACGGGGGGAAATGCCGTGCGCGGCGCGAAATACCCGGCTGAAATGAAACGCATCGGCGAAGCCCAGCTCCGCCGCCACGGTCTTCACCCGCACCCCGGGTTCCGCCAGCCGGTGCGCGGCCTCCTGCAGTTTGCGCCGCCGCAGATAGGTCTCCGGCGTGGTGTCGGCAAAGCGCCGGAACAGCCGGCACACCGTCTCGCGCTGCAAACCCGCCGCCCCCGCGATATCGCCCAGGGTGCGCAGTTTAACCGCACCCGCATCCACCAACTCGCAGCAACGCTCGAAACTCGCCCGGGCCGCGCCGCCCGTGCTGCCGACACCCGCCAAAGCCGCGGCGCCGGCAGGCCGCGTGCCCTCGACCAGCTTCAGCAAGAGGGCCCGAGCGATCTGCTCGCGCACTGCGTCGGCCCGGGCTCCTTCCGCCCCGCCCTCGCGGATCAACCATTCCCAAGGCTCCACCCACTCCGCCGGCGCGAGCACCTGCCGCAGGCGACCGCGACCGAGCCCGGCGGCCGCGACCAGCGCCTCCGCCTCCGTCCCTTCCAACCACAGATAATAACGCCGCAAGGGACGGCGCGCGTCACCCCGCCTCCCGAAGCGCATATCCGGCTCCACCGCGTAGACGTTGCCCGGCCCCGCGCCCTCGCGCCGCCCGCCGAGCTCCACCCAGCCGCGACCGCCGACGATTAACTCGAGCGTCAAATAGGGAAAACTCCTTCGTTGCGTGTAGTCGCCCGCCGGCCCGGTTTCCCAGCCGCCGCCGACGACCCTCAGCCGCGCCCGCGTGCGACCTCCCCGCGGCCAGCTTCTATAAAAACTCCGCGCCCCCGCCAGGGCCGCGCCGGCCAGCTCCGGCGGCGTCTCCTGCTTGATGGAGGGTTTCGCGCACATGACCCGCATCCACAGGCACCGCCGCCCCCGCCGCGAGCTTGAAAACACTCCCCGCCGCGCCCTCCTTGAAGCCTTTAACTCCATGTCCTCCGAAAAACCGCTCCCGCCCCTGCCCTCCGCCCCCCTCCCCGGCCGCTACCGTCATTACAAGGGCAACCTCTACGAGGTCACCGGGCTCGCCCGACACTCCGAGGATCTCTCCGTCTTCGTGCTCTACCGGCCCATCGACGCCCAGGGTCGCCCCACCACCGACAGTTTCTGGGTGCGCCCCCACTCGATGTGGAGCGAACCGATCACCCACCAGGGTCTCACGCAGCCGCGTTTCGCACCGGTCGCTTGATCCGGGCCCGACGCCCCGCCTCCGCGCCCTAGTCTGGACCCGCACGATTTTGCCGCACCGGTCTTGCGCCGGCACCCTGGTCGCGTCGATGTTAACGCCTTCCCCCGGCCCGACGCTCCCATCCCCTCCGTGACCGACGAACACAAACACCGGCTTCTGCATTTCGCCCGCATCCGCCGGGTGAAGTTCTGGCTGCGCTTCATGCCCCGCCGCGCGCGCTTCCACACCTACCCGGTCGTCGGTCGCTTCGCCGCCTTCGCCCGCCGCCGCTGCTACCTCTGGCGCTTCAATTACCCGCAAATCCGGCCGGCCTTTTATCTGGGCTCGGTGCTCACGCTTCTGCCCATCCCCGCCCAGATCCCCATCGGTTTTCTGCTCTGCCTAATCTTCCGCACGAACTTCATGATCATGGCCAGCCTCCAGTTCGTGAGCAACACAGCCACCGTCGTGCCTTTTTTCTACGGCACTTATAAACTCGGCGCCATCACCCTTGATCTCACCGGCCTCACTCCGCACCGCGATCCAGCCCCGGTCGTGCATACCGGCCCCCTCACGGTCCCGCCGGTCGTCGTCAACCCGCCGCTCAGCGATGCCCCTGCGGACCTAGACGCACCGCCAGCGGAACCCGAGCCGACCCCGTGGAAAGACCGCCTCTACCGCGTTCTGGGCGATCTGCTGCCGCTGAGGGGCCAGCCTATTTCCAACGCAGACTGGCTGCGGATCATCGCCCACTTGATCGCTTCGATTCTAATCGGCTCGATCGTCGCCGGCCTGCTGCTGGGCGCGACCCTTGATCTGCTCTGGCGCTGGCTCGTGCTTCCCGCCGCCCGGCATCACGCCGCCCGTAAACCGATCACCGCAATCGTCACTCCTCACGACACCTCTTCCCTGTCGGCGACCACGAACCCCCTTCCCCCCGCCTCGCCGCCCGCCGATCAAACCATCCCGTGATGTTTTCCGCCGCCAAGCCCTCGCACCCCATGACCGTCCTTCTCCGCCGCCTGCCTCTCCTTCTGGGCCTGCTTGTGCTCACCGGCGCTGTCGGCTGCAGCAGCACCGCGCCCGCCGCCCCTGCCAAGGCTAAGGCCGGCACGTTCGCAGCCCCCAAGATCAGCACCTCGCCGGCCAATGCCGCCACCCCCGCCACTCCCGTCAACACCGCCGGCGTTTACCCGGTCATGCTGGGCATCGATGTGCTCGCCGCCGATGGCTTCCGCGCGATCGCCGGCCTGCGCGTCGGCCTGCTCACCCATGCCGCCGGCGTAAACCGCTTTGGCGTCAGCAGCGTCGACGTCCTGCGCAAGGCGCCCAACGTCAAACTCGTCTCCCTCTTCGCTCCCGAGCACGGTCTCTACGGTCTGGAAAAAGCCAGCGTCAACATTGCCGATACCCGCGATCCGCGCAGCGGGCTGCCGGTCTATTCCCTCCACGGCGCAAACCGCAAACCCACTCCCGCCCAGCTCAAGGGCCTCGATGCCCTGCTCATCGATTTGCAGGACATCGGCGTGCGCTCCTACACCTACAACGTCGTCATGCGCTACGCCATGGACGCCTGCTTCGCCGCCGGCGTGCGCGTCATCGTGCTCGATCGTCCCAATCCACTCGGCGGCCTCAAGGTGGACGGTCCCCACCTCGACCGCCAGTGGATGAGCGGCGTAGGGGCGTTTCGAATACCCTATGTTCACGGCCTGACCATTGGCGAGCTGGCCCGTATTGCCGCCGACGCCCCCGGCGTGCTCGACGTGCCCGAGTCGGTGCGCGCCAAGGGACGCCTCACCGTCATCCCCATGCGCGGCTGGAAACGCTCCATGCGCTGGCCCGACACCGGCCTCAAATACGTGCCCACCTCCCCGCTCGTGCAGGACTACGCCGCGGCGGTCGGCTACGCGATGACCGGCCTCGGCTGCGAATACAGCGGTTTTAAACACGGCGCGGGCAGGGAATTCCCCTTCCGCGCCCTCAGCTTCAAGGGCAAGACACCCGACCAGCTCGCCGCCGACCTCACCGCACTCCGTATCCCGGGCCTGGCCTACCGCAAGGTCACCGTGCCCGACGCCCAGGGCAAGCCCGCCGCAGCCCTTTACGTGGACATCGCGGACTGGGACGCCTGGCGTCCCACCGAGCTGAGTTTCGAGCTCATGCGCCTGGCCTGCCGCTACGACCCGCCGAACCCCTTCGCCAAGCTCGGATCGAAAGATGCGCGCAGTTTCAATATCCACGCCGGCTCCACCGCCTGGTGGGACGCCCTGAAGAGCGACGGCGCGAAGGTGAACCTCGACGCCTTTGAGGCCGACTGGCGCCGCCGCTGTGTCGTTTACCAAAAACTCACCCGCCGCTACTGGCTCTACCAGTAACAGGTATTGCGTGTGTAGCCGCGCCCGTGCCGGGCGTGTTCGGCAGCTGGAGAACGGCCGGCACGGCCGTTGCCACACAAAACTGGCCCGGCGAACTCACGGAATCAGCCGGACCACCGCGCGGAAATACGTCTTCGCACCGGGCGCCGCGGGGCTCCAGCGGCGCTCGCCCGCCACCTGGGTTTCCGTCAGGGCCACCGCCCCCGCAGTCCAGTCCAGCAGGTCAGTCGTGGCTTGCACTTCCAGGCTGGTATAGGCCGTCCCGTTCGACGTCGGCGTGGCCGACAAAACCGCCGTCGGATTACCACCGATCACGCGCACTTCCATCAACGCCGTGGCACCCGCCGGCAAACTGTAGGCGAACTCGATCCCATTCGCGATTCCGTTGCCATCAGCGTCGCCCGCAAAATCGCGATCGCCGGCCGAGAGCGTAGTCATTGCCCATTGATCGAACGCGCCTAGGGAGCTTGCCGAGAACGTCGCGGCGTAGGTCGCGGCGGAGGCCACGGTGACGCTGCGCACCGCCGCGGTCGACCCGTCGCTCCACGCGACGAACCGGTAACCGGGCGAAGCCGTGGCGCAAACCTCCGTGGTGGTGCCGACCGCGAAATACCCGCCACCCGAAACGGTGCCGCCGGTGCCCGCCGAAACCGTGAGAGCATAATCGCGCAGCTGGCTTTCGATCGTCGCCGCGCCGGCCTCGAGCCGGATCGAGTCATACATCACGCCCGATGCGGGCGAGACCGGCTTGGTGCCGCTCCAATTAGAACGCCCCGAAAGCTGGAAGGTCAGCGTATTTGAGCCGGTGCGCAGCAACGCGGTGCTGATCGAAACACGCTGTTGGGTGTAGCGCGACAGGCTCGTCGCGGAGCGGTAGATGCCGGCGTCGTTGACCATCGCAAGGCTGCCAATCGAGGTTCCGTTCAGGGTCAAGTTGAGCGTGCTGCTCATCGCCCCGGCGAAATCGATCACCAACTCGGCCGGACCGGCGGGAATCGCCGCGAGCGGGAAGATCACGTTCCACTTGGGCGTGAGATAGGTGCCGTCATCGAGGGCCATCACCGATTGCGCATAATACCAGTCGGCGGGGTTGCTCACGCCAATGGTGTAGTTGAGGTCAGCCGTGCCTTTCTCCTCCAAGTAACGCCACCAAAGCCCGAACTGCCGCATCCGGTCGCCGAAGCGAAACTCCGCCGTCGAGCGATCCGGCGTGCCGATCTGCCAAAGTGTCTGCGCGCGGCGCGGTGGTGTCCACGAGAGCCGTCCGAGGTCCGTCGTGGCCGAGGCGCCGACCGCGACCTGGCCGAGCTCCATCTGTCCGGAAAAACCGGGCACGCTGGCGTAGAGCGAATAGGTGCCCGGCCGAACCTTCGAGAGCGTGAAGTTACCCGCCGCGTCGGCCCGCGTCCAAAACAGGTAGTCGCGTCCCTGCGCCTGCCAATCCGAGCCGGGTTGGGCCAGCACCATCAGGGCGTTTGCGCCGGCCGCTCCCGCGGCGAGCACGCGCCCCGTCACCGTCCCGCGCGCCACGGGATACGCCGGCTCGTTCATCCAGCTCAGGGGCCAGGCGGCCTTCTCCGCCGTGGCGCGCACGAGCGCGTCCTGCCAGAGCGCCTGCGCGCCAACTCCGGTGTTCACATAGACAAAGTAAGGGCCGTAAACTTTTTGCCAGACTTCGTCCGCCGCCATTTGGAGGTTGGAATCGCTACCAAGGAAGTGCGCGGCATGGAAGGTCTCGATCATCAGCGGCGTGGTCTCGGTGCCATGGACAAACAGCTCACCCTTGGTCGGGCCGCCGTTCATGAATTCTTCGCTGCCCGAGATCATCCAAAGCCCGGTGGAGTCTCCGGCGAGGCCGTGGGCCTTGTGGGTTTCGAGAAAGTCAGCCCAGTCGTATTTCGTGTAAACTGGCAGGCCGGTATCGGTAAGTCCGGTCGGCGTTGTGTAACTGCTGCTCGCGGGCAGCTGGTTTGTCGCGTCCATGATCACCGGCGCACTCGCGAGCAGTGAAGGCGCGACCATCTGGCCGGATTTTGTCTCGGAGGTGAACGCGTTGGTAAAAACGTTTTTATCGCAACGCAGCACCATGCGCGCCTGCTCCAGATAGGTCGCGGCGTCACCCGCGCCATGGCGAAAAACCGTGTAGCAGTGCAGCCCGGAGTCGCCCACCTAGAGCACGTAGTGCAGCTCGGTCGTGAACTCGCCCATGCGGCCGGTAAACTTAATATGAACGCGCTGGGTGGTTTTTTCGACCAGAGCGTAGGTGCCGCCAAAGCTGTAAAAGGCTCCGCCCGAATTGGAGTCGAAGTAGAGTTTTCCGCCGTTGAGCAGCGTGTTCGCCCCGCCTTCCTTCCGCAGATCGCTGCACACGCCGTCGGACTTGCCAATGAGCGCGCGCACGATGCCGTTGCCCACCGTGACGTCGCCCGTGGTCTCGTTCAGGAAAACCGCGTCCGTGGGCGGCGGCAAAGAGGTGCCGGGCGGCGCCACATTGGGCAGATCCAAGGTGGGCGCGAAATCACCGGCGTCGCTGCCCACGCCCTCGAAGGTGCGCACGTGCACGAAAAAATCCTGCCCGGTGGCGGCGACCTGCGGCTCGAGAAAGAGCGTCACGGCGTGATTCGTGTCCGCGTTGATAAAATCGAGCAGGGCCTGATTGGTGAAAGTGAGTCCGCCCGATTTACTACCGCCGGCGTAAGTAACCGCGCCGAGATAAACATATTCGCCCGCCGCCAGATCGCGGTCGATCGCGGGATAATCCGCGGCGCCCAGGCCTGGCGCGTTGTTGTAGGAAAGCGTGGAGGCGCTCCAGTCACTTTCTCCCGCCACGCCGTCCACCACGCCGTAGACGTCGATCGTGAACGAGTCCGAGTCCACCGTGCTCGAAGCGATCCAGAACTTAAGCGAAACGGCGTTGATCGGCCCGGTCACGCCGGTGAAATCGAACCGGAAGAAAGCGGGGATATGACGCTCGGTGCCGGCAATGGCGCGAGAACGCAGTTCGAGAAACGCCCGCCCGCCACTGGCGTCGGTGGGCGTTTGCTCGCGCACATCTTCATCCGCCCCCGTTCCGATTCCCGTGGTAAGCGAATACGCCGCGCACACGGATTGGCTTTGCATGAGCCATAGGCAGCAAGTCGCAACTACAACGAGGTAAGACGGGAACCTGGGAAAACACATGGGCGGTCAGGATGGGGGCAAGGTGGACTGTGCGCACCCACCCGGCTTTCGTCCACCCCGTCAGAATTCGATCCGTCTGAATCTTGAGCGAACCCTGAACCCAACGGACCGGTTAAGAAGCCGGACGCACGCGGATGAGAAGGTCCTTGCTCTCGACGGTATCACCGACGGCAACGTTGAGTTCGGAGATGACGCCGTCGCAGGGGGCGTAAACCGTGGTCTGCATCTTCATCGCCTCCATCATGAGGAGCTTGTCGCCTTTCACGACCTTCGCACCAACGGAGACCGAGAGCACCGCGATCAGACCTGGGATCGGCGCGGCCACCTGCGTGGCATCGGCAAGATCGGCCTTGGGGCGGCTCTTGGTCTTGGGGATGACGCTGCGGTCCATGATCACGGTGTCGCGCGCCATGCCGTTGAGCTCGTAGCTGAGGGTGCGGCGACCCTCCTTGTCGGTCGCGCCCATGCTGACGAGGCGGATGATGAGGACCTTGCCGCGCTCGATCTCGACCGAAATCTCCTCGCCGGCTTGGAGGCCGTAGAAAAAGGCCGGCGTCGGCAGCACGCTCACGTCGCCATACTCGCGCTGGTGTTTCTGGAAATCGGCGAACACCTGCGGATACATCAGATGCGAGTAGAACTCGTCGTCGGTCGGCGCACGGTGGAGTTTCGCGGCGAGGGCGTTGCGCATGGTCTCGATCGACTCGGCCGGGGCGGCCGCGCTGGCGGAACTGGCGGCGGCTTTCGCCGCCTTGCCCGTGGGGGCGGGCTTGAGCGTGGACAGGTAGCGGGACTTGGTCTCGAGATGCCTCGCCTCGCCGAGGACGGCGCGAGAAACGCCCTCGGGCCAGCCGCCCTCGGGCCAGCCCAGACCGCCGGTCAGCATGTCGATCACACTCTCGGGGAAGGGCGTCTCGCCGGGCGGGAGGTTGACCACGTCGGCGGGCTTGATGCCGCGCGAGAAGAGGAAAAGCGCCATGTCGCCGACGACCTTCGAGGAGGGCGTGACCTTGACGATGTCGCCGAAGAGCTGGTTCACCTCGGCGTAGGTGCGGGCGATCTCGGGCCAGCGATGCGAGACGCCCATGGAGGCGGCCTGCTCCTTGAGGTTGGTGTATTGGCCGCCGGGCATCTCGTGCAGGTAGACCTCGGCCGAGCCGCTGCGGGGCGCGGTGTCGAAGGGCGCGTAAATCGGGCGGACGTTTTCCCAGTAGTCGGAGAACTCGTTGAGCGCCTCGAGGTCGAGACGGGTGTCGCGCGGGGTCTGGCGCAGGGCGGCGACGATGGAGTTGAGGTTGGGCTGCGAGGTGCTGCCGCTCATGGCGGCGAGGGCGAGGTCCACCACGTCCACCCCGGCGTCGGCGGCGCGGAGCACGGAAGCGGCGTTGATGCCGCTGGTGTCGTGGGTGTGGAAATGGATGGGCAGGCCGATCTCGTCCTTGAGCGTCTTGACCAGCTTGTGCGCGGCGGCGGGACGGCAGAGGCCGGCCATGTCCTTGATGGCGATCATGTGGGCGCCCATCTTTTCCAGCTCCTTCGCCATCTTCACGTAGTAAGAGAGCGAATACTTGGCGCGGTCGGGGTCGAGGATGTCACCGGTATAGCAGAGCGCGGCCTCGCAGACGGCGTGGGTATCCTGCACTGCATCCATGGCGACGCGCAGGTTCGGGAGGTAGTTGAGCGAGTCGAAGATGCGGAAAATATCCATGCCCTGCGAAGCGGCGTGGCGCACGAAGCCGGCGACGACGGCGTCGGGGTAGTTGGTGTAGCCGACGGCGTTGGCGCCGCGGAAAAGCATCTGGAAGCAGATGTTCGGCACGCGCTCGCGGAGCTGGCGCAGGCGCTCCCACGGATCCTCGCTGAGGAAACGCATGGCGGTGTCGAAGGTGGCGCCGCCCCACATCTCGAGCGAGAAGAGGTCGGGCACGCGGCGGGCGAGCGAACCGGCGCAGGCCAGCATGTCGTGCGAGCGCACGCGCGTGGCCATGAGGGACTGGTGCGCGTCGCGAAAGGTGGTGTCGGTGACGAGCAGGCGTTTTTGGTCGACCGTCCAACGGGCGAACTTCTTGGCGCCGAGCTCGAGCAGGAGCTGGCGGGTGCCGGGAGTGGGCGGGAGGCTGAGGTCGCAGACGGGCGCGACAGGCGCGACGAGGGCCTTGGCGGGGCGATAGCCCTTGGCGTGGGGGTTGCCGTTGACGGTGACGTTGCCGAGGAAGGTGAGAAGCTTGGTGGCGCGGTCGTGGCGGACCTTGAAACGGAAGAGGTCGGGCGTGGTGTCGATGAGCGTGGTGGTGGCCTCGCCGGCCTGGAAGATCGGGTGGGCGACGACGTTCTCGAGGAACGGGATGTTGGTCTTCACCCCGCGGATGCGGAATTCGCTCAACACGCGTTTCATGCGGTGAAGGGCGAGCTCGTAGGTCTGGCCGCTGGCAATGACCTTCACCAACATGGAGTCGTAAAACGGCGTGATGACGGAGCCCGCGAAACCGGCGGCCCCGTCGAGGCGGACACCGAAACCGCCCGGCGAGCGGTAGGCCTGGATACGGCCGTAGTCGGGCACGAACTTGTTGGCGGGGTCCTCGGTGGTGATGCGGCACTGGAGGGCGAAGCCGTTGCGCGGCACGTCGGCCTGGGCGGGCATGCCGACCTCGGGAGAATGAAGGGCGTGGCCCTGCGCGATCAGGAGCTGGGCTCGCACGAGGTCGAGTCCGGTAATGACCTCGGTGACGGTGTGCTCAACTTGGATACGGGGATTCATCTCGATGAAGAACCACTCGTGGCGGTCGAGGTCGTAAAGGAATTCCACGGTGCCGGCGTTGTCGTAGCGGATCTCGCGGGCGATGCGCACGGCGGCGTCGCAGAGCTCGCCGACGATCTGGGGCGGCAGGCCGAAGCTGGGCGCGACCTCGATGACCTTCTGGTGGCGGCGCTGCACGGAGCAGTCGCGTTCGTGAAGATGGATGACGTTGCCATGCCGGTCACCGAGGATCTGCACCTCGATATGCTTGGCGCGCGGGATGTATTTCTCGAGGAAAACGGCGGGGTTGCCAAAGGCGCGGTCGGCCTCGCCCTGGGCCTCGTCCAGCAGGTCGGCGAGATCGGCGGCTTTATGCACGACGCGCATGCCGCGCCCGCCGCCACCGAAGGCGGCCTTGATGATAAGGGGGAAGCCGATGGACTTGGCGATCTTCATGGCCTCGGCGCGATCGGAGACGGGCTCCTCGGTGCCGGGGAGAACGGGGACCTTGATCTTTTGCGCGAGGGCGCGGGCGGCGGTTTTGTCGCCCATCATATCCAGCAGTTCGGGACGAGGGCCGACAAAGATGATGCCGGCCCGTTCGCAGGCGCGGGCAAAGGCGGGGTTTTCAGAAAGGAAGCCGTAGCCGGGGTGGATGGCGTCGATGCCATTGTCCTTGGCTACGCCAATGATGCTCTCGATGTCGAGATAGGCGGCGACGGGGCCCTTGCCGCGACCGACCTGATAAGCCTCGTCGGCCTTGTAACGATGGATGGAGAAACGATCCTCCTGGGCAAAGATGGCGACGGTGCGCAGACCGAGCTCGGTGCCGGCGCGGAAGATACGGACCGCGATCTCGGAGCGGTTGGCGGCCATCAGGCGGGCGATGGGGCGGATCGCGGGCGCGGCTCTGGAGAATTTGGCGGACGCGGCGGGTTGAGTGGACGCGACGGTAGCTTTGGCAGCAGACATGCGAGGGGGGTGGGAGGGATGCAGGGGTTGCGGAGCAAGAACAGATCTGATAGTGGGTAAACTCCGCGGAGTGTGCGATTTTATTTAAATCCGCACGGTAAGATTCGAGAGAAAACCGCCTGCGTTGCAGACCCCCGGACGAAAAAAGCCCGCCGGAATGAGGCGGGCTGGAAAACTTGAATGAGACGGCGGGCGCTCAGAGCCCCTTCTTCTGCAACGCGGCGTCGAGCTCACGCATGAACACCTGGGCGTCCTCGGGCGTGGGACGATAGCCAGGCTGACTGATCGAGGTAAAGCCGGGGCGTCCACTTTGATCGACGATCCACTTGCCGGTGACGCCATCACTAAAAATCACACTGCCGCTGCAGATGGCACCGGGGATGAGGGTCACCCCATCGACGTCCACGCTGACGGAGCCGGGACCGGGCGGAAGGGCATCGTCTTCGGGCAATTCGTCCTCCCCGGCGGCCGTTTCGGCAGCGGCCCCAGCCGCGGGGGTCTTGGCTCCGGCGGGGGCGGCAGTCTTGGCCTTGGTAACGTCGGAGGCGTCGGCTTTGGGTGCAGGGTCCTTGAGGGTGAGATTGAGGTCATCCACGAGGAAACGGACATCCATATAAGTCATCGAAATCTGAAACTGCTCGCGGAGCTTTTTCTGAACGGCGGAGAGGTTGTCGCCGGCGGAGATCCAAGTGGCGACGGTGGCGGATTGTTCGGAGGTGAGGCTCATGTGAAGGCACAAATCTAGGAACTGCCCCGCACAAGGCAAGCGGCGCGAGGCACCGCCAACCGCAACGCGGGCTCCGCCGTGGTTCAGGAAACGGCCCGCAGGCACCAACGATTCGCGGGGGCGTTACACTGAACCAGAATCGAGTGTGCCCGGAGAGTCGAACAGGGCGGAGGCGGCAGGCTGTTCGTCCTTGAGCGCGACGCCGGCACGGCCCGTGCGGGCGGATTCGAGCAGGAGCCAGGCAAGCTTGGTTGCGGCGGCGGCGGGCGGCAGCCCCTCGGCGCGGATGTTTGAGACGCAATTGCGGTCGGCGTCGGTGCGCGAGGCGGCGGGACCGGCGGTGAAATACGCGCCCAAACTGTCTGGCATACCAAGACCGGGTCGCTCGCCCAGAAGCATGAGGGTGAAGCGCGCGCCGAGGAGTTCGCCGATCTCGTCTTGGAGTTTAACGCGTCCGCAGGGCACGAGAAAAATCGGGTAAAGCGACCAGCCTGCGGCGCCGAGATGCGCGGCCAGGTGAGTAACGGTCTCGACGGCGTGTCGCTCTGCGGCTTGGGCGGCGAGTCCGTCGGAGACGATTATGGCGAGATCGCGAGGCCCCCATGACTCAGCCCGGGCGCGGAAATCGGAGGCCGAAGCCGGGGCGAGACGGCGGCCGAGATCGGGCCGCAAGAGGTAGGTTTTTTTGTCGGTGACACCGGTTGCGAGACGATGGGTGGAGAGGCCGGCGGCGCAGAGCCGATAAGCCACGCCATCGAGGTCGAAAGGCGCCATCACGGCGTCGCGGGCGCGCGCGTGCGATAGACGGAAGTCCAGCACGGTTTCCATGCGTTGACTGCCGCCGGTGCGGCCCAGCGCGATGCGCGCCGAGGTGAACCGGCGCAGGCCGATCCACGGGTCGCTGCCTGAGGTTGATGCAGGAACGAGGGGTGGCTGATCTGGTGCGTCAGACATCGGCGAGGAGTGCATGCCGTCCGGTGGCTGGCAGGAGGCGGCCCTCGGTGGCGATGCGCATTTTTTCAAGCCACCCTTCAAACTCAGGCGCGGGGCGCAGGCCGAGGACCTGGCGCAGGTAGTGGCTGTCGTGGAACGAAGTCGATTGGTAGCCGAGCATGATGTCGTCGGCGCCGGGCACGCCCATGATGAAGTTGCAACCAGCCACCCCGAGAAGGGTGAGCAGGCTATCCATGTCATCCTGATCCGCCTCGGCATGGTTGGTGTAACACACATCAACGCCCATGGGCAGGCCGAGGAGTTTGCCACAGCAATGATCCTCGAGGCCGGCGCGGATGATCTGCTTGCCGTCGTAGAGATACTCGGGGCCGATGAAGCCGACGACGGTGTTGACGAGGAGGGGCTGGAAGGCGCGGGCGACGGCGTAGGCGCGAACTTCGCAGGTCTGCTGGTCGAGTCCGTGGTGGGCGCCGGCGGAGAGGCAGGAACCCTGGCCGGTCTCGAAATACATGACGTTGGCGCCGACGGTGCCGCGCTTGAGCGAGAGGGCGGCGGCGCGGGCCTCGGCGAGGAGCGGGAGGGTGATGCCGAAGCTTTTGTTGGCGGCCTCGGTGCCGGTGATCGATTGGAAAACGAGATCGACGGGCGCGCCGCGTTTCATCGCTTCGAGGGCGGTGGTGACATGCGCCAGGATACAGGACTGCGTGGGGATTTCGTAGCGGCGGATGAGTTCGTCGATGAGTTTGAGCAAAGCCTCCATCGCGGGGACGCTGTCGGTGGCGGGGTTGATGCCGATGACGGCGTCGCCGCAACCGTAGAGAAGTCCGTCGAGGATGGAGGCGGCGATGCCCTGCGGGTCGTCGGTCGGGTGGTTCGGCTGGAGGCGGACCGAGAGGCGTCCCGGCAGGCCTATGGTCGATCGAAAGGCGGTGACGACGCGGCATTTTTTGGCGACGAGCACGAGATCCTGGTTGCCCATTAGCTTCGAGACGGCGGCGACCATTTCAGGCGTGAGGCCGGGGGCGAGCGCGGAGAGCACGGTCGTGTCAGTTTCGTAGCGCAGGAGCCAGTCGCGGAACTGGCCGACGGTGAGACCGGCGACAGGCGCGAAGGCGGCGCGGTCATGGGTGTCGAGGATGAGGCGGGTGACCTCGTCGGACTCGTAGGGGATGAGCAGATCGCCGAGAAAGCGGGCGAGCGGGACATCGGCAAGGCAGAGCTGGGCGGCGATGCGTTCCTCGGCGGAGGCGGCGGCAAGGCCGGCGAGCACATCGCCCGAGCGGTGCGGGGTTGCCTTGGCAAGGAGCTCTGCCAGTGTGGCGAAGGTGTGGCGCGTGCGGCCGATCGAGGTGGCGAAGCTCATGCCTCAACAAAACGCGTAAGTCGGGCTTAGGCGAGGGCGCAGGTGACGGTCGCGAACTACGAGCTTACCGCCCGTGCTGGATGACGTTGGCGGGCCACCCTTCCAGGCGCCCCACAACCGGCCGTGGTGAAGCGGCCTGAGAAAGGGCATGAGCAGTCCGCGTAAAAGAGACGTTACAACGAGCAAACGAAACGATTCGGGATTGGACGATCGCCGGAGGCGCTGGTTGATTATGCCAAGCTGGAAGACCCGTCCCACGGCGACTCCACGTCCCTCCATGACCCAAACCCTGCAACTCAAAAATGACCGGCGCGAAGTCGAAGGTCTGTCGCAGTGGCTGGACCGGTTCGCCGACCAACAGGACTTATCGCCGAGGGTGAGAGGGAACCTTCAAGTGGCGCTTGAGGAGGTGGCGCTGAACGTGATCGTGCACGGCTACGGCGAGGGAGGCGCGACCAGGCACTTCACCGTCTCGCTCACCTTGGAGGGCGACTATGTGAGGGCCGAGGTGTCGGACGAGGCGGTTGCGTTTGATCCGCTGACTCGCGCCGAGGTGGACACAACCCTGCCCTTGGAAAAACGACCCATCGGAGGGCTGGGAATTCATTTGGTTAAAAACCTGATGGATTCAGTCGATTACGAAAGGCGCGGCACCCGGAACGTGCTCACCTTGCGATGCCGGCGCAAACCGGCGGACGAAACCGAAGGGGGCGGCTACGCCGTTACCTAAACGTGGCAATACACCGCCGCGCCAAGGTTGCATTGCGATTGGAAAAAGCGTTAAACCTAAGGACGGCGTTCGCACCCTCACTTTAATCACTATGCAAATAACGAAATCCGAACAAGGTTCATGGGTAGTGCTGACCCTGGTTGGCAAACTGGACAACACGGGGGCGGCGGAACTGGAAGCGGCATTGCTACCGCTGCTGACTGGAGGCTCGGTGGTTCTTGATTTCACCGAGATCGAATACGTGGCGAGTTCCGGTTTTCGCGCCCTGATGGTGGGCCTGAAACAACAGACCGCAAACCAGGGGCGTTTCGTGCTCGCCGCTATGAGCGAACCGGTCAGGCGTTTCTTCGATATCGCCGGATTGGGCCGCGTTTTCAAAATCGTGAACACTGTCCAGTCGGTGGTGGACGGAGGCGTCTGAACCCCGCGCTGCTAGGCCCGGATGGAGCGGAGCGCGATGAGAGTCAGATCATCGGCCTGCGGAGCGCCGCGCACGAAGGACTCGACATCCCTCACGACCCTATCCACACAGGCGCGGGCATCGGCCGAAGCGGCCCCGGATAACAAGGCCGAAAGTCGCTCCTCGCCATAGAGCGCGGAATCAGGATCCAGCGCCTCGGTCACTCCATCGGTGTAAAGCAGCAAAACATCGCCGCGACGAAGGATACGATGCTGGGTCGTGTAGTCCGCGCCATCGAAGGCTCCGGCGGGCGGTCCACGCCCATCGTCGAGCCAGGTGGTCGAGCCATCAATCCCCAGCACGACAGGGGCGGGATGACCGCAATTCGTCCATGATAACTCGCCGCTGGCGGTATCGAGCACGCCGGCCAGCACGGTGACGAACTGCATGGTGTCATTACGCTGGCACAGAAGCTCATTCACCCGGTTAAGCAGGGCGCCGGCGGGATGAATGCCCGCCGCCAGAGCGCGCAGACACATGGCGGTGACGGCCATGAAGAGCGCGGCCGACACGCCCTTGCCCGAGACATCGCCGATCACGAAAAAGAAGCGGTTCGCGTCCAGAAAAAAACCGTCGTAGAGGTCCCCGCCCGCCTCGCGGGCCGGTCGGGAAAAAGCGGCGAAATCCACCCGTGCGGCGTCCGCAGGCGCAAGCGGCGCGGGTAAGAAACTCATCTGGATGCGTCCCGCGATGCGAAGCTCGCTCTCGATTTGTTCGCGCGCGGAGGTCGCGCGCTCAAGATCAGCAAGGTAGGACTGAAGTCGCTGTTGCAGAAACTGCACGGCACCTGCGATGCCGCCAACCTCGTCCTGGCGCCGGGCGGCATCGGCGATACGCGGATCAGGAGTGCCGGGTGCGGAGAAGTGATTTTCCGCGAGGTCGCGAATGGCATGGGCCAGACGCGCGAGCGGATCCTTGATGTGTTTATTGCTGTGGTCGAGCCGCTCGGCGAGGAGGCCGACGACATGACGGTGCATCGCGGAGGCCATTGCGGGAGCGACACGCTCGAGCAAAGCCAGCCGGGGGGCGGTAAGCCGCCAGAGGCAAGCATACGAGCCGGCCTCCACCGTGGCGCCGCGGGGTTCCTGGCGGTAGAGCGCCATCTCCCCGAGGCAGTGTCCGGGACCCAGATCGCGAAGCTTCACGCGTCCAGCCCCGGGCAGTTCGAGCCAGATGGAAAGCTGGCCGGATTCGATAAAGTAAATACTGTCGGCGGCGGCGCCCTGACGAAAGAGCGTGTCGCCGGGCGAGAGTTTCACCGGCTCCAAATGATCAAGCCATACCTTCTGATCCTCGACGTCAGGCGCGAAAGGGGCAAGCGATTGCGATGATGTAAAGGCGGCTTCCAAGGATATGCACACTGGCTGTAGCTGCTGAAAAGTAACGAGCGAAAACCGTCGCGAGCGACAAATGCAGAAGATCGGAAGCCACCCTGGCGCCGCTGCCTGCAGACGGCTTCGCCGACTGCTCAGACGAAAAAGCGAGAGGCCAGCCAAGGCGTGGCCAGAGCGCAACACATCAGGCCGAAGACAATCACGCCCATGCAGCCCTTTCCCTGCGGACCGGCGACGAATTTGTCCGGCGAAGAGGCGCGCAGGGATAGCTCGAGCTCTTCGACCGCTTCCCTGGACTCCTTGAGTCCCATCCCGGTCAGCTCGCGGTGAAGCTTGATGGCTTCGATTTTGCGTCCTCTAAAAACAGGCTCCGAGAGGCTGGCGATCTGGGTTTCGGTCAATGAACGGGGCATGGGGATGGAGGATGAGGCAATATGAAGACTGATTCCGGCCAAAGCAGGCGGGCGGCGCGATACCACCGATCAAACGGATCGACGGAGTTTACTGAGCAAAGCACGGAGATCCTCGGATCGAATTGGTTTTGCGAGGATGTGATCCATACCGGCGGCCAGGCTGGCTTCGCGCTCGCGCTGCATAACATTCGCGGTGAGTGCGGAAATGTGGACCCGCTGGCTGCCGCCGTTGATCTGCTCGCGGCGGCGGATTTCACGGGTGGCAGTGATGCCGTCGACCAACGGCATATGGAGATCCATCAGAATCAGGTCGTAGGATTGCTGCTGCATCAAGTGCAGGCATTCCTGGCCATTGTCCGCCTTGTCCGCATGATGCCCCAAATCGGCCAGTAGCCGGATGGTCAGGGCCTGATTCATGGGAATATCCTCGACCACGAGTATTCGCAAGGGGGCCGAGGGGTCAGGCGACACCCGGGAAAGCGCAGTAACACGGTCTAATTCCTTTTTCGCTGTCGTCGCGGCGGAGATTGCCACGACAAGGTCGAATGAGAAGGTAGAGCCCTTCCCCTGAATGCTCTCCACGCGGATAGTGCCGCCCATGAGTTTAACCAGGTTTTCGCAGATCGCCAGACCGAGACCGGTGCCGCCGTATTGGCGGGTCGAGGAGGTGTCCACCTGACTGAAAGGCTTGAAAAGGTTTTCGATTTTCTCGGGAGCGATGCCGATACCGGTGTCGATCACGGAGAAACGCAGCATGCAGTGGTCCGGCTTAAGGCCAACGGGGGTGAAGAGGAGTTCCAACCGGGCATCCACGACGCCCGTCGGGGTGAATTTAACCGCGTTGCCGATAAGATTGACGAGTATCTGGCGGATGCGAATCGAGTCCTGAACGATCCAGGCGGGAACAGCGGGATCTACGATCGCCCGCAGGCGGACGGGCTTGTCCTTGGCCGGGGTGCAAAGCGCAATCGCTTCTTCGAAACAGAGCCGCACATCCATCGGCTGCAGATTCAAGGAGAACATCCCCGACTCGATTTTCGAGTAATCGAGAATGTCGTTGATGATCACCAGAAGGGAATCGCCGCTGGCGCAGATGGTGTTGATAAAACTATTTTGCTCCTCGTCCAAACGCGTCCCCTTGAGGAGATCGGCGTAGCCCAGCACGCCGTTCATCGGCGTGCGGATCTCGTGACTCATAATGGCGAGAAACTCGCTCTTGGCGCGGTCGGCGCTCTCGGCGGCCTCCTTGGCCTGGCGCAACTGGATCTCGACGCGGTGACGCTCAAGAAGCGAAGCGGCGAGTTCATTGACCCGCTGCTCCAGATTTTGATTGGTTTCGGTGAGCGCGTCGCGGGCTTCACGCAGACCCTCACGGGCGCGATGGAGGCCGTCGGCGCCGCGGGCAATTTCATCCTGAAGCACATTGAAGCTCTCGGCCATCTCGCCCACCTCGTCGCGTGAATTCACGATCACCGGGCGGATATCCACCCGGGCATGGGCGGCGTCGAGATCGCCCCTGCCCAGCGCCTGCATGGCGGTGGAAAAGTCCGCCAAGGTGCCCGTAGTGAGCCGCTTGGCCGCGCCCGAAACCTCGACCGCAGAGTGCGCGATCATACCGGGAAGCACCAGTCCGACTGAAATAGTGAGCATGGCCACCGCCACAAAAATATCCTCCAGCAGGGCGAGCTTGGCGATTTCATCGTGGGCCACGCTGCCGACGGCGATGAGATAGCCGGCGCCGTCCAAAACAAGCACGAGCAGCATGGCGCCGGTGAGTTTGACGTGCAGCGAGCGCGCGACGCCGGGGAGACCGGCCTTGCGGCGATCCGAGTATTTGCGCCACGCATACAAAGCGGAACCGGAATAAGCGAAGACAAGACCGATAAGCACGGTGGGCAGGCCGAATTGTTGGAACCCGAAAACCGCCGACACACCCCAGGCCACCGCAGCCAGCACGCCAAGCATGATGGTGCCGCGGGGCGCACGATAGGGACGATGAAGGTGAGGCTGGTCAGAGCGCAAAAGCCATACCGCGACGCTCGGCAGGCCGATGCTGATCAGATAGGTGAAGTTTGCCGACGCGATCAGCCAAAGCGGATCGCCAATCAGAAGAAACCAAATGGAGAACGCAGCCGTCAGGCAGGTCGCGACCCAAGGCGTGTCGTTGGCGGAGCGCTTGGATAGAAACTCCGGCAGCAGACCGTCATCAGCCAACTGGGCAAGAGTGCGGGCCGCGCCCGCCAACGGCTGCAAGGTGCCGTGAAGCATATTAAACATCATGAACCAGATCGCCGCAGCTTTTGCCGCGCTGCCCAGCACGGGGGCAAAGGTCGGCCCCAGCACGAGCATGAGATCCTTGCCAAGCTCCTCGGAGCCGAGCGCGCCCAGCCAGATGAGGGGCAGAACGAGAAAATAAACCGAGGCCATCAGCGCGCTGGCAAGCATCGCGCGAGGCACGTTTTTCTCCGGATTGATCGTCTCGCCTACGTGACAGGTCGCCGCTTCAAAAGCAGGGGCCGCGAAACCGATCAAATAAAGACCGGCCATGGCGCTTGTCAGCGCGCCAAACCAACCGGGAAAAGGCAAGGTCAGGTGGAAGTCGAAGGCCCGATGCCAATCGACCGTCCCGGAAAGGATCGGCGCCAGGGATGAAATAAAGGCCAGCAGCGCCGACATTGACGCGATGGGGATGGCGAAGCGGGCGGCCCACTTTACTCCGCAGAGATTGACCGCGGTAAAGGCGAGGACGATGCCGCAGGCCATGACTGGAATGGGAATGGAGGGCAGATACCATGCGTGGATCGCCGCCGAGGAGAGCAAGGCCGTGAGGCCGCAAGTGGGAACCCAGCCCCACCAATAGCAAACGCCGGTAAGATTCGCCAGCACCGGGCTGTAGGGCTTGAAAGCCTCTGCACAGGTCGCCGCGATACCACCCACCCGATTCGGATACATCAGAACGAGCTCGAGCCAGCCGGGCGCCGCCGCCCAACTGAGCAACAAGCCGATAATCAAGAGCGGCACCGCCGCGCTCCCTTGGCCCGGGATGGCGCCCTGACCGACGAACAGCGCCGTCATCAAAAACAGGCTTTGATTGCTGCCGCCCATCGCCATCGCCGTCGTTCCGATCCAGCCGATCTTGCGCGGATGGGGCCGCTGCGCACCAAGCACGGTTTCGTTTACATGGCTAGTGGCGGCGGTTTGCATGGAATGATTAGGGGGCGATGCTTGAATGGATAAGATGGGACTAGGAGTGGGCCCCATTAGCAGATGGCGTTCCGCACAAGGACGTCATCGGGTCCCTGCTTTAACCGGGGCATTATGCGGAAATCAGGGGTAACCTTCGCATTTAATTCTTAAAAATCTAAACTGGGTTAGTGCAAAAGTATTGGTCTAATTTTGGTCGCTGTCTGCCGCGCCTGCATTTTCCTGCGCCGGCGGGACAAGTAACGAGTCAGCACACGGCACGGAGCAGGACGAGGCCCAAAGCGCGGAATAGGCAACAAACCCCAGGCCGAAGCATTTAGTCGCTGCAGCGTGGGGAGAAACGCTGCAGTCAGGCTCAGCGGCTCAGGGCGTTGCGGAGGAACTCGATCTGGCCGCGCATGTGGGCATCCTGAGCGATCATGTTATCCACGGCTTTGCAGGCGTGAATAACCGTGCCGTGGTCCCGGCCGCCGAAGGCATCACCGATATCTTGGAGGGAATGTTTGGCGATGAGCGTGCGGGTGAGATACATCGCGATCTGGCGGGGGATGGCGATATTGTTGGGGCGACGCTTGCTGGTCATGTCGCTGTAGCGGATCTGAAAATGATCGGCGACCCGCTTCTGGATGACCTCGAGCGTGAGCTGGTTTTGCGCCTGCTCCATGAGCACGTCCTTGAGGAGCATCTCAACGGCAGGCAGATCGAGGGGCTTGCCGGTGAGCTGGGTGTGGGAGGCGACCTTGAGGAGCGCACCTTCGAGACGGCGGATGTTGCGCGAGATGTGCTGCGCAATGAAGGCGGCGATGGGCGCGGGCAGGTCGCACTTCATGGCGGCTGCCTTGGTGCGCAAGATGGCCAGCCGGGTCTCGAAATCAGGCGGTTGTATGTCGGCGGGCAGTCCCCACTCAAAGCGGGAAACGAGCCGGGCCTCGAGTTTCTCGATCTCGGAGGCACGGCGGTCGCTGGAGATGACGATCTGTTTGCCGGTGCCGTGGAGATCGTTGAACGTGTGGAAAAACTCCTCCTGGCTGCGCTCCTTGCCGGCGAGGAACTGAATGTCGTCGATCAGGAGGACATCCACATGGCGGTAGCGTTGGCGAAACTTGATGAGACCGTTTTCCTGGATGGCCTGGATGAAGTCGTTGGTGAACTTCTCGGCGGAAAGATAAGCTACGCGGGTATCGGGGCGGCGCTGCAGGACGGCATGCCCGATGGCATGCATGAGGTGGGTCTTGCCGAGACCGGTCTCGCCGTAGAGGAAGAGCGGATTGTAGGACTGACCGGGGGCATCGGCAACGGCGCGAGCAGCGGCGGCGGCCATCTGGTTGTTATCACCGACCACGAAAGTCTCGAAAGTGTTACGCGGGTTGAGGGAGGAATTCTGGATCGGGCGGTCCTCGACGCGGATAACCCGGCGGGGAGCGGCAGGACGAGGCCGGGGCGTGGATAAGAGAGTGCCAGCGGAGGAATCGGCGGCGATCTTGCGAAGTTTGACCGCCATCTCGCGGCCGGAAGTCAGGCGAAGGCGCTGCTGAATGAGGTCGATATAGTTATCGTTGATCCAAATGGCGGCAAAATCGTTGGGCACGCCAAGCGTCATTTGCTCGGGGGTGGCCTCCACGCATACAATCGGGTCAAACCAGAGTTTAAAAACATCCTCGGGGAAGAGCCCCCGAAGATCGGCTTTTGCGGATTCCCAAAGGCCGGGACTGACGGACGTTACAAGCAT